>CAWBRN010000005.1:0-186368 GCA_963791335.1 uncultured Solirubrobacterales bacterium
CGGCTGATGGGATTCGAACCCACGACCTTCTGCATGGCAAGCAGACGCTCTAGCCAGCTGAGCTACAGCCGCATCGGCGGCGGAGTATAGGTCGTCCGTCAGCCTGCGGAGTCGAGTGCCTCGTTGACGAGGCGGTCGGCCTCGGCGTTGTACTCGCGCTTGACGTGCCGGATGGACCAATCGTCGATCCCGGCCAGTGCCTCGTGGGCGGCGGCGTGGAGTGGCTTCATGTTCGGGTCCTTGACCTTGTATTCGCCTCTGCACCTGCTTGACGATCAGCTCGGAGTCCCCGACCAGGTCCAGCTCGGTGGCCCCGAGCAGCTTGGCCTGCTCGATCCCGAAGATCAGCGCCCGGTACTCGGCCACGTTGTTGGTGGCGCGGCCGATCGTCTCGCCGGCGCTGTAGACGATCTCGCCGTCGCCGTCGCTGAGCACGGCGGCAATCGCGGCTGGTCCGGGATTGCCGCGGGAGCCACCGTCGACGTGAACCGTCAGCTTCACCGGATCACTCCGCGGCCGCGACGGGAGGCGGAGCAACCTTCTGCTGGAGGGTGCCGTCGGTGCCGACCAGCAGGTTCCAGGCCCGGTCGGCGTCTCGCAGCTGATCGATGGTCTCCCCCTTGCCCGACTCGCGGACCTCGTGACCGCGTCCGCTCGGGCCGACCTCCCACTGGTACCAGGTCAGCTCCCAGGCGATGGTCAGACGGATCGCCGGCAGCCCGCCGCCGTTCTTGATCTCGAGGGCGGTCGCCCGCGGCGGGCCGAGCGTCCGCGAGAGGCCCGCGACCGTTCGGCGGTGATCGGAGTGGTTGAAGGCGTAGAGCGCGTCGGGGATACCCGTCTCGGCCGGCAGGGGCGGCGCCTCCGCCGGCAGGGGAGCCAGCGGGTCGTTCGCGAAGTCCTCCTCGGGGACCGGGGTCATTTCTCGTGCCTGTGCAGGTTGAGCCGGTGCGGAGCCCTCTTCCTCCTGCGGGCCCTCGACGGGCGCACCGAGCCGCGACAGCAGCCCGCCCAGCGCTCCGCGCCGCGCGGCCGGCGCCGGTCACGTGTCGGCGCCGAGCCACGCATCGCCTCGTACTCGTCGGGGCGAAGCCATCCGGCCGCCTCCGCGCGGGGCTTGCAGAGCTCGCAGACGAGCACGGTGGCGCCGTCGCGGGTCACGAAGTCGATCGGGCGCTCGCCCGGCAACAGTCGCCGCTCGCAGACTGCGCAGTAGGGGTCGGGTTGTGTCTCGTCGGGCATCGCCGGGCAGGTTAGATCACGAGGTCGGCCGACCGGCAAAGCCGACGAACGGTCCGCTCAGGCCGCGTTGGAAAGGTGCGAACGCATTCCCAGTACGGCCTTCGTGTGCAGCTGGGACACCCTCGATTCGGTGACGCCGAGGACGTCTCCGATCTCCCGCAGGGTGAGCGTCTCGTAGTAGTAGAGGGCGATGACGAGCCGCTCCCGGTCGGGCAGCGACTCGATCGCGTCGGCAAGCCGGTCCTTGAGCTCGACCGTGTCGATCGCCTCCTCCGGATCGACGGCGTTCGGGTCGCGGATCGTGTCGAGCAGCGACACCTGGCCACCGTCGCCGTCGGAGACGGTCCAGAGGTCGTCGAGCGCCAACACCGAGGAGTTGGCGATCTCGAGCAGCGTCGTCCTGAAGTCGTCGACGGAGACGCCCAGCTTGTCGGCCATCTCCTCCTCGCTGGGCGCCCTGCCGAGGCGATTCTCGAGCTCGGAGTGGATCTTCTCGACGTCCCGCGCCTTGGCGCGCACCGAGCGCGGCACCCAGTCGAGCGAGCGCAGCTCGTCGATGATGGCGCCGCGGATGCGCGAGACGGCATAGGTCTCGAACTTGATCTCGCGCTCGAGGTCGTAGCGCTCGATCGAGCCGATCAGCCCGATCAGGCCGTAGGAGATCAGGTCGCCCTCCTCGACGTGCGAGGGCAGGCCCGATGCCATGCGGCCGGCCACGTACTTGACGAGCGGCGAGTAGGCGACGACGAGGCGCTCACGGGCCCGCTCGTCGCCGTCTTCCTTGCAGCGACGCCAAAGCTCCTTCAGCTCCACTGCTTTGACGTTTGTCTCCATCAGGGTCTCCTCGGTGCTCGATACGTTAGACGGGTCGGCTCAGGCTCGCGGATGGGCGCCTGCATACGCCTCGCGAAGCCTTCCCGGTTCGACCCTGGTGTAGATCTGCGTCGTCGAGATGCTGGCGTGGCCGAGCAGCTCCTGGATCGAGCGGAGGTCGGCTCCACCCTCGAGCATGTGCGTCGCAAAGGAATGGCGCAGCGCGTGCGGCGAGACCCGACCGGCGATCGCGGCCTCGTCGACCCAGCGCCCGAGGCGCCGGGTGACGTCCGAGGGCGAGAGCCGCCTGCCGCTCTTCGAGATCAGCAGCGCCTGCTCCTTGGGATCGTCGACCAGCGCCGGGCGGGCTCGCTCGACGTAGGCGGACATGGCCTTCTGGGCGGGTTCCCCGAGTGGGACGATGCGCTCGCGGTCGCCCTTGCCCCTGACCCGAACCGTCTCCGAGTCGAAGTCGATGGAATCGACCTCGAGGCCGACCAGCTCCGAGCAACGAAGCCCGGACGAGTAGGCGAGCTCGAGCATCGCCCTGTCGCGGACCTCGAGCGGCGTCGTCGCCGGAATCCGCTCGAGCAGGTCCCGGGCCTGGTCGCGGTCGAGGACGCGTGGGAGGTGCGATGAGGTCTTCGGGTTCGGAAGCAGTTCGGCCGGGTTCTGGTTCGCGGCGCCGGAGCGGGTCAGGAAGTCGAAGAGGCCGCGGGCGGCGGCGAGCTTGCGGCCGATGCTCGAGCGTTCGAGGTCCCGGCCGGCGAGGACCGCGGCGTAGCCGCGCAGTCGCCGGTAGGTGAGCTCGTCGGGCGCGTCGAGACCCGACTCGGTGGCCCAGAGTGCGAGGTCCTCGAGGTCGGAGGAGTAGGCGCGCAGGGTGTGCGGCGAGAGCTGCCGGGCCGTGAGCTCGCGCCGGTAGCCGACGAGGGCCGATTGCCAGGCGGGGGAAATCTCCGCCTGGGGCGCACAGGCACGGTCGAGGGAACGGCTGTCATGGGACCCGTTTCGCCCTCCGGGTCGATCGCCCTGCCCCCGGCAGGGATCATGCCGCCGCCGATCCCCGCTCGCGTGGCCGACGGCAGGTCAGCCGATGTAGATCGGGGTGCCGACGTCGACGCGGTCGTAGAGGTCGATCACGTCGGGGATCGACATCCGCACGCAGCCGTGGGAGGCGGCGCTGCCGAGCGACGCGGTGTCGGTGGTGCCGTGAATACCGGCGCCGTCGAAGATGCCCATCCAGCGCGCCTTGATCGGGTTGTCGGGGCCCGGAGGCACCGTCGTCCCCGCGAGATCGCCGGCCCAGGCGGAGTCCGGGACGCTCCAGACAGGGTCGACCTGCTTGTCCTGGATGTGGTACAGCCCGGTCGGGGTGTCGAAGCCCTGCGCGCCGATCGCGACGGTGTACTGCTTCTCCTCCTTGAGGTCGCGGTACAGCGTCAGCGTGAAGTTGGAGCGGTCGACGACCATGTAGGTCGGGTACTTGTCGGCGACCTCCGCGGTGGTCACCTCGGGCTTGACCTTCTCGACGTCGGGCTTGACCGTGCGGTCGGCGGGATCCTGAAGCGCGGTCTCGACCTGATCGCGAAGGGTTGCGTCGTTGATCTTGATGCCGGGCTGGGAGGCGACCGGCTGCAGCACTCCCCCGCTCGGGTCGACGCTGGCGTCGACGGCCTCCTGATCGACGTTGCCCTCGATGTGGTTGACGAAGTGGTCGACGGCCTCGTGGTCGTACTGGATCTGCGGCTGGATGGCCGCGTTGACCTCGCCACCCGTGAGGTTGCGCCAGGTGCGCGAGAGCAGGCCACCCTCCTGCGAGGCGGCGATGGCCTCGTCGATCATCCGCTCGGAGTCGGCGCTGACGTCCGCCTCGTGCGGGTTGAGGATGAACTCGTCGCCGCCGTACTTGACGACGACGGGCTTGGCGAGGGGCTCGACGAGACCGGTCTCGATCTGCGAGCGCGCCGCGGCGGCGTCGAGGCCGCCGACGTCGACCCCGCCGATGGTCACACCCTCGGCGATCGTGTCCTTGCGGTTGGAATCCCACACGTAGACGAGCAGCGCCGCGACGATCGCAGTGAATACGACCGCAACTATTGAGATCTGTGCCTTACGCCCCACGGTGAGTTGAGTGACCTACGGTCCGGTTCGACCGTCGCGATCACTTCCCTTTATGAAGTGTAGGCAGGTACTCGGCTCCACGGAAGGGTTCGGGAGCCCTGCAACCGGGTTTGCGGCGGATCAGCCGTCAGATGCCGAACGGCTCCCGCTCCGTCCCCGACGCTTCGCTGGGCGACGGCTGCGGCGGCCGGGCGAGCGGGCTGCGGCGCAGGAATCGCTCGACCTCGCCCTCGTAGGTGTAGCTGGACTCGACGCCACGCAGGATCGGCAGCAATCGCAGGTGCTCGGAGAAGGCGAGGACCGTCTCCCGGGACGTGTATCCGTACTCGAACCCGCTCGCCTTGTAGCGGCGGTTGTCGAGGCCGCGACCGAAGCGGAGCTGGTTGAGCATCTCGTCGGGGATGCGCACGCCGAGGGGGCGCAGCGGCGTCGAGAGCAGCCCCGTCCCCCAAGGCGGCAGCGCCTGCACGGCGCGCTTGCCGAGCAGGCCGATCACCTCCGAGAGGGCGAGAACGCCGTCGGCCGCCACGTTGAAGACGCCGGGCAGTGGATGCAGCGCCGCGTGCTCGAGCGCATGGACGACGTCGTCCTCGTGGACGAACTGGGTCCGCGGGTCGAACCCGAGGACCATCGGGACGACGGGGAGCGAGAGCATCCGGGCGAACGAGGTCGTTACGTCGGGCCCGAGCACGTTGGTGCAGCGGAGGATCGTGACGTCGACGTTCGACTGCTTGGCGGCGAAATCCGCGACCGACGCCTCCGCCTCGACGACGTCCCGCTCGATCGCCGTCTGAGCCGCCTGGCTGCGGGTCATCGACTCGGTGAAGAAGGCGGGGTCGTTCTGGGCGCATCCGTAGACGTGGGCCGAGGACTTGAAGATGAACTTCCGTACCGGCGATCCCTCCCCGGCACAGGCGGCGAGCAGGTTCATCGTCCCGATCACGTTGCTCTCGTGGGCCTCCTGGCGGGTCGTCGTGATCGAGTCGACGACGAGGCGGGCGTCGATCACCGTGTCGATCCGCGCGGCGCGGACGATGCGCTGGATCAGGCCGTGCTGGTTGGAGACGCGGACGAACTCGGTGCGCTCGAGCTCGCGGGTCGGGTCTCGGGAGTCGACGCCGACGATCGCCTCGATCTCGGCGAACGACTCGAGCGCCTGGGCCAGGCGGCCGCCCCAGTAGCTGGACAGGCCGGTGATCAGGACGCGACGGCGAACGGGGCGCTCGCCGACGACCTCGACCGAGACGCCCGGATTCCCCTCCCGACGTCTGTTCGGCTCATCCGAGCCACACCGACTTGCGCTGGGCGACCATCTCGTGCAGGCCCTCCTGGATCCGCGCCCGGACCTCCTGGGCGACGGACTGGACGAGCGCCTTGTCCTCGGCGGGCTCGGAGCCCATCTTCGTCGTGTCGATGGGTTCGAGGAAGCGGATCTTGAACTTCGCGGGCAGGTAACCGAGCATCCCGGCCGGCCCGAGCCACGGAAACGTCGGGGTGAGCGGGAAGTAGATGAGGCCGGTCGCCTTCTGAAGCAGCCGCGAGCGTGCGAACACCGGGGCCGCCTCCTCTGCACCGACGACGCAGACGGGCACGAGCTTGGCCTCCCCCCGCATGGCGGCCTCGACGAACCCGCCGCGGCCGAAGCGCTGGACGCGATAGCGGTCCTTGACCAGCTTCTCGGTTCCCTTGCGGCCCTCCGGGAAGACGAGCACGAGCTGGCGCTCGTCGTAGAGCAGCCGATGAACGTTGGCCGGGTGGGCGGGGACGCAGCCGATCTTCGGGAGCAGGGTCGAGAAGCCGGGATAGCCCTTGAAGAAATGCTCGACCGTCATGTAGAGCGGCCGCGGCGTCGGATGTTCGTCGCGGATGGCCTTGCCGATCATCGCGGCGTCGGGGGGCAGCGCCCCGGCGTGGTTGGAGACGAGCAGGGCGCCGCCGTCGGCGGGGACGTTCTCGATCCCCTCCACCTCGCAGCGAAACCAGTAGCGGTAGAAGAACTCGACGAGCGTCGCGTCGAAAGCGCCCTCGATCCGCTCCGAGCGGCCCCAGTCGTCGATCCGACGGTCGGGCTCGACGGCAGGCAACAGCGAGCGCATCCGCTCGCGGTCGGAGACGTCGATCTCGGTGCCTGCGTCGTCCTCCCCGGGCCCCCGGGCCAGCGATGTGTTGCGTGGCGGCATCGCGGAATCATGGCACCCCTCGCAAGCCGGTTCAGGGACGAGCCTCACACGAGCGGACTCCGTGCGACGGCCATTAAGCTGACGATCCGTGGCGGCGGAGCAGCAAACCTCTAGCGGCGAATCGGGCGGGAAGGGCAACGGCCGGACGCCGCGTGCCGTCACCTATCCGTACCGCCGGATCGAGCGGGTCGACGTGACCCCGCCGGACGGGCCCGATCCCTACGGCGACGACGCGCCGGCGTGGCTCGGGATCGACTGGCAGCAGCACCTGCACACGATCGAGATCGACGGCGCCCGCATCAATTACGCCGAGATCGGCGAACGGCCCGGCGATCGTCTTCGTCCACGGCCTCGGGGGCTGCTGGCAGAACTGGCTGGAGAACATGCCGCGGATGGCCGAGCTCGGCTTCCGAGCGATCGCCCTCGATCTGCCCGGATTCGGGTCGAGCCCGATGCCGCCGTGGCAGATCTCCATCCCCGACTACGGGAGGCTGCTCGGGGACTTCCGCGAGGCGCTGGACCTGGGAACCTGCACGCTCGTCGGCAACTCGATGGGCGGCTTCATCGCGGCCGAGGTCGCGGTCGGCGAACCGGAGTGGGTCGACCGCCTCGTGCTGGTCTCCTCGGCCGGCATCAGCCACGCCAAGATGCGGCGTGGGCCGGTCGTGGCCGGCGCCCGCGTGAGCGTGCTGGCGAACCCGCTGCTGCGCCGGCTCGACATCGCGGCGATGAAGCGATCAGGGCTGCGGAAGCTCGTGATGGGCGGCGTGATGCGCCACCCGGAGCGGATGCCGCGGGAGATGCTGGTCGAGTTCATCGCTCCGGCGCTCGGCGCTCCGGGTTTCGTCCCGGCGGTCGCGGCGCTGACCGGCTACGACCTGCTCGACCGGCTCGAGCGCATCCGGGTGCCGACGCTGGTCGTCTGGGGTCGAGACGACCTGGTCGTGCCGGCCGCTGACGCCGCCGGGTTCATGGAGCGGATCCCGGGAGCGCAGCTCGTCGTCTTCGACGATTGCGGTCACGTGCCGATGGCCGAGCACCCGATCCGGTTCAACCGCCTGCTGGCGGAGTTCTGCTCGCCGGCTGCCGTTACAGACTGAGGCGACTAGAAGCGGCTGCGGACCATCGAGACGACCGCGTTCGGGATGCGCCGGCGCGATCCGTCGAGGCCGTCGGCGAGCGCAGCGGCGGTACCCGGGCCGTGCATGCCCGTCCCGTGGCCGGTGAGCAGGTGGTCGGGCTCGTAGGCCGCCAGGGACCGCGGCGGGACGAGGCGCAGCATCGGGTGGATCCCGACCTTCTCGTCGCCGGCGCGGAAGTAACGGGCCGTTCCGACCGCCTCGGGAACGATCAGCGCGCGATCGTGCTCCGACCAGATCGCGACCTCCTTCCAAGCGGGGTTGCTGATCACCTTGATCGACTCCAGTCCGGATCCGGAGATGCCGTCGAAGGGGAGACGGTGCAGCGGAACGCCATGGCGCTCGGCGAGCTTGGCGCAGTCGCGCTCGTGCCGGTCGAGCAGCTGGAGGACGCCGGCGACCTTCCCCTCGCCGGCGACCGCGGCGATCCGCTCGTCGAGCCCGGGAACATCGACCGGGTCGACGATCCAGACGTCGCCGTCGGGTCCGAGGCGAACGGCGTGGCACGCGCGCTCCATCAGCTCACCGGGATCGGGCAGCCAGGAGAACCCGAGGTCGTTGTCCTCGAATCGCGGCTCCGGCTTGTCCTTGAGCGTCCCCCATGGCGCGGTCGCCTAGGAGGTGACGGCGCCGTGGGAGGCGCTGGAGACCGTGGCCGCGTACTTGGCCATGACACCGGTCTCGAACGGCGGCTCCGGAGCCTCGTAGGCGGCGACCCGCTCGGCGATCTCCTCGTCGGTGAGATCGACGTCGATTCGACGCGCCTCGATGTCGATCGTCACCGTGTCGCCCTCGCGGATCGCGGCGATCGGTCCGCCCTTGACGGCCTCCGGGGCGACGTGGCCGATCATCAGGCCGCGGGTCGCGCCCGAGAACCGGCCGTCGGTGATCAGGGCGACGTCCTCGCCGTGGCCGCTGCCGACGATCGCGGCGGTGACCTGGAGCATCTCGCGCATTCCCGGGCCGCCGGTCGGTCCCTCGTTGCGGATGATGATCACGTCGCCGGGGTTGATCCCCCCGGCCTTGACGACCGCGAAGCAGTCCTCCTCGCGCTCGAACACGCGGGCCGGACCGGTCTGGCCCAGGCGCTCGGTGCCGGCGACCTTGACGACGGCGCCCTCGGGGGCGAGGTTGCCGTGGAGGATCGCCAGGCCGCCCTTGGCCTTGACGGGGTCGGACACCGGCCGGACGACGTCCTGGCCCGGCGCCTCGGAGGCTAGATCGGCCTCCTCGCCGATGGTGCGGCCGGTAACGGTGACCTGATCGCGGTGGAGCAGGCCGGCATCGGAGAGGCGGCTGAGGATCAGGGGAACCCCGCCGGCCCGGTAGAGATCGGTGGCGACGTAGCGGCCGCCCGGCTTGAGATCGGCGAGCAGGGGCGTCTTGGCCGAGATCCGTTCGAAGTCGGAGATGTCGAGCGGGATCTTCGCCTCGCGGGCGACGGCGAGCAGGTGGAGCACGCCGTTGGTGGATCCGCCCGAGGCGCAGACGCACGCGATGGCGTTCTCGAGCGACTCCTTCGTGATGATCTTGCTCGGCTTCAGGTCCTGGGCGAGCACCTGCATGACGAGCTCGCCGATCCTCTCGGAGACGGTGTTCTTCTCGTCGTCCTCGGCCGGGACCATCGCCGAGCCGCCGGCGGAGATGCCGAGGGCCTCGAAGGCGCAGGCCATCGTGTTGGCGGTGAACTGCGCTCCGCAGGCGCCGGCGCCGGGGCTGGCGACGTCCTCGAGCTCAGCCAGCTCTTCGTCGCTGACCGTTCCGGCCGCATGGCCGCCCACGGCCTCGAAGACGTCGAGGATGGTGACGTCGCGGCCCTTGTAGCGACCGGGGGCGATCGAGCCGCCGTAGAGCATCACCGAGGGGATGTCGAGGCGGGCGAGCGCCATCACGCAGCCGGGAATCGTCTTGTCGCAGGCGGACAGGGCGATGAGGGCGTCGAACTGGTACCCGCGGGCGGTCAGCTCGATCGAGTCGGCGATCACCTCACGGCTGACCAGCGAGCTCTTCATCCCCTTCGTGCCCATCGTGATGCCGTCGGAGATCGCGATGGTGTTGAACTCCATCGGCGTGCCGCCAGCCGCCCGGACCCCCTCCTTGATGTGCTCGGCGAGGCCGCGCAGGTGGAAGTTGCACGGCATCGCCTCGATCCAGGTGTTGGCGATGCCGATCGTCGGGCGCTTGAGGGCGGCGTCGTCGAAGCCGATTCCCTTCATGTAGGCGCGCGCGGCCGCACGGTCGGGCCCGTCGAAGACGGCCGAGGACCGGGGTCGGGGGAAAGGGTCAGATTCTCCGGTCTGTGTGGTCATTGCTCCATGCTCAGTTGTGAGGATCGGCTGGCCCATTCGCTCAGCCTGGCGATGTCTCGCCGGACGTGGTCGGGATCGAGCTGGCGGCCGGGAAGGTGCATGTTGGCCTCGTTGATCAGCCCGCGCTCGTCGGCGCGCAGAGCCATCCACTTGGCGAGCGCATCGTCGGCGTCGGGGAGGCGCCGGCCGCCCTCCGGCTCGCTGCGATCGGGGAACTCCACGCAGTGCTCGTTCAGCAGCTCGCCGGTGACGGCGTCGAAGCTGACGATCGGCTTGTGGGGGTAGATCAGATAGCCGTAGGCGATCTCACCGTCGCGGTTGGAGCCGTAGGAATGGAGGAACCCGAGCGCCCGGTACGCCTCGAGGACGTCGGCGCCGAGGACGTCGCCGAGCAGGCGTTCGGCCCGCCGCTC
This sequence comes from uncultured Solirubrobacterales bacterium, assembly GCA_963791335.1. Lineage (GTDB taxonomy): Bacteria > Actinomycetota > Thermoleophilia > Solirubrobacterales > 70-9 > RHKX01. The sequence goes on from CAWBRN010000005.1 coordinate 10,221, forward strand.
GGCGCGCAGCTGAACGCCGGGATCGGGGACGTCGTGGCGCGGCGGGCGGCGGCGGGCCGGCCGTCGCGGGCGATTGCGGACGGCCCGAACGAGGTCGGGTCCGAAGGCGAATGCGGCGAGCGTCAGGCAGACGATCGCCAGGGCCGAGGCGACCGCCGCGGTCATCCGCCGGCCGCCGGGGGGAAGAAGATGACCCGCTCCGCGTCGCGCGGGATCTCGGAGAAGTCGCGCACCATCACGGCCTCGCGCTTGCCGCCGGAGTCGCGGGTCGGCACGGCGGCCCACATGCCCTCGTCCAGCTGCTCGCGGAAAGCCTTGACGAGAAGCTCCTCCTGCTCGGCGAGTTCCGGATCGCCCTCGGCCAGCAGCACATCACCGTGGCCAGGCTTCATCCGGACGAGCTTCATGCATCGATTATGTCAGCGGCGGGCGCGGGCGCCGCGATCCTATGTCCAGCGCATCCACGGGTCCCGGGCCGTCGCCGACGTCGCGAAGGCCGTGAGCGATCGCCTCGCCGGCCAGCCGCCGCGCCTCGACGGCGGCTTCCCTGAGCGGGAGACCGAGCGCCAGCAGCGCAGCGAGGCTCGAGCTGTGCGTACAGCCGGACCCGTGCGCGGCGCCGTCGGGATGCATCGGCCCCGGGATGGAGAACTGCTCGGCGCCGTCGTCGAGCAGGTCCGCCCCGTCGGCGTGGCCGCCGGTGACGATCACCGCCGACGGACCCATCGAACGGATCGCCGCCGCGAGCTCGGACGGACGTCGCCCCCTCCCCCGCGCCGGCGAGCGCCCGGGCCTCGGGGACGTTCGGCGTCAACACGGTCGCGAGCGGCAACAGGTCGCTGATCAGCGCCCCACGCGCCCCGTCGTCCAGCAGGGATGCACCGCTCTCGGAGACCATCACGGGGTCGACGACGACCGGCACGGGCGGCACGCGAGCGAGGGCCGCGACGACGGCCTCGGTCGTCTCACGCGTGCCGAGCATGCCGACCTTGACCGCGTCGACTCCGATGTCGGACACGACGGCGTCGACCTGCGCCACGATCACCTCCGGCGGTATCGCGTGAATCGCCGTCACTCCGAGAGTGTTCTGTGCGGTGATCGCGGTGATCGCGGTCGTCCCGTGAACGCCGAGCGCGGCGAACGCCTTCAGATCCGCCTGGATGCCCGCCCCGCCGCCGGAGTCGGAGCCGGCGATCGAGAGAACCACGGGTGTCCGGCCTACCTCCATGTGCCTCGATCCTAGATATCCGGCGGCATCTGAGCAGTCCTCGAGTAACGGCCCGCCGCATCGGAGACGACGTAGCCGTCCCGCTCGAGCCGGGCCAGCGCAACCAGCACGGCGGTGAACTCGATGCAGGCGACGGCGGCGATGGCGTCGACCGTGGCAGCCCCGCGCTCCACGCCCGCGAGGATCGCGACGCCGTCGGCCGCGACGCGCGGCCCCGTCGCAGCGATCTCCAGCTCACCGGGCCCGAGCAGCTGATCGAGGACGTCCTGCGCGTCGCGGATCACCGCAGCGCCCTCCGCCAGGAGCTTGTTCGCACCGCTCGAACTCCATGAATTCACCGGACCGGGGACGGCGCCGACCTGCCGGCCGCCCTCGATCGCCATCTCGGCGGTGATCAGAGACCCCGATCGCTCCGCCGCCTCGACGACCACCGTCACGCCGGCCATCGCCGCCATCAGCCGGTTGCGGGCCGGAAACATCCAGCGGAACGTCGGTGAGCCGGGCGGCAGCTCGGACACCACCGCCCCATTCGAACGAATCCGCCTGTGCAGGCCGGCACTCGATCGCGGATAAGCACGCTCCGCACCCGGCCCGAGGACCGCCAGCGTCGGCCCGCCTGCGGCCAGCGCTCCCTCGTGTGCGGCGGAGTCGATGCCGAGCGCCATGCCGCTGATCACGAGCACCCCGGCGCCGGTCAGCAACCTCGCCAGCTCGTGAGCCACCTCACGGCCGTAGGAGGTGCACCTGCGGGAGCCGACGATCGTCACCGCCCGGTCCGCCTCGAGCCGTTCGAGCAGGGACCGGTCGCCGACCCCGTAGAACGCCCGAGGCGCCGCCGGGCCGAGCGAATCCAGCGCCGCCGGCAGCCCGCCGGAGTGGCCGCAGACGCTCCAGCACCCCAGCGAGGCCAGCCGGGGCGCGAACGACGGCAACGCCGCCCGCTCGGCGACCGCGCGAAGGCGTGCCGCGCCGTCAGCCGGCGCGACCGACGCGGCGACGTCGGCGTCCGCGAGCGCCAGGAGATCCCGAGCCCGCTCACCGGCCCGGCCGGCAACCGACCGATCGATGTTCCCCGCCAGATCGGCGAGCAGCAGACCGCGGCGGGCGCATTGCGGACAGGCGGCCGACGCACGGTCGGTGGACGCGCGGGCGGCGATGCCGCTCATCGCGCACCTCGTCGCCGCAGGGAGATGGCCTCGTCGACGTGGCGGTCGGCGACGGTGGTCGAGCCCTCGAGGTCGGCACAGGTCCGCGCGACCTTGAGCACCCGATTCCAGCCTCGCCCGCTCAAGCCGAGACTCTCGTGAGCGGCGATCAACGTCCGCCGGCCGCCGTCGTCGATGTCAACGAGATCGACGGTCTCGCGCTCGCTCATCGAGGCGTTGGAACGTCCCTCGCCGAGCCGCTCGTGCTGCCGCTCGCGGGCGTCGAGCACCCGGGATGCGACCGAGGCGGAGTCCTCTCCCCTGTCGCCGGCCAGCGCCGTGGCCGACGGCTGCTCCACGGCGAGAGCCATGTCGAACCGATCGGCGAGCGCGCCGCTGAGCCTCGTCTCGTAGCGACGGACCCTCTCCGCATTGCACGTGCAGCCCTGCGTCCCCTGGCCGTGCCCGCACGGACAGGGATTCGCCGCGGCGAAGAGCTGGAAGCGCGCCGGGAACGTCAACGAGCCCTGGGCGCGAGAGATCGTCACGGCGCCGTCCTCCATCGGCTGCCGGAGTGCTTCGAGGCTCGACCGGGAGAACTCCCCCAACTCGTCCAGGAAGAGGACACCCCGATGGGCCAGCGTGATCTCGCCGGGTCGCGGCGGGGAGCCGCCGCCGACGAGGCCGGCCGGGGAGATCGTGTGATGCGGCGCCCTGAACGGTCGTCGGGCGAGGGTTCCGTCGGGGGCCGGCCGGCCGGCGATGCTGGCGATCTTCGTGACCTCGATCGCCTCCGCGCGGCCGAGTGGCGGCAGGATCGACGGCAGCCGCCGCGCCGCCATCGACTTGCCGGCGCCCGGCGGGCCGATCACAAGCGCCCCGTGTCCACCCGCGGCGGCGATCTCCAGCCCGCGACGCAGGCCCTGCTGGCCCTTCAGATCGGAGAGGTCCGGGAGACAGCCCGCCGATTCGGCCTGATCCGACGGCGGATCGCCGGGTGGAAGCTCGCCCGCCGCCAGGGCGGAGAGATCCGCGAGTGACCTGACCGCAGCGACGGCGATGCCGTCGACCAGCCGGGCCTCCCCGGCATTCGCCGCGGCGACGGCGATACCCGCGCCGCCCTCTCGCTGGGTGCGCTCGGCCATCGCGAGCACACCCCGCAGCGGACGGATCGATCCGTCGAGTGCGAGCTCCCCGGCGATCCACCAATCACCGAGCGCCTCGGAGGCGATCTGACCCGATGCGATCAGGATCGAGGCGGCGATGGCCAGGTCGAAACCCGGCCCGGCCTTGCGGAGGTCGGCCGGCGCGAGGCTCGCGGTGATCCGCTGCAGGGGGAACTCGAACCCCGAGTTGACGATTGCCGCCCGGACGCGCTCTCGCGACTCTCTCACCGCGGCGTCCGGCAGCCCGACGAGCGAGAAGGCCGGTAGGCCGCGGTGGATGTCGATCTCGACGTCGACGGGGAGGGCATCGACGCCGTGCAGTGCGAGTGTGCGCGTCCGGGCGAGCATGGCCAGGACGCTAGGCACCGACGTCGTACGCGTGGCGCCCTCAATGTGCCGATTCAGGAGCCGATCAGCGCCGAATCTCGCGCGGAATGCCCGCGCGGAAATCGGCACGGGTTCGCTGGTAAATCGTCACGAAGACGGTGCCACGCGTGACACGAGGGCCGTCAGGCTCCGTCCATGCGAACGGACGACAGATGACCCAGGCGCGGCTGCGGATCGGGCTGATCGGCGAGGCCTTCGCTTGCGAGCACCTGTCCGCCCTCGGGTTCTCGATCGTCGCCCGCAACTGCCGGACCCGGTTCGGGGAGATCGACGTGATCGCAATGGATCGCGGCTCGCTCGTGTTCGTCGAGGTCAAGACGATGCGGGTCGGCGGTCGCGCAGGCCCCGAGCGACCGGTGCTCGCGGTCGGCCCCCGCAAACGAATGCAGGTCAGGCGCCTGGCACGGGCTTGGCTTGCCGAGAACCGAGCGCCGCCGCATCGCTCACTGCGCTTCGACGTGGTCGGCGTGCTGGTCCGTCGAGACGGCGTCCCGGCCGAGGTCGAACACATCGAGAACGCATTCTGAGAATGCGCCGGGTCAGTCCTCGAGCAGGCCGACCTGTCTCAGGATCGAGACGGAATCCGAGTAGACGTCCTTGCGGAGGATCAGGCCGTCCTCGAACGGGATCACGTCCATGCCGACCCACTCGATTCGCCGCCCCGAGGGCGCCGCGACGATGTCTCCTCGCCGCAGCTCCTTCGAATGGGTCGCTGACGCCGTCCACTCCTGAACCACCAGGTCGTCCTTCACATAGAGCCGTCTCGTATCGAACCGCAGGTCCGGCCAGCCCTCGAAGATTCCGGCGATGTGGTCGCGAACTTCGGCCCCGACCGCCACCTCCGCGGCAGTGTGGTTCTCGAACACCATCTCCGGCGCGTGCATCGCGACGATGGCGTCGAGATCGTGGGCGTTCCAGGCTTCGTTGTAACGATCGATCGCCGCTCGGAGATCAACGCTCATCGCGGCCTCCTTCCTACGCGGAGCCTAACTCCAATTGCTGGTAGGCCGTCGAGGCGAAGGAGCGACGATGGAGCGAGCAGATGCCGATCCTCGAGATCGCCTCCCGGTGGCCGGGCGAGGAGTAGCCGACGTTACTCTCGAAGTCCCAGCCGGGATAGGTCTCCGCGGCTCGCCTCATGTAGCGGTCCCGGGTGACCTTCGCGATCACCGAGGCGGCGGCGATCGCGGCGCTGCGCGCGTCGCCCTCGACCACCGCCTCGTGGTCGACCCTGCAACGGGAGCCGAGCCGGAAGCCGTCGCTGAGGCACTTGGCGCCGGGCACCGCGACCTGCCCAAGCATGTCGGCGAGGGCCTGCAGGTTCGTGACGTGGAGGCCGCGCGAATCGATCCCGCCGGCGCAGCGCGCCGTGACGGCGACCTTCGTGGCCGCGGCGATCACGGCCGGATAGAGGCGCTCCCGCTCCTCCTCCGTCTTGCGCTTGGAATCGTCGAGGCCGGCAAGTGCCTTGCGCTCGTCCGGACCGAGGCAGCGATAGTCGAGCAGAACGGCCGCGGCGACGAGGGGGCCGGCAAGCGATCCCCGGCCCGCCTCGTCGGCCCCCGCCACGAAGCGGTGCCCGAACTGCTGGTCGAAGCGAAAGAGCCAGGCCGTCCGGCGCCCATCGGGCCGGCGGCGGCGCTTGCCCTTCTTAGAGGAGGCCGATTCGGTCGAGGGGCCAGTAGGTGGCGAAGGCCTTGCCGATGATCCAGTCCTTGGGGACTGGTCCCCAGAAGCGGCTGTCGTCACTGGCTCCACGATTGTCGCCCATCATGAAGTAATGGTCGGGCGGGATCGTGATCTCCTTCGGGAGGTCGCATCCGCGGGCCCCGCCGCATGGTCGTATGAAGTCGTCGGGGATCGGCTCGCCGTTGACGATCGCATGCCCGTCCTCGATGCTCAGGGTGTCGCCGGGGGTGGCGACGACCCGCTTGATGAAGTTCGTGTCGGCCGGCTCGTCGACGGGCATCGGACACGGTTCCTTCGGCGGCAGGGGCTCGAGACCACAGGTCTCGGTCGTGTCGGCGCCCTTCGGCGGGTGGAAGACGACGATGTCGCCGATCTCCGGGTCGCTGAAGTGGTAGCTGACCCGCTGCACGAGCACGCGCTGGCCGACCTCGAGCGTCGGGATCATCGAGCCCGTGGGGATCTGGTACGGCTTGACGACGAAGGCTTGGATGACCAACGCGAGGCCGATCGCGAAGCCGACGATCACAACGAGCTCGAAGATCGCGCCGATCGTCGATTTGGGGCGCGGCATGGTGGTCTCTACAGCCGGGTGCCTAGGCGCCCTGCTGCGGAGCCTCTTCTTCGGCGTCGGAATCCTCTGCGGACTCCGCGGCTTCTCCCTCCGGCTCCCCAGCCGGCTCATCTGGTGTGGACTCAGCGGCCGGGGCGTCGTCGGTGCCCTCGGCGTCGTCGGATTCGGCAGTCTCAGCAGCGGGCTCGGAAGTCTCTCGGCGGCCTCGGCCTGGGCGGCGGCCTCCTCGGCCTCGGCCTGGGCTGCGAGCTCTTCCTGCTCGACCTCCTCCAGAGCCTCCTCGCCGTCGGCGGGCACGGCCTGCGGGGCCTCGACCTGAGTTGCGCCCTGGGCGTCGACCGCTCCATCGGGATCGGTGGCGAGGGCCTCCTCGCCGATGCCCCAGCGCCGCTCGGCGACGCGCGCTGCCTTGCCGACCCGATCGCGGAGGTAGTAGAGCTTGGCGCGACGGACGTCACCGCGAGCGGCGACCTCGAGCGTCTCGATCTTGGGCGAATGCAGCGGGAACGTACGCTCGACGCCGACGCCGAACGACTGCTTGCGGACGGTGAACGTCTCGCGGACGCCGCTGCCCTGACGCTTGATGACGACGCCCTCGAAGACCTGGGTACGGGTGCGGTTGCCCTCGATCACCTGGAAGTGGACGCGGACGCGGTCGCCGGCGGTGAACTGCGGACGACGCTGCAGCTGTTCCTTCTCGAGGCTTTGGATGATCGTGCTCATGTGATTTGGGCTCCGGCTCGTCTGACAGCCGCCGACTCGATCCGTCCAATCGGCAGCCTGTGCTCCAATGGCGACCGCATGGCGGTCGCGCGGGGTCGCGAATAGTAGCTAAGTAACCCCATCATCAGCCCGACCCCGTTCGCGGCTGCGTTCCAGCCTCCACTGCCGCACCTTCTCGTGGTCGCCGGAGAGCAGGATTTCCGGGATCCCCCAGCCTCGATAGGTCGCGGGACGCGTGTAATGCGGGTATTCCGGGTGACCCTCGAGGGCCTCGGTGAAGGACTCCTCCATCGCGCTGTCGGCGTGCCCGAGCGAACCGGGAAGCTTGCGGAGGACGGCGTCGGCGACGACCATCGCCGCGAGCTCGCCGCCGGCCAGGACGTAACGCCCGATCGAGATCGAGTCGGTGACCAGGTGCTCGCGGACCCGATCGTCGATTCCCTCGTAGCGGCCGCAGAGCAAGGTCAGGTCGGGCTCGGCGGCGAGCTCGATCGCCAGGTCCTCGTCGAACATCCGCCCGCCGGGGGTCAGCAGCACGGTGCGGCGGGATCCGCGCTGGTCCCCGTAGGCCGCTTGCAGCGCCGCGTCGACCACGTCGACCCGCATGACCATTCCGGCCCCGCCGCCGTAGGGCGAGTCGTCGACCTGCCCGGCGCTCAGCGGGGTCGTGTCCCGGTAGTTGAGGAAGCGCAGCTCCGAGCCCTCGGCCACCGCGTTGCGAACGTGCCGCTGGCTTTCGAACCATTCGAACCACTCGGGGAAGAGGGTGAAGACGTCGAGTCTCATCGCGCGAGCAGCCTAGAGGTCCGCCACGGCCCTGCGGAGGAGCGGCCTGGCTCCCGGCCCCGGCAGGTCAGTCGAGGATGTCGACGATGACCCGGCGGTCGTCGCGGGCGCCGGCGGCGCGGGCGACGGTGCGGATCGCGTTGGCGATGCGGCCGCCGCGACCGATCACGCGTCCGAGGTCGTCCTCGGCGACTGAGACCTCGAGTACGAGGTCGCCGTCCTCCTCGAACTCCTCGACCTCGACCTTGTCCGGCTGCTCGACGAGAGCGCGAACGAGGAACTCGACGAGCTCGCGCATCAGTCGATTCCGCTCAGGTGCCGGCGGGGCCGTCGACGCCCTGCGTGCGAAGCAGCTTCGCGACGGTGGGCGACGGCTGGGCGCCGTGGTCGAGCCAATGCTGGGCGCGCTCGGTGTCGATCGTGACCGAGGAAGGCTCCGTCTGGGGGTTGTAGCTGCCGATCGTTTCGATCGTGCGGCCGTCCCGCGGGGAGCGCTTGTCGGCGACGACTATGCGCCAAATCGGGTTCTTCGAGGAGCCCGCTCGTCTGAGTCTGATTCGTACTGCCATCTTGCGGCGGCGCAGGTTACAGACCGCGGCCCTCGGCCGTCGCCATCATCGGCGGCGACCCCCGCCGAGCTGTCCCCGGATCATCGCTTCGGGATTCGGCATCTTGCCCGAAGCCATCATCTTCATCATCTTCCGCATCTGCTCGAACTGCTTGGTCAGCTGCTTCACGGCCTGGACGTTGGTGCCCGACCCGGCGGCGATCCGCCGCCGTCGCGAACCCCGGATCACGTCCGGGTTGGCCCGCTCCTCTGCCGTCATCGAGAGGATCATCGCCTCGAGCCGATCGAGCTCCCGATCGTCGACGTTGGCGTTGCGAAGGTCCTTCATGGCCTTCCCCATCCCCGGCATCATCCCGAGCACGCTCGTCAGCGGACCCATCCTGCGGACCTGCTTGAGCTGCTTGAGGAAGTCGTCGAGCGTGAACTGGTCCTGGCGCATCTTGCGCTCCAGCTCCTCGGCGTCGTCCGCGTCCATCTCCTGCTCGGCCTTCTCGATCAGCGAGAGGACGTCGCCCATGCCGAGGATGCGCTGGGCCATCCGATCGGGATGGAACTTCTCGAGCTGATCCAGCTTCTCGCCGGTCGAGGCGAAGAGGATGGGCTTGCCGGTGACGGCCTTGACGCTGAGCGCGGCGCCGCCGCGCGCGTCGCCGTCCAGCTTGCTCATGACGACACCGTCGAAGTCGGTCACCTCGGCGAACTGCTCGGCGACGTTGACGGCGTCCTGGCCCGTCATCGCGTCGACCACGAGCAGGACGTCGTGGGGCTTGACCCGCTTCTTGATCTCAGCGAGCTGGCCCATCAGGTCGTCGTCGATGTGGAGGCGACCCGCCGTGTCGACGATCAGCACGTCGAGCTCCTCGGACCTCGCCTGTCCGAGCGCCCACTCGGCGATGTCGACCGGATCCCGGTCCGTTCCCTGCGAGTAGACCGTGGCGCCCGCCTGCTGGCCGAGCCGGGTCAGCTGCTCGACTGCGGCGGGCCGCTGCGTGTCGCAGGCGGCTACGCCGACCCGCTTCTCCTCGCCCCGCAGGTACTGGGCGAGCTTGGCGGTGGCCGTCGTCTTACCGGAGCCCTGCAGGCCGGCCATGAGGATCACGGTCGGGCCCTTGGAGGCGAAGACGAGCTCCCGGCCCGAGCCGCCCATCAGCTCGGCGAGCTGCTCGTTGACGACCTTGACGACCATCTGCCCCGGGTCGAGGCTCGTCAGCACGCCCGCGCCGATCGCCTGCTCGCGCACGGAGGCGACGAACTGCTTGGTCACCTTGAAGTTGACGTCCGCCTCGAGCAGGGCCAGGCGGATCTCCCGCATCGCCTTGTCGACGTCGTCCTCGGTCAGCTTCCCGCGCGAACGCAGGTCGGAGAGGGTCCCCTGGAGGCGGTCGGAGAGCTGCTCGAACATGCTGCGCAGATTACTGCCGAGCAGATGCTCCGCTTCGCGTCCGCTCTGCTCGGGTTGCGCGGTGTTGCCGCTCGGCAGGGGCGTCAGACGACCGTGGGTCGCTACTGACCCACGAGCGCCGAACTGAATTCAGCGGCGTCGAAGGGGCGCAGATCCTCGATGCCCTCCCCCACGCCGATCAGCTTCACCGGGATACCGAGCTCGCCCGCGATGGCGAGAGCGATGCCGCCCTTGGCGGTGCCGTCGAGCTTCGTCAGGGCGACGCCGGTGACCTCGACCGCCTCGCCGAAGACCTTCGCCTGGCGCAGGCCGTTCTGCCCCGTCGTCGAGTCGACGACGATCAGCGTCTCCGAGGGGCCGCGACCGATCCGCTTGTCGATCACCCGGCGCACCTTCGCCAGCTCCTCCATCAGGTCGGAGCGGTTGTGGAGCCTTCCCGCCGTGTCGATCAGGACGACGTCGCTGCCACGGGCCTCCGCCGCCGAGATCGCGTCGTAGACCACGGCTCCCGCGTCCTGCCCGGTCTCGGCCTTGACGATTTCGCATCCCGCCCGCTGCGCCCAGGTGTCGAGCTGTTCGACGGCGGCGGCGCGATAGGTGTCGGCCGCGGCGAGCATCACGGAGAGGCCGGCCTCCTTCTGCAGGTGCCAGGCGAGCTTGCCGACGGTGGTCGTCTTGCCCGTCCCGTTGACGCCGACGATCATCACGATCGCCGGGCGCGGGCGCAGGTCGATCGTCCCCCTTCCAGTCGACGCCAGCTCGGCAAGCAACTCGACGAGCCTGGCGCGAACCGCCTCGGCGCCCTCGACCTTGCCCGCCTCGACCTCGCCCTCGAGGCGCCCGACGACGTCGGCGGTGGTGCGGGCGCCGACGTCGGCCATGATCAGCGCCTCCTCGAGCCGCTCCCAGGCCTCCCCGTCGAGGTTCTCGAACAGGCTGGAGCCGATCTCCGCCGTGAGCGCCTGACGGCTCGTGGCGATGCTCTCGCGCAGTCGCTTGAAGATTCCCCGGCGCCCGCCCCCCTCGCCCTCGGCCGTGGGTTCAGGGACGGCCTCGCCCGCCGCGGGCTCGCGGTCGCCGAGATCGAGCAGCTCTGCCCAGGTCGTCGCCATCGGCGGGCAGCCTACGCGGCGCGGGCGTCCGGCTCGGCCTCGGCGAGCTTCTGCTCGCGTGGCAGCCGGCGGGAGATGACCTTCGTCGCCCCGTCCTTCATGCTGACGCCGTAGAGGACGTCGGCGGCGTCCATCGTCCGCTTCTGGTGAGTGACGATCACGAACTGGGCGCGGTCGGAGAACCGCCTGACGAGCTGGAGGAAGCGGTCGATGTTGGCGTCGTCGAGCGCCGCCTCGACCTCGTCGAGGATGTAGAACGGCGACGGCCTCGCGAGGAACACGCTGAACACGAAGGCGAGCGCGACCAGCGACTTCTCACCGCCGGAGAGCAGCGAGAGCCTGCGCGTTGCCTTGCCGGCCGGGGTGACCTCGATCTCGACCCCCGCGTCGTCGACCGGCTCCTCGTCGTCGAATTCGGCTTCGTCGCCCTCCTCGTAACCCTCGGCATCGCCGGACCCCTCACCCTCGACCTCGGCGCTGGCGCCGCCGAGGACGCGCTCCTGCTTCTGCGCCTCGACCATCCGCAGCTTGCCGCTGCCGCCCGGGAACATGTGCTCGATCAGCTCGCTGAAGTTCTCCTTCGCGGTGGCGAACGTCTCCTCGAAGGCCGCCGTGATCTCGCGATCGGTCTGGCGGATCAGCTTCGCCAGCTCGGCCAGCGCCTTCTCGAGGTCCTCGCGCTGCGCTTCGAGCTCGGCCACGTGCTCCTTGGCCTGCTCGTACTCGCCCTCCGCCAGCGGGTTGACGGGCCCGAGCTGCTCGCGCCTGCGGATCAGCCGCTCGATGCCGGCCTCGACGGTCGCCCGCTCGGCATCGTCGAGCGCCTCCGGCTCCGGCGCCGGGTCGAGCTCGAGCTTGGCGAGGATGCGCTCCCATTCGGCGGCGGCCTCCTCGCGACGGTCCCGCAGGCTCGCCGCCCTGACCTCCGCCTCGGTCACGCGCTCGGCGAGGAGGCGGAGCTCGCCGTGGAGATCGGCCTCGACCCGGGAGCAGTCGCGGAGCTCGAGGGCCAGCTCGTCGCCCGCCTGCGCGCCGACGACGCGTTCCTCGACGGCGGCGGCGCGGCTCCCGACCGCGTCGCGAGCGGCGGCGAGGGCCGTGCAGAGGTCGGCGAGAGTCTCCGACAGCTCGGCCTCGGATTCGACCCGCTGCTCGAGCGAGTCCTGGCGCCGATGGCCGAGCATGTCCTCGGCCCGGCGGGCCGAGCGCGTCGCCCGCTCGGAGCCGTTGCGGACCCGGGCAAGGGCATTGAGCCTCGTCTCGACGTCCCCCGCCTCGAGCGCCGCCGCGATTCCGTCGCTGGCCTCGGCGAGTGAGTCGCGAGCGGCCTCCAGCTCCTTGGCGAGGGCGGCTTCGGCATCGCGCTCGGTCGCGCGCAGCTCGGCGGCGAGCGCACCCAGTGCGGCGCGCCTGCGGTCGACGGCCGCCCGCAGCTCGGCCTCGCGGCTCGCGATCGACTCGGTTCTGGCGCCGAGGCGCTCGTGAGCGGCTCGCAGTGCGGTCAACTCGCCCCAGACCGCCGTTCGCTCCCGGTCGCGTTCGGCGAGGCGCTGCTCGACGGCGCTGCGGCGCGCGTTCGCCTCCTTCAGCTTCTCCTCGATCACGTCGCGCTCGTCGCGGGCGCCCTTCGCCGCAGCCTCGGCGGTCGCGAGATCGCCGCCGCCCGCCGACAGCCGGTCGCCGAGCAGCCGCAGCTGGAGCTCCATCGACTGGTGCTCGAGGCGGGCGTGGGTCTCAGCGGCGTTGGCCTGCTGGCGGAGCGGGCGGAGCCGGGAGCGGGCCTCCCGTTCGACGTCGAATGCGCGATCGAGGTTGGAGCGGGTCCGCTCGAGCTTCAGCTGGGCGCGCCGGCGGCGCTTGCGGTGCTTGCCGAGGCCGGCGGCCTCCTCGATCAGCATCCGCCGCTCCTTCGGCTTGGAGAGGACGATCGCCTCGACCTTGCCCTGCCCGATCACCGAATGCATCTCGCGGCCGAGGCTGGCGTCCGAGAGGGCCTCGGTGATGTCGCTGAGGCGCGCGCGGGCGCCGTTGAGGCGGTAGCCGCCGTCGCCGTTGCGATCGAGCTTGCGGGTGACGGAGATCTCGGAGAACTCCGAGCCGGCGGCGCCGTCGGAGTTGTCGATCACGACCTCGACCTCGGCCGCCCCGCGGGCGGAGCGGTCGCGGCCGCCGGCGAAGATCACGTCCTGCATCGACTGGCCGCGCACGGCAAGCGGGCTCTGCTCACCGAGCGCCCAGAGGACGCCGTCGGTGATGTTGGACTTGCCGCAGCCGTTCGGCCCCACGATCACGCTGACCCCTGGAGAGAACTCCAGGTGGGTGCGCTCGGGGAAGGACTTGAAGCCCTTCAGGGTGATCGACTTCAGATGCATTCTCTCCAGCCCTCTGAACGGGAAGCGTGGTGCCTGGACCGGACGGGATTGCGCCGCCCCGCAAAGTGCCTGCTCAAGACGTGAGTTCCCCCAGCGCCTCGGCCGCCGCCGCCTGCTCCGCGGCCTTCTTGCTCGACCCGTTTCCGGCGCCGAGAACCTCGTCCCCGACCCGTCGCCTGGACGCGGAATATCTTGTCGTGCGGCGGGCCCGATTCCTCGGTCACCTCGTAGACGACCCGACGCCCCTGACGCGCCAGCTGCTCCTGCAGGGCCGACTTGAAGTCCAGCAGCGTTCCCGACGCCAGATCGACCTGCGGAGCGAAGGCCGCCAGCAGCGCCTCGGCGGTCCGCTCGAGGCCGAACTGCAGGTAGCAGGCGCCGATCAGCGACTCCACGATCGACGCCATGGCGCGTTCGCTGTCGACGAGCTCGGTCGGGGCGAGACCGCCCTCGAACCCGCTCGGGTACGCGCTCCTCGAGCATCCGCGGTACCCCGAGCTCGATCGCGATCTGCGCGCAGGCCCGGCCGCTGACGGCCTGACCGTGGATCTTCGTCAACCGCCCGATGTCGGAGCGCGGGAAGCGGGTGTAGAGGTGCTCGGCGACGGCCAGGCCGAGGACGCTGTCGCCGAGGAAGGCGAGACGGCCCCAGGATCGGACCCGCCGTTCCGTCCAGGAGCTGTGGGTGAGCGCCTGGAGCCGGGCGTGCGGGTCGAGCTCGCCGATCAGGGCCAGCAGCGGCGCGACGGCATCCCCGGGCCCGGGCTCGTCCTCGATGGATGCAGCCGTGCCCTCCTCAGGCACCGGGAAGCCGCTCGAACACGAAATCGACGGCGGCGCCGACCGTCTCGATCTTGGCCGCCTCGTCCTCGCTCATGGCGACGCCATAGGTGTCCTCGAGCTCCATGACGAGCTCGTAGAGATCGAGTGAATCGGCGTCGAGGTCGTCGCGGAACCGGGTCTCGTCGGTGATCCGGTCGGGCGACACCTCGAGCTCCGCGGCCAGGTGGTCCCTGACCATCGTGAAGATGGAGCCGCGATCCGCCTGGGACTGCTCTTCGGTCGTGGTCATGATCGGTTGTGTATCACGACTCGCCGTCGCGGATGGCGGCGCGGCCGACCCCGGAGGCCTCGATCAGCTCCTCCGTTCGCTCGACCGCGCGCTCGCTCACCGCGCGCGCCGCGAGCCGGATCTGGTTGGCGACTCCGAGCGTCCCGGAGGATCCGTGGCCGACGACGGCGACCCCGCGCAGTCCGAGCAGGATCGCTCCCCCGGTCCCGTCGGGATCCATGTCCTCGCGGAGGCCGGAGAGGGCCGGGCGCAGCATCAGCCCGCCGGCAGCCGCCCGCGGGCCGGAGCGGGCCGCCGCCCGGACCGCGTCGGCGACCGATTTCGCGGTCCCCTCGATCGTCTTCAGCACGACGTTGCCGGTGAAGCCGTCGGTGACCAGCACCTCGACGTCGGGGTCGAGCAGCTCGCGCCCCTCGACGTTGCCGGCAAATCTGATGCCACCGGATCCGGCCAGTGTCTCGATGCGCCTCGACCACGACCGCGCTCCCCTTCTTGGCCTCGGTGCCGACCGAGAGCAGCCCGACACGCGGCTCATCCATGCCGAGCACGGCCTCGGCGAAGGCCGAGCCGAGGTAGGCGAACTGGACGAGATGAGACGGACGGGCGTCCGCGTTGGCGCCGACGTCGAGCATCAGCAGCGGGCGGTCGCGGCCGGGCGCCGGGATCTCGACCGCCAGGGCGGGTCGCTGCACCGATCGGATGCGCTTCAGCGCGAACAGCGCGGCCGTCATGGTGGCGCCGGTCGACCCGGGGCTCGCGAGCGCGTCGGAATGCCCCGCGGCGACGTCAGCGGCGGCCATCACGATCGAGGCGTCCGGTCGGGAGCGCACCGCGCGGACCGGCTCCTCGTCGTTGGAGATCGCCTCGGTCGCGGGGATCACCTCTACCCCGTCGATCGAATCGAGGTCGGAGAGGTCCTGCGGGTCGCCGAACACGCGGACGCCGATTCCCTCTGACGCGACTGCCCTGATCCCCTCGATCACGACCGAAGGACCCGCCTCGGCGCCGAGCGCGTCGAAGGCGACCGTCACACGGGGCCCGGACCGCGAGGAAGACGAGGCGCCCGGCGGGCGCGCCGCCTGGGCCTCCACTTATTCCCCCTCGGAGCGTCCGGCGAGCTCGGGCGGAGTGTCGTCCTTGGAGACGACCTCGCGACCGGCGTAGGTGCCGCACGTCGGGCAGACCCGATGCGGCAGCCGGGGGCTGTGGCATTGCGGGCACTCGTTGAGACGAGGCGCGGAGATTGCGTCGTGGGCACGGCGCTTGTCGCGACGCGCGCTCGACTGACGTTTCTTCGGGACGGCCATGAGGCGGGGAATCGTAGCGGGATCGGCGCGCGACCACCGCTCGACTACTTCTGGAGGTCGCGGAGCTTGGCGAAGCGCGGATCGGGCTCCCGCTCGTGCACGTGCGTCTCAGGGTCCACATCGTTGAGCGAGATCCCGCAGATCTCGCACAGCCCGGCGCAATCGGGCCGGCACAGCAGCCGCTCGGGCAGGGCGAGCGCGATCGCGTCGCGGAGCCACGCATCGGGATCGAGCAGCTCGTCGGCGATGTAGGGGCTCTTCAGCTCGCCGTCGGGATCGGCCTTCATCTGGTCGACCTCGCGGGCGTCGATGTCGAGCACCAGCCTGGCCGGGCCGAGGCAGCGACCGCAGGTCCCGACCAGCACCGCCTCCCCGCGCATGCGCAGGGCGAACCCCGAGGTGGTCCGTGAGACGTCGATGCGCAGGCGGATCGGGTCGGTCTCGAGCGTCAGCTCCTCGCCGCCGAGCCTCGGCGGATCGGGCGACACGTCGAGGTCGACGCGACCGGCCTGCCCGCTGCGCAGAGCGAGCGCCTCGAGATCGATCAGTCGGTCGGCCATCTAGTCTCCGAGGGTAGCGTGAGCACCGAGCCGAAATGGGACCCGGGGAACTACCTGGAGATGATCCGCAGGGAGGTTCCGGGGTTCGACCGCCTGCAGGAGGCGACCGTCGACGCGGTTCCGTTTCCGCCCGGCCTCGTCCTCGACCTCGGGATCGGCACCGGCGAGACCTCGCGGCGGCTGCTGGAGGCCTACCCGGACGCGCGGATCACCGGCCTCGACTCGAGCCCCGACATGGTCTTCCGCGCCCGCGAGATGGGCATCGAGGTCCGGCTCGCGCGGATGGAGGACCCACTGCCCGACGGCCCCTGGGACCTCGTCGTCGCGGTGCTCAGCGTCCATCATCTGACCTCCGAGCAGAAGCAGGACCTGTTCAGGCGGGTGCGCGAGCACTCGAAGGCGTTCGTCCTCGCCGACGTCGTCGAGGCGGACGAGCACGTCACAACCGTGAATCCGGATCGGGATCACCCCGAATCGGCCGATGACCTCGCGGCCTGGTGCGGCGGCGAGGTCGTCTGGGCCGAGGACGACCTCAGGGTCGTCCGCGCCACCGTACTGAGCGCTAGCCCACTTCCGCTGGTTCGATTTCCTCATCCTCGCGGCCGGCGAGCCGGTCGCGGCCGCGCTGGACGGCGGCGAGGAACTTCTGCAGGTTGACCTCGAGGGTCGAAAGGATCTCGTCGGCGTAGTCCTCCGCTCCGAGGCGGATCTGACGCTCGGTGTCGCGGGCGTCCTCGAGGATCTCCTCGGCGCCGCGCTCGGCCTGCTTGTAGACCTCCTCCTCGGAGATCAGGCGCGCCTGCTGGTCGCGGGCCTCCTTGACGATGCGCTCGGCTTCGCGCTTCGCCTCGGCGAGCATCTCCTGGCGCTCCTTGACGATCCAGCGGGCCTGCTTGATCTCTTCAGGGATCGTTGCCCGCATCTGGTCGAGCAGGTCATAGATCTCTTCGCGATCGACCCTCACCTGGTCGGTCAACGGGACCGGCCTGGCGTTGTGGATCAGGTCGTCGAGCTTGTCGATTAGAACGAGGACGTCCATCAGTGCGACTAAAGCTTAGGGACCGGAGCGAAAAACCCTTCGCCGGTCGATCCTTTCTGCAATGCCCTGCAAGCGACCGCCCAACGGCCCCTCGCTCCGGTGCCCGCGCTCATCGTTCGATCCGCTCGCTCAGCGCCTCGGCAACCTCGGGCGGAACCAGGTCACCGACGTCGCCCCCGAAGGTGGCGAGCTCCTTGACGCCGGTCGAGGAGAGGAAGCTGTACTCGGCCGACGCCATGACGAACGCGCTCTCGATCTCGGGAGCGAGCTTGCGGTTGAGCTGGTTCATCTCGAACTCGTACTCGAAGTCGGAGATCGCCCGCAGTCCCTTGACGATCGTCGTCGCGCCGTTCTCCCGAGCGAAGTCCACGAGCAGCGTCGAGAACGTCATCACGTCGACGTTCTCGATCTCCGTCGTCGCCCGCTCGATGAAGCCGGCGCGCTCGTCGGCGGTGAACAACGTCTTCTGCTTGCGGAGCGGCTGGTTGACGACGCCGACGATCACGCGGTCGAAGATCCTCGCGGTCCGGCTGATGATGTCGATGTGCCCGTTCGTCACGGGGTCGTAGCTGCCGGGGCAGATCGCGGTACGGCCAACACCGGACATCAGTCGGCTCCGTCAGTTGCGTGTATGCGGATCATTACCGAACCGTAGACGCGCTCGTCCAGCAACGGCAGCCCGAGCTCGACGGGCTCCGATCGCGCCGACTCGAACACCAGGCGGGCGCCGGGCGCGAGGCGGTCGGGGAGCAGGCTGTCGAGTTCGGAGGCCAAGCGGCGGGCGAGTCTATAGGGCGGATCGCAGAGGACGAGGTCGTATTGCCCGCTCTCGCGCCGCAGGAAACCGCTCGCATCGGACCTGAACACCTCGCAGCGGTCGCCGATCGAGAGCGCCTCGACGTTGGCCTCCGCAGGCACGGACGTCCGTGTCGACCAGGGTCGCCGACGAGGCTCCGCGCGAGATCGCCTCGATTCCCAGCGCACCCGTCCCCGCGAAGAGGTCGAGGACCGTCAGCCCGGCGACATCGCCGAGGATCGAGAAGAGCGCCTCGCGAACCCGGTCGCTGGTCGGCCGGACGTCCTCGCCGGGCGGCGAGATCAGGCGCCTCCCTCCGAGCTCTCCGGCAACGACCCGCACGACGCTCCTAGGCCGCGATCGGCTCGGCCCGCTCGTCGCCGAACCTGGCGCGCGCGGCGTCGAGGAGCGGCCCGAGCTCGGGAGCGTCGAGAGAGTCGTGGCGGGCGAGCAGTCCGATCAGGTCGGCGCGGGCCTCGACGAGCAGCTCGGAGTCGTCGGGGAGGGTCGCGGCCCGGAAGCGCGGCATGCCGCTCTGCCTCGTGCCGAGCACCTCGCCCTCGCCGCGCAGGTTGAGGTCCACCTCGGCGAGCTCGAAGCCGTCGCGCTCCCTGACGACCGCTTCCAAACGGATCCGCGCCCGCTCGCTCTCCGGGTCGGCGAAGAGGATGCAGAAGGACTCGTGCTCGCCACGGCCGATCCGCCCACGCAGCTGATGGAGCTGACTGAGGCCGTAGCGATCGGCGTCCTCGATCAGCATCACCGAGGCATTGGCGACGTCGATCCCGACCTCGATCACGCTCGTCGCCACGAGCACGTCCGCCTCGCCGGACGCGAACCGCGCCATCGCCCGGGACTTGTCGGCCGACGACATCTGGCCGTGGAGGACCGCGACGGTGAAATCGCTGAACTCGCCGGCGGCGAGTCGCTCCGCCTCCGCGGTGGCCGCCTTCGCCTGGTCCTTGTCCGAGAGGCTGACGAGCGGGCAGACGACGTAGGCCTGTCGCCCCTCGCGCAGCCGGTCGCGGATGAAGCCGTAGGCGCCGTCGCGCCTCTCCTCCCCCACCTGCCACGTCTTGATCGGGCGGCGCCCGGCAGGCAGCTCGCGCAGGGCGGTCACGTCGAGATCGCCGAAGGCCGTCAGCGAGAGCGTCCGCGGGATCGGGGTGGCGGTCATGTGGAGGACGTGCGGAGCGGTCTCCCCCTTGGCGTCGAGAGCGCGACGCTGGGCGACCCCGAACCGGTGCTGCTCGTCGACGACGGCGACGGCCAACCGGGCGAACTTGACGGTCGGTTCGATCAGTGCGTGGGTTCCGACGACGAGAGGCAGCTCGCCCGTCTCCAGCCTCGCGAGCAGCTCACGACGTCGAGCGGTGGTCGTCGAGCCGGTGAGCAGGCCGGTCGGGGTGCCCGAGCCCGCAAGCAGCGTCTCGAGCGTGGCGAAGTGCTGCTCGGCGAGGGTCTCGGTCGGCGCCATCAGGGCCGCCTGCCTGCCCGCCTCCAGCGCCCGCAACATCGCGTAGAGCGCGACGACGGTCTTGCCCGAGCCCACCTCACCCATCAACAGCCGCTGCATCGGCCCCTTCGAGCCGAGATCGGCGTCGATCCGGTCGAAGGCGGCGAGCTGATCGGCGGTCGGCTCGAACGGCAGGCTCTGAATCCAGTCGGCGACCAGGTCGCCCTGGCGGGATCGAGCGGGGTCGCCTCGCAGCGCGTCCCGGCGCTCACCGCGGCGAACCTGGAGCGCCGCCTGATGGAGGAAGAGCTCCTCGTAGGCGAGCCGGCGACGGGCAAGGGCCGCGGCGGCCTTCGTCGGCGGGAAATGGATCGCGATCCTGGCGTCGGCCGCGCCGGGCAGGCCGCGCCGGGTGCGCACCTCGGCCGGCAGCGGCTCCAGGACTTCCGGCGCCCACCGCAGCGCGATCCAGACCCATTCTCGAATCTTCTGCGTCCGCAGCCCCTCCCCCGACGGATGGATCGGCACGAGGCCGGTCGTGTGAAGCCCCGCCGGGGGACCGGGCCGATCCCTGATCGGGTCCGCCCCTCCGGCGCCGCTCGTCTCGGCCCCGAGGATCTCATAGGCGTCGGGGCGAAAGCCGTTGCGATCGAGGCGGCCACTCAGCAGCATGCGGACGCCCGGCTTGAGCCGGTCCGCCAACCACGCCTGGTTGAACCACGTCACGTTCATCGGGCCGGAGCCGTCGGCGACGGTGGCCTCGACGATCGTGAAGTTGCGGCGGCGCGTCCGCTGCAGTCGCGCGGTCCTGACCTCGACGATGACCGTCGCCTGCTCGCCCAGCTTGAGCTCGGCGATCTCGGTCGGGCTCGCGCGGTCGCCGTAGTCGTGCGGGTAGTGCTCGATCAGGTCGCCCATCGTCTTCAGGCCGATCCGCGCCGCGGCGGCGGCGAGCTTCTCCCCCACGCCGCGCAGATCCGTCAGGGGTCGGCCGAGGTGCTCGGGCCGAGGGGTCGTCGCCAGCCGGACGCCGACCAGCTCCTTTCGCGAGAGAACCCGACCATCGAAGCTCCGGACCTCGATCGCGAGTTCCCGGTCCTCCGTCGCGGCTCCCGATGCCATCACCGTTCGAGGATAGGTGCGAAGCCCGCGGAACCGACTCCCTAGATTCCATCGCGATGGCGATCGACGGCCCGCACCCCGAACCGGAACCCGCCGAGGGGATCGCCGCCAACGGCCGTCGTCGTGAGTCCGTCTGGGACTACCCCAGGCCACCGCGTCTCGAGCCGGTGGACAGGCGGGTCAAGGTTCTTCTGGGCGAGGCCGTGGTCGCCGACAGCGAGCGGGCCGTGCGGATCCTCGAGACCGCCGGAGCGCCGACCGTCTACGTGCCTCCCGGCGATCTCCTGTGACGGCGCGCTCCGACCGGCGGCGGGCTCGAGCATCTGCGAGTGGAAGGGCGCGGCGACCTACTTCGACGTCCACGCCGGCGGGCTCGTCGCCGAGCGGGCCGCCTGGGCGTACCACTCGCCGAATCCCGCCTACGCGGAGATCGAGGGCTTTCTCTCCTTCTACCCGGCCCTCCTCGACTGCTTCCTGGGCGACGAGCGGGTCGAGCCGCAGCCGGGAACCTTCTACGGCGGCTGGGTGACGGCTGAGATCACCGGGCCGATCAAGGGCGTCCCCGGATCCCTCGGCTGGTAGGAGCACCCGAGGCCTGACGGCGCTCATGGGCAGGTCAGGGGCGGATGGCGTCTTGGCGGTGGCGGGCGAACATCTCCTCGACCCACAGGAAGCCGCGGCGCTGCCGCAGCGGCTCGCGGAACTCCTCGTAGGCCTGTGGCGCATCCGGGACCTCGGGCCCTTCGGGTGGGCTGACGAGCGGGGCGAACAGGGATGCCGCCGTCAGATCGGCAACTGTGAAACGGTCGCCGACGAGGTAGTCCCCGGGCTCGGCGTCCAGATCGGCCTCGAGCCGGTCGAGCGAGGCGAGGATCCTCCTCTTGGCGTCCTCGGCGACGGCGTCGGACGCGACGCGGTAGCGGGCCTGGGTGAATGCGGCGGTCCCCTTCGCCGCAGCGGTGACGACGCGGTCGTTTCGGGCCAGCGACGCCGGCAGGATGTCAACGGTGAACTGCTTGAGGCTGGACTCGTCGCGGCGGATCTCATGAAAGGCGAGTAGGCGCGCGTACGGCCCCAGTTCCTCGTCGAAGTAGTCCTCGATCGCCAGCGCCCGATCGAGCTCGGCCGGGTCCGACGGGTAGAGCGGCGGATTGGGGTAACGGGCCTCGAGCGCGGCAATGATCTCGGTCGAGTCGCCGATCGCCCGACCGTCGAGCTCGAGCAGCGGGAACGTCTTGCCCGAGCCCCTCGTCTTCCAAAGCGCGACGGCCATGTGGGCGCCGGGCGGCGGCGCCTTGCGCGTGGCTCGCACGCCCTTGAAGTCGAGCGCCCAGCGTGCCTTCTCGTTGTAGTGGGAGACCGGTATGTGCCAGAGGACCGGATCCCCATTCCGCGAGCTCACGGAATTACGGTATCGGCTCGAACCCGCACAGCATCAAAACGTCACTGGGCCGCCAGCAACCACCAGTAGTGCGGCTGACCACCCCGATGGACCTCGGCTTCGACCGAATCGGGGGCGAGCGCGGTCACGTCGTCGATCGGGATGGGAGCTCCCTGACCCTCGACGATCGTGATGATCTCGGCGCCGTCCGTGAGGCCGCCGATCACCGTCGAGAGCGTCGACCCGGCGCCGCCCCACGCGATCACCTCGCCGTCGACGAAACCGACAGCGTCCCCGCGTACGAACCGGCCCTCGGCGTCGTCCCGTGCCGCCGGGGCGACCGCTCCGGTCGTCGTGTCCTCGAGCGCCTCCGTGAGCCGCGTCGCGTTCACCGCCACGCTGGAGTTCGGGTCGAGCTCGATCATCGCAACGAGCCCCGCCTGCTGGGACGTGCAGTCGAGGACCTTGGCGTCGCGGTCGGAGAGCTCGGCGGCGTGTTCGGCGGCGAGGATCACATTCGGGGAATTGGGAAGGACGATCACTCCCTCGGCGCCGACGGAATGAATCCCGGCGAGCAGCTCGTCGGTGGAGGGGTTCATCGTCGGACCGCCGTCGATGACGGTGGCGCCGAGCTCCTCGTAGAGCTGCCGCAGACCGTCGCCGGAGACGACCGCGACGAGTCCACAGCTGCTGCCCGCCGTGGCCAGCCGGCGCTCGCGCTCGGCCACCTGCTCCCGCATGTCGGCCTCGTCGACCTGGGAGATCGTGCCGTGGCCGTCGAAGACCTCGCGCGCCCTCGGCGGCTCGTCGGTGTGGACGTGCACCCGCAGCGTCCGGCGGTCGCCGACGATCAGGACGGAGTCGCCGATCTCCCTCAGCAGCGGCTCGAAGGCGTCGCCGTGGAGATCGTTCCCCTGGACGATGAAGTTGACGCAGTACTGGAAGCGGCTGTCGCTGTGCTGCGGGGCACTGATCCTCGCCGGCGCCTGTTCGGGGATGTCTACCTGAGGAGTCTCCTCGCCGCGGAGACCGGCGACCATCCCGGCCATGATCAGGACGAGGCCGTGAGCGCCGGCGTCGACGACGCCCGCCTCGGCGAGGACGTCGAGCTGATCGGGGGTCTTCTGGACGGCCAGGCGGCCCGCCTCGACGATCACCTCGAGCGCCGCGGCGAGGATCTGGTCCTGCTGCGCCTGCGTCAGGTCGGGATCGAGACTGCGGTTGGCGTCGGGGAGCCGGGCGAGGTGCATGCTCGCCGAGTTGGCCATCGCCCGCATCACCGTGAGCATCGTGCCCTCGGTCGGATTGCGGACCGATGCGTAGGCGGCGTCGGCCGCCGACGAGAGCGCGGACGCGACGAGGACCGGGCTGATCAGGTCGCCGGGGCGGGTCGCCAGGTACTCGGCCGCGCCGCGAACGATCTGGCTGAGGATCACGCCCGAGTTCCCACGGGCTCCCATCAGGGCGGCTCGGGCGACCGCGTCGACGAGGTCGTTGCGATCGGCCTCCTCCCCCTCCTCGAGCTCGATCCGGTCCAGTTCGGCGAGCACTGCCCGCATCGTCAGCGCCATGTTGTCCCCGGTATCGCCGTCGGCGACCGGATAGACGTTGAGGTCGTTGACCTCGTTGCGCCGCGCGTCGAGGAAGGTATAGGCGGCGGCCACGACCCGACGGAACCGCGCAACAGATGGATCAGGCACGGGCGGGAGAATAACCCCGACCCCGACGGGACCCGAGATAACTCCGAGCAGATGCTCCGCTGACGCGTCCGCTCTGCTCGGCCTGCGCGGTGTTGCCGCTCGGCAGGGGCGTCAGGTTGCCGGTGGGTCGGCGGACCTAGGCGGCTTTAGTGACTTTATTCGCCTTCAGGCAGCGTGTGCAGACGTAGACGCGCTGGGGGCCGTGGCCCTCGTCGATGCGGACCTTCTGCAGGTTCGGCTCGAAGCGGCGGCGGGTCGCGACCATCGAGTGGCTGCGCGAGTTTCCGACCGCGGGCTTCTTACCGCAGCTATGACATACCTTGGCCATGGGACGCGGCATGGTAGCCAACCCGCGATGCCGGTGGCTACCCCAGCCTCTCGTCGGCCGACATCAGGTGCATCTGGACGGCAGCGATGGCGGCGTTCCGCCCCGAATCGCGCTTGCCGCCGCCCGACCTGGCCTCGGCCTGCTCACGGGTGTCGCAGGTGATCACGCCGAACGAGCAGGGGATCCCGGACTCGAGCGTGACCTGGCGCAGCCCGCTTGCCGCCTCCGAGCAGACGAAGTCGTAATGGTCGGTCTCGCCGCGGATCACGACGCCGAGGCAGGCGACCCCGGCGTACCGGCCGGAGTCGGCGCAGAACTTCGCCGCGAGCGGCAATTCGAACGCGCCGGGCACCTCGAAGGTCTGGATCGAGCTCGCGCCCGCTCCCATCTCCGTGAAGCCCTCGAAGGCACCGTTGACAAGCCGCTCGGCGAGGTCGCCGTAGAACGTCGCGACACAGATCGCCCACTCGGCGGCGGCGATGCGCTCGCGTTCGGCCGGCTCGAGCCGCCTGATCTCGCCGTCAGCCATCCGACCCCTCGCCCGCCTCCCGGGCGGCACGCCCGTCCCGCTCCTGCTCGTCGTGGATCATCTCGTCGTCGAGCGGAAGGCCCTGATGATGGAGCGTGTGACCCATCCGGTCGCGCTTCGTCGCCAGGTAGGACTCGTTGTGGGGATTGGACACCGAGACGATCGGGACCTGCTCGCTGACCGAGAGGCCGTAGCCCTCGAGCCCGATGATCTTCTTCGGGTTGTTGGTCAGGATGCGGATGCTCCCGAGGCCCAGGTCCTGAAGGATCTGCGCGCCGATGCCGTAGTCACGAAGGTCCGCCGGCAGGCCGAGCTTGAGGTTGGCGTCGACGGTGTCGAGACCCTCCTCCTGGAGCTTGTAGGCCCGCAGCTTGTTGAGCAGGCCGATGCCGCGGCCTTCCTGTGAGAGGTAGAGCAGCACCCCGCTCCCCTCACGCTCGATCATGGCCAGCGCCGCGGCGAGCTGGTCTCCGCAATCGCAGCGCAGCGAATGGAAGACGTCACCCGTCAGGCACTCGCTGTGGACGCGGACGAGGACGTCGTCCTGACCGTCGACTTCGCCCTTGACCATCGCGACGTGATGCTTGTCGTCGACGAGCGAGCGATATCCGACTGCGGTGAAGTCCCCGAACTCGGTGGGCAGCGAGGTCGAGACGATCCGCTCGACGAGCTTCTCCTCCCGGCGTCGGTAGGCGATCAGGTCGGCGATCGTGACCATCTTGAGGTCGTGCTGCTCGCAGTAGGAGGCGAGGTCGGGCACGCGGGCCATGGTCCCGTCGTCGTTCATGATCTCGCAGATCACGCCGGCGGCGTTGAGGCCGGCGAGCCGGGCCAGATCGACGCTCGCCTCGGTGTGGCCGGTGCGCTCGAGCACGCCTCCGTCCTTCGCCTTCAGCGGAAAGATGTGGCCGGGGATGTGGAGGTCGCTCGGCCCCGACTTCGGGTCGATCGCAACCTGGATCGTCCGTGCCCGGTCATGGGCGGAGATGCCGGTCGTGACGCCCTCCGCCGCCTCGATGGAGACGGTGAACGCGGTCTGCAGCGGCGCCTCGTTCTTGGCGGTCATCAGGTTGAGGTCGAGCTCGTCGCAGCGCTCGGCGGTGAGCGCGAGGCAGATCAGCCCGCGACCGTGCATGGCCATGAAGTTGACGGCCTCCGGGGTGGCGAACTGCGCCGCCATCACGAGATCGCCCTCGTTCTCGCGATCCTCGTCGTCGCAGACGACGACCATCTTTCCGCGCCGGATCTCCTCGATGGCCTCTTCGATCGTCGAAAACGCAGATTTCTGTGTCTCGGTCATGCCTTCACTTCCCATCGTTCACCTCCAAGCCTTGCAGGAGTCGCTCCGCATGTCGCGCGAAGACGTCCACCTCAACGTTGATGCGGTCCCCGGCGACGACGTCGCCGAACGTGGTCCGCTCGAGCGTCTCCGGGATCAGCGAGACCTCGACGGTCGGCCCCTCGATCCCGGCGACGGTCAGGCTGACCCCGTTCAGGGCGATCGAGCCGCGCTCGACCACGTACCGGTCGAGGCCGTCCGGGATGCTCGACGCGGACGCGCCGGGCGAAGCCGTCGTCGGTCACGGAGGCAACCCGGCCGGTCGCGTCGACGTGGCCCTGGACGATGTGGCCGCCGAGCCGGTCGGAGGCGCGCAACGCGGGCTCGAGGTTGACCGGCGAGCCGGGGTCCAGCTCACCGAGCGTCGTCAGCTCCAGGGTCTGGTTCATCACGTCGGCATCGAAGCCGTCGGGACGCAGGGACGTCGCCGTGAGGCAGACGCCGGAGACGGCGATCGAGTCACCCTCGGCGAGCTCCGCCGCGACCGGAGTCGTGATCGAGATCCGCGCCCCGGCGTCGTCGCGAACGACGCCCTCGACGGTCCCGATGTCGGCTACCAGGCCGGTGAACATCGTCACCACTCCCGCATCCGCGCCACGGCGAGCATGTCGTCGCCGCTCGGGCGCCATTCGACGGTCAGAGCACGTTCCGCGTCCCCGATCCGCGGCGATCCGGCGCCGCCGAGCAGCGGCCGGGCGTCGGCACCGCCGAGGACGACCGGTGCGTAGAAGAGCCTGAGCTCATCCAGCTCGCCGGCGTCGCGGAAGGAGCCGGCGAGCGTCGCCCCGCCCTCGAGCAGGAGGCTCGTGATGCCCCGCCGCCCGAGCTCGTCGAGCGCCGACCCGATCCGGTCCGGACCCTCGCCGGGGCACACGATCACCTCGACGCCGGCGTTCGTGAGCGCGTCGACGCGCGGGCCGGGCGCCTCCGATCCGGCGATCACGATGACCGGCGCCTCGGTCGCGGTCGTGACGAGACGGCCGTCGAGCGGCAGCCTCGCACTCGAGTCGAAGACGACCCGTGAGGGCTGCTTGACGGCGGCGACGCCGCGCGCCGTCAGCAGGGCGTCGTCGGCGACGGCGGTGTTGACCCCGACGGCGACCGCGTCGAGATCGGCTCGCCATCGGTGCACGAGCTCACGCGAGGAGTCGCCGGAGATCCACTTCGACTCACCCGACCCGGTGGCGGTGCGGCCGTCGAGCGTCAGGGCGGACTTGAGGACGACGAGCGGCCGGCCGGTCCTCGAATGCTTGCGGAAGGCCTGGTTGAGCAGGCGTGCCTCGGTGGCGTCGGCGCCCTCCGACCAGGCGACCTCGACCCCGCCGTCGCGCAGGATGCCCGGACCGCGGCCGCTCGCCTTCTCCGTCGGGTCCTCCGAGGCGATCACGACCCTGCCGATCCCGGCGGCGAGGATCGCATCGGTGCACGGCGGCTGCCGGCCCTCGTGGGCACACGGCTCGAGGGTGACGAACATCGTCGCCCCGGTCACGTCCGCGCTGCGATCGCGCGCGTCGTCGATCGCGGCGACCTCGGCATGGCGCTCGCCGTACTTGGCGTGCCAGCCCTCGCCGATCACCTCGCCCGAAGCGCCGACGATGACCGCGCCGACGAGCGGATTCGGGCTGACGGCTCCGCGACCACGGGCGGCCAACTCGAGCGCCCGCTGCATCCGCGGGCTGGAGCTCGCGTCTTTGGGGGGGTCGGTGGCCACGTTGTGGTCCATGCGATCTGGCTTTCCTTCGGGATCCGACCGGCTCGGACTGCCGTTGATTGACAAGTCAGTCAACCCATTCTAGCGCTCGGCGCGCGGCTCCCGAAACGGCTTTTCGCGCCTGGTTTCCGAGGCGCCATCTATCCTCTCCGTTCGCCGCCCCCGAACCAGGAGCGACCCAGTGTCCGATGCCGAGCTGATCCTGATCGGCGGCCTCCTGCTCGGTTCGGGAATCGCCGCTGCCATGGTCGCCGATCGTGCCAGGGTGCCGGGCCTCGTCCTGTTCCTCGGCCTCGGCATGCTCGTCGGCAGCGAGGGACCCGGGGGCGTCGAGTTCAACGACGTCGAGCTGACGAGGACCCTGGGAACCATCGGCCTGATCCTGATCCTCTTCGAGGGCGGTCTGACGGCCGGCTGGCAGGAAATCAGGCCGGTGCTGAAGACGGCGCTCTCGCTGGCGATCGTCGGCACCCTGATCACGGCGGTCATCGGCGCGCTCTTCGCGGCGTGGCTGTTCGACCTCGGCACGCTGGAAGCGCTGATCGTCGGCTCGGCGATCGCCGCCACGGACTCGGCGGCGATCTTCGCGGTCCTCCGCGGCTCGACCCTGCGTCGCCGGCTGGCGCGGGCGCTCGAGGGCGAGTCGGGCATGAACGACCCGATCGCAGTCCTGCTGGTGACCGGCTTCATCGCCTGGATCCAGGAGCCGGGATACGGCCTCAGCGACATGCTCGTCGAGTTCGGGGGCGACCTCCTGGTCGGGGCGGTGGTCGGCACGATCGTCGGATACGGCGCGCGCTGGGCGTTCACCCGCCTCGACTACCCCACCCCGGGCCTCTACCCGGTCGCCTCGATGGCGGCGGCGGCGCTCTCGTTCGGGCTCGCGGACGTCAGCCACGGCTCCGGCTTCCTCGCCGTCTACCTGACCGGCCTCGCGCTCGGCACCGGGATCCTTCCCGCCCGCCGGACCATCACCGCGTTCCATCAGGGCCTGAGCTGGGTGGCGCAGATCTCGCTGTTCTTCATGCTCGGCCTGCTCGTCTACCCGAGCCAGCTCGTCGACGTGGCGCTGCAGGGCGCGGTGCTCGCGCTCGCGATGATCTTCGTCGCAAGGCCGATCGCCACGCTGATCGCCACGCAGGTCGACCGGTTCAGCTTCAGCGAGCGGATCATGCTGAGCTGGGCGGGCCTCCGGGGGGCGGTGCCGATCTGGCTGGCGACGCTCCCGGTGATCGCCGGGGTCGAGGGCAGCGAGCTGCTGTTCAACGTCGTCTTCTTCGTCGTGGTCGGCTCGACCCTGATCCAGGGCTACACGTTCGAGCCGCTGGCCCAGCGGCTGGGGCTGACCACGGGCGAGGCCGCCCTCCCCCAGCCGGTCGTCGAGACGGGAATGATCCAGGAGCTCGGAGGCGACGTGCTCGCGTTCAGGATGGAGCCCTCCGACGCGGCCGTGGGGCACATGGTCAAGGAGCTGGGACTGCCACGGGACGCGCTGATCAACCTGATCGTTCGCAACGGCGAGGCGCTGCTGCCCCGAGGATCGACCGTGGTCGACGCCGGCGACGAGCTTCACATCCTCGTCCGCCGGGAGTCGCGCGGCGAGATCAACCGGATCATCTCGACACTGGCGAAAGGGGCCGATCGTCGGGCTCACGCGCCTGCCGATCGGGATGCGGGGTTCGCCGGCGATCTTCTCCGTCCGGCCGACGCGGCCGGAGGACGGCGACACGGGTGCGCCGACGGCCGTCGACGGGGTCAAGGTCTCGCAGATCCTGCGGGCCCGCTCCGACGTCGCGGCGGCGATCGTGGTGCTCGTCGACGGCCGATTCGCCGTCACCGGGCCGGATCTGATCGCGGTCGGGGGCCGACGTAACCTCGCCCGCTGGTGCGGGGAGCGGGCCGAGCGGCAGTCGACCAGCCCGCAGGACCGGGCTTGGCTGCAGGGCGCGATCGGCACGATCGACGCGCCCGCCTTGAGATAACTCCGAGCAGATGCTCCGCTTCGCCGTCCGCTCTGCTCGGCCTGCGCGGTGTTACCGCTCGGCAGGGGCGTCAGGTGTTTGGTGGGGCGGACTAGCTGATAGCTGCCGTGATATCGGCGTAGGCGGCGGCGGGGTCCGGCGTGCCGAAGATGGCCGAGCCGGCGACGAACCAGCTCGTGCCGGCCGCGGCGGCTCCGGGAGCGGTGGTCGCGTCGATTCCACCGTCGATCTCGATGGTCGCATCGGAGCCGAGCGCGACCATTTCGCGCACCTTCTCCAGGGAGCCCGGGATGAACGATTGCCCACCCCAGCCCGGATTGACGCTCATGCAGAGCAGCAGGTCGCAGTCGGGAGCCACGGCCTCGAGCGCCTCCGCCGGGGTGCCCGGATTGATCGCCACTCCCGCCCGGCAGCCGGCCTCGTGAATCGCGCCCACGGCTCGGTGGACGTGCGATGTCGCCTCGGCGTGGATCGTGATCGAGTCGGCCCCGGCCCGCGCGAACTCATCGACCTGAGCCTCGGGCCGGCGAATCATCAGATGGCAATCGACGAGCGCGCCCGCGTCGTGAACCTGGTCGGCGATCGCCGAGACGATCAGAGGCCCGATCGTGATCGGCGGGACGAAGTCGCCGTCCATGACATCGACGTGGATGACCTCGGCGCCGGCGGCGAGCACCTCGCCGACCTGTTCGCCGAGCCGCGAGAAATCGGCGGAGAGAATCGACGGGGCGACGTGGCGACCGCTCGGGTAGACGGGGAGATCGCTCATAGGACCTGAAGCATCGACGTGCCGCACTCCTGGCAGCGCAGGTCCTGATCGACGCTCATCCGGACGATCGTCTGGTGGGTGCCGCAGCCGGGGCATTGCGAGACGAGCTCGTAGCGCTGGAGGCAGTTGACGCAGCGGAAGCGGCCCGGCAACTGGGTCGGTCGCAGCCAGGGCTCGCCGCAGCCCGGGCAGGACGGCCGCGAGAAGGTGCCGGATTCGGTCGAGGAGCTCACGAGGGCGATCGTAACCTTGCGATGAAGAAGCCGTCGGTGCGGTCCCGGTCGTTGCGAGTCTGCAGGAAGGGCGAGCCATCGCCTGCGGCAAGTCGTCGGCGAGACCGGGCTCCCCGGCGAGGTCGTCGGGGCTCAGGCCGGAGCCGGCGACCACGTCCTCGTTCTCGGATCTCGAGATCGTGCACGTCGAATAGACGATGCGTCCACCGGGGGCGAGCACCTCGGCCGCCCGGGCGAGGATGCGGCCCGCGAGCGCGGCGGTCTCCTCGATCTCCTCAAGGCTCCGCCGCCAGCGCGAGTCGGGCCGCGAGGCCAGCGTCCCGAGCCCCGAACAGGGCGGATCCACGAGGACGGCGTCGAAGGGTTGCTCGCCGTCCGGCCGCGGATCCGCCGCGTCCGCGATCTCGACGACCGCCTCGGGCGCTCCCAGGTTCTCGAGCATCTCCTCGAGCTCCCGGGCTCGGCCGGGATCCCGCTCCACCGCGACGAGGCCGGCGCCTCCGGACCCGAGGGAGGCGGCGATCTGACCGGCCTTGATCCCGGGTCCGGCGCAGAGGTCGAGCACCCGCTCGCCGGGCTTCGGATCGAGGACCTCGACGACGAGAGCCGAGGCGCGCGATTGCGGGACGAGCGTCCCGTCGCCGATCAGCGCCTCCACTCCTCCCCGCTCGCCGCCGCTGACGACGAGCGAGTCGCGCGGCGCCGGCGGGCGATCCGGCTGAGCGGTCTCGACCCCGGCCGAGCGAAGGGCGTCGAGAGCAGACTCGCGGTCGCCACGCAACGAGTTGATTCGCAGTGCCCGCTCGGGCGGTTCGTTGATCGCCGCCAGCATCGACCGCGCGGAGTCCGGGCCGAGCTGCTCCCACCACAGCTCGGCTAGCCATTCCGGCACGGAGTGAGCGATCGCGGCCCCGGCCGGATCGGAGTCGTCGAGGCTCGCGAGCAGGGCGGGTCGCTCGCGAATCGCCCGGCGGAGGACCGCGTTCACCATTCCGGAGCCACGCCGGTTGCCGCCGCGCCCCTTGGCCAGCGAGACGGCCTGGTCGACCGCCGCGTGGTCGGCCGCGCCGTCCGCGAAGAGGATCTCGTAGAGGCCGAGCCGGATGGCGGCGGCGAGCGGCGCGTCGATCTTCTCGACCGATCGGTTGGCCAGGCCTGCGGCGAAGTGATCGGTGGTGCCGCGCCGCTGGACGGCCCCATAGGCAAGCGCCTGGGCCTGCGCGCGCTCGCGGCCCTCGAGGTGCAGCCGGCCCGCGGCACTGCGCAGGGCCCGATCGGCCCAGGCGCCCTCCTCGAAGACGCGCCGCAGAGTCTCGTATGCGGCCCGGCGTGCCGGGGTCGGTGCGCTCAAGCCGTTCCGCTCGCCGCCGCGGGAACGCCGTAGCCGCGGAGATAGTCGGCGGCGCTCATCCAGCGCTTGCCCGCGGGCTGGACGGTCTCGATCGAGAGGGCGCCGTCGGCGAGGCCGAGAAGCAATGTGCTCTCCGCGTCGCCGGGGGCGAAGGTGCCGGATCCAGGCCCATCGCCGAGCGGGGCGACGTCGCGAACCCCGAGGCGGGCCTCGCCCGCCAGCATCACGAACGCGCCGATGTGGGGTGTGAGGGCGCGGACGCGGCGAGCTTCGGTGGCGGCGCTGCCGCCGGGATCGACCCGACGCTCGGTGGCGTCGATCTTCTCCGCATAGGTGACGCCGTCGTCGGGCTGCTCGTCGAAGGCGAGGGTCCCGGCCTCGAGCAGACCCAGCGCCTCGGTCATCAGCCTGCCGCCGTCGGCTGCGAGCGTCGCTGCGAGGCTCCCGTAGTCGTCGCCGGACCCGATGGGCGTCTCGGCCCGTCAGCGCAACCGGGCCGGAGTCGAGTCCGGCCGTCAGGCGCATGACGCAGACGCCCGTGCGCTCGTCGCCGGCCATGATCGCCCGCTCGATCGGGGCCGCACCGCGCCATCGCGGCAGCAGCGACGGATGCACGTTCAGCATCTCGACGTCGGAGAGCAACGGCTCCCTGATCAGCTGCCCGAAGGCGCAGACGACGGCGACGGCGGGTTCGGCTGCGAGGATCGCCTTCCGCGACTCCGCGCGATTGACGTCGGCCGTCTGGTGAAGAGCGATGCCGAGCTCGATGGCCGCGACGGCCGTCGGCGGCGGATGGACCGAACGGCCACGGCCGCTGCGACGGTCGGGCGGGGTGACGACGAGCGAGGGCTTCCGGCCTCCCGCGGCGAGGGCGCGCAGAACGGTCGCCGCGAACTCGGAGGTACCGAGGTAGACGGACCTCAAGGCACTGAGCCGGCCGGCTCTTCCTCGTCGTCGGGCGGCTCGAGCATGGAGGGATCGAATCGTTCGCCCTCGCGTAGGGCCCGGAGCGCCGCGCGGCGCTGCTTCCGCTCGGTGCGGTCGAGGATCAGGATCCCGTCGAGATGATCGATCTCGTGCTGGAGGACGCGCGCCTCGAGGCCCGACGCCTCGAGCAGGATCGGCGAGCCGCCGAGGTCGACGGCGCTGACCCTCGCGTGCAGGGGGCGTTCGACGTCGACGAGCACGTTGGCGAGGCTGAGGCAGCCCTCCTCCGCGGTCACGAGATCCTGGGAGGTCCACTCGACCTCCGGGTTGACGATCGCCTGCGGGTCGGCATCCGGGCCGGCCTGGAAGACCAGCAGGCGGCGCATCGTCCCGAGCTGCGTCGCGGCCAGCCCGATCCCGAGAGCGCCCTGCATCAGCCCGATCATCCGCTCCGCCTCGCGTTCGAGGTCGGGCCCGAAATCGGTCACCTCCGATGCCCTCGACTTGAGCACCGGGTCGCCGAACTGGCGGACCTCACCCAGTGCCTGACGGCGGCGTTCGAGCGTCTCGTCGTCGAGTTCGGCCGACTCCTCGTCGGTCTCCTCGATCTCTTCCTGTCGTTCCTCTTCGGACACGGCGCCGATGATACAGTCTGGCAGCCCCCGGGGGAACCGGACGCGAAGCGGAGGATTCCCCGGATCGTATCGTACTACTGAGGGTCGACGTCCACGGCCAGGGTCACGCCTCGCAGCGCGGCACCGACCTCGGGGCGATCGAGCGCCGCCCGCACGGCCGCGACGTCGCGCTCCGGCTCGAGCGTCTTGATCAGCAGGCGACGGCGATAGCGACCGCGGCGCCGGAACCGCGGCGCCGGGCCGAGCAGCTCGGCGTCGGGCCCGAGCTCCGGGCGCACGAGGCGGGCGATCACCTCACCCGCCCCGACGAGCGCCACCTCGTCCCGGGACGCCAGCTCGATCGCGAGCAACGACGAGAAGGGCGGGTAGCCGAACTCCCGCCTCCGCTCGAGCTCGCCGGCCAGGAAGCCGGCCGCGTCGTGATCGGCCGCGGCCGCGATCGGGGCGGCGGTCGGCGCGAGGGTCTGCACGAGGACGCGTCCGCCGCGGTCGCCGCGACCGCTGCGGCCCGCCAGCTGGGAGACGAGGGCGAAGGTCCGCTCCTCGGCCCGGAAGTCGGGATACCGCAGGGTCGAGTCGGCGTCGAGCAGGACGCTCAGCGCGACATCGGGGAAGTCGTGGCCCTTGGCCACCATCTGAGTCCCCACGAGCACCCCGCCGTCGGCCCGCTCGAAGGCGGTCAGGACGTTCGAGTGCCCGCCGCGTGCGGTCGTCGTGTCGGCATCGAGCCTGACGACGGGCGCCGGAGCCACGAGCTCGCCGATCAGCTGCTCGATCCGCTCGGTGCCGGCGCCGTGCCGGGAGATCGAGACCGACCCGCACTCCCGGCAGGTCCGTGGCACCGGCTCCGTGTGCCCGCAGTGGTGGCAGCCGACCATGTCGCGACCGCGATGGAGCACGAGCGAGACGTCGCAGTTGGGACAGAGGACGGCGGCGCCGCAGGATCCGCAGCTCAGGTGCGGGGAGAAGCCTCGCCGGTTCAGCATCACGATCGCCTTCGCCCCCTCCCCCGCCGTCTCGCGGAGCGAGCTCAGGGCTTCGCGGGTGACGGGGTGCAGAGGCCCGGCGCTGCCCGGCACCTCCCGCATGTCGAGGATCTCGACGGGAGGCATCGGCAGGCCGTCGACGCGCTCGGGCAGCTCCAGCCTGGCGAGCTCAGCCCAGCTCTCGGGCCGAGGGGTCGCCGAGCCTGCGAGGTAGACGGCGCCCGCCTCGGCTGCGCGATGCCGGCCGACGGCCCGGGCGTCGTAGCGCGGGTCCCCCTCCTGCTTGTAGGAGGAGTCGTGCTCCTCGTCGACCACGATCAGCCCGAGGTCCGACAACGGGGCGAAGACGGCCGACCGCGGGCCGACGCAGACCCGCGCCGCTCCCGAGCGGAGCCGCCGCCACTCGTCGAAGCGCTCGCCCTCCGAGAGTCCGGAATGGATCACCGCAACGCGATCGCCGAGCCGGGCCGCCACGCGACCGAGCGTCTGCGGGGTCAGGCCGATCTCGGGCACGAGCAGGATCGCGCTGCGCCCGCGCTCGAGCGTCGCCTCGATCGCGGCGAGATAGACCTCGGTCTTGCCCGATCCCGTCACTCCGTGCAGGAGCCGTTCCGACGGATTCACCGGTTTGGCCTCGCCGTCGAGGGCCCGTACGAGTTCGTCGACGCAGGCCGCCTGGCGGGGCGAGAGTTTCGGGGGCCCGTCGCCGACCGCTCCGACCACGTCGATCCGCGGCGCCCTCCTGACCTCGGCGATCCGCTGCTCGACGAGCCCGCGATCGGCGAGGCGTCCGAGGACGACCGAGTCGGCCCCGGCCCGCTCCTTGAGCTCCGAGCCGGAGAGCTCGCCGTCGGCGGCGAGCCGCTCGAGCGCGGCCCGCTGCTTCGTCCCGAGCCGTTCGTCGGCGACGAGCGCCTCCCGGCCGGCGTCGGTGATCGCGGCGCGGCGTTCCGTCAGCGGCTTCAGGGCCCGCGGCTTCTTCCCGGTCCCCGAGCCCGGTGGGAGCACGAGCGCGAGGCCGCGCGAGGCGGTCGAGCAGTACCGATCGGCGACCCAGAGACCGAGCCTGACCAGCTCCGGCGTCGCCCCGCTCTCGAGCGCCTCCAGTGGCTCCGCCAGCCGCTCCGGCGGCAGGTCGCTCTCGGCTGC
Source organism: uncultured Solirubrobacterales bacterium (assembly GCA_963791335.1). Classification (GTDB taxonomy): domain Bacteria; phylum Actinomycetota; class Thermoleophilia; order Solirubrobacterales; family 70-9; genus RHKX01. The sequence goes on from CAWBRN010000005.1 coordinate 45,742, forward strand.
GACGTCGGTCACCACGCCGAGGATGCGGCGACCGCTGAAGGGGATCATCAGCAGCGAGCCGACGCCGACCCCGGCCTCGATCATCGCCGCGGGCAGGCGGTAGTCGAACGGGCCCCGCAGGGCCCTCGTGGTCGTGATCGGCTCGACTTTCGCGATCTCCATGCGCGGGGCTGAAGCTACGGGAAGCCACGGCGACTCGCGAACGGAACCTCGTCCGTATATCTTGCCCCCGTGGCGCTGAACCTTGGAGCCGGTGAGCAGGTCGTTTTCGAAGGCCACCCGTCGTGGCGCGCGATCCTCGGCTTCTACCTCAAGGGCATCCTGATCGTCGGGGTCCTCGCCGCATTGATCGCCCTCATCTTCGGATCCAGCACCGCCGTGATCACGCTGATCGTCATCGTCGGTGCCGCCGCCGTGGTCCTGATCGGCTTCCTACGGCGCTGGTCGACCCGCTACACGATCACCACGCGCCGGCTCAACATCAAGCACGGGATCATCTCCCGCGACGTCCAGGAGACGAAGATCGAGCGCGTCCAGGACGTCAACTACCGCCAGTCCCTCTACCAGCGGATCATGCAGATCGGCGACGTCGACTTCGACACCGCCGCCCAGAACAGCAGCGACGACTTCGTCTTCGCCGGAGTCGCCAACCCCGAACAGGTCGTCGACCGCGTCCACCACGCGACCGAGCCAGTCGGCCCCCCACCGGAGACTCAGCAGCAGGCCCAGTCCCGGTACACCTCCGGGCTCTGAATAACTCCGAGCAGATGCTCCGCTGTCGCGTCCGCTCTGCTCGGCCGGCGCGGTGTTGCCGCTCGGCAGGGGCGTCTTAGATAACTCCGAGCAGATGCTCCGGCTTCGCCGTCCGCTCTGCTCGGCCGGCGCGGTGTTGCCGCTCGGCAGGGGCGTCAGTCGGCTGGTGGGGTCGGCAGTGCGTTGCCGAAACCTCTATTTCGGCGGATATACCGCCCTCAGAGCAGTTTCGTTTGCGGTGGTACGATTTCATCCAGCCGGGGAATCGCCCACGACCTTGAAACTGCCTCGGTAGGCGGGTGAACGGTGGGCGAACGCCCCGAAACCTTCCCCTCACAGCCCAAACCAACTCTCACCCGCCGGCGAGTCCCTCGGCAGGCCACGCCCACCGGAAACCCCGACTTACGCGGGGACTTCCAATCCCGCGGCCGAGCGCAGTTCCTCGACCCGGTCGGTGCGCTCCCAGGTGAAGTCCTCGTTGTCGCGGCCGAAGTGGCCGTATGCGGCGGTCGCCTGGTATATCGGCCGGTGGAGGTCGAGGTAGCGGCGGAATGCGCCGGGGCGCAGATCGAAGACCTGCTTGACCGCGGCGGTCAGCTCCGCGTCCGGCAGCTTGCCGGTGCCGAACGTCTCGACCATGATCGAGACGGGATGGGCCACGCCGATCGCGTAGGCGAGCTGAACCTCGCAGCGGTCGGCCAGTCCGGCAGCGACGACGTTCTTGGCGACGTAGCGGGCGGCGTAGGCGGCGGAGCGGTCGACCTTCGACGGGTCCTTGCCGCTGAAGGCGCCGCCGCCGTGGCGGGCGGCGCCGCCGTAGGTGTCGACGATGATCTTGCGGCCGGTCAGGCCGGCGTCGCCGACGGGGCCGCCGATGACGAACTTGCCGGTCGGGTTGACGAGCAGGGTCTCACGCAGCGCCGCCGCGTCGTAGAGGTCGGCGTACTCGCCGCTCAGGACCGGGAGGATGACGTTCTCCCAGAGGTCGGGCTTGATCTGCGTCTCGCAGTCGATCCCCTCCGCGTGCTGGGTCGAGATCAGGATGCGGACGATCTCGACCGGAGCGCCGTCGCGGTAGCGGACGGTCACCTGGGTCTTGCCGTCGGGGCGCAGGTAGTCGAGGGTCCCATCCTTGCGGACGGCGGAGAGCCGCTGCGCGAGGGTGTGGGCGATCTGAACGGGCATCGGCATCAGCGCCGAGGTCTCGTTCGTGGCGTACCCGAACATCATTCCCTGATCGCCGGCGCCGTCCTGGTCGAACTCGTCGTCGTCGGAGGCGTCGGTGCGCGCCTCGTAAGCCCTGTCGACGCCCTGGGCGATATCGGCCGACTGCTCGTCGATCGCCGTGATGACGGCGCAGGTGTTGCCGTCGAAGCCATAGTCGCCGTGGTCGTAGCCGATCTCGTTGATCGTGCGGCGGACGATCTTCGGCACGTCGACGTAGGTCGACGTCGAGATCTCGCCGGAGACGACGACCAGGCCCGTGTTGACGAGCGTCTCGCACGCGACGCGCCCGCCCGGGTCCTCGGCGAGGACCGCGTCGAGGATCCCGTCGGAGATCTGGTCGCAGATCTTGTCGGGGTGCCCCTCCGTCACAGATTCCGAGGTGAACAGGAACTCACCGTCGCCGATCTCGATCCCTTCGCTCATCTGATTGACGTCCTCTTTCTGCTTGGGTGCGGTCGTCGTGGGTCTCTAGGGCGATTGTGGCGATCGCCGAGCGCAATGCTATTCCCCGGAGACCGTTGGGGAGTCGATCTGCGGCTCCTGCCGCGGACCGACCACGATCTGGAGGTCCGTGCGGATCTGGTCGTCGCCACCTTCGACCGACAGCGCGGCGGCGGTCAGGGATCGCAGATCGGGCGCATAGGTCGTGTAGGTCGGATCGGTGGCGAGGCCTACCTGCTCCCCCAGCGACAGCAACCCGACCAAGTCGAAGTAGGCGATCAGCGAGACCGAGTCAGGCATGTCCTCCGTCGCCTGTTCGAACGCCGGGGCGGTGTCGAGGCCCTCGTCGATCGAGCGGGCCTGCTCGATCCCGAGCGAGTCCGTGGCGATCACGAGGCGGTCGCCGTATGTCGCATAGGTGAGGTTGAGGGCGGGACTGACTGCGAGCGTGTGCGCTTGGACTCCCGCCACCTGAATCGTCTCGAACACGGCGACCCGGCCGTTCTTCGGCGGCGCGAGGGCCTTGGCGACCGGCTCCTGGAGCTCGGCCAGCGCCCGCGATGCGGCAGCGGGGTCGATGCCGTCGGCGATCAGGCTCACGTACGGCGTCGACGCGTCGGCCACCACCCCGGGCGCCGCCGAGTCGGAGGCTGCGGCCGAGACCGGCTGGGCCGAAAGGGCAACCTCGGAGCCGAGCAACGGCAGCAGGTCCTTCCCGATGTCGACCCCGGCCTGCTTCTCGAGGTCCTTGGACGCCTTCCGGAAGGCGGCGACGAGAGCCGGGCGACGAAGTCTTCGCCTGATCGAGCAGCGACTCGACGCTCGCTGCAGGATCCCCGAGCCCGAGGTACGCGAGCGAGCCCTGGCCGATGTCCGATGTGAGGGTCGGCGTGAAGCGCGGCAGCGCGGCGAAGAAGCCCGGCGAGGACTTGGCCCGGTCCGGATCCAGCTTGCTGAGAATCGTCAGATGCACGCCCGACCCGTCCGCCGTGACGGCCGCGGCCGCACCCTCGGTGGCGGCGGAGTCGACGAACGTGTCGATCGGCTCCACGCCGCGGACCGTGAGGAGCGCCCGAGCCCCCGCCGCCGACAGGTAGCCATAGGCGAGCCGGTCCTCGGGCAGATCGTCGAGGACGTCGGCCCCATCGGCGTCGGGGAGACGCGCGTCGCCGGGCGTCTCCAGCATGCCCGTGACGACGTTCTCGCGGCCGATGATCAGGAACCCGTCCTCGACCGCCCAGGCCGAGCCCCGCCGGCCGACCGACACGTCGGTGCCGTCGGCGTCGGCGGTCGACTGCTTGGGGCCGTAAAGCTCGGACGCGAACTGTTCGGCGGCATCGGTGTCGGCGGCCTCGATCATCACGACCCGGCCGACCGACGTCCCGGCCGGTAGGAGCGCGACCGCCATCTCCCCACCGGCCCACGGTTCGATGCGGGTGGCGAAATCGGCGTCGAGACCGGTCAACCCGTTCAGACCCCCGACCGCGATCTTGCTCAGGAGCGGGACGCGGCTGGACAGTTCGGTGATCGCCGCGACCTGGTCGGTACCCCGGTCGATGTCGAGGTGCCCGTATGCCAGCGCGTCATCGGGGACGAGAGTGATCGCGTCGTCGCTCGGCGGACAGCTGTCGCCGCCCGGGAAGCTGCACGGGGCCACTGGGATCAGGACGAAGTAGACGATTGCGGCGGTCACGGCGACGATCGCGACCGCGAGGATTCGCGCCCTCGTCGTCTGCGAGATCCGGCCTTCGGAGCCGCTCGAGCCAGAGCCGGGGCCGGAGCCCGGGCCGGACTTCAGCCGGCGGCGCACACCCGTCAGCCAGGCGCTGGAGGAGCCGCTTCCCGGTCCGATGTCCCGCAACGCGCGCAGCCTCCTGGCGACCGCGCCGCCGCGGCTCGGTTCGTCCTTGCCGAGCAGAGACCTCGTCTCCGGGCCAAGCTTGAGCTTCGGCTTGCGTGACTCCCGCCCCACGTCGCGCCCAAACATACTCGGCAAGCTGATACCCGGCCGACGCTAACCCGAGTCGCGGTCCCGGCGACGCGGCACGAAGTCGATGACCAGCGGCACGCCGTCGAGCTTCAGGGCGTGACGGATGTGATTCTCGAGGTAGTAGGACCAGTCGCGGTTGATGAGCGTGCGGTCGTTGACCTGGATCGCGATCCGAGGCGGCGCGTCCCCGACCTGCGCGGCGTAGTAGAGGCGAAGCCGGCGGCCGCGTTTCGACGGCGGCGGGTTGCGCTCGACCGCATCACCGAGGATCTTGTTGAGCTCCGGGGTTCGCGCGCGGGCGGCACGGCGGTCGAACAGGTCGAATGCGTTCGGCAGCACTTTCTGAAGGTTCCGCCCGCGCAGCGCGGACAGGGTGATCACCGGGGGGCGCAGGCGCAACCGTCGTTCGATCCGTGCCTTGGCGTCGTCGAGGTCCACCTCGACGATGTCCCACTTGTTGAGCACGACGAGGGTCGCGCAGCCCGCCTTCATCGCAAGCTCGCCGATTCGCAGGTCCTCGGACGTCACGCCCTCGGAGGCGTCGCAGACGAGGATCGCGACGTCGGCGCGGTCGGCGGCCCGTTCGGCGCGCAGCTGGGCGTAGTAGTCGATCGATCCCGCCACCTTGGAGCGACGGCGAATTCCGGCGGTGTCGACGAGCAGGGCCTCCCGGCCGTCATGGACGATCCGCGTGTCGATCGAATCGCGCGTCGTCCCGGCGACCGGACTGACGATCGTCCGCTCGGTCCCGAGCAGCGCGTTGAGGAGCGAGGACTTGCCGACGTTGGGGCGCCCCAGGATCGCGATCCTGGGCAGCTCGTCGATCGGGGAGGCCTCTTCGTCGGCGCCGGTCACGCCGGCGATCCGGTCGAGAAGGTCCCCGGTGCCGAGGCCGTGGCTCGCCGAGACGACCATCGGCTCGCCGAGCCCGAGGCTGTTCAGCTCGGCCGCGATATGGAAGTCGTCGGGGTTGTCGACCTTGTTGGCGACGACGATCACCGGCTGGGGCGCCGCTCGGAGCAGCGCCGCGACCTCGGCGTCGCCTGGGCCGAGCCCCGCCCGCGCATCGACCACGTGCAGGATCACGTCGGCGTCGGCGATCGCCTCGCGAGCCTGGTGCTGGACCGAGCGCGAGAGCGAGTCCTCGGCCGACATGTCGACGCCGCCCGTGTCGATCAGGGTCATCGGCACGCCGTTCCATTCCGTCTCGATGTCCTTGCGATCGCGTGTGACCCCCGCCTCCGAATGGGTGACGGCCTCGCGACCGCCCGCGAGCCGGTTGACGAGAGTGCTCTTGCCGGCGTTGGGGTAGCCGACGACCGCGACCTTCACAGGAGCCCACGCTCTGCGGCCAGCCCGGCCACGCGATCGACGACCTCGTCGATCCCCAAACCGGTCGTGTCGACCTCGACGGCGTCGTCGGCCACCTCGAGAGCGCCGTGTTCGCGGTCGCGATCGCGGGCGTCACGATCGCGCTGCGCCTCGAGAACCGCCACGTGATGCTCGCCGCTCTCGGCGGCGCGGCGTCTCGCCCGCTCGCGCTCATCGGCGTTGAGGTGGACCTTCAAGGGGGAATCGGGGCAGACGACCGTGCCGATGTCACGGCCCTCGGCGACCCAGCCGCCGTCGGCGACGAGCGCCCGCTGGCGCTCGACCATCGCCTCGCGCACACCGGGGTGCACGGAGACGCGCGATGCGGCGGCGGACACCTCGGGGGTCCTGATCGCCGCGCTGACGTCCTCGCCGGCGATCGCCACGGCGCCGGGAGACATCCGCAAGTCGAGTCCGGCCGCGATCGGCGTGACCGCCGCCGGGTCATCCGGGTCAGCGCCGGCGCGCAGCGTCGCGAGTGCCACGCAGCGGTACATGGCTCCGGAATCGAGATACGTGAAGCCGAGGCGCTCGGCGAGCGCCCTGGCCACGGTTGATTTGCCGGCCCCGGCGGGGCCGTCGATCGCGATCACCATGAGGACCGATGAGAGTAAGTCATCGCAGGGAGAGGCATTAGGGTCCGGCGCTGATGCGGGACTTCGAACGACACGCCGACCGAGCGATCTACGTGCTGATCGCGGTGCTGGCCGTCAGCGTGGCGCTCGAGGACACGAACACCGATGCCCGCCACGCGTTCGTCGGCGTGGCCGGCGCCGCAGTCGCACTGACGCTCGCCGAGCTGTTCGCTGGCCGCATCGGCATCTCCATCCGTGAGCACCGACGGCCGACGCATACCGAGTCCAACGCCGAGGTGCGTGCCGCCATGACGGGTCTCGCGGTTGCCGCGCTGCCGACCTTCTTCCTCTTCCTCGCGCTGCTCGACGTGATGAAACTCCACCGGGCCTTCACCGTCGCCCAGTGGACGGGATTCGCCGTGATCGGGGTCTACACGTACCTCGCCGCACGGTCGAGCGGCAACGGCCAGGTACGAAGCCTCGTCGGCGGCCTCGGCATGTTGCTGATCGGCGGCGCGCTGATCCTGCTCAACTCGCTGGTCAAGTAACTAGCCGAGCAGAGAGCGGATGTCCCGCTCGAAGCCGGGATAGCTGATCCGGGCGGCGGCGAAATCCCGGATCGTCACTCCCTCTCGCGACGCGAGCCCCGCGACCGCGCCGAGCATCGCGAGGCGATGGTCTCCGCGCGAGTCGACCTCGCCGCCGCGGATCCCGCCGGTTCCGGTGACGACGAACCCCTCGGGAAGCGCCTCCGCCTGGCCGCCGATCGCGTTCAGGGCGTCGACGACGCCGGCGATCCGGTCCGACTCCTTGTGCCGAAGCTCGGCCGCGCCGCTGACCGTCGTCTCCCCCTCGGCGAAGCAACCGAGCAACCCGACGAGCGGCAGCTCGTCGATCGCGAGCGGGACCTCCGCGGCGACGACGTGGGTACCCCTGAGGACGCTGTGCCGGGTCCTGATGGCGCCGACCGGCTCGCCGCCGTCATGCCCCAGCTCCTCGACCTCGAGGGTCGCCTCCATCCGGTTGAGAATCCCCAGCAGTCCGATCCGGGTCGGGTTGATGCCGACACCCTCGATCCGGACGTCGCCGCCGGGGACGATCAGGCCCGCGACGAGATGGAATGCGGCCGACGAGATGTCTCCCGGAATCCGCATCGCGGGCAGGGAGATCCCGCCCGTTTCCGAGATTCCCGCGATACCGATCGTCCCCCCGACCGGATCGGTCGGCAGGCTTGCGCGCCGTCGCTCGGCCCTGACGTCGGCCCCCGATGCGATCAGCATGCGCTCGGTGTGGTCGCGAGTCTCCGCGGATTCGACGACGGTGGTCCTACCTTCGGCGAGCAACCCGGCCAGCAGCAGACACGACTTCACCTGGGCCGATGCGATCGGCATCTCATAGTGGACGGCATGAAGGGGTCGGCCCTCGATGCGAAGTGGTGGCAGACCGTCGCCGGTCGCCTCGATCGACGCGCCCATCGAGGCAAGCGGCGCGACAACGCGCCCCATCGGCCTGGACCTGATCGACTCGTCGCCGTCGAGTACGAAAACGCCGCCGGGCTGCCCGGCGAGGAGTCCGGAGATGAGTCGGATCAACGTGCCGGCGTTGCCGACGTCGATCGCGGCGCCGTCGGCAGGCGGAGCTGCGCCCCGCAGCCCGAAGCCGTCGATGGTCACGTCGAGCGCCCCCTCCCCGCTCTCGGCGATCGACACGCCGGCGCCCAGCGACGCGACCGCGGCTAGGGAGCTGCGGGTGTCGGCCGAGTCGAGGTAACGGGAGACTCTGGCTTCGCCGTCGCCGAACGCCCCGATCAGGGCTGCGCGATGCGAGATCGACTTGTCGGGAGGAGCGGCGAGCGATCCGGCGACCGGTCCGGATGGCTCGAAGCGCGCGTCGCCGCTCAAGCCGCTCAAGCCGATGTCTCGGCGATCGGCGCGACCGTGTGACCGAGGTCGGCGACGATCTCGCCGGCCCGGCGGGCCTCGTCGAGCCCCGCGATCCATAGCGAGATGGCCCCGGTCCGCTGATCGGCGGCGGGAAACAGGGACATGTCCTCGATGTTCACACCGGCATGACCGAGGGCGAGAGCGATCTCGGCGACGGTGCCGGGGCGGTTCTCGACGGCGACTCGGAGCTCGATCAGCGGCGAATCCGGCAGCTCGGCCTCGAGCATGGTCCGGCGATCCTCGCGAGCGGCCTCCTGCCACCGCGAGAGCGCCTCGTGGTCGCCGCTCCGGACGAGATCGGATGCTTCCTGAAGACGGGCGACGACGGCGTCGATCTCTGCCCCGACGGCCTCCGAGTTCGAGCTGAAGATGTCGGCCCAGATCGCCGGATTGGCGCCCGCGACCCTGGTCGCGTCACGGAAGCTTCGGCCGACCTCGGCGGGACGATCCGAGCCAGTCCCAACCGATGTCGCGGCGGCCGAGACGAGCACGTTGGCCAGGACGTGCGGCAGGTGACTGATCGCCGCCATCTCGCGGTCGTGAATCTCGGCGTCGATCGCCTGCGGCCGGGCGCCGATGCCCGACAGGACTCCGTGAAGGCGGTCGAAGAGGACGCCCTGCGAGCTCGGAGTCGGCGTCAGGTACCAGCGCGCACCGTCGAAGAGGTCCTCACGTGAGCCCGCCACTCCCGCCGTCTCAGCCCCGGCGAGCGGATGCCCGCCGATGAAGCGATCGGCATCCGGCGCGCCGGCGAGCGCATCGACGAGCGTTCGCTTCGTCGAGCCGACGTCGCTGACCACCGCGCCGGGGCCGGAGGCCTCGAGCGCAGCGACCACCAGGCCGCGGCAGGGCGGCGACCGGCGCCGCGCAGAAGATCACGTCAGCGTCGGCCGCCGCTGCCGCAGCCGACGGCGCGACGCGATCGAGCGCTCCCATCTCGAGCGCGCGATCGACGTTCGCCGATGCCGGGTCGTAACCGATGACCTCCGCACCGAGCCGGCGCCTGGCGGCCAACCCGATGGACCCTCCGATGAGCCCGACGCCGAGCACGGCGATCACCGGAGTCGCGGCTTCTTGCGGGCGTGAACTCTCCACGCGGCGATCTTCGCCTAAAACACCGTGAGAGGCACGTCCGCGGGTGCGCGCAAGCCGTCGCCGGCGATCTCGGCCACGGTCCGCAGCCGCTCGGCGTAGGCGCCGAAGGCCTCCGTCGGCAGAGCCTGAGGCCCGTCGCAGACCGCGTTCTCGGGATCGTTGTGGACCTCGACGATGACGCCGTCAGCCCCAGCCGCGGCCGCGGCCAGCGACATCGGCTCGACCCAGTCCCGCCTGCCCGGGGCGTGGCTCGGATCGACGATCACCGGCAGGTCGGTCAGCTCCTTGAGCGCCGGGACCGCCAGCAGGTCGAGGGTGAACCGGTAGGCCGTCTCGTGCGTCCTGATGCCGCGCTCGCAGAGGATCACGTTCCCGTTGCCCTCCTTGAGGACGTACTCGGCCGCCATCAGCAACTCCTGCAGCGACGCCGCGAGGCCGCGCTTGAGCAGGACGGTTCGGTCCGACCGCCCGACCTCGGTCAGCAGCGGGTAGTTCTGCATGTTGCGGGCGCCGATCTGAATCACGTCGGCGACTTCGACCACGTCCTCGGCGTCGCGGACGTCCAGCAGTTCGGTCACGATCGGCAGTCCGGTGAGGGCCTTGGCCTCCGAGAGGATCGAGAGGCCCTCACGACCGAGACCCTGGAACGAGTACGGGGACGTTCGGGGTTTGTATGCGCCGCCGCGCAGCATCGTCGCGCCGCCGCCGGCGACGACCTCCGCGATCTCGAGCGTCTGGTCGCGGCTCTCGACGGTGCAGGGACCGGCGATCAGGGCGAAATCGCCGCCGCCGATCGTTCGTCCGTCGACCTCGAGGATCTTCCGTGGGTTCGTCATTGGTGAAGGGCCTTTCGAATTGGTACTACCGGGCCAGGGACGCAGGTGTCAGCGCCGCGGGCGGGATCTACAGGGGATTCAGAACTGAATCGACGCCTAGATAAATCGCCAGTACCGATACGAGGAACGGCGCAGGTGTTGGAGCAGGTCGCTCTGAGGAGTGCCGTTCATCGGATCCATTTCTAGCACAGCTAGAGGAGCCCGCCAAGCGCCTCGAGGAAGCGCTGGTTCTCTGCCGGCGTGCCGTACGTGACCCGGATGTGGCCGGGGCCCCCGAGCGGGGTTCCCGCTCGGACGATGATTCCGGCCCGGCCGAGGCCCTCGACGATCGCCTCCTCGTCGCGGTCACCGAGGTCGATCCAGGAGAAGTTCGTCTGCGTCTCCGCCGTCGCCAGGCCCATTCCGCGCAGGGACTCCTCTACGTCGATCCGCTCGGCGATCGTCCGCTCGACCCGGTCGATCACGTCGTCGGAGTGAAGCAGCGCCTCCGCGCCGGCGGCCTGCGCGAGCAGGTTGATGCTGAACGGCTGGCGGACCGCATCGACGGCGGCCCGGAAGCCGGCCGAGCCGAGCGCGTACCCGCAACGCAGGCCGGCGAGCCCGTAGACCTTGCTGAACGTGCGCAGCAGGACGAGGTTGGGGAATCGCGGCAGGAGGTCGACCGTTGTGTCGGGATCGTCGAGCACCTGCATCTCGACGTATGCCTCGTCGACGATGACCGTGACGTGATCGGGAACGCGCTCGAGGAATGCGGCGATGCGATCGGGCGGCAGGCAGGTACCCGTCGGGTTGTTCGGGTTGCAGACGAGGACGAGCTGGGTCGCGGCCGTGATCTCCGTCGCCATCGCCTCGAGGTCGTGCTCGTAGGCGTCGTTGAGCGGGACCCTGATCTCGCGCGCCCCGGCAAGCGGCGCGAGCTGCGGGTACATCGAGAACGACGGCCACGCGTAGACGATCTCGGCGCCGGGCTCGCAGAGCGCCAGGGCGGCCGCGAGCAGGATCTCGCAGGAGCCGTTCGAGACGGCGATCCCTCCGGGTTCCAGATCGAAGCGATCGGCGAGCCGGCGGCGCAGCAGCGCCGCGTACTGATCGGGGTAGCGGTTCGAGCCGGCTGCCGCCTTCGTCACGGCCTCCAGGACAGCCGGGTGCGGGCCCCACGGCGACTCGTTCGAGGCCAGCTTGATCACGTCGGAGTTCTCGTACATCCGCCGCGCCCGCTCGATGTCCATCCCGCCCTCGTAGTGCGGGAGCGCCTCCAGCTTCTTCGCGTAGTGGATGCTCACGGGGTCCTCCCCTACTGAGCCGACGAGAGGTCGGCGCGGAGCTCGGCGGCGGCGCCGAGGTAGACGTGGGACGGGGAGTGATCGGCGGGTGCGTAGTAGTGGAGCATCGTCCGGATCACCCGCTCCATCGCTCCCGGAACGGCGATCTCACGCGCGCAGAGCAGCGGCACCGTGTCGAGGCCGAGGTTGCGGGCGGCCACGGCCGGGAACTCGGCGTCGAGGTCGTTGGTGCTCGTGAAGATGCAGCTGACCATCTGCTCGGGCCGCAGGTCGTTGCGGGCGATCAGCTCCCGAAGCAGCTCGTCGGTCGCCGCGAGGATCGCCTCGCGGTCGTTCCGCTCCGCCTGGGCGGCTCCGCGCAGCGCGAAGATGCGCTCGCCGCTCACCGGTCCTGCTCCTTCGGGGATGCCTTCATCTTCCCGGCATCCTTCCAGAGCCGTGCCACCTCCGACCGGGTGAGCTGTCGCGCCTCCCCCTCCGGCAGCGTTCCCAGCGCCAGCGACGCGAACCGCACACGCCGCAGGCTCGCCACCTCGTTCCCGACACGCTGGAGCATCCGCCTGACCTGCCGGTTGCGGCCCTCGCGGATCGTGATCTCGATCTCCCGCGGCCCGGTCTTCCTCACCTCGGCCGGAGCGGTCGGCCCGTCCTCCAGCTTGACCCCTTCGCGCAGGCGCTCGATCTCGCGCTCGCCGATCGGCCCGCGCAACTCGGCCCGGTACGTCTTCGGCACGCCGTAGCGCGGATGCGTGAGGACGTTCGCCAGCTCGCCGTCGTTGGTCAGCAGGATCAACCCGGTCGAGTCGGCGTCGAGCCTGCCGACCGGATAGAGACGGCGCTCGGAGGCGACTAGGTCGGTCACGGCGCGCCGCCGCCCCGGCTCGCGAGCGGTCGACGTCACGTTGAGCGGCTTGTTCAGCGCCCAGGTCTCGTGGGCCTCGGGAAGCACCGGGCTCCCGTCGACGGCGACCCCACTGTCGGTCGTCGACGTCCCGCGCCGGATCGGTGACCACCTCGCCGGCGATGGTCACGCGTCCGTCGGCGATGAGCCGCTCCGCGGCCCGCCGGGAGGCGACGCCGCAGTGCGCCAGGTACTTGGCGAGCCTCACGGCGCCACCCGGTGGCCGGCCGCTCGCAGGGCCTGCACCGCCGCCTCGGCCCGGTCTCCGGGAATCAAGACGTAGTCGGTGTCGAACGTGGAGATCGCGAAGATCGGGACCTGCGCCTCCGCGAGCGGGACGGCGATCGAAGCGAGCACGCCGGTGAGCGAGTGATCGAGCGGGCCGGCGACGACGAGGGCGCGCCAACCCGGCGAGACCCGTACGCCATCCGGCACCGCCTCCGCCGCGCAGACGACCGACGTCTCGTTCGCGGTGGTCGTGACCGCGACGATTCCGCTCGCACCCGGGGCGGCCCACTCCGGCGCGGGCGTCCCGGCATCCAGCCGGGCGACTACGAGCTCGCCCTCCAGGAGGCTCAGTTCGAGGTTCGCCAAGCTCAGGGAGCCGCGCGCTGCTCGCCGGCGCGCAGCAGTCGCTCGCGAAGCTCGGCGGCGTCCTCGGGCGTCGGATCGAACGCGGCGACATCGGGGAGATCCTCCAGCCCGCTGAGGCCGAAGAGGCGCTCGAACAGCTCGGTGGTCCGGTAGATGACGGCTCCGAAGCGGGAGCGGCCCGATTCCTCGATCAGACCGCGCTCGGTCAGCGTCTGCACGCCTGACTCCGAGCTGACGCCGCGGATCCGAGCGATCTCGGGCCGCGACACGGGTTGCAGGTAGGCGACGATCGCGAGGGTCTCCGCCTGCGCCGGGGTCAGCGGCGGCGTCTTCGGCCGCGCCAGGAGCCTCCGCGCGGGACCCTCCGCGGCCGGGTCCGTGGCGAGCGTGTAGCCCCCGCCGACCTCGCGCAGGACGAGCCCGCGCCGACCGGGGGCGAAATCCTCCGACAGCACGTCGAGCGCGTTGCGGAGCTGCACCTCGGAGACCTCGCAGGCGTCGATCAGCTCGCCGACGGGCACCGGGTCGGGCGAGAGGAACAGCAGCGCCTCGACGATGCGAGCGAGCTCGGGAGCCGAGGAGGTCATGCCGATGCCTCCGACCGGCCCCCGGCGCCGGCGCCGGTCGTGATCTCGATCGCGCCGAAGTTCTCGCTCTGCGACCAGGTGGCCTCGCCCTTCTTGTGCATCTCGAGCAGGGCGAAGATGGTCACGGCCTGGGTCAGCCGATCCTCGTCGCCGAACGCCTTGTCGAAGTCGAGCCGGCCGCTCCTGCCGAGCAGATCGCGCAGCACCTGCAGCCGCAGCTCGAGCGAAACGGTCGGGCGGATGTGGCTGGTGTCGACCTGCGGCGGCGGGGTCAGGAGATCGCCGAGCGCAACCCCGAGGCGGTCGGGGTCGTAGGCCTGGCGGGATGCCTCGAGCGACATCCGGCGCAGCTCCGGCGGCAGGGGCGCGGAGCGGTACAGGTACGGCGCCTCGGCCTCGAAGCGCTCCTTGAGGGCCGCGCCGGCGTCCTTGTAGCGGCGGTACTCGAGCATCCGGGCGAGCAGCTCGTCGGCGGCCTCCTCGGGCCCGAGGTCGAGTTCGGCGTCCTCGGCCGCGGGAAGCATCAGGCGCGACTTCAACTCCAGGAGCGCGGCGATCAGGACCAGGAACTCGGTCGCGGCCTCGAGATCGAGTTCGCCCTCCTCGTCGAGGTGATCGAGGTAGGCCAGGACGATCTCGCCCAGCTCGACTTCGAGCAGGCTGATCTCCTCGCGGAGGACGATCGCCAGCAGCAGGTCGAACGGGCCGGCGAAGACGTCGAGGTCGAGCTCGAGGTCGGCGGTGCGCACGGTCAGGACTTTAGGCGGAGAGCCGGTCGGTGACCTGCCGGGGACTCGGTCGGTGACCCGCCGGGCCTCAATCTCCCTGGTAGATGACCGAATCGCGGGTCACTTCGAGGTGAAGGCCCGCCGTGGCGCCCCCCACCCTACGCAGCCGTTCGGCCGAGCGGCCCCGCGGCTCGAAGACCGCCCGGTGCCTCTCGGCGGCGGCCAGAGAGCCCGCGAAGGAGGCGATCCGGGTGCGCGGCAGGTCGAGCCGTCGAGCGACCCGTTTCGGCACCACGAGGCCGAGCCGGACGTCGCAGGGCAGGCTGCAGGTGGCGCTCACCTTCGCGCCGTGCCGAAGCAGCCCCCTGACCCCCTGCGGGACCCGCAGCTCGCCGAGGGTGAGCGTTCCCGGCGCGATCGGCTCGTCGAAGAGCGCCGGTGAGACCCGCGCAACCGAAACATTCGAGGCACCGTCGCCGGCCAGGTCGAGCAATGCCACGCCGCGCGCCTGCGAGTCGCCGGCGAGGTCGACGGCCGAGCCGGCGTTCGCGTCGTCGCCCGGGAACTTCCACTTGGCTACCGAGGCCGTGTCCGGGTAGGTGAGCACGAGGACGAACCCAGGTACGACGGGGGTCGCGCCGCCCGTGTTGGAGCCCCCGGCGATCAATGCGAGGTCGTCGTTCAGCAGCGCGACGGCGCGGGCCCTGGCCGCCAGGCCGTCGATCGGCTCGGCGAAGTTGAGGTCGTGATGGGAGGGCGAGAACCAGCGGCTGGTGTCGGCGTCGAAGATCGACGTGCCCACGGGCAGGTAGCCGCCGCCTGGGACCGCGGTGACCCCCTCGTAGGCGTTGCCGGGCCCGATCGGCGGCGGCCCGGCACTCGGAGTGCCGTCGGTCGCGAAGAGATAGATCTCGTCGCCGAGGCCGCCGCCGCTGCCGACAACGCAGATCGAGTCGTCGTCGAGCACCGCCAGGTCGGCCTCCATGTCGTCGATGCCGGCGGCGGCGCCCGCGTTCGCGATCCCGTCGCCGCCGAAGGCGGGGTCGAGGACCCCGCCGGAGTCGAGTCGCGCGACGTAGACGTCGCTGCCGTCCGCGGGAGTCGGCGCCGCCGCCGTCCCGGCCACGGCGATCCGCCCGAGGGAGTCGATGCCCACGTCGACGCCGCCCTCGGCGGGCGTCGCGGGACGGAACCGGAACGAGGCGACCCCTGCGGTCCCGAAGTCGGGGTCGGGGACGCCGGCGGCCGTCAGCCTGACGACGACCACCTCACCCCCATCGATGCCATCGGTGCCCGCGATCACGACCTTCCCGTCCGCCTGGACGGCGACCGAGTCCGCGGCACCGTCGACCCCGGTTGCCGCAATCCCGTCGTCGCCGAAGCCGGGATCCGGATCGCCGGCCCCGTCGAGGCGAGCGGCGGCGATCTCGTCCCCGGCGCCGGAGTCGATGGTTCCGGCGAGGACGGCAGCGTCGCCGTCGGTGGCGATCCCGCCGGGCCGTGCGTCGGCCCCGAGCGCGACCTCGGCGACCCCGTCGCCGGCGTAAGAAGGGTCGAGCGCGAGCGCGCCGGCCTGCCCGGCGCAGATTCCCGGCAGCACCAGACACGACGGCGATTCCCAGGGCCGCCCGGAGAATCACGGCCTTCGCCTCACCGTGATCGAGGAGTTCGAGGCTCCGCGACGCCCATCGCCTCGCGGACGTCCGCAAGCACCGGCGCCGCGATGTCCCGCGCCTTCTCGGCACCGGATCCGAGGATCTCCTCGAGGCCCTCCGGACTCTCGCGCAGCTCCGCGTAGCGCTCGCGGACGGGGGTGAGGAAATCGGCGACCGCATCCCCCACGGCCGCCTTGAAGTCGCCGTATCCGGAGCCCTCGAACTCCGCCTCGATCGTCTCCGGGGTCTCGTCGCGGACGACGCAGAGGATGTCGATCAGGTTCTCGATGCCCTCCTTGCCCTCCTCGCCGCGAGCCTGCCCGGCGGACCTCCCGGCCGGAGTCCGTGACCGCGCTGCGGAACTTCTTGCGGATCGCGTCCGGCTCGTCGAGCACGTAGATCGTGCCGGCCTCTCCCCCGCCCGTCGTCGACATCTTGCTCGTCGGATCCTGAAGGTCCATGATGCGCGCGCCCATCGTGGGGATCCGGTGCTCGGGGACGACGAAGGTGTCGCCGAACCGCTCGTTGAAACGGCGGGCGACCTCGCGCGTCAGCTCGATGTGCTGACGCTGATCGTCGCCGACGGGCACGTCGGTCGCTCGGTAGGCGAGCACGTCCGCCGCCTGGAGGACCGGGTAGTTGAAGAGGCCCGCCGAGACGAAGGCGCCGGTCTGCTGCTCGATCTGCTCCCGCTTGACCTTCCACTGGGTCATCCGGTTGAGGTCGCCCCAGGCGGTCACGCCGCCGAGCAGCCAGCAGAGCTCCGTGTGCTCGCGGACGTCGCCCTGGCGGAAGAGGACGCAGCGCTCGGGATCGAGGCCGGCGGCGAGCAGGATCGCGGTCGTGTCGTAGACGCGCTCGCGCAGCTCGGCGGGGTCGTAGGCGACGGTGATCGCGTGGAGGTCGACGATGCAGTAGATCGCCTCCTCGCCGGCCGCCGCGTCGAGCTGGTCCTGGCCGATCACGTACTGGCGGATCGCGCCGATGTAGTTGCCGAGGTGCTTGCGGCCGGTGGGCTGGATGCCGCTGAAGATCCTCCTGGCGCTCACGGCCGGGAAATCTACCCTGCCCACCGTGGCGTCACTCCACGAGGGAGTGAAACTCGACGGTACGCCCGGCCTCGGCGGCGATTCCGATCCCCGACATTTCGATGATCGCCTGGGGAGCCTTGGCAAGCGATCCCGTGTCGAAGGGCGGCTCTGGGTCGTACTCGATGCCGAGCTGTATCGCCTGGGCGGCCTCGGCGCCGGCGAGGAGCCCGGCCAGCCGCAGAGCCATGTCGATTCCGGAGGAGACGCCGGCGGCCGTGATCACCTTGCCGCGCTCGACGACGCGCTCGGGGATGGGGTTCGCGCCCAACTCACCGAGCAGCCCGGTGGCCCCCCAGTGAGTCGTGGCATCGACACCGTCGAGGATTCCGGCGGCCGCCAACATCAGCGAACCCGTACAGACCGAAGTGGTCCACTCGGTCTGCTCGTGTGCCCTCGCGATCCAGCTCACGTAGGGACCGTCGGGATCGAGCAGGTAGCGGGTTCCGAGGCCCCCCGGGACCACCAGGATGTCCGGGCTGGGAACCTCGTCGAGCGTCCGGTCGGCGGAGATGCCGAGCATGCCCTGCTCGGTACGGATCACGCCGGTGTGCTCCGAGCAGAAGACGACATCGGCCTCCGGGAGCCGCTGCAGGACCTCGTAGGGCCCGATCGCATCGAGCGCGGTGAAGGCCGGGTAGATGGGGATGGCGATCTGCATGGTTGTGTCTCCTCGTTCGGTTTCCGTCATGCGCGTTCTGGGCCAGGGGCGGCCGGAATCGCTGTCTGTACTCGCTCGGGCTGGTCCCGATTCGTCGCTGGAAGGCTCTGCGCATGACCTCGGCCCCGGCGAAGCCGCAGCGCCCCGCGATCTCCTCGAGGGAGGCGGTGCCCGACTCGAGGTCGCTCCGCGCCCGCTCGACGCGAAGCTGCTCGACGTAGTCGCCCGGTGTGGTTCCGAGTTCCCGGCGGAAGACGCGCGCGAACTGCCGCTCGGAGAGATGCAGCCGGCCGGCCAGGGCGGAGACGGAGAGGTCCTCGTCGAGGTGCTCCGGGATCCAGGCCTGCAGATCGCGCAGGGGCTCGCGCTCGGCGAGCTGGTGGGCGAGCTGGACCGAGAACTGGGTCTGCCCACCGGGCCGGCGGGCGTAGACCACGAGCATGCGGGCGGTCTGCAGGGCGACCTCACTGCCGAAGTCCTCCTCGGCGAGTGCCAGCGCGAGATCCATTCCCGACGTGACGCCGGCCGAGGTGTAGACGTCGCCGTCGCGGATGAAGATGGGGTCGGGATCGACGTCGATGTCCGGATAGCGCTCGGCCAGCCGGGCGCAGCTCGCCCAATGAGTTGTCGCCCGGCGCCCGTCGAGCAAGCCCGCCTCGGCGAGCAGGAAGGCCCCGGTGCAGACGGCCGCCGTCCGGCGCGCCTCCGCCGCGATCCCGGCCGGCGGCGGCGACGAGATCGGGCTCCTCGACCGTCGCGAGGACGCCGATGCCGCCGGGAACGACGAACGTGTCGACGCCCGGGTCCGACCTGGTCGAGGCGCGCATCGGCCCGGAAGGTGAGCCCGCTGCTGCTGCGGACGTCGCGGCCGTCGGCGGTGACGCAGACCAGCTCGGGGACGCGTCCCGCGATCAGGCCGGCGGTGTGGAGGACCTCCCACGGCCCGGTGATGTCGAGCGCCTCGACGCCCTCGTAGGCGAGGAAGACGATGCGCGGAGTGCTCGAAGTCGCTCATGGGCGCCATCCTCCGCTCGCTGCGGATGTCTGTCAAGTCGCATATCCCACGATTACCGCCATCATCCGGCCGGCGCCGATGAGGTGGCGCAGATTTCCCGGTCATGGACTGGGAAACCCGCACCACCGCCGCGGTGGCCGCACCTCCCGACTCGCAAGATCACGCCCGCAGGGCGGCGACCGGGCGGAAGCCGAGCGGTATCGTCGAAAGACTCAATTCATGCCTCGCGCCATCTGGACAGGATCGATCACATTCGGGCTCTTGAACGTGCCCGTGAAGCTGTATTCCGCCGTTTCGAGCCGGGCCATCCGCTTCCGCGAGCTGCGCGAGAAGGACGGCTCCCGGGTCCGCCACAAGCGGGTCGCCGAGGCCGACGGCGAGGAGGTCGCCTACGAGGAGATGGTCAAGGGGTACGAGATCACCCCCGACCAGTACATCGTGATGAGCCGCGAGGAACTCGAGGCCCTCGACCCCAAGAAGACGAAGGCGATCGAGATCGAGGACTTCGTCGACCTCGACCAGATCGACCCGATCTACTTCAACCAGCCCTACTACCTCGGCCCCGCGCCCGGC
Source organism: uncultured Solirubrobacterales bacterium (assembly GCA_963791335.1). Taxonomy (GTDB): domain Bacteria; phylum Actinomycetota; class Thermoleophilia; order Solirubrobacterales; family 70-9; genus RHKX01. The sequence continues at coordinate 65,058 of CAWBRN010000005.1, forward strand.
GCCGAACGCGCCTACGCCCTGCTCGCACAGGCGATGGGCGAGCAGCGCAAGGTCGCGATCGCCCGATTCGTGCTTCGCAACAAGGAGAGCCTCGCGGCGGTTCGAGCCGGCGACGGCATCCTGACGCTCGCGACGATGCGGTTCGCCGACGAGGTCGTGCCCGTCTCCCAACTCGAGGGCGTGCTCGGAGAGAAGCCCGACGTCGAGCCGAAGAAGCAGGAGATCGAGATGGCCAAGCAGGTCATCGATTCGCTCTCCACCGACTTCGACCCCAGCGCCTACGAGGACGAGCACCGAGCCGAGCTCCTGAAGCTGATCGAGCGCAAGGCCGCCGGCGAGGACATCGTCTCGGCCGAGGCCGAGGAGCCGAAGCCGACGAAGGCGCCGGACCTCATGGCCGCGCTCGAGGAGTCGCTCGCGGCGATCAAGAGCGACGAGCTGAGCGGCGGCGCGAAGCGCAAGAAGCCTGAATCGAAGTCCAAGTCTTCGCGCTCGGCGAAGCCGAAGAGCACCGCCAAGGGCAGCTCGAACTCGGGCAAGTCGACGACTTCGAAGGCGAAGAGCAAGTCGCGGGCGAAGGCCGCGAAGTAGAGGTCGGCGGCCGGCGGCTGTCGGTCACGAACCTCGACAAGGTCCTCTATCCGGAGGTCGGCTTCACCAAGGGTGAGGTCATCGACTACTACGCGAGGATCGGGCCGGCGATGCTGCCCCACCTCCGGGACCGCGCCCTGACCAGGGTCCGCTACCCGAACGGCGTCGAGGCGAAGAGCTTCTTCGAGAAGCGCATCCCCGCCCACCACCCGGATTGGGTCCGCACCGAGAGCGTCTGGGCCGGCAACCGGGCCGGTGACATCGAGTTCCCCGTCTGCGACGACCTGCCGACGCTGGTCTGGCTCGCCCAGCTTGCGGCGATCGAGCTCCATCCGTCGCTGGCGAAGGTCGGCGACGTCCAGCGCCCGACCGTCCTGGCCTTCGACCTCGACCCGGGAGAGCCGGCGACGATCGTCGAGTGCTGCGAGGTCGCGCTGCGGCTGCGCGCCCTGTTCGCCGATTTCGGCCTCGAGTGCTTCCCGAAGACATCCGGTTCGAAGGGCATGCAGGTCTACCTGCCGCTCAACGCCGACGTCACCTACGAAGACACCAAGCCGTACGCGCACGCCGTCGCCAAGGCCCTCGAGTCGTCGGAGCCGGACCTCGTCACCTCGCAGATGAAGAAGGCATTGCGGCCGGGGAAGGTCTTCGTCGACTGGAGCCAGAACAGCTCGACGAAGACGACCGTCGCCGTCTACTCGCTGCGCGCCAGGTCAGCCCCGACGGCCTCGACCCCGCTGCGCTGGGAGGAGGTCGAGGAGACGAAGGACTCCGGCAAGCCCGAGGACCTCCGGTTCACCTCCGACGACGTGCTCGCCAGGGTCGAGGAGCACGGCGACCTGTTCGCCCCGGTGCTGGAGCTCGAGCAGGAGCTCCCGAGCGCTTAGAAGGTTTGCCTGACGACCGGGTTGCGGGCGGCCGCGGCCTCGTCGAGGCGCCGGACCGGCGTCGTGTAGGGAGCCTGACGGGCGATCTCCGGATCCTTCTCGGCCTCGGCGAGGATCGACTCGACCGCGTCCGCGAACCGGTCGAGCGACTCCCGGGCCTCGGTCTCGGTCGGCTCGATCATCAGGGCCTCGTCGACGAGCAGCGGGAAGTAGACGGTCGGCGGATGCATGTTGTGGTCGAGCAGGCGCTTGGCGATGTCGAGCGTCTTGACCCCGAGCTCCTTCTTGGCGCCGCTGCCGGAGAGGACGAACTCGTGCATCGGACGGCGATCGAAGGCGAGCTTCAGGTATTTGCCGGCCCGGCCCTCGCGCATCCTCGCCAGCAGGTAGTTGGCGTTCAGCACCGCGATCTCGGACGCCTCGGTCAGCCCGTCGCCTCCGAGGCTGAGGATGTAGGCGTAGGAGCGGACGAAGACCCCGAAGTTGCCCTGGAAGCCGCGCAGCCTGCCGATCGACTCGGGGTTGCCGTCGGCGCCGCGAAGCTCGAAGCGGGGGCCGTCACCGTTGTTGCCCTCGACCCGTTCGATCCGCGGCACCGGCAGGTAGGGAGCGATCCGCTCGGAGACGGCGATCGGCCCGGCGCCGGGACCGCCGCCGCCGTGCGGCTGGCTGAACGACTTGTGGAGGTTGACGTGGACGATGTCGAAGCCCATGTCGCCGGGGCGCGAGTGGCCCATGATCGCGTTCAGGTTGGCGCCGTCGTAATAGAGGGTGCCGCCGGCCTCGCGGACGATCCCGGTGATCTCGGCGATGTTCGTGTCGAACAGGCCCAGCGTGTTCGGGTTCGTCAGCATCAGGCAGGCGACGCGGTCGTCGGTCTTGGCCCGGAGGTCGTCGAGATCGACGCCGCCATCCTCGTTCGTCGCGACCTTGACGACCTCGTAGCCGGCCATCGTCACCGAGGCGGGGTTCGTGCCGTGGGCCGTGTCGGGGGTCAGAACCCGCGTCCGCTTTTCCGCCGTCTCCGTGCGCCTCGTGAAACGCCCGGGTCAGGAGCAGGCCGGCGAGCTCGCCATGCGAGCCGGCCGACGGCTGGAGGCTGACCTCCGGGAGGCCGCAGATCTCGCTCAGCGACCGCTCCAGCGACCACATCAGCTCGAGTGCGCCCTGGGCGCGTTGCGGATCCTGCGCCGGATGCAGGCGGGCGTGGCCGGGAAGCGCGGCGACGCGTTCGTTGAGGCGCGGGTTGTGCTTCATCGTGCAGGAGCCGAGCGGGTAGATCCCGGAGTCGAGATCGAAGTTCCGGCGCGAGAGGCGGTTGTAATGGCGGACGATCTCCGGCTCGGACACCTCCGGCAGGCGGGCGGGCTCGCGGCGCAGCAGGTGCTCGGGGATCAGATCGGAGATCGGCCTGTCGCCGTCGGGGACGCCCGAGGCGGGGATCGCGGCGGCACGGCGCCCGGGAACCGAGCGCTCGTAGATCGTCACCGCGTGATCGCGCTGCATCGGCGTCTCCGCGGCGGCGCTGCTCGGCGGGTTGGCCGTGGCCGGGGTCATGCGGACACCCCGGCCGTTTCGCGCTCGCTGCCGGCGGCCTGGCCGACGGCCTCGCCCGAACAGCTTCGCGAGCCGATCGATCTGCTCGATCGTGCGCTGCTCGGTGATCGCGACGAGGAGGCCGTTGCCGTACTCGGCGGCCAGCGGGACTCCGGCGGCCACGCCACGCTCGGCGCAGTAGTCGAGGACGCCCTGGACGGGAGCGTCGAAGGTGATCGCGAACTCGCGGACGACTGGAGCGTCGTGAAGCGCCTCGATGCCCTCGACGGCCGTCAGGCGACGGCGGGCGTAGTCGGTCCGGCGGACCAGCAGCTCGCCGAGTTCGACCAGACCCTGACGACCGAGCCAGCTCAGGTAGATCATGCCGCCGAGCGCGTTGAGCGCCTGGGCGGTGCAGATGTTGTGCGTCGCCTTTTCGCGGCGGATGTGCTGCTCGCGGGTCTGCAGCGCGAGGACGAAACCGCGCCGACCGTCGACGTCGACCGTCTCGCCGGCGATCCGCCCGGGCATGCGGCGGATCTGCTCCTCGGTCGCGCAGAAGAAGCCGAACGAAGGGCCGCCGTAGTCGAGGCGGTTGCCGAGCGGCTGCCCCTCCCCGACGGCGATGTCGACGCCGCAGTCGCCGGGGGTGCGAAGGATCCCGAGCGCGATCGGGTCGCAGGAGGCGACGAGGAGTGCGCCGGCCGCGTGGGCGATCTCGGCGATTCGCTCGAGGTCCTCGACGCCGCCGAGGAAGCTCGGGTACTGGACGATCACGGCCGCGGTCTCGTCGTCGACGGCGGCAGCGAGCGCCTCGAGATCGGTCACCCCGCCGTCGAGCGGAACCTCGGCCACCTCGGCCGGGTAGCCCTCGGAGTACGTGCGCAGGGTCTCGCGGCTGTGTGGATGCAGGCCGGCCGAGACGACGAAGCGGCGGCGCTTGGTCGCGCCGATCGCCAGGTAGCCGGCGGCGGCGACCGTCGAGGGGCCCTCGTAGAGGCCGGCGCTCGACAGCGGCAGTCCGGTCAGCTCGGTCATCGCCGTCTGGAACTCGAACATCGACTGCAGGCCGCCCTGGGAGATCTCGGGCTGGTAGGGCGTGTAGGGCGTCAGGAACTCGGAGCGGGAGATGATCGCGTCGACGATCGCCGGCGCGTAGTGGTCGTACATGCCGGCGCCGAGGAAGCAGACCTCCGACTCGGCATCGGCGTTGCGCGACGCGAGCGAGCGCATCCGCTCGTAGACCTCGGCCTCGCTGAGGCCGTCGGGCAGGTCGAGAGCACGGTCGAGCCGGACGTCCGCGGGGACGTCGAAGAGCTCCTCGACCGAGGAGACGCCGATCGCGTCGAGCATCTCGCGACGCTCGTCGCCGGTGACCGAGGTGTAGCCGCTCACCCGCGGGCAGGTTAGAGAGGTCAGGCTCAGTCGGCTGAGACGGTGCGAGCGATGCTCCGCTTGCCGTCCGCCTGCTCGGGAGCGCGGTGTGACCGCTCGGCAGGGGCGTCACTTGCGGTGCTCAGTCGGCGATGAGATCCTGTACGCCGCGGCGTCGAGCAGCGCGTCGACCTCGGCCGGATCGCTGAGCTTGACCTTGACCATCCAGCCGCCGCCGTAGGGATCGGTGTTGATCAGCTCGGGGTTCGTCCCGGCCTCGTCGTTGACCTCGAGGATCTCGCCGCTGAGCGGGGCGATCACGTCGGAGACGGCCTTGACGGATTCGACCTCCGTGTACGGCTCGTCCTTGGCGACCGTCGCTCCCACCTCGGGCGGGTCGAAGAAGACGACGTCGCCGAGCGAGTCCTGGGCGTACCAGGTGACTCCGAAGACGGCCTCGTCGCCGTCGATCCGTGCCCAGTCGTGCTCGGGGTGGTAACGCAGCTCGTCGGGGTAGCTCTCCTCGGTCGCCATGCGGTCCTTTCGCTTCGGTCAGTTTCCGGATTCTTCGCCGGATCGGTCGTACAGGGGCTTGCTGCGGATCTCCGCATCGCGGACCCGCCCCCGGACGTCGATCTCGACGGTCGTCCCGGGCTCGGCGAGTTCGGAACGAACGTATCCCATCCCGATCCCGATGCCCAGCGAGGGTGAGAACGTGCCGCTCGTGACCGTTGCCGGCGGGCTCGCCGTCGGCGAGGATCGGGTTGCCGGCGCGCGGGATGCCGCGCCCGTCGATCGCGAAGGCCGCGAGCTTCTCGACGGTCCCCTCGGCACGGGCGGCCGCGACCGCCTCCGAGCCCGCGAACCCGGTGTCCTCCTTGCAGCACCAGCCGAGGCCGGCCTCGATCGGATTGCGGTCCGGGCCCATGTCGTTGCCGTGCAGGTGGAAGCAGACCTCGAGCCGGAGCGTGTCGCGGGCGCCGAGGCCGCAGGGCGTCACCCCGGCCGCGAGCAGCTGCCGCCAGAGCTCGGGCGCATCGTCGGGGGCGAGGAGGATCTCGACGCCGTCCTCGCCCGTGTAGCCGGTGCCGCAGACGAGCGCGTCGGGCACCGGCCACGTCGAGCCGGGCCGTCCGCATCCGCGGCGGAAGCTCGCCGTCGCCAGCCCGGCGACGGCCGCGCGGGCCTCGGGCCCCTGGACGGCGATCATCGCGAAGTCGGGGGCGAGTCGACGACCTCGACGTCGAAGCCGGCTCGGCCAGCTCGCGGAAGCGGGCGAGGTCGGTCTCGTGGTTGGCGGCGTTGGAGACGGTCAGAGCGGCATGTCCCAGTCGTCGAGCAGGTAGGTGAAGAGGTCGTCGAGGATCCCGCCGTCGTCGGCGCAGAGGCACGAGTACTGGGCCCCTCCGACGGCGAGCTTCGCGACGTCGTTGCTGACGACGCGCTGGAGGAAGGCCTCGCGCGTCCGGGCCGCGTGTCCCGATCTGGCCCATGTGGGAGACGTCGAACATGCCGCTGCGCTCGCGCACGGCCTCGTGCTCGGCGGCGACGCCCTCGTACTGGACGGGCATCTCCCAGCCGGCGAACGGGACCGAGCCGGGCGCCGGCGGCGACGTGCTCGTCGTAGAGGGAGGTGCGCCGCAGGGGCTGGGAGTCACTCACGCGCGGCAGGCTAGCGGGAGCTCAGGAAACCGACGGGGCTAGTGTCCACAGCCATGAAGCTGCTCAGCGAAAGCACCGACGCCGGCGACGAACTGCTCGGCCGCCCCTGGAGCGTTCCCCTCTCGGGCACTCTCGACCGGCTCGTCGTCGAGTCCGACCTCCTGGCGGGCAATCCGCTCGGCGATCCGGCTCGCCGCCCGCTCTACGTGCTGCGCCCTCCGGGGGTCGAGCTCGACCATCCGCGCGAGCTGCCGACGATCTACGTGATCCAGGGCTACACGGGCCAGAACGACATGTGGATGGGCCGCAAGGCGTTCGAGCCGACGTTCATCGAGCGGATGGACGCGATGCTGGCCTCCGACGATTGCCCGGACGCGATCGTCGTCATGGTCGACTGCTGGACCTCGTACGGCGGCTCGCAGTTCCTCGATTCGATCGCCAGCGGCCCCTACCAGTCCTACCTCTGCGACGAGATCGTCCCGTTCGTCGACGACCGCTATCCGACGGCCGCCGACCGCGAGCACCGCGGGATCACCGGCAAGTCGTCCGGGGGCTACGGCGCGATGGTCGTGCCGATGATGCGACCCGACGTCTTCTCGGCCCTCGCCTCTCACGCCGGCGACGCCCTCTTCGAGATCTCGATGACACCCGGAATCGCGACCGCGGTCCGGACGCTGCGCGACCACTACGAGTCCTCCTACGACGTCTTCTTCGAGCAGCTGCCGGAGGAGGATCCCTTCGACTACTCCCGCCACAACCCGATCGAGATGTACGGCTACGCGGCCGCCTACTCACCCGATCCCGATCGGCCCGGCAAGGCGCTGCTGCCCTTCGACCTGACCAGCGGCAAGCTGATCGACGATATCTGGCAGCAAGTGGCTCGACCACGACCCCGTCCACATGGCCCCTCGCCACGCCGACGCCCTGCGCTCGATGCGCCGCATCTACCTCGACGCCGGCAAGGGCGACGAGTACCACCTCGACCTCGGCGCTCAGGCCTTCTCGAACGAGCTGACGGCGCTCGGCGTCGACCACACCCTCGACCTCTTCGACGGCGCCCACGGCGGCCTCACGTACCGCTACCCCGGAGCGATCCGGGAACTGATCCTCGCCCTGGAGTAGATAACTCCGAGCGGATGCTCCGGCTTCGCCGTCCGCTCTGCTCGGCCTGCGCGGTGTTACCGCTCGGCAGGGGCGTCAGTCTGCGACTCCGTCGGTGGCCAGCGGTCGCCGAGACTGCCGTTCGGCGGGGGTCAACCGCTGGTCGAATGCGCCGGATTTCGTTCCCACGCGGCCTCGTAACTCCCTCGGCAGGCGGGTGAACCTGGCGGGCCGAGCGCCCCCGAACCCTTCCCCTGCCGCGAGCCCAGGCCGCAACTCCCGAGCGCCACGCGGGGTGCGGTCTACCCCGCGACAGGACCCGCGGTCGACGACCCTCCGATGGTCCGAGCTCAGTCCCTGCAGGAACGGCGGGATGTCGATGTCGTCGTCGCTTACCTCGAGCGAGCGGATCTCCCGGTCGCTGGGGGGCTGGACGCCGCGACGGCGGCTGCGACGGCGGACCTCGGCCGGACGGCGGGCGAGCATCTCGAAGCCCTCGAAGCCGGTCGCGATGACGGTCACGCGGAGCTCGTCGCCCATCGTGTTGTCGACGACGGCGCCGAAGATGATGTTGGCGCCCTTGTCCGCGGTGCTGCTGACGACCTCGGCCGCCTCGTTGACCTCGAAGAGGCCCATGTCCTCTCCGCCGGTGATGTTGAGGAGCATGCCCGTCGCGCCGTCGATGGCGGACTCGAGCAGCGGCGAGGAGATCGCTTCCTTGGCGGCCTCGCCCGCGCGGCTCTCGCCGGCGGAGGTGCCGATGCCCATCAGGGCGGAGCCGGCGTCGGACATGATCGCCCGGACGTCGGCGAAGTCGAGGTTGATCAGGCCGGGGACGGTGATCAGGTCGGTGATGCCCTGGACGCCCTGGCGGAGGATGTCGTCGGCCTTGCGGAACGCCTCGCTGATCGGCTCGCGGCGCTCGACGATGTTGAGCAGCTTCTCGTTCGGGACGATGATCAGCGTGTCGACCTCGTTGCGGAGCTTCTCGATCCCGTCGAGGGCCTGCTGCATGCGGCTGGCGCCCTCGAACTCGAACGGCTTGGTGACGACGCCGACGGTCAGCGCGCCGATCTCCTGCTTGGCGATCTCGGCGATCACGGGGGCCGCACCGGTGCCGGTGCCGCCGCCCTCGCCGGCGGTGACGAAGACCATGTCGGCCCCCTTGAGGGCCTCCTTGATGTCGTCGCGGCTCTCCGCGGCGGCTCCGGCCCCGACCTCGGGGTTGCCGCCGGCGCCGAGGCCGCGGGTCAGCTCCTGGCCGATCGCGAGCTTCACGTCGGCCTCGCTCGAGCGCAGGGCCTGCGCATCGGTGTTGACGGCAAGGAACTCGACGCCCTTGAGGCCTGCATCGACCATGCGGGATACCGCGTTGGTGCCGCCGCCTCCCGCGCCGACCACCTTGATCACCGCCAGGTAACTGGAAGCCTCCATGTGAGCTTCACACGCCTTTCTCTGTTCCGTCCGGAGCTTGAGTGATAGTTGAGAGTTTGCGCGGGAGTTCCCCGCAAACGCCAGCAAAAGTAAGCGACAACCGGGTGGGTGTCAACGTCACCTTAATCGCTCTGCAAGATCCCTGTCTCAAGCGATGGTTGAGACTTCCGCGATCCCTCAAGCCTGGGTCGAGGGTCCTGAGAGGCCTATCCGACCACCGGTCTGGAGGGCACCGAGAGGTCGATGTAGGTGGCGCTCGTCAACTCCGGATCGGCCAGGACCGCGCTGGCCGCTCGCCATTTCTGATCGGCGTTGCCGGGGTCGCCGAACCGCAGCTCGATCCCGCCGGTGACCTCGACCACCACCCCGTGCTCGTCGTCGACGCTCGCGCTGTCGACCGCTCGGGCTGGAGCGGGCCGGGCGTCGCGCCCAGGACCCGGGCGGCCGCCAGGGCGGCGCCGTTCGCGCGGCCGTTGAGTTCGGATGAGTCGGCGTCGATCTTCGGCAACGCCGTCGGGCTGCTCGACCCCGGTGTCGAGCACGGTGCCGTCGGCCGCGATCAGCGCTCCGCCGTCGGCGTCGAGCCAGCCGGCCGGGGTCCGGCTCTGGACGTCGATGGTCAGCCCATGGGGAAAGTCGGTCTCGATCTTGAGCGCGACGACCGACGGGTCGTCGGCGACGGCGGCGTCGAGGGCCGAGCGATCGAGGTGAAGGGTGCTCAGGCCGATCGCGGCCTCGCTGAGATGCCCTTCGACCTCCGGGGAGAGATTCGATCCGGTGATGTCGACACGCTCGACGGCGACGAACGAGGAGTCGCGGAACCAGAGCATGTAGCCGGCGAGCAGTGCCGCGGCGACGATCGCGGCGACGACGAGCCAGCGCCTCGTCACCCGCCAGGACGGCAGCGAGCGCTTCTTGCCGAGCGGACTTGGTCGGGTCGAGCGCTCGAGCTGCTGTTCGCCATCGCTCCGGAAGCCATCAGCTCAGCTCCCCAATTCCCAGTCGGCGGGCCATTCGACCTCACCGAGGATCTGGACCTCGGGCTCGAGCTCGACGCCCGTCAGCTCATGGACCCGGCGGCGCCCGGCGGACATCAGGGCGAGGATGTCCGCGGTCGTCGCGGAGCCGTCGTTCTCGACGAAGTTCGCGTGCTTCTAGGAGAAGCTCGCACCGCCGACCCGGAGGCCGCGGCAGCCCGCCGCGTCGAGCAGCTGCCCGGAGGACCTTCCCTCCGCGCGCTCGTCGTCCGGGTTCTTGAAGGTCGAGCCGAAGGTCTTGATGCCGGAGGGCTGCGCCTCGCGGCGCTTGGACCGCATCTCCGCGAGCGTCGCCTTCACCGAAGTCAGGTTCAGACGCCGTGAGCTTGAACTCGGCGAGCGAGACGACCTCGCCGTCCCCGAGGTTCGAACGCCGATAGGAGAACCCGAGCTGGTCGGGGGTGCGCCGGTCGGCGCCCTCGGCGGTGCAGACCGAGACCCACTCGAGGGTCCTGGCGAGCTCGCCGCCGTAGGCGTTCGCGTTCATCCGCACCGCTCCGCCGACGGTGCCCGGGATGTTGACCCCGAACTCGAGACCGCTGAGGCCCCAGCCGGCCGACTTCGCGGCGGCTGACGGCAGCCGGACGCCGGCGCCGCAGAGCAGGCGCTCGCCGTCGCGTTCGATTCGCGCCAGTTCACCATCGAGTTTGAGGACCAGTCCTCGAAATCCATCGTCCGATACGAGAAGGTTCGATCCCGAGCCCACCACTCCTACCGCGGCGCCCTCCGACTTCGCCAGCGCCAGGAGCGCGATCAGCTCCGCCTCCGTTCCCGCGCGCGCGAACATGTCCGCCGATCCGCCGGCCCGAACCGTGGTCAGGCGGGCGAGGTCGAAGTCCCGTTCGATCATCGATTCGGGCGTCGCGCTCATGAGCCCGGTCCTTCCTCCGCCAGGCGCTCGCCGAGGCGGAAGACGTCGCCGGCCCCGAGCGTGACGAGAACGTCCCCGTCGCGGAGCCGATCCGCGAGCACCGACTGCGCCCGGTCCGCGTCGCCGAGCCACCACACGGGTCGCCCGGGGGCAGCGTCGGCGACGGCCTCGGCGACGTCGAGCCCGCTGACCCCCTCGAGCGGGCCGACCGGGAGCTCGCGCGCCGGGTAGACGTCGATGACGCCGATCTCGTCGGCGGCGGCCAGGGCGCGCCCGAATCGCGAGGCGAGTGCCTTCGTGCGCGAGTAGAGATGAGGCTGGAAGACGACGATCAGCCGCCGGTGCGGGAGCTCCCTGAGAGCGGACAGCGAGGCCGCCACCTCGGTCGGATGGTGGGCGTAGTCGTCGTAGATCACCGCGCCCGCGCGGGTGCCCTTGCGCTCGAGGCGGCGCGCCATCCCCGGGAAGCTCTCCAGCGCCGCGATCAGGTCCCCGATCGACGGCAGGTCCGGGTCGAGTTCGCGAGCGCAGAGCAGACCGCCGATCGCGGCGGTGGCGTTCGCGACGTTGTGGCGCCCGGGGATCGACAGGCGCACCTCGACGCTCGCCGAGCGTCTCGGAGCCGAGCCGGAACCGGCTGCCCCCGGCGATCGCCTCGACGTCGCTGGCCAGCAATGCGGCGGCGACCCCCTCGCGAGAGCCCGGCGGCGGCGCGACGGCGAAGCCGAGGACGGCACCGGCGCCGTCGAGCGCTGCCAGTCGGTTGCCCGCCGGGCGAACGACCGCGGCGGCCCGCGACGTGAACTTCGCGAATGCCTCGATCAGCTCCCGCTCCCCGCTCCAGTGCGAGTGGTGGTCGAGCTCGACGTTGGTGACGATCGCGACCTCCGGATCGAGCTGGAGGAAGCTGCCGTCGCTCTCGTCGGCTTCGGCCACGACCCACGCGCGATTCGCCCCAGCCCGCGTTGGCCGGCGCCCCGCCCGGGCCGCCCCCGGGAAGCTCACCGCCGAGCAGGAAGGCCGGCTCGCCGCCCGCCTCCTTGAGCGCGTGGGCGATCATCCCCGACGTCGTGGTCTTGCCGTGGGCCCCGGCGACGGCGATCAGGCGCTTGCGGCCGCAGACCTCGGCCAGGAGCTCCGAGCGGTGCATTACGCGCTGCCCGCGCTCGCGGGCGATCACGAGCTCGACGTTGTCTTCGGGGATGGCCGTCGAGACGACGACGTCGGCGTCTGGCGGGCACCGACTCGGCGTCGTGGCCGATCATCGGTTCGATCCCGGCCGCCCGCAGGCGCTCGAGGTAGGCCGACTCGGCGCGGTCGGAGCCGGTCACCGGGATGACCGAGCGCATGACAGACGAGCGCGAGGCCGCTCATGCCGGCGCCGCCGATCGCGATGAAGTGGAGCGGGCGCCTCACGGTTGCCGATGCGGTCGTTCATGACTTGCCCTCGGGCCGGAGCGACGCGAGCACCTCGCCGGCGACGCGCTTGGCGGCGTCGAGCCTCGCCAGTGCCCGCGAGGCGGCGGCCATCCGCGAGAGCTGTTCCGGATCGGCGAGCAGCGGCGCCACCTCGGCGACGAGCCGATCGGGATCGAGATCCTCGTCCTCGACGACGTGGGCGGCGCCGGCCTTCTGCATCCACGCCGCGTTCGCGTGCTGGTGCCGTGCCGCCGCGTAGGGATAGGGGACGAGGACGGCCGGCTTGCCCGCCGCCGTCATCTCGAAGACCGAACCGCCGGAGCGGGCGAGCACGAGGTCGCTGGCGGCGAGTGCGTCCGCGAGGTCGGGCAGGTATTCGAGCAGCGTGTACCGGGAAGCGGAGGCCAGATCGGGCTGCACGGCGGGGTAATCCCGCTCGCCGGCGATGTGGAGGACGTGGAACGCCCGCTCGGCCGCGGGCCCACCGGGGCCGAACGCGTCGGCGGCGGCGCGATTGATCCGCAGGGCGCCGAGGCTGCCGCCGAAGATCAGCAGGCACGGGACGTCCGGATCGATGCCGAATCGTTCGCGCGCCCGGCCACGGTCAGCGGCGGCGATGGACGCGGGCACCGGGCGGCCCGTCACCAGGTACCTGTCCCCCTCCCTGCCCGCGATCGGGAAGGCGAGGCACACCCGATGGGCGCGTGGCGCCAGCAACCTGTTGGCCATCCCGAGATGGCTGTCGGCCTCGGTCAGGACGAGCGGCAACCGCATCGTCGCCGCGGCGATCCCAGCGGGCGCGGCTACATAGCCGCCGCCGCCCATGACGGCGTCGGCGCCGCGCTCCTTCAGGAGCCGGCGAACGACGCGCACGGCAGCGCCGGACTTGCCGAGCGCCACGGCCGCCCTGAGCGGGTTACGGCGATCGAGGCCGCGGACGTCGATGAAGTCGATCTCGTAGCCGGCGGCGGGGACGAGCTGCGCCTCCGCCCGCTCACGCGTGCCGACGAAGCTGACGTCGGCGCCCGCCTCAGCGAGCGCGTCGGCGACGGCCAGCGCTGGAACCACGTGCCCCGCCGTACCGCCGGCTGCGATCACCACTCGCGGCACGAGCGCTCCTTTGGCTCCCCTGGCTCCGCTGGGCTGGTGCGCGTCTGCGACCGGCCGCCGTCGACCACGCGCAGCGGGCGACGGCTTTTCGTCGTGGGCCGCGCGGCCATCCTTGCGGTGCCCCCGTTGGCCACGTTCAGCAGCAGGCCGACGGCCGCGAGGGTGACGATCAGGCTGCTGTTTCCGTAGGAGACGAATGGGAGTGTCACGCCCGTCAACGGGGCCAGGCCCAGGACGGCGAAGAGGTTGATCGACGCTTGAACCAGAATCATGGCCGTCAATCCGGCGGCGAGCAGGCGACCGTAGCGATCCCGCGCCTTCTGGGCGGTGCGGAAACCCGCGTAGCCGAACAGCATGTAGAGGCCGACGAGGAGCGAGATCCCGATCAATCCGAGCTCCTCGCCGATGACCGCCGCGATCATGTCGGTGTGGGCCTCGGGCAGGTAGAAGGCCTTCTGGACGCTCTCGCCGATGCCGACGCCGAAGATCCCGCCCGAACCGAGCGCGATCGAGGCCTGCTGGCCCTGGAACCCGGCGCCGGCCGCGTCCGCCCCGGGGTTGATGAAGCTGGTCAGGCGGGCCATCCGGTACGGCTCGATCAGGACCGCGATCAGAACGAGAAGGAGCAGCGCTCCGGCGATCATCGCGAGGTGGCGGATCTTGGCCCCCGCCGCGATCAGCAGCGCCGCGACCGAGAAGGCGGTGACCATGGCGGTGCCGAGGTCCGGCTCGAGCACGACGAGGGCGCAGATCGCCCCCACGACGAGGAGGAACGGCTTCATGCCGCGCAGGTCGCGGGTCATCTCCGGTCGTGCCGTCAGCAGGTTCACGCCGTAGAGGACCAGCGCGATCTTGGCGATCTCGGAGGCCTGGATCTGGACCGGGCCGAGCATCGAGCCACCGCTGAGCGCCGTTCACCGGGGTCCCCATCACCTTCGTGACGAGCAGGAGACCGACCGCCGCGAGCAGCAACGGGCCGGTCAGCTGCCGGACCGTCTCGAGACGTTGCATGGAGAGGAACTTGAGGGCGACGAGTCCGACCGCTCCGAACATCAGCGTCTTCTTCAGGAACGCGAGGCTGTCGCCGTTGTTGAGGAGCGAGGCGCTCGAGCTGGCGCTGAAGACCATGACCACGCCGAACGTCAGCAGGCACATCGTCGCCGTCAGCAGCAGCGTGTACTCGAGCGGCTTCTCGCGCGCCTTCGCCTTCGACTTCTTCTTCGCGGCGCGGCGCGGACGCAGCCCGGTGCGGAGCGATCCGGCGAGCCCGCTCATCGGCAGTGCCTCGACCAGCTCGCGGAACGCGTTGCCGCGATCCTCGTAGTTGCGGAAGGCATCGAAGCTCGCGCAGGCGGGCGCCAGCAGGACAGTCTCGCCCGGGCCGTGCGGCTGCCGCGGCAGCGGCGGCGACGGCCGTCGCCAGATCGCCGCAGACGCTCGAGCGGGGTCCCGGCGGCGGCCAGGTCGGCGGCCAGCTGCTCCTCCGCCTCGCCGATCAGATAGCAGGCCACGCAGCTCTCGGCCACGGCCGGGACGAGGTCGGCGAACCCGCCCCCCTTGAGGCTGCCGCCGAGGATCGCGTGCACGCCGCCGCCGAACGATCCGAGGGCCGCCGCGGCCGCCGCGACGTTCGTCGCCTTGGAATCGTTGACGTAGGCGACGCCGCCGATCTCGGCCACCCGCTCGAGCCGGTGCGGAACGCCGGCGAAGGTCCGGAGGCCGCGGGCAACGGCCTCGCGCGGAAGCCCGGCGGCGAGGGCGGCGGTGGCAACCGCCATGGCGTTGCGAAGGTTGTGTTCGCCGGCGAGGGCGAGCTCGGAGCGGTCGACGAGTACCCCGGCCGAATCGCGGATCGCGCCGTCGACGAAGCGCAGCTCGCACTCCGCTCGCTCGCAGCCTGCGATCCCGTACAGGCGGCGGCGGCCCGAGCCGGGGACCGCCGCGCCGGCCGTCGCGGGCTCGTCGGCGTCGTAGACGGCGACGTCCTCCTCGGTCTGCGAGGCGAAGATCCGCAGCTTCGCGTCGAGGTACGCGTCGAGCGTGCCATGGCGATCGAGGTGGTCGGGACTGAAGTTGAGCATCACCGCGACCTCGGGGGCGAAGGCCTCCGAGTCCTCGAGCTGGAACGAGGAGCACTCGCAGATCACGGTCTCGTCTCCGCGCAGACGGGGCGGCAGCGAGGCGAGCGGCGTCCCCACGTTCCCGGCGACGGCCACGGGCTCCCCGGCCTCGCGCCAGACGTGACCGAGCCATTCGACGACGGTCGTCTTGCCGTTCGTGCCGGTCACGGCGACGAAGCGGTTCGGGAGCATGCGCCAGCCCAGTTCCAGCTCCCCGATCACGGTCTTTCCTGCTTCCCGGGCGGCGGAGACGGCGGCGGCGTCCTGGGGCACCCCGGGGCTCTTGATCACCGCATTCACGCGGTCGAGTAGTTCCGTGCCGTCGCCATCCAGACTCAGTTCGACGCCGAGGTCGGCAAGCCTGCTCGCATCCGGAGGATTTCCGGAGTCGGTGCCGTACACGCGCTCGCCGCGCGCGACCAGGGCCTCGGCGGCCGCGATCCCCGAACGCGCCAGGCCGACGACGAGGAAGGGCCCGTCGGGAAGCGGAGGTCGTTCGGGCGGCGACGGCATGCCGATAGCTTCGCCGCCGGCCTGGACGCTCCCCCTGTTTCTAGGTCCCGATCGAGTTCTGGAAGAGGGTGTATCCGATGCCGGCGAGGACGGCCCCGATGATCCAGAACCGGATCATGATCTTCGTCTCCGACCAGGCCTTCATCTCGAAGTGATGGTGAACCGGGGCCATCAGGAAGACCCGGCGCCGGAAGGTCTTGAACGTGAAGACCTGGATCAGCACCGACAGCGCTTCGATCACGAAGATCCCGCCGAGGATTATCAAGAGGATCTCCGTCTGGGTCATGATCGCGAGGCCTGCGATCGCACCGCCGAGGCCGAGGGAACCGGTGTCCCCCATGAAGATCGAGGCGGGAAACGAGTTGAACCAGAGGAAGCCGACCGAGGCGCCGACGAAGCACGACGACAGCAGGGCGAGGTCCTCCTGCCCGGTCGTGATCGTGATCGCCAGGTAGGAGAGGAAGACGATCGCGCAGCATCCGGCCGCCAGCCCGTCGAGGCCGTCGGTGAGGTTGACGCCGTTGCTCGCCCCCGCGAGCACGACGAAGCTGAGCACGACATAGACGACCGGCCCCAGGTAGATCTCGGCGTCGAAGATCCGGATCTGCAGGCTCGGGTCGAGCCCGATCTCCTGGAAGGCGACCCACCAGAGGACGACCGCGAGGGCGATCTGGAACGAGAGCTTCCACCGGGCGGAGAGCCCGAGGGAGCGGCGCTTGATGATCTTGATGTAGTCGTCGGCAAACCCGATCGCGGCGCTGCCCAGGGCGACGCCGAACACGCAGAGGCTCTCGGTGTCGCGGTCGCTGAGGACGAGGTAGGGAATCGCGATCGCGGCGAAGATGATCAGACCGCCCATCGTCGGCGTGCCCGCCTTGGAGTGGTGACCCTCCGGCCCCTCCTCCCGAATCTGCTGGCCGAACTCGCGCTCCCGCAGCTTCTCGATGAACTTCGGGCCGAGGAAGATCGTGATCAGCATCGCCGCCATCCCGGCGATCAGGATCGCCCCGCGATCGACCGGGACCGTGCTCAGGCCGTTCGGTCTGCGCGAGGGCGATCATCGATCCTCCTCGCCGACCCGAGCGCGGAGGCCGTCGGTCAGTCGTTCGAGCCCGACCGAGCGGGAGCCCTTGACGAGGGCGACGTCGCCCGGGCGCAATTCGGAGGCGACGAGATCGACGGCGGAGTCGGCATCGGGGGCCCAGAGGTCGGGCGAATAGTCGCGGGCGAGCTCGCCGACGCCGATCAGGGGGCTGATCCCGCGCGCCCTGGCCAGGGCGCCGATCTCCTCGTGGAACTCCGGTCCGGTGGGCCCGAGCTCGGCCATCCCGCCGAGGATCCCGACCGCTCGCGCGTCGCCGTCGCGTCCGGCGACCGTCGTCGCCAGGTTCTCGATCGCGGCGCGCATCGAGATCGGATTCGCGTTGTAGCAGTCGTTGAGCAGCAAGATCCGCCCGCTCAGCGAAACCCGTTCGCCGCGGAGGCGCGAGAACTCTATCCGCGAAGTCCGACGCGCCATCTCCGCCGGATCCATGCCGAGCGAGACACCGATCGCGATCGCGCAGAGCGCGTTGGTGAGGTTGTGGTTCTCCTCGAACGGGAAGTCGAAGTCCGCGGTCCCTCCCGGCGATCCGATCTTCGCCTTGGTACGCCCCTCCGCGACCGAATGGGAGAGCGCGAAGACGTCACCGCCGGCGCCGAAGGTCAGGACCTCGAGATCGTCGCCGAGGTGTGGCTCGAGGGCCTCCGTGTCGGCGGGCAGGACGGCCCGGCCGCGGTCGGTGAGGCCCTTCAGGATCTCCGCCTTCGCCTCCACGATCGCCTCGAACGTGCCGAGCAGCTCGAGGTGAACCGGGCCGACGTTCGTGATCGCGGCGACGTCGGGCTCCGCGATCTCGCAGAGCTCGGCGATCTGACCCATGCCGCGCATCGCCATCTCCATCACCAGCACCTCGGTGTCCGGCGGCGCGGCGAGCAGGGCCAGCGGCATCCCGATCTCGGTGTTGAAGTTCTCCGGGCTCGCGTGGACGCGCGCCGGCAGCAGGGCGCGACAGATGTCCTTGGCGGAGGTCTTGCCGGTCGACCCGGTGATGCCGACCAGCGGGCATCCGATCTCACGTCGCCAGCCGCGGGCCAGCGACTGCAGGGCGAGCAACGGGTCGGGCGCAGCCATCACCCATCCCGGAGCGGGCGCCCGCTGCGGTCAGCTCGGATGCGCGCTCCGGGGTGACCACGACCCCCCAGGCGCCCTGCTCGAGCGCCTGCGCCGCGAATCGGCCGCCGTCCACCTGAGCGCCGGGAAGGCCGAAGAACAGATCCTCGTGCGCGGCCTCGCGAGAATCGATGACGGCACGGGCGGGCCGTCCGGCCGCGCCGTCGCCCGCGGGCGTGCCGACGATTTCGGCGCCGGCCTCCGCGGCCATCCTCTCCGGCGGCAGCTCGATCACCGGGCGGCCAGCTCCTCGCGGGCCACGTCGCGGTCGTCGAACGGGATCTTCCGGCCGCCCTCGAACTCCTGCCCCTGTTCGTGGCCCTTGCCGGCGATCACGATCAGGTCGCCGGGAGCGGCCCGCTCCATCGCGAGGGCGATGGCCCGTCGCCGATCCGGCTCGACCAGGACGAGGTCACGGCGGTCGTCCGGGATCCCGTCGAGGATCTGGGCGATGATCGCGTCCGGATCCTCCGAGCGGGGGTTGTCCGAGGTGACGATCGCCACATCGGACAGCTCGGCGCCGGCGCGGCCCATCAGCGGTCGCTTCAGCGGGTCACGGTCGCCGCCGCAGCCGAATGCGCAGATCAGCGTTCCGTCGGTCAACCGCCGGGCGGCGCGCAGGACGTTCTCGAGCGAGTCGGGAGTGTGCGCGTAATCGACGAGGACGCCGAACTCCTGTCCCTCGTCGATCGGCTCCATTCGCCCGGGCACCGGCTCGGCGACGGCCAGGGCCTCGATCACGGTGTCGAGGTCGATCCCGAGGGCGAGCGCGGAAGACAGGGCGGCGAGCGCGTTCTCGACGTTGAAGTGCCCGGGAAGGCGCAGCGCGACCTGGCGAGCAGGCCCTCGCCCGTGGAGCGTGAAGCGCGTCCCGGAGGCGTCGAAGGAGACGTCATGAGCGGTCAGGTCGGCCAGGTGCCCGGCGGCGGAGAAGGTGATCAGGGGCACTCTGGGCGGCGTAGGCGGCGCCGCGGACCGCTGCAGATCCATCACGAGCCGCCTGCCGTAGGCGTCGTCGACGTTCACCACGGCCGCACCCGGGACGATGCCGTTCCCGCCCCCGGGCGGCACGAAGAGGCGACGTTTCGCCTCGAAGTAGTCGTCCATGTCGGAGTGGAAGTCGAGGTGGTCCTGCGTCAGGTTCGTGAACGCGGCCACGTCGAAGTGGATCGCGTCCGCCCGGCCGAGGACCAGGGCATGCGAGGAGACCTCCATCACGCATCCGCGGTCACCGCCGTCGACCATTCGCCGGAACGTGCGCTGCAGGTCGATCGCCTCCGGCGTGGTCCGCTCGACGTCGGCGGACTGCCCGCCGACGATCTGGGCGACCGTGCCGAGCAACCCGCACTGGATGCCCGCCCGCTCGAGGATCGAGCGGACCAGGAACGCCGTCGTGGTCTTGCCGTTGGTACCGGTGACGCCGACCATCTTCAGCTCGGCGCTCGGATCGCCGAACCAGCGGGACGCGATCGGCGCCATCGCCCGCCGTGAGTCGGCGACGACGAGCTGCGGGACGTCGAGGTCGAGCTCGCGTTCGGTCACCAGGGCCGCGGCGCCGGCCTCGACAGCGCCCGGTGCGAAGTCATGACCGTCGGAGACGTGGCCGGTGATGCAGAAGAACAGGGTCCCGGGGCGCACCTCACGGCTGTCGAACGCGACATCGGTGATCTCCGCCGACCCGTCGCCGCGAACGATCCTCGCGCCCTCCCCCTGGCCCTGCGAGCGCGAAAGCATCGGGGCGCTGACCTCGTCGAGCCTCATCACAGGCGATTCTAGGAACGAAGCAGGCGACCCCGCCGATCGACCGCCCGAGGCGGAGTCCTACTCGGTCGGAGCGATGCCGAGATACGGGAGGGCGAAGCCGGCGATCTCGCCGAATGCGGGAGCCGCGACGGATCCGCCGTAGTAGTCGCCGCCCTTCGGATCGTCGACGATGACGGAGACCAGCAGGCGCGGATCGGCCGCCGGAGCGAAGCCGACGAACGAGGCGATGAACTGTGTGTCGGAGTAGGTGCCGTCCACGACCTTCTGCGCGGTGCCGGTCTTGCCGGCGAGCACATAGCCGGGGACGCTGACCTCGGAGGCGGTTCCGCCCTCGCCGAGGACGCCCTCGAGCATCGTCCGGAGCTGATCCGAGGTCTTGGTGCTGATCACCCGCTCGCCGTCGGAATGTTCGACGGGCTTGCCGTCGATCGACTCGAGCAGGCGCGGGGTGCGCAGGATCCCGCCGTTGGCGATCGCCGCGTACCCCTCCATCATCTGCATCGGGGTGACGGAGAGCCCCTGGCCGATCGGGAGGTTGCCGATCGACGATCCGGAGTATTCGTCGGGCGAGGGCACGATGCCCTGCTCCTCGTTCGGGTAGTCGATTCCGGTGGGCCTGCCGAAGCCGAAGCGATCGACCCAGGACCCGAAGTCCTTGTCGCCGAGCTTCTCGCCGATCATCACGGTGCCGACGTTGGAGGACTGAGCGAGGATGTCACCGACGCTCAGGTCCCTCGTCCCGACCGGGTGCGACTCCCCGATCGTCCGGTCGGCGACCTGGATCTCGCCGGGCACCGTCAGCGTGGTGCTCGGGTTGACGAGGCCGTCCTGTAGGGCTCCGGCGATCGTGAAGGGCTTGAAGGTCGAGCCCGGCTCGTAGGTGAAGCCGGTGGCCATGTTGCCGAGCTGGTCGGGGTCGGCGTCGGAGAGGTCGTTGGGGTTCACCGGCGGCCAGCTGGCCATCGCCAGGACGTCGCCGTCGGTGGGATCCATGACGATCGCGGTCGCGTCCGTCGGGCGAGTACTTGTCGCCGAGCTCGTTCAGGACCTTCTCGGTGTAGGCCTGGATACGACCGTCGATCGTCAGCTGTACGTCGTGGCCGGGCTCCGCTCCGGTGACGACGTCGCGGCCGATCTCCTGGCCGAGCGCGTCCTTGGTGATCGCGACCTGACCGTCGGTCCCGCCGAGGACGTCGTTCTCCGCGGCCTCGAGTCCGAACAGGCCCTGACCGTCGGTCCCGACCGCGCCGACGAGTCGGCCCGCGTCCTCGTCCTGCGGATAGACGCGGCGCGAGTCGGGAAGGATCCCGATCCCGGCGAGGTCGAGCTTCTCGACCCGTTGGGCGGTGACGAGGTCGACCTTCTGGGCGACGTACTCGAAGCCGCTCTGAGTCGTCAGCGACTTCAGGATGTCGTCCGCGGGCATGTCGAGCACCTTCGCGAGCTGATCAGCGGCCTTCGGCGGATTCTCGACCTGGTACGGCGTGGCGAAGATCGTCGCGGCCTCCTCGGAGACGGCGAGAGCGTTGCCACGGCGATCGAGGATGGAGCCGCGGATGCCGGGGACATCGACGGTGGCGACCTGTTGGCTGCGGGCGTCGGCGCTGTATTCGCCGCCCTTGACGGTCTGCAGCCATGCAGCCCGCAACATGACGATCAGAAAGGCAAGCGCAAAGGCGGCGAACAAGAGGCCGACACGCTTCTCGATCAGCCGCAAGGACCTCTCCCTACGGAGTCGTGACTGGTGCGAGGGCGGGATCGGTCGTGACGAGGCCGGTTGCGGGGTCGACGGCGGGGTCGACCGGCGTGACGGCGGGGTCGACCGGCGTCGTGGTCGCCGTCGTGATCGTTCCGTCGACGGTCGTCGCGCTCTCCGACGGCGCGATCGTCGGCGGCGCATTGGCGATCGAACCGTCGGCGAGTCGCTTCGCAGCCTGCTGAGCGTCGGCGTCGCCCGCCTTCAGATAGTGGACGGCATCGGGAGCGGGCACGGCGAGGCCGAGCGCGCTCGCCTCCTTGCTTATCCGGCCGTTCGACAGCCGATGCGCGAGGCGGCTCTGCTGCACGGTGTTGTCGCGGATCAGCTCGTCGATCTTGGCCGAGATCTGACTCCCGGAAGCGCTGAGGCTGAGGCCGACGACGTTGATCGCGACGATGCCGCCGAGCAGCACTCCGAGGACGCCGATCCAGACGCGGCTGCGGGCCATCCCAATGACGACGCCGGAGTCGGCGATGCCGCCGACTGCGTTGACGGGGAACATGGCCACGTTGCCCGACGAGGTCGTGGCGCGAGGCTTGCGCTTCGGAGTCGGCTTGGCCTTGGGCTTCGGCCTGGCCTTCGGCGCCGGGCGCGGGCGGGCTACGGCGGGGGCGCCCATCAGGCGTCCTCTCCGGTGCGGAGCTTCAGCGCGACCCTGAGGTGAGCTGAGCCGGAGCGCGGGTTCTCGGCGATCTCGCCGGCGCTCGGCGCGACCCCGCCCTTGGTGATCAGCTCGGCCTCGGGCTCGAGGCCGCAGCGGCAGACCGGGAACTCGGGCGGGCAGACGCAACCGGTCGCCCGGGCGACGAGGAACCGCTTGACGCGCCGGTCCTCGAGCGAGTGGAACGAAATCGCGGCGAGGCGGCCGCCGGGCGCGAGCATCTCCCACGCCTCGGGGAGCGCGGCGTCGATCGCCTCGAGCTCACGCGTTGACGGCGATCCGGATCGCCTGGAAAGTGCGCTTGGCGGGGTTGCCGCGACCGAACCGGGCCGACGGCGGCAGGCCCTCGCGGACGGCGTCGACGAGCTCGGAGGTCGTCTCGAGCGGTCGGTGCTCGACGATCCGGCGCGCGATCGAGCGGGCGTGCTTCTCGTCGGCGTAGTTTCGGAGGATCTCGGCGATCCGGCTCTCGGGCCACTCGTTGACCACGGTCCGGGCGGTCAGCTCGGCATCCGGGTCCATCCTCATGTCGAGCGGCGCGTCGAAGGAGTACGAGAAGCCGCGCTCCCAGGCGTCGATCTGCATCGAGGAGACGCCGAAGTCGAAGAGGATCACGTCCGGCCGGACGCCCTCGGCGGCGAGCTCGGCGAGAGCCGAATCGAAGTCGGAGCGCATGAAGCGCATCTCGCAGGGGGCCTCGTGGGCGATCTGCTCGAAGCGCTCGGCCGCCGCGGGGTCACGATCGATCGCGATCAGCGTTCCCTCTGAACCGATCCGATCGGCGATCAAGCGCGAATGTCCGCCGCCGCCGAACGTGCAATCGACGACCGTGTCCCCCGGGCGGGGGTCGGCGTCGCGGATGACCTCTGCGGCCAGGACTGGGACGTGCTCGGTCGGCATGTAGGTAAGTGTCACCATCTCACTGAGCGCTCCCCGGCGCCGGAGCGGAGCCGCTCTGCGTCAAGGCGAGGCTCTCGGTCAGTTCGGGAGTCAACTTCGCGTTCTCCTCGTCCTCGGCGAACCACTCGTCGGGGGTCCAGATCTCCAGGCGCGTTCCCATGCCGGTGATCACGCAGCGATCCTTCAAGCCTCGCGTGCTCGATCAGCTGCTTGCTCAGCCGGATGCGTCCGGCCGAGTCGAGGTCCAGCGATTCCGAGTGGGAGAAGAAGCGGCGCTGCAGCCGACGGGCGTCGCGGCTCATCGGGTTGAGGGCCGAGAGCGTCGAGGCCTCCATCTGCTCGGCGACGGACGCCGGCCAGATCTCGACGCAGGGCTCGACCCCCATCCCCAGGACGACCCCGTCGGAGAGCGCCGCGCGGTACTTGGCCGGGACCGTGATCCGGTCCTTCGGATCGAGCGAGTGCTCGTGTAGACCGCGGAACGTCATCCGTCAAAGGAGGGGCGAAGCGGTGTGGAGTCGAATGGCATGGGGTGGGAACGCTGTCTCTAAGAAATCGGGCCGGAGAGGTGAGGTGGGAGGAACCTCGCCTCCCCGGCCCTGTGTTCCTGTTCTCAACTGGGCGCCACGGTAACCCACAACGCCCCACTTCGCAACACAACACTGGTCCGGCATTCCACCTGCTCCGTCGGACGGACTTGCTACCCGGGTCCGATTCCAAACCTGAACCGCTTCATTAAGCGGTTTTCGGGACTGATCAGCGGCCGATCTTCGGCCCGGTCCCCTCTCGCCGTCGTGCAAGCGCCGTTGCAAACGCCGGTTTCGGGGATAGCCTCCGCGGGCCGTGGAAGGACTCCGCAAACGCCGCAAGACGCCGACGACACCCGGAGCCGAGCACCTCCGGGGAGCTGATGTGCCACCCCGTCACGCTGAGCCTCGGCGCGGTGCTCCTGATCGCCTGCTTCGTCGGCGGCACGCTTGGCGGCGGCCCGCTGATCGGCGCGATCGCGACGCATCGTCGGTGCCCTGCTGGTCTTCCTGATCGTCTACGTGATGGCCTCCAGTCGGGCGCGGGAGGACTTCTTCAGCACCTACGCCTCGGCGCGCAGCCTCAATCGCACGGCCGGCAGGACGCCGCTGCCGCCGACGACGCCGCTGCTCCGCAAGGGCGACGACCGCTACGCGGAGCAGGTCATGAACGGGACGCTTCCCGGCGGCTCCCCCGGCGCGATCGCCCTCTACACGTACGAGGAGGAGACGCGCGACAGCGAGGGGAACACCGACACCGACTATTACCGCTTCACGGTCGTCCTTCACGACATCCCCGCCGCCGCCGTCAAGGCATCCGACGTCTACTGCCAGCGGCGCTCCGGATTCCGTTTCATGGATTCGGCCGAGGACGTCTTCCGGCGGATGCAGCGACTCGAGCTCGAGAGCGAGGCCCTCGACAAGCGTTACGAGGTCTTCTTCGGCGCCCAGGACGACGAGGTCTGGATGAAGCGGCTGTTCTCCCCCACCTTCATCGTCTGGCTCACCGAACAGACGCCGGAGGACTTCGCCTTCGAGTTCTCGGCCGGCAGCCTCTGCGTCAACGTCAAGAGCCACTACGACAACGCCGCAGACCTCGACAAGCTCTGCGCCGCGGCCGGCGCCGTCGCCAAGCGACTCGCCTCCGAAGCGCTCGATTAGACCCGGGCCGCGGCTAGAACGACGGCAGCAGCGAGCCGCTGTTCGCGACGATCGCGGCCGCGACCGTCAGGAGCACCGACGGGACGAGGAGGAGTGCGACGACGAGCTGCATCTTCGGCGCAGCCCGGGCGGCACGCTCGGTGATCCGCCGCCGCTGCTCGCCGCGCAACGAGCTCGCCTGCTCGTGGAGCGTTCGCGACAGCGGGGATCCATGCCGCCGGGAACGCTCCAACGACGACGTCAGGCCCGCGAGCTCCGTTTGCCGCTGCCGCGATGCCAGCGATCTGAGCGCCTCCTCCTTCGAGGCGCCGCATTCGATCGCGGCGACCGCCCGCGCCAAGCTCCTCCCGCAGCGGCCCCGACGAGCCTCGCATCGCCTCCTCGAGCAGCCTCCCGATCCCTCGCCCCGCCGCTGCACCGGTCGCCATCAGCTCCAGCGCGTCGGGAAGCGCCGCCGCGACGGCGGCTCGCCTCGTCCGGGCCGCCCGTTCGAGCAGGAGGTCCGGAGCGAGGAAGGCAGCGACGGGGACCCCGATCAGGACCAGCGGGCCGAAACGTCCCGGGGCGACGGGAGCGGCAGCGCCGCCACCGGGATGGCGGTGATGGCCGCCAGCACCTTCGCGGCCATGACGCCCTTCGCCGGCACCCGGGCATCCATGCGGTCGAGGCGACGACGCAGCCGGGCGACCCCGGCCTCCCCCCTCGCCCCTGCCAGCTCCCAGGCGGCGGCCGCCGAGAGGAGGACTGCGACTGCCAGCAGGAGACCCATGCCGCAGGGCCGTCAGCGGACGCGGCCGAGCGCCCGGATCCCGAGGAAACCCGCCACCTGAAGGACTCGCGGCGACGGCCACGAGGGCGGCGGACAACGGCTGCGACAGCATCGAGCCGACGAATCCCGGCGCGATCATCTCGACCAGCAGCGCCATGATCGCCGGCATCGCGACGACCATCCCACCGGTCATGCGGGCCTGCGCGGTGGCCGACCGCGCCTCCTTCTCCGCGCGCTGACGCTGGCTCGCCGACTCGGCATGCCGGCGCAGGAGGAGCGCGAGATCCCCCCCGCGCGCTCCTGGGAGAGGATCGCCGCTACCAGCGCCTCGACCCGATCGGAGCGAACCCGATCGGCAAGACCCGCGAGCGCTCGCGCCGGGGCCACCCCGAGGTCGAGGTCCGCCCCGACGCGCGCCATCTCCACGGCGCTCGGGGCCCGTCAAGCCCGGTCCTCGCCGCGCCGAGAGCGATCCGGAGCGAGCCGCCCGGCGGCGACGGAATCCGCGATCCCGGTGGCGATCGCCGGCACGTCCATTTCGACCCGAAGCCGATACCGGTGCCGGCGACGGGCGATCGCCCATCCCGCCGCCGCGGGCCCAGCGGTCGCCAGCCCGGCCAGCGGTCCCGACTCCAGTCAGCAGGACGGCGAAGAGGCCGAGCGCCGCCCCGGTGACGATGCCGAGGCGGCGACGCTCCGACCTCGGACGGACTCCGCCCCTCACGCCCGGCCAGGGTGAGGGTCCGGGCTGCGGCTTCGAGCTGGGCGAGATAAGGACGGCACCGCGGCGATCCACTCGCGGGCGGCGACGACCACGGCAGCGCCGCCGAGGCCGGCGAGGAGAACGGGCAGTGCGGGCAGAAGGTCGCTCACCAATCACTCCGCGCTCCGCGGGTCCAGATCTCGCGCACACGCCGGCAGTCCGGCGACCTTCACCACCTCGGCCAGCGCAACGGCGTAGCGGGCGCCGCCCGGGCCTCGCTCGAGGTGAAGCACCAGGTCGAGGGCATCGGCCAGCTGATCCCGGACCACCTCGTGCGGCACGCCGAGCCCTGCCATCATCGCGAGGGTCTCGATCCTCCTGAGGGCGTCCTCGGCGTCCGTTGGCATGAACGGTCGACAGGGCGCCGCGATGTCCCGTGTTGAGGGCGACCAGTAGGTCCATCGCCTCGCCGCCCCTGACCTCTCCGATCACGATGCGATCAGGCCGCATCCGCAACGCATTGCGCACGAGGTCGCGGATCGTCACCTCACCGGAGCCCTCGATTCCGGCGGGCCGACTCTCGAGCCGGACCACATGCGGCTGGGTGAGCCGGAGCTCGGCGGCATCCTCGATCGTGATCACCCGCTCGCCGGGCTCGATGAACGACGAGAGCGCGTTCAGAACGGTCGTCTTGCCCGAACCGGTGCCGCCGCTGATGATCATGTTCCGACGGCCCCGCACGGCGGTCTCGAGCTCCGCGAGCAGATCGTCGTCGAAGGTCCCCCTCGCTCGCAGCTCGGCGGGATCCGGTCTGACGCCCGCGAATCGCCTGATCGACACGGCCGGGCCGTCGACGGAGAGTGGCGGGATCACCACGTTGACGCGCGAGCCGTCCGCCAGGCGGCCGTCCGCCATCGGGCTGAGCTCGTCGACCCGGCGGCCGATCGGACCGAGCACGCGCTCGATCACGTCGCGCAGTCCCTCCTCTCCCGGGAACGAGACGTCGGTTCGGATCAGGCGGCCCCGTCGTTCGATCCAGACCTCCCGGTGACCGTTGACCAGAACCTCCTCGACGTCCGGGTCCCGGAGCAACTCCTCCAGCGGCCCGAGGCCGATCGTGTCGCGAAGGACGCGATCGGCGACGGCTTCCCGGCCCGGCCCCGAGAGCAATGCCGCCTCGTCGTCGACCAGGTTGCGGACGGCGTCGGTGAGCGGCGGTGGATCGTCGTCGCCCGCGACCGCGAGCGCCCTGCGCTCGTCGATCAATCGATCCCGCAGCTCCACGGCGAGTCGACCGACGTGATCCGGGGACTGGGGAGTCACGACGCCGGAATCAGCCTGATCTCGCGGGCGAAGTTCTCGGCCTCGATCAGGTCGAGGGCCTGCTCCCTGGTCAGGGCCAAGGTCGCGCTCCAGCTGTCACCGCCGACCGTCGTCGCGTCGGCTGGATCCGCGGGCGCACCGAGATCAGGCGGACGTTCTCGGCCGCCACACGGACCCGGGCCCTACCTCCGGTGACCGGCTCGCCCGCGACGACGACGTCGACCCGCGCGCCGGCTCCACCCGATGCCAGCGACCCCGCCGCGCTGACCGTGACCTCGACCGGATGGAGATCGCCGTTCAGCACCGGCTCCGTGCGGGCCCCGCCGCTCGGTCGATCGCAGGTGCGATGCCAGCAGGTAGGAACCCGGCCGGGATCGCCGCGAGCGGTGCGCCGACCGGACACCTGGGCGGGGTCGGGGATCGCATCCGGCGGCAGGAAGCGGGTCGGGACCGTGCGGGTGACGAGGGCCGAGCGGAGCAGGCGACCACGGAGGACCACGCCGGCCGGCAGCGGCCGGTCGACGGTGACGACCGAACGGACTTCGCCGAGTCGCTCGTCGACGCTCTCGCGGTAACCGGAGGCGATGCTCGCCGAGGCGACGGCGCACACGAGCGCCAGCCCGGCGAAGCCGATCGCCCTGCCGCGGCGGCTCATCACGTCGCGCCGCGCCGGCGACCGGCAGCGAGATCGCCGCGAGCGTCCCGCCCCTCGGCTCCCGGCGGGCCGGGATCACAGCGCCTCCGTGGGCGGCCGCGACCTCGGCGACGACGTCGAGCCCGTGACCGTGACGCGGATCCGGCTCCGGACCGGCGCGACCGTCCCGCGGGGCCCGAGTCGCGGACCTCGAACCTCGCCTTGCCGTCGTCGGAAACCGCTCCTGACGCTGACGACCCCGGTCCCGTGACGGAGCGCGTTCGAGACGAGGTTGTCGAGTGCCGCGCCGAGCCGGTCGGCGTCGGCCTCGACGTCCTGATCGCGGGCCGGCGGCCTCGACCTTCGACGTCGGCGAACCTCCAGCGCAGGTCGAGCGCCTCGACGATGTCGCGGATCCGCGCCCGACGCACGATCGGCAGGCGCTCCGGCCGCCGTTGATCGGTCGCGTCGAGCTCGCGCAGTGCGCAACGCGCCTGACGCAGGCAGGCCTCGGCACCGGCGAGATCGGACGAGCATCCGTTCAGGCTCAGCGCGATCGCCTGCAGCGGGCGTCGCAGCTCGTGCAGGGCCCGGTTGAGCCTGCGAGCCCGGCGGGCGTCGCGCAGCAGCCGGCAGCCCTCGACGAGCGCCAGCGCACCGAGCAGGAGGATCGACCAGCACCGCCACGCCCTATCCCTCCACGAGCCGGTAGCCGACGCCCCAGCAGTTGATGACGAAAGCCCCGTGCTCCGGATCGAGCTTCCGCCGCAGCCTGCTCGCGTGCGAGTCGAGAGTTCGCGTGCGACCGGCAGAGCGATAGCCCCAGACGTCGCGAAGGAGCTCCTCCTTGGTGAACACCCGCTGCGGCTCGCTCGAGAGCATCCGGAGCAACTCGAACTCCTTGTTCGCGAGATCGATCTCGCGATCGCCGACGCGGACCTCGCGGGTCGCCGTGTCGATGCTGAGCAGTCCGATCCGGGTCGGGCCGCGGCGGATCCCCTCGCGGCGGTCGAGCAGCCTGCCGAGCTTGATCAGCAGCTCGCCGTAGAGCACCGGCTTGACGAGATAGTCGTCGGCTCCCTCACGGAGGCCGCGAATGCGGTCCTCGTCGCCGCCGCGGCCGCTGAGCGGCGACGATCGGCAAAGCGGCGTCGAACGGCGATGCCGGCCCGTCGGCGCCCCTGATCTCGCGGATCACGTCGAGCCCGGACGCGTCCGGCAGGCCGATGTCGATCAGCAGAAGATCCGGCGCGCCGTAACGGCAGAAGCGGAGGGCCTCCTCGGCCGTCCCGGCGGCGAGCGCCTCGAAGCGGTCGGCGGCGAGGTTCTCGCAGAGGATGTCCCGGCTGATCGGGTCGTCCTCACAGACGACGACGGTTGCGAGCGTTTCCGATTCGGGCAGCATTCTCGCCCCGGGAAACCCCGTCGGGGCGCCCCTCGCCCCCCGCACGGCGCGCAAGCGGAATCCGTGCTGACAATCAAGGCGATGAGGGGTCTCTTCTCAGTGCTGAGACATCGCGACTTCCGGCTGCTCTGGCTGGCCGGACTCGCCAGCGTGCTCGGAGACCGGATCGTCACCGTCGCGCTCGCGCTCTTCGTCATCGACCTGACCGGCAGCGCCACCGATCTCGGGCTCGTGCTGGCCGCCCACGCGATCCCGCTCGTCGCGTTCATGCTGATCGGCGGCATCTGGGCGGATCGCGTCCAGCGGCACCGGCTGATGGTCGTGACCGACGGCGTCAGGTTCGTCCTGCACGCGACGCTCGCCGCGCTGATCCTGACCGGAGACGTACAGATCTGGCAGGTCGTCGCGATCGAGGCGGTCTTCGGGACCGCGGAGGCCTTCTTCCGGCCCGCGAACACGGGCGTCCTCCCGCAAACCGTCCCCGAGGCGGAGATCCAGGAGGCGAGCGCTCTCGTTTCGATGTCGAACAACGTCTGCGAGTTCGTCGGGCCGGCGGTCGCCACCGCTCTCGTTCTCGGCGTCGGCGCCGGCGAGGCATTCGCCTTCGACGCCGCGACGTTCGTCGTCAGCGCGTTCCTCCTCATCAGGATGAGCCCGCGCCGGCGCGACGCGGCGATCGGGGCCGAGGTCGCCGGCGAAACCGAGGACCAGCAATCGGTACTCGCCCAACTCCGGATCGGCTACGAGGAGGTCAGGGCCCGAGCCTGGGTCTGGGGAACGCTGTTCGCCGCCTGCGCGACCGTGTTCCTCGGCCTCGCACCCTGGTTCGTTCTCGGACCGGGCGTCGCGGAGCAGAACTACGGCGGCACCGAGGTCTACGGGATCGTCGAGGCGGCTCTGGGCGCCGGCACGATCTTCGGGGCGATCGCCGGGATCCGCTGGCGGCCGCTACATCCGATGAGGCTGGGCCTCGTGATGGGGGCGCTCTGGTGCCCGATGGCGGTGATGTACGCGCTCGGTGCGCCGCTGGCGATCGTGCTGCCCGCGGCCGTCGTCGGCGGGTTCGGCTTCTCGGTCTTCGACGTCTGGTGGATGACTGCGCTGGCCGAGCGGATCCCCCCGGACCGGCTCTCCAGGGTCAGTTCCTACGACTGGATGGTCTCGCTCGGGCTCCTGCCCGTGGGGTACCTGCTGGCCGGCCCCGTCGCGAAGGAGATCGGCGCCGTCGAGGTGCTCGCGATCGGCTCGGGTCTGGCGATGGTCTCCTGGCTGCTGGCGCTGCTGCCGCGCGAGACGCGAATGCTCGAACGCATCCGCACCGGTCGGGTCGAGCCGACCACCGGAGAGCACCGGATGGGCTTCCCGGACATCTGAGCGGCCGGGCCGGGCACTTGACAAATCAAGAGAGTGAGTGCACACTCACACCTGCGACATGACTCCGGCCGATACGACACGCACCCTCTCCACCGCCGACGAGCGGCGCGAGACGCTGATCCGGGTCGCCCTGCCGATCTTCGCCGAGCAGGGCTTCCGCGCAGCTTCGACCGTCCAGATCGCCGAGGCCGCCGGGATCTCGCAGGCCTATCTGTTCCGCCTCTTCCCGACGAAGACGGATCTGTTCGTCGCCGCCTACGACGCGGGTCGCAGCCGGATCATCGCGATCCTCTCCAAGGCCGCCGACGAAGCAGGCGAAGCCGACGACGAGACCGATCCTGCACGCGATGGGTCACGCCTACGGCGAGATGCTCGAGACCGAGAGGGACCTGCTCCAGATCCAGCTGCAGGCGCAGGTCGTCGCCGGCGAGCCCCGGATCGCCCAGGCCGCGCAGCGAACGTTCAACGATCTCTACGCCCTGGCCTCCGAGCGCTCCGGCGCGACCGACGAGGAGCTTCGCGACTGGTTCGCCACCGGGATGCTGATGAACGTCATGGCCGCGATCGGCGCGCCCGAGCTGACCAGGCGCGATGGGCGGAGACCCTGTGCATGAAGGACGAAGACTGACCCTGCGCTCCATCCTCTCACCCCCTTTTTTTCACCCAATTAGTGAGTGACCAATCACACACAAGGCAAGGAACCAGATGACCTCACATACACAGAAGCGAGCCGGGTGGACCCTGGCGATAACCGGAGCGGCGTTGTTCATGACGGCCCTCGACAACCTCGTCGTCGGCGTCGCCCTGCCGTCGATCCGCGCGGACCTCGGCGGCTCGCTGGAGTCGCTGGAGTGGACCGTCAACGCCTACACGCTGTCGTTCGCCGTCCTCCTGCTCACCGGCGCGGCGCTCGGCGACCGGTTCGGCCGCAAGCGGATGTTCCTGATCGGGGTCTCGATCTTCACCACCGCGAGCGCCTTCGCCGCGCTCGCGCCCTCGGTCGACACCCTCGTCGCGGCTCGAGCCCTGCAGGGCGTCGGCGCGGCGATCGTCACGCCGCTCACGCTGACGCTCGTCAGCGAGGCCTTCCCGCCCGAGCGGCGCGGCGCGGCGCTCGGCATCTGGGGAGGGATCAGCGGCCTCGGCGTCGCGCTCGGCCCGTTCGTCGGCGGCGCGATCGTGCAGGGGATCGCCTGGCAGTGGATCTTCTGGCTGAACGTCCCGATCGGCCTCGCGCTCGTCCCGCTGGCAGGGCGGATGCTGACCGAGTCCAAGGGCCCCGACAAGGCAGCTCGACCTCGGCGGCCTCGTGCTGGCCGGCGCCGGGCTCTTCGGCCTGACCTTCGGGATCATCCGCGGTCAGTCGCTCGGCTGGACGAGCGCGACCGTGCTCGCCTCGCTGACCCTCGGCGTGCTGCTGCTGGCGGGATTCCTCCGCTACGAGGCCGAGCAGGAAGTCGCCGATGCTGCCGCTGCGGTTCTTCCGCTCGCGCGCGTTCAGCTCCACCCAGGCGCTCTCGTTCGCGATGTTCTTCGGCACCTTCGGCTCGATCTTCCTGCTCAGCCAGTTCTTCCAGACCGCGCAGGGCTTCGGGCCGTTCGAGGCGGGCGCGCGAACGCTGCCGTGGACGGCGATGCCGATGTTCGTCGCTCCGATCGCCGGCCTCCTGTCGGACCGGATCGGTACGCGTCCGCTGATGGTCGCCGGCATGACCCTGCAGGCCGCCGGGCTCGCCTGGCTCTTCCTGATCATCGACCCGGCGAACGAGTTCACCTCCCTGATCCCGCCGTTCGTGATGTGCGGCTCGGGGATGGCGCTCGTATTCCCCACCGCCGCGGCGACGGTGCTGGCGTCGGTTCGGCCGATCGAGGCCGGCAAGGCCTCAGGCGCCAACAACGCGATTCGCGAGATCGGCGGCGTCATGGGAGTCGCCGTGCTCGCCTCGGTGTTCGCCGCCAACGGCGGGTACGAGTCGCCCGCGGCATTCACCGACGGAGTCCAGGCGGCTCTCCCGGTCGCGGTCGCCGTGCTGGCCGTCGGAGCCGTGCTCGCCCTGCTCGTTCCCGGCAGGCGCCGCATGGCTCACTCCGAGGGGAACTCGAGCACCGCCTCCGCCCCACGCTCGAGCACGACCCTGCGCGAGGGCACCGCCTGAGCGCGCCGGATCTCCTGGCCGGCCCGGTCGAGGAAGACGACGTCGAGGGCGAAGCGCATCCCGAACGTGTGGACGCAACGGCAACCAGGGATCAGCAGCCCGGCTCCGGCGTCCGCACGGTCGAGGTGAGCCAGCCCGAGGACGCGGGCGGGGAATCGCTCGGCCACCGGCACCTCGACGCCGCATACCCGCCGGATCGCGAGCTCTTCGAATCTGGTCGCGATCGGCGGCACCGACCCGCCAATCCCGGTCGGGTCGAGGGCGCCCTATCCGTCGCCGCGGCAGGTCGCATTCCTCCGTCCCGTTCTGGGTGCAAGCCTGCGTTCACCCGCGGCGCCAGCGCGGCGCGCCAGGGGGCCTTCGGAGAACATGGTCCACCCCACGACGAGACCTCGTCAACGGGTCGTCCACCATGGAAAGAGCTACACGCAGAGGCAACTACGAGTCGGGCTCCGACTACGTTCTCGAGTACGGGGAGCTTCGCTTCTCGTTCAACGAGGCCGACTTCTCCCAGCGCGTGGAGCAGGCGGCGGTCAAGCTCGACTTCACGAATCCCGGCCTCGCACCCGAGGAGCTCCACGATCTCGTCGAGCTCGCGGTCAACGGCGAGATCCGCGAATCCGCGTCCGCCCTCGGCGAGCACGTGAACGCCAACTGGATCGAGCTCGTCGGAGGCACCCAGAAGAGCCTCGTCCACTGGATACGCCGACTCGTCTTCCGCGGCGCCTGGCTGGACCAGCGGGTCAAGGAGGGCGAGCTCGACATCGTCTTCGACGAGCGCACCAACACCTTCGGCTACATCCAGCCGGATCGCGACCACGAGCCGATCGAGCTCTCGCGCGAGCCCTCCTGGCGCACGCTGGCCTACCGGCGTTAGTCGCCGGTTTCCCGCTCCACCCTGAGCAGCAGTCGCTCGACCGCGACCACGCGGACCCGATCACCGACGTCGGCGCCCTCCGGGCAGTCGGCCGACCAGATCTCGCCTCGCAGGCGGACGCGACCGCGCGGGTCGCAGGGCTCGATCACCTCGGCCCGCTCGCCGAGCATTCCCTCGGCGCCGGTCCGAACCCGGATGCGGTCGAGGTAGCGGACCCAGAAGACGGCCTCGCCGACCTCGATCACGGCACCGGCGACCAGCAGGATCACTCCCAGGGGCGGATCGAGGACGGCGAAGAGGATCAGTCCGGCTACGAGAGCCAAACCGGACTCGCCCCCTAGGCGGTGTTGGCGGGGTTCGAGGCGAGCAGCGCTGCGTTGTCGGGGAACTCCCCGATCAACCTGCGAACCTCGGCGGAAGCCTCCGCCGAGGTCATGCCGCCGAGCCTCACCCTGAGCGCGCGCGCCGCGTCGAGCTCGGCCCCCTCGCGGAGGCTCTCCTCGCCGGCGATCCGGGAAGCGGTGAAGTCGATCGCCGGGTAGGTCCCCGTGGCGGCGAGCTCGGGGTCGAGCACGATCAGGACGTTCTCGGTGGTCTCGAGCGTCCGCTCGACACCGCCCTGGTCCTCGCCCCCGTCGCCGAGGGTGGTCGCGACCACGGTCAGCGAGCCGACGCCCTCCTCCTCGGTCTCCCGGCCGGCGCCGAAGATCGGCTTGACCCGGCCCGGGTCGTCGGAGGCGACGGCGATCCGCGAGATCGAGTCGACGAGCAGGACGACGTCCGCCCCCGCCTCGGCCTTGCGGCTGGCGCGACCGAAGGCGAGCTCGACGAGGCGGAGCTGCTCGCCGGAACGCATCTCCGCGGTGGCGACGGCAAGGTCGGCATCCGGGGCGGCCTCGCGCCAGGCGGCGACCTCCTCGGGACGCTCGTCGATCAGCAGGACGACGAGCTCGACATCGGCCGCCTGCGAGATCGAGCCCGCGAGGGCGCGAAGCAGGGTGGTGCGACCGGATCCGGGGCGGGCGTTGACGAGAACGCGCTGTCCGCGGGCGAGCGGCAGGAGCAGATCGATCGAGCGGAGCAGCAGCGCGGCGTCGTCGGAGGCCCCGGAAGCCGGGCTCAGGTCGATGCGCCTGCTCGGATGGACCGGCGTCGCCTCTCCGAGGCGCAGGCGGTCGCCGCCGGGCTCGACCCCGTTGATGGTGTCGACGTGGATCAGGGCCGGGTAACGCTCGCCGCGGCGAGGCTTGCGCGCCGGTCCGGCGACCTCGTCCCCACGCTGCATCTCGCAACGGCGGATCTGCGACGGGGAGACGTAGACGTCCTCCTCGTCGGAATCGAGGCCGGAGAGCCTGATGAAGCCGTGACCGCGCGGCGTGATGTCGAGGACGCCGACGACGGGCTCGCCCGGATCGTCGGTCTCCTCCTCGGAGGCCTCGTCGTCACGCGCACGACCCTCATCGTCACCTCGGTCACCGCGCCCGCCGCGACGGCCGGAACCCCCACCGCGCGAGGAGCGCCGGCGGCGCTGACGCGGCCGGTCCTCGCGGGGCTCGCGGTCGTCGGTCGCCTCGTCGCCGGCGTCGGCGTCGGCACGGGCGTCGTCATCGGCGGGCGCCGGGGCAGCGGGGGGGCCGGTCGTCTCGCGTTCGGCGGCGTCGGGATCGCGCTCGTTGATGGCGGCGATGAGCTCGTCGCGGCCGAGCAGGCGGTAACGCTCGACGCCGAGTTCGGCGGCGAGCTCGTGAAGTTCGGACAGGTGGCGGTTCTCTAGTGCGGGGGCCATGGGGCGGGGAAGGATATCGGCGGGGTGGTCAGCGAGCGGGGCCGACCGCGCCGACGCCCGCCGGATCGGCACCGGCGGCATCCAGTTCGGCGGGCCAGGCGTCGGCCTCACGCTCGACCCTGGCGCCGTCCCAGCCGAGCTCTCCACCGAGAACCTCGGCCGCGGTCCGCACCGAGGCGGCATCGCGCAACTGGGGCGCGGCGACGAGCGCGAGGCGGGTTCTTCTGAGCAGGACGTCGGCCAGGCCACCGGCCTGTTCGTGGCGCGCCGCGACGACGATCTCGGCGAGCAGATCCGGACGCCCCTCGACGATCGGAGCGGCGAGCTCGGGGCGCTCGGCGGCGGCGGCGAGGACCTGCTTGGAGGCGTGGCCGTAACGGAATGCGAGCTGCTCGGCCCAGCCGTCGGGCATCCGCTCGGGGTCGACACCTTCGGGAAGCTCGAGATCCGCATCGGTAGCGCTCATGCCCAGCGGGATCTCCGCGGTGTGACACGGGAGGTCGCGGTCCTCGCGCATCGCCATCCGGTCGACGACCATCTTCGCCATCCGCCGCCAGGTGGTGAGCTTTCCGCCGGTGATCGTCAGCAGGCCCGAGGAGGTCTCGTAGAGCTCGGCCTTGCGGGAGATGTCGACCGACTTCTTCGGGTCCCCTGTGGAGATCAGCGGCCGGACGCCGGCGTAGGCGCCGGTCAGGTCCTCGCGGCCGATCGAGGTCCCGAAGTAGGAATTGACGGCGTCCAGCAGGTACTCGATGTCGTCCCCGCCGGGCTTGACGTGATCGATGTCGCCGTCGTAGTCGTTGTCGGTGGTGCCGACCAGGACCCGTCCGTACCAGGGCAGCACGAAGATCGTGCGGTCGGCCCCTGCCGGAACGATGCAGGCGGCGTGGTTGAGCGGCAGCAGGTCGAGCGGGAGAGTGACGTGAGTGCCTCGGCTGGGCGCGATTCGCGGGACCTCGGCCTCGTCGCGGATCTCGCCGGGACGGATCCGATCCGCCCAGACGCCGGTCGCGTTGACGACGTTGGCGGCCTCGATCTCGACCGTCGCGCCGGTCTCCCCGTCCGTGCAGACGACTCCTCCGGCGCGGCCGTTTCGCTCGAGCAGTCCCGTCACATTGAGCCGGTTGGCCATCACGGCCCCGAAACGCTCCGCCTCGCCGAGGATCGTGAGGACGAGTCGAACGTCGTCGGTCTGGCAGTCGTAGAAGAGGTAGGCCGATTTCGGGCCGCGGGGCTCGAGGGCCGGGATCAGCTCGACGACCTCCTCGCCGGGGATCGTCCGATGACGATCCGGAGACCAGTTGCTCGGGTCGAGCGCCGCCTCCTCGCGGTCCCGGCGGCCGCGGCGCCGCTCCCGGCGGCCGCCCCGGTTGCTCGCCATCACGTCGTACATGTTGAGGCCGATCCCGATCTTGCGGTCGCGCCTGTCATCGCCGAGCGTCGGCACGAGGTAGGGCGTCGGATAGACGAGGTGCGGCGCGAGCTGGACCATCAGCTGGCGCTCGAGCAGCGCTTCGCGGACGAGGCCGAGGTCGAAGTTCTGCAGGTAGCGGAGGCCGCCGTGGACCATCTTGGACGACCGGCTCGAGGTCCCGATCGCCCAGTCGTCGCGCTCCACGAGGGCGACGGAGTATCCGCGGGAGGCAGCGTCGAGCGCGACGCCGGCGCCGGTCACGCCGCCGCCGATCACCACCACGTCGAACGGCTCGGCAGCGAGTTCGGTGAGCGCTCGGCCTCGGTCGATCACGAGATCACCCGGTCAGGGAAGCCGGCGCCGGTACCAGATGAATCCGGCGCCCAGCAGCGCGGACAGGCCGCCGAGGCCGCCGAGGAGCACCGGGGTCGCAGGCGCCTCGAAGTTGTCCGTCGGCTCGTCGGCGGCCGCAACCGTTGCCGCCGCTGCCGCGGCCGCGGCCGGGTCGAGCCCGCCGGAGTTGGCCGGGATGCGCTCGCGCCCGGCACCGCTGGACGACACGCCGTCGGTCACGCCGGGTATCGACTGGCCTCCGTCGGTCCCGGTGCCGCCGTTGCCGCTTCCGCCCGAACCGGTGCCGGCGCTCGAGCCGGTGGCGTTGTCGTAGTAGTTGCCCAGCCCGGAACCGCTGTAGTCGTAGCTCGAAGAATCGGTGCCGTTGGGAAAGGGCGTGTAGGTGCCCCCGACGCCCGTGGAGTTCGTCGGATCCTTCTGCGGCGGCTTCGGCAACCGCGGCACTGCGCTGAGCGGGAACTTCGCCGAGTAGGCGGCCGAGAGGCCCTGGGCGGTCACCCAGACCGGCGTCTGATCGCTGGCGCTCGAGTACTCGTAGTGGCCGTCCTCGCGCTGGCGGCGCTTCAGGTACTCGTAGGGGTTGTCGCCCTTCGGGCTGAAGCCCGCAGGGTTCTTGCCCGCCGCGACCAGGCCCTGTACGGCCCAGGCCGTCGACTGCGTGTTCGAGGAGGCTCCGCCGGTGAGCGACCAGCCCCCCGTCCCGTGCTGGGCGCCTCGCAGCCACTTGACCCCGGCGTCGATCTGACCGGAGCTGCCGGGCGCCGCGGCCAGAGCCTGCAGGACCGCTCCGGTGCTGTCCGGCTCGCTGGCGGCGCCGTCCACGGAGCCCCAGCCGCCGTTCTTGTTCTGTGCCTTGCGCAGCCACTTGGCGGGCTTCTGAAGCTTCGACTTCTCGACCCCGCCGGCCTTCATCGCGAGGATCGCGTAGGCGGTCAGGTTGACCTGCTGCTGATAGGAGCCGTCGCGGTTCTGGCGATCGCGGAGCTCGCCGACGAGGTCGCGGCCGCCGAAAGCTCGTGTGTCCTTGCCGGCGCCGGCGAGGGCGATGATCGTGCGCTCCAGGTCACCGGTCGAGCTGACGGAGACGATGTTGCGGCGTAGGTAGTCGACCGGCGTGTTTCCGGCCCGTTCGTTGTCTCGCGGGTTGAGGCCGGCCGACTCCATGCCGAGCATCGCCCAGCCGGTCATGCCGACGCTCGATTCCGTGTCGACGGAGGACCCGTAGCCGCCGTTCTTGTTCTGGGTGCTGAGCAGCCACGCCTTCGCGCTGCCGCCGCCGGCCTTCGCGTCGGCGCCGGGCGGCGCCAGCAGCGGCAGGCTGATGAACAGGGCGACGAGCAGGCCGAGCGTGGCTCGACCGAGCGGACCGTCGCGCCAAGCGAAGTCGAATCTGTCGCGATATCGATCGAGCATCCTCACCATTGCCGGCCCGGCCGCGAGCATCAGCGTGAAGTTTCCTGCGGCATGAGCCACATTGAAGGGTATTCCACGCGCCGACAGCGCCAGATACCGGTCGATTGACTGTTCTCCCCCATAGCTGACCATCACCGAGAGGTCCAGAAGCGCACCGTAGGCGAAACCGGCCGCGGCCGCCCAGAAAGCGAGCTGCCAGCGGCCCAGCCGTCGCCCGCTGAGCTTCGCGAGGACCGCGCCGCCGATTCCGACCAGACCCCACCCCGCCATCTGCCACGGGGTCCACGGGCCCTGACCGAGCCAGAAGTTGGAGACGAGGCCCGACAACGCACCGACCGCGAACCCGGGGCCGCCGCCGAGCGCGTAGCCGGCGAGCAGCGCGACGTCCGTCGTCGCAACGACGTTGGGGATCGGCGCGAGCACCACCCGGCCCGCCACTCCGAGGGCGGCCAGGGCGGCGACGGCGGCGACGATCCGAGCCGGTGGACGAGACCGCTCGAACCAGGCGAAGCCGCCGACGATCGCCAGCCCGAGCACGATCAGCGATGCCGCCTGCCAGCTCATCGCTTCCCCGTCCCGGTCGGACCGGCCACGCCGTCGGGGACGTAGAGCGCGGCGCCCGCCTCCGGGGTGATCGCCCGTCCGCCGGTGATGCGCGCCGTCTCGGTCGCGAAGTACCAGCCGCCCCCGAGCAGCTCGGGGGGCACACCGTCGGCGATCGGGCGCCCACGCGCGATCAGGACGACCCTCGTCGCGAATCGGGAAGCGAACTCGACGTCGTGGGTGGCCACCAGCAGGCCCGCCCCGGCCGCCGCGAGCTCGCCGATCCACTTCGCCAGGTCGTCCTTCCTGCCCCGATCGAGGCCGCGAGTCGGCTCGTCGAGGCAGATCAGGCCGCTGGGCGTGCCCCCGGCGCCGCGACCGGCCATCGCGATCGCGAGGGCGAGTCGCTGCCTCTCGCCGCCGGAGAGGTCGCGCGGGTCGGCATCGCCGGGAACCTCGAGCCCGGCCGCGGCGAGCGCCTCCCGCCCGGCCGCGCCGGGCAGTTCCTCGTCGACCCGCTCGCGGACGAAGTAGTCGTCGGGGCGCTGCCCGAGCATCGCACTGCCGGCCGGAGTCTCGATCGACCCGGCGACCGGCTCGAGTATGCCCGCCGCCGTGCGGAGAAGCGTGCTCTTGCCGGCGCCGTTCGGACCCATCAGGGCGACCCTCTCCCCCGGTCCGACCTCCAGATCGACGCCGCGCAGCACCTCGCGCGGATCCTCTCCCGGCCCCGCGTCCAACTCGACGCGAAGGCGGCGGCAACGCAGGACCGGGCTCGCTGGAGCGCCTTCGTCCAACCCGTTGGACGAACCGACACCAGCGGCGGGCCCCGAGGGGAACTCGCGCCCCAGTGCGGCTCGTGCCGCCTTGACGGTGACGGGGCTCTCGTCGACGCCGAGGAGGTCGAAGAGTCTCGTCGCGGGGGTCGCGAGCTCCGGAGCGAGGCGCAGGGCCGCCGCCCCGAACGCCGACGGCTCGCCGTCGTAGACGATCTCGCCGGCGTCCAATGCGATGACCCGGTCCGCAGCGGACAGACAGCGCTCCAGCCGGTGCTCACCGAGCAGCACGGTCACCCCCCACTCCTCGTTGAGCCGGCGGAGCAGCGCGATCAGCTCGTCGCCGGCGACCGGGTCGAGCTGGGACGTCGGCTCGTCGAGAAGCAGGAGGGGCGGGCCGGTGACGAGGGCGGCTCCCAGCGCGACGCGTTGCAGCTCACCACCGGAGAGGGAGTCGGTCGTTCGGTCGAGCAGCGGCTCGATCGCCAGCGCCAGGGCCGTCTCCTCCACCGCGCGGGCGGTCTCGACCGCTCCGGCGCCGCGCAACTCGAGCGGCAGCTCGAGCTCGGCCCGGACGGTCGTCGAGACGACCTGGGTCTCGGGCTCCTGCGCCACGAAGCCGACCGTCGTCGCCAGCTCGGCCGGCCCGGTGGTCCGGGTCGAACGGCCGCCCACGCGGATCTCGCCGGCGACCTCGCCGCCGTGGAAGTGCGGCACGAGCCCACAGGCGGCGCGAAGCAGCGTGCTCTTCCCTGATCCGGAGCGGCCGGCGAGGACGACGAACTCGCCGGCGTCGAGGCGCAGGTCGATTCCGGCCAGGGCCCGATCGGTCGCCCCCGGGTAGCGGTACTCGACTCGTTCGAGATCGAGCGCCGGCTCAGCCATCACGCCCCCCTCTGAACCTGCTCCTGCGCCTGCGGATCCCATCGGGCAGGAACGGCAACATCGCGATCGCGGGCAGGGCGACGGCCAGGAGCAGCGTCGCGGCGTCGGTGTCCATCGAGATCGTCGGATAGGCGTCGAAGCTGCCGACGCCGGCGATCGCGGCGGCGGCGATCAGGCCGAGCTCCAGCAGCCCGGCAGCGAGCAGGGCCGGCTCGCCGAGCTCGCGTACGTGCCGCGGCAGCCGCGAGCGGATCCCGAGGCCGTAGCCGCGGAGCTCGAGCGTGGAGGCGATGTCGACCGAGCGGTCGAGCGATCCGGCGATCAGCCGCCGGGCGATGGCGGCGCGACCGAGCGGCGCGGCGGCCGGCCCCCGCAGCCTGCCGGCCTCGGCCATCCGCGCGCCGTCGGCGGCGGCGAGCGGGCACGAGCCGGGAAACGAGCGTGGCAGTGAGTGCGGAGCGGGCCGCGAACGGGCGGATCGCCCGCAGCACCCTGTCCGGATCGACGCACGCGGACCAGACCGCGAAGACGACGAGCGAGACGACGATGCGCATGGCGAGCACAGCGCCCTCCGCGAGCGCCTCCAGGGAGATGTCGACCTCGCCCACGACCGGCAGATCGCCGAAGCGGAAGAGGATCGTCGAGCCGCGCTGCGAGACGAGCGCGTTGACGACGACGACCATGACCGCCAGTCCGATCGACCAGCGCAGCGGCTGGCGGATGCTGGAACCGGCGCCGGAGGCGATGCCGATGCCGATGGCGGCCGCGCCGGCTCCCGCGAGAACGAGCGGGTTGGCGAAGGTGAACGCGACGACGGCCAGCGGCGCGAGATAGACGGCGGCGATCCACGGCCTGGCCCGACCGAGCGGGCCGGGTCGCGGTGCGTATGCGAAGACGGACCTCAAGGAGTCACCCGATGCAGATCTGGGCTCGGGACTGGACGGTCGGGGACGCCTCGGCGGGAAGTGGCACCTCGCCGCGTGACGTCGCCGCCACGGCGTAGCGATCGCCGAGCGATTCGGGGTCGAGCAGGGCGGCGGCGTTCCCCACGCTCTGGTCGTCGGTCCCCGTGACGACCCAGGTCGGCTGATCGTCGTTCTCGCGAACCGCCGCCACCAAGCCCGCATGGTTCATCGCAGTGGAGAGCTTGCCGTGAGAGTCGTCGGCCTCGAGCAACCAATCGGTCCCGCACCGCGTCATGCGACCGTAGACCCCGCTCTGCTCCGGACCCGACTCGATCTGCCGCGCTGCCGGATCGCTCCGGATCGCGTCCCAGGGCCCGACGAGGATGCGCAGCTGGTCCGGATGCTCGACCGGCCTGCTCACCTGATCGACCTGCGGCTTGACCCCGGCGGCCCGCAGCGATCCGATCACGGCCCCGCACGGATCGACGGTCCCCGGCCCGACGCATTCCACGATCGTGTCGTACGTCTTGCCCGCATATCCGTGGAGAAACGGCTCGGGCCACGAGCCGACGACCGCGGGAACGCGATAGGCGGCGCTCCAGTACCGGTAGTCCCACCAGACCCGGTCGCCGGGATTGACGTCGGTCTCGCCGGCGCCGACGTCGGAGTAGTAGCCGTTGACGAAGAAGAACCAATCCTCGTCGCCGCCCCCGCTCGTGCTGCCCGCGTAGCCGTCGATCGAGTCGACGAAGTTGCCGCCGAAGGACGTCTCGATCTCCGCGTTGTCGTCGAGGAAGCGAACGACGTTGTCGGACTCGGTCGGGTCCTCGAGGGTCGCGTCGACCATCGGGACCGTCCCGAACTCCCGAGTCACGACGAGTGCGGCCTCGCCGGGCGACGACTCGCCGGGACCGAACCCGCAACCACCGATCGCGGCGGCGCTCAGCATCGTCGAGAGCGCCGCCGCGATGCGGATGGCTACGAGGTGAATCACCCTGTCGGCCCGATCATCAGGTGGTTGCGCCGCCTAGCGGTACTTGACCTTCTCGCAGGACTGGGCCACCTTCGACTTCGAGCCCTTGGCGAGGACGAGCTCGTCCCTGCCGGGACCGCAGTTGATCTTGTCGAGGGCCTTGCCCTTCGTGGCGTCGATCTCGTCCTTGCCCGCGCCGGCCACGATCTCCTCGGCCTCGCCGGTTCCGGTGATCTGGTCGGCCTTGGACGTTCCTCCGACCGTCGCGGCGTACCCCGCGGGGCACTTGGCCCCCTGCGAGCAGAGCCTCAACGCGTTCGACGGAATCGAGCCGGTCCTCGTCGCCCGGACATCGGTGACGCCGTCGCCCAGCACGACCGAGGTGATCCCCTGCGCATCGGTCGGCGCCGCAGCGCCGCTCACGTCGGCCGCTTCGGCCGCGCTCTTGGTGCCGTCGTCGGCGTAGGAGACGACCTTGACGTCGACCTCGTCACCCGACGGCGATCCCACGGTCTTCAGTGCGAGCTCGTCGGGAGTCGGGTCGTTGAAGTCGGCGATGAGGTACCAGAGCACCTCGTCGCCCTTCTTGACCTCGGTCTGGTCGCCGCCGGTGAACGAGGCCGCGTGATTGACCTTCAGGTACCAGTAGCCGGTCGACGGCGCGACCGCCTTGCCGACGCCGCAGAGCCCGAGACCGAAATCGAAGAAGTCGGTGACGGACAGTGGGTCGATCCCGGGGAAGGCGGCCCCGCCCTCGGCGAGCTGCCCGAGGGCGGTGGAGTCGGGAACCTCGGCCTTGGCGCCCGATCCTCCGGTGCCCTCGCCGAAGCAGTCGGCCTTCCTGTCGGTCTTGATCGTCACGGGACCCGAGAATTGCGTGCCGTCGGCGAGCGACTTACCCGCGGGGTTGACGACGCGGAGATCCGCAGGGACCGTCTTGGACTTGGCCTCGGCGAGCGAGGTGAACATGAACGCGAACAGCACGACGCCCAGCAGGGCCGGCACGACGTGATGCGCACGGAAGGTAGGTGTTGGCATGGAGCCACCCTTTCCTCGAGGGTTTACAACGGCTCGGTCGGAGGCAGGTCTCCTGGCTTCCGGGACTGATGCCACGCCTTCCCGGGCCCTCGTCGGACCCAGTGGCCGGCGGCCGAACCGCCTGGCGACACCCTCACCCGGTCACAGTGGCGGGACCGCGCCGGTTTCTCACCGGACTTCCCTTGAACCACCGACCGTATGTACTTGCGGCCACTCTACCCCGAAGGGCGGCAGCCGGGGGCGAGCTCTAGCTCGAGCGCTCTTCGATGGTCTGCTGGAGTCTCTCGAGGACCTCGGGCATCGCCTTGCGCATCCTCGGGATCTCCCAGTTCTCGATCTTCAGGGCGCGCAGCGGCGATGTCGCCACGACCGAGGCCGACCGCTCCTGCTTCTCGAGCAGGCCCTGCTCCCCGAAGACGTCTCCCGGACCGATCTCGGCGATCGCCTCGCCGGCGCGCTCGACGCGGGCCGTACCCGATTCGATCGCGTAGAAGTCGTTCGAGAAGCCGCCCTCCTGGATGATCGTCTTCCCCTCGGGGAACTCGA
The DNA here is from genome assembly GCA_963791335.1 of uncultured Solirubrobacterales bacterium. Classification (GTDB taxonomy): domain Bacteria; phylum Actinomycetota; class Thermoleophilia; order Solirubrobacterales; family 70-9; genus RHKX01. The sequence goes on from CAWBRN010000005.1 coordinate 109,571, forward strand.
CGAGCATCGTGAACGGCGCGATCTTGCCGAGCTGGCTCTCGTCGACGTCCTTGAATAGTTCGAACTTCTTCAGGCTGCTTGGGTCCATGCGTTTCCTCCCGGCGGTGGCGTGGAACGGAAGCTATCCGATCCTCACGCGGAAACTCGGACCTGTTCCGATATATTCGCTTGGTGCGAACGATTCTCACTTTCTTTATCGCTACCGTGGCCCTCGCCACGGTCGCGGCCCTCGGCGGCTGCGGGGGCGATCGAAGGAGCGTCGGCGGCGTCGACGTCGTCGCCACCACACCACAGGCGGCCGACCTGGCGCGCAACGTCGTCGGCGATCGCGGAACCGTCACGCAGATCCTGCCGGCGAACGCCGACCCCCACGACTACGAACCGAAGCCGAGCGACGCCGAGGCGCTGCTCGATGCCGACCTGATCGTCCGCTCGGGCGGCGACGTCGACGAATGGATGGATCAGATCGTGGAGAGCTCCGGCTCCGACGCACCGGTGCTGACACTGATCGACGACGTTCCGACGATCGAGACGAACGGCGAGACGGATCCGCACTGGTGGCAGGACCCGCGGAACGCGATCCTCGCCGTCGGGTCGATCAAGGACCGGCTCGCCGAGATCGATCCCGCCGGGGCGTCCGCCTTCCGGGCGAACGCCCGCACCTATGCGGCGCGGCTCGGGCGGCTCGACGGCGCGATCGCCGGCTGCATGAAGCGGATCCCGGCAGACGATCGGAAGCTCGTGACCAGCCACGACGCCCTCGGCTACTACGCGGAGCGCTACCGGATCGAAGTGATCGGCGCGGCCATTCCGGCGCTGAGCACCCAGGCGCAGGCGTCGGCGGGCGAGACCGCCGATCTGGTCGACCTGATCCGCCGGACCGGGGTCGGGACGATCTACCCGGAGGCCGGCGTCAGCGCCGAGCTCGAGCAGGCGATCGCCGACGAAGCTGGGGCGCAGGTCGGTGGCGAGCTCTGGGCCGACACGCTCGGTCCGGAGGGAACGGAAGGGGGCACCTACGTCGGCGCCCTGGAGTCGAACACAAGCGAGCTCGCCGACGGATTCAGCGGTGGATCGGTGAGATGCAAGTTCGGCAACGTTCGGCGGATGAGCTCAGCCGGCGACTGCTGCCACGCACTTCGGGCACTGGCCGCGAAGGATCACGTCGTGGTCGCCGACCACGTAGTCGAGTCGCTCGCCGAGCTCGTCGATCGCGAGCTCGAGCTTGGGGTCCTCGAAGGGGGTGACGAGCCCGCAGCGGTCGCAGATCAGATGGTGATGGTGATGCTCGCCACCCGGCATCGCAGGCTCGAAGCGGGCGGAGGAGCCGCCGACGTCGAGACGCTGGACCAACCGCATCGACTCGAGCAGCTCGAGCGTCCGGTAGACGGTCGCAACACCGACTCGCTGACCGGCCGAGCGCAGCTCGTGGGCGATGTCGGCGGCACTGAGCACGCACCGCTGCCGGCCGATCAGCTCGATCACCGCGGATCGCGGCGCGCTGGCGCGGTGGCCCGCCCGCCGCAATTCCGCCTCGGCATGCTCGACCCAGGCGTCGGCCGGGGGCGTCGAGGTGCCCGTAGTGCTGTTTCTGTTGGTCTCGGCCGGTGTAACCATCTTCGCGATAAAGATAATGGTTCTCATGCTTGAGCCGTTCCAGCTCCCGTTCATGCAGCGCGCCGCCCTCGAGGTCGCACTGCTGGCGCCGCTCGCCGGTCTGCTCGGCGCGCAGATCGTGCTGCGGCGGCTTGCGTTCTTCACCCACGGTGTCGGGGCGGCCGCCTTTCCCGGCCTCGTCATCGCCGGTCCCGCGGGGATTCCGCCAGCCTTGGCGGCGCTCGGGGTCGGCGGCGGGTTCGCCTTGCTGTTGGAGCGGCTCGGGCGCCGCGCCGGCGTGGCCGCCGACACCGCCACGGCCCTGCTCCTCGTCGCCGCGCTGGCGATCGGGATCGTCCTCTCGAGCGACGTGTTCGAGTCGGGCGCCGGCGTCGACCAGCTCCTCTTCGGATCGCTGCTGGCGATCGGGACCACCGAGCTGATCGTCTCGGCCGCCGCGCTGGCCGTCGTCGCGCTCGCGGCCGCCCTCTTCCGGCGCGCCTGGATCGCCGCCGGGTTCGACCCCCACGCCGGCCCCGCGACCGGCCTCCCGATCGCGGCCGGCGACATCGTCCTCGTCTGCGCGGTCGCGCTCGCCGCGATCGCGGCGCTCGATGCGGTGGGCGCCCTGCTCGTCAGCGCTGTCCTCGTGATCCCGGCGGCGACCGCCCGCCTGTTCGCCCGGAGCGTCGTCGCCCTGGAGTTGGGCGGTGCCGCGATCGCCCTCGCGGAGGGCCTGCTCGGACTGCTCATCGCCTACCGGCTCGACGTTCCGCCGGGCGCCGCGATCGCCGTGCTCGGGGGTCTCGTCTTCGCCGTCGCGCTCGCCTTGCGGCAGCTCGCGCGGCGCACGACGGGAGCCGGCCCCGCGGAGGTGACGGCGTGACACCACCGGAGCATCCGACGGCGGCGGTCGAGGCGATCGATCTCGCCGCCGGCTACGCGGCGGGCGACCCGACGATCTCCGGCATGACGTTCTCGATCCCGGCCGGGATGACGGTCGCGGTGCTCGGCCCGAACGGCGGCGGCAAGACCACCCTCCTGCGGGCCCTACTCGGCGAGACCCCTCGCCGCGAGGGCACGGTCAGGATCGGAGGCACGATCGCCTACGTCCCGCAGACGGAGCGGTACCGGCTCGACTTCCCGGTCGACGCGCTCGACGTCGTCCTCATGGGCACCTACACGCGGGCGCCCCGCTTCCGCCCGCTCGGCCGCGAGCCGAAGCGCCTCGCCCTGGCGGCGCTCGAGCGGGTCGGCCTCGCCGACCGTGCGGGCGAGCAGTTCGGCGAGCTGTCGGGGGGCCAGCGGCAGCGGGTGCTGATCGCCCGCGCCCTCGCCCAGCAGGCCGACGTGATTCTCCTCGACGAACCGCTCAGCGGCGTCGACCGGCCGTCGGGGGAACGCATCCTCGAGATTCTCGGCGACCTCCGCGACGAGGGTCGCGCGATCCTCGTCTCGACCCACGACATCCAGCAGGCGCAGGGATTCGACGCCGTCCTCTGCGTCAACGGCGGTCAGGTCTACTTCGGTGCTCCATCCGGTTTGACCCCCGAGGTGCTTCGCGACACCTACGGCGGCGAGATGATCGTCCTCGAGGGCGGCCGCACGGCGGTCGTCGTCCAGCATCACGATCACGATCACGGCGAGCGGTGACAGTCCGATGATCGACTGGATCCTCGATCCGCTCCGGCAGGGCATCACCCAGAGAGCCCTGCTCGAGTTGACGATCCTCGGCGTCGCATGCGGGCCCCTCGGCGTCTGGGTCGTCCTCTTCCGCCAGAGCTACGCCGCCGAGTCGATCGCCCACGCGATGCTGCCCGGCCTCGTCCTCGCGGCGCTCGTCTCCGCCCCCCTGGGCTTCGGCGCGGCGGCCGGGTTGGCGGTCGCGGCCGCGCTGATCGCCGTGGCGTCGCGGCAGTCGGCCGTGAGCCCCGACGTCGCGGTCGCCGTGACGGTGACGACGTTGTTCGGCCTCGGCACTCTGCTCGCCCTCTCCCCCGACGTTCCCCTGCGGCTCGGGGAGCTCCTGTTCGGTGACCCGCTCAGCGTTTCGACGGGTGATCTCGTCGGATCGGCCTGCCTCGCCGCCGTCGCGATCGTCGCGCTGACGGCGGGCCACCGCACCCTGCTCCTCTCGGGCTTCGACCCGCAGGCCGCAGGAGCTCTCGGCGCCCGAGCCCGGCGCTGCCTCGTGGCTGCTGATCTCGCTCCTCGCCCTCACGGTCCTGATCGCCGTCCAGGCCCTCGGCAACCTGCTCGTCGTCGCGATCGTCGTCGCTCCCGCGGCGGCGGCGCTGCAGCTCTGCTCCCGCCTCGTGCCGGCTCTGTTCGCGGCCGCCGCGATCGCCGTCGCCTCCGGCTTTGCGGGCATCTACGTGAGCTACCACGCGGCATGTTGCCGCCGGCGCGTCGGTCGCCCTCTGCGCGATCGCCGCCTACGTGATCGCCCTCGTCGCGACTCGGATTAACCTGCGGCGATGGACGAGCGCCCGAGCACCGGCCCGGCCGGCCTGATCCTCCAGCACGAGGACGCCGCGCCCCCCGCCCTCTTCGCCGACTGGTGCGAGAGCCGCGGCATCCCCTACGAGGTCCTGCGCGTCTGGGAGGACGGCCTGCCCGACGATCCCCGTGATCACGGCCGTGGATCTGCTCGCTCGGCTCCGACCACTCGCCGGGCGGCGACGGACGCCCCGGCTTGGGTCGACGAGGAGGTTCGATTCCTGCGACGAGCGCTCGACGCCGACGTACCCGTGCTCGGCCTGTGCTTCGGCGGTCAGGCGCTGGCCGCCGCCGCCGGGGCGCAGATCGCCCCCGCCGATCCTCCCGAGGTCGGCTGGTTCGAGATCGAGACCGACAGCTCCGGACGAGATCCCGGCCGGCCCGTGGGCCTACTTCCATTACGACCAGTTCGCCCCGCCGCCGGGCGCGGAGGAAATCGCCCGCTCGCCCGCGGGCACCGCCGCGTTCCGGCTGGGTCGGCATCTCGGCCTGCAGTTCCACCCCGAGGCGACGCCGGCGATTCTCGACGGTTGGTGCGCGAGCGAGGAGGAGCGACTGGTGGCGCTGGGAATCTCGCCGTCTGCGGTCGCCGTCGCGGGCAGGGAGAGCGCGCAGGCCGCCGAGGATGCGGCCGGGGTCCTGTTCGACCGCTGGTGGGCCGGCCTCGGGATCGATTGACACCCCAGCCGCTCCCGGCTTCGGAGGCGGATGAGGTGTCGATGCGGCTGGAGGGAGTCGAACCCCCACGTCCTTGCGAACACGGCGACCTGAACGCCGCGCGTCTACCAGTTCCGCCACAGCCGCGGGAGATTGCAATCTAGGGCGCGGAAGAGAATGGAGCTCGGTGCCTCGGGGGATCAGCACCGAGCTCCAGAAGTGGAACAATACTATCCCGCTTAGACGGACGCATCATGACTGAGGAGAAAGCAGAGAGAAGTGATGCGCGCCGCAATCGCCAGGCGGTGATCGAAGCCGCCATGGCCGTCCTCCCCTCCGACCCGACGGCGAGCATGGCGACGATCGCGGAGCGTTCGGGACTGGGCCGGACGACCGTATATCGCCATTTCCCCGCCCGCAACGATCTGATCCGCGCGCTCTTCGAGCACGTCGTCGAGGAGGCCGGCCAGGTGACATCCGAGGTGATCGAGCGCGGCGAGAGTACGCGGGAGACGATGTACGCGATGGGCCCGGCGATCATCGGCATCGCCGACCGGTTCCGCTTCCTCGCGGATATGCGTGACTTGGGTGACGACGTGATCGCCGACAGCACGACCGACCCCAACCAACCGACGCGGCACTTCGTCGAGGCCGCACAGCGCCGAGGCGAGATCGACCCCGGGATGCCCGTGCAGTGGGTCCTCACCTCGATGAACGGCCTCGCCCTCGGCGCCTCGGCCGAGATGCGAGCCGGACGCCTGACGAAGGAGGAGGCCGGTCAGGTCCTCGGCGAGACGATGGTCCGCGCCTTCGTCGTCGACGCCTGAGGGCTCAGCTCGCCTCGGGGGCGCGTCCAGCGGCCGCGAGGGCCTCGGGATCGTGGAGGTGGCAGCGCACGACCGACTCGCCCATCGGCAGCTCGCGGGGTTCGATCGGCTCGCGGAAGATCACGCGGACCCCGCCCGCCTCGGCGGCGGTCGAGACCACACCGCGCCAGAAGGGGTCATCGGGGTTCTCGGCGCGGAGGGCTTCGACGATCTTCATCACGTCCTCTCCCGACCTTCCGTCTGCTGCCGGCAGCAGAGCCTCGGTCGCCGGTGCATCAAGAACGTCCAGATCGCCGATTGCGGCTCGCTCGGCCTCGTAAGCTTCCTGGTCGAGGCGAGTCCATCGATCCTCGAGCAGCGTCCGCAGGTCCCGCGACTCCCAGCCGCAGACCTCGAATGCCTTAGCGCATCGCGGGTGGAACGAGCATCCGAGCGGCGGGATGACCGCGTCGGGAACCTCGCCGCGCGGCAGATCGCGAGGCACGTCGCGGCGCGGATCGGGCTCGGGGATCGCCCGCAGCAGCGCGGCCGTGTATGGGTGGCCGGGGTTGGCGTAGATCTCCTCCGCCGGGCCGATCTCGACGATCTGGCCCAGGTACATGATCGCGATCCGGTCGCAGAAGAATTTGGCGGTCGCGAGGTCATGGGTGATGTAGACGTAGGTCAGGCCAAGTTCATCCTTCAGCTCGAGCATCAGCTCGAGGATCTTCGCCCGGACGCTCATGTCCAGCATCGACACCGGCTCGTCCGCGACGAGGACGTCGGGGTCGAGGATGATCGCGCGGGCGAGGACGGCGCGCTGCTTCTGCCCGCCGGAGAGGTCGGCCGGGTACTTGTCGAGGAACTCTTCGGCCGGCGCGAGGCCGACCCGCTCGAGAGCCGCGGCGGCCCGGGCGCGGAGGTTCTCCCGCCCGGAGACGAGCTTGTGGAAGCGCAGCGGGTCCGCGACCAGCGCGCCGACGGTCATCGCCGGGTTGAGTGAGGCATGCGGATCCTGGAAGACGATCTGCATCCGCTGCCGCATCGGCCGCAGCTCCGATTCCTTGCGGCCGGTGATCTCCTCGCCCTCGAGGACGATCGATCCCTTCGTCGCCTCGACCAGCCCGAGCAGCGTCCGCCCGAGCGTGGTCTTCCCGGATCCCGACTCGCCGACGACGCCGAGCACCTCGCCCTTGACCAGGTCGAGGGAGACCCCGTCGACGGCGCGGACCGAACCGGTGTCGCGGCCCTTGAGGCGATCGAAGAACGAACCCCGGACCGAGTAGGTCGTGTGCAGGTCGCGGACCTCGAGCAGGACCTCGGGTCTCATTCATCTCACTCATGCCTCCTCCGCCTCCAGGAACTCTTGCCGCTCCAGCGGCCGGCGACCCGCTTCGTCGATCTGGGCATCCGGGCCGTGCAGCCAGCAGGAGACGCGTTGTCCCTCGGGCGCCCTGACTTCGATCGGTTCCTGCACCGCGCAGGCCTGCATCGCGTTCGGGCACCGCGGATGGAAGCGGCAACCGGCTGGCGGATCGATCAGGCTCGGCGGGGCGCCGGGGATGTAGTTGAGGCCGGTCGTCTCGAGCGAGATCGTTGCGCGCAGGAGCTCGCGTGTGTAGGGGTGGGCGGGGTCGGCGAACACGTCGCGGGCGTTGCCCTCCTCGACGATCCTGCCGGCGTACATGACCGCCACCCTGTCGCACGCCTCGGCGACGATGCCGAGGTTGTGGGTGATCAGCAGCACGGCCGTGTCGAAGTTGCGGCGCAGGTCGGCGAGGATGCCGAGGATCTGCGCCTCGACGATCACGTCGAGGGCGGTCGTCGGCTCGTCGGCGATCAGGACCTTCGGCTCCAGCACCAGCGCCAGCGCGATCATGATCCGCTGTCGCATCCCGCCTGAGAACTCGTGGGGGTACTGGCCGAAGCGGGTCCGCGGGATGCCCATGCCGGCGAGCGCCTCGAGCGAGCGGGTGCGCACCTCGTCCTTGTCGAGGTCGGGCATATGTGCGAGCAGCGCCTCGCGGAAGTGGGCCTCGATCGTCTGCAGCGGGTCGAGCCGGGTCATCGGCTCCTGGAAGATCAGCCCGAGCTCCGGCCCGCGCATCTCGTGCATCTCCTTCGCCGTGGCACCGACGAGCTCCCGGCCCGCGTACTTGACCGAGCCGGCGATCGCCGCCATCTCGGGCAGCAGGCCGAGCACGCCCCGACCGAGCGTGGACTTGCCGCACCCGGACTCGCCGACCAGGCCAAGGGTCTGCCCCGGCCCGATCTCGAACGTGACGCCGTCGACCGCGCGCACGGGATCGCCGGCCGTGCCGTACCAGACGCGCAGATCGTCGACGTCGAGGATCGGCTGATCGCCGGTCATGGCGCTCCTCCCTCGGGCTCGGGGGGCGTGCGGGCGCCGCGGATGCGGGTTGCTCGGGGTCCGAGCCGCGTTCGGGGATCACGGGCTTCGTCGTTCGCCGCGCGCGGATCAGCGGGTTGATGACGTCGTTGAGCCCCTCGCCGAGCAGCGTGAAACCGGTCACGAGGGCGACGATCGCCACGCCCGGGAACAGGCCGGTCCACCAGATGCCGGCGCCCGCGTCGTCGATCGCCCGCTGCAGGTCGTAGCCCCACTCGGCCGCGTCGGTCGGCTGGATGCCGTAGCCGAGGAACCCGAGGGCCGCGAGGGTCAGGATCGCGTCGGCCGCGTTGAGCGTCGCCAGCGCGGGGACGTTCTGGACCACGTTCTGAAGGATGTAGCGGCTGATGATCGTCCGGCGCGGCGCCCCCAGCGCGCGGGCGGCCTCGACGTAGGACTCCTCGCGAATGCTGATCACGTGGTTTCTGACCACGCGGAAGTACTGCGGCACGTAGACGGCGGTGATCGCGATCGCGGCGGTCACCACCCCCTGGCCGAGCTTGTCGGACAGCAGGAAGGCGATCACGATCGCCAGCAGGATGTAGGGGAAGGCGAACATGGCGTCCATGATCAGGACGAGCACCTTGTCGATCCGGCCGCCGACGTATCCGGAGAAGAGGCCGAGCGGGACACCGACCGCCAGGGAGAAGACGACCGCGAGGACGACCACCTCGATCGCCGTACGCGAGCCCCAGACGACGCGCGAGAGCACGTCGTAGCTGCCGACGGTGGTACCGAAGAGATGCGTGCCGTCGGGCGAGCCCTGCTTCGGGAAGTGGCCGGACGGGTCGCTGACCTGGTCGAAGCCGTACGGGGCGATGATCGGCGCGAACACGGCCAGGATGACGAAGAACGCGACGATGCCGACGCCGATCCAGAAGATCGTTCGCGAGACCCCCGCCGATTCGCGGATCGGGGCCAGCCAGCGCGGGAGTCGCAGGTTCCTCATCGGTACCTCACCCGGGGGTCGATGAAGGCTGTCACGAGGTCGATCAGGAGCGAGACGACCACGACCGCGACGGCGAAGACGGTGACGATCCCCTGCACGGCGATGTAGTCGCGCTGGTTCAGGTAGCGGACCAGCTCGGAGCCGATCCCGGGCCAGTTGAAGGTCTCCTCGGTGAGGACGGCGCCGCCGAGCAGGATCGCGAACTGCAGTCCGGCGACGGTTACGACCGGGACCATCGCGTTCCGGAAGGCGTGATTGATGACCACGCGGCGCTCGCTGACTCCGCGAGCGCGGGCCGCCTCGACGTAGTCGCCCTGCATCGTCTGCAGCAGGTTCACCCTGATCAGGCGGATGAGGACGCCGCTGATCGTCAGGCCCAGGACCAGCGCCGGGAGGATCAGGTGCTGGAGGACAGTCCCAGAACGCGCTCCAGTCGCCGGCCAGCAACGTGTCGATCAAATAGAAGTGGGTGATCTTGTCCAGGTCGAACTCGACGATCGGGCTCGCCCGCCCGGACGTCGGCCAGCCGAATGGCGAGGCGGCCAACTGGAACAGGAAGCCGAGGAAGAAGACGGGGAACGCGTAGATGATGATCCCGTAGAGGCGGCCGCCGATGTCCCACGGCCCGTCTCGGAAGCGACCCGCCATCAACCCGAGCGGAACGCCGACGAGCAGAGTGATCGTGAACGCAGCCAGGGTCAGTTCCAGGGTGGCGCTGCCGTTCTCGACGATTATCGAAGGGACTGAGCGATTGTCGGTCACCGACTCCCCGAGATCGAGGGTGGCGACCTGGCCCAGATACTCGCCGTACTGCTGGATGATCGGCTTGTCGTAGCCGGCGGCCTCCTTGCGCTTCTCCAGCTCCTTGGCGGGGAGCTTGGCCCCGAGCGCCGCCGAGATCGGGTCGCCCGGAGCGACCCGCATGAGCAGGAAGACGACGGTGAGCAGGATGAGGACCGTCGGCAGCGCCAGCGCGATCCGCGTCAGGACGTAGGTGCGCAGGCTTCCCGAGCCGGTCGACCCGTTCAATTCACGTCCTCATATCCTCGTTCTTACCTCCCGCCCGCCGCGGGTCGAACGTATCTGGCCTACTGGTCCTTGGAAATGAGCCAGAACCGGAAGATGAACGACGGGTCGAAGGTCTCCTCTACCCCGTTCACGCCGTCTCTCACAGCGGCCACCTGATCGGCCTGCCAGATCGGGATGGTCGGAGCATCGGTCGCACCGATCTTCTGGATCTCGTCGAACGCCTTCCCACGGACCTCCGGGTCGTCGGAGGCCTTCTCCTCGGCGATCAGCTTGTTCATCTTCGGGTTGTCGTAGTGGATGTTGAGGAAGCTGTCCGGGAGGTAGAACGGCGACGTGTAGTCGTCGGCGTCCGGGTAATCCGGGAACCAGCCCAGCTGGTAGGTCGGGTACTTGTCGGTGAACGCGGCCGTGGAGTACTGGTTCCACTCGGTCGACTTCAGCGTCACGTCGAACAGGCCGCTCTCGTCGAGCTGGCGCTTGATCTCCGCGTACTCGTCGCCGGATGCGGCGCCGTAGTGCGACGGGGTCCACCAGACCTCGAGCGGCACCGGGGTGTCGACGCCGGCGTCCTCGAGGGTCTGCTTCGCGGCCTCGACGTCCGGGCCCTCGCCGTACTCGTCCGAGAACGCGGAGGTCGCGTAGTCGACGCCCTGCGGGACCATCGAGTAGAGCGGCTGCACGGTGCCGTTGTAGACGTTGTCGGCGATCGCCTGACGGTCGATCACCTGGGCGGTCGCCTGGCGGATCGCCAGCTTCTGCTGGTCGTTGTCGCCGGGCTGTAGGTCGAGGTTGTAGACCAGGTACCGGATCTCGGTGCCGTTGCCGGAAACCACGTTGACGCCGTCGGCGCCCTCGAGGTCGGCGATGTCGGTCGGGCTGAGGCTGCGGTAGGCGATGTCGACGTCGCCGTTCTGCACCGCGAGCTTCAGCGGCGAGGCCTTGTCGAAGTACTGGATGATCACCCGGTCGTTCTTGGCCGGGTCGGCGCCCTGGTAGCCGTCGTTCTTCTCCATCACCGTCTGCTGTCCGGGCTGGTAGTCGGCGAGGGTGTAGCGGCCGGAGCCGACCACCTCGTCGCTCGGCTGGAGCTTGTCGGCCGGGTAGACGTCGGAGGGGACGATCGCGAAGGAGCCCGTGGTCAGGAGCAGCGGCCAGGTCGCGTCCGGCTCCTTGAGGGTGAAGACGACCGTGTCGTCGCCCTTCGCCTCGATGCTCTTCATGTTGGCGAGCAGCGAGGAGGCGCCGTTCGGGTCGGCGATGTCGACGTTGCGCTCGAACGAGAAGACGACGTCCTCGGCGGTCAGGTCGGAGCCGTCGGAGAACTTCAGGCCGGAGTTGAGCGTGCACTCGAAGACCGTGTTGTCCTGGTCGGTGAACTCGCAGCTCTTCGCGGCGTCCGGGACGGCCTTGCTGCCGCCGGGCTCGACGGTCAGGAGGTTCTGGTACATCGAGTAGATGCCGTCGTAGGAGGGCAGGTCGTATGCGCCGGCCGGGTCGTAGGAGATCGGCTGATCGGTCGTACCGCGGATGATCGTGCCGCCGGAGTCGCTACTTGTCGAATCGCTGCTGCCGCAACCGGCAACGATGAACGCGACGAGCGCGGTGACTCCGAGTACTACGAGCAGACGGACCTTCGTCATTCTGCGGACCTCCCTGGTTGCTTGCCCTCGATCCCCGGCGGATTGCCGGAGAACCTCCTCCCCGCACACTATCCACAGCGCACGGAAAATGCGTGCGCGCGGACATCTGCGCGGCCCGCCAGCAGGTCGACCCTTCTTCTACTGCGGTTCCGGAGAAACCGGAGCCGCATCAGCCCCGGCACCTTGTCCCTGCGCCTCCCAGACCTTGTTGAGGCAGCTCTGCAGGTACGGGGGGAAGGCGACGCCGATCAGGACGAAGAGGATCAGCGCAATCCACCCGTTCGCCGGTTCGACGCCGGCAAGGCGAGCTGCCGCCTGCATGCGCTGAACGCCGCGGTAGTAGGAGACGAAGGGCGGAACGATCAGGAGGAAACCAGGGACGAGAGCAAGGACCGAGGTGGTTGGGTTGTCGCCGAGCTCGTCGGTGCCCCGCGCCCGGCCCATCTCGACCATCTCCTTGTTGACGTAATACCACCAGAAGATCAGGTAGATCCCGAGCGTGATCAGCCCGAGGCCGAAGACTCCCCACGGATTCCGCAGCTTCGCCGTCTCGTTGGTGCCGGCGATTGCAACCTCTTCAGCCATCTCGTCTCCTTGTCCGGGTAACTGCCCGCCGCCACCCTATTCGCTGCACCAGCGGATCAATCGGTTCGACGCGTTACCCGATACCAGTACCTGACGACGACAATGCTGCTCTGCCGGGTCTCAGGAGTACCGCTACGGGGATTCGAACCCCGGTTTCCGGACTGAGAATCCGGCGTCCTAGTCCCCTAGACGATAGCGGCGCGCGAGCGGCAGTTTAACAACGAGCGGGTCGGGGCTCGGGCCCCCTTCTACCGACCGATCCGGAGGAAAAGAAAGGCGTCCGATGCCGCGGGGGAACGACACCGAACGCCTAGAAGTGGAACATAGCATGCCGCTTATCCGGGCCGCCCCGGGGCCGACCTATGATCTGGCGGGATGTGCCCCGACGGGATTCAGAGGGCCGACGCGCAGGCAAACCGGCAGGCGGTCATCGATGCCGCGATCGATCTCCTGACCGGTAACCCCGACGCGAACATGCAGGAGATCGCCGACCACTCCGGCCTCGGCAGGACGACGGTCTACCGCCATTTCCCGAGTCGCGAGAAGCTGTTCGAGGCGTTGATCGAGGTGGTGCTCGAACGATCGACGGCCGAGGTCAAGGAGATCACCGACAGCGGCATGGACCCCGCGTCGACGATGCGGGCGGTGGGCCGGAAGAACGTCGAGCTGGGGCTCAGGTTCCGGTTCCTCTACCCCCACCAGGATCTGACCAGGCCGGCGATCCGGACCCGGACACGTGAAGGGGACCGCGCTGTGTCCCTCTACCTCGAGGGCGCCCAGGCCCGCGGCGAGGTCCCGAAGGCGCTGAGCGTCGTCTGGATGACCGCCGCCACCCTGTCGCTGACGATGGCGATGGTCATCGAGGTCCTGGCGGGGCGGGTGGAGCGCGAGGAGGCAGGCGAGATCCTCGGCGAGACGCTCGTGGCGGCGATCGGAGCCGGCTGATGCCGGATCGGGAACGGCGGCGCACGGACGCGGAGCGGAACCGGCAACTGGTGCTCGAAGCCGGGATCGAGATGCTGGCGCAGGAGCCGACGATGAGCATGCAGGAGATCGCCGAAGCCTCCGGCCTCGGCAGGACGACGGTCTACCGCCACTTCTCGAACCGCGACGAACTGCTCGACGCCGTCTTCGAGGTCGTCGGCGACGACGCCCGCGCGACGACGGCCGCGGCACTCGAGGCACCGGGCATCCGGCGTCGAGGAGTCGCTCCGCTCGATCAGCGACGCGATCTTCGGCCTCAACCTCCGCTACGGGCCGCTGATCTCGATGCGGGAGATGGGGAACGAGGCCGAGGTCGCGAGTCAGGACGGGCGCAGCCCCGTGGGTGCCTTCCTCCGCGAGGCGCGCGAACGCGGCGAGATCCGAACCGAACCTCCGCTGCACTGGCAACTCCTCGTCCTGCAGGAGCTCGCCATGGAGGCCGCCGACGGCGTCAACGACGGCGTCTTCGAGCGGGCGGAGGCGGAGCGCATGCTGGCCGACACGCTCGTCTCGATCCTGCTGCAAGACTGACGCCTCGCTCCTCCTTCTCTCAAATCTCCCCATCGCCGCGGGGCGCGGCTGGTCCTTCGCCGACATCTACGCGGTCGGCCTCGTCTTCTGCGCGATCGCGATCTTCGCCGCCATCGGCGCCCTCTCCCACCAGGGGGACCGCGCCTTCTCGGCGAGCATCATCTATCTCGGGCTCGGCGCCCTCGCCGCGCTCGGCATCGAGGTCCTGGATCTGAAGTGGATCCAGCCGATCGAGGACGCCAAGCTGCTGGAGCGGATCAGCGAGCTCGCCGTGATCATCGCGCTGTTCGGCGCAGGCCTGAAGCTCGATCGGGCATTCACCCGTCGCTCCTGGTCGGGCGTGGCGCGACTGCTCCTGATCGCGATGCCGCTGACGATCGGCGCCGTCGCCCTGTTCGGCCATCAGGTGATGGGCCTTTCGCTCGGCGCCGCCGTGATCCTCGGAGCGATCCTCGCCCCCACCGATCCCGTTCTCGCCGGCGACATCGGCGTCGGGCCGCCCGGCGACGAGGAGGAGCAGGAGCCCAACTTCTCGATCACCGGCGAGGCGGGGATGAACGACGGGCTCGCCTTCCCGTTCATCTTCGCCGGGCTGTTCATGCTCGACCCGGGCGGGAGCGACTGGGTCGGCGAGTGGCTGGTCGCCGACGTCGTCTACGCCGTCGGCATCGGCGTACTGATCGGCGCCCTGGTCGGATTCGGGGCCGCCGCCCTGGCCGTCCGACTGCGGAGCCGGCGCATGCTGTCGCTCACCTTCGACAGCTGGCTCGCCGTGCCGACCGTGTTGCTGATCTACGGACTGACGGAAACCGCCGGCGCCTACGGGTTCATCGCGGCGTTCATCGGCGGCCTGGCGTTCCGTCGCTACGAGCGGACCCACGACATGAACAAGCCCGTCCACGACGGCGCCGAGACGGTCGAGAAGCTCGGCGAGCTGACGGTGATCCTCCTGTTCGGCAGCATGCTCTCGATCGTGGGCCTCAAGGCTCCCGGATTGTCGGGCTGGCTGCTGGTGCCGGTCCTGTTGCTCGTGATCCGCCCTGTCTCGGTGGCGATCGCGACCGTCGGCTCCAAGAACGTGCCCTATCGAGAGCGGCTCTTCCTCGGCTGGTTCGGCGTGCGCGGGATCGGCTCGATCTACTACGCCGCGATCGTCGCCGAGGCATCGCAGCTGCCCGCCGAGGCGACGAACGTGATCGTCTGGACCAGCTTCGTCTGCGTGCTGGTGTCGATCGTCGTGCACGGGATCACGGCGACGCCGCTGAGCCAGGCGCTGCTGCCCGAGCCGGGCTCGGAACTCGCTCGTCGGCGGCTGCGCTGGACGAGCCGCGGGGGCGGGGGCAACGAGCCGGTCCCGGCACCAGACCCTCAGGTATAGAGTCGCACCCGAATCCGGCAACGCGACGAGGGGAGCCTCAAATGGGATTCATGGACAAGATGAAGAAGGCAGCCGAGTCGGCCCAGGCACAGACCAGCAAGATCGGCGTCGGCGCCGACGCCGGCCAGATCGGGCTCGCCAACCTCGGCCAGAAGCTGATGAAGGAGGGCGTCGAAACACCCGCCCACATCGACTCGATGACTTCGACCGGCAAGACGGACACCCCCGGCGGCACCGAGCACCAGATCACTGCCACCGTGAGCCCCGCGGGCGGCACGCCCTACGAGGTCAACTTCAACCAGTACATCTACCCGGCCGCGCCGTTCAGCGCCGGCGAGGACGTGATCGTCAGGGTCGATCCCGACGACCCGAACGCCCTGATGCTCTGGGGCAAGCCGTAGCTAGAGGATTCCCTCTTCGCGAGCACCCTGGATGGTCTCGCGAAGAGTGGCCTCGGCGTCCCACTCGGGCTCCCACCCGAGCTGCTCGCGCGCCTTGCGCGTGTCCATCAGCGTCGGCACCCTGAACGCGGTCAGCCAGGCCGCCTCCGCGGGCATGCCCGGGAGCCTGCTGAGAACCTCGTCCAGTGACGCAACCGCGAAGTCCGGGACCGGGACCGCGTGCCAGCCGAGGGCGCGCGCCATCAGGCCGACCGTCATCGCGCCCTGGCCGGCGAGGTTGTAGCGACCGGGCTCTCCCCTGCCCTCGACCGCGGCGAGCAGTGCGGCCGCGACGTCGTTGGTGTGGACGAGCTGGAACTCGACCCCGGGGTCGGGGAGGATCGGCCCGAGGAACGGGATCATGTCGAGCGCCCGGCGGGCGAGCCTCAGCTGCCCGTAGATCGGCAGCGTCCCGACCATCGTCTCGATCAGCATCGGCGCCCCGGCGCCGGCGACGATGCACGGGCCGGAACACGTAGGCGTCGGTCTCGGAGCCCGCGAGGCAGTCGTCGAGAACCCCCTCGAGCTCCGCCTTGTGGGCCGAGTAGTAGAAGGCGTCCGATCCGCGCGGCGGTACGTCCTCGGTCAGCGGCTGCGGGTTGTCCTCGTGGAAACCGTAGGCGGCGACCGACGACGTGTAGACGAGGCGCTTCGCCCCGGCCGCCGACGGTCGCCTCGAAGACGTTGCGGCTGCCCTCGGTGTTGATCCGCTGCGCCTCCTCGGCGTCGCCGAAGATGATGAACGCGAGGTGGACGACGACGTCGGCGCCGGCGACGAGGGCGTCGACGGAATCGCGGTCGAGGACGTCGCCCTGCTGGTAGACGACCTTGTCGCTGAGCCCGTGGGCGGCCGGGTCGAACGGCCGCCTCGCCATGCCGATCGACGTGGCCGACCTGCGGCGATGCGTCGAGCGCGCGCAGAGCGGCGATGCCGATCTCTCCGGTCGGCCCGGTGACGGCGACGGTCAGCTCATCCGGGGGCATCGGCCTTCTTCGTCGCCTCGGTCTTCTCGGCCTTCTCGGCCCGTTCGACGTCGGCGACGTCGATCTCGCGGAAGTACTCCTCGCCCTCGATCCCGAGCGCGGCAGGTGCCGCTCCAGCCAGCCCGGGAACCACCAGTTCGCCTTGCCGCAGATGATCATCACGGCCGGCACCAGCAGGCAGCGGACGACCGTCGCGTCGATCGCGACCGCGACCGCCAGGCCGACGCCGAACTGCTTGACGGTCGGGTCGCCGTTGAGGACGAAGCTGGCGAAGACCGCGACCATGATCATCGCCGCCGAGGTGATCACGCGGGCGGTCCCGGCGAGGCCCTCGACGACCGCGTCGTGGTTGCCGACCCCGGCCTTGAAGCGCTCCTGGATCTTGGTCAGCAGGAACACCTGGTAGTCCATCGAGAGGCCGAAGAGGATCGCGAACATCAGCAGCGGCACGTAGGAGACGATCTCGGTCGTGTGATCGAGCCCGATCAGCGACGTGCCGACGCCCTTCTCGAAGACGGCGACGAGCACTCCGTAGGAGGCGGCGACCGAGATCAGGTTCATCAGCCCCGCCGTCAGCGGGACGAGCAGCGAGCGGAAGGCGACCATCAGCAGCAGGAAGCTGAGCGCGAGGACGATCGCGATCACCAGCGGCAGCTTCTCGCGCGATCCGATCGGCCAGGTCGATGTAGGCGGCGGTGCTGCCGCCGACGAAGGCCTTCGTCGCCGACGGGTAGCCGAGCGCCTTCGGGATCGTGTCGTCGCGGAGCCGGTTGACGAGGTCGACCGTGTGCTCCGAAGACGGCCCGGAGTTCGGGGTCACGTTGATGACGGCGGCGGTGCCGTCGCTGCTCACCGACGGGAACGAGACGGTGTCGACGTCCGGGTCCTTGGCGATCTGGTTGCTGAGCTTGGTCAGGCGCGGGTCGCTCGCGTCCGACTTGAGGAACTGCTCCTGCTGCTTCTGCTGCTGCTGCTGCGCGGGGGTCGGCCCGGCCGGCTCGGGCGGCGGCGGCTCCCCGGCGAGGGCCGCCTGCTGGGCCTGCTCCTCGTACTGCTCCTGCGCCTGCTGCTCCTGCTTCTGCTGCTTGGCCTCGACCTGGTTGAGCTTCTTCGTGTCGGGCTTGGCCGGCGGGTCGAGCTTGACCGAGACGAGCAGCGGCCCGTTGGTCCCCTCGCCGAAGCCCTCGGTGAGGATGTCGTAGGACTGCTTGGTCTGCGGTGTCCTTCGGGAAGAGGTCGTTGTCGGGCTGGCCGAGGGTGATGTCGAGGAGCGGCAGCGCGAGCGCGATCAGGATCGCGAGGCCGGCGATCGCCGCCGACCAGGGCCGCTTGCCGACGCCGCGGGCCCAGCGCGCCCAGCCGTGGGGCTGGTCGTCGTGCGGATGACCGCCGAACGGGAGCTTCAGCGAGTTGATCCGCTCGCCGAGCAGGCCGAGGACCGCCGGCAGCAGCGTCAGCGCCGTCACGACCGCGACCGCGACGACGATCGCCGACGAGTAGCCGAGCGCGCGGACGATCGGCAGGCCGGAGAAGTAGAGCGAGAGCAGCGCGATGACGACGGTGCTCGCCGGCGAAGAGCACGGCGCCGCCGGAGGTCGCCGTCGCCCGGGCCGCCGACTCCTGGACGTCGTGGCCCTCGGCCATGAACCCGCGGTGGCGGGTGACGATGAACAGCGCGTAGTCGATCCCGACTCCGAGGCCGAGCATCGTCCCCAGGGTCGCCGACGAGCGTCGGGACCGAGATCGATGTGCCCGAGCAGGCCGATCAGGCTGAGCCCGGCCGAGAGGCCGAAGATCGCGGTCAGGATCGGGATCGGCATCGCCGCCGCGGTCCCGAACGCGAACAGCAGGACGACGATCGCGACGGCGATGCCCGAGCGCCTCGCTGGACTCGGTTCCGGGCGTGGAGACCTCCTGCCCAGGTAGGCGCCGGCGGCGACCTCGATGCCCTGCTTCTCGGCCGGATCGGCGAGCGCGATCAGCTCGTCCGCCTCGTCCTCGTCGAGCGTGTCCTGCCCGTCCTCGAGCGAGAGGTTGATGTAGCGCGTACTTGGCGTCCTTGGTGATCTGGTCGGAGCCCTCGTCGCTGAAGGGGCTGACGACGTCGCGGACCCGGTCGTCCTGCTTGTAGTTCTGGACGACCTGCTTGATCGCCGCCTTCTCGGCCCCCTGGTCGAGCGGGCTCGCCGTTCGACTTCATCGCGATCGGGACCTGTGCCGTTCGACTCCTTCGGGAGCTTGTCGTCGAGCAGGTCGGTGGCCCTGGTCGAGTCGCTGCCCGGGATCGTCAGATCGTCGGTGGTCGGCTTGCCGAGGATGCCGCCGGCGATGATCAGGCCGGCGGCGACCGCGATCCAGACGCCGACGACGACCCACGGCCGCGCGTGCGGCGAAGCCCCCGATCGCGTAGAGAGGTCCGGTCAATTCAGGCGGCGAGGATCGCGTGCGCGGTGCGCCGCGCGAGGGACATCACGGTGAACATCGGGTTCGTGCCGGATGCCGTCGGGAACGCGCTCGCGTCCCCGATCCAGACCCCCGGCGTGTCGTGCAGCTCGCCCCACGGCCCGGCGACCGAGGTGGCCGGATCGGCGCCCATCCGGCAGCTGCCCATCTGGTGGGCGCTGAACAGGCCGATCTCGCGGGCCGGGATCGAGAGCTTGCCGACCGCGGCGATGAACTCATCGAGGTCGTCGCCGCGCTTCCAGACGGGCGCCAGGCGGCTCAGCGCCTGCATCTCGAGCGCTCCGGTCGCCTCCATGATCTGCGCCATCTCGGCGAGTCCGCGATGGAGATGGGCGATGTCGAGCTCGTCGGTGACCGCGTAGTTGAGCACCGGCCTGCCGGCGGCGTCGATCGTCACCCGGCCGTGCCCGCGGTCGCGGGTCAGGTTGATGAAGCCGGCACTGCGGGCGAACTTCGACACACCCTCCTTGTGGTCGCGCCCGGAGCGCCACGGCAGCGCGGCCGCGGTCAGCCCGGTCGTGTGCTGCGCGCACTCGATCAGGAATCCGTAGCCGTCGTCGAGATCCTCGAACTCGTGCGAGAGGCCGGCCTGCGGCGGGCCCCACCACGGGTTCGTGGCCTCCTCCAGGTAGCCGAAGACGACGCTGGTCGGATGGAGGCGCAGGTAGTCGCCGACCGCGGGGCCGCCGATCTCGGAGCGCAGCAGCAACCCGGGCGATTCGACCGACCCGCAGGCCACGACGACCGTCGGGGCGCGGACGACGACCTTCGCCGTCCGTCCGTCGGGGTCGCTGTAGAGCGCCTCGACGCCGGCCGCGCGGCCGTTCTCCACGATCACGCGCTCGACCCGGCAGTGGACGAGGAAGTCGGCGTCGGCGGCGGCGGCGTCGGCGAGGTAGGTCTTCGCGGTCGAGCGCTTCGAGCCGGACTGATCGCCGAAGCCCAGGTAGCCGGCCGTGACCGGGTCGTAGGTCGCCGGGTCGGTGTTACGGGTGATGCCGCGGAAGTCGAGGCCGCGAGCCTCGCATCCCTTCTGCAGGAGCTTGTGGGGGCCGTTCAGGTCGCTGCAGTCGCCGGTGACGCCGAGCCGCTCCCAGACGGCGTCCATGTGGGCGTCGTAGTCGGGCCCGTCGATCCCCTCGAGCCCGTGCTCGGCCCACTCGCCGCGGACGTGGTCGGTCGTTCGCAGGCAGTTGGTCCAGTTGAGGACCGTGCCGCCGCCGAGCGCGGAGCCGGCCTGGATCGAGACCTGGCCCTCCGCGGTCGGAAACGGACCCTGGTTGAGGAAGATGTTCTGGTAGCGCCCACAGCTCGAGCCCGTTGAACTCGGACTCGTCGTGGTAGCCGCCCATCTCGAGCACGCAGACCTTCTTGCCCGCCGCGGCCAGCTCACCGGCGATCACGCCGCCTCCGGCGCCCGAGCCGACGACGACGACGTCGGCGGTGAGCGTCAGCTCTTCCGAGTCGGGAACGATCGGCTTGATCGGCCGGTCGACCTGATCGGCCGGCTTGGGCAGCGCCTGCGGCCCCGGGTAGCCCATGCCGGGCCAGTTCGGGTTGATGCCCGGTCGCCAGGTCCGGGAGCGCGTAGTTGAGCGACAGGCAGACGCCGCGCAGCGCGTCGAGCCCGACCGCGGCCTCGGGATCGGCCATGAAGCGCGTTGACGATCGCCTCCCTGACCTCCTGCGAGGCTCCGGCGGCCATGCCCTCGGCGGCGAGCGCGGCGAGCAGGCCGCGCAGGCCCTCGAGCTGCTCCTCGGGTGCGCCCGACTGGAGGAGCGCGATCTCGACGGCTACGGGGATCGCGGAGTCGCTCGCCGAGCGCGCCCAGAAGCCGGTCGGATCCCCCTGGCCCTCCGGCGGATCCAGCGATGGTATCCAGGTGTCGCAGAGGGCGGCCAGCGTCGCCCGCTGCGCGTCGTCGAAGACCGGGCGTCAGGACGAGCGCGCCGAGCGTGTCGCCGACCTGCGAGGTGACGTCGCCGATGTAGGGGAACCAGTTGAGCTCGCGCGGCGGCGCGTAGCCCGGCGTGATCAGCAGCGACTGGCGCTTCGTGTACTTGCGGATGCCGTCGGCGCCGTGGCGGGAGCCGAGGCCGGACTCCTTCCAGCCGCCCATCGGCAGCTCCATGCGCGCCGTAGTTGAGCTGCGCGTCGTTGACGCACGCGACACCCGCCTCGATCCGGCGGGCCAGCGCCTCGCCGCGGTCGACGTCGCGGGTCCAGACCGAGGCCTGCAGCCCGTATCGACCGTCGTTGGCGAGCGCCACGGCCTCCTCGGCGTCGGCGACCCTCATGACGGGAAGCGTCGGGCCGAAGGTCTCCTCGGTCATGCAGAGCATCGAGTGGTCGACCCCGGTCAGCACGGTCGGCTCGTAGAAGCGGCCCGGGCCCTCGACGACGCTGCCGCCGGTCCGGACCTCGGCCCCGCGCTCGACCGCGTCGCGGACGTGCGAGTCGATCAGGTCGATCTGCGGCGGGAAGATGATCGCGCCGACGTCGACGCTGCCGAGCTCTCCCGGGGGGCCCTGCCGCAGCGTCTCGACCTTCTCGGTCAGCCGGTCGACGAACTCGTCGTGGACGGAGTCCTCGACGTAGATCCGCTCGACCGAGATGCAGACCTGGCCGGAGTTGTTGAGGCCGTTGGAGACGGCGGCGTTGACGGCACGCTCGAGGTCGGCGTCGGAGAGGACGATCATCGGGTCCTTGCCGCCGAGCTCGAGGCTGACGGGCGTGAGCGTCTCGGCCGCCTGCGCCATCACCTTCTTGCCGGTCTTCACCGAGCCGGTGAACATCACGTAGTCGACGAGATCGACGAGCGCCGCCCCGGTCGCGCCGAGGCCGGTCGCGACCGTGAAGACGCCTTCGGGAACGCCGGCCGCTTCGAGCATCTCGGCCATCAGCAGCGAGGTCAGCGGCGTGATCTCGGAGGGCTTGAGGACGACCGCGTTGCCGGCGGCGAGGGCCGGGATGCAGTCGCCGAAGGAGTTGATGAGCGGGAAGTTCCAGGGCCCGATGACGCCGACGACGCCGACCGGCTCGTAGCGGACCTTGAGCTTGCGGCCGCCGCTGATGAACGGCGAGGCTGTCTCGACGATCTCGTCGGCGAGCATCGTCGGCGCGTTCTTGGCCCAGAACTCGAGCGCAGCGACGCCGTAGGAGAGTTCGGCGAACATCGTCTCGTCGGCGGGTTTGCCGGTCTCGCCGCAGATCGTCTCGACGATGCGGTCGCCGTTGGCGACCATCCAGGCCCGGGCCGCCATCAGGATCCGCGCGCGCTCGTCGAAGCCGGCCGCGAACCAGGCGGGCTGCGCCGCGCGGGCCGCCTCGACGATCGCGACGACGTCGTCGGGGCCGAGGTCGGGAACGTGCGCGAGGGTCTCGCCCGTCGCCGGGTTCTCGACCGCGATACCCGCGCCGTTGGCCCCGGCCGGAGGCCCCGTTCGATCGCTTGCGCCCGTGGACGTCACGCTCTCCATTTCCCGCTGGCGAGTCTACTCACCGCTGGGACACGACGGCCACCCGTTTCCGGTGATCCGAAGGCCGCCGCGGCGAGTTGGAAGGATTGTCCGATGGCCACGACCGTCCTCATCTCCGATCTCCACCTGGGAGCAGCCTCCGGGAGCGACGTGCTGCGCCGCGCACCGATCCGCGAGCGGCTGCTCGAGGCGATCGCGGCCGCCGGCGCCGAGCGGCTCGTCCTGCTCGGGGACACGATCGAGCTCCGCGACGGCCCGCTCGGAGAATCGCTGGCGACGACGCGGTCGTTCTTCGAGGAGATCGGCGAGGCCTTCGCGGGCGGCGAGGTCATCCTCGTCCCCGGCAACCACGACCACCGGCTGCTCGGCCCGTGGCTCGAGCGCGCCCGCGACGAGGAGCGCCCGGCGTCGCTCGACGAGATCGTCGGCGCGCCCCACCCGGCAGTGCGGACCATCGACGACTGGCTCGGCGACGCGCGGCTGGAGGTCCGCTATCCGGGCTACTGGGTCCGCGACGACGTCTTCGCCACGCACGGCCATTACCTGGACAGCCACGTGACGCTGCCGACGATCGAACGTCTCTCGGTCGCCACCGTCGACCGGATGGCGGGCCGCCCGACGGGCCGCCGCGAGACCCCGCACGACTACGAGGAGGTGCACGCGCCCGTCTACGACCTGATCTTCAGCCTCGCCCAGGGCGGGCGCGGCCTCGGAGGCGACAAGGACGGCCGCTCCCGGGCGCTGCGGATCTGGGAGACGATCGGCGGCGCCTCGGGCAAGGCGAGGACCATGCGCGGCCGCTTCCTCGGCTCGGCCGTGATCCCGACCGCCCTGCGGGGAATGGAACGGGCGGGGCTCGGCCGATTCAACCGCGACTTCTCCATCACCGAGATCGGCCGGGCCGGCGTCGAGGCGATGCACGTCGTGATCGAGCGACTCGACATCGAGGCCGAGCACGTCATCTTCGGCCACATCCACCGCCGCGGCGCCCTCGCCGGGGACGGCGAGACCTCGTCCACCCCCGTCTGGCGCCGCAACGGCGTCACGCTCCACAACACCGGCAACTGGCTCTACACCGAGGCCCTGCTCGGGGCCGCGGTTCCGCAGAGCCCGTTCTGGCCCGGCTCGATGGTCATCGTGGGCGAGACAGGCCCTCCCGAGCTGGTCGAGGTGCTCACCGACGTCGACCGCGAGGTGCTCGCGGGCCGCGCCGGCGGGCGGCTGAGGCATCCACGGGGGACGAAGGGAGCGTAGTTTCTCCTTGATGAGCCGCCTGGCCAAATCAGAGCTGATCCTGTTCGTACTGCTCGGCCTACACACGGTCGATCACGCAGTCAACCAGCCGTCGCGCACGCTGCCCGCCGGGAGCGGCGTGATCGGCATCGCCGGCTTCACGCTCGTCGCGGCGGCGATCCTGCTGGCGCTGGCCCACAGCCGCTGGGCGCCGGAGGTCGGCCTCTTCGCCGGGCTGGGGACGCTGCTCGGGTTCGTCGTCATCCACCTTCCCGGCATCGGCCCGCTGGCAGATCCGTTCACCGACTTCGACCCGAACGCCCTCTCATGGATCCTGATCGCAGCGCCGATGGCGGCCTCGATCTACGTGGCCTGGGTGGCCGCGTCCGACCTCAGGACGGCACGAGGCTCAGTGTCCGGACGGCCCGCCGCCCAGTAGCCGCATGGCGTGCGGGAGCGCTTCGGCGATCGCCTCCCCCGCTTCGGCGATCGCCTTCGGGCTGCCGGGGAAGTTGACGATCAGGGTGCTGCCGCGGACGGCGGCGACGTTGCGGCTGAGCATCCAGTTCGGCGTGTGCTCACGCGAGGCCAGGCGCATGGCCTCCGCGATTCCCGGTGCGTCACGTTCGGCGACGTCCCGGGTCGCCTCCGGGGTCAGGTCGTCGGGTGAGAACCCGGTGCCGCCGGTCGTGAGCAACAGGTCACAGCCGAGCTCGTCGCTCAGGTAGGTGAGGCGGTCGGCGATCTCGTCCCTGCGGTCGTCGATCAGCTCGCGGGTCACGACCTCGCACCCGAGACGCTCGGCGTAGGCGACGAGCTCGTCGCCGCTGCGATCGTCGGCGCCGCTACCGGCGGCGCGGGAGGAGCTGATGCTGAGGATCGCCGCGCGGAACGGCCGAGGCGCGCCCGGGTCCTCAGGCATCGCCGGCGTTCCACTCGCCGCTCTTGCCGCCGCTCTTGTGAAGCAGCCTGACGCGCTCGATCTCGACCCCGCGCTCGATCGCCTTGACCATGTCGTAGACGGTCACGGCGGCGATCGAAGCGGCCGTGACCGCCTCGATCTCGACGCCGGTCCGGCCGACGCACCGGGCCTCCGCGGTCAGCGGTCACGGTGCCGGCCTCGGCGTCGACCACGGCCACCACGTCGGCGAAGCTGAGCGGCAGCGGGTGGGCGAGCGGGACGAGCGAGCCGGCCTGCTTGGCGGCCCCGATGCCGGCGATGCGGGCGGTCCCGAGGACGTCGCCCTTCGGGCCGTCACCCGCCTCCACGGCTCGCGCCGTCTCCGGCTTCATCCGCACGACCGCCTCAGCCACCGCGCGGCGCTCACTCTCGGCCTTGGCGCCGACGTCGACCATCCGCGCCGAGCCGTCGGGCCCGATGTGGGTCAGGCCGGCCGAACCCGACCGGGGCTCGGGCTCGTTCCCTCCACCCATCGCGACTCACCCCCCTCGACTTCTCGCTTCCAGATCGGCGCCTCGGCCTTGATCCGGTCGATCGCCTCGCGCGCTCCGGCGAACGCCTCGCCTCGGTGCCCGGCGGCGACGGCGACGATCACGCTCGGCTCGCCCAGCGGCACGGAGCCGACCCGGTGCTCGGCGGCGGCGGCCTCGAGTCCGTGACGGTCGACGCACTCGCCGAGGATCGACTCGATCCGCTCGGCGGCCATCTCCGCGTAGGCCTCGTATTCGAGGCTGTCGACCTCGCGGGTCACGCCCTGGAAGGTGACGACGGCTCCCGCGCCCGGGCGAACGACCATCGCGGCCAGCCGGTCGAGTGAGAGCGGCTCGGCGCTGATGCGGGCGTGAACGTCGCCCGAGCCGCCGCTGACCGGCGGGATCAGCGCTACCTCGTCGCCCTCGCTGAGCGCCGTGTCGGCGGCGGCGTAATCGCGGTTGACGGCCATCGCGACGGGAAGCCGGTCGAGGACGTCGGTCAGCGCTGGAGTCTCGGCGAGGGCGGCGATCGCGTCGCCGACGGTGGCGCCGTCGGGGAGGTCGAGCGAGATCGAATCGGTCCCGGCGCGTTCGCGCAGGACCGCGAACAGACGCACGTTGACCGTCATCGAATCCATCGCGACGAGGCTAGCGCGGGCGCCGCTCACCGCAGCAGCTCGACGCGAAGCTCGGTTCCGGCCTCGAGCTCGACGAGGTCGGAGCCGGCGAACGCCAGCCCGTCGGCACCGAGCATCGAGGTCAGCACGTGCGACCCCTGTGGGCCGGTCGGGTCGATCTCCCAGCCGCTCGATCCCGGCTCGACCGCGACCCTGATCGCCTCGGCCCGACCCCTGACCTTCGTATATGCGCTGCGCAGCCTGGCGACGATGCTGCGGTCGAGCGGGTCGGCGCCCTGCATCGCCAGCAGCGCCGGCCGGGCGAAGAGCGTGAACGTGACCATCGCCGAGACCGGATTGCCCGGCAGCCCGAAGACGAGGGCGCCGGACGGGGCGACGCCGAAGTAGGTCGGTTTCCCCGGCCGCAGTGAGACGCCCCAGAAGATCTGTTCCACTCCGAGCGCATCGAGCGCCGGCCGGACGTGGTCGTGCTCGCCGACCGAGACGCCGCCGCAGATCACCACGACGTCGCCGTCGAGGGCCCGCTCGATCGCGTTCCTCGTACTGCCGCGGTCGTCGCCGATCACCTCGATCAGATCCACCTGCGCGCCGCTCTCGGTGGCCAGGGGCGGGACGGCGTAGGCGTTGGAGTCGTGGATCTGGCCGGGCTGCAGATCGCGGTCGGGCTCGACGAGCTCGTCGCCCGTGAGCAGGACGGAGACGCGTGGACGACGGCTGCAAACCGGCTCGGCGATGCCGCCGGCGGCCAGGGCGCCGAGCTCGGCCGCGCCGAGCCTCGTCCCGCTCTCGATCAGCACCGACCCGGCGCTGACGTCCTCACCGGACCGCCTGATACTCGAACCGGGTTCGACGGCGGCACCGATCAGCACGCTCCCCTCGTCACGCTCGGTGTCCTCGACCCGGATCACAGCGTCGGCGCCTCCGGGAACCATCGCCCCGGTCGAGATCGCAATCGCCTCGCCCGCGGCCAGGCTGGAGGAGGCGGGATGGCCCGCCCGGGACTCGTCGACGACCTTCAGGCTGGATTCGCGGCCCGGCCCGGCGCCGGCGGTGTCCGCCGCGCGGAGCGCATACCCGTCCATCGCGGAGTTGTCGAAGCCCGGGACGTCGACGCGGGAGACAGCGGTCTCAGCCAGAACGCGGCCCTCGGCGGATCGCAAAGGAACGGCCTCGTGGCCCAGGGCCGAGCATCGGGCCAGCACGAGCTCACGGGCCGCCTCGATCTCGATCAGCGGTTTCGCCTCCACGCCGGCATCATCCCCGATCGCTGCGAGACTGGACCGCGTGAAGGCGCGGCACGCGGCGATCCTGGCAGGTGGCAAGAGCTCCCGGATGGGTAGCCCGAAGGCGCTGGTGGAGCTCGCGGGGCGTCCGCTGATCTCCTATCCCGTCGCCGCCGCCCGCGCTGCCGGACTCGAGCCGCTCGTCGTCGCCAAGGCGTCCTCTCCCCTGCCGCAGCTCGACTGCCCGATCGTCACCGAGCCGGACCTGCCGGCCCATCCGCTCGCCGGGATCATCGCCGCGCTCGAACATCTCGGCGAGCCCGTGGTCGTGATCGCCTGCGACCTGCCGCTCGTCCCACCCGTCCTGATCGCCGAGCTGGCCCGGCGCGAGGCGGAGCTGGTCGTCCCCGCCGACCCGCGCCCACAGCCGCTGATCGCCCGCTACGCGCCGGGCCTGCTGCCGCGGCTCCACGCCTCGCTGGTCATGGACGAGCCGCTGGTCAAGCTCGTCGCCGAGATCGGCGGAGAGGCGCTCCCACCCGACGAGCTGCGGGCGTTCGGCGATCTCGAGGTGATGTTCGCGAACGCGAACGATCCGGCCGAGTTGAGCCAGATTGAGAACCTGTTGTGAGGCTCTGAAGCTCCGACTCAGGCCGGGACGATCTCGACGCGGGCGTTGTAGTCGGGAACGTCCGACTCTGCCGACCGGCGGTGGCCGATCAGCACGTTTCCCTCGGGCCAGTGGACCTGGACGTTGCCGGGTGCGATCGGCGCCGTGAAGACCGAACAGCGCAGTTCACCGTGGTCGTTACGGAGGATCACCGGATCGCCCTCGGACAGGCCCAGCCTGGCGGCGTCGGCGGCGGCGATCAACACCGAGTCTCGGACCGCGCCGGTGATCGCGTCACCGCGTTCCTGGACCATCGAGTTGAACTGCTTGCCCCTCCTCGTCGAGACGACGAACCTGCCGTCGGCCGGGATCGGGTCCGGGACCTCGACCCGGACGAAGTGGGCACGGCCACTCGGGGTCGGGAACTCAGTGCCCTCCGGCAGCCGCACGCCGCCGTACTGGAAGGAGTCCCCACCCTCGCGGAGCTCCGCGATGCCCTCGTACCTGGGCACGATCCGGGCGATCTCCTCGCGGATCTCCGGCGTGCCCTCGAACCTGACCCGGGCGGCGAGCTCGGGCCTGACCCGGGCGGCCAGATCGCCGAACACGTCCCACTCGGGTCGCGCCCCCTCGATGCGCTGCCCGGGAATCTCGGGGCTGAGGATGACCCGTCGCTCGGTACTCGTCTCGGTCATGCCTCCGACGGCCTCGTATCGCGTCTCGGCCGGCAGGAGGAGCACCTCTCCCCCTTCGGGCGGGTCGACCAGCATCTGCGAGGAGGGCACGAGATCCATGTGGACCCGTAGCGGGATCCGGCCCAGGGTGTCGGCGACCGATTCGGGATCGGGCAGCACGTCGAGGAAGTTCCCGCCGGAGGCGAAGAG
Organism: uncultured Solirubrobacterales bacterium; assembly: GCA_963791335.1. Lineage (GTDB taxonomy): Bacteria > Actinomycetota > Thermoleophilia > Solirubrobacterales > 70-9 > RHKX01. The sequence goes on from CAWBRN010000005.1 coordinate 138,024, forward strand.
GACGTCGAGCTCTCCCCGTCCGGCGGCGTCCACCATGCCGGGTGCCGTCAGCCCCGGCGCGTGCGGAACCTCGAAGCCCCACTCGCGTGAGAGCTCGGCCGCATTGGCCTCGGTGACGTCCTTGCCGCCCGGGAACGCGGTCGCGTAGCAGCCCATCTCGGCTCCTCCCTGCACGCCCGAGTGGCCGCGGATCGGCATCAGGCCGCAACCCTCGCGCCCGACCCAGCCGCGGGCCAGCGCCAGGTTGAGGATCGACCTGACGTTGTCCTCCCCGCGCTCGTGGTGGGTGACGCCCATGCTCCACACGAGCACCCCGTTACGGGCCTGGCCGAGGATGTCGGCGAAAGCGGCGATCCGCTCCCGGCTCGTGCCGGCGACGGCCTCGAGGTCGGCCCAGTCGGCCCCGAGCGCCATCTCGCGGACCTCGTCGAAGCCGCTCGTGTGAGCGGCGACGAATTCCTCGTCGATCGACCCGGTTTCGATCAGGTGCCTGAGCGCCCCGACCAGGAAGCCCATGTCGCCGCCCGTGTTGAGATCGAAGAACTCGTCGGCGATCTTCGTCCCGAAGACGGCGCTCTCGACCTTCGATGGGATCCAGTAGCGCTCCATTCCCGGCTCCCGGAACGGGTTGACGACCACGATCTTCGTGCCCGCCTTCTTGGCGACGTGGATGTACTTCGTCGTCACCGGCTGGTTGTTGGCGACGTTGGAGCCGATGAAGACGATCACGTCCGTACCGATCCAGTCGGTGTAGGAGCACGTCGAGGCGCCGACGCCGAGTGCGTCCTTGAGCGCGAAGGTGCTCGGCGAGTGGCAGACCCGGGCCGCGTTGTCGATCGAGTTCGTGCCGATCGCGCGGACCGCCTTCTGAGCCGCGTAATAGCTCTCGTTCGACATCCCGCGGCTGGTCAGGAAGAACCCGGAGCGCTCCGGCCCCGCCGCGCGGATCCGGTCGGCGGCGCGGTCGAGCGCCTCGTCCCAGGAGACAGGCGAGAACCCCGGCTCGCCGTGACGGCGCAGCATCGGCTCGGGGAGGCGACCGAGGGCCCGCAGCTGCTGGCCACGCAACTCGCGCAGCGGCGCCACGTCGGCGAGCTTCGCCGGATCGAGCGGGCCCATCGTGTTGAGCCGAAGCAGGCGGAGGCGGACGTTGCACAGGTGGACGCCGGGGATCGTCCAGTCCTTCATCCCCTTCGTGCCGAGCGCACAGCCGTCGCAGACACCTTCGCTGAGGATGCGCCACGTATAGCCGAGGCTGTCGCGGTTCTCCCACCCCGCGCGGAAGACCTCCTTGAAGTTGTTCGGCCGCTGCTCGCCGATTCCGAACGGCTTCAGGCTCGCCCAGTTGGAGGGGGTCGGGCGTTTGGTCGGCTTCGGCAGCACTGCCTTGGAGGCTATCCGCCTGATCTAGGCTCACGGTCCTGCCATGGACCCGAGAATGCACAAGCGAGTCAGCCGCGACGGGCTCGAGGACGAGGTCGCCGTCGAGGAGCCGCTCGAGATCAGGGTCGACGGCAGACCGATCGCAGTGACGATGCGGACGCCGGGCAACGACGAGGAGCTGGCGCTCGGGTTCCTGCACGGCGAAGGGCTGATCGACGGTGCACGTCCAGCCGGACCACCCGCTGATCTGGCGGCCAACACGATCGAGGTCGAGGGCCCGCTGCTCCGCGATCCCGGCGAGCGGAGCTTCTACACCTCCTCCTCGTGCGGCGTCTGCGGCAAGGGCTCGATCGAGGAGGTCGCCGTCCACGCACCGATGGCCACCCCGGGGCCCGAGGTCTCACGCGAGCTGCTCGCCGCGCTTCCGGAGCATCTCCGCCAACCCGCGTTCGAGCTGACCGGCGGCCTGCACGCCACGGGCCTGTTCGACCCGGACGGGCAGGCCGTCATCGCCCGCGAGGACGTCGGCCGCCACAACGCCATGGACAAGGTGATCGGCCGTGCCCTGATCGACGGCGGGGTGCCGCTGGGCGGGTTGATCCTCTGCGTCAGCGGGCGGATCGCGTTCGAGCTCGTCCAGAAGGCCGCGGTCGCCGGCTGCCCGGTACTCGTCGGGGTGGGAGCGCCGACGTCGCTCGCCGTCGAGCTGGCGGAGGACCGCGGAATGACCCTCGCCGGTTTCGCCCGGCACGGGTCGGCGAACGTCTACTGCGGATCCGAGCGGGTTCTGGAGGGCTAGGGCTGGAGCTGAGCGTCGACGCCGTCGCGCTCGATCGCATCGACCTTGGCGAGACGTCTCACGTGTCGCTCCTCGCCGCTGAAGACGGCGTTGGCGAATGCGCTCGTCAGCTCGCTGGCGATCTCCGGGCCGATCACCCGGGCGCCGAGCGCGAGGACGTTGCAGTCGTCGTGCTCGACGCACTGGGCCGCCGTGTAGGTGTCGTGGGCCATCGCGGCCCGGATTCCCTTGACCTTCGTGGCGGCGACCGCCACCCCGGCGCCGGAGCCGCAGACGAGGATCCCCCGCTCGGCATCCCCGTCGAGGATCGCCCGCACCACGGCGAGCGCGAAGTCGGGGTAGTCGTCGCCGGAGTCGAGCTCGGTCGCCCCGAGGTCGACGGGCACGTGGTCGTCGGCGGCGAGGGCGTCGAAGATCGTCTGTCGCAGCGGATAGCCGCCGTGATCGAAGCCGCAGGCGAACCTCATGCCACTTGCCTCCGGGTCCCTTGCCTCCGGGTCACTTCTCCCCCGCGATCAGCTGACGGGCGTGGGCGGCGACGGCGTCCGGCGTGAGGCCGTAGCCCTCGAAGATCGCGCTCGCCGGGGCCGAGGCGCCGAAGTGATCGATGCCGATCGAGTACCCCTCGTCGCCGACCCACCGATGCCAGCCGAAGGTCGTGCCGGCCTCGACCGACATCCGCCGCTTGACCGAAGGCGGCAGGACGGAGTCCCGGTACTCCTCCTCCTGTTTCGCGAACCGGGTCGTGCTCGGCATCGAGACGACCCTGACGGCCGTCCCGTCGGCGTCCAGCAGATCCGCGGTGTCGAGACAGAGCGAGACCTCCGAGCCGGTCCCGATCAGGATCAGGTCGGGCTCACCCTCGGAGTCGCGGAGCACGTACGCCCCGCGCTCGATCGCGTCCTCGGGGACGGCGTCGCCGTCGAGGACCGGCAGCTTCTGCCGGCTCAACGCGAGCGCGATCGGCTCGCCCGAGCCGCCCAGCGCCCAGCGCCAGGCGAGGACCGTCTCGTGGGCGTCGGCCGGCCGGATCACCTCGATGTTGGGCATCGCCCGCAGGGACGCGACCTGCTCGATCGGCTGATGGGTCGGGCCGTCCTCGCCGACGCCGATCGAGTCGTGGGTGAAGACGAAGATCGACGGGATCTCCATGATCGCCGCCAACCGGATCGCGCCCCTCATGTAGTCGGAGAAGACGAGGAACGTCGCGCCGAACGCGCGCAGCCCGGCGATCGTCATCGCGTTGACGATCGCTCCCATCGCGTGCTCGCGAATGCCGAAGTGGAGGTTGCGGCCGCCGAAGTCGTGCCGGCGGACGCTCGCGTAGTCGTCGAGGTTCGTCGACGTCGACGGCGCGAGGTCGGCGGCGCCGCCGATCAGCGCCGGGACGTGCGGAGCCAGCCAGTTCAGTGCCTTGCCGGACGCTGCCCGGGTCGCGATCTGCTCGCCGGTCTCGAACGCCGGGCCCTCGGAGAGCGGCGGCAGGTCGGGATCCTCACGCCTGACCAGACGCAGATACTCGTCGGCAAGGTCGGCGTGTTCGGTCGCGTAGGAGGCGAAGAGGTCGTCCCAGGCCTCCTCGGCGGCGATCCCGCGCTGCTTGACGGACTCGAAGTGCTCGTAGACCTCCGGCGGGACGGTGAACGGCTCCTCGTACGGCCAGCCGAGCGCCTCCTTGGTCAGCTTGATCTCGTCCTCGCCGAGCGGAGCGCCGTGGGCGGATGCGGTGTCCTGTTTGTTGGGGCTGCCGAACCCGATGTGCGAGGGCACGATCACCAGCGACGGCCGGTCGGTGACCGACTTCGCCTCGTCGACGGCAGCCTCGATCCGCTCCAGCGAGGAGTCGATCTCGAGCCGGTGCACGGACCAGCCGTAGGACTCGAACCGCTTGCCGACGTCGTCGTGGTAGGCGAGGTCGGTCGGGCCCTCGATCGTGATCTCGTTGTCGTCGTAGAACCCGATCAGCTTGCCGAGGCCGAGGTAGCCGGCCAGCGACGCGGCCTCGCTCGAGATCCCCTCCTCCATGTCGCCGTCGCCGGCGATGAAGTACGTGTGGTGGTCGACGATCTCCTGCGAGGGTCGGTTGAAGTGCGCGGCGAGATGGGCCTCGGCGAGCGCGAAGCCGACTGCGTTCGCGACGCCCTGACCGAGCGGGCCGGTCGAGACCTCGATGCCGACCGTGTGATGGAACTCGGGGTGGCCGGGCGTGCGGCTCTGCCACTGACGGAACTGCTTGATGTCTTCGAGCGAGAGGTCGTAGCCGGACAGGTGCAGGCAGGCGTACTGGAGCATGCAGGCGTGCCCGGCGCTGAGGACGAACCGGTCCCGGTTCTCCCAATGCGGGTTGGCCGGGTTGTGATGCAGGACCTGCGAGTAGAGGACGTACCCGAGCGGAGCCAGTCCCATGGGCGTGCCGGGGTGTCCGGAGTTCGCCTTCTGGACGGCGTCCATGGCGAGAGTCCGGATCGTGTTGATCGAAAGCTCGTCGATCGACGCCTCTCCATCGATCGCATCGGTCGCATCGGTCATCAGTGTGTTTCCTCTCGTCGCTTCAGTTCCTGTTTCGCAAGTAGTGCCGCCCCGAGGACGCCCGCCGTCGGCCCGTGCCGGCTCAACCTGATCTCGGTCTTGGTTCCCACTCCGGGCAGCACGTAACCCTCGGCGGCGCGGCGGGCAGGCTCGAGCAGCAGTTCACCGGCGATGGAGACGCCGCCGCCGATCGCGACCACGTCGGGGTCGAGGGCGTTGATCACGTTCGCGATCCCGATCCCGAGACGTTCCCCGAGCTTCGCCAGCAGGTCGATCGCGACCCGGTCGCCGTCCTTGGCGCCGTCGACGACGTCGTGACCGGAGATCTCCTCGCCGGCGGCGTGCTGCCTGCCCAGATGAGAATCGGGGTGTTCGGCTGCCGCCGTCCGCGCGAGCCGGTCGAGCGCCGACCCGGCTGCGAGCGACTCGAGCGAGCCCTGCTGGGGGAACGAGCCGGGCGCGGGCACATCGCCCTCGAGGTCGAGGCCGATCAGCATGTGGCCGAGTTCGGCCGCAGCGCCCGTGGCGCCCCGATAGGGGCGGCCGTTGAGCACGAGCCCTCCGCCGACCCCCGTGCCGACGGTGAGCATCACGAGGTTCTGGGTCCTGATCTCGCCGTCGTCGCATGCCTCCGCGAGCGCGGCGACGGTTGCGTCGTTGTCGACGAACACCGGGAGGCCGAGCCGGTCCCCGAGGACGGTGCGCAACGGCACGTCGGCGAGCGGAACGTTGACGGAGGATCGGGCGGTGCCGCTCTCGAAGTCGATCACCGATGGAACGCCGACCCCGACCGCCTTCACCCCGTCGGTGCCGACGTCGTCGATCAGCTTGCAGATCTCCGCGATCAGCTGATCGGAGTCGTCGGCGTCGGTGGGCTGGATCCCCTGATGGTGCAGCGATCCCGACTCGAGCACGGCGACGGCGATCTTCGTCCCGCCGACGTCGACACCGATGTACCGGTCGCTCATCTGGTTGAGGCACGAGGGCGGGGCAATTCGCCCGTGACGATAACGACGCGGATGACGGTGAGCGATCAGAGGCCGATCCGTGCGGATAGTCTCGGGACCGTGGCACTCCACGACGTCTCGGTCCCGGTTCACCCGGGGATGATCATCTACCGCAGGAACCCGGGGGTCGAGGTCGAGCGGGCGCTCTCCATCGACGGCGGGGACGGCGCCAACGTGAGCCGCCTGACGATGGGAGTCCACTCCGGCACGCACATCGACGGCTCGCTTCATTTCTTCAACGACGGGACCGGGGTCGACGCCCTGCCGATCGACGCCATGCTCGGTCGCTGCGAGGTCGTCGAGATCTCCGATCCCGGTGACGCGATCGACCGGGAGACGCTCGCCGCGGCGGGGGTTCCCGCCGGGACCGAGCGCCTGGTCCTGAAGACGCCCAACTCGCGGCTCTGGGACCTCGAGGAGTTCACCCACGACTTCGTCCGCCTCGACGGCAGTGGAGCATCCTGGGTCCTCGAGCAGGGGATCCGGCTCGTCGCGATCGACTACCTGTCGATCGGGGACCACGACGCCCACGTCGAGTTGCTCGGCAACGGGGTCGTCGCCCTCGAGGGGCTGGACCTGCGGCGGATCGAGCCCGGCCCGTACGAGCTGATCTGCCTGCCGATGAAGCTGACCGAAACCGACGGCGCCCCGGCGCGAGCCCTGCTGCGCGACATCGAACCCGACGACCAGGAGAGCCGATGACACCCATGATGAGACGCTCGAGCACGCGCCGCGGAGGCATCGACCTCGGCGGGACCAAGATCCAGGCGATCGTCGTCGACGAGGAGAACAACGTCGTCGGTCAGTCGCGGTGCCCGACGCCCCACGAGGGAGGCCCGCAGGACGTCGCCGACGCGATGGCGACGGCACTCCGCGAAGCGGCCAGCCTCGCCGGCACGGAGACCAGCGCGCTCCAGGGCGTCGGGGTCGGATCGCCGGGCGAGATCGACGCCGGCTCGGGAGCGGTCTCGAACGCCAAGAACCTTCCCGACTGGTCGGAGAGCTTTCCGCTCGGTCCCAACCTCTCGCAGGCGCTCGGCACGAGGGTCGCGGTCGGCAACGACGTCGACGTCGCCACCTGGGCCGAGTACGTCCTCGGCGCCGGTCGCGGTCGCGATTCGATTCTCGGTGTCTTCTGGGGCACCGGCGTCGGGGGCGGGCTGATCCTCGGCGGCAAGAGCTGGGACGGCCGCGGATCCGCCGGCGAGATCGGTCACATGGTCGTCAAGCGGGGCGGCGCGAAGTGCCCGTGCGGGAACCGCGGCTGCATGGAGGCCTACGCGGGGCGCTCGGCGATGGAGACCGAGGCGCGCCGGCGGGTCGAGCAGGGTGACAAGACCGACCTCTTCAAGCTGATGGAGAAGCACGAGAAGCCGCGCCTGACCAGCGGCATCTGGCAACGGGCCCTCGAGCACGAGGACGAGATGGCGACGGAGCTGATCGAGCGGGCCGTCAAGGCGCTCGGCGCGGGCATCGCCTCCGCGGTGAACCTGCTGGACCCCGAGATGGTCATCCTCGGCGGCGGCCTCGGCGTCCGCTTCGGTGAGGCGATGGGTCCGAGGATCGAGGAGCGGATGCAGCTCAACCTCTTCGATCACGACGACCCGCCCGACTTCGAGATCGCCGCGCTCGGCGACTTCGGCGGCGCCCTGGGCGCGGCCCTGCTGGTCAACTAGCCGCTCAGGGACGTGGACGCTTCGCGATCCGCGATCGTCGTCGGCGCCGGGATCGGCGGCCTCGCCGCCGGGATCGCGCTGGGGAGATCAGGCTGGGAGGTGACGGTCCTGGAGCGTGCCGCCGAGCCCGGCGGCACGGGCTCGGGCCTCTCGATCTGGCCGAACGGCGTCAAGGCCCTGCGCTCGCTCGGGCTCGGCGCCGTGGTTGACGACCCCGGCGTACCACGTAGCGACGGAGCCCTCCGGCGAGCCGACGGCACCCCGCTCGCCGCCTTCGATCCCGCTGAGATCGAGAGCCGCTTCGATGCGCCGCTCGTCGGCGTCCATCGGCGCGACCTCCACGACGCGTTGATCGCCGCCTTCGGCGCATCCGGAGGCGAGTTGCGATCCGGCGCTGAGGTGGTCGAGGTTGGACCAGGCTCCGTCCGGCTCACCGGCGACGCCGAGATCGGGGCGGATCTGATCGTCGGCGCCGACGGCCTCCGCTCGACGACCCGCGACCACGTGATCGGCTCCGAGGAGCCGGTCGACTCGGGCATCGTCGCCTTTCGCGGCACGGCGGAGGGCCTGAGCGAATTCCCCGCGGGCGAGTGGTGGAGTGATCGGTGCGTCGCCGGGCTGCTGCCGCTCTCCCGCGGCCGTACCTACTGGTACGTCGCGTTCCCGGGATCGGCCGGCGACCGCGACGGTCTGCTGGAGCGGGTCGAGGCGTTCGGCGCCCCGGTACGCGAGGCGGTCGCTGCGACCCCCGCCGATGCGGTGCTTTCCCATCGGCTGTTCGACCGCGACCCGGCGAAGGGCTGGAGTCGCGGCCCGGTGACGCTGCTCGGCGACGCCGCCCACCCGATGCTCCCCTTCCTCGGCCAGGGCGCCTGCTCGGCCCTCGAGGACGCCGTCGCCCTGGGCGAGGCGGTCACGCCGGAAGCGGACGTCGCGTCAAGGCTCGCGGCCTACGAAGCGGCGAGGCGGGCGCGGACCGCAAAGCTCGTCCGCGGCTCGCGCTCGGCGGCGAAAGTCGCGTTGACCGCCTCCCGACCCGGTCGAGCGGCCAGGAACTGGCTCGTCGGCCACGTCCCGCAGAGCATGAGGCTGCGCCAGCTCGAGCGCCTGGGCGTAGGCGGCTAGCTGCGCTCGCGCTCGGACTCGGTAGCGGCGGATCAGCGCGTTCGTCGAGCTGTCGTGGGTCAGCTCGGGGTCCTCGCGTGACTGCAGCTCCGGGACGATCTGCTTGGCGAGCGTCTTGCCGAGCTCGACGCCCCATTGGTCGAATGAGTCGATGCCCCAGATCGTCCCCTGCGTGAAGACGGAGTGCTCGTAGAGGGCGACGAGCTTGCCGAGCGTCGCGGGGTCGAGGCGCTCGGCCATCAGGACGTTGGTCGGCCGATTGCCCTCGAACGTCTTGTGGGGGACGAGCCGCTCCTCCACCCCCTCGGCTCGGACCTCGTCGGCGGTCTTGCCGAAGGCCAGCGCCTGGGCCTGGGCGAAGACGTTGGCGACGAGGAGATCGTGGTGGTCGCCGAGCGGGTTCAGGCTCCGGGCGAAGAAGATGAAGTCGCAGGGAATCAGGTGTGTTCCCTGGTGGATCAGCTGGTAGAAGGAATGCTGGCCGTTGGTACCGGGCTCGCCCCAGAAGATCGGCCCCGTCGCGTAGTCGACGGGCGTGCCGTCGAGTCGGACGTGCTTGCCGTTCGACTCCATCGTGAGCTGCTGCAGGTAGGCCGGGAAGCGCTCCAGGTACTGCTCGTATGGAAGGACGGCGACGGTCTGTGTCCCGAACAGCTCCGCGTACCAGACGTTGAGCAGGCCCATCAGCGCCGGCAGGTTGTGCTCGTACGGCGTCGTCAGGAAGTGCTCGTCGATCGCGTGGAAGCCGGCGAGCATCTCCCCGAAGGCCCCGGGTCCGATCGCGATCATCGTCGTCAGCCCGATCGCGGAGTCCATCGAGTACCGGCCGCCGACCCAGTCCCAGAAGCCGAACATGTTGTCGGTGTCGATGCCGAAGCCGGCGACCTCCTGCTCGTTCGTCGAGAGGGCGACGAAGTGCTTGGCGACGGCGGCGCTGTCGCCAAGCGCGGCGAGCGACCACTCCCGCGCCGAGTGCGCGTTCGTCATCGTCTCGAGCGTCGTGAACGTCTTCGAGGCGATCACGAACAGTGTCTCCTCGGGGTCGAGGTCGTGCGTCTTCTCGACGAAGTCCGTCGCGTCGACGTTGGAGACGAAGCGGATCGTCAGATTGCGATCGGAGTAGTGACGGAGGGCGCGATAGGCCATCACAGGCCCGAGGTCGGAGCCGCCGATGCCGATGTTGACCACGTTCCTGATCGGTTTGCCGGTGTGGCCCTTCCACTCACCACTACGGATTCTGTCGCTGAATTTGGCCATCCGGTCGAGCACCTCGTGGACGTCGGCGACGACGTCACGGCCGTCGACCATCAGCGAGCGGCCCTTCGGCATCCTCAGCGCCACGTGGAGCACCGAGCGGTCCTCGGTCACATTGATCCGCTCGCCCGCGAACATCGCCTCCGTCCGCTCGCGCAGGCCGGCATCACCGGCCAACCGCACGAGCAGATCGAGCGTCTCGTCGGTGACGCGGTTCTTGGAGTAGTCGAGGCAGCAGACCCTCCGCGTGGGCGACCATGCGCTCGCCGCGATCTGGATCGGCCGCGAACAGCTCGCGCAGGTGCCGCTCCCCGACCGTCGCGTGGTTCTCGACCACGGCCCTCCAGGTCGGCAGGCCCTTCATCCCCGCCATCAGCCCGCCGAGCCGACCGCGCTCTCCTTGCCGGAGATGCAGTCGAGCAGGTCCGTCCAGGAATCCTCGAACTTCTTCGCGCCTTCGCTCTGCAGCTGCGCGGCCAACTCGTCGACGTCGACGCCGGCCGCTGCGAACTCCGCCAGCAGATCCTCGTTGTCGCCACCGTCCGGGGGCAGCAGGGGCCCGAGCTCACCCTCCTCGGCGTAGGCCAGCAGCGTCTCCTCGGGCATCGTGTTGACGGTATTCGGCGCCGCGAGCTCGTCGACGTACTTCGTCTTCGGCAGCTCGGGGTCCTTCGTACCGGTCGAGGCGAAGAGCAGCCGCTGCGGCCTCGCGCCCTCGTTCTCGAGCCGCTGCCAGCGGTCGGAGTCGAGCAGTTCGCGGTAGCGGACGTAGCCGCGAATAGACGCGGCGACGCCGAGTCGGTCCTTGAGCTCGGCCGGGACCTTGTCGGCGACGGCGACGTCCCAGCGGCTGACGAAGATCGAGGCGACCGATTCGACATTCGGGTCCTCCCCGCGCTCGATCCGGCGCTCGATGCCCTTCATGTAGGCGTCCGCCTGCTTCGAGTATTGGTCGGCGTCGAACAGCAACGTCACGTTGATCGGGATGCCGGCTGCGATCGACTCGGTTATCGAGTCGAGACCCTGCGGCGTGCCGGGAATCTTGATGAACAGGTTCGGCCGGTCGGCGGCCGCGTGGAGCTGCGCCGCCCACTTGGTGGTCTGCTCGGTGTCGTAGGCGAGCAACGGCGAGACCTCGAGTGAAACGAAACCGTCGACGCCGTCGGTGCGGTCGTGGACGGGGCGGAACAGATCGGCGGCGCCCTGGAGGTCGCGGATGGCCAGCTGGAAGAAGAGCTCCTCGCCCTCCTTGCCGTCGGCGAGCAACTCGGAGATCTGCTCGTCGTACTGATCCCCGGCGCGCAACGCCTTGTCGAAGATCGTCGGGTTCGAAGTCAGGCCCGTCAGCGACAGCTCGTCGATGTACCGCTGCAGCGTGCCGTCGTTGACGATGTCGCGGGTGATGTAGTCGAGCCAGAGGCTCTGTCCCGCGTCGTGAAGGTCCTTCGGTGCCGTGCTCATCGGTTCGCTCCTCTGCTCGTCCTCATTGTCCGCTCCGTCATTTCGGTGGGAAGTTCGCTTCGGGAAGTCGCCAACTGTTCGGCGCCACGAGGTCCAGTGCGGCCTGCGGTCCCCACGACCCTTGAGGGTAGGGATGCATGGGTCCGGGGTGCTCGAGGACGTCGGCGCTGACCGCCCAGAGCCGCTCGATCCCCTCGGCGCTCGTGAACAGCGTTCCGTCGCCGAGCATCGCATCGTGGATCAGCCGCTCGTAGGCCTCGAGCTGGTTCTCGGTCAGAAACGACTGGTCGTACTGGAAGACCATCCGCGCCGGTCCCAGCTCCATCGTCGGTCCGGGGACCTTGGCCTGGAAGTCGGCCGTCACCGAACCCGGCTCGGACAGCTCGAACACGAGCTGGTTGGCGCCCTGGTGCTGGACCTCGTTGGGGAACATCCGCATCGCCGGCTCACGGAAGTCGAGCGTGACCATGTGTCGCGACTCCGCCATGCACTTACCGGTCCGCAGGTAGAAGGGAACGCCGGCCCAGCGCCAGTTGTCGATCTCGACCTCGACCGCGACGAACGTCTCGGTGTCGGACTCGGGGGCGACGCCCTCCTCGGCCAGATACCCCTCGTACTGGCCCCGGATCGCCTTCTTGGGGTCGATCATCCGGTAGGCCTGCATGACCTTGTTCTTCTCCTCCCGCAGCGCCTTCGCGGTCAGCGCCGCCGGCGGCTCCATCGCGATGTAGCTGAGCAGCTGCAGCAGGTGGGTGACGACCATGTCGCGATAGGCGCCCGTGCCCTCGTAGAACCCGGCGCGATGGCCGATCGACAGCGTCTCCGGAACGTCGATCTGGACGAACTCGATGTTGTTGCGGTTCCAGAGCGGCTCGTAGAGGCCGTTGGCGAAGCGCATCGCGAGGATGTTCTGCACCGCCTCCTTGCCGAGGAAATGGTCGATCCGGAAGATCTGGGAGTCCTCGAAGGCCTCGTGGAGCGTGTCGTTGAGCTCGACGGCGGACTCGTAGTCGTGGCCGAACGGCTTCTCGAGGATCACCCGCGAATCGGGACCGTTGAGGTGGACCTCGCTGAGCGTGCCGATTATCGACTCGAACGCCGCCGGAGGCACGGCCAGGTAATGCAGGAGCCTGGACTCCGCGCCGAGGTCCTGTCGGGCCCGCTTGACGGCGTCGCCGAGGGCCGGCGGGCCGGCGCTGATCGGCACGTATGAAAGGCGGGCGGAGAAGGTCTCCCACGCCTCGTCGGTGACCTCGGTGCGGCTGAATTCGTCGATGGCCTTGTGGGCGTGCTCGACGAACTTCGCCTCGTCCCAGTCCTCGGCCGCCGTCCCGACGATCCTGTAGCCCGGCGGCAGCAGTCCCGCTCCCTCGAGGTGGAAGAAGCCGGGCAGCAGCTTGCGGGCGGCCAGATCGCCGGTCGCCCCGAAGAGAACCACTACGTGAGGGTCCGGAATCGCGGCCCCGCTCATCCCGCCGGCGGGGCTAGGCAGCGTCGTGACGGAAGAGGTGCTCAAGGGCTCAGGCCCCTTCCTGGCTCTCGACGGCGTCCTGGGCGGGCTTCTCATCGTGGCCGCCGAACTGCTTGCGCATCGCCGAGAGGATCTTGTTCGCGAACTCGTCCTCGCCCCGTGACGCGAAGCGCTCGTAGACGGCCGTGCTGAGCACCGGCGCCGGAACGCCCTCGTCAATCGCGGCGTGAAGGGTCCAGCGGCCCTCGCCCGAATCGGAGACGCGCCCGCTGAACCCGTCGAGGGTCGGGGACGCGTGCAGGGCCGAGGCGGTCAGATCGAGGAGCCAGGAGGCGATCACCGAGCCGCGTCGCCAGACCTCGGCCACATCGGAGATCTCGATGTCGTACGGGTAGTACTGCGGATCGCGGACCGGCGCCGTCTCGGCGTCGATCTCGTGCTGCCGCTTGCCGATGTCGGCGTTGGCGATCACGTTCAGGCCCTCCGCATAGGCGGCCATGACGCCGTACTCGATCCCGTTGTGGACCATCTTCACGAAGTGGCCGGCACCCGTCGGCCCGCAGTGGAGGTAGCCCTGCTCGGCCGGTGTGGGATCGCCGCTGCGGCCGGGAGTGCGCTCGGCGGCGTCGACCCCGGGAGCGATCGTGGCGAAGATCGGCTCGAGCCGCGAGACCGCCTCGTCGGGCCCGCCGATCATCAGGCAGAAGCCGCGATCGAGACCGAAGACGCCACCGCTGGTGCCGACGTCGAGGTAGTCGATGCCCTTCGGGGCGAGCGCCGCCGCGCGATCGATGTCGTCGCGGTAGTAGGAGTTGCCGCCGTCGATGATCGCGTCGCCGGAGTCCATCAACTCGGCGAGCTCGTCGAGCGTGTCCTGGACGTAACCGGCGGGAACCATGATCCAGGCCGCCCGCGGCTTCTCGAGCGCGTCGACGAACTCCCGCAGCGAGCCGGCGCCCGTGGCGCCCTCTCCGGCGAGCTCGGCGACGGCGTCGGCGTTGACGTCGTAGACGACGCATTCGTGCCCGTCGCGCATCAGGCGGCGAACGAGGTTCGCACCCATCCGGCCAAGTCCGATCATTCCGAGCTGCAAGTTCGACCTCCTCGTCGTTGACACTGACGCTGACCCACCTCGGGCACCGCCAACCTCACCTTTTCACAGCGGGCAGGTGGGCGTGTGGAAAGTTCGTAAACGGTTTGCGCGGGCGTCAGGCCGGGACCGCGGCGACCGCTTCGACCCGTACGGGCACGCCGTTCATGTGGGCCATGCCGGCCAGCCGCTCGAGGTCGTCGGGCTCCGAGGAGGTGAGCAGGTTGACGTTGGCGCCGCCGGCCGCGTTCGCCGTCTCCCAGCCCGCCCGGTGGCCCCATCCGTGCGGCACGGCGACGGTGCCGGGCGAGACCTCGTCGGTGATCAGCGCCTCCGTCTCGATCTCGCCGTGCGCGGAGGCGATCCGGACGCGGTCACCGTCCGCGATCCCGGCTGCCTCGGCGTCGCCGGGGTTGATCCGGGCGCGATGCACCCGGTCGCCGGCCATCAGCTTCTGCGAGTTGTGCATCCAGGAGTTGTGCGAGCGGAGCTCGCGGAGCCCGATCATGCGCATCGGGAAGCCCTCGTCTCCCTGCCGGTCGCGCTCGATCCTGCCGACCTCGGCTGCGATCTCCGGTGGGCAGAGGTGGACCCGGCCGTCGTCGTGGCGGATCTTGCCCGCCAGGACGCCGGGCTCGAGCTCCTCCGCGAGGACGATCCCGTGGGGCGATTCGGCGAGCCGCTTCATGCTCAGGCCGTCGCGGCGGAGGCCGAAGCGGTCTCCCTCCGGGCCGATCCGCAGCAACAGGTCCATCAGCCGGCGGGGCGAGAGCTTGACCCCGGCCTTGCCGAGCCAGCGAGCCGCGAGCACGCTCGAGGGCACGATCCCGATCCGCTCGGAGATGTCCTCGATGATCTCCCACTCCTGGCGGGCCTCGCCGGCGGGCTCGACCACCGCCTCGGTCATGTTGATGAACGGCTTGGTGAATAGCGACAGGAATGGCAGCGGCACGTCCTCGCGTTCGAGGAAGGTGGTCGCCGGGAGCACGTAGTCGGCGAGCTTCGCCGTCTCCCCCATGTAGATGTCGATCGAGACGCAGAGGTCGAGGCCCCCGATCGCCGCCTCGAGCTCCTCCCCGTTGGGGACGCTGAGCACCGGGTTGCCGGCCGAGACGAACAGGGCTCGCATCCGCCCCGGACCGGGCGTCGTGATCTCCTTCGCCATCAGCGAGGCCGGCATCGCGCCCAGGACCTCCGGGAAGCCGCCGACCCGGGAGCGGCGCTTGCCGTAGTCGCCCGCCCCGATCGCCTCCGCGACGCGGTCGAACGGGATCGCCGCCCCACCGAACATCGAGCCCCCGGCGCTGTCGAGATTGCCGGTGGCGAGCGCGAGCGCGTCGAGCAGGAACGAGACGAGCGTGCCGTTGCGGCCGAGGCAGGAGCCGGTCCGTCCGTAGATCGCCGCCCCACCCCTGCTTCGGGCGGCGGCGATCGAACGGGCGAGCTCGCGCACCGTCTCGGGAGCGACGCCCGTGTCTTGCGCCGTCGCCTCGGGGTCGTAGGGCGCGACGAGCTCGCGTAGGTCGCCGGCGCCGGAGGCGGCGTCGAGCGCGGTCGCGTCCTCGAGCGACTCGGCGAAGACGACGTTGAGCATCGAGAGCAGGAGCTGGGCGTCGGAGTCGGGCCGGAGCGGCACGTGCTCGAACTCTCGCGCCGTCTCGGAGCGGCGGGGGTCGATCACGACGACCCTCCCACCCCGGCCGACGATGGCGTGGAGCTGGTCCTTGATCCGCGGCGCGCTCATCACCGAGCCGTGGGAGACGAGCGGATTGGCGCCGACGACGAGCAGGAAGTCGGTGCGCGAGAGGTCGGGGATCGGGAGGACGTAGGGCGAGCCGTACAGGAGCGAGCTGGCGGCGAAGCGATTGGACACGTCCTGGGAGGAGGCCGTGTAGTAGTGCTGCGAGCCGAGCGCGTCGACGAAACCCTTGACCCAGAGGGGATGCGAGTAGCTGAAGGCCCCGGGGTTCCCCATGTACCAGCCGACGGAATCACCGCCATGTTCGGAGATGACCTTCCCCAGGCGTTCCCCGATCTCGTCGAGGGCGGTCTTCCAGTCGAATCCGCTCGAAGGTGCCGTCGGGTCGGCGGCGCTGCGGATGGAGTACGCGCTCGGGGTCGTTCTGGACCTCGGTCATGGCAATGCCCTTCGGGGCAGGCGAAGCCGCGCGAAAGCGGATGGTCCTTGTCGGGCCGCAGCTTCGTCACCCGGCCTTCGTCGACCGTCGCGACCATGCCGCAGAGCGGCTCGCAGATCCGGCAATAGGTGACGTGCTCGGTCGGTGTCATCGGCTCCTCACGGTGCACCCTACCCCGGGTCGTGGAGAATGCCGAAAATGAAGGCCGGGATTCGGACATGAAGATCCTCTACGGGGTCAACGGCGAGGGGATGGGTCACGCGACTCGTTCGCAGGTCGTGATCGAGTCGCTCCTCGAGCGGCACGAGGTCCACGTGGTCGCCTCCGGCGCGGCCTTCAAATACCTCAGCGGCGTGCTGCCCGACGTCGAGGAGATCCTCGGCGCGAAGTTCGTGATGGAGGACGGTGAGATCCGCCGCTGGGCCACGGTTCGCCGGAACATCACCGACGTCGGCGAGGGAGCACCAAAATCGATCCGCCACTGGATCGAGATGACGAGGGCGTGGCGGCCCGACGCCGTCGTCACCGACTTCGAGCCGCTCTCGGCGATCTACGCCCGCGTCGGCCGGGCGCCGCTGATCGCGGTCGACAACATCAACATGCTCGATCGCTGCGTCCACGATGCCGAGATCTACGACGGCCACCGCGAGGACTTCACGATCGCCCGGGCCGTGACCCGGTCGATGGTCCCGAACGCCGTCAACTACCTGGTCACGACGTTCTTCTACCCGAAGCTCGCAAAGGGACAGACGACGCTCGTCCCACCGATCCTCCGCAAGGCGATAATCGACGCCGAGCCCGAGGCGGGCGAGCACCTCGTCGTCTACTCCAGCGGCGAGGCGAGCGCCCTCGCGGCGCTGCGGGCGAGCGGCATCCCCTGCCGGGTCTACGGCATGCGCGGCGGCCCGGCCGAGGGCACGACCGACGGCAACCTCGAGTTCAAGCCGCGCTCGAACGAGGGCTTCGTCGAGGACCTCCGCACCGCCAGGGGGGTCGTCGCCGGGGGCGGCTTCTCGCTGATGAGCGAGTCGGTCTACCTCGGCAAGCCGATGCTGGCGATGCCGCTGCTCGGCCAGTTCGAGCAGCTCATGAACTCCCGCTATCTCGAGCGCGAGGGCTACGGCGTCTCGTCGATGGAGCTGACGCCCGAGGTCCTCGACCGCTTCGTCGACGGACTCGACGACTTCGAGGAACGACTGGCCGGCTACGAGCAGCGGGGCAACGATGAGACGCTGCGGGCCGTGGAGGAACGGGTCGAGGCGGCGGTCGGCGGAAGGCCGAAGGATCTGCGCCGCGCCCGCCGGCTCTCGCGGATGCGTGCCGTGGGAAATCAGAGAGACGTCAATGGCGAGACCGAGGAGGGTCAGGGATGAACACCAAGGCAATCGGAGCGGCGGCAGGACTGGCCGCGGCGGGAGCCGCCGGAGTCGCCTTCTACGGCGGTCAGTACCCGACGGCGCAGATCTACGGGCCGACGATCTGTCGCAATCCCGGCGCGGGGCGCCGGATCTGCCTGACCTACGACGACGGGCCGAACCCCGTCTACACGCCGAAGCTGATGGAGATCCTCGATCGGTTCGGCGCCAAGGCGACGTTCTTCTCGATCGGGATGTGGGTCGAGCGCGAGCCCGAACTCCTGCGGGAGGTGCACGCGGCCGGGCACGCGATCGGAAACCACACCTTCACCCACCCGACGATGCCGATGCTTTCGAGCGCCGAGGTCAAGGACGAGATGCGCCGCTGCCGGGCCGCCGTCGAGGCCGCCGGACTCGAGTTCTCCCGCGGACCCGAGGGGATGCTGATGCGACCCGCCGTACGGCCGCCGGCGGCCGGGCACCCTGAGGGCCGTCCGCGAGGAGGGCTACGAGCCCGTCACCTGGTCGGTCACCTGTTACGACTGGCGCCGCACCGCGACCCAGCGATCGATCGCCCGCCACGCCGCGCACGCCGGCGAGGGCGACATCATCCTCATGCACGACGGCAACAACCTCGAGCCGGCCGCCGACCGCTCGCGCTCCGTCGCGGCCACAGAGGACACCCTCAACCGCTACGCGGCGGAGGGATACGAGTTCGTCACCGTCCCCGAGCTGGTCGGAGCGACAGCGACGGCCTGAGGCCGCTGGGCTCTACGCCTGGCCGCTAGTCGGCGGCGGTCCCGATCCGCTCGGCCAGCGCGATCGCACGGTCGAGGTCGAGCCCCGCCGAGCCCGCTATGAAGCAGGCGATCGGGGCCGCGATGCGCTCCGACGAGTGCGCCGCGACCGACGCGAGCCGGAGCAGCTTCTCGATCTCGGCATCGCCGGGAGCCTCGGCTCCCGCCTCGCCGGCGAACCTCCCGATCCATTCCGTTCCACTCTCCGCCATCCGGCGTCTCCTCCTCGTCGACGACCCAGCGACCGTACCGGGCCCCGGAGACGGTGGATCAGAGCGGCGTGAGCCGGGTCGCCGTCGCCTTCCAGCCGACGGCTACCGAGGACCCTGGCGCCAGCCCGAGCCGGGCGATCGATGCGGAAGTGACCTCCGCGGCGAGCGGCTGCGGAACGTTGAGGCCGACGCGCGCCCGGTTGCCGAACTCGGTCACCGACACGACCTCACCCTCGAGCCGGTTGAGCGCCGAACCCTCGGACGCCTCCTCGGCCGGGCCGACCTCGATCTCCCAGGGGAAGACGCTCGCCGCGACCGGACCCCGCGCCTTGTCGGTGCTGAGGATCGTGCCGCCGCCGTCGAGGGCGACGGCCGTCAGGCCTCCCGGGGCCGCCGTGGCGCTCCCGCGGAGCACGACGGCGCCGGTCAGGTCCGCGACGAGCCCGGACGCCGGCTGCGCGGCGAGGTCCGCGGCCCGGCCCTCCTGGACGATCCGGCCGCCGTCCATGACGACTACGCGATCGGCGAGCAGCGCCGCCTCGCCGAAGTCGTGGGTCACGATCAGGGTCGGGACCTCGGCCTCGGCCAGGACCCGTGCGAGCTCGCGGGACGACGAAGCCCGGGTGCGCGCATCGAGGGCGGAGAGCGGCTCGTCGAGCAGGAGCAGCTTCGGGTCGGAGGCCAGCGCCCGCGCCAGCGCCACCCGCTGGCGCTCTCCCCCGCTCAGGTCCCCGGGCATCGCGTCGGCCCGAGCCGACATCCCGAGCCGGTCGAGCGATTCGTGCGCGAGTCGCCGGCGCTCACCGCGGGATCCGCTGATCCCGTAGGCGACGTTCCGCCACGCGGGCATCCGAGGGAACAGGGCGTAGTCCTGGAAGACGAAGCCGACCCGACGCTTCTCCGGCGCGAGCGATCGTCCGCTCGCTGGGTCGAGCCAGAGCTCGTCGCCCATCGTGATCGCTCCGCGATCGGGTCGGGCGAGTCCGGCGAGCAGTCGGAGGAGGGTGCTCTTGCCCGCCCCGGAGGGACCGGCGATCGCAACGCACTCGCCCGCGCCGACCTGCAGCTCGGCGCGCAACGAGAAGTCGCCGCGGACGACGTCGACGTCAGCGAGCAGCATCCGCAGCCTCCGGGCGCCCGCCGACGAACTTGACCGAGAGCAGGATGAACGCCGAGATCACCAGCAGGACGGCCGAGAGCGCCAGCGCCGCGTCGAAATCGCGGGCGAGGAACTCGAAGATCGCGAGCGGCGCGGTCTGAGTCCGTGCCCTCGAGCGAGCCCGCGAACATCAGGGTCGCCCCGAACTCGCCGAGCGCCCTCCCCCACGCCAGGGCCAGGCCCGACGAGAGCCCCGCGCGGGCACCCGGGATCGCAACGCGCGCGAAGGTCCGGCCCTCACCCGCCCCGAGGGTCCGCGACGCGTCGAGGAGCGAGCCGTCGATCGCCTCGAAGGCGGCGAGGGCTCCGCGGACGTAGAACGGCGCCGAGACGAAGATCAGCGCGATCACGACCCCCGCGGTCTGCAGGACGAGCTGGACGCCCGCGTCCTCGATCGCCCCACCCAGCAGGCCGTTCGGGCCGAATGCCGTGAGCAGGGCGATGCCGGCGGCGGCCGGCGGCAGGACGAGCGGCAGCTCGATCAGCGTGATCACTCCGGCGCGACCGCGGAAGCTCGTGCGAGCCAGCAGGTAGGCGGCCGGAGTCCCGACCACGACGATGATCAGCAGGGCCACCAGCGACGTCCTCAGACTGAGCCAGAGGGCCTCTGCCGCGCCGCGTTCGCCGAGGCTCGAGATCAGCTCCCGCGGGCCCGTCTCCAGGAACAGGGACAGGAGCGGCAGGACCAGGAAGCCGAGGAGGAGCGCCAGCGCCAGCGCCGCGAGCAGCCGGAACCCGACCGTCGAGCCCACGGGCTACTTGGAGTCTGGCGGCGGGCCGAAACCGGAATCGAGCAGGATGTCCTGGCCATCTCCGGAGACGACGCCGTCGACGAACTGCTGCGCCAGTTCGGGCTGCGAGGCGTCCGTGGTCACCGCGATGCCATAGGCGACGTCGGGACTGGCCGACCGGGGGATGTCGATCTGCTTGATCGCCCCGTTCGTGGCGTCGACGTCGCTGCGATAGATGAACCCTGCGTCCACGGCCCCCTGCGTGAGCTTGCCGACGATGCCCGCCACGTCGGGCTCGCTACTGGCGACGTTGTCGAGGATCGCCGTCTTCGCGCCCGGGCCGAGCGCATCGAGAACCTCGCGGGTGTAGATCCCGACGGGCACGTCCTCGTCGCCGATCGCGACGGTGGTACCGGGCTGTTCGAGGTCGGTGATGTCGTCGATGTCCGAGTCGGCGGGAACTCCGACGACGAGGCGGTTGGTGACGAACGTGGTCGGCTTCTCGATCAGGTCGTCCTTGTAGAGCTCGTCGGGGAGCGAGGTGTTGGCGGCCGCGTAGACGTCCGGGACGACGCCCTGGCGGATCTGCGCGGCGAGATCGTCGGAGCCGGCGAACGAGAATTTCACGTCGGCGTCCGCGAACTGATCCCCGTACTGCTCGAATGCCGGCCCGAGCGACGAGGCCGCGAAGACGACGAGCTCGGGGTTCGAGCCGGCATCCGATGACGTGTCGTCGGATGAGCCGCAACCGGCGACCAGCGCGCGCCAGGGCCGACGCACCGAGCCGCCGCGGCCAATGCCCGGCCGGACGGCGAACCTCATCGGGCTGTGTCCCGCTGGATCATCACCGACGTCGCCTTGACCATCGCGGTCGCCTGGACTCCCTCGACGAGGCCGAGTTCCTCGACCGAGTCGCGGGTGATCGCGGCGGTGACCCGGTGCGGGCCGGCCTCGATCTCGACGAGCGCCATGACGCCGTCGACCTCGACCGAGACGACGGTCCCCGAGAAGCGGTTGCGGGTCGAGAGCGCGTCGCCCGTCCGGTGCCGCTCTGGGGCGGACCGGCAGGCGTTCGATCTCGCTCACCGGTACGCGACGGTGGTCGTGCTCGTCCCGGGCGGTCTCGATCTTGCCGTCGCGGTCCCAGCGGCGCAGGGTGTCGACGCTGACGTCGAGCTGCTTGGCCGCCTCCCCGAGGCTGAGATCCTCCATCTGCCTAAGCATTGCATAGGCAGAGGTACCGACTCCGACCGGGTTACCCGGGGGGCGCCGTCAGCTCGTACTCGCCCGGGTCGAGCTCGGCCGTCGCCTCCGCGTACTCGCGCATGTAGCCGGGCCAGTTCGTGACGATCCTGCCGCTCTCGTTGCGGTACCAGGAGTCGCATTCCATCCAGGCGGTGCCGGCGAAGCGGGCCTGCGTCTCCCGGTCGCTGCGGGACTCGACCTCCGGCCTGACCGAGATCGCCGCCGCTCCGGTCTCGCGGACGCGCTGGAGCGCCTGGCGGATGTAGGCGGCCTGCGCCTCCAGGTAGAAGACGATCGACCCGCCGGAGGTGTTCGTGTTCGGGCCGTACATGAGAAACAGCGAGGGGAACCCGGGTACGGCGATGCCGAGGTGAGCGTGGGCGCCTCCGGCCCATTCATCGGCTCAACGCCCTGCCCCCGGAGCCGGCGATCTCCATCGGAAACATGAAGTCGGTCGTCCGGAAGCCGGTGCCCCAGATGATGCAGTCGACCTCGTGCAGACGCCCGTCGGCGGTCCTGACTCCGGCGGGGACGACCTCCGTGATCGCGTCGGTCACGAGCTCGACGTCGTCCCGCTGCAGGGCCGGCAGGTAGAGCGAGCTGAAGAGGACGCGCTTGCAGCCGAACGTGTAATCGGGCCAGGCCTTCCGGCGGACCTCGGGGTCGCGGAGCTGCCAGCGCATGAAGAGCCACGAGCGCAGTCCGGCCGAGCAGGCCGATCGTGCGGGGGTTCCGGATCATCATCGTCAGCGACTCGCCGTACTCGAAGACGAACCGCCGCCGCATCTCCTGCAGGCCGGGGATGCGCCGGATCGCGGCCTTGACCGGCCCGGGATAGGCACGGTTGCGACGCGGCAGGAACCAGTTGCCGGATCGCTGGAAGATCGAGAGCCGACCGGCTCGGCCGGCGATCTCGGGCACGAACTGGACGGCGCTGGCGCCGGTGCCGATCACGGCGACACGCCTGCCGGTCAGGTCGTAGTCGTGGTCCCAGGCGGCGGAATGGAACGAGTGGCCCGCGAAGCGTGTCGATGCCTGGGATGTTCGGATAGGCCTCGCGGTGGAGCTGCCCGGTCGCGACGATCACCGCGTCGCTCTCCCAGGTGCGGCCGTCCTGCGGCGGTCGTCTTCCACGTTCTGGACTCGTCGTCCCAGCGACAGGAGGTCACCTCGGTGCCGAGCTCCATGCGCCGCTCGAGGCCGTGGTCGCGAACGACCTCGCGCAGGTAGGCGAGGATCTCGTCCTGCGGGGAGCAGAGCCGGGACCAGTCGCGCCGCTGAGCGAACGAGTACGAGTACAGGTGGCTCGGGACGTCGCAGGCGGCGCCGGGGTAGTCGTTGTGGAGCCAGGTGCCGCCGCAGCCCTCCGCCCGGTCGACGATCGTGATCTCGTCGAAGCCGTGCGCCTGCAGATCGATGGCCGCGGCGATGCCGCCGAATCCGGCGCCGATGATGAGAACGCGAGGCCCGCTCATGCGCGAAACCTATTCGACCCCCACTCGCGGGATCCGCGGCTCAACCCAGCGTGGCGCCCTTCTCGCGATTGCAGCTGTCGCAGAGGAGCTGCAGGTTCGAGGCGGCGCTGGATCCGCCCATGGCGATCGGGATCACGTGGTCGAACTGAAGCAGCGCCCGCGAGCCGCATTCGACGCAGCGCCCGCCGTCCCGCTCGAAGACGGCGATCCGCACCTCTCGCGGGATGCCCGGTCGGGCTGGAGCGGATGGGGCCCTGCCGGATCGAAGCCCGTGCGCCCGATCCAGGCGCCGGCGCTTGCCCGCGAGCCGCTCGTCGGCCAGCGCCTCGACGTCCGCCGGGCCGAGATCGTCGCGCTCCCACCAGATTCGGTCCCGGTAGAGCCAATAACGACGCTCGCCGAGCTCGCCGACCGCCACGGCGATCGTCTCCTGGAGGTCGTCGATCCGCCGCCACGACCGCCTGCCGATCGCCGGCCCGATCGCCTCCGTCCCGACCACGAGCCGGTAGTGGCGGCCGACCAGCGACCTGCCCTCCTCGAATCCGGCGTTGACGCCCTCGTGCAACACCGCCGCGAAGCTAGGGCGGCGAGCGGATGAACCGCCGGAGCTGCAACCGGGATTGCAGGTGTGGCCTGCCGAGGTGGGCGTGGCCTACCGAGGAGCGCTTCAAGGTCGGACGCAACGAAACTGCTTTAAGGGCGGTATATCCGCCCAGCGAAGTCTCGGCAACGCACTGCCGACCCCACCAGCCGACTGACGCCCCTGCCGAGCGGCAACACCGCGCAGCCCGAGCAGAGCGGACGCGAAGCGGAGCATTTGCTCGGAGTTATCTGGAGCTACACGCCGCCGATGGCGCTCATCGACCTCGGCGGGGGGCGGAAGCCCTTCTCACCGACGTGATGCTTGAGCTCCTTGCGCCAGACGGCGTCGCGGATGATCCGTTCGAGCTCGTCGTCGCCGGCGCCGGAGCGCAGCGGTTCCCGGAGGTCGGTCTCGTGGATCGAGAAGAGGCAGGTGCGGAGCTTGCCCTCGGCGGTGAGGCGAAGGCGATTGCAGTCGGCGCAGAAGGGCTCGCTGACGGGGTTGATGAAGCCGATCTCCCCGGCCCCGTCGGCGAACCGGAAGACGCGAGCGGTGGCGGAGGGCTCGCGCGGCACCTCGACGAGCTCGTGCTCGCGCTCGATCAGGCTGCGGATCTCGGCGCCGGTGAGGACCGAGTCGGGCGTCCAGGCATGGTCGGCGTCGAGCGGCATGAACTCGATGAACCGCACCTGGTAGTCGGAGCTGCGGGCGAGCTCGGCGAACGAGGAGACCTCGCGCTCGGTGAAGTCGCGCATTGCGATCGCGTTCACCTTGATCGGGCGAACGCTCTCGTGGGCGCCGATCGCCTCGAGCCCGCGCAGGACCTGCGGCAGCGCGTCGCGACGGGTGATCTGGAAGAAGCGGTCGCGGGCGAGCGAGTCGATCGAGACGTTGACCCGGCGGATCCCCGCCTCGACCAGCGCATCGGCGTCGCGCTCGAGCAGGTAGCCGTTCGTGGTCAGCGAGAGGTCGGCCAGCCCCGGGATCGGCGCGAGCATCGAGACGAGCCGCGGGAACTGCTTGCGGACCAGCGGTTCACCGCCGGTCAGCCTGACGTCCTCGATTCCGAGCCGGACCAGCAGGGCGACGAGGCGTTCGATCTCCTCGAACGAGAGAACCTCGTCCCGCTCGAGCCACGGCAGCCCGTCCGCCGGCATGCAGTACTGACAGCGGAAGTTGCAGCGGTCGGTCACCGAAACGCGCAGGTCGGAGATCGTCCTTCCGTGGGCGTCGACGAGCGGCTCTACCTCGGTATTCACCTCACCGATGATCGCGCATCGGTCCCCGCGACCGTCAGCCGTAGCAGTTGACGCGGTGGGCCACCGGCGGGAACGGCAGGTCGGCGACCACGGCCGTCTCGAGGTAGTCGTTCTCGCGCGGGTCGCCCGAACCGGGCGTCAGCGCAGCGCCGGCGTCGCGGAGCTCGTCCCGCGGGCCGTCGGGGAATGCCCAAGGAGCGAGCCCTAGGAACTCGCTCTTCGGCCCCGAGTAGACCTCGTACTGCGGACGGATCCTCGGGCAGGAACTCGGAGTCGCCGACGTAGTTGCACTTGCGCTTCGACGCCTTCACGCCCTTCGGGCCCTTCAACCCGCGCTGGGTGATCGCCGTCTGCCCGTCGAACGGAAGGTCGGCGAGGTTGCCGACCATGTGCGGGGTCACGTTGTAGTCGAAGGAGACGGTCGGATCGGCCGACGAGCGCCACGTCGAGGACATCCACTCGAGCGGCTGCCAGGCGCTCGCGGGCGCGGTCGCCCACTCGCCCGGGTTCGCCTCGTCCTGCATCACGAGGTTCGTGCCCAGCGCATCGAGGCAGTACATGTAGTAGAGGGAGGTGTCGGAGCACGGGTCGATCCCGGGCGCGGGCGCCTCGCCGAACGGGGTCACCGAGCCGCCGTTGTAGACGAATGCGGGGAGGCTCGTCGCAAAAGACATCTTCGCCTTCGTGCCCGGGATCCGGTACGGCCGGACGTTCTCGATCGCGTCCGGGCCGGTGCTCGGCCCAGGGGTCAGGCTGATCACCTGCTCGATGGTCGTCAGCGGCACCTTCTTGTTCGAGGCGACGACGTTGCGCATGGGGCGCGGTCCGTCGGGCGTGACGTTCCTCGGTCCCCACATGAAAGCCTCGTTGTAGACCTCGGGCCCCGTTGCGACGAACGCGCTGGCCGGGTTCGCGACGTCGGGATCGGCGAACTTCGCGATCTCCTCTGGGTCGACCGACTCGCGGAACTCGGTCTGATTGTTCGAGCCGAGGATGTAGACGTGGTATCGCCTGGCCAGGTCGCTGAAGGTCTGCATCCAGCCGCGGGCGAACGTGTCCGTCCCGGCGACGAACGTCTTCGAGAAGCCGGGGATGCCGGGAAAGCGATCGGCGTAAGCGGTCTCCTGCTCGGCGTACTCGCCGTCGAGCGTCCCCAGCGCCACGGCCACACCGCAGGGCGACGGGATGCCCTCGCAGCCCGGAACGTTGCCGGGATCGCTGAAGATCTCGCGGGTCGAGGCGCCTCGCGAACCCGTCGCCAGGGTCATCAGACCGACGTCCTCGTTCAGGGCGACGATGTTGGGCCGGTTCTTCGCCATGTTCGGGACGACGTAGTCGAGGATCATGCACTCGATCTTCTTGCGGAACGAGTCGTAACTGACGATGTTGTTGAGGTCCTGCTTGTACTGGAGCGCGAAGACCCGCGGGACCGCTCTGGTCCGGGTAGAGATTGACGACCGGCTTCGATCGGTTGGACGCACGCGTCGAGGCACATGCCGACTTCGATGGCGGCTTCCCCAGCGGCGTCACAGGCGGCTGGACGGACTTCACGGCCTTCCGCGCCGTGACCGGATCGTTGGCGATCAGGGCGTCTGCCCCCACCTGCGCGGCCCCTTGGGCGTCAGCGCCGTCGTCGAACGTGAACGGAACGACCTGCAGGCCCTTCCCGTGTGCTTCGGAGATCAACTCGGCGCTGACGGGCCACTGCGGCGAGATGTAGTCGAATCCGCTGGCCTTGGCGATGGCGGCGGCGATGTTGTTGGAGTTCTGGAAGGTCAGGAAGGAGTACTTCGCGTCGTCGAAGTAGGGGTCGGACTGGAACGGAGTCAGGTTGCCGGGCAGAAAGCTCTGCAGGATCAGTCGACTGGGCGGGAATCCACTGTCCTTCACCTGCTGGCCGACCGTCTGCGCGAAGCCGTCGGTCGAGTCGTAGTCGGGGTCGGTCGGATAGTTGTTGACCTCGAGGTTGACCCCCACCCCACGACCCCTGGCGACCTTCAGCGCCTGGATCGTCGTCGGAACCTTGGCCCGCTTGTCGGATTTGCTGCCGAGGTGCCGGGAGATCTCGTCGGTTCCGAGGATGTCGATCTCGCAGTCCTCGCGGATCTCGGCCAGCGTGTGCTCCGGAAACCAGGCCGGTGCAGTCGGTCGTCCGCTTCAGCGAGGCGTCGTGCATGACCACGGCCCTGCCGTCGGAGGTGATCCGGGTGTCCATCTCGAGGACGAACCCGAGCTTCGCCGAGTGGCGGAACGCGGGCAGCGAGTTCTCGGGGAAGGCGGGCCGCAGCTCACCGCCGACCGTCTTCAGCGCGCCGCCGCGGTGGGCATGGATGTAGGGGGAAGCGCTCGCGATCGCAGGGGCGAGCGCAACCGACGCCACCAGTGACGTCGCGATTGCGACGACGAACTTCCTCATGCTTCGGCCTCTCCTCCGGGACGAACGCGTTCGGGTCGAGCAGTTTATGTCGCGGCGGGCGGAGCGGCGTCACTTGACGCCGACCGCACCGCGGCTAGCTTCAGTCGATGCTCGCGGCGCTTGCGATCGCCATCGTCCTGCTCCTCGCGGCCCTGATCGCGATCGAGCTGGCGCTGCCGCAGATCGGCGCCGCCCGGATCCGCTCGAGGCTGACCCGGCACGGCGGCACGGCCGAGGTCACGATCGTCGCCCGGCCCTCGTACCGGCTCTTACGCAATGCCGGTGACCGGCTGACCGTCCGCGGCGACGGGATCGAGATCGGCCTTGCCGAGGAGGGCTCCATCGCCCCAGCGGGACTCTCGGCGCTCGACGGCTTCGACGAGGTGGACATCGAGCTGACGAACTTCCGGACCGGCCCGCTCGAGGTCGCGGCTTTCGTGATGACCGGGACCGGCGACGGCACCTATGCGATGGCGGCGGAGGGAACGACGAGCGGCCGTGACCTGCTGCGCTTCGGCGACCCCTGGCTGCGGACTGCGATCCCGGGCGGCGGGCTGCTCGGATCGGTCGCCGGCGGGGCGCCGCTCACCGACCGGAGGGTCTCCGTTTCGATCGAGATCGAGCTGGTCAGCGAGACCGACGGGCTCCGGGTCGGTTCCGGAGGCGGCTCGATCGCCGGCTACCCGGCGGGGCCGCTCGCCACGGCCGTCGCGGTCGCGGTGGCACGCCGCCTCGAGATCGTGCCGTAGAACTGCCTAGAACTATTCGGCCGTGAGCGTGTTGGAGATGGAGATGAAGTTCAGATCACTAATTCGGGCGACCGCGATCGCCTGCCTCACGCTGCTCGCCCTCACCTCCTCCCCCGCCTTCGCCGGCAAGGGCCACGTAAAGGGCATCGACGTCTCCCGCTTTCAGGAGCGGATCGCGTGGAACAAGGTCGGCAAGACGGATATCCGCTTCGCCTATGTCCAGGCGAGCCGCGGCGACGGCAAGGACTGCACGGTCGTTCCCGAGGAATGCGGGCGCGACCGCTACTACCCGCGCAACTACGCCAACGCGAAGTCGGCCGGGCTCAGGGTCGGCGCCTACCACCGCGCTTTCGCCAAGGGCGGAACGCGCAGCAAGGCCAAGGAGGACGCCCGCGCCGAGGCGAATCGCTTCATCGCCGTTGTCGGCAAGGTCCGCAGCAACGACCTACGGCCCGCGCTCGACGTCGAGGCGCCGTTCCTGCATCTCGATCCGAACCGCTTGCGGCTGTGGATCCGGACCTGGATGAACCGTGTCGAGAAGAAGCTTCGCGTCAAGCCGATCATCTACACCAATGCCTCGAGCTGGAGCGCGACCGGGGACACCACCTCGTTCGCGACCGACGGCTACCCGCTCTGGGTGGCCAACTTCGACGTCGACAGGCCGCTCGTCCCCGCCTCGCACTGGGGCGGCAAGAGCTGGACGATCTGGCAGTACACGAGCTCGGGCCGAGTGCGTGGGATCAACGGCAACGTCGACCGCAATCGCCTCCGCAAGGGCTTCGGGAAGCTCAACGCTCGCTGAGAGCGCCGCCTTTGCGCCGGAATCTGCCAATGTGAGCGGATGAGCAACTCAGACGATCAGGGAATGACCGGCGAGTCGATCACGGCCGAGGGCCTCGCGGAGCTGCAGGCGGAGATCGAGCAGCTCGAGGGGCCGGCGCGGCTCGAGATGGCCGCCAGGATCAAGGCGGCGCGCGAGCTCGGCGACCTCAAGGAGAACGCCGATTACCACATCGCCAAGGAGGATCAGGCTCACCTGGAGACCAAGATCAAACGCCTCCGGATGCGGTTGCGGGACGCTGTCGTGGTCGAGGTCGACGACGGATCCGACGCATTCGCGTTCGGCCGGACCGCCGAGATCCTCGACGACAGCGGCGAGTCCCACGCCTGGACTCTCGTCGGCCCGACCGAGGCCGACCTCGCGGGCGGGCGTCTTTCCGCCGAATCGCCGATCGGTCGCGCGCTCAGGGACCGGCGGGTCGGCGAGGACGTCGTGGTCGAGACGCCCCGAGGCGATCGCACCTTCACGATTCAGAAGCTCGTCGGCTGACGCGCGGCGCGGGCGGCGGCATCCGGTGCGGATCCAGGTCGTCACCCAGATGTGGCCGAGTCCGGAGAATCCGGACCTCGGCAGCTTCCTCGTCCCGCTGACCCGGGAGATCGGTGCGCTCGGGCACGAGGTCGAGGTGACATCGATCAGCCGGCGCGGCGGAGGTCCACAGAAGTACGCGGGGCTCCTCGCCGATTCGATCGGCACCGCACGACGCTTCCGGCCCGACGTCGTCTTCGCCCACTTTCTCTTCCCGGCGGGTGCGGCGGGCGCCGCTGCATCCCTTACGGCGCGGTGCCCCCTCGTCGTCATGGCCCACGGCCAGGACGTGCGCAACCTCACCGAGATGCGCGGGGTCAGGCAGGCGACGGCCGGAGTCGTCCGGCGATCGTCGGCCGTGATCGCGAACTCGCACTGGCTCGCCGGGCGCCTCGCCGAGGCGATCCCCGCCGCAGGGCCGAAGACGGAGATCGCCGACTGCGGCATCGACCTCGATGCCTTCCACCCGATGGAGCCCGGTCCGGCCCGCCGCGAACTCGGCTGGGAAGGCGAGGGCCCCGCCTTCCTCTGCGTCGGTTCGCTGATCGAGCGTAAGAACGTGCTCGCCCTCGCCGATGCCTTCGCCTCACTCGGAGGCGGCCGTCTGGCCTTCGTCGGCGACGGCCCGCTCCGCGACCGCCTCGAGACCCGCGAGAACGTCCGGGTGGTCGGCCGGATCCCGCAGTCGGACGTGCCGCAATGGGTCGCCGCCTGCGACGTCCTCTGTCAGCCCTCCATCGTCGAGCCGTTCGGGCAGGCGACCCTCGAGGGCATGGCCATGGAGCGATCGGTGGTCGCCACGACCGTCGGCGGGCCGCCCGAGTTCGTTTCGGCGGATGCGGGGATCCTCGTCGACCCGGAGGATCAGGCGGCGCTGACATCCGCGCTCGAGCGAGCGGCGGCCCTCCCCTCCCCCAACCCGGCCGCGCGGCTCGCGGCCGGCAAGCACGACGTCAAGATCGAGGCGGCTGCGATGGCCGCCGTGCTGGAGCGCGCCGCAGCCGGCCGCGCCTGACCCCGGTCGTACTCAGTACCGCTGGTCGGGCGGGTAGCGATCGTCCGGGTAGCGCGGGTCGACCGGCCCACCTGGAGTCCTGCGGCTGAACGCGTAGATCGCGCCGACGACGAAGGCGACGGCACCGACGATCATCAGGATGAGCCCGACGGTCGTCAGGTCCACGACGTCCCATTCGTCCTTGACCGCGTAGCGCAGGATGGCGCCGATCGCGATCAATACGAGTCCGGTTCCCATCGTCATCTCTTAACCGTCACCTTTCGTCGGTCCTCCCGAGTGCAACTTCTCGCACCCTACCCCAGCGGGGACCCCTCAAAACCACGTCAGAAGAACGTGAGCCAGGCGAGCAGCGCGATCGAGACGGCCACCAGGACGATCGTCGCCGCGGTCGCCGCCTTCGCGAGCGGACCGAGACGATGCGCTCCCATGATCTGCTCGTCGGAGGCGAGGCCGCGTATGAACGGCAGGATTGCGAGTAGCAGTGCGGCGTTCAACGCCTGACTCAGGTACAGAAGCGGCACGATCGGGACACCGGGTAATGCGACCAGCAGGGCCGCGGCGGCGAGCATGACCCCGTAGCCGACGTAGAAGAGGCGGGCCTCCGAGAACCGGTCGTCAAGGTCTGCGGGCCGACCTCCGGCCTCGGCCAGCGAGTAGGCGGTGGACAGCGGCACGATGGCGATCGCCAGGAGTGCAGCGCCGACGAACCCGACCGCGAACAGATCGCTGGCGGCAGCGCCGGCGAGCGGCTCGAGCGCCTGGGCGGCATCGCCGGCATTGTCGATGTGGACCCCGCTCTGGTGCAGGGTCGCTGCGCAGGCGACGACGACGAAGACGGCGATCACGCCGGTCATCACGGCGCCCGTGACGACATCGACGCGCTCGTATTTGAGGTCCTTCGGGGAGAGGCGCTTGTCCACCGCGTAGGACTGGATGAAGGCGAGGCCCCAGGGCGCCAGGGTCGTCCCGACCGTGGCGACGACCGCGAGCACGGCGTCGCGGCCCGAGGGCAGCGACGGCACTGCGGCACCTTCCAGAGCGGCGCCCCAGTCCGGACCGGCCATGAAGCCGGCGACGATGTAGGTGACGAAGACGGCGCTCAGCGCGAGCAGCACGTGCTCGACCCTGTGGAAGCTGCCGCGCAGGACGAGCAGCGCGACGGCGATGCAGGCGACCGGTATGGCGATCCCGCGCCCGACCCCGGTCAGCAGGTGAGCGCCGGCCGCGAGGCCGGCGAACTCGGCGCAGAGGGTGCCGAAGTTGGCGATCAGAAGGGCCCCGACGACGAGGCCGGCCACCCGCGGGCCGCGCCTTTCGCGCAGCAGGGTCACGAGCCCCTTTCCGGTGACTACCCCGGTCCGGACCGCGACCTCGTGGAAGACGATCAGCGCGACGGTCGAGAGGACGACCACCCAGAGCAGGGTGTAGCCGTAGTCGGCGCCGAGCACCGAATAGGTGGTGATTCCCGGCGGGTCGTCGTCGGAGAGCCCGGCGAGCACGCCCGGGCCGACCACGGCCAACAACGCGGCGATCCCACCGACCCGCATGCGCCTCCTGGCGCGTACGCGCTCGTGAACGTGGCGTCCGATCGGATGGCGGGGCACAGTGACATTCAAGCCCGTCGGCGGACGGCATCGGACAGGCTCAGGCGCCGATCACCACCTGCGGATGAAGGTCCTGTCCGGTATTGCGGCTTGACTGTTCATGAACGGGCGGACAATCCGTGCCGCCGAACCGGAACAGAACGAAAGGATCCGACCATGAGAGGTACAGGCCGAGTCGCATTCGCAGGCATTTTGCTGCTGATCGTAGGCACGCTCAACGTCATCTACGGGATCGGAGCCCTCGACGACGCGAACATTTTCGTCGGCGACACGAGGTTGATACTGAGCAATCTGAACACGCTCGGTTGGGTATTGATCGTCCTCGGGATCATCCAGCTCACCGGCGGGTTCTCGCTGCTGGCCGGAAACGCCTACGGACGGGTGATCGGGCTCATCGCCGCCAGCCTCGGTGCGCTCGGCGCGCTGTTGTCGATCGGCGGCGCATATCCATGGTGGTCGCTGGGGGTGTTCTTCCTCTGCGTCTATGTGATCTACGGAATCGTCGAGTTCGGCGAGGACGAGAAGGCCGCCGGTCTCTGAGAGTTCGCCAAGTGGGAGCCCGCCGGCCGGCGGGCTCCCACTCGCCTTCAGACCTGGTCGCGGCGGAAGCAGTCGGCGGCGTGGTCGTTGACGATGCCGACCGCTTGCATCCACGCGTAGACGATCGTCGGCCCGACGAACTTGAAGCCGCGGGACTTCAGGTCCTTCGACACCCGCTCCGAGAGTTCCGTCCTGGCGGGGAACGTCCGGCCGTCGCCGATCAGCACCTCGCCGTCGGTGAACGACCAGCAGTAGTCGCTGAACGACTCACCGCCGCTCCGCCATCTCGCAATAGACCCGGGCGCCGGCGATCGTCGATTCGATCTTCGCCCGTGACCGGATGATCCCGGCATTGGCCGAGCAGCCGATCGATGTCCTTCTCGTCGAAGGCCGCGACCCGCTCGGGCTCGAATCCCGCGAATGACCTGCGGAACTCGTCCCGCTTGCGCAGCACGGTGATCCAGGCCAGACCGGCCTGGAAGCCGTCGAGCATCAGCTTCTCCCAGAGCGCCCTGGAGTCGCGCTCCGGAACCCCCCACTCCTCGTCGTGGTAGGCCTGCATCAGCGGATCCCCCTCGGCCCAAGCTGCAGCGGCGTCACTCAGTTGCCCGAGGCCCTGGCCTTGACGGTGGGCAGCCGACAGATCGATGTCGCTGAAGTCGACGCAGGCCGGTCGCGCGCTGCGGACCCGTAGTTGGTGGCGCTGGCGGTGATCTGCAGCGTCACGCTCGAACCCGGGCGCAACGTGTGGGCGATCGCCTCGAGCGGCCGCTTGACGCTGTGGTGCTCACCGTCGAGCTTCAGCGGGATCGGCGTGACCTGATTGCCGAGCACGATGTCGGTGTCGTCGTCGACGAGCTGGGCGAAGACGCGGACGTCCGAGCTGGTGCGCGTTGCCCGAGTAGCGTCGAGCGAGAGCTTCGGCACGCCGACGAGCTGCCGGTCCTGGCCGCGCGCCGGGGATCTCGACGTTGACGCGTTGAGCGCCCTTCGTGCCGTTCGTGATCGCCGGCGATCGCGCCGACGGCGCCGGGGCCGGGGCGCCGACGGGCCCGGAGCCGCCCGCCTGGGTCGACCGGCAGTGGTGCCGTCGCCGCGCGCCTCGACCGTCGCGTGCTTCTCGTCGGGTAGCGCTTGCGTACGCGAACCGCTCGCCGTCCTGGTTGATCCATTCGAAGCCGGGTCCGGTCCGGACCGAGCTGGTCGCGCTTCAGCCAGCGGTCGAGCCAGGCGATCGACGCCTTCTCGATCCGGCCGGTGTTGCCGTGATCGGTCAGGCAGGAGCCGTGGCCGCCGCAGAACCAGAGCATCTTCAGCGGGACGCCGCTGCGGCTCAGGATGCCGGTAGTTGGTGATCGCCTCATCGAGCGTGAAGAGCGTGTCGACGGTTCCCTGCACGAGCATCGTCGGCACCGTGATCCGCTTGACGAGGTCACCGGGGCCGCGGTCGCGGAACCAGGCCTCGTCCTCCGCGGAGATGTGACCGGTCGTCTGCCCGGCGAGGGAGGCGCTGTCGATGTGCGGGTCGAGGTTCCCGGTCGGCCTTGCCGAGCGTGTAGAGCAGCGTTCCCCAGCCGGCCTTGAAGGTCGAGTCCTTGTAGAGGCTGGTCGTCAGCGAATGCCAGGCGATGTCGGGGACGATCACGTCGATGCGGCGGTCGATCGCCGCCGCCGAGAGCTGGATCCCGCCGCCGTAGGAGGCGCCGGTCATGCCGACGCGGGGGTCGCGCCTGCCGTCCAGCTTCGCCTCAGGCTGCGCCGCGACGTAGGTGACCAGCCTCTTGACGTCGCGCGCCTCGGCATCGGGGCTGTCGACCTGGACGACGCCGCCGGAATCGCCGAAACCACGCGGGTCCCAGGTGAGCACGTTGTAGCCGGCTGCCCGCAGCGGCCCGACGCCGACGTCGCCGATCGTCGGGTCGCTGGCGCCCTCGGGATCGGTGGCGCCCGGGGAGCTCCAGCCCGGGCCGAAGAGGACCGTCGGCGCACGTTTGCCGGGCGCGACCGCGTCGGTCGGGAAGAAGTTGACCTTGATCTGGGTCCCGTCGAACGACGAGATCGTCTCGGTGCGCGGCGAGAGCGCTCGGTGCGGCCAGGCCGAGCACGATCAGTGCGACCACGAACACTGCCCCTGCGCAACGTCCCCTCATGGGCGACACTCTAACGCACGGCGAGCGACCCTTCCCCTGCTCAGTGTCGGCTTATCCGCCCTTGCCGTTGATCATGGCGTTGCCGCCCCGCCGGCGGTGGTCCTCACAGCGAAGAATGCGACCCTTGATGTCGAGAAGCGCTGATCGGCTCCGCTCTTCGGGTAAAGGGACGCCAGACGCGGCCCACGACACAAGGAGACCAACATGCCGAAGTACCTGTTGCTCAAGCGCTACCGCGGCGGCCCCGAGCCGTACCGCCCGTACCCCCCGATGGACGAATGGGCGCCCGAGGACGTGGAGGCGCACATGTCGTTCCTTCGCAACGTCCGCGAGGTGATCGGGGACGAGTACGTGGACGCGCAGGCGCTCGCGCCGTCGCAGACGTTCGTCCGCTACGGCGGCCCCGACGCCGCGCCCGTCACGACGGACGGCCCGCATCCCGAGACCAGCGATCTGGTCGCCGGCTGGTACATGATCGACGTCGACTCCTACGAGCGGGCGGTGGAGGTCGCGGCGTACGTGTCCTCCGAGCCCGGCCCGGGCGGCGAGCCGCTCTACGAGTGGATCGACGTCCGCGAGATTCTGTCCCACACGCCGTCGGAGGACTGAGGCAGGGTGATCGAGGGGGCTGCGCAGGGACTGGACGAGGGCGCACTGCGCGCCCTCGTCCCGCGGGTCCTCGCGGGCTTGGTTCGGCGCGGCGAGGACTTCGACGCCGCCGAGGACGCATTGCAGGAGGCGCTGATCGAGGCGCTGCGGGTCTGGCCCGAGCACCCGCCACGCGACCCGCGAGCGTGGCTGATCGTCCGTCGCCACTCGCCGTCTCATCGACGCCCGCCGAAGCGAGGCCGCCCGACAGCGCCGTGAGGAGGAGACGGACATGGAGCCGCAGCCGGAGATCGCCGAGGAGGGCGGCGACGACACCTTGTTCCTGCTCTTCATCTGCTGTCACCCCGACCTCACGCCCACCTCCCAGGTCGCGCTGACCCTGCGCGCAGTCGGCGGGCTCACGACCCGCGAGATAGCCGACGCCTTCTACGTCCCCGAGGCGACGATGGCGCAGCGGATCAGCCGCGCGAAGCGCACGCTTCGCGGGCGCCGCCTGGGACGGCCGGGCGACCTGGCCGTCGTCCTACGCGTGCTCTACCTCATCTACACGGCGGGGCACTCTGACCGTGTCGACCTCGCGGGCGAGGCGATCCGCCTGACGCGCCAGCTCACACTCGCGACCGAGGAGCCCGAGGCGCGCGGGCTGCTCGCGCTGATGCTCCTCAACCACGCACGGCTACCCGCGCGGATCGACGCCGAAGGGCGGATCGTCCCTCTGGACAGCCAGGACCGGGACCTCTGGAATGCGCGCGAGATCGCCGAAGGGGTGCGCGTGCTCCAGTCGGCGCTAGCGGTTCAGACCGAGTCCCGCCCCCCGGGGCGGTATCAAGTCGAGGCCTCGATCGCCGCCCTGCACGACGACGCGGCCAGCGCCGAGGAGACCGACTGGCCGCAGATCCTCGCCTGGTACGACGACCTCGTCGCCCTGTCCGCGGATCCGGTACGTCAGAACCCCGCCGCGGTGCTCGGTCGCGCCGTCGCGATCGGCCAGGTCGAGGGCGCCGCCGCCGGGCTGGAGGAGACCGACCAGCTGAGCGACGTGCTCGGCGAGCGTCACCGGTGGCACGCCGTCCGCGGCCATCTGCACGAGCTCGCCGGCGACCTCTCCGCCGCCGCGGCGGCGTACGCGGCCGCTGCCCACCGCGCCACGAACGTCGCCGAGCGCGACCACCTGGTCCGGCAGGCGGCCCGGGTGCGGGCCACCTCCGCTCGCTGATTCAGGCACTAGGCCTGCGTTACGCGAGCGGCGATCTGCGTCATCGTCGCGTTCCGACGACGATCAGGTACTCCTGCTCGAAGCGAGCCTTGTCGTCGGCACCGAGGTTCCACTCGTCACAGAAGCGATCGAGCGCGTCGTCGAGCTCCCCTTCCCGTCCGTCGCGACTTGCGTTGTTTCGCGCGGCGATCGTCGGCCCGTACTTCGCCTTGAAGTGCTCCCCGTATTCATGGGGACGCTCGAAGGCCGTGATCTCGAGCATCTCGCGCTCGAGCGTTCGGAAGTCGACCCGATCTCCGAAGAGTTCCTTGACGTGCTCCTCGCCGCCCCAGAGCGGCGGCGGTTGAGCGCCGGGAGGAGGCGGAGGTGCGAACGGTCCCATCGTCTTGAACAGAGCTCCGATCATCCCTTCCGGAGTCCAGTTCAACATCCCGATTGTCCCACCCGGACGGCAGACCCGGACCATTTCGTCCGCGACCTTCTGGTGGTGGGGAGCGAACATCGCCCCGATCGACGACATGACGACGTCGAATGACGCGTCCTCGAACGGAAGATTCTCGGCATCGGCCTCGACCCAGTCGAGTTGGACGCCCTCCCCCTCAGCTCTCACGCGTCCGGCGTCGAACAGCTCCGGGGTCAGGTCGCTGGCGGTGACCCGTGCGCCGGCCTGTGCTGCAGGGATCGATGCATTGCCCGTTCCGGCCGCGACGTCGAGCACGCTCATGTCCGGGCCGATGCCGCAGGCTTGAACCAGCGTGGGCCCAAGCGGCAGCAGGAACGTCTCGACCATCGAGGGATAGTCACCCGAAGCCCACATGGCCCGATGTCGGGCCTTCAGGTCGGAATCGGCACTCGAATTCATGGGAACCTCCCCGTGCATTTGACCGCCGCAGACTAACGCGACGCGAAGGCTATTGCCGGAATGCTAAGCGGGCAAGAACCGTTTCACTCGTCGGGCCCCAGGCGTTCGACGCGGGCTCACTGCTCCAGAATTTCGGGACCTTGATGAACGCTTTCGCCAGGGGGGTTCGTTGAGCCGCGTCACGATCTGCATCCCCACCTACAAGCGCACCCGGTGGCTCGCAGAAACGATTACCTCGGCACTGGATCAGACGTTCTCGGACCTTGTGGTCGAGGTGCACGACGACGCGACCCCCGACGACTCGGTCGCGGAGGTCGTGGAAGCGTTCGACGATCCTCGTCTCCGGCTCGTACGACACGCACGAGAATGCGGGAATCGTGGGCAACTTCAGCCGCTCGCTGCTGGGCGCATCGACGGAATACGTTCTCCAGCTCGGCGACGACGACGTAGCGGAGCCGACGCTGGTCGAGCGAACCGTGTCGGCCTTGGACTCGTATCCATCGGCCGGCTTTGCGCATTCGCGGTTCGCGCTGATCGACGCCGAGGGGACTGTGCTGGAGGAGCAGGACTGGCTCGGGGTGCCGTCGCCCCCGCTCGAGACGGGCACCGAATTCGTCGAGAAGTCGATGGCACACAACCGGGTATGCAGTTCGACGGCGATGATTCGCCGCTCCGCAGTGCCCGAGGGTGCCTTTCGGCAAGCGGATTACCCGGCGTTCGACTTCGCGTGCTGGCTGCGGATGTCCGAGCATTGGGACATCGCGTGGATCGACGAGGTGCTCTGTCGCTATCGCATCCACGCCCAGAGCTTCAGCTCCGGCCTCAGCGACCTCACCGATGAGGGCTACCTGCAGACCGAGGAGGGGCTGCGTGCGGCGCACGCCGTCAAGCGGCGACACGCGGCGACGCTCGACCCGGGGTCGCGACGGTCGCACCTCGAGAAGCTTGCGGATCGGGCGCTGCGCCAGGATCTCGTCCGACGGGTTCGCGCGCAGACGGTGCCGGAGCGAAGGTTCGGGCCGACTCTGCGGGGCCTGATGCAGCTGGTGCGGCACGAGCCGCGGTTGGTGCTCGAACCCGACCGCGTGGAAACTGTTGGCAGGCAGCGTGGTTGGACCCGACACCGTCGAGGCGGTTAAAGGGTCGCGCGTAGGACCGCGAATGCCTCGGCGTGGGTCACGCCGATCTCCGCTCCGCGGATCCTGGCCAGGGACTCGACCGACTCGAGGCTTCGGATGTGAGGACTCGGGCGAAGCATCGTCCGATAACGGCGGACGGACTCCAGCTTGGTCTCCATATGTTCCGTGATGTCCACGAAAGCTCCGAAGCGCGGTAGCGGCTCGGCCGCCCATTGGATCTTCGTCATCTCGTAAGCGAGGACGTTCGGCGTCAACCAGCTGCCGAACTGCTGGGCGATGGGACGGGCGGCGGCATGGGCGGCGTAAGAAGACGGCCTGATGGTCCTGGTCGTAGTCCGGGAGCGCCGGCACGAGAAGGAGCTCGGGCTCTCGATCGATGATGACCTTCTCGAAGCGGTCGACGAGGTCGCGGCGAGGGAGTGTGTCGAGCTGCTCGATCAGACCCTGGTCGCCGTACGCGATCTCGTACGTGGTCTGGTCGCCGAAGAGTGCGAGAACATCCTCGATCTCCGCGACGCGCTCCGCGTAGGTGGTCTCACCGTCGACGCCGTAGTGGTGAAAGCCGTCGACGGCGAGGTAGACGACGTGGATTCGCGAGCCGGCAGCCGCGAGCTTGGCCATGAGCCCTGAGCAGCCCATCGCCTCATCGTCCGCGTGCGGAGCGAGAACGACGACGGATTTCGGCAGGTCAGACCCCAACATGCGGGGCAAGCGGGACCGCTGCCGCCTCGCGCGTATCGTCGCGCTCGCTGTAGAAGTGCGCCGTTTCGTCGATCAGTTCGTCGAGTGTGATCCGTGGCCCCCAGCCGACGTCCGCCGCCGCTTCGAGGACCGGCAGCTTCTGGATCGACTCCGCCTCCTCGTACAACGGCCCGTGGATCAGGCGCGCGTCCGCGTGTTCGATCGGACTGGAGCTGTCGAGGCGGTCGACGATGCGTTCGGCCAGGTTCCAGACGGTTGTCGTGTTGGCCGGGTTGCCCAGATTGAAGATCGGGCGCTCCGATTCGAACGCCGCTTCCGCGTGGTCGGTGATGAAGCGGGAGAGGTCCGTGGCGCTGAGGAAAGCACGCTCCTGCATGCCGCCCGCGAAGACCGTCAGTGGGCGGCCGACTTCTGCCTGCTGCACGAACGTCGGCATCACGAATCCACCGGCACGCGACTGTCGAGGGCCGGCGACGTTGAACGGGCGGATGACGAATGCCCGCAGTCCGCGGTGGCGACTGTTGATCGTGGCGGCCTCGGTCAGCGTCTTTGCAATGGCGTATTCGAGACGGGCGTTGTAGTGAACCGGGACGATGATGTCGTCCGACTCCGCCAGCATCCCGCTACGGCCGTACACCTCGGCCGAGCTGAAGCTGATCAGCGGAACGTCGTGCTCGACGCACTCCTCGATGACCTGCTGCGTCACGGCGACGATTTCCGCACCGAGCGAGCCGTTGCGGTGGAGGATTGATGCCGGCCCGACATGGCTGGCGGCGTGGACGACCAGGTCGGAGCCCTCGAAGGTTCCCCCCTGTGCCAAGAAATCGCGCGATCGAGACCCGGTGCACACGCGTGCCGGGAAATTCCTCGTACTCGCGACCATCCGTGACCGCGGCGACCATCGAATCGATCACCGTGACCTGCCTGCCCGCGGCCAGCAGACCGTCGACCACGTGTGAACCGATGAACCCGAGTCCACCCGTGACAATTACCTTTTGCATCCTTGCATCCCCTTCCCGGCTGTCCAGCCGAGTTTCCATATCATACGATCCCATGAACTAGCTTTCGGCAGTTTGGAGATATCGGGGCATAAATGCAACCCCGAACTCTGGCCATGCAGCTGGTCCTGAAACGATCCCGCGAGTGCGCTATTCGTCCTCGGACGGCCGCGCCTCGGATCCGAGCGCCTCGGCGATCTCGTCGAGCACCGAGCGTTCGCCTGAGCTGATCTTCTCCCCGTGCTCCTCGTGAGCCTCGGCTACCCGCTCGGCGAGCCCGGTGACGAAGCTCCGGTAGGCGTCGACCTCGCTGGGCGAATTAGCCTCGATCGCCTGGACAGCCTGCTGCAACATCTGGATACCGGCGTTGTGGAGCTCGATCGCCGAGCCGGGCTTCTCATCGAGCTTCGGCTTCTCGGCCACGATTGCGTCAAGCAGCTCGCTCTCGCCGTGGCGCTGACGCGCCTCGGCCCAGGCCTTGGACATCGAGAACGTCTCGCGGATCGTCCCGCCCTTGCTGGCGGTGATGATCATGAATCCGGCGTAGACCGGGCCGTCGGAGATCGCCTCCCACTCCTCGGCGCTGAAGTCCTCTTTGGTCGCCATGCGGTTCCTCTCGGTCGGTGACTGGGCGCCGAGGACCATACGACACTGCGGCCGCCTTGCTTCCAGATCGAGGTGGCCTGAAGCCGGCTGTCAGTGGGCGCGCGCCCGCTCCCACATCTGCAGGTACGCCTCGGCCGAGCGGAAGAGCGTCCGCATCGCGGCGGGACCGTCGGGTTGCGCCTGGACTTCGTCCAGCAGGTCGGCGAACAGCCCGTAATGGGCGACGCCGTCGATGCCGAGATCGAACGTCCTCTCGCCGGTTCGCTGGCGCCGGAACGTGATGCCGCTGCGGTAGCCGGTGAACGGGTATGAGATGGCCGCGGGCGGGGCCTCCGGTCCCGGCAGGGACGAGAATCCGCCGGTGTCGGTTCCGAGCCCGACTCCGAAAGTCCCCTCACCGTCGTCGAAGCGACGGAAACCGAGGATGCGATCGGCCAGCGCCGGGGCCTGTGCGGGGGTCGCCGCCGCGAACCCGCCGGCGTCGTAGAGGTTGCGGAGCTCGCCGTCGGTCCAGGTGCCTCCTGTGCCGGTGTGGCTGGAGACGAGTGGATAATCGCGGCGACCGGCGATCGCAAGGACTCGATCGCGCGCACGCTCGCTCATGTGGTCGACCTCGATCAGCATGTGACGGGCGATCATCTGCCGGACGAGATAGGCGCCGAGCTTCGTCAGGCCCTTGGCGTTGCACTGCTTCCCGGGCGGGTACTCGGGCATCGGCTCGAGCCCGACCGTGGCGGGAAAGAAGGTCGAGAGGATCTGCATCTCGAGCGGGCTCAGCGTCTCGAGCTCCTCGCCCTGGCCGGGGTGGGGGCAGGGGCCGGTGCGGAGGTAGTGGCCCGTCTCGACCTCGTTGAAGACGTTGATGAACGTGCCCTTGACCCCGCCTTCGAGCGCTGCGCCCGCGAAGCCGTTGTCGACCCAGTGGGCCATGAAGAGGCTCGTCACGCCGAGGCGCTGGAGACGGTCGAGACCGCGATCGACGTCGGCCCGGGTGCAATCGGCCGGCTCCGAGCACCCGAGCGCATCCGAGGACTCGACGCCGATGACGACGGCGAGCTTGCCCTGCTCGACGACCCGCCGCGCCGCGACCGGGCTCTCGACGATTCGCAGCCAGCCTTCGCCGGGTCCGCCGCTCTGCGCGTCGACGTAACGCTGGAGGGCCCTGAGGCGGCGGACCTCGAGCGCGATCGTGTCCATCTCGTCGCAAGAGTGGGATCGCTCCGGCTCGATCCGGCAGATCGGCTCGTCCTCCACGGCCTGAGCGACGACGATCCGTTCTCCAGCCATCCACATCCGCTCGAGCCAGCGGTAGTAGATCTGCTGATGGGTGTTCGTGTCGTTGACGGGCCACCCGGCGAAC
Organism: uncultured Solirubrobacterales bacterium; assembly: GCA_963791335.1. Classification (GTDB taxonomy): domain Bacteria; phylum Actinomycetota; class Thermoleophilia; order Solirubrobacterales; family 70-9; genus RHKX01. The sequence goes on from CAWBRN010000005.1 coordinate 180,108, forward strand.
GTCGGCCACCCGTGGACGTCATGGGTGCCGAACGGGAGCCCGGTCCGGAGAAGGTTGCCGGTCACGTCGGCGCTGCCATCAGGGCCGTGGTTACGGGCATCGCGACCGAGCGCACGCGATATGCCGAAGCGGTCGAAGGCCTTTCCGTCGATCACCCGGCCACCGGCGCGCATGTCGGCGGTCACATGGAGGTGGGCGTCGGCGAAGCCGAAGACCGTGCCGTCCGGGTTGACCGGGGCAGGGGGCGTGCCGGACGCGCCGAGCCGGGCTTCGGGATAGGGGGAGCAGGCGGGCGCCGCATGGAAGCGAAGAAGGGACGCGCGGGTCCGCTTCCCGGGGGCGAGGGCGACCGCTCCGGCCCGGTTGGCCGACAGCCTGCCGCCGCCGGTTCGCGGAGCGGCGACGAGCGCGTCGCCGGGAGCCTCGTGGAGTACCCATTCGGTCGCTTTCGAGGGCGCCACGGCTCGGGTGACGTCGCCGTCTGCGCCGGCGGACATGAGGCGGGCGCCGTCGTCGCGGAGCATGTAGCGGCCGAGGCCGGTCGCCTTCAGGTAGAAGCGGGCCGCCTTGCCGTTGCCGGCCCGGTATCCATTCGCCGTCGCGCCGATCGGCCCGGCGTGCGTCCCGATCACGAAGCAGCCGCCGGCGAGGTTGTAGCGGTCGCCGACTGCGGCGCTCGCTCCGGCTGGTGCCGCGATCACGAGGATCGCGACGAGCAGTGCGGCCGCCCGGCACTTCCAGCCTGTCCGAGTGAATCTCCCCACGGCGCTGAATATAGGCGAGGGGAGCAGCTAGATCGCCCAGCCCTCCCCCACGCCGACCACGCGTGATCGTCGGCTTCTTCACGCCGCTCGGCGGCCAGCCCCGCCGGAGGAGCCGCTGGAGGCCTCGCGCAGCGCCTTCTCGACGAACTACGGGCCCGGGTGCCGCCGACCGTCTGAGCTGGGGGTCTAGGCGTTGCCGGCGTCGCCGCCGGAGCCGAACTCCTGCGCCGTCTGGCGCCGCAGGGTCGCGACTCCGAACGAGGCGAGGGCCGCGAGCAGGATGATCACGAGCACCTGCCCGATGCTCTGGATCCCGGGAATGAAGGACAGCCACAGCAGGAACACGCCGGCGACGATCGCGTAGGTCCCGACCGGATGGTCACGCAGGAACGGAGCGCTACGTCGGCGCAGCGACACCGCGTGCCGGCCTGGACCGGCGATCACGCCGGAGGCGACGAACGCGATGCCGACGACAAGGATGAAGCGAGCTCTGTCGCGCAGGGTCTGAGAGAGGATGTCGAAGATCGAGGTAACGGCCGGCTTGACGGTCTCGGAGCTGGCCAGGGAGCCGACCTCGTTGCCGATCAGGCGCTTTGCCGTCAGCACGAGCAATGTCGCCACCATGATCCCGCCACCGACCGCGATCAGCGCCTCCCGGCGCCACCCCTTCGCAAGCAGGAGCGCGGCCACGTAGAGGAAGAAGACGAGCAGCGGCAGGACGATGCCGAGATTGCGGAGCAGCCCGACGACGGTCTGGATTCCGCTCAGCGAATCGGAGTCCATCAAGACGAGCTGACCCGGGTTCTGGACGACCTGGCGGTCGAGCAGCGTCGTCACCCGCGTCTGCAGCCCAGCGAGCTGGGCGTCGAATTGGTCGAGATTCAGCTGGCTCGGGTCCTTGAGGACGACGGCGGTTTCCAGCTCGAGCGAGGCAAACCGTTGCTTGACGTCGGCGAGGACGCCGGTCAGGTCTTTGAACTTGTCCTGAAGCTGAGAGGGGACCTTGTCCTCGATGCCGGCGAGCTTGACTTGGATGCCACTGATCTCGCCGCGCAATTCGCCGGCGAGCTGGTTGAGCTCGGTGATGCTCGCCCGCGTCTCGGGATCGAGCGTGCCCGCCTCCGCCGCGGCGATGCCTGCCCGCAGCGACTCGATCTTCGACTGGACCTCCGTCAGCCGGACCTGGAGCTTCTGGGAGAAGTCCTGTATGAAGCTCTGAACCTCCGCGATCGTTGCCGGATCGAGGCCGAGGCGGGTCGCCAGATCAGCGATCACGGCGCCGTACTGGAACGTGACCTCGCCGCCGGTGGTCGAGACGAAGTCGCCCTCATCCTCGATCAGGGAGACGAACTGGTGGTGCGCAGTGGTTACGGCACCGGAGACGAGCGCCTGGACCTGGGGCGAGGCGAGCGCCTTCTCGGCGACGTTGCCGGCAAGATCCCTTGCCGCTGCCGCAATTGGACCGGCGAACGGCTGGGCAGGGGCCGGCAGCTGGGCCTCGAGCTGGCCCTGGACATCGACGTTCGCGTAGAGCTGGTCGACGGCGAAGACGCTGAGCTGCTCCTGCACGTCCTGGTCAGCGAGGATCTCGTCGGTCGTCTTCGTGACCTGGGCCGTGTCGAGGATCGCCTGCTGGACCCAGTTCGCGAGGATCGAGAAGATCAGCAAGAACGAGGCGAGGACGACGAGCGTCCAGACGATCACCCGATGGCGCCGGTGGGTCGAAGCCAGCTCAGCCGTCGGTCGATCCGCGTTGCCGGTCATCGGTGACACCTTATTTGAGCGACGCGAACGGCGTCATCACCCTGACCGGATGATTTCGCCACGCAGCCCTGACCGAAATCGGGGCGACTGGATTTGGAGCGACGGGCGGAAGTAGTTCGTCTCTTCCTACGTACGACCGGCCTCGCCGCGATCAACCCAACACGGCCGCTTCAGCGGAGGCCGTCGGTGATTCCTCCGGCAGTCGCATCATGCGGAACGAGTTGATCAGCCCGATCAGGCTGGCGAGAATAGGCACCAGCATCGCCACCTGGAGGGAGATGTCGTTCGCGTCGGTGTTGATGCTGACGATCTCAGCCTGGACGTCCTCCGGCTCGCCGGAGGCGAGCTCCTCGATTTGCGTGTTGCTCATGATCTCCGCGTCGTTCTCCAGAGCGTCAGCGATCTGCTGCTGGCCATCCGGAGGGATCACAGCGCTGTCCTCGGTCATATTCGTGAAGCTGATGGAGAGGGCTGCCAGCAGGACGGCTCCTGCGACGGCCAGCCCGAACGAGAGTCCGAAGGACCCGGACGCAGAGTTGACCCCCGCCGCCTCGCTGATCCGCTCCTCCTCGATCGGGGCCAGCGTGTAGTTGTTGAGTTGGGAGACCAGCAGGCCCAGCCCGGCTCCAGCGATGATCAGCGGGATCACGAGAGGCCAGCCGGAGTCCGCTTCGGGCACCACCGGCACGATCAGAGCCATCCCGACCGTGCTCAGCGCGAACCCCGCACGGATGATCGCGGCGGGGCGGCGATCGCCCGCCCTCTTCCCCGCGATGACGGCAACGGCGAACATCGTCAGCGACAGTGGGAAGAGCGAGAGTCCGGTCTGCAGCGCGTTGTACTCCAGTTTGATCTGAAGGAAGATCGGCAGCGCGATCATGGCGCCGCCCAGCGTGGTGTTCTGGAGCATCTGCTGTGAGACCCCGAGCCTGAAAGCAGGCAGCTTGAACAGATCCGGGTCGAGCAACGTCGGCTTGCCCTGGCGATGGCGCTTCACCAGCCACTTGGCAAGTAGCGCCAACGCGATCGCGCCAGCCGCGATGATGACCCCGACGAACTCGGCCCCCTCCTGCCAGGCGAGAACCCCCAGGACAACGCCGCCCATGCCGAGAACGGAGAGGACTGCGCCGACCAGATCGACCTCCCGAGGCCCCGTGTAGGGAACGTCGCGGACGAGCTTGATCTGCGAGAGGACGACGGCGATGACAACCACCTCGAGCAGGAAGCCGACCCGCCACGACAGGAAGGTGGTGACGAACCCTCCGAGCAGCGGCCCGACCCCCGCGGCCACGGCTGCAGCAGCCCCGACCAGCGCGTAGGCCTTCTTCTGCGCCGCCCCCTCGAAGTTGCCGTGGATGAGGGACTGCATCGCAGGCAGCAGTAGGGAGGCTCCGAGACCGCCGACGATCGCCCAGAACAAGATCACCGCGGTCAGGCTCTGGGCGAGGGTCATCGCCAGCGCTCCCACCGCATACGCCGACAGGCCGACTATGTAGGCGCGCCTACGCCCGATCAGGTCGCCGACCTTGCTGTTGATCAGGATGAAGGCTGCGGACACGAGGGCCTCGAGAGCGATCGCAGACTGGACGCCGCTCACAGTTGTGTCCAGGTCCTCGACCACGGCCGAGATCGAGACGTTCATCAGCGAGGTGTCGACGACGAGCACGAACATCGCCGCCGCCAACAGGAAAGCGAGACGTGAACTCCCGCTCTCCCCGGCGTGGGACGCCTCGTCGTTCATTCGCCACCGATCGTATATCAGGGCCGCGGATGGCTCACCGAGGCCGATTCGTCGCTCGCTACGACGCACGAATCGTCCAGCGAATAGCCTCAAGTTCGTGAGCGACAGGAGGCCCGCCGGCCTCGAGCGATGGGTGCCGGGCGTGCGTGTGATTCGCACGTACGAGAGGCCATGGCTGCGAGCTGATCTCGTTGCCGGCGTGGTGCTGGCGGCGATTCTGGTTCCGCAGGGCATGGCGTATGCCGAACTGGCCGGGCTTCCGGCGGTGACGGGCCTTTACACGACGATCGCCTGCCTGGTGGGATACGCGCTGTTCGGCCCCTCCCGCGTCCTGGTCCTTGGACCCGACTCATCGATCTCGCCACTGATCCTGGCCGCCATCACCCCGCTGCTGGCCGGCGGCGACGTCGGGACCGCGATCGCGCTGGCTGGGATGCTCGCCCTGTTTGTGGGGCTGGTCGAAATCGGGCTCGGGCTCGGAAAGCTCGGGTTCGTCGCCGACCTCCTCTCGAAGGAGGTACAGGTCGGATACATGAACGGTCTAGGCATCACGATCATCATCAGCCAGCTGCCGAAGCTGTTCGGCTTCTCCACCGACGCCGACAACTTCCTCGAGGACGTCGAGCAGTTCGTCGGGAATCTCGACCAGACCGACATCACGACGTTGCTCGTCGGCGCCGCCGTCCTCGTCGTTCTGTTGGTGCTTCCCCGATTCTCGAGCCGAATGCCGGCGATCCTCGTCGCCGTAATCGGCGCCACGGTTGCTTCCGCAGCCCTAGGGCTCGCAGATGAGGGCGTGGCGACCGTCGGGGCGCTACCTCAGGGCGTACCGAAACCGACCATCCCCTGGACGGACGCAAGTGACGTATTCCCGCTGCTGATCGCGGCTGCGGGAATCACGCTGGTCTCCCTGGCCGACACGATCGCCACGGCGACGAGCTTCGCAGCTCGGCGCGGTGACGAGGTCGAGCCCAATCAGGAAATGGTCGGCATGGGCGCCGCGAACGTCGCCGCCGGATTGTTCCAGGGGTTCGCGGTATCGACCAGCGGCTCGCGAACTGCGGTGGCTGAGCAGTCAGGCGCCAAGAGCCAGGTCACCGGCCTCGTGGGTGCCGGCCTGGTGGTGGTGCTCCTGTTGTTCCTGAACTCGTTGCTCGCCGACCTCCCGCAAACTGCACTCGCCGCGGTGGTGATCGTCGCTGCGTTCTCCCTGATGGATATCGATGTTCTGCGCCGCTATTGGCGGGTGCGAAGGAGCGCCCTTGCGATCTCCCTTGTTGCCACGACCGGCGTGATCCTGTTCGGCGTCCTCCAGGGAATCGTCGTCGCCATCGTCCTGGCCATCCTGCTGTTCTTCCGTCGAAACTGGTGGCCTCATGGTGTCGTCCTGGGGACCGTCGAAGGCCTCGACGGATGGCATGGCGTCGACGCGTATCCGGACGCCCGGCAGATCCCCGGGGTCGTCGTATTCCGCTGGGAGGCCCCGCTGTTTTTCGCGAACGCAGGTGAGTTCCGCCAGCAGATTCGCCATCTGGTGCGGGAGCGGCGGCCAGATTGGGTGGTGCTGCAGTGTGAAGCCGTCACTGACGTCGACGTGACCGCGGCCGAGGTGCTCAAACAACTCGACATCGAGCTGAATGCAGCAGGGATCAACATGGCGTTCGCCGAGATGCGCGGGCGCCTGCAGGACCTCACGTTTCGCTACGGGCTGTTCGAGACCCTCGACCGCGACCACTTCTATCCCGACGCTCGACTCCGCCATCGCTGCAATCGAGACTGAATCCGTCCGACAGCCAAAGGGCTAATTCAGGTCACACAGGCGCGGCCTTTGGTCAGCCGCGCGGCCTTCCACGTCGGCTACAGGGTCCTCGAGTTCCTCAACGCCTACCCCGACCCCTAGGATCCTTACGTTGCGCCCGAACGCTCAGGTTCGCCATCCCAGCCGCCCACTGCCAGGCCGGTCGCCAACCCAGCCGTTTTCGAACACCTGCC
>CAWBRN010000006.1:0-38919 GCA_963791335.1 uncultured Solirubrobacterales bacterium
AGATCGACTGAACGCCATCTCGCCGCCGATCAGGACAGGCGAAACCTTGGGGTAGGGGTTGAGGGGTACCTCCCGATGTGGGGAGGGCCTGGGCTGCCTAGGTTCGTGATGTCAGTAGTTCACGAACCCGCGCCAGGAGCCGATATGCCCTCGTTCAAGCCGTTTGCGTCCATCGCCGCCCTCTTCACGCTGCTCGCCGCGGTCCTCGCGGCGGTGACCGCGACCCCGGCCGTCGCGGCCGGCCCCGCGCCGGTCGACGGCGATCCCGGGGACGCCGACCCCGATCCCGCCTGCGCTGCAGGGCAAGCTCGGCGACGTGCCGTCGAAGGGGGCGGCCGCTATGGGGTCGGCGACGACCTCGAGCGGAGCCCGGCATGGCCTCGGCCTGCCCTCGTACAAGCTCCTCCTCGGCAAGGACTGGAAGTCGAAGGCGAAGAAGGCGGACAAGCGCTTCGCGACCAAGCTCGACGCCTCCGAGGCAATCCCCGGCGCCGGCAAGCAGCGCGGCGAGGCGGCGTCACTCAGGGACGAGTTCGACCGCAACTTCAAGATCAAGGATGCGATCAAGGGCAAGGGCGGCAAGCAGACCCGCTCGTTGCGCGTTGCCGCGACTATCGACGGCGGCTGCCCGCTGCCCGTCGAGGGCGGCGAGGGCTTCGGCTGGACCGGAACGGGGCGCGCTGTCTACGAGGTGACGACGACCGAGCGCGTCGGCAAGTACGACCTCGTCACGGCCGTCGTCATGGACGGCAGCTTCCACTCGCGGCCCAAGATGTCTGATGAGCGCCGAGGCCGACGACTTCTCGAGCGTGCATGATGGCGAGATCTCGATCACGCGTAACCAGGTCGCCGTCAACCGCAAGACGGGTAAGCGCCGCACGGTCGGCGAGACCGAGCGGTACACGAGCTCGCTCGATCCCTTCTACAAGCCCGAGGGCAACTTCGAGGCTTTCATCGCCTCGCAGGAGGACGGTGCCCGGCCCCGGAGAGGCCGCTGCAGACGTACCGACTGACACCAACCTCGGCGGCTGGTTCATGCTGATCCCCTACGACGCGATGCGCTCGCGCGTGCTCGAGGGCGGCGAGCTGGGCGCAGACGCCTAACAAGTGCGTGTCGATGAGCTTCCCGGCGGCGCCGACGCATCTCGCGCCGGGCGAGACGGTGAACCTCACGGGTGTGCCGAAGCTGACCTGGAACGCCTCGTTCACTCCCTTCGCCGTGCTCCAGGAACGAGCCGGATCCCGGCCACCTGGATCAACCTCCAGGGGCAGACGGCCGAGCCGCTGGGCCACGTGCACGATATGTGGAGCGGCAAGCCCTGGTACTCGTTGACTGCGCCCGCGAAGGCCTGGCCCGACTCGAAGCCGATCGGCCTCGACTTCACCCTCGACAGCGCCGCCGGCGTCGCGGAGGTTCCGGTCAGCTTCAAGGCCGAGACCCCCGAGGGTCCACTACGAGATCCTCAACGCCTCATTCAGCACGGACACGGACGCCTCGCGGACGACCCCGCTCTGCGATGTCGGCGGCCACGAGCAGTTCGACGGCACGTTCCACCCGACCGAGTTCGATCCCGACGATGAGCTGTCGATTGAGGTGGGGTTGTCAGCGGTCAGGTCGTCGGCAACGTGCAGGCGGAGTGGTACGACGACTACGTTGTACGGCTGCAAGGCCGGCCCCTCATCGTTCGCGCCCATCTGCCGATCGAAGCCCGCTGCCGGACGGGATCCAGCCGGTCCGGTCTCCTTCGGCGACGCCGCCGACCCGACCAAGGTCAGGCTGCTGGGGATGAGGAGCCCGAGGTCGGCTTCTTCGACGCCGGTGACGACGAGTGCAACTCGCACGTCTGGGGGACTTCGCCCACGCGTTTCAGCGGAGACGGTTCCCCGCCGGAGCTGCAGCGGACCGGGCCGATCCCGCTGACGCTCGCCGGCTCGGGCCACCTCGACCATGAGGGCAACGGCGATCCCGCCAGCATCGATTACGACTGGGACTACGAGCTGACGATCCAGCGGGTCGACGAGAATGGAGACCCGATCGGCTGAAGGAGCTCAGAAGCGATTAGTTCCGGTTCGGTTTCGGTCAGGTGGGCATGGGGCCGCAAGCGAACGACAAGGAGAGCGAACAATTGAGCGAGCGAAGTAGCAACGGACCTGCGATCGAGGTGAGCGGCCTCGCCAAGTCCTTCGGCGACGTTCAGGCGCTCGCGGGCATCGACCTCGAGGTCGCCGAGGGGACCGTGCTGGGCGTTCTCGGCCCCAACGGCGCCGGCAAGACGACGGCGGTGCGCATCCTCACGACCCTGCTCGTGCCGGACGCAGGCACCGCCCGCGTCGCCGGCCTCGACGTGGTCAAGGACGCCGCGGCCCTCCGTTCGAAGATCGGCCTCGCCGGCCAGTACGCGGCAGTCGACGAGAACCTGACCGGCGCCGAGAACCTCGTCATGGTCGGGCGCCTCTACGGCAACCGCCGTGCCGCCGCCAAGGTCCGGGCCGCGGAGCTGCTCGAGCGCTTCAAGCTCGACGAGGCCGGAGATCGCGTCGTCCGCACCTATTCGGGCGGTATGCGCCGTCGTCTCGACCTGGCGGCGGCGCTCGTCGCCCAGCCGCCGGTGATCTTCCTCGACGAGCCGACGACCGGTCTCGACCCGCGCAGCCGTCTCGATCTCTGGGAGACGATCGAGGGCCTGGTCGGCGAGGGCGCGACGGTCCTGCTGACGACGCAGTACCTCGACGAGGCCGACCGGCTCGCCGACCGGATCGCCGTGATCGACACCGGCCGCGTGATCGCGGACGGGACCGCCGACGAGCTCAAGGACAAGGTCGGGGGCGTACGCGTCGAGGTTCACGTGACCGATCCGGCCACCGGCGGAGCAGGCCGGTTCGGCGCTGGCGCCGATGTCGGTGGACGAGCCGCTGATCGAAGGGCGCAGCGTCAGCGTCTCGGTCGCCAGGGAGGCCGGGACGATCATGGAGGCCGCGCGCCGCCTCGACCAGGCCGGGCTCAGCGCCGATGACGTCGCGATCCGCCGACCGACCCTCGACGACGTCTTCCTGACCCTGACCGGCCGCGAGCTCAGCGCCGAGACCGACGGCCAAGCCGACATCGACCAGGAGGAGGTGGCCGCATGAGCCGCTTCGTTCCCGACACGCTCGTGCTGGCGGAGCGCAACCTCGTCCGCCTGCCCCGTTCTCCCGATCTGCTGATCGGGTTCACGATCCAGCCGGTCATGTTCGTGCTGCTGTTCGCCTTCGTCTTCGGCGGAGCGATCTCGACGCCGGGCTACTCGTACATCGACTTCCTGATCCCGGGGATCATCGTCCAGAACACGGCCTTCGGCGGGTTCGTCACGGCGCTCGGCCTCGCCGAGGACCTGACCAAGGGGCTGATCGACCGGTTCCGGTCGCTGCCGACCTCGCGGGCATCGGTGCTCGCCGGGAGGACGCTCGCGGACGTCGTCACCAACTTGCTCTCGATCATGATCCTGTTGATCACCGGGATCATCATCGGCTTCTCGTTCGATGCGAACGCGTCGAGATCGTCGGCGGGATCGCGCTGCTGCTCCTGTTCGGCTACGCGTTCTCGTGGATCTTCGCCCTGATCGGGATGTCGGTCTCCTCACCGGAGGCGGCGAACGGGATCGGCTTCACGCTGGTCTTCCCGATCACGTTCATCTCCTCGGCGTTCGTCCCGGTCGACTCGATGCCGAGCGCGCTGCAGAAGTTCGCGGAGGTGAACCCGGTCACGATCGTCGTCGACGCGTTGCGGGCCCTGTGGCTCGGCGCTCCGGCGGGCAACAACATCTGGGGAGCGGTCGTCTGGTGCGTGGCGTTGATCGCGATCTTCGCGCCGCTGGCCGTCTACAAGTACAGGAGCTCGGTGGCGGGGGATCGTCGGCGGCGACGCCCAGTATGCGCTCTGGATCTCAGCGTTCCTGATCGAGTGGATCTCGCCGAAGCTGGTCGACGATTCCGGATTCGTGATCGACCCGGGGCACTTCGTCGAGCGTCACGGACTCGTCCTGATCGTCGCGATCGGTGAGTCGGTGATCGCCGTCGGGATCGGCGCCGCCGGTCTGGCGGTCGACCTTCAGCTCGTTATCGCCGCGGTCCTCGGCCTCGCTCTCAGCGCCTGTCTGTGGTGGTCTTACTTCGGCGTGGATCCGGAGGGGCCCGAGGACGCGATGGAAGCGGCGCCCGCGGGCGAGCGCCCGCGCCTTGCGATCGACGCGTTCGGGTATTGCTTCTGGTTGATCCTGCTCGGCGTCATCGTCACCGCGAGCGCACTCGAACAACTGACGGCACACCCGTTCGACGTAATGCCGGACGAGAAGGCTTTGGCGCTGGGCGCCGGAATTGCGATCTTCCTGATCGGCGAGGCGTTGTTCCGTCATGTGGCCGGTCGCTCGTACGCTGGCTGCCATGAACGTGCCATGGATTCGCAGCACCGATCGCCGGGAGGGCGAGCCTTCCGTGGCGGCGGCGGTCGCCCGGTTCGCGCTCGCCGGGCTCGTGGCGGTCGCGCTCGTCGGGCTGGTCAGCTTTCTCCTGATGCGCAGGATCGGTACCAACGAGGCGATCGACAACGCCAGCGAGGTGACGCGGCTGATCGGCGAGGGCGTGGTGCAGCCGAACCTGACCGAGGGGCTCGTCGACGGCGATCCCGCCGCGATCGCGAAGTTCGACGAGCTGATGCAGGAGACGGTTCTCTCCGAGCCGATCGTGCGGGTCAAGCTCTGGGACGAGAACGGAAAGATCATCTATTCCGACGAGCCCCGCCTGATCGGCCAGACGTTCGAGCTCGGAGCCGACGAGCAGCGCACTCTGCGCAACGGGGCGCCGGACTCCGACATCAGTGACCTCAGCGAGCCGGAGAACCAGTACGAGCGCGACCAGGTGAAGCTCCTCGAGGCCTATACCCGGGTGACGGCGCCGGACGGGCAACCACTGCTGTTCGAGACGTATCAGCAGTACAGCGCGGTCACGTCGAGCGGTCGCACCCTGTGGCTCGCGTTCCTCCCGGCCCTGCTGACCGCTTTGCTGTTGCTCGAGCTGATTCAACTTCCGCTGGCCTCCTCGCTTGCGAAGCGGGTCCGGAGCGCCCACCGGGATCGGGTCCGGCTCCTGGAGGGAGCTGTCGACGCGTCCGAGCGCGAGCGGCGGAGGATCGCCGGGGACCTCCACGACGGCGCCGTTCAGGACCTGTCCGGGGTTGCCCTGTCGCTCGAGGTCGCCGCTCGCCGCGTCGAGGGCTCCGACCCGGAGGCGGCCGCTGAGCTTCGCGCCGGGGCCGAGCGCACCCGCGGCAGCGTGCGCTCGTTGCGTGGTCTCCTTCTCGAGATCTATCCGCCGAGCCTGCAGCGCGCCGGGCTCAGCGCCGCGCTCGGGGACATGCTCGCCCCGCTCGAGGCACGAGGGATCGAGACCAACCTCGACTTCGACCCCGAGCTCGATCTCGAGATCGAGCAGGAGGCGCTGTGCTTCCGGGTCGCCCAGGAGGCCGTCCGCAACGCGCTCAAGCACGCCGGCGCCGCTCACGTCGAGGTGGCCGTGGCGCCGAGCGATTCAGGCATCGAGCTGACCGTTAGCGACGACGGCCGCGGATTCGATCCTGCGGAGACCGAGGCTTCGGTCGCCGACGGCCACATCGGAACCGACGTCCTGCGAGATCTCGTCGCGGAGGGCGGGGGAGAGCTGCACTTCGAATCCGCCCCGGGCCGGGGAACGGTCGTCCGACTATCGTTGCCGCCGCGATGATCCAAGTGCTGCTAGCCGAGGACCACCCGGTCGTCCGGACGGGCCTGGAGGAGTTGCTGGGCTCGGAGGACGGCCTCGAGGTGGTCGGTTCCGTGGGCGACGGAGCGGCCGCTGTCGCCTCGTTCGGCGAACTCGAACCCGATGTCGTCCTGCTCGACATCTCGATGCCCGGGATGAACGGCATCGAGGCCACCAGGCGGGTCCTGAAGCTCGATCCGGAGGCGCGGATCGTGATCCTCACCGCCTCGTCCGAACGAGCGCAGATCGTCGAGGCGATCGACGCCGGGGCGCTCGGCTACCTGCTCAAGGACTCCTCGCCGGTGGATCTGATCGAGGGAATCCGCGCGGCCGCCCGGGGCGAGGCGCCGCTCGATCCGAAGGCAGCCCGGGAGATCCTCGTCGACCGGCGCGCGTCCCGCCCGCCGGAGCTAACCGATCGCGAGGCTGAGGTGCTCGCGCTCGTCGGCGAGGGACTGGCGAACAAGGTGATCGCGCAGCGCCTCGAGATCAGCGAGAAGACGGTCAAGGCGCACCTGACGCGCGTCTACGAGCGGATCGGGGTCTCCGACCGGACCCAGGCGGCCCTCTGGGCCGGTCGCCACGGCTACACCGTCAAGGACTGAGCCCGAAACGACGACGACCCCGGCGGTGCCGGGGTCGCGTCGATCGTCCGTCGATTCCCGCCGGCTACTGGTGGCTGGGGCCGTGCTCGTTGCCGTGGTGGTGATGGTGGTGATGGTGGTGATGGTGATGCCCGGGCGGATCGTCCGCTCCGTGGCTGGCCTGGGCGATACCCGCCCCGCCGATGCTCAGCATCACTGCGGCGATCATCGCCGTGATCAGTCGAATGGGCGTCGTCATTGGGATTCCTCTCGTTGGGGTTACTTGACCGTGATCGTTCCCTCCATGCCGGCCTCTCTGTGACCGGGGATGGAGCAGTAGAAGGTGTAGGTGCCGGGCTGGAGGTCTGCGGTCGTCGACGTCTTGCCGGCCGTGATCGTGTCCGTACCGGCGACGTCCTCGCCGTTGGAATCCTCGATCTCGACGTTGTGACCCGTCGACGATGCGTTGTCGAAGTCGATCGTGTCCGTGCCTGCCGGTGCCGTCAGCTTCGTCTGGGTGAATGCCAGAGCGCCGCTCGGGTCGGCGGAGATCTTCACGGTCCCACCGCTTCCGCCGCTTGCCGTGGTGCTGGTGGTCGAGGCGCTCGTCTCGGCGCTCGTCGAAGTCGAGCTGGAGCTCGAGTCGCTGCCGCAGGCGGCCAGGCCGAAGCCGGCGAAGCGCGACGAGTGCGAATGTGATCAGAAGTCTCTTGGGCATGTCCCTGTCTCCTTGTTGAGCCTCGTTGAGGTGTGCATGACCAAGATCCCGGAGCCCCGGTCCCGAGTTCAATTGGACATAGGTCCTACGACCCGGAGCCATCGGTAAGGATCCCTGCGATGAACCCGAGATCCGCCATCGTGATCGGCGCCGGCTTCGCCGGCCTCGCCGCTGCGGACGGGATCGCGAGGGAAGGCTGGGACGTGACCGTCCTGGAGGCGCGTGAGCGCGTCGGCGGGCGGGTCTGGTCGTCGCGGCTGAGCAACGGGGCCCTGATCGAGCTCGGCGGCGAGTTCATCACCGGCGGCTACGACATCACCGAGGAGATGTGCGCCCGGTTCGGGATCGAGCTCGACGGGATGGCGATCAACTACCCGGATCGCGAACTCGTCCCCGACCCGGGCGTCGGCGCCGACGCGCTGGCGACCGCGGCCGAGCGGGTTGCGAGGGCGGCGCAGGACGACCCCGACGCACCGGTCCTCAACCTGCTCGAGAGGGCGGCCGGGGATGAGGCCTCACGGCGGATCCTCGAGATCCGGCTGCAGAGCGCGCTCGCGTTCCCCGTCGCCGAGATCGACTCTCGCTTCGCGCTGAAGCTGCCCGAGCTCGTGGCGACCGCGGAGACGAGGCGGATGCGCGGCGGCAACCAGGGCCTTGCAGAGGCCATGGCCGTCGGGCTCGGCGATCGCGTCCGGCTCGGTGTTCCCGTCCACGAGGTCCGCGTGGGCGGGGCTGCGGTTCGCGTCCTCACCGAGGGCGAGGAGTTCACGGCCGACGCTTGTGTGGTCGCGATCCCGGTCGCGCTCTACGGCAGGGTCCGCTTCGATCCGCCGCTTCCGGGGGAGACGGTCGCAGGGGTCGCCGCGATCCGCACCGGGCGGGCGGCCAAGCTCGCGGTGCCGCTCCACGAGCCCGCCGCACCGCGCGCGGTGATGTCGGCTGAGCACCGCTTCTGGATCTGGACAACCCCGTCGGACGAGTCGGGGGCGACATCGGTCGGCGCCTGGGCGGGGGCCGGACCGGTGCTCGAAGCGCTGGAGATCGGCGCCGGGGCGGAGCACTGGCTCGACCTCGTCGAGGAACTGGCCCCGGAACTGCGGCTCGATCGCGACGGTGCCCGGCTCACCGTCTGGGAGCAGGACCCGTGGGCGCTGGGTGCCTATTCGGTCCTGCCTCCGGTCTCCACCGATCCTGCCGAGGCTGCGGCCGCCCGCCCCGCCCCGAACGTCGTCCTCGCGGGCGAGCACACCGCCGAACCGGGGTGGACGGGAACCATGGAGGGGGCGCTGCGCAGTGGTAGGCGCGCGGCGGCAGAATTGATAGCGTGAGCGCCATGCGGTTAGCCGCAATCGTTGCTTGCGTCCTCGGCTTCCTCGTCGTCGCCGCGGAGGCCCACGCCGCCGGGCCGCGGCTCGTGCAGCTCAGCTACGAGCACAGTCGCGACGGCAGCTCCAAGCACTTCAACCTCTCGGCTTACGCCCACAACGCCGATTCGGTCAGGTTCATCGTCAGGCGCCATCACGATCCGTTGGCGGCTTCCGGCCGCTACAACCATCACGTCACCGACACCGATTTGCACCCCGAGGACGCGAGCCATCCCTGGGAGGCCGACCGTCGGCACGGCGGCAAGGCCGTGATCAAGGCGATCCGCTCCTCCCTGAAGCGGAAGGGCACCGCGACCGTCCGCGTGATCGCCCGTCAGGGGGATGCGCGCGACAAGGCCAAGGTCAGGATCGATGTCGCCGATTGTGCGATGGACCCGCCGTTGTATCCGCTCAGCTGCGAGATCGGGCTCTGACCGGCGCCGCCTTCGGGCGGCGGGCGCGAGTGGCTAATGTTGCCGCCCATGGCGGGCGTCTCACAAGCGCGGGAAGGTGAGTCCGAGCGGCTGCTCGAGGCCGCCAAGAGCCGCGACGAGGGGGCCTTCACCCGGATCGTCGAGCCCTACCGGGGCGAGCTCAACGCGCACTGCTATCGGATGCTCGGCTCGCTCCACGACGCCGAGGACGCGCTGCAGGAGGCGATGCTCCGCGCCTGGCGCGCGATCGACCGCTTCGAGGGCCGTAGCTCGCTGCGCTCCTGGCTCTACACGATCTGCACCAACACCTGCCTCGATGCGATCGGGCGTCGCGATCGCCACCGGGTCCATCCGATGGACTTCGGGCCACGGACCGATCCGTTCGGCGAGCCCGGAATTCCGGTCGCTGAAACCGTCTGGATCGAGCCCTACCCCGACCACGAGCTGGAGCTCGAGGACGGTCTGATCGGCCCTGACGCCCGCTACGAGCGTCGCGAGGCCGTCGAGCTCGCCTTCATCGCCGCCCTGCAGCTCTTGCCGCCCAACCAGCGCGCCGTATTGATCCTGCGCGAGGTGCTCGGCTATTCGGCGCGCGAGACGGCCGCGACCCTCGAGACATCGGTCGCTTCCGCCAACAGCGCGCTGCAGCGCGCCCGGGCCACGCTCGAGGACAAGCTGCCCGATCGCAGTCAGCAGGAGACGCTGCGCTTCCTCGGCGACGACGGCGTCCGTGAGGTCGTCGATGCCTACGTCGCCGCCTGGGACCGGATGGACATCGACGGCGTCGTCGAGATGCTCACCGAGGAGGCGACCTTCTCGATGCCACCGCAGACGACCTGGTTCGGCGGCAAGGGCGGCCCGCGGGAGATGCGCGGTTTCCTCGAGATGGGCCCGATGACCGGCGAGTGGGACTGGCGCCACATCGAGACGGTGGCCAACGGACAGCCCGCGCTCGGCTTCTACTGCTGGTACGAGCCGGAGGGCGCCTACGTCCCGTTCGCCCTCAACGTCCTCAGCTTCGACGGCGAGGCCCGCAAGATCAACGACGTCACCTGCTTCATCACCCGCACGATCGAGAGCGACGACCCCGAGTTCTACGCCCGCTGGCCCAAGCACGCGGTCGACCCGCGCCGGCTGGAGGACTTCTTCCTCCGCTTCGGATTGCCGGCGCGGATCGAGGCCTAGATGACCGGGTTCAGCTAGCCCGCTTCGACGGAGTCCCAGCCCTCCTCGTAGCGGAGCGAGCCGGGCGTGTCGAGGTGCTCGCCCGTCTCCAGCAGGGTCTTCAGGCCGGACAGGATCATCATCCAGCCGCCGTAGAGCTCGTTGTTCGCGCCCTCGCGCAGCTCGTCGTGGGTGACGAGCAGCCGGCAGGAGTCGCCGACCGGTTCGATCTCCCAGGTAACTCTGGAAGCGCCTTCCGCCCTCACTTCGTCGCTCCACAGCGCCGTCATGGTCTGCACGAGGCGACGCGGGGGATCGACCTCGACGTTCTCGCCCTCGCTGACCGCGAATCCTGATGCGGCATGTCCGGCGCTGTAGCTCGACCCCGCCTTCCAATCGGAGTCGATCCCGACGCCGAAGTTGTACTTCGCCCGGATGTCGCTCTCGGTGATCGCCTCCCAGAGCCTCTCGGGCGTCGTCTTGATGTAGATCTCGAACACTCTTTCCATCACTGTTCCTCCAGTCGTTCCTTGAGCCCGGTGAGCGTCGTCACCCAGGGCTCCGCGAATTTGCTCACCCAGCGGTCGTGGATGAGCCTGATCGGGACGGGGTTGAGGAAGTGGAGCTTCTCCCTGCCGCGACGTTTCGTCACGACGAGGCCCGCGTCTTCCAGCAGCCGCAGGTGCTTCATCACGCCGTAGCGCGACATCGGCAGCCCCTCCTCAAGTGCCTTCAGCGTCTGCCCGTCCTCGGTGAAGAGCCGATCGAGCAGCTCCCTCCGGGTCGGATCGGCAAGCGCCTTGAACACGTCGTCCATGGCGACCACTATAGGTGACCAAATGGTCACATGTCAAGCGCCGCCCGTTCCCTACCATCCACTGAGGTGGAGGCGAACGCGGATTTCGATCCCGGGGCGGCGCGAACGATCGGGGAGGCGCTGAAGTCGAACATGCTGCGCGCGCTGAAGGTGCGCGACGGCGCCGTTCGGGATCTGCTTGTCGCCCTCGTCGCCGGCGGTCACGTCCTCATCGAGGATCATCCCGGCGTGGGCAAGACGGCCCTCGCGCGATCGCTGGCACTTTCCGTCCGCGCCGAGTTCTCGCGTGTTCAATGCACCGCCGACATGCTGCCGGCTGACGTCACCGGGACGATGATCTTCAACCAGCGCGAGTCCGTCTTCGAGTTCCATCCCGGGCCGATCTTCGCCAACGTCGTCCTCGTCGACGAGATCAACCGGGCCTCGCCGAAGACACAATCGGGCCTGCTCGAGTCGATGCAGGAGCGGCGGGTCACCGTCGATCAGCACACCCACGAACTCGCCCGGCCGTTCATGATCATCGCGACTCAGAACCCGGCCGAGTACGCCGGCACCTACCCGCTTCCCGAGGCCCAGCTGGACCGGTTCATGGTCCGGATCGAGCTCGGCTACCCCGACGCCCTCGACGAGGCCGAGATGTTGCGGGGCCATGCGGCCGGCGACCTGGTCTCCCGGCTCGAGCCGGTCGCCGACCTCGACGATGTGCGCCGCGCGCAGGCCGCCGCCGCGTCGGTGCACGGCAGTTCGGAACTGCGCGGCTACATAGTCGCCCTCGCCGAGGCGACCCGCCGCGATGGCCGGCTCGAGCTCGGTGCCAGCCCTCGCGCGGCATTGATGCTGTACCGAGCGGCGAAGGCGCTCGCGGCACTCGAGGGACGCGACCACGTGTTGCCCGACGACGTCCAGACGTTGGCTGCACCGGTGCTCTCCCACCGGCTACTCCTCGCCCCCGGCATCGGCGAGTCGGAGCGCGCGACCGTCGTCGCGGACGCGATCGAGTCCGTTCCGGCGCTCTGAATGGCCGGCGCAGCCACAGCGCTGCGCCTCGGTGTCGCCCTCGCGCTGGCCGGACTCCTGCTCGCGTCGCCGATTCTGCTGTTGCCCGGTGCGGCGCTCCTGCTCCTGGTCGGCAGCTGCGCCGCTGGGGTTCGCCTCGGCCCGGTGGGTGTCCAGGTCCGGCGCGGCGAGATTCCGCGTCAGGTCACCGAGGGCGAGAGTTTCGACGTCATCCTCGACGGCGTGAGCGGCTGGTTCCCGCTGCTGTGCAGGATCGAGGATCCGGCCTTCGGAACGCCCGTCCCGCTTCGGGTCCTTCGCCCCCGGAGCGCCTTCAGCATCCGGCTCGGGGGCTCGATCGATCGGCGCGGCCGTCACCGCCTGTCCGCGCCGGCGCTGCTGTTCCGCGACCCCCTCGGCATCGCTGAGAACCGGGTCGCGATGGGGGACCCGGGCTCGATCCTCGTCCTGCCCCGGGTCGAGCCGCTGGCGGGCCCGTCGCGGTCGGAGGGGCCGGCGATCGGCCGCCTCAGCAAGGGCATTGGAGAGCTCGCCGGCGGCGGTGAACGCGAGGCCGCTGCCGACCCGGAGGTCGACGGTGTCCGGGCCTACCGGCCGGGGACGAAGGCGACCCGGATCTACTGGCCGTCACTGGCGCGCGGAGCGGAGCTGGCCGAGCGCCATCTCGTCGCCGCGGGCGACGCTGCACCCCTGATCGTCCTCGATCCCTCCGGCGCCGAGGCCGAGGAGGATCTCGATCGCGCGGTCCGCGCGGCCGCTTCGCTGATGGCGCATCTCGCCAGGCTCGGTGGATGTGACCTGCTGGTCGCCGGGACCCGGCAGCGGCTCACCGTCGGGCGCGATCCGCGCGCCTGGACGGCTGCACTGGCGGCTCTCGCGGTCGTCGACTCAGGCGACGGGGTTCCCCGCCTCGCCCACGGCGACCTGCGCTCGGCGGTCGTCTGGGTCGGCGCGTCGCAGGTTGCGCGCCTTCCTGCCGGGGTGATCCGCGGCTGGGTGGTCGCCCCGGCGCCGCTCCCCGGCCGCCGCGTCGCGTTCACGGTGGCCGGCTGCTCGGGTTACGCGATCGGCGCCGAGGTTCGCGCCCGGGCGGCGGCATGAGCGCGGCGACGCCGATCCGGCTGGCGGTCTTCGGGGTCTTCTCCGCACTTGCCGCCTTGCAGTGGGGCACGCTGATCGCCGACCCGCCGACGGCGCGGCTGATCGCCGTGGCCGTCGTCGCGCTGATCACGGCGGGGGCGCTGACGGGGCTCGGAGCGGTCGGGGCCTCGCGCCCCCGCTCGCTCGCGGGGGCATTGATCGTCCTCGCCGGGATGGCCATCGCCCTGATCGCCATCGGCGTCCCCGCGGGCGACCTGCCGCCATCGCGTTGGGGCCGGTTCACGGACGGGATCGACCTCGGTCTCAGGGGCCTCGGCAGCTCGTTCGATTTTCCGTTGACCGGAGCCGGCGAGTGGGCGAGGTTGCTTCTGATCCTGCCGGTGGCGCCGCTGCTCGTTGCTGCGGCGACATTCGGGTTCCGACCCGCCCGGGTCGCCCCGCGCCCGGCGGTATCCGGGCTCGTCCTCCTCTTCGTCGCATTCGCGATTCCGGCCCTCGCCCGCCCCGTCGCCATGCCGGTTCTCTGGGGTGCGGTCCTGTTGGCACTCACGGTGACCTGGCTCTGGGGCGAGCGCGTTCGGCGCCTGCCGGCCTTCGCCCTCGTCGTCGCCCTCGGCGTCGTCGCGATCCCCGTGGCGACGAGTCTCGCCGGCGACGAGCCGCCGATCGACTACCGGTCCTGGTCGGTGCCGGGGAGCAGCGACGGCATCTCCTTCGACTGGAGTCAGAGCTATGGGCCGATCGACTGGCCGCGCGAAGGGGATCCGGTCCTTGAAATCCATACGGATCGCCCGAACTTCTGGCGGGCGGAGGTGCTCGACGAGTTCTACGGCGACGTCTGGCGCCGCTCGGGCGGCGGTGGCGAGCCGGTCCCCGCAGGCCCGGCACCGCTCAGCGTTCGCAAGGCCGACGTCGCGACGGGCACTCGGAACTGGTTCCAGCGGGCCAGGGTCGAGGTGCTGGCCATGGATAGCCCGCTGGTCGTCGGCCCGGGCCAGCCCACTGCGATCGAGGGTCTCGACGGAGCCGAGAGCGATCTCGACGGGACTACCCACGTCGACTCGGAGCCGCTGGCCCCCGGCAGCGAGTACACGGTTGACGCCTACGCACCGGACCCTCGTCCCGCTGTTCTCCGCAGGCGCTCGCGGCATTACGGGCCGCCGCTCTCCTCGTACACGGAACTCGCGGTGCCGCAGAACGCCAGCCTGGAGGGCATCCTCGCACCCGTCCATGTCGTCGTCCCGCCCTGGGGGGAGGAGGGCCTGGAGAGCGCCGAGCGAAGCCTCGGAGAATCCGCCTACGGCCAGGTCGCGCAGCTCGCCGGGCGCCTTACCGCCCGCAAGGACAATGCCTACGACGCCGCTGTCGCGATCGAGGATCACCTGCGCTCCGGCTACAGCTACGACGAGCAACCACCGCGGCATCGACTTCCGCTCCGTGCCTTCCTCTTTCGGGACCGGGTCGGCTATTGCCAGCAATTCGCCGGGTCGATGGCCCTGATGCTGCGGATGGTCGGGATTCCAGCTCGCGTCGCCGCGGGCTTCGCGCCGGGAACTGCTCTGAGGGACGGCAGGGGGTTTGAGGTCACCGATCTCGACGCGCACGTCTGGGTCGAGGTCTACTTCAACGGCATCGGCTGGGTTCCGTTCGATCCGACGCCCCCCTCCGGTCCAGCGCAGGGACCCGAGGTTCGCGGCGGTGCCGCGTTCGCCAACGGCGCGGGAGCGTTCGGCGACCCCGGTCAGCGCAGCAGGTCCGCGCCCGACCGGCCCGACGACTCGGCTGCCGCCCCGGTCGCGACGGAGGACGACGGGAGCGGGGGCGCACCGGTCTCGCCGCTCGCAGGTCTCGCCATCCTCGGAGCCTTCGCGCTCGTTCCGCCAATCCGCCGCATCCGCCATCGTCGCCTGCCGCCCGATCGCGCCGCCGAGCGTGAGGTCGAGGAGCTCCGATCCGTCCTGCGGGCTACTGGCTGGCTGCGAGGGGAGTCGACGACGCTGCTCCGCGCCGAGGGGCGGCTCCGCGATCGCCGGTTGCGAGCGGCGGCCACTTACGTCGGCCGCTTCCGGGAACGCCGCTATGGCGCCTCTGACGTCCCGCCACCGACGCCCGCGCAGCGCCGCTCCGCACGCCGCGACCTCGGGTCCGGCGCCGGCCTCGGCCGACGGCTTCGGATGCTCATCCTGATGCCGCCCGGCGGCCCGCGCCGGGGTCGGGGGCCGCTTGGGCGGGAGCGACCTCTCAGCGGCTAGTGTCGGCTGCGGAATTCATGGAGCGGAAGACGGCAGTCCGGATTTGAGCGACGCATCCCTCGCACCCGTCGTACTGGGCCCGACCGGGGTCGCCGCCGAGGATGTCGTCGCCGTCGCTCGCCGTGGCGCCGAGACGCGCCTGGGCGATGACGCCCGGGCCGCGATGGAGGAGACCGCTGCGGTGGTCGAGCGGATCGCGGCCTCCGATGTGCCCACCTACGGCGTCTCGACCGGCTTCGGCTCCCTGGCGCATACGCCGATCCCCGAGGATCGCCGGACCGAGTTGCAGCGAGCGCTCATCCGCTCCCACGCGGCGGGGATGGGGCCGCCGGTCGAGCGCGAGGTCGTCAGGGCGATGCTCTTCCTGCGAGCCCGGTCGTTGGCGATGGGTCGCTCCGGCGCCCGCCCGTTGCTCGCCACGACGATGCTGGCGATGCTCGACGCCGGCGTCGATCCGGTCGTGCCCGAGCATGGATCCTTGGGTGCAAGCGGCGACCTGGCACCGCTGGCCGCCTGCGCGCTGGCGATGCTCGGGGAGGGGGAGGTCCTCGGTCTCGACGACCGGCCTATCGCCGCCGGCCCGGCCCTCGCGGCGGCCGGGATCGAATCGCCGGTGCTCGGCCCCAAGGAGGGGCTCGCCCTGATCAACGGGACCGACGGGATCCTCGGGATGCTCGTCCTTGCGCTCGCCGATCTCCGCGACCTGCTCTCCGCCGCCGACGTCACTGCCGCCGCGACCACCGAGGCGCTGCTCGGCACCGATCGCGCCTTCGCAGCCGACCTCGTCGCACTGCGCCCGCAGCCGGGCCAGGCAGACAGCGCCGCCAACCTGCGGGCCTTGCTCGAAGGCTCGGCGATCGTCGCCTCCCACCGCCACGACGATCCGCGCGTCCAGGACGCCTACTCGATTCGCTGTACGCCGCAGGTCCACGGCGCCGCCCGCGACACAGTTGCTCATGCCGAGCAGGTCGCGGGCAACGAGCTCCGGTCGGCGATCGACAACCCGATGGTCCTGCCCGACGGACGGGTCGAGTCGTGCGGCAACTTCCACGGTGCCCCGGTGGGGTTCGCGTGCGACTTCCTCGCGATCGCAGCGGCCGAGGTCGGCGCGATCGCGGAGCGCCGCACCGACCGCCTGCTCGACCACGTCCGTTCCCACGGGCTGCCGCCGTTCCTCTCCCCGGACGCGGGGGTCAACTCGGGGATGATGATCGCCCAGTACACGCAGGCCGCGATGGTCGCCGAGAACCGGCGGCTCGCCGCTCCGGCCAGCGTCGATTCGCTGCCGACGAGCGCGATGCAGGAGGACCACGTCTCGATGGGCTGGGGCGCCGCGCGGAAGCTGCGCCGGAGCGTCGACAACCTGCGGCGGATCCTCGCCGTCGAGCTCTCCTGCGCCTGCCGCGGCCTCGAGTTGCGGGCGCCGCTCGAGCCGGCCGCGGGAACCGCCAGCGCGCTCGCGACCTTGCGCGCGACCGTCCCGGGCGCCGGTCCCGACCGTTGGCTGGCGCCGGAGCTCGGCGCCGTCGAGGAACTGCTTGCGTCGGGAGCCGTGGTCGATGCAGTCGAAGCCGAGATCGGAGAGTTGCTGTGAGCGGACCGAGAGAGGTGCGCGCCGCGCACGGGACCGAGCTGACCTGCCGCGGGTGGAGCCAGGAAGCCGCGCTGCGGATGCTGATGAACAACCTCGACCCCGACGTCGCCGAGCGCCCGGACGACCTCGTCGTCTACGGCGGCACCGGGAAGGCGGTCCGCACCTGGGACGCATTCGACGCGATCGTCCGCGAGTTGCGCGCGCTGGCCGACGACGAGACGCTGCTCGTCCAGTCGGGCAAGCCCGTGGGCGTCGTCCGCACGCATGAGTGGTCGCCGCGGGTGCTGATCGCCAACTCGAACCTGGTGGGGGAGTGGGCCAACTGGGACGAGTTCCGCCGGCTCGAGCGCGAGGGACTGACGATGTACGGGCAGATGACCGCGGGCTCGTGGATCTACATCGGGAGTCAGGGCATCGTGCAGGGGACCTACGAATGCTTCGCCGAGATCGCTCGCCGTCGCTTCAGCGGGACCCTGGCCGGGACGATCACGCTCACCGCCGGTCTCGGCGGCATGGGCGGGGCACAGCCGCTCGCGGTGACGATGAACGACGGCGTTGCGCTCTGCATCGAGGTCGATCCCGAGCGGATCCGTCGCCGGCTCGAGACCCGCTACCTCGACGAGCAGGCGACCGACCTCGAGGACGCGATCGCGCGTTGCGAGGCGGCGAAGGGAGAACGACGTGCGCTCAGTGTCGGCTTGGCCGGAAACGCGGCCGAGATCGTTCCCGAGCTGCTCGCCCGCGGCTTCGGTGCCGACGTCGTCACCGATCAGACCAGCGCCCACGATCCGCTCGTCGGCTACATCCCGGCCGGGCTCTCGCTCGCGACCGCCGACGCCCTCCGCGAATCCGATCCCGACGACTACATCCGCCAGGCCCGCACCTCGGCCGCCGCCCACTGCTTCGCCATGGTCGGCTTCAAGGAGCGCGGGGCGGAGGTCTTCGACTACGGCAACAGCCTCCGCCGCGAGGCCGAGCTCGGCGGGTTCGAACGGGCCTTCGACTACCCCGGCTTCGTTCCCGCCTACATCCGGCCGCTCTTCTGCGAGGGCAAGGGCCCCTTCCGCTGGGTCGCGCTCTCCGGCGACCCGGCCGACATCGAGGCGACCGACCGCGCCGTGCTGGACGAGTTCGCCGATGACGAGGCCCAAAACAAGGCATTGAGGCGGTGGATCAAGATGGCCGGCGAGCGGATCGCCTTCCAGGGCCTGCCGGCGCGGATCTGCTGGCTCGGCTACGGCGAGCGTCGCCGCCTCGGCCTCCGCTTCAACGCGATGGTCCGCAGCGGTGAGATCAGTGCCCCGATCGTGATCGGCCGCGACCACCTCGATTCCGGCTCGGTCGCCTCCCCCTACCGGGAGACGGAGTCGATGCGCGACGGCTCCGACGCCATCGCGGACTGGCCGCTGCTCAACGCCCTCGTCAACACCGCGTCCGGAGCTTCGTGGGTATCCATCCATCACGGCGGCGGTGTCGGCATCGGTCGCTCCATCCACGCCGGCATGGTCTGCGTCGCCGACGGCACTGCAGTTGCCGACGAGAAGCTCGACCGCGTTCTCACGGTCGATCCCGGTATGGGCGTCATTCGCCACGCCGACGCCGGCTACGAGCGCGCGATCGAAGTGGCGAACGAGCGCGGGGTGAGATTGCCGATGGTCAATTCGCCGATGATCGACGCCGCGACCACTGATCGGCCTTGAGCCTTCTCGAGGTCGTCGAGATCGGGCACCCGGTCCTGCGGGAGCGGGCCGCTGAAGTGAGCGCGGACGACCTGGCCGGCGCCGAGATCCAGATGCTGATCGAC
Source organism: uncultured Solirubrobacterales bacterium (assembly GCA_963791335.1). GTDB lineage: Bacteria > Actinomycetota > Thermoleophilia > Solirubrobacterales > 70-9 > RHKX01. The sequence continues at coordinate 18,622 of CAWBRN010000006.1, forward strand.
GACATGATCGAGACGATGCGCGCCGCCGGGGGGGCCGGCCTCGCCGCCAACCAGGTCGGCGAGACGGTGCGGGTCGCGGTCGCCGAGGTTGATTCCAACCCGCGCTACCCCTACAAGCCGCCGATCCCGCTCACCGTCTTCGTCAACCCCGTGATCGAGCCGCTGGACGACGACGTCGAATTGATCAACGAGGGCTGCCTGTCGATCCCGAACCTGCGCGGCGAGGTGCCCAGGCACATGCGGGCACGGGTCAACTATCTCGACCGCTACGGCAACCCCCACGAGGAGATCAAGCTCGGCCTCACCGCTGGGACCTTCCAGCACGAGGTCGACCACCTCGACGGAATCCTCTTCGTCGACCGGGTGACCGACCCCAGGACGCTGACCACCTGGGAGCAGTTCGAGCGCTTCGGCCGTGACGAGTTCGTCGAGCGGGCGCGGCGGCTGACTGAGAGGGTCGGATCGTGAGCGGCAGCGCCGGGAATGCAGGGAGCACCCAGAATGCGTTTTGGTGCGAGCTGGCCTGGCTCGGGGGCGAGCGGGCCGAGGCAGGTGTCCTCGTCGACGTCGAGGACGACCGGATCGCGGCGGTGGAGCCCGGCGTCGCGGCCCCGCCCGCCGGCGCAGAGCGGATGCACGGACTGACGGTGCCGGGCTTTGCCAACGCCCATTCCCATGCCTTCCACCGCGCGCTTCGCTCGCAGACCCAGGGCGCCCGCGGCAGCTTCTGGACTTGGCGTGAGCAGATGTACGAGGTCGCGGCAGCGCTTGATCCCGGCTCCTATCGAGCGCTGGCGCGCGCGACCTTCGCCGAGATGGCCCTCGCGGGGATCACCGCGGTCGGCGAGTTCCACTACCTACACCACGGTCCAGGTGGTGAGCGCTACCGCGACCCCAACGAGATGGGCGAGGCGATGATGATCGCTGCCGCCGAGGCCGGCATCCGGATCACCGTGCTCGACACTTGCTACCTCCACGGCGGTATCGCCGCGCCGCCCGGCGAGGTCCAACGCCGCTTCTCCGACGGCGACGTCGAAACCTGGATGGAGCGAGTCGACGAGCTCACCCCGCGGCCGCACGCACGGGTCGGTGCCGCGATCCACAGCGTCCGGGCGGTCGATCGCGAATCGATGCAGGTAGTCGCGTCCTGGGCGCGGGGGAGGGGATGCCCGCTGCACGCGCACGTCTCCGAGCAGCCGGCCGAGAACGACGACTGCCTGGCGGCCTATGGGCTGACACCGACCGGACTGCTCGCCGACTCCGGAGCGCTCGGCGTGGGCTTCACGGCCGTCCATGCGACCCATCTCACCGGCGACGACATCGGACTGCTCGGCGGGGCCGGGTGCTGTTGCTGCTTCTGCCCGACGACCGAGCGCGACCTCGCCGATGGGATCGGACCCGCTCGCGATCTCGTCGACGCCGGCGCGAGCCTTGCCCTCGGGTCCGACTCGCACGCGATGATCGACCCGATGGAGGAGGCGCGCGCAGTGGAGCTGAACGAGCGGCTGGCGAGCGGGGAACGCGGCCGCCATGACGCAGCCGGCCTATTACGGGCGGCGACGGCCGGCGGCCACGCCGCGATCGGCTGGCCGGAGGCCGGCCGGATCGAGGCCGGGGCAATCGCCGACCTCGTCTCGATCCGCCTCGACGGCGTCCGCGCAGCCGGCACCGATGACGCGACGGCGCTCGATGCCGCGGTCTTCGCATCCGGCCCCGCCGATGTCGATCGCGTGATCGCTTCAGGCACGGAGATCGTCCGCGACGGCCGCCACCTCGCGATCGACGTACCCCGCGAGTTGACCGACTCGATTTCGGCGGTGCTGCGCCCGTGACAGCCATCGTCATCGACTCGATCGGGCTTCTCGTCACCAACGATCCCGAACTCGGGGAGGGGCCGCTCGGCGTGATCCGCGACGCGTCGGTCGTGATCGAGGACGGGATCGTCTCCCGCGTGGGGCCGGCCGGCGCGGAGGGTGACGTACGCCACGACGCGGGCGGCCGCTGCCTGATTCCCGGCTTCGTCGACAGCCACACTCACCTGGTCTTCGAAGGCGATCGCGCCGACGAGTTCGCGGCCCGTATGGACGGTGCGCCGTACGAGGCCGGGGGGATTGCGGTGACGATGGCGGCCACCCGCGCGGCCGGCGACGAGGAGCTGCTCGCCCTCGCTCGGGAGCGCGCCGACGAGGCGCTCGCCGCCGGCATCACCCACCAGGAGATCAAGTCCGGATACGGCCTCGACGTCGCAACCGAGGAGCGCCTCTGCCGCCTTGCGGCCGAGCTGACCGACGACGTCACCTTCCTCGGCGCCCACCTCGTCCCGCCCGAGTACGAGGGCCGGGCCGACGAATACGTCGAGCTCGTCTGCGGCGAGATGCTCGCCGCCTGTGCGCCGTACTCGAAATGGATCGACGTCTTCTGCGAGACCGGCGCCTTCGATGCCGACCAGTCGCGAGCCGTCCTCGCCGCCGGCCGTGACGCCGGCCTCGGGCTGCGCGTCCATGGCAACCAGCTCGGCCACGGCGACGGAGTTCAGGTTGCCGTCGAGATGGGGGCCGCCTCGGTCGACCACTGCACCTACCTCAGCGACGCCGACATCGACGCGCTCGCTGCCAGCGACACCGTCGCGACCTTCCTGCCCGCGACCGACTTCTCGACCCGCCAGCCCTACCCGGACGCCCGCCGCGCGATCGACGCCGGCGTCGCAGTCGCGATCGCGACCAACACGAACCCGGGGTCGAGCTTCACCACCTCGATGCCCCTCTGCATCGCCCTCGCGGTCCGCGACCTCGGGATGACGATCGAGGAGGCCCTCGCCGCCTCGACGACCGGCAGCGCCCGCTCCCTGCGGCGCGACGACGTCGGCCGCCTCTCGCCGGGTTCACGCGGCGACGCCGCCCTCCTCGACGCTCCGTCGTACTCCCACCTGATCTACCGCCCGGGCGTTCCGCTCACCCACTCGGTGTTCAGGGCGGGCGAGCGGGTCTGGGGTGTGCGCTCGGACCTCTAGCACGACGGAAGTTTGATTGACTACAAAGTCAAGTGGAATCCGAGCACGCCATGGGAGGAGGGCGCGCACGCCGCATCCCGGCGCTGGTGCTCGTCCTCGGCCTGCTCACGCTGATCGCCGGTTGTGGCGGCTCGGGGGACAGCGGTTCCACGGATTCCACCGATTCGACGGTCGCCAAGGGCGACCCGATGAACCTCGACGTGCTCGTCTACAACATCGAGTACTCGGGAGACCACACGACCGACGCGGTCATCAAGGACCTTGACGCGGACGTCGTCGGCGTGCTCGAGTCCTACGCGCGGCTTCCGGAGATCGCCAAGCGGACCGGATACCCGTACTACAACACCTCTCTCCAGATCCTCTCGAAATACCCGATCCTCGAGGCGTCGGGCGGCGACGGCCTCTACGCGATGCTCGAGGTCCAGCCCGGGTACGTGATCCCGTTCTTCAACGTCCATCTCGACTACGTGGACTGGGGCCCGCGCCGGCTCGCCAAGGGGGTGCCGGTCGACGAGGTGATCGCGAACGAGAACGAGGTCCGAACGGCCTCTCTCGACCGGCCCGCCGCCGCGATGAGCGACCTCATCGATCGGGGCTACCCCGTATTCCTCACCGGCGACTTCAACGAGCCGTCGAGCCTCGACTACACCGAGGACGCCGTCGGCACCCGCAAGGAGATAACCGAGCCGGTCGCCTGGCCGGTCAGCGAAAGGCTCTTCGAAATGGGCTTCCGCGACAGCTACCGCGAGATCAACCCCGATCCGGTCGCGACCCCGGCGATCACGCAGGAGAGGACCGGCGAGCGAATCGATTACGTCTACGCCGCCGGCCCCTCGGAGACCCTCGACAGCAAGCTGGTCGGTGAGCCCGGTGGGGAGGACGTTGACATCGAGGAGGCGCCGTGGACCTCCGACCACCGCGCTGTGCTCTCCACCTTCGACGTCACCCCGATCGCGATGCCGACGCTCGTCGCCGTGGATGCCCGCCTGGCCACCGTCGGCGACCAGGTCACCGTCACCTGGAACAACCCCGAGACCGGTGGCAACGAGATCGCTGCGGCGCCCGAGGGAGGCGACCCCGACGAGGCGATCGAAACGATTCCGGCGCCCGACCCGAAGGGGACAACGGGGATCGACACCGCCGGCTGGGACCCGGGCTCCTATGAGGCGGTTCTCACTGACGCCGATGGCGAGGTCGCCCGCGTTCCCTTCTACCTCCGCGACCCCGGCGCGCAGCTCGACCTGGGGACCGACAAGCAGTCCTACGCGCAGGGCGAGCCGATCGAGGTCAGCTGGACGGGCGGGCCCGCCAACCGCTGGGATTGGCTCGGCGTCTATCGGGCCGACGATGCCGTCCCGGACAAGGGCGAGTACCTGACCTGGGACTACGCCGAGGGTCACTCGGCCGGCACGGTGCCGCCTCGCACCGTCGGCGAGGCGACGCTCGGCCCCGACAGCCAAGGCGCCTCATGGCCGCTCCCACCCGGCGACTACGTCGTCCACTACCTGCTGGCCGACCAGTACGAGTCGGCGGGAAGCGCCGAGTTCACGGTCGAGGGCGACGGCTAGCCGTCGCCCGGTGTCTAGCCGGCCTTCGCCTCGATCAGCAGAGCTTCGGCGACCGCCAGGACCTCGCCCGACGCGTCGAGCAAGGCCACTCCCGCGAGGTGCTTGCGACCGTCCTTGGAGATCGGCCACGCCATCACGACGTACTCGGTGCCGACCTCGGGCAGGTCGTCGACCCGGGCTGTGAAGCGGGCGAGGAAGCTGATCGGCAGGGAATCGGGGTAAAGGGCGAAGTAGGTCGGGCAGTCGAGCGCGGCCCAGACGAACTCCGGCGCCGCCCTGCCGGTGCCGTCGACGTCGGTCTCCGCGCCCGGCGTCCAGGTGGAGGCGACGACGTCCCGACCCTCGACGGCGCCCGCCGTCACCCCGAAGGAGTCGTCGCGGGCGATGCCACAGACGAAGCAGTGGCTGAACTCGTTCTCGGGGCTGCCCCGGTAGCGCGCCTTGGCCGCCCGAGCCTCGTCGATCGAGACCGGAGCGGGCACCTCGAGCTCGAGCTCCCGCGGGCTTGCCCCTCGGCGACAAGCGTCTCCTCGTCGAGCACCCTCACCGAACCACGCTCGGCCTCCTCGACGTCGAGCTCGCGGTCGAGTGGAACCGGCGATCGCAGGGTGACCTCGGCGAGCTCGCCTACCTTCATCGCGATCAGCCCGGCGGTGTAGCCACCCTGACCGCTCTCGCGCGGTCCGTTGAAGCGGGCTGGGACGACGATCTTCGGACCGGCAAGCATGGGGGGAAGCTACCGCGAAACCATGCGCCGCCGCCCGGCAGCTGAACCGGGCGGCGGTGCGATGCGTCTACTTGACGCCGGAGACCTTCGCGATCTGCTCCGAGCCGTCGAGCGTCACCCAGAGGGTGTGCTTGGGGCCCGTCGTGATCCGGCGGGGGCCGGTGGTCGCGCCGAGCTTGACCGGGGTCGACACCTTGCCGCCCGTGGTCAGACGGAGCAGGTCGCCGGAGGCGAATCTCGGCATCCAGTAGGCGTCGTCGTCACCGAACGCGACGCCGAAGGGATCGCCCTCGGTCTTCTTGCTCTTGACCTTGCCGTCGACGACCCGGCCGACGCGCTGCGGGTTCGACGTCGGATCGGCGTAGCCGACCTGGCCCTTCGGGCCGGCAGCGATCGCCTGCAGCCCGGAGCCTGCGCCCGTGTCGTATGCCTTGGCGGTGCCGTCGGTCTTCACGCGGACGACCTGGCTGCCGAAGTCGGCGACCCAGAGCTTGCCGTCCTTGCCGGCGTCGATGTCGCGGCCGGCGACGAGCACCGGGAACGACGTCGCGTCGGTGGGGTCGTCGGCGTTGATCCGGATCACGTTGCCGCCGCTGACGGTCCACATGTTGCCGTCGGGGCCCTTGACGATCGCGCGAGCATCGGAGATGTCGTTGATCGTGAAGTCCTCGGCCGCATCCGGATCGCTGGGATCGAATACCGCGACGCCGTTGGACTGGGTGACCCAGAGCGTCTTACCGGGGCCGGGGGCAATCCCGACCGGGTTGTTGACGTTCGCCGGGTCGTACTCGGTGACCTTGCCCTTCGGCGTGATTCGGGCGATGTCGTTGCCCTGATCCAGGGTTACCCAGATGTTCCCGTCGGGGCCCTTGGTGATCTCGTTGTTGGTCCCCACGCCGGAGACGTCGAACTTGCCGTCGACCTTGGGCTTGGCGCTCGCCGGCGCGGCGGCGAAGGCGGCAATCCCGAGGACGCCGCAGACGGCGACCATGGCGCGGGTCCTGAATTTGCTCGGACCTGTGTATGTGGGGGCTGAATTTCTCATTGGCAGAGAGTTCCCGATCCGACTCCCCATTTCCACCCCTCGCGGTGTGGACCGTGCGACACCTGCCCGTCTCGGCTTGGTCAGTGCCGGTCCCACATGCAGGTCAACCTCTCCCATGCGCCTATGCAACACCCTGATACTCGTGCTGCCCATGCCCCCAACGTTCAAAAATCGCGCTGACCCCCGAAGAGCGGATGGGTACCCTTTGCCGGTGGCCGACACCGTAAGCCCCGTCCTCAACTCCGCCCAGCTGGAGACCCTCGCTGCAGTCGGGGAAGAGCGGAGAGCGGATGCCGACGAGGTCCTGTTCGAGGTCGGCGATCCCACCTACCCGCTGATCGCGATCCTCGAGGGTGAGGCCGCAATCCTGGACGCCGCCGGTAACGAGATCGTGCGCCACGGCGCCTCGGGGTTCCTGGGGGAGATGAACCTACTCTCCGGTCAGACCGTGTTCCTGACAGCGGTCGCGACGCAGCCGATGCGATACATCGCCGTCGATCGCCAGGACCTGCGGCCACTCCTGACCGAGGACGGCCCGCTCTCGGAGCTGCTCCTGACGACCTTCATTCATCGGCGCGAGGCGTTGCAGCGGCGCGAGAACGTGGGGATCGAGGTGATCGGACCGCGCTCCTCCACGGAGACGCGCCGGATCCTCGACTTCGCCAACCGCAATCGCCTGCCGTTCCAGTTTCACGACCCCGAGCACACCGACGATCAGGCCCTTGTCGATCTCGTCGCCGGGATGGACCCCGATGATCTCCCCCTCGTCCGGCTGCCCGGCGGGCGGGACCTGAATAAGCCGACGAATGGCGACATCTCTCGAGCGCTCGGCGTCGGCCTCGAACTCGGCCCCCGCGAGGAGGTCGACCTGCTCGTGATCGGCGCCGGTCCGGCCGGCCTCGGCGCCGCCGTCTACGGGGCGTCGGAAGGCCTCGACACGCTTGTCGTCGAGAGCTCAGGCCTCGGCGGGCAGGCCGGGACCTCGCGCCGGATCGAGAACTACCTCGGCTTCCCCGCCGGCATCAGCGGCTCGGAGCTGACGAGCCGAGCGGTTACGCAGGCTCGCAAGTTCAACGCCCGTACCGCGACGCCTTACCGGGCGGAGGCCCTGGAGCCCGGCGCCGACTCCCACACGGTCCGGCTCGAGGGCGGCCACGAGATAATCGCCCGCAGCGTCGTCATCGCAACCGGCGCGAACTACCGGCGCCTGCCCATCGACGACCTCGCCGAGTACGAGGGGATCAGCGTCTTCTACGCCGCAGGGCCACTGGAGGGGGAGCGTTGCGCCGCGACTCAGGTGGGCGTCGTCGGCGGCGGTAACTCGGCGGCTCAGGCCGCGATCTGGCTGGCCCGGGGAGGGGCGCTGGTCACCCTGCTGCACCGGCGCGCGGACCTCAGCGAGACCATGTCGAAGTACCTGATCGACGACCTCGAGAGGTACGGGGTGGAGGTGCGCGATCGGAGCGAGATCGCCGAGCTGCACGGAACCGACGGAGAGCTCGAGGCCGTGACCCTGCGCGATGGCGAGCGGATGCCGATCAAGTTCCTGTTCCTCTTCCTCGGCGCGGTCCCTTGCACGGATTGGCTGGGGGACACCGTCGCCCGCGACGAGCACGGTTTCATCCTGACCGGCCCCGAGGCCGGGGCCTCAGGAATTCAGGAGACGAGCCTGCCGGGAGTATTCGCGGCCGGCGACGTCCGCGCCGGCTCGATCAAGCGCTGCGCGATCGCGGTCGGCGAGGGCGCTGCGGCGGTCCGCTACGTCCACGAGCGCGCCGCCGCCTCGGTGGCCTGACCCACGGCGACGCCCTCAGGGCGTCAGCGGCGGACCTTGTAACGCAGGTGCGTGACGCCGCCCTCGCCCTCGAGGACGCGAGTGCGCTCCAGTTGGATCTGCCCCGGCTCGAGACCGTCGAACAGACGGCGACCCTCGCCGAAGATCACCGGGATCACATGAATCTCGATCTCGTCGAGGACTCCGGCGCCGAGCGCCAACCTCGTGATCCCGGCGCCATGCACGAGCACGTCCCGCTCACCGGCCGCTTCCTTGGCCCGGCTCATCGCGGTCTCGACGTCGTCGACGCGGTTGACCAGCGGCCATCCGCTGATGTCGATGCCCGGCGCGTCCCGGTAGGGGACGAAGATCGGCACGCCGTCGTGATGATCGCCGCCCCAGCCGCCGGCGACCTCGAAGGTGCCCCTACCGGCGACGACCGCTCCGGTGGTCATGAACTCCTCGATGACTTGGGCGTTCGCGCCGCCCGCGTCGCGAACGGCTTCGATGTCGAGATCACCCCCCGGCATCAGCCACTCGTGCAGCCGGATTCCGCCGTCGCCGAGGCCGTTGTCGGGCCGCTCGTTCGGCCCGGCGATGAACCCGTCGACGGACATGGACATGTAGAGCACGGTTGCGGACATCGTCTCCTCACTCTGGCTGCTTTCGCTTGAGAATGAAGACCGGGGGAGGGTCCGGAACTCATCGGCGCCCCGCCACGGTCGTGGGGTGTAGGGTCTGGCTTGCTCGTGGGGTTCTTCACCAAACGACATCTGGGGGTACTCACCGCAGGGGTGGCCGCACTGGCATTGGCCGCGCCCGCCGGCGCCGCCGACCCCGTCCACATCGAGATCAACGACACATTCACCGGGGCCGGGATCGATCAAGGCGCCCTGTCCGGATGGCACGCATGTGATCTCCGGCGGCATGGGGACGTTCAACGGATACGGCGGGATCCTGCTGACCGGCTCCTACCCCTATGACGGCAGCGACAAGGACTCGACGCCGGATGACGGTTGGAAGGTTGATGTCACCAACCGCGGCGGCGCTCGAGACGGCGGCGAACGCCCTTTGCTCCGACCAGAAGTACAAGTACGTCGACGAGGACTTCAAGTTTCCCCGCTTCAACGACGGCACCGGCTCGGCATCCTGCCCCAAGGACACCCACATCATCTCCGGGGGCGGTGACGCCGGCACGTTGATCGGCCTCCTGCCCGGCGACGGCAAGGACTCCGACAAGGCTCCCGACGACAAGTTCACCGTTCACACCGAGAGCGGAGCCACCGGCACGACCAAGGGCACCGCCTGCGCCGTCTGCGGCAAGACCAAGGTCAGGTACGTCACCACCAAGACCGGCCCGATCGGCACCCACGAGGAGGGCGGCGAGTTCGACGCCGAATGCCCGAGCGGCTCGAACGTCCTCGGAGGCGGCGCCGGCATGGACGTCGATCATCGCGACGGCGCCATCAACTCCCTCTTTCCCAGGGTGGACTCGATCCAGGCCTGGGGTGCCTACCTCGACAACTACGACATCGCCAACCTCCACTCGGGCAAGGTCGTAGCCGTCTGCGCAAAGTGACCCCGCGCGTCGAACCGTCGCTGTCGCGGGCATGACCGTTCAGCGCATGGACCACGTGGGCGTCGTGGTCGACGATCTCGATGCCGCGATCGCCTACTTCGCCGCGCTCGGCCTCGAGGAGGACGGCCGGGGGTCGGTGGCGGGTGTCGGGGTGGACCGCATCGTCGGGCTCGATGACGTCGAGACCGACTTCGCGATGATGGCCGCCCCGGACGGCCGCAGGCTGCTGGAGCTGATCCGGTTCAACGCCCCCGCGAGTCCCGTCACCGTCGCGGACGCACCCGCCAATACTCCAGGCCTCCGCCACCTCGCCTTCGCGGTCGACGAGATCGACGTCGTCCTCCCGCGGCTGCTGGCCCAGGGCGGAGAACTCGTCGGCGAAGTCGTGGACTACGGGAACGTCTATCGCCTCTGTTACGTCCGCGGCCCGGCCGGGATCATCGTCGAGCTGGCCGAGCCGATCGGCTGAGCGAGGCTCCCGACGGAACCGGCGGCAAGCTGGCGGCGAAGACCCCGGCGACGGTGGCGGGAGGTGACCACCCATTCGGTATTGCGATCGACGGCGCGGGCGAAAACGTCTACGCAAACGCCTACGGCGAGAGCAAGCTCCGTCATTACACGGTCGGGACCGGGGGAGCGCTCACCTTGAGCGGAACCACGTATGACGTCGGCGCATCGACGCGCTTCGTCGCCGTCCGGGAGGACGTGATCCCTCCGAATACGTCGATCGATTCGGGCCCGACCGGGACCGTCGCCGGCGCTGACGCCACCTTCACCTTCTCAGCGAATGAGTCGGGCTCGACCTTCGAGTGCCAGCTCGACTCCGGCGGCTTCTCTCCATGCACGTCGCCGCGGGTCCTCAACTCGCTCGGGGAGGGCGCCCACACGTTCGCCGTTCGCGCCACCGACCCGTGGAACAACGCCGGTGCACCCGACACGCAGGCTTGGACCATCGACTTCCCGGATCCGCCCTCCAACGAGTTCACGTTCGGGCGGGCCAAGCTCGACAGGGGCAAGGGCACGGCCGCGCTCGCGGTTCAGATCCCGGGACCGGGCGACCTCGCGCTCGCCGCCTCGAAGAAGGTCAGGGCTTCCGAGGCGCGAGCCGAAGCGGCCGGCAAGGCGACCGTCTCGATCCGCGCCGCCGGCAAGGCGAAGAGGAAGCTCCGCAGGGCCGGAAAGGTCACGGTCCGGGCCACGGTCACCTTCACTCCCGACGGGGGCGATCCGAACACACAGTCCACCGACGTCACGTTGAAGCGGAAGCGAAAAGGTTAGGCCCGGCACGATCACCGTCCGCCTACGCCGCCTGGCGGTCGAGATCGAGCGCCCGCAGCCGCTCCGCCTCATCCCGCGGCGGCAGCTCACCGAGCTCCTCTTCCGCCCGGGCAACCCGCGGCAACAGGGTGAGGGCGAGGACGATTCCCACGCCGATCACCGCCGCCCCCATGAGGAAGGCGAGGTGGTAGCCACTGATCAGCGCGTCGGTCGTCCCGGTGCCGTCGGCGATCAAGCCCTGTGTGTGGTTCGCGGCCAGGGTGCTCAAGACCGCGAGCCCGAGTGCGCCGCTCATCTGCTGGGAGACGTTCGTGATCCCGGAACCGAGGCCGGCGTCCGCGGCGGGCACGTCCGCCATCGCCAGCGTCAGCAGCGGCATGAACGCGTTACCGATGCCGAAGCCGATTGCGAACGACCCGAAGAAGATCGTCGGGAAGAACGCCGTGTCGGGGCCGATTGTCGTGAACAACAGCAGCCCGGCGGCGGCGGTGGCCATGCCCATCGTCAGCACGGGCAGCGCCCCGAACCGCTCCACGAGGCGAGCCGTGACGCCCCGCGAGAGGACGGCGACGGTGAGCGTCCACGGCAGGAACGCGGCGCCGGTCTGCAGCGCGCTGAAGCCGCGCACCTGCTCGAGGTAGAGCGTGATCAGAAAGAACGTCGAGTACATCCCGACGACGAGGAATCCCCGGATCAGGCTCGCGCTGATCAGGCCGTGCAGCCGGAGGATCCGCAGCGGCATGATCGGGTATTCGATCCGCGCCTGGACAACCAGGAACGCGGTCATCAGAGCCGCGGCGAGAGCGCCGAAGCCGATCACCTGGACCGAGCCCCAGCCGTGAGTCGTCACCTCGACGATCGCGTAGATACCGCTCATCAGGGAGGCGGTGACGAGCGCCGAGCCGACCCAGTCGACTCCGTGCTCGAGGCCGAGGCCTTCGTCGGAGCGGATCAGCGCTCGGCCGGCGAGGTAGGTGGCGATGCCGATCGGGATGTTGACCAGGAATACCCAGTGCCAACTAAGAGCCTGGGTCAGCAGCCCGCCGGCGAGCAGCCCGAGCGAGCCGCCCGCGACGGAGACGAAGACGTAGGCGCCCATGGCCCGGGCCCGCTCGGCCGGGTCGGGGAACTCGGTGATGATGATCGCGAGGATCACCGACGCCTGGGCGGCGGCGCCGATGCCCTGAAGGAAGCGGGCGCCGACGAGCAGTTCCTGGTTCGGGGCGATGCCGCAGAGCAGAGATGCAACGGTGAAGACGACGAGGCCGCCCAGGAAGATTCGCTTTCGCCCGAGCAGGTCGCCGAGCCTGCCGGCCAGCAGCAGGAGGCTTCCGAACGTGATCAGGAAGCCGTTGACGACCCAGGTCAGGTTGGCCTGGCTGAAGCCGAGGTCGTCCTGGATCGCGGGGAGGGCGACGTTCACGATCGTCACGTCCAAGACGATCATCAGCTGCGCCATACAGACGATCGCAAGCGTCGTCCAACGGCGCCGCTCGGAGTTGTCGCTCCGGGTCGGGATGGGGAGGGCGGTGAGGTTCAAGATGCTCCTTGACTTGTGGAAATGACCTCGAGGGCCTAAAATGGAGGCCGCCTCCGCAACAAGTGGAGGAAGCCTCCGGAACTATACGGAGGTACCCTCCGGTTTGTCAACCGAAATCTGAGGATTCGCATGAGCACCTCGCCGGCCACCGCAACAGACATCGCCATAGACACCGCACCCACGCTTCTCGAGCGCCCCAAGCGCGCCGATGCCCGCCGCAATTACGAGGCCCTCCTGAGCGCCGCCCGCGAGGCCTTCGCCGAGGGCGGCGAGGCCACTTCGCTCGAATCGATCGCCGAGCGCGCCGGCGTCGGCATCGGCACGCTCTACCGCAACTTCCCCAACCGCCAGGCCCTGATCGAGGCGCTCTACGTCGACGAGGTCGAGGAGGTCTGCCGAACCGCCGCCGAGCTCGAGACGGCCGATCCCTGGGAGGCCCTCAACAGCTGGCTCGACCGCGTCATCGCCTATGTCGCGACCAAGCAGGTCCTCGCCGCCGAGCTTGTCAACTATCTCGACAAGGACGCGGAGCTCTTCCAGTCCTGCCGCACCTCCCTCTACAGCGCCGGCGAACCCCTCCTCAAGCGCGCTCAGGAGTCCGGCGTCGTCCGCCCCGATGCGACGATCGGCGAGGTCATCCACCTCGTCGTGGGGATCGCCAAGGTCCCGTCCGCCGACCCCGCTCAAACCGAGCACGTCCTCCGCCTCGCGCTGGACGGGCTTCGTTTCCAGTCGTAGGATCGCGCCGTGACCGATCAGCTACCGGGCGGCGTCGTCCACGAGCTACCCACGGACCTCCGCGACACGCTCGTCACCAGCACCTCGGCCCTCGAAGCCTGGAACGACATCACGCCCCTGGCCCGCAACGAGTTCATCTGCTGGGTCGAGGACGCCAAACAACAGAAGACCCGCGCGCGCCGCATCCGCCGCACCCGGGAGGAACTGGAGGAGGGCATGCGCCGCCCCTGCTGCTGGCCGGGATGTAGCCATCGGGAGCGAAACGGCAGGTAACGGCGCCGGCCGGCGCGTCGGCCAGGCCCCTTGCGGTGGTGGGGATCTCGCCTAGACTGTGAGAACAGTGCTCGTGGGCCGAGAGCCCACATTGGAGGAGGGTTCATGCACCGCACGTTGTCCGCCGCACGCTCGCTGACCGCCTGCGTCCTCCTCACCGTCCTCGCAACTCTCGTCCTCGCCGGGCCCGCCGGTGCTGCGGTGTCAGTCGACGGCGACTTCGCCTCGCTCGACACATTTCAGGCGCTGAACAGTCTCCGACGACCCAGAGCGCGAGACAACGAGCTGACCTCGAATTCGGTCAGCTTCGCGTGTCAGAGACTTGTTGCGCGCCGGTAGGCTCACCGGGCAGCGAAGGCAGCGACTTCAAGTGCCTTCTGTTTCGCGCAGGCCTCCTCGAGTCATCACGCCGCTGATCTGGGTCAACTCGACCCTTCAGCCCGGTTCAAGGGATTCGGTTCGGAGTCGGGCGACTGACGGCGAAAGCGATCGAAGAGCACGAATCCGGCGCCCCGGAGGTCCCGGTCGCCAGTCCGAGAGGGCGATCTTGTCGGTCGGACTTCTCGCTCAGCGACGCGACCGACATCGCAGTTCGCGGTCTCACTCCTGGCGCGGAACACGGATTCCAACGACTGCACCGAGGTGAACGTCCAGAGACTGATGCGGCCACGCACGGATCAGCCTGATTCACAAGGCCCGTGACGGCGGCGATAGCTGGGGCTGAAGACGGCCCAGCAAGAGCTTCCTGGTCGCAACAGGTACTACCCGCCGGCACCTGCATACTCGAAGCCGAGTTACAGCGCTGAACGGTTGATCACCGAGGATGCCGGTACCTCGACCGCCTCGGAGGTGCTGCTCGACGTCTGATCGTCGATCGTTCTCGCCACCGCGTAGTGACCAGATCACCGTCGGTCAAAGTCAAATGATCGAACGAAGGCAAGGGCGAGCCTTGCGGCTTCAAGGCGATTGGACACGCGAGCAAGTTCGAGTGCGCCCTGCACCGAGCACGGTAAGCCGAACGTTCAGCACCGGCGTTAGCAGCCCGGCCGAGACCTATGACCACCTGGCCAAGGGCCGATACACATTCGCCGTAGCAGGGCTGTCGGCAGAGGCGGAGCCGCGAGGCTCGAGCTCCCGGACGCGAATTATGATTGCTTCCGGATCGAAGTAGCGATAACCGGAGATTCCCGACACGCGGATCACGCAAAGCACGGCGGGCATGCCGAATGAGTACACGCGCTATCTTGGACCCCCAGGGGCGAGAGTGATCTCGTCGGGCCGCGATCGGAACCAGGAGAGGAGTCTTCGATGAGTCGTCGCAGACGCAAGAGAGGGCGGACAGCGCTCCTTCTGACCGTCCTCGTCGCCGCATGGGCGCGGTGCCCGCCGCAGCGACCGCCGCGGACTCGAGGACCTTGTTCGGCGTCGACCCCGAAGGCGAGCCAGCTCACCCCCGGTGATCTCGCCTGGATGGACGCCGGGCACGTCGGGTCGGTGCGGTTCATTCTCAACTGGCAGGAGGTCCAGCCCACCCCCGGTGGGGCCTTCGACTGGAGCCGGATCGACCAGGAGCTCGAGACGCTCGCCTTACACAACATCGTGCCGCTGCCGCAGCTGTTCGGAGACCCGTCGCTGGTCACCCAGACCGGCAACACCGCAGTGATGAATCGCTGGCTTTTCTTCGTGGCTGCCGCGGTCAAACGCTACAAGGCCGGCAGCCCGTTCTGGCAACAGTTCAAGGTCAACCATCCGAACGCGACGCCGCAGCCGCCAAGTGTCTGGCAGGTCTACAACGAGCAGAACATCCCGGAGTTCTGGCCCGGCGGACCCTCTGCGAACAAGTATGCGGTCCTCCTCCACGCCAGTGCGCTGGCGATCCGGGGGTCGGACCCAACCGCCAAGATCATGCTCGGGGGAATGCACGGCCAGGACAACATGAACGGCATTCCCTCCTGGACCTTCCTGAAGAACCTCTACGAGTATCCAGGGGCCGCTGCCGACTTCGACATCGTCGCCATCCATCCGTACCAGCCCGACGTCAGGGGGAATCGCCGGGGACGAAATCAGCATGGTCCGCAACGTGATGAACTCCAAGGGCGACCAGCAGGCCCCGATCTGGATCACCGAGATGGGATGGAGCTCGAAGCTCGACCCGGCCAACACCTGGTGGTGGGAGCAGACGCCGGAGGGGCAGGCCAAGATGCTGGACTCCACCTGGAGAGATGCTGCTCTTCGCGCAAGAGCATTGGAACATCGGCGGGATCTACTGGTACACATGGCGAGACCCGACGAACAACGTCTGCAACTTCTGCAACTCCGCCGGCCTGCTAGAGAAGAACTACGTTCCGAAGCCGTCCTGGAGCGCCTTCCGCCAGCTGGCCGATCGACGCCAGACACGGCCCGGAGAGCAGAATCTCGGCGAAGCGGAGCCACCTATGGATGGAGCGGTGTCCTGGAACCGCCGCACCGGCTTGGACACTGATGCCGGAGGAGAGACTCGAACTCCCGACACGCGGATTATGATTCCGCTGCTCTAACCGACTGAGCTACTCCGGCGGGGAGGCGGGAATCTTAGACGGCGAGCCGGGGGTGGACAACGGATCGGGCTCGGCGTATGTTGAGTCTGCGATTTCGTAACCGCGTCGAGGAGGGTCCATGAACGCCGACCGATTGGACGGTCTGTCTCGTGACTACGCCACGGGGGCGATCTCGCGCCGTGCGACGCTCAAGGGCCTGGCACTCGGCAGCCTCGTCCCCCTTTTCGGGCGCTTCGCCCAGGAGGCTGATGCGGCCACCGCGGAGAAGTGCGACCTCGGCATCTGCGAGAAGAAGAACTGGTGCGAGGATCGGACGCACACGTGCGGGCCGGCAGGAGGCAACGGCAAGTGCTTCGTCAGGAGGTTCGGCGGCAGGAACATCTGCGCTGAGATTCTCTTCCAGGCGGATTCATGCGACGACTGCAAGGCGCCCAATTGCGTGGATTGCATCTGCGTCCTGGGGGCCGGCGGCGGCGACAAGTGCAACAACGGGGCCGGGGGCTTTGATTACGTCTGCGTGAGGAAGGTCTAGCGAGGCGCCAGGGGCGGCTTGTTTCGCCTCACAGCCGCGGGCGCTGTTTGGGAATCGGCGCGGCGGGAAGAGGCCGGGTTCAGGGCAAACCCACGGACTCTGGTTGGAGGAACTCTCTCAATGGGCAGGACTGCTATTCGGGTAGCACTTGCGCTGATCGCTGCGGTGGCGGCCTTTGCGCTGGGAGCCGGCTGCGGGGGCGACGATTCGTCGGCGACGACGGTGAGCGCGGCCGAGGAGGGAACGACGCCCGAGGAGGCCGTGCCCGCCGACGCTTCCGAGATGGAGGCGATCGAGTCGACGATCAAGACCTGGCTCCTGCAGGGTGATTGCGACCTGATGACCGATCACTTCCTCGAGGAGCAGACGTTCAGCGACGATCGGGCTCAGGCCTGCAAGACGTTCGAGGCGGCTTTCAGCGCCCCCTCTTACTCGGAGGAGGACATCGAGGTCAGCAACGTCACCTACGCCAACGACAAGGCGACGGCGACCGTCGGCGGCGGTACCACGGGTTTGACGGCCGGCGGCGAGGAGATCACGAGCACTTACAGGCTGTTGCTCGCCGACGACGGAACCTGGCAGATCAACTCCGCCGAGATCGACTGACCCGGCCCGACGATGTAAGGATCACGGCGTGGCAACCGTCTACGCCTACGACGAGCGCTGTCTCGCCCACGACAACGGGTCGATGATCCTCGAGGAGCGCGCGGCCGCCTGGCTCGACGTTCCCCACTTCGAGCGGCCGGAGCGACTTTCACGCACGATGACGGTGCTGGAGCGGGCGCGGGTGCTGCCGGAGCTGACGAAGCTGGAGTCGCGGCAGGCATCCGTGAAGGAGCTGGAGCTCGTCCACACCCCGGCGATGATCGAGGCGATCGAGATCGCGTCGGTGAAGGGGACGCTCTCGTGGGTCGGGCCGGAGGCGCGAGCGGGGCTGGCGACCTGGGAGGCGGCGCTGCTCGCGGCAGGGAACACGCTGGCCGTCTGCGACGCGGTGCTCGACGGCAGCGTGGCCGGTCGCAGTGTTGAGAACGGCTTCGCGCTTGTCCGCCCGCCGGGCCATCACGCCAGCGCCGAGGAGGCGATGGGGTTCTGCATCTTCAACAACGTCGCGATCGCCGTCCGCCACGCACAGCAACGGGAGGGGATCGACCGGGTCGCGATCGTCGACTGGGACGTCCACCACGGCAACGGCACCGAGACCGTCTTCTACGAGGATCCATCGGTGCTCTTCGTCTCCCTCCATCAGGACGACCTCTATCCGGTCGGCTGCGGCAAGGTGACCGATCGGGGCGAAGGCGACGGCGAGGGGACGACGGTCAATGTCCCGCTCCCGGCCGGAATGGGCGACGAGGGTTACGCCTTCGCGTTCGACCGGATCGTCGCTCCGGCGGTTCGCGAGTTCGATCCGGACCTGGTGATCGTGTCCGCCGGCCAGGACCCCGCAGCGTCCGATCCGCTGGGGCGGATGAGCGTCACCAGCGAGGGCTTCCGTGGGCTGACCCGGCGAGCGCTCGACGTCGCCGCAGAGGTTTGCGAGGGGAGGCTGATGATCGCGCTCGAGGGTGGTTACAGCCTCGAGGAGCTGCCGTTCTGCAACCTCGCCATCGCCGAGGAGCTGGCCGACCTGGAGCCGTCGTTCGCCGAGGATCCGCTCGAGCTGGATGTTCCCCGCGGGCTGCGCGAATTCGAGCGCGAGGCCGTCGAGGCGATCGTACGGGCGCTGAGCTAGACAAAGGCGTCGGCTCGGTCAGCTCCATCGAAGTGCTCGCCCGATGGACGGAGGTTGCCACCGCTTGGAACGGATCGTCGCCCGTTGCGCGGAGCGGGCGAACGGGCTTCCGATAGATTCGCCGCGAGGCCATGACAGATTCGCCGGCCATCGCGAGCCCCACCGATCGCTTCCGGATCCTCTCCGTCGACGGCGGCGGCATGCGCGGGCTGATCCCGGCGCTGGCGATCGCGGATCTCGAGCGGCGGTTGCAGGCGCGGGCCGGCGAGGAGGCGAGGATCTCCGACTACTTCCACATGTTCGCGGGTACCTCGACGGGCGGCCTGATCGCGCTCAGCCTCACTGCGCCCGATCCGACCCGGCCCGGCAGGCCCCGGGTGAGCGCAGCGGAGCTCTCGGCCTTCTACGTTCAGGATGGACCGGGAATCTTTCGGCGGAGCCTGGGCCAGCGGGTGCGGACCCTCTGGGGCTTCGCGGGGCCGAAGTACTCGCTCGGTCCGCTGGCGGAGGCGGTCGAGCGGCGCCTCGGCGACGTGAAGCTCGCCGACGCACTGCGCGAGGTCGTCGTCGCCTCCTACGACATGACCAACCGTGAGCCCTATTTCTTCAAGCGTTGGCGTGCCCGTGAACCGGTCCGGCCCTCCGGGCCTGAGGCCGGATCGAAGGAGGTACGCAACAACCCGATCGTCGACGCCGCGATGGCGACCTCGGCGGCGCCGACTTACTTCCCGTCCCACGAGCTCGGCGGCAGGTCCCTCGTCGACGGCGGCGTCTTCGCCAACAACCCGGCCGTGGCCGCAATCGTCGAGGCGCTGAAGCGGACCGAAGCGCCGGGTCGACTCGAGACCGATGACCTCCTCGTCGTCTCGATCGGCACCGGGATCCACGAGGAGGGCTACCGCCAGAGCGAGGTGAGCGGATGGGGAAAGGTCGGCTGGATCCTTCCCCACGGCGACGAGCCACCGATCCTCGGAGCCGTGCTCGACGGCGCCTCCGACGCCGCCGATCATTGGGCGCACATGCTCCTCAACCACGTGCCGGAAGCGGGGCGCCGGCGCCGGCGGATGTCGGTCGCGGCCCGCGCTACTTCCGCCTCCAGGTGCGGCTGGCGGAAGCGATCCCGCTCGACGACGCGAGCGAGACGGCTCTCGATCATGTCCTGCCGCTGGCGGCCGAGGAGTTGACGGCCGCCTTCGGGGCCGAGTTCGACGAGATCGCGGAGCGGTTTCGCGGCGGGACCGCTCGCACCCGATCCGGCGACCGATCGAGGGTGAGGCGCTGAGGGTGAGGCGCTGAGCGGTCGCCGGGTCGGCCAGCTCGGGGAAGTCCTGTTCGTCGCGGATCGGGTCGAGGTCGGCGTCGTCGGCTGCCCAGCCGGCGATCCGGCCGTCTGAGTGGTCGAGCGCCGTCCGCAGGTGCCGCAGGGCTTCCTCGGAGTGGCCGGCGAGCGCGTGGTCGGCGAGTTGGTAGTTGAGACCGGGGGCGTCGGGATGGTGCTCGCGCCCCTCGTCGAGGATCTCGATCCCGCGGTCGTACTCGCCGGCGATGTAGTGCGGCTCGGCCGCGTACCGGGACTCGTAGGGAGCGGGAGGGAGGGCGGAGCCGGGCTCGCCGCCGACGACGAGGACGGTCGTGCCCGCCTCGGTCGCCGTCGCATGGCGCTGCTCGCCGACGTCGGCTTTGATCATCGCGCCGGTCGGGACGTCGAAGATCTCGTCTTCGATCGTGAACCGGGCCGCGCCGGCTAGCACGATGTAGAGCTCCTCGTGGCCGGCAGCGCTCGGGCTGAGCTCGTCGTGGGGCTCGATCACCTCGTCGTCCACGGCCACCGCCGTGTAGGCGTTGGCGCGCGTGCCGGTCAGGCCGAGCGCTCGCGGATGGGCCGCCAATGAGTGCCGGAGGTCTGCTCGAGGTCGGGCAAGTCGGCCAAAGTGGTCATCCGCGTCATCCGCTCGCTCATCGGAC
>CAWBRN010000007.1:0-276614 GCA_963791335.1 uncultured Solirubrobacterales bacterium
GCCTGCGCGGTGTTGCCGCTCGGCAGGGGCGTCAGTTGACCGGTGGGGCGCCGGCCAGCGTCGTGACGACGGCCTCGTAGACGCCGTCGCCCATCCGGCCCTCGGTGACCGTGACGTTGTCGTAGTCGGCGAGGGCGGCGCGCAGTTGCTCGTCCCGCTCGTGACCGTTGGCCATGCAGAAGAAGCGGCCGACGTATTCGGCGGTGCCGAGGTCCTCGATCGAGTCGCCGGCGGCGATGCACTCCTCGGGGAGGTAGCCGCGGGCGCGCATGTGGGCGCCGACGGCCTTGCCCTTGCTCGCTCCGCCGGGGACGAGGTGGTAGGCGTGCGTGACCTCGATGTCCTCCATCGGCCGCCCGATCGCGCCGTTGTCGAGGAAGCGGAGCCCGTCGCCCTCCGGATGGGCGGCGACGAGCGCGTTGACCTCTTCGACGTCGACCTTGCCGCGCATCAGCAGCGAGAGGACGCGGCCGTCGTGCCAGGGCGCATGCCATTCGAGGCGGCCCGGGAAGCGCTCGAACAGCATCTCGGGGATGCCGGAGTCGATCATCCGCTCGGCCGGCGTGCCGCGGTCGCCGGGCAGCCACTCGTCGCCGGTCAAGTAGGTCTTCTCGCGGTCGATGACCATGCCGCAACCCGCCTCGTAGATGTAGGAGGTCTGACCCATCAGCCGTGAGTCGGAGAGGACCTGGGCCTCGCGGCGGCCCGACATGACGACGACCTCGACGCCGGCGCGGTGGCAGGCCTCCAGCATCAGGGCCTGGTTGCGGGAGAAGTTGCCCTCGGCGTCGCCGAAGAGGTTGCCGAACTTCCCGAGCAGGGTCCCGTCGAGATCGGTGTAGAGGGCGCGCAGCGGCATCGGCGGAGCGTAGTCGCAAGCCGTCCGCGGGACAGCCCGGAGGCGACGTGAGATAGTTCGGGCGTGCTCAGGAATCCCTTCACAGGACAGACGATCGAGTTCATCTCCGAGGACCCGGACCTGCTCGTGATGGAGTCCTCCTACGAGCGCGGCGGAGCTCCCGCACCCCCTCATTTCCACCCCGATCAGGAGGAGGTCTTCCACGTCCTCTCCGGCTCGGTCAGGGCCGGGATCGACGGCGAGGTGAGCATCCTCACCGAGGGCGACGTGCTCGTCGTCCCGGCAGGGACGATGCACGAGTTCGGCGGCAACCCCGAGGAGCCGGGAACGGTCCGCTGGGAGGTCCGGCCGGCGCTGCGGACGCGCGAGTTCTTCGAGGGCCTGTTCGGCTCCCTGCAGGAGATCGCCGACGCCCAGGCGGCCGGCGAAGAGCCGCCGGAGCCCTTCGACGTCACCGCCTACGGCGACGTCTTCCGGCTCTCCTGAGCGATGCCGGCCGAGGCCACGTGGAAGCTGGCCGACCGGACGCTCGATCTCGCGCAGCCGAACGTGCTGGGCGCGGGAATCGTCAACGTCACCGTCGACTCGATGTACGAGGGGGCCCGCAGCGGCACGCCTGAGCAGGCCGTGGCCGACGGCCTCGCCCTCATCGATCTGGGCTTCGAGATGGTCGACGTCGGGGCCGTCGCCGCCCGCTCCGGCCCGCCGGTCGAGGCCGCGGACGAGATCGAGCGCCTGATCCCCGCGGTCGCGGGGCTCGCGGCGGCGACCGGGGTCCCGATCAGCGCCGACACTTTCGAGCCCGCCGTCGCCCTCGCCGCGGCCGACGCGGGGGCGGCCGTCGTCAACGACATCGGCGGCGGCACCGACGCGATGCTCGAGGCCGTCGCCGAGGCGGGCTGCGGCTACGTGCTGATGCACATCGAGGGCCCGCCGCGCGTCGACCGGCCCGCCCCCGTCTACGACGACGTCGTCGACCGTCTCAAGGAGTTCTTCGCCGAGCGGATCGAGCGGGCGATCGCGCTCGGGGTCGACGAGCGGGCGATCGCGATCGACCCCGGCCTCGACTTCGACCTGACGACCGACGACGACATCGAGATCCTGCGCCGCCTCGAGGAGCTCCATGCCGTCGGCCGCCCGCTCTACGTCTCGCTGTCCCGCAAGGACTTCATCGGAGCGATCCTCGCCGGGTCGTGGGAGGGACGGCTCGGAGCAACCGAGCGCGGCAACGGCACGATCGCCGCCGCCGCAATCGCCGCCGGGAAGGGCGCCCAGATCCACCGTCTCCACGACCACGAGGCGCTCGACGCGGTGCGCGTCGCCGCCCGGGTGGCCGCCCAAGGCATTCCAATTGGGCGCCGGGATGGCTGAGCTCGCCGCCGATCTCCCCTGGGGCTCGGCGGTCGACGAGGCTTGGCGCGCCGCGATCGACCCGGGCCGCGCCGACGGCAGGCTCGTCGCCGAGAGCGCCGAGCGCGAGCAGGAGGCGAACTCCGTGCCGCTGCCCGAGCAACTGGACGCCGGCCTCCGCGAGGCGCTGCGGGCCAGCGGCGTCACCGAGCTCTACGCCCACCAGCTCGAGGCGCTGCGAGCGTCGGAGACGGAGAACGTGATCGTCACGAGCGGCACGGCCTCGGGCAAGTCGCTGGCGTTCAACATGCCGGTGCTGGACGCGATCGCGCGCGACCCCAAATCAAGGGCCATCTACCTGTACCCGACGAAGGCGCTCGCCCAGGACCAGGCGCGCAAGCTCAGCCAGATCGCGACCGGTGGGCTCCATCTCGCGATCTACGACGGCGACACACCGCGCGAGGACCGCCCGGCGATCCGACGCCGGTCGAACCTGATCCTGACCAACCCGGACATGCTCCACGTCGGCGTCCTGCCCCACCACCGCAACTGGGGGGACGTCTTCGCCAACCTCCGATACGTCGTCGTCGACGAGGCTCACGTCTACCGCGGCGTCTTCGGCTCGCACGTCGCCAACGTCCTGCGCCGGCTGCGCCGCGTCGCCGCCCTCTACGGCTCCGAGCCGCGATTCATCCTCACCTCGGCGACGATCGCCAACCCGCTGGAGCTCGCCGAGCGCCTCGTCGGCACCCCCTTCCACCTCGTCGACACCGACGGCGCCCCCAAGGCGGGCCGGCGCATCGCGATCTGGAACCCGCCGCTGACCGATCGCGCCTCCGGCGCCCGGCGGTCGGCCCTCTCGGAGGCGGCGGACATGCTCACCGACCTGCTGCTCGCCGGGACGCGGACGATCTGCTTCGTCGGCAGCCGCCGCGGCGCCGAGCTGATCCACAAGTTCACTCGGGACGAGCTCGCCGAACGCGGCCGGCGCGACCTCGCCGAGGCGATCGCCCCCTACCGGGCCGGCTACACGCCTCAGCAGCGGCGCGAGATCGAGGCGCGGCTGAGCGCGGGTGAGCTGCGCGCGGTCGTCGCCACCAACGCGCTCGAGCTCGGGATCGACATCGGTGAGCTCGACGCCGCCATCTGCGTCGGCTTCCCGGGCACGGTGGCCAGCCTGCGGCAGATGTGGGGGAGGGCGGGCCGCCGCCGCGACGGCCTCGCCGTCTACCTGGCCGGGATCGACGGGCTCGACCAGTTCTTCTGCCGCCACCCGACGGAGTTCCTGACGAGGCCGGTCGAGGCGGCGATCCTCGACCACCGCAACGAGCGGATCCAGTCGGCTCACCTCGTCGCCGCGGCCTTCGAGGCGCCGCTCGGCGGCACCGACGACGACGAGATCCTCGGCGAGGGCTGGCGGGAGCGAGCCGACGCCCTGACCACCCACGGCTACCTGCGCAAGGGCCGGGGCGGGCTGCTCGCGGTCCGCGGCTCCGAGTACCCGGCCGGTGGGATCAGCCTGCGTTCGGCCTCGGCCGACTCCGTCACGGTCGTCGACGCCGACTCCGGCGAGCTGCTCGGCACCGTCGAGGCCGAGCGTGCCTTCTCGACCGTCCACCCGGGCGCCGTCTACCTGCACCTCGGCCGCTCCTACGAGGTCCGGGAGCTCGACCTGGACGGGCGGCGGGCCATCGTCAAGCCGTTCAGCGGCGACTGGTACACGCAGCCGCGACAGGAGACGGAGATCTACATCGAGCGGATCGAGGCGAAGCGGGACACGCTCGGCGTCGAGCTCCACTTCGGCGTGGTCTCGGTGAGCGAGCAGGTCGTCGCCTTCCAGCGCAAGCGGATCGGCGACGGCCACGGCGACGAGGCGTTCGACTTCGTCGCCCTCGACCTTCCCGAACAGAGCTACGCGACCCAGGCGCTCTGGTACGTGCTGCCCGACGACCTCGTCGGCCCTGACGCCCTGCCCAGCGAGGCGATGCTCGGCTCACTGCACGCGAGCGAGCACACGCAGATCGCGGTCCTGCCGCTGCTCGCGATGTGCGATCGCTGGGACATCGGCGGCCTCTCGACGAACGTCCACATGCAGACCGGCCGGCCGACGATCTTCATCTACGACGGCCATCCCGGGCGGCGTCGGGATCACGCGACGCGGCTACGAGGAGTTCGAGCGCCTCGTCGCCGACGCCGCAAGGCTCGTCGGCGAGTGCCCGTGCGAGGACGGCTGCCCGTCCTGCGTCCAGAGCCCGAAGTGCGGCAACCTCAACGACCATCTGCACAAGGCGGGCTCGATCGAGCTGATGACGCAGATGCTCGGCCGTGGAACTGCCGCGAAATAGGTAACCGACGTAGGGTTCCCCGGCGTTGGACTCGCCGGGCTCGATCTTCGTTCGCTTTCTGAAGTTCGGGCTGCTCGCCTGGGGCGGCCCCGCGGCGCAGATCGCGATGATCAAGAAGGAGTGCGTCGACGAGGAGGGGTGGATCGACGAGGCCACCTTCAAGAAGACGCTCGCCGTCTACCAGGTGCTGCCCGGCCCGGAGGCCCACGAGCTCTGCGTCTTCTTCGGCCGCCTGCGGGGCGGCAAGATCGGCGGTTTCATGGCGGGGCTCGGGTTCATGCTCCCGGGCTTCCTGCTGATGCTCGGCCTGTCGGCGCTCTACGTGCACGCCAACCTCGCCGGCCACCTCGACGACGTCTTCTACGGGTTGAAGGCGGCGGTCGCCGCGATCGTCGCGCGCGCCCTCGTCCGGCTGAGCCAGACCTTCATCAACGACGTTCCTCTGGCCCTGATCGCAGTCGCCGGCTTCGCGCTCACCGTCTTCGCCGACGCGGGCTTCGTGATCGTCCTGCTCGGCGGCGGCCTGATCTACGAGCTCTGGGTCAACGCCCGCTCGTGGATCGGTCGCGCGAGCTCGATCTCGCTGAGCGCGCCGGCCGTGCTCGTCTTCCTCGCCGGCGCGATCACGTTCTCGCTGACGGCCGACATCTTCTGGGTCGGGCTGAAGGCGGGGCTCGTCACGTTCGGGGGAGCGTTCACCGTGATCCCCTACCTCCACGACGTCGCCGTCACCGGCAAGGGGTGGCTGACCGAGGCCCAGTTCGTCGACGGCCTCGCGCTCGGCGGCGCGCTGCCGGCGCCGCTGATCATCATCGCCACCTTCACCGGCTACGTCGCCGGCGGACTGGCCGGCGGGCTGGCGATGACCTTCGGCATCTTCATCCCCGCCTTCGTGCTGCCGATCTTCTTCCACCGACAGTGGGTGGCCCTCGCCGAGAACGAGCGGCTCCACGCCTTCCTGCTCGGCGTCGCCGCGGGGGTGATCGGCCTGATCGCCGCGGTCACGATCGACATCATCGACACCGGGATCGTCGACGGCTGGACGGCCGGCCTGGCGATCCTCGCCTTCGGCGCCCTCAACCGCTGGCACGGCAAGCTGACCGTCCTCTACGTCGTCGTCGGCTGCGGTCTCGCCGGGGCCCTGTTGCAGCTGCTGGTCGTCTAGCCTTGTCGCCCCGAAAGGGGCCAGGCGAGGTAGCTCAGTTGGTAGAGCACACGACTGAAAATCGTGGTGTCGCGGGTTCGATTCCCGCCCTCGCCATCTGGCGGCCTGGGAGGCGCCGGCTCGGCGTCATCGGCCGTCTCACGGCCAGGAGGCCGCATCGGCCGGCTCTTCCTTGATCCGACGCCTCCCAGGCTCGCCAGATCGAGTTCAGCGGCTTGCGTTCAGGAGGGCGATCACCTCATCGTCGGTCGTCTGATCGAAGTTGTCGTACCAGGCGCCGACGCTTAGGAAGTGAGTGGGTTCCTGGAGGGCCACCACGGCGTCGATGTCGTCGGGGGCTCTGTCCGCCCAGCCGGCGGGGCAGACGGGTACGGCGAGGATCACGCGCTCCGCTCCCTGCGCCCCGAGGACACGACAGGCCGCGGTCGCCGTGAGGCCGGTCGCGATCCCGTCATCGACCACGACGACCGTTCGACCTCGGACCGCGACCGGTGGGACGTCGTCGCGGTAGAGGCGCCGGCGGCGCTCGAGCTCCCGGCTCTCGTCCCGGGCGATGGCTTCGATCCGCTCGCGGCTGACGCCGTACGCGGCCATGGCTCGCTCGTCGACGACGATCGTGCCGTCCTCCCCGATCGCGCCGAGGCCGAGCTCCGGCTGGCTCGGATGACCCAGCTTGCGGACGAGGCCGACGTCGAGCGGGGCACGGAGTGCCTTCGCGACCTCGAAACCGACCGGCACGCCGCCGCGCGGCAGCGCGATCACGACCGCGTCGCCGAGGTCCATCTCGGCCAGCCGGGCGGCGAGAAGTCGTCCCGCCTGACGCCGGTCGCGAAAGGTCTTGCGACGGATCGGGGACATGTCTTCATTCAGGCTAGGCGGCGGCGACGGGATAGCATCGGTGCCGGTGCGGATCCTCGACAAGTACGACTCGGCAACGATCGACGACCTGGCGTCTCGGGACGAGTTCTTCTGGCTCGATCTCGAACAGCCGGACCAGACGTTGATCGACGCGCTCGGAGAGCGATTCGGCTTCTCCGACCAGATCGACAGCTCCCGCGAGCTCCTCTCGAGCTCCCGCGACGCCTACCTGTCGATGGTCTCCAACCGCCTCAACTCGATCAGCAAGCAGCTCACGATCGTCGCCACGATCTCTCCTTCCGCTGGCCTTCATCACGGGGTTCTTCGGCCAGAATTTCCAGTGGATGACCGACCACATCGAGTCGTTCGCCGACTTCGTGATCTTCGGCATCGGTGGCGTGGTTCTCGCCGCCGCGGGCCTCTACGCCTGGTTTCGCAAGCTCGGTCTACATCTAGCCGAGAACCGGCATCGGCGCGGGGGCGCGACGGCGGTTTGTCAGCTTTACGGGGCTGGGAACGACCTCACTTTCATCATGAGACCGTCCGCCCCCATCCCTACCGTCCATCCGGTCATGGAGCCGCTTCAGTCAGAGCTCGGAGATGTCGCCCCGGAGGCCTTCCCGGCCCCCGCTCACCAGGAACTCGCGAACCTGGCCGACGGTGATCGCGTGGACGGTTGCTACGCCGTCCGCGACCGCAGCCGCCGCCCGACGAAGCGCGGCGGCGAGTGGCTGGCGCTGAAGATCGCCGACCGGACGGCCACCGTCCAGGCCAAGTCCTGGGACGAGGTCGAGGCCCGCTTCGCGGTCGCCGAGACCGGCACCGTCGTCCACGTCGAAGGCCGCTTCGAGAGCAGCCCGCAGTGGGGCGACTCGCTGATCATCGAATCCATCGCCCCCGCTCCCCAGGGTTCCTACGACGCGAGCGCATCTGCTCGAAACTTCGCCGATGCCGCTGGAGCGCATGGAGGCCGACCTCGCCTCGCTGCTCGACACGATCCAGAACCCCGATCTGCGCATGCTGCTCGACCGTCTCGTCGCCCCCGGCGGCGAGCTCTGGGAGCGCTTCCGCGACGCGCCCGCCGCCAAGCACTACCACCAGGCCTATCGCCACGGGCTGCTCGAGCACACCCTCTCGGTGGCCCAGGGAGTCAGCGCCGCCGCCTCGTTCTTCCCCGGCATCGACCGCGACGTCGCGATCACCGGGGCGCTGCTTCACGACATCGGCAAGCTCGAGGCCTACAACGACAACCCGCTCGCCATCGACCTCACCGACCTCGGCCGGCTGATCGGCGAGATTCCGCTCGGCTACTACCGGGTGCGCCGCGAGATCGAGTCGATCGACGGCTTCGACCCCGACCTCGGCTGGGCCGTCCTCCACATCATCCTGTCCCACCACGGGACGCTCGAACACGGTTCACCCGTGACCCCGGCGACCCGCGAGGCCACCCTCGTCCACATGATGGACAACCTGGGCGGCAAGCTCGGCAGCTTCGACCGGATCGAGCGCACGCTCGCCGATGGTCAGGCCTGGTCCGGCTTCGACCGGGGCATAGACGGCTCCGCGTACTTCCGCGATCGAGCCGCCTAGCCCCTGCCGCCGGTCGCCTCAGCCCCAGCGCTGGCAGCGCTTGCGGGCGGCGATGCGGTTGCGGATGTCGTCCGGATCGAGCCTGACCTGACGAGCGAAATGGTTGGCGATGGGAAGCATGAGAGCCCTTCCTTCTTGCGGTGGTGGTCGACCGCGTGCAAGCAACGTCGACCCGTGACTAGCGTTCACGTTACACCGGTTAGCGTGACCTGTCAACCTTGATTACCGGTCATCCTGAGGAGTACCATTGACGCCATGGACGTCAAGGAGCTGGAACGCCAGGTCGAGTACAAGTTCGCGCCCGAGCCCCTGCTCGCCGTCCAGGCGCTGGCCAACACCGCTCCGGGAGAGACCGACGAGGAGCTGCTCCCCGATCCGAAGAGCGCCCGCAAGTGGCTGCTCGACTCGGACCTGATCACGAAGGACGCCGCAGTCGGAGAGGCCGAGCTGGTGGCCCTGGTGGAGTTCAGGTCCGTAATCAGGGGTCTCCTCGAGGCCAACCTGACCGGTGAGCAGGACCGGAAGGGAAACGAGCGGTTCGGCCGCCTCGCCGCCGACCATCCCGTCCCGATGAACGTGAGTGCCGACGGGCAGGTCAAGCTCGACGTCGAGCCGGCCGGAAGCGTCGACGAGCTGATCGCGCAGATGGTCGGGATCGTCTTCCAGGCGCAGGTCGACTCGACTTGGCCGCGACTCAAGGTCTGCGCCGCCCACGACTGCCGGTGGGCCTTCTACGACTCCTCCCGCAACCGCGGCGGGACCTGGTGTCAGATGGAGGTCTGCGGCAACCGGGTCAAGAACCGCACCTACCGCTCGCGGCAGTCAGCCGCGACCAAGTAACCGCTCGGCCGTCGCGGCGTCGAGCCTGTCGATGGTGAAGTCGGCGACCTCGGCGGCTCTCGCGTCCCCGGCCACCGCCGCGCAGCGCAGGCCGGCCTGCTGAGCGGCCGACACGCCCGCGGCGGAGTCCTCGATCGCGAGGACGTCCGCGGCGGCGATCGCCGACCCGTTCGCCTCGTTCATGCGTTCGTGGGCGAGCAGGTACCCCTCCGGGTCGGGCTTGCCGGCCTCGACGTCGTCGATGCAGACGACCGCGTCGAAGCGATCACGGATCCCGGAGAGCTCGAGCACGGCTTCAACTTCGACGCGGAAAGCGCCCGAGGCGATCGCGATCGGAACGCGATCGGCGACGACATCGACGAACTCGGTCGCCGCGTGAGGGATCGGCGGCTCCTCCTCGACGGCGATCAGGTAGCCGTCGATCTTGGCCCTCAGGATGCGCTCGATCAGGGCGGGGGACGGATCGATCCCGCCCGCCCGCAGCGCGGACTCGGCGATCTCGGGGTCGGAGAGGCCCGCGAATCGCTCGAAGTAGTCGGCCGAGGTCATCTCGATTCCGGCCTCAACCGCGAGGGCGTCGCGGAACAGCCGGTCGAGCAACGGCTCGTCGTCGGAGAGCGTTCCGTTGAAGTCGAGGATCACGGCGCGCGGTGCGGACACGGTCCCGGCAGGCTAGAGGGCCTGACCAATAGGTTCCCAACCGACAAACGGGGAGGAGAGCGTCATCGGCAGCGACAGCAATCTCGATCGGATCTTCGGGCGCGTCCCGGAACTCGCCGGCGAGCGTTCGGTCTCCGACCTCGACGGCGGGCTCACGAACCGCAACCTCAAGGTCGAGACGGCGGCACGGCGCCTACGTGATCCGGATGTGGAGCGACGACGGCGCGCTGCTGGCGATCGATCGCGACAACGAGCACGCCAGCTCGCTGCGGGCGGCGGCGGTCGGAGTCGGCGCCCCGGTCGTCGCCTACCTCCCCGACCTGAATGCGCTCGTGATCGAGTTCGTCGAGGGGCGGACGCTGAGTGCCGAGGATCTGCGCGCGGGGTTTCCCCTGGACCGGATCGCCGATGCTGTCCGAACCCTCCACTCCGCTGATCCATTCGAGCAGGACTTCGACATGTTCGAGATCCAGCGCGGCTACCTGCAGCTCGTCGACGAACGCGGCTTCCGGCTCCCCGACCGTTATCGCGAGTTCGAGCCGCAGGTCGCCGAGATCCGCGAGGCGCTGGCCGCGCGTCCGGAGCGCCGCCTCCCCTGCAACAACGACCTCCTCGCCGAGAACTTCATCGACGCCGGCGACCACCTGTGGCTGATCGACTACGAGTACTCGGGCAACAACGAGCCGAGCTTCGAGCTCGGCAACATCTGGAGCGAATCGGGCCTCTCGCTCGATCAGCTCGAGGAGCTCGTCGCCGCCTACTACGGCGAGCCCGATCCGGCGAAGGTCGCCCGCGCCAGGCTGTGGGGGCTGATGTCGAAGTACGGGTGGACGCTCTGGGCCTCGATCCAGGACGGCGTCTCCACGATCGACTTCGACTTCTGGGCCTGGGGGATGGAGAAGTACGAGCGGGCGGTCGAGGAGTTCGACGGCCCCGACTTCCCCCGGCTGCTCGAAGCAGCGAGAGTGTCGGAATGAGTGGAAACGAAGGCACGGGCGATCTCCCGGCTTCTGCCGCCGCGGTCGTCATCGGGGGCGGCGTCGGCGGGGCGAGCGTCGCCTACCACCTGGCCGAGCTCGGACTGACGGACACGGTCGTCCTCGAGCAGCACGACCTCAGCGACGGCAGCACGTGGCACTCGGCCGGGTTCGTCGGGCAGCTTCGCTCCTCGATCTCCCAGACCCGGATGATCATGTACTCGACCGAGCTCTACGAGCGGCTCGGCGCCGAGACCGGCCTCGACCCGGGCTGGCGCGGTGTCGGCGGCCTGCGGATCGCGACCACGCCCGAGCGCGTCGAGGAGCTGCGTCGCCAGCAGAGTGCCGCCGCGACCTACGGTCTCGAGCTCGACCTGCTCACCCCCGAGCAGACCAAGGAGCGCCTGCCGCTGCTCGCCGTCGACGACGTCCTCGCATCGGCCTGGCTGCCCGGCGACGGATACGTCGATCCCGAGTTGCTCGCGCGAGCGCTCGCCAAGGGCGCGGAGCAGCACGGCGCGACGTTCCACACCGGCGTCCGGGTCACCGGCTTCGAGCTCGACGGCGACCGCGTGGTCGGCGTCGTCACCGATCGTGGCCAGACAATCGCGACCGAGACCGCCGTGATCGCGGCCGGCGCCGCCTCGGGGGCTCTCGGCCGCCTGGCCGGAGCGAGGGTCCCGATCGTCCCGATGCGGCATCAGTACCTGGTGACCGAGCCGTTCGAGCCCGAGGTCGGGCCGGAGACGACGACGGTCCGCGACCCCGACTCGATCAACTACTTCCGCCCGGAGGCCGGCGGTCTGCTCGTCGGCGGCTACTCCCGCGACCCCGTCACCTACGACGTGGACGACCCGCTGAGCGATCCGCGGATGCTCTTCGAGCCCGACATGGAGCGCTTCGCGGAGTCGTGGAAGGGGGCGCAGCGCCGGGTCCCCGGGCTCCGCGACGTCGAGATCGCCAAGGTCGTCAACGGCCCCGAGGGCTTCACTCCCGACGGCGAGTTCGTCCTCGGCGAGACGGCCGAGGTCACCGGTCTCTGGGTCGCCGCCGGGTTCTGCGTGCACGGCCTCGCCGGTGCGGGGGGCGTCGGCAGGGTGATGGCCGAGTGGATCGTGGAGGGCATGCCGTTCGTCGATCCATCGGGGATGGACATCCGGCGATTCGGCGCCCACTACGCGAGCCGCAGCTACGCGAAGGTCCGCGCCCTCGACGCCTACTCCCGCTATTACGACATCGTCTATCCGCACGAGGAGCGGCCCGCCGGGCGACCGCTGCGGCTCCCGCCGGCATACGACCGGCTTCGTGCGCTCGACGCGAGCTTCGGCGAGAAGGCCGGCTGGGAGCGCGTCAACTGGTTCGAGTCGAACGCCGCCGCGGGGGCAACCGACGAGCGCCCCGACGGCTGGCCCGGCCGCAACTGGTCACCCGCGATCGGCGCCGAATGCGTCGGCACCCGCGATGCCGCCGGCCTCTTCGACCAGTCGTCGTTCGCGAAGCTCGACATCGCCGGACCGGGGGCGCTCGCGGCGATGAACAGGATCTGCGCCAACGAGATCGACAAGCCGATCGGTTCGGCGGTCTACACCCAGCTGCTCAACGATCGCGGCGGCATCGAGGCCGACCTGACCGTCACGAGGGTCGGGGAGGAGTCGTTCCGGGTCGTCACCGGAACGGCGTTCGGCACTCACGACCTCACCTGGATCAGGCGCCACCTCCCCAACGATGGATCGGTCGTCTCGGCGGATGTCAGCGGCTCGCGCGCCTGCTTCTGCCTCTGGGGCCCGCGCGCCCGCGACATCCTCCAGCCGCTCGCAGATTCCGACCTATCGAACGAGGGCCACGCTTTCCTGCGGGCACGCCAGATCAGCGTCGGACCGGTCCCCGTCTTCGCGCAGCGGATCACCTTCGTCGGGGAGCTCGGCTGGGAGCTCTACTGCGGCGCCGAGTTCGGGCGCACCCTCTGGGACCTGCTCTGGGAGGCCGGCCGCGCTCACGGAATGGTCGGCGGCGGCTACCGCGCGATCGACTCGATGCGCCTCGAGAAGGGATATCGCGTCTGGGGCACCGACATCACTCCCGAGACGACTCCGATCGAAGCGGGCCTCGGCTTCGCAGTCGAATGGGACAAGCCCGGAGGCTTCAACGGCCTCGATGCCCTGCTCGAGCAGCGGGAGGCGGGGCCGCGGCGGCGACTCCGCTGCCTGGTCCTCGACGAGCCCCGGTCGATCGCCTTCGGCGACGAACCCGTGCGGATCGGCGACGAGGTGCTCGGCCGCGTCACCTCGGGCGGCTTCGGCCATCGCGTCAGCAGGAGCATCGCCTTCGCCTACCTCCCCGCCGAGATCGAAATCGGCACGCGCGTCGAGGTCGGAGTCTTCGGCCGCTGGGTCGGCGCCGAGATCGTCAAGGACCCGATCTACGACCCGAAGATGGAGAGAGTCAGGGCGTGACTCGTCAGGTCAGGGATCAGGCTAGTTAGTGAACCTTTCGGCGCATTTCTGCATCCTCGTCACGTCGGGCTCGACGCGCTGGACGCAGGCCAGGATCCTCTCGCCGTCCGTCTTGCCGACCCCGGTCAGGTTGGGTGGATTGACGCCGGCGTCGTCGAAGGCGTTGTCGAGCGAGCTGTTGACGCCGTCGAAGGCCTTGTCGATCGTGTCGTTGGTGGTGTCGAGGATCGGCCGGACCATGAAGAAGTAGACCGCGGCGAGGATTCCCACCGTGACGATCAGTCTGATCAGGCTGCGGGCGAGCGTCTCCGACATCTGCAGTCGCGAATCTAACCGGTCAAGTGGCGGCAGGACGTCACGGATGGATCGCCAGAGAGCGCAAACTGCGTGAATAGTGCCCCGTGCGGCGGGGGTCGGCAGGCAGGGGCAACTATCCTGCGGGCAGTGGCAAAGGACACGGAGAAGCTGATCCGACAGCTCTCTCTGATCTCTTTCTTGATGGCGAACCGTCGGCCCGTTTCGGCGCTCGAGATCAAGCAGGAGGTCGAGGGCTACTCGTCGATGAACGAGGATGCGTTCGCGCGCCGTTTCTACGCCGACCGGGCCGAGCTCGAGAGCCTCGGGATCGCGCTCAAGGTCGACAAGCCGAGCGAGGGCTTCCTGGAGTCGGAGCTCTATGCGCTGCCGCCCGAGAACTACTACCTGCCGGCGATCGAGTTCACCGACGGCGAGCTCGCCGCCCTGCGCACCGCGCTCGCCCTGCTCGACGGCCAGTTCGCCTACGCGGAGCCGCTGCGGCTCGCGCTCCAGCAGGTCTCCTGGGGACGGAAGAGCCCGCTGAGCAACGTCGAGCAGGCGCCGATCGAGATGTCGATGACGGCCTCGGCCGGGGGCCGGGAGCTCTCCCAGCGCCTCGCCAAGATCGAGACCGCGATCTCGCGGCGCAAGACGATCCAGTTCAGCTATTACACGATGGAACGCGACGCGACGATGGACCGCAAGGTCGATCCGTACCACCTCGTCTTCCGCTCCGGCCAGTTCTATTTGATCGGCTACGCGCACGAACGCGACGCGGTCAGGGTCTTCCGCCTCTCGCGGATCCAGGGCAAGGTCTCCTACGCGAGCAAGGCCGAGCACGACTTCAACCCGCCCGGCAGCTTCGACCGCCGCGACTACGCGTCGCGCGCCGACTGGCAGATGGGCTCGAGCGCCGGAACGGCGCGGATCTTCCTCCGCGACCGGATCGACTGGCTGGTCGAGCGCGACTACGGCGAGTACGGGGACATCCAGCCGGCGACCAACGGCGACGCCAAGCTCGGCAAGGGCTCGATCTTCGCCACCGACTTCTCCTCGTCCCGACAGCTCGTCGCCTGGCTGCTCGGCTGGCGCCAGAACGCCAGCGTGATCGAGCCCGCCGAGCTGGCGAGCGAGGCCGACGAGCGCCGCGACATGCTGCGCAGCCGTCACTCCAGCGATTTCAAGACCGCCAAGCCCGTCGGCTCCCCGGCGGTCGCCGACGCCGAGCGTCGTGGGCGCTCCAACGGCAAGACCGAGACCGTGATCCGGCCGGAGCGCTTCGCCCGCCTCGTCACGCTGGCCGGCATGCTGATCGGGTCCGCCCGCAACGAACGGCAGCTGCTCACCGCCGACGTCTGCGAGGAGCTCGGGATCTCCGTCAAGGAGCTGTCGAGCGACATCGACGTCCTCAACGTCGTCAACTTCGGCGGCGGCACCTACGTCCTCTACGCCGAGGTGGTCGGCGACGAGATCGAGGTCGACCCCGAGGCCTACGGCGACAGCTTCGCCAAGCCGGCCCGCCTGCTGCCGCTCGAGGCCAAGGCGCTCGTCGCGGCGATCGACTTCTTCGGCGACCATCTCCCGCAGGCAGGCCTCGACACCGCCCGCGAGAAGATCGTCGCCGCGCTCGGCCACGACCCCTCCGAGGAGGGGCTGCAGATCACGATCGAGCGGGACGAGCCCGAGATCGTCAGCGCCGTCAACGACGCGATCGCCGACCACGCCGTGCTCAAGATCAACTACTACAAGGAGAACGAGGACCAGTTCACATCGCGGGAGATCGAGCCCTACCGGCTCGCCCGCGGCCCGGACGGCTGGTACGTCGGCTGCCGCGATCGCAAGCGCGACGCGGTCCGCCACTTCCGCCTCGACCGGACGAAGGAAGCCGAGGCGACCGGAGAGCACTTCGAGCCGACCCCCGACGTCGAGGTCGAGCTCTCGGCCCAGGAGTGGCTCAGCGTCGGCGAGGTCACCGACGCCCGCGTGGCGCGCGTCTGGGTCTCGCCCGAGCGCGCCCGCTGGGTCCGCGAGGAGCGGACCGTCGTCGAGGAGCTCGCCGACGGGGCGCTGGTCATCGAGATGCCCTTCGCCGGCACGTCGTGGCTCGTCCGCGAAGTGCTCAAGGGCGCCGGCGACATGGTCGTTCTCGAGCCCGACGACGCGCGCGAAGCGGTCCTCGAAGCCGTCACCGACAAGAGCTGAGCGGACGGGGCCGGTAGGGGCGGTGGAGGAGCCGGCGGTCGAAGCGCCCGGTCACCCCGCGGTCGTCCGCGTCCGCGCCGACAACCCCGGGCCGATGACGCTCACCGGGACCAACACCTACGTCGTCGGCAGCTCGCCCGCCTGGGTGATCGACCCCGGGCCGGCCGATCCCGATCACATTGATCTAGTTCGCGAGGTCGGAGAGACGCGCGGCGGCATCGAGGGGGTGCTGCTCACCCACTCCCACAGCGATCACAACGCCGGGGTGGAGATGCTCGGCGCGCCGGTGCTCGTCGGCAATGAGTCGGGCTTCGACGACCTTGCGGCGCTCATGGCAACCGAGCCGGTGGCGATGCCGCCGGCGCCCGCGGACGGCGCCGAGGTCGGTCCGTTCACGGTCGTCGCGACCCCGGGCCACGCACCCGACCACGTCGCGTTCGTCTACGGCGAGATCGGGGAGATCTGTTTCTGCGGGGACGTCGTCCTCGGCGAGGGCTCGACGATCGTCCCGCCCGCGGCCGGCGGCGGTTCCCTCGCCGACTACATGCATTCCCTCGATGTCCTCGCCGGGCTCGGCTCGTCGCTGCTCTGTCCCGGCCACGGCCCCTGGATCACCGACCCGGCCGCGAAGATCGCCGAGTACGCAGCGCATCGCCGCGAGCGCGAGCGACTCCTCCTCGTCGCGCTGGCAGAGGGCAGGCGGAGCGACGCGGACCTGCTCGACGCCGCCTGGTCGGACGTCCCCGAGCCGATGCGCCCCGCCGCCGCGCTCGCGATGCGCGCCCACCTCGAGAAGCTCGCGGCGGACGGCCGGCTTCCCGCGGATCTCGCCGACGCGTCATCAGCTCCGGACTAGGATCACGGCCGATGGCAAATCGTCGTGACCAGATCAAGCTGACCCCCGAGGAGCAGGACGAGCTTCTCGACGAGGAGCGGATCGTCGTCTGCACCTCGAACGGGCCGCGAGGCTGGCCGCACTCGATGCCGCTCTGGTACACGGTCCGCGCAGGCGACATCTGGGCCTGGACATTCGCCAAGTCCCAGAAGGTCAAGAATCTCGAGCGCGATCCCCGCTGCACCCTGTTGGTCGAAGCCGGTGTCGAATACGGCGAGCTGCGGGGGGTTCAGATCGAGGCCGAGGCGGAGCTGATCCGCGATCCCGAAGAGGTCTTCCAATTCGGAGCGGAGCTGACGATCCGTTACGCGGACGGCATCGACAAGATCGAGGGCGACGCGGAGGCCGGTCTGCGCGCGCAGGCGCCCAAGCGGGTGGCCATTCACTTCAAGCCCGTTCGGGTGGCAACTTGGGATCACCGCAAGCTCGGCGGCATCTACTGACCTCCGGGCCCCGCTAGCCTCCCGCTCATGGACGCTCTCAAAGGCCTGATCCTCTCGGGTGGAGCCGGCACGCGCCTGCGGCCGATCACGCACACGTCGGCGAAGCAGCTCGTGCCGGTCGCCAACAAGCCCGTGCTCTTCTACGGGATCGAGGCGTTGGTCGAGGCGGGGGTCACCGAGATCGGGATCGTGATCGCGCCGCAGACCGGCGACGAGATCCGCGAGGCGGTCGGCGACGGCTCGGCTCTCGGAGCCAGGGTCACCTACATCCCCCAGGCGGAGCCGCTCGGCCTCGCCCATGCCGTGCTGACGGCCGAGGAGTTCATCGGCGACAGCCCGTTCGTCATGTATCTCGGCGACAACCTGCTTCGCGACGGGATCATCGGCCTCGTCGAGGCCTTCCGCCGCAACGAGCCCGAAGCCCTGATCCTGCTCACGCAGGTGCTCGACCCTGAGCACTACGGCGTCGCCGAGCTCGACGGCGAGCGGATCGTCCGCCTGATCGAGAAGCCGAAGGACCCGCCTTCGGACCTGGCGCTCGTCGGTGTCTACATGTTCACCTCGGAGGTCTTCGCCGCCGCCAGGGCGATCGAGCCCTCGCCGCGCGGCGAGCTCGAGATCACCGACACGATCCAGCACCTGATCGATACCGGCCACACGGTCGAGCAGCATCGGGTCAAGGGCTGGTGGAAGGACACCGGTCAGCTCGCCGACATGCTCGAGGCGAACCGGCTGGTGCTCGAGGACATCGAGCCGCACATCGGCGGCGAGGTCATCGACTGCAAGATCGTCGGGCGGGTCGTCATCGAGGCGGGCGCGCGGCTCGAGCGCTGCACGGTGCGCGGGCCCGCCGTGATCGGCGCCGACAGCACCCTCACCGACTCCTACATCGGTCCCTACACGGCGATCGCCGCCGGTTGCGAGGTCGTCGGCTCCGAGGTCGAGCACTCGATCCTCCTCGCCGGCGCGAGCGTCAGCCATCTGCCCTCGCGGTTGGAGGCGAGCCTGCTCGGGCGCAACGTCCGGATCACGCGCGCCGACGGGCTGCCGAAGACGCTGCAGATGCTCGTCGGGGACAGGTCCGAGATCACCCTCGCATGAGGATCCTGATCGCCGGCGGAGCCGGCATGCTCGCCCAGGACGTGATCGGCGCCGCCCAGCGCCGCGGCCATGACGTGACGGCCCTCGGCCGCCGCGAGCTCGACATCACCGATCCCGTCTCCATCGACGACGTCATGGCGGATTTCCGGCCCGAGGTCGTCATCAACTGCGCGGCATGGTCGAACGTCGACGGCGCCGAGGACGACGAGCGCGGCGCGATGGCGATCAACGACACCGGCGCGGCGTTGCTGGCCGCAGGCGCCGCCCGCGTGGGGGCCGAGCGTCCTCTATCCATCCAGCGACTACGTCTTCGACGGCACCAAGGGAACTCCGTACCTCGAGGACGACATGCCCGCTCCGATCGGCGCCTACGGCCGCTCGAAGCTGGGCGGCGAGGTCTCGGTCGCGGCCGCCAATCCCCGCCACTTCATCGTGCGCAGCTCGTGGCTGTTCGGTCTCGGCGGCAAGAACTTCGTCGAGACGATGCTCCGGATCGGAGCGGAGCAGGAGGAGGTGCTCGTCGTCAGCGATCAGCACGGATGCCCGACCAGCTGCGCCGATCTGGCCGAGGGGCTGATGGAGCTCGTCGGCACCGACAACTACGGCATCCATCACATCGTCGGCGGCGGCCAGTGCAGTTGGTTCGACTTCGCGACCGAGATCTTCGACCAGGCCGGCCTCGAGATCCGGGTGATGTCGGCGACGACCGAGATGATGGCTCGCAAGGCGCCCCGCCCTGCCTACTCGGTGCTCGGGCACGGTCGCGACGACGCGATCCTGCTGCAGCCCTGGCAGCATGCTCTGCGCCGCTATCTCGACGACAGGGAGCTGATCTCTCGGTGAAACTTCTCGTGACCGGTGGAGCCGGATTCATCGGCTCCACCTACGTCCGCCGGCATCTGGCGGAGCACCCCGACGACCGGATCGTCGTCCTCGACAAGCTCACATACGCGGGCCGGACCGAGAACCTCGCGACCGTGCCGCGCCTGAGCGTCGACTTCATCCACGGCGATATCGCCGACCAGGAGGTTGTCGCCCGCGCGATCGAGGGCTGCGACGCGGTGGTCAACTTCGCCGCCGAGTCCCACGTCGATCGCTCGATCGAGAACCCCGGCGCCTTCATCCAGACCGACGTCTACGGCACCTACGTACTGCTCGAGGCGGCGCGCACCGCCGGCATCCGCCACCTGCAGATCTCGACCGACGAGGTCTACGGCTCGATCGAAGAGGGGACTTTCACCGAGCAGTCGCCGATCGAGCCCTCGTCGCCCTACTCGGCCTCGAAAGCGGGCGGCGACATGATCGTGCGCGCCTACAACCACACGTACGGGGCGGACTGTCTGATCGTGCGCGCCTCGAACAATTACGGGCCGTACCAGCACCCCGAGAAGCTGATTCCGCTGATGATCCTCAACGCGATGGCCGGCGACCGGTTGCCCGTCTACGGCGACGGGATGCAGGTTCGCAACTGGCTCTTCACCGAGGATTTCGCCTCCGCGATCGACGTCGTCCTCGAGCGCGGCGAGGCCGGCGAGGTCTACAACGTCGGCGGGCCCGAAGAAATGACCAACATCGACGTCGTCACGCGGATCCTCGAGCTGACCGGCCGCGACGAGACGCAGATCGACCACGTCGCCGACCGTCTCGGGCACGACCGCCGCTACTCGCTCTCATCCGACCGCACGGAGGGCCTCGGCTGGAGCGCTCAGGTCGGGTTCGACGAGGGAATCCGACGTACGGTCGACTGGTACCGCGAGCATCCGGAGTGGTGGGAACCGATCCGCGACGGCGAGTATCGCGAGTACTACGAGCGCCAGTACGGCACGAAGCTCGGCGGCGAGTGACCGCCACGGTCGAAACCCGCATCGAGGGCCTCGTGGCAATCGAGCCGACGGCGTTCGGCGACGAGCGCGGCTTCCTGATCGAGAGCTTCAGCGTCGATCGCTGGCGCGACATGGGAATCGACGAGACGTTCGTGCAGGAGAACCACTCGCGCTCCACTCAGCGCGGGACCCTGCGCGGCATGCACTTCCAGACCGATCCGGGCCAGGGCAAGCTGGTCCGCTGCCCGCGCGGCGCGATCTTCGACGTCGCCGTGGACCTGCGCCGCGGCTCGCCGACCTACGGCGAGTGGGAGGGGCACGTCCTCGACGACGAGCGTCACCGTCAGCTCTGGGTGCCGATCGGCTTCGCCCACGGCTTCCAGGTGCTCAGCGAGATCGCCGACGTCGCCTACAAGCTGACCTCGCTCTACGACCCCGCGACCGAATCGGAGATCGCCTGGGACGACCCGGAGGTCGGGATCGAATGGCCGGTCCCCGACCCGCTGCTCTCCGACCGCGACAAGGCGGCACCCCGCCTGGCCGACGTCGCCGACTCGCTGCCGTTCACCTACTGAGGTCCGACGCAGCCGCCTCGCTAGAGTCGGTTGGTTGGCCACTGCGACGAAAACGACTGAGGAAACGGACCCACTGGCGGGGTTCAGCGCCCGCACGCGCTCCTGGTTCGAGCGCTCGTTCGAGGCACCGACCCCGGCGCAGGTAAAGGGCTGGCCGGCGATCGCGACCGGCGCGAACACGCTGATCTGCGCCCCGACCGGCTCGGGCAAGACGCTGACCGCGTTCCTGTGGGGAATCGACAGCCTGGCGAAGAAGAAGGCGAGGGAGCTCAAGGCCGCTGCCGAAGAGCCGACGGAAGCGGACGCGAAGCGGAGCATTCCGTCGGGAGTGTCATTGGTTTACGTGTCGCCGCTGAAGGCCCTCTCCTACGACGTCGAGAGGAACCTGCGGGCACCGCTCGCCGGGATCGGCGCCGACCTCACCGTCGGGCTGCGGACCGGCGACACGCCGCAGCGGGAGCGCCAGGCGATGCTGCGCAAGCCGCCGGACATCCTGATCACCACGCCCGAGTCGCTGTATCTGATGCTGACCTCGCAGGCGCGGAACATCCTGACCGACGTCGACTCGCTGATCGTCGACGAGATCCACGCGGTCGCGCCGACGAAGCGAGGGGCGCACATGGCCCTGACCCTGGAGCGGCTCGAGCGGCACGTGATCGTCAACGCCAACGACGGCGCCGGCCGCGAGCGGGCCGTCCAGCGAATCGGCCTGTCGGCGACGCAGCGACCGCTGGAGCGGATCGCGCAGTTCCTCGTCGGCCCGCGGCGGGATTGCGAGATCGTCAACGCCGGAATCCGCAAGGACATGGATCTCGAGATCGTCGTCCCGGTTCCCGACATGGCGGACCCCGGCTCGAACGTCCCGACTCCGAATGGCAAGGTCGGGTGCAGGTGGACATGGACAAGCCGGTTGACGGCGTCGAGTTGCCCGGGCCTGACCCGTCGGCCCCCGGCGCCGTGCGCGGCGACTCCCCCTCGCGCGGAATCTGGCCCGCCATCTACCCCGAGTTGCTGTCGCTCGTCCGCGAGCACACCTCGACGATCATCTTCGTCAACAACCGCCGCGGCGCCGAGCGGCTCGCCAAGCGCCTCAACGAGATGAACGCCGAGGAACTTGAAAAGAGAGGACGCTGAAATAGCGCGTGCCCACCACGGCTCGCTCGCCCGCGAGGAGCGGCTCAAGGTCGAGGAGCTGCTCAAGACCGGGCAGATCCCGTGCATCGTCGCCACCTCCTCGCTCGAACTCGGCATCGACATGGGCGCCGTCGACCTCGTCATCCAGGTCGAGTCGCCGAAGTCGGTCGCCCGCGGCATGCAGCGGGTCGGCCGCGCGGGACACGACCTCGGCTCGGTCTCGAAGGGGCGGATCTTCCCGAAATTCCGTTCTGATCTCCTCGAGTGCGCCGTCGTCGCCAAGCGCATGCGATCGGGCGAGATCGAGGAGACGGTCATCCCGCGCAACCCGCTCGACGTCCTCGCCCAGCAGATCGTCGCCATGGTCGCCGACGAGGAGTGGGAGGTCGACGAGCTCGAGCAGGTCGTCAAGTCGGCGGAGCCCTACAACGAGCTCTCCCGCGAGCAGCTCGAGAACGTGCTCGACATGCTCGACGGTCGTTACCCGTCGGAGCGGTTCGCCGAGCTGCGGCCGCGGATCGTCTGGGACCGGACCAAGGGCACGGTCCGCGGGCGGAAGGGCGCCCGCCAGCTCGCGGTCACGAACGCGGGAACGATTCCCGACCGGGGACTCTTCGGCGTTCATCTGCCCGACGGCCGCCGGGTCGGCGAGCTCGACGAGGAGATGGTCTACGAGGCCCGCGCCGGTCAGGTCTTCCTGCTCGGGGCCTCGTCCTGGCGGATCGAGGAGATCACCCGCGACCGCGTGATCGTCACGCCCGCGCCCGGCGTTCCCGGCGCGATCCCGTTCTGGCGTGGTGAGGGAATCGGTCGCCCGGTCGAGCTCGGCCGGGCGATCGGAGAGTTCTCGCGTGAGGCGGTCGCGAGCGAGCCCGAAGCCCTGGCTGCCAAATACGACCTCGATGATCTCGCCGCCGAGAACCTCGTCGCCTACCTGCGCGAGCAACAGGCCGCGACCAGGGTCGTCCCCTCCGACGAGACGATCGTCGTCGAGCGCTTCCGCGACGAGATCGGGGACTGGCGCCTCTGCGTCCTCTCTCCGTTCGGCGGGAGAGTCCACGCCGCGTGGGGCCTCGCGCTGGCGGCCAAGATCCGCAACGACCTCGAGCTCGAGGCGGACGCGATCTGGTCCGACGACGGCATCGTCATCCACCTTCCCGACTCCGATCAGGTGCCGGCCTCCGAGCTCGTCCTGCTCGAGCCCGACGAGGTCGAGGACCTGATCGTCGGCGAGCTCTCCGGCTCCGCGCTGTTCGGCGCCCGCTTCCGCGAGGCCGCCGGCCGGGCCCTGCTGATCCCGCGCGCCTACCCCGGCAAGCGCACCCCGCTCTGGCAGCAGCGTCTCAAGTCGCAGTCGCTGCTCGAGGTGGCCAAGGACTTCCCGCGCTTCCCGATCACGCTGGAGACGTACCGCGAGGTGCTCCGCGACGTGCTCGACCTGCCGGCGCTCGGCGAGATCCTCCGCGACCTCAAGTCCCGGCGCCTCTCGCTGGTGGAGGTGGAGACGAAGAGCGCCTCCCCGTTCGCCTCCTCGCTGCTCTTCGACTACGTCGCGACCTACATGTACGAGGGCGACACGCCCAACGCAGAGCGCCGCGCCGCGGCCCTCGCGCTCGACCGCGACCTGCTGCGCGAGCTGCTCGGCCAGGAGGAGCTGCGCGAGCTGATCGATCCGGTCGCGCTCGCCGACGTCGAGGACTCGCTGCAGCATCGGGTCGAGCAGGCCAAGGCGATCGATCGCGACCAGCTCCAGGTGATCCTCCGGCGGCTCGGCGACCTGACCGAGGCCGAGGTCGAGGAGCGGGTGGCCGAGGGCTACTCCGGCAAGTCGATGCTCGGCAAGCTCGAGGGCGAGCGTCGTGCGGTGAAGGTCCGGCTCGCCGGAGAGGAACGTTGGATCGCCGCCGAGGACGGCGGTCTCTACCGCGACGCGCTCGGCGTGCCGGTGCCGTCCGGACTCCCCGACGCGTTTCTCGAGGAGGCCCCCGAGCCGATGGAGACGTTGATCCGCCGCTACGCCCGCACCCACGTTCCCTTCCCGACCGCGCAGGCCAAGCAGCGGTTCGGCGTCGACCCGACCCCTGCGCTCAAGCGGCTGGAGGCGGCTGGAGAGCTCGTCCGCGGCGAGTTGCTGCCGGGGGGGTCGGAGCGCGAGTGGTGCGACCCCGACGTGCTGCGGAGGCTGCGACGCGCCAGCCTCGCCGTGCTCCGCAAGGAGGTCGAGGCCGCCGACACCTCCGAGCTCGCCCGTTTCCTCGTCTCCTGGCAGAACGTCGACACATACCGGGCCG
The DNA here is from genome assembly GCA_963791335.1 of uncultured Solirubrobacterales bacterium. Classification (GTDB taxonomy): domain Bacteria; phylum Actinomycetota; class Thermoleophilia; order Solirubrobacterales; family 70-9; genus RHKX01. Next base: position 23,859 of record CAWBRN010000007.1, read on the forward strand.
CCGGCGCCGGACCTGATCGACTGCGCGAGATCCTCGTGCCGCTTCAGGGGGTCGCGCTGACGCCCGAGGTCTGGGAGAACGACGTCCTGCCGCGGCGGATCGGCGCCTACTCGCAGACATGGCTCGACCAGCTCTCGACGGGTGGCGAGATCGTCTGGATCGGCGCCGGGCCGGTGGGAAGGACGGGACGGGTGGCCTTCTATTTCCGCGAGGACGTGCGGATCGCAGGCCCGCCGCCCTCGAACGCGAAGCTCGAGCGGCCCGAGGGCGAGATCCACGACGCGATCCGCGAGCTGCTCGCCCAGCGACCCTGCTTCTGGCTCGACCTCGTCGTCGACCTGGCCGAGGGCGGGTGGGAGAAGGAGGAGCTCCACTCGGCCCTCTGGGACCTCGCCTGGGCCGGAGAGGTGACCAACGACGCCGTCGCACCGCTCCGCGCACCGCGCCTGAAGGCATCGGAGACCGCCGCCGCCCGCCGTGGTCGCCGCTTCAGCGCACGCCGCAACGCGACCGGTCAGGCCGTCGCCGGTCGCTGGTCGCTTACCGAGGCACTCTTCCGCGGCGCCCCGCCGTCGGGCCCCCGAATTCGCGCGCAGGCCGAGCTGATGCTCGAGCGCTACGGCATCGTCACCCGCGAGACGGTGCTGGCCGAAGGGTTCCCGGGGGGCTTCTCCTCGCTCTACGGCGAGCTCTCGAACCTCGAGATGCTCGGCACGGCTCGCCGCGGCTACTTCGTCGAGGGCCTCGGCGGAGCGCAGTTCGCTCTCGCCGGAGCGGTCGAGCGCCTGCGCTCGCTGCCGCGGGTCGACGACGACTACATCGTTCTGGCGGTCACCGACCCGGCTCAGCCCTACGGAGCGAGCCTGAGCTGGCCGCGCCCGCCGGCTCACGAGGACGACGACCCCGAGGACGGCGAGGGCGGCGGTCGCAAGGGCCGTCGGCCCAGTCGTGTCGCAGGCGCTTACGTCGTGCTCCGCAACGGTGAGCCGATGCTCTACGTCGAACGCGGCGGCAAGGGCCTCCTCCGCCTGGCGCGCTTCGAGCAGGATCAGTTCGCGCGAGCGCTCGGCGCCGTCGTCGAGGCCGTGACCGCCCGCCGGATCCCGCGGCTCGGGATCGAGCGGATCGACGGCGAGCCGGCGATGGGTCACGAGGCCGAGCAGGCACTCGTCGATTCCGGCTTCGAGCGGCAGCCGCGGAGACTGGTCGCCGGCCCTTGATTCCTGAAGCGGAACCGGGGCGCGGAGTTAGCTGTATTCGTCCCACCTGTTGAGGAACGGCTCCGGGTCGACCGGCTTGCCGTGGATGCGGACCTCGAAGTGGAGATGGCACGGCGTACCGGCGGCGTTGCCCGTCTGGCCGACCCGGCCGACGAACTGACCGGTCCGCACCCGCTCGTTCTTCCTGACCGCGGGCTGAGCGATCAGGTGGGCGTAGAAGTAGTCCTGGCTGGTCTTGCTGCCGTCGATCAGCGCGTAGTTGCCGTAGAGGACGGGGTCGTAGCCGACCTTCTGGACCCTGCCTCCCCGGGCGACGACGAGCGGCGTGCCGCAATCCGCCGTGATGTCGAAGCCCTCGTGGATGCGGCCGCCGCTGCGGGGAGCGTGGAACTCGCCGATCGCGCCCCGCGTTCCGTGCGAGCCGTCGACGGGGAAGACGTGAGTGTGGAGGCGGAAGCGGCCGGCGATTTTCATCGCTCCACCCCTCGGCCCGACGCGGAACTCGTAGCGTCCGTCGTCGGCCGCCTTGCCGCGCCTGGTCAAGCCGTTCCACGGGCGCTTCAGGCGCTTGCCGGGTTGCGCGTCGCGCTCGGTATAGACGCGAACGACGTTGCCGCTCTTCGCTTTGATCACCTGGATCCGCAGGTCGGTCGCCTCCGTGGCCGCGAAGCCGTAGTGGAGTGTGACCTCGCGCTTGGCGTCGAACAGCGGGTGTTCGGGGGAGATCGAGGTCCGCCTGAGATCGAAGCCGACGCCGCGCTCGGCGCCCGAGGCGACCGATCCGGCGGCCAGCACCGCTACGAACAGGACGGCCGCGATCAGTCGTGTCGAATGCGCGCGCACCGGCGAAAGATTACGTCGCCGGTGCGGCGTCCTCGGACCTTCCGAACTCGTTCTCGCGCGGCATGTCCCGGCGGAGCTGGAAGAACGCCACCCCGCCGGCGACGAGCGGCAGCCAGAACAGGATCACCCGGTAGGCGAGAACGGCGGCGGTGACGATCGCCGCGGGCGCCCCGTAGACGATCAGCGTGCCGATGAGGCCGCCGTCGATACCCCCGATGCCGCCGGGGATCGGCAGGAGGCCGCCCAGTTGGCCGATCAGGTAGCCCATCAGAACGATCGAGATCTCGGGCGAGTAGCCGAATGCGTGGAAGGTCGCCCACAGCACCGCGTTGTCGAAGGCCCAGTAGCCGATCGCACCCGTGATCACCCGGAGGTCGCCACGGCCGACGATCTCGACGGCGCCGGCGCTGCCGGTGATCAGCGCCCGCCGCGACGCGGCGATGAACCTCGTCGCCTTCGAGGCGTCGTCGGGAGGGTCCTCACCGGGACCGAAGCGCGGGATCAGCACGACGGCGGCGATCACGGCGATCGACATGAGGGCCGGCAGGAGGGTCAGCGTCCACGGCTCGTCGACGCCGAACAGGTGCAGCCACATGAGCAGCCCGATGATCGCGACCGCGACGAAGTTGACCGAGCTCTTGATCAGGAAGAAGGAGACGGAGCGGTTGGCGATCCGGTCGGCCTCCATGCCGCCCTCGTGCAGGAACCAGGCGCCGAGGGCGAGGCCGCCGGCGCCGCTCGCCGGCACGAGGGATCCCATCGCCAGCTCCGAGCCCCCGATCTGCCAGCTGCGTCGCCAGCTCAGGCCGCGGCAGAAGATCGGCGCGAACATGACGATGTAGGAGGCGAACGAGAGCGCCTCGAAGGCGATCGCCACCGCGACCCAGCCCGGCGCAGCCTTCGGCAGCAGTTCCCGGACGTCGCCGAGCCCCGGCGCAAGCCAGGCGATCAGCATCAGAACCGCGATCGCGATGAAGGCGGGGATGCTCCGCCGCGCGAGTTCGCGCGGCTCGAACTGGGACGAGGTGTCCTTGTCGTTGCTGTCGGAGCGGGTTGCTCCCGTCGTACCCGCCATCACGAGCATCGTTGCACAGGCAACGAACGGCTCCGGTGCGGGGCGTGCGATCAGGCGTCGGGCAACGAGTCCCATTCCTCCCAGGAGATCTCCCGCCCGGGCCAGCGGATCGTCTCGAACGGCCACTCCGCTTCCAGCCATTCCCTGACGGCCGCTTCGAGGACCTGCTCGAGGTCGCCGTCCTCCTCGTCAACGCGGACCCAGAGGCAGACCTCGGCGTCGGCCCCCTGCTTCTCCGGCGGGTCGACGTAGACGCACCCGAGCAGCCGCCGTTCGTCGGTGGTCAGCACCGCGTAGTTGAACGAGCGCCGCAGCTGCGCCTCCTTCTGGTGCCAGCCGAGGTCGACCAGGTCGTCGGTCAGCGACATGTCGGGAGCCGGCCATCCCCAGTAGGGAAATCGCTCGCGGAGCCGTTCGGCGCTGCTCATCACGGCGTCGTAGTCGGCGACGACGTCGTCGACCCTGAGAATGCGCATACGGAAGCGTTCGTGCTCGATGCCGTCGGGGATCGGGTGCGAATGGGGGATGAGGCGCATGGATGGGTCTCCTTCGAACGGGGACGAAACGCGACCTCCCTAATCTAGATAGAGATGCAGCAAGGCGACCCGGCACTGACGATCAGCGGCCTCTCGAAGACCTACGACGACGGCACCGTCGGTCTCGACGGCCTCGATCTCGAGATTCCCGCAGGGGAGTTCTTCGGCCTGCTCGGTCCCAACGGCGCGGGCAAGACGACGTTGATCAACTCCGTCTGCAACCTGATCCGGACCAGCGGCGGCAACATCAGCGTGTTCGGCTTCGAGCACGATTCGATGGAGGCCAGGCGACTCGTCGGCGTCGCGGAGCAGGACCCGAACCTCGACCGCTTCACGACCGTCAAGGAGTCGCTCGTCTACCACGGCGGCTATTTCGGGATGGACTCGAAGTCGGCCAACCGCCGCGCCGACGAGATGATCGACGTCTTCGACCTGCGGGCCAAGGCCGACGTCCGGACCTCGAAGCTCTCGGGCGGGATGAAGCGGCGCCTGCTTCTCGCCCGCGCGTTGCTCCACGAGCCGCTGCTCGTGATCCTCGACGAGCCGACGGCCGGCGTCGACATCGAGCTCCGCCACGACCTCTGGAACTACATCCGGCTGCTCCACGAGCAGGGCACGACGATCCTCCTCACCACCCACTACCTCGAGGAGGCGGAGTCGCTCTGCGAGGACATCGCCCTGATCTCCGCCGGCCGGATCGTCGCTCGCGACACTCCCGACGGACTCAAGGAGCGCTTCGACGCGACCTCGCTCGAGGAGGTCTACCTGCAGACGGTCTCGACCTCGCTCCCGATCGGTGATGGCGGCGGAGGCGGGAGCGTGACGTCGCCGCCGAGGCGGGCTCTTGAGCACCGGCGCCGAACCGATCGCCGCCCCGGCGCGGCCCCAGCCCCGCTTCGCCAGCCCCGACCCCTGGCGGTCGATGCGGTCGCTCGCCCTGCGCGAGTGTCGTCGGGTCACCCGCCTGTGGACGCAGACGATCCTCGCTCCTGTCGTCTCCTCGGCGCTGTTCATCCTCGTCTTCGGCCTCTCGCTGGGCAGCCGGATCAAGGAGATCAACGGCTTCGAGTACGACGTCTTCATCGTCCCCGGCCTGATCGCGATGGCGATGGCGCAGGCGGCCTTCTCGAACAACTCCTCCAGCCTCCTGCAGGCCCGCAACGACCGCTACATCAACGACGTGCTCGCTTCGCCGATGCATCCCTGGCAGATGAACCTCGGTTACATGGTCGGCGGCGTCTTCAGGGCGTTCGCGATCGGCGCCGCCCTCGTCGCAATCGCCCTGCCGCTGACGGGTGTCCCGATCGAGCACCCGCTCCACCTGATCGCCGCGGCGCTGCTGCTCGTCGTCCTCTTCGGCGCGCTCGGCGTCGTCGTCGGCGTCTACGCCCAGAGCTTCGACCACCACAGCTTCATCAACAACATCCTGATCCTGCCGCTGACGTTCCTCGGCGGGGTCTTCTACTCGATCGAGATCCTGCCGTCGCCGTGGCAGGAGATCTCCCACGCGAACCCGATCTTCTACATGGTGGATTCGATCCGCTACGCCTTCCTCGGCAGCAGCGACGTGAACGTCGGCCTGGCGTTCGGCTTCACGGCGATCGTCGCGATCGCGATGGTCGCCTGGGCGCAGTGGCTGTTCACGACCGGACGCAAGCTCAAACCGTAGATGCCTGAGGGCGACACGATCCACAGGGTCGCTGCGCGATTCAACGCCTCGCTCGTCGGCAAGAAGATCGAGCTCGCCGACGCGCCCAACGCCCGCTCGCCACTGCATCGCCGCGCCTCCGAGCTCGCCGGGAGGACGCTCGAATCGGCCGAGGCCTACGGCAAGCACCTGCTCCTGAGCTTCTCCGGCGACCGGGTGGTCCACAGCCACCTCGGCATGAACGGCCGCTGGTTCGTCCGCTCCGACGGCCGCGCGAGCTACGGCAGGCCGTGGCTCGAGCTCGGAGCGGGGCCCGCGCTCGCCAACCAGAACGGCGGCAAGATCCTGCGGATGACGAGCGCCGCCCGGGCCCGCAACGACCCGGTCCTGCTGCAACTCGGCCCCGATCCGCTCCGTCCCGGCTACGACCGTGAGGCCGCCGCCGAGCGGCTGCTCGACTACGAGCCGTCCGTCCCGGTCGGGGAGGCCCTGCTCGACCAGACGCTGATCGCCGGGATCGGCAACGTGATCAGGATCGAAGCGTGCTTCCTTCCCGGAATCAGCCCCTGGCGCCCGGTCGGCGAGCTGAAGCCGGACGAGGCATGGTCGATCGTCAACGCCAACTCCTGGGTGATGGAGACCTCGATGGCGACCGGGCGCCGGCCGAAGCAGATCTACGGCCGCGCCAGGCGTCCCTGCGCGCGCTGCGGCGCCCGGGTGATGACCCGCGGACAGGGCGACGACAACCGTGTCACCTACTGGTGCGAGGGATGTCAGCGATAATCGTCCGGCATGGGCGAGGAACAGGCCAACGCCGCGGAGCTGCTTGCGCGCGTTCCGCTGCTCTCAGGCCTCGAGCCGAGTGAGCTCGAGCGGATCGCACAGGTTGCGATCCCGCGTTCGTTCCCGAAGGGCGCCCGGATCTTCCACGAGGGGGACCGGAGCGACGCGTGTTACGTGATCCGGACCGGCGAGGTCCGGGTCACTCGCGAGCACCCCGACGGCCGGGCGATCGCTCTCGCCACCCTCGGCCCCGGTGAGCTCGTCGGCGAGCTGGCGATGCTCGACGGCGGCGTCCGCTCGGCGAGCGTCGAGACGCTGACCGATGTCGAGTTGCTGGCGGTCGCCGCGACCGACATGCGGGGCCTGCTCGAGCGCAACGCGCAGATCACGGCGAAGCTCGTCGTCGCGTTGACCAAGCGGCTGCGGGAGACGAACGAGCGGATCAGCCGACAGTCGTTCCAGACGGTACCCAGCCGGGTCGCCGGCGTCCTCTCCCAGCTCGTCTCCGAGGACAACGCCGAGCAGGGCCGTGACGGCGTGACCATCCGGATGAACCAGGCCGACCTGGCGCAGCTCGCCGGAACCTCTCGGGAGAGCGTCAGCCGCTTCCTTGCCGTCCTCGAGCGCGCGGGGGTCGTCCGCGTCGGCCGCGGCCGGGTGACTGTCCTCGAGCCACCGCGCCTGCGGAGCTACATCTTCTAGATAGGCTCCGGGGCGTGAGCGCCTTGTACGTCCTCAACTTCTACTCACCCGTGTTCGTCGACCAGCTCAAGCGGGGGCGGAAGTCGGCAACCATCCGGCTCGGGGACAAGACCCGCAAGTACGACCGCGGCCAGGTCGTCTGGATCACGGTCGGATATCGGCACGGTCCGCGGGAGAAGATCTTCTCGGCGGTCATCGACGACGTCGAGGTCAAGCGGGTCGCCGACATCTCGCCGCGCGACATCGAGCACGACAACCCGGAGTTCCGTCGCCTCGAGGACACCGTCAACTTTCTCGAGCAGATCTACAGCCGCTCGATCGATCCCGACGACGTCGTCACCGTCATCCGCTTCTCGCAGATCGTCGAGCGCCCGCAGGCGAACTTCGGCAACGGCGAGACTCCCTCCCAGAACTAGGGCGGCGGGAGCGGGCTCGGCGATGGCGAGCTACGAGTTCCTCACCGCCTGGCTGCTCGACGCTCCCCGCGAGGACGTCTGGGACGCGATCTGGGATTCGAGCGAGTGGCCGAACTGGTGGCGCGGCGTCGTCGAGGCGGTCGAGACCGATCCCGGCACTCCGTGCGGCGTCGGCCGCCGTGGCCGCTACGCCTGGCGCAGCCGGATTCCCTACCCGGTCCGTTTCGAGGTCGTCTCGACCGAGGTGGATCGCCCGCGTCTGCTGGTCGGCGAGGCGAGCGGCGAGCTCGAGGGGATCGGTCGCTGGCGGTTCTTCGACGAGGACGGCGTCACCGCCGCCGTCTACGAGTGGAACGTGCGGACGACGAAGCCGTGGATGAACGCGGTCGCGCCGTTCGCCGGGACCGATCTTCCGCTGGAACCACGACCAGGTCATGCGGTGGGGCGGAGAGGGCCTCGCGCAGCACCTCGGCTGCCGCCTCCTGTCGGCGAGCTGACGTTCGGCGGCGTCCCGCTCGGCGAGATCCCGCAGGGTCAGCAGCTGCTTGCGCATCATCACGAGGTCGCCGACGACCAGGAGGTGCGCGAGCGCGCCGCCGATCCAGGTCCGGGGAACGAACAGGACCCGGACCAGGATCCGCGATCGGGAGCCGTGCGGCCCCTCTGGAATTACGGCGTAGGTGACGAAGGTGCGCTCGGCCCGCAGCGTGATCCGCGTCTCGTCGAAGGAGACGAGCCGGAAGATCCGCATGAACCGCTGGCCGATCTCGAGTTCATCGAGCCCGGGCGTCAGCTCGACGGGACTGCGGCGGCCGAAGTTGTCGAGCAGGTCGTAGCTGTATGGCGCGGCGCGCAGCTGGCAGAGTCGGCGGTAGGTGACGGCGACCGGCGCTCCGACCGAGATCGCCCGGTGGCAGGTCACGGCGGGATCGTCGGCGAGTCCGTCGCACGGGAGCGCCATCGTCCGCTCGGCGGCGGTCGCGCCCCAGTTGGCGCCCGGGACGATCACAGTTCCGACTCGACCCGGCGCAGCATCCGCCTGGTCATGACGCGATGCATCCCGGTGCCGATCACGGCCGTCCGGTAGCCGAAGCCGAGGATTCCCGGGAAGGCGGCGCGGGTCTCGGCGCTCAGCCTCGTACCGCCGTCCTCGGTGTCGGCCAGCGTGAACGTCAGCGCATAGCGGGAGAAGCGGTGATGCCCGACGAATGCCAGGCGCTCGGGCGGATCCGCCTTCGACGACCTCGAATCCGGGCAGGGCGTCGCCCGGCTCCACCAACCCGTCCCACGCGCCGCGCCGGCGTGACGGCTCCAGCCGCCAGGCGTTGACGAAGAGGGCGGGAGGAGTGCCGCCGAGGTCGCGCCGCAGCGTCGCCACCAGGACTGGCCAGACCGCGGCCGGCGGGACGGGGAGGTCCGTCTCGTGGGTATCGATATAGGGCAAACGTTCCATATAAAATGAGCATACTATATGGGCGCAATGGCACCGCCCCGAAAGCACGACACCGACACGATCCTCGACGCGGCGCGGACGCTCGTCCTGCGATCGGGACCCCGCGCGGCAGGAGTCGCCGCGATCGCCAGGGAGAGCGGCGCGCCCGTCGGCACCCTCTACCACCGGTTCGGAAGCCGGGACGCGATTCTGGCGGCCGCCTGGCTGCGCGCGCTCGAGAGGTTCCAGGCGCGGGCGCTCGCCGCCGCAGCCGAGGCGAGCGACCCGGGTGACTCGGGCGACGCGGTTGCGACCGGCGCCGCGATGGCCGCCGCGGTCGTCGGCTTCTCCCGCGACATGCCGGAGGACGCCGGCCTGCTGCTGAGCATCCGCCGCGACGATCTCCTCGACGCCGCGCCCGGTCCGGAGGTCCGCGCCCGGCTCGACGGAGATCAACGCTCCGCTCGAGGCGGAGGTGAGCCGGATCGCGCGTGAGCTCCACGGCCGCGCCGACGCCCGCGGGCTCGACGCGGTGACCCGGGCGGTCGTCGACCTGCCGTATGCGGCGATCCGCCGGCACGGACGGGCCGAGCGCCTGCCGGGTTGGCTGGAGCAGGACGTGCGCGACTCCGCCCGCGTCCTGCTCGAGCGGATCTAAGCCTCAGCCGCTTAGATCCTCTGTCGGATCGCGGGTCAGTTGACACCGCTTCAGTAGGCCCGTTACACTCGCTTTCACCGCGTTGGCACTCTCAGTCGTAGAGTGCCAAACCGAGTTTTTGATCCACGACCCCAATCAACCCCTCACGGAGGTACCTAAGTATGAATCTCAAGCCCCTGGGAGATCGCCTGATCGTCAAGGCGGTCGAGGAGGAGGAGACGACCGCCAGCGGCATCGTGCTCCCCGAAACCGCCAAGGAGAAGCCGCAGAAGGGCGAGGTCCTCGCTGTCGGCGACGGCAACTGGGACGAGGACGGCGCGAAGCGCATCCCGCTCGACGTCGCCACCGGTGACGTCGTCCTCTACAGCAAGTACGGCGGCACCGAGGTCAAGGTCGACGGCGAGGACCTGCTGGTCCTCCGCGAGTCGGACGTCCTGGCCAAGGTCCAGTAACCGCCCTTTCACTGAACCCACGAAGCATCAGGAGGAATCACTGATATGGCTCACAAAGAGCTGAAGTACGGCGCGGATGCCCGCGCCGCTCTGCAGGACGGCGTCGACGCCGTCGCCGACGCAGTCAAGGTCACGCTCGGCCCGAAGGGTCGTTACGTCGTCCTCGACAAGAAGTTCGGCGCCCCGACCATCACCAACGACGGCGTCACCATCGCTCGCGAGATCGAGATCGAGGACGTCTTCGCCAACCAGGGTTCGCAGCTCGTCCGCGAGGTCGCCACGGCGACCAACGACGTTGCCGGCGACGGAACCACGACGGCGACGCTGCTCGCGCAGACGATCGTCCGCTCGGGTCTGAAGAACGTCGCCGCCGGCGCCAACCCGCTCGCTCTCCGCAAGGGCATCGAGACGGCCGTCAACCAGGTCGTCGAGAACCTCCGCGAGAAGCAGTCGAAGGAAGTGGGCGGCAAGGATCAGATCGCCCGCGTCGCTTCGATCTCGGCGGCTGACGACGAGATCGGCGACATCATCGCCGACGCCATCGAGAAGGTCGGCAAGGACGGCGTCGTGAACGTCGAAGAGGGCCAGACCTTCGGGATGGAGCTCGAGTTCACGGAGGGGATGCAGTTCGACAAGGGCTACATCTCGCCGTACATGGTCACCGACCAGGAGCGGATGGAAGCGGTCCTCGAGGACCCGTACATCCTGATCGCGAACCAGAAGATCGGTTCGGTCCGCGACATCCTGCCGATCCTCGAGCAGACGATGCAGGGCGGCAAGCCGCTGGTCATCATCGCCGAGGACGTCGAGGGCGAGTCCCTCGCGACGCTGGTGGTCAACAAGCTCCGCGGCACCTTCACCGGTGTGGCGGTCAAGGCCCCCGGCTTCGGCGATCGCCGTAAGCGGATGCTCGAGGACATCGCGATCCTCTCGGGCGGCGAGGTCATCACCGAGGAGATGGGCCTGAAGCTGGAGAACACCCAGATCAGCCAGCTCGGTAAGGCCCGTCGCGTCGTCGTCAGCAAGGACACGACGACGATCATCGACGGTGCCGGCGACAAGGCGCAGATCGAGGGCCGGATCAGCCAGATCCGCTCCGAGATCGAGAACACCGACTCCGACTTCGATCGGGAGAAGCTCCAGGAGCGTCTCGCGAAGTTGGCCGGCGGTGTCGCGGTCGTCAAGGTCGGCGCTGCCACCGAGACCGAGATGAAGGAGAAGAAGCACCGCGTCGAGGACGCGCTGCAGGCCACCCGGGCCGCCCTCGAAGAGGGCATCGTTCCGGGCGGTGGAGTCGCTCTCCTGAACGCTCAGGACTCGGTCGACACGAAGGGGCTGGAGGCCGACGAGGCCACCGGTGCGGAGATCATCCGCCGCGCCCTCGAGGAGCCGCTCCGTCAGATCTCCGAGAACTCGGGGTTCGAGGGTTCGGTCGTCGTCAACAAGGTCCGCGACATGAAGCCCGGAGAGGGTCTCAACGCGGGTACCGGCGACTACGGCGATCTGATCAAGGACGGCGTCATCGACCCGACCATGGTCACCCGCTCTGCACTGCAGAACGCGGCGTCGATCGCCAAGAACATCCTCACCACCGAGTGCATCGTGGCCGAGCCGCCCGAGGAGGGTGGCGCCGCCGGGATGCCCGGAGGAATGCCTGACATGGGCGGGATGATGTAACGAGGTTTCGACCTCTGTGTTTCGGAAGGGCCCGGGAGAGATCCCGGGCCCTTCTTTTTTGTTCGGGCGTTCCGGGGCCTACGATCGTTCCGTGGCCACGGAAGAGGGCATCCCGCTGCAGCCGGCCGACCGGGCGATCCTCGACCTCGAGTGCGAGTCGATCGCGGGCCACACGTGCAAGATCGTCGTGCTCGGGGAGGCCGCTCCCGGAGTCGAAGAGCTGCGCGAGCGGATCTCCGGCCGAATCCATCTGACGCCGGAGCTCACCCGAAAACTCGGCGGCACGCCGGAGGAGCCGATGTGGGTGCAAGATGCCGCCTTCGACCTCTCCGCACACGTTCGCGCCAGCGGCCTGCCCGCGGCACCCGATCGGGAGGCGGAGCTGGCCGAAATCGCCTCGCTCTTCGAGCAGCGACTCGACCGCGACCGGCCGCTCTGGACGATCGACGTCGTTCCCCGCCCGTCCGGCGGATCGGTCCTCGTCTGGCGGATTCACCACGCGCTCGCCGACGGCACGGCGGCGATGCGCTTCGCGCGCCTCATGCTCTGGGATCGCGAGGAGTCGGAGGACCGGCCGTCGCACCTCCCACCGGCCCATCGCGAGGATCCCGACGAGTCCCGCAGGCGAGCCCATCTGGCCGGGCTGATCGACCGCGAGTTCGCGGCCTCGCTGCATCGATCCCCCTTCGACGGCCCGATCGGCGGCAGGCGCCGGATCGCGATCTCGGAGGTGCCTCTGCCCGCCCTCCACGACGCCGCCGGGAAGCTCGCCGGCGCAACGCTGAACGACGCGGTGCTTTCGGTGGTCGCTGGGGCGATGCGCCGCTGGGCGACCCATCACGGTGGACCGCTCGGCTCGGTCAGGGTCAGGGTGCCGGTCAGCCTCCACCACGAGGGCGACGACGCGAGCAACCGCGATTCGTTCTTCTCGGTCCGGCTGCCGCTCCACGAGTCCGACCCGGTCGAGCGGCTGCGGGTCGTCAACCGCGAGACGACGGTTCGCAAGGAGCGCCATGACGCCGAGGCGCTGGAGGAGACGGTCGAACACCTGGCGCACGTCTCGCCGCGCCTGGCGAAGATCGTCGGCGCGATCGAGCGCAGCCCACGGGAGTTCGCCGTCAGCGTCTCCAACGTCCCCGGCCCGCGCGAGCCGGTGAGCATCCTCGGGGCGCCCGTCGAGGCACTCCACTCGATCGCCGAGATCGGCTTCCGCCATGGCCTGCGAATCTCGGTCGTCTCCCTGGCCGACCGGCTCTTCTTCGGCTTCAACGCCGACCCGGATCTCGTCCCCGGCCTGGACGCGATGGCCGTCGGGGTGGAGATCGAGGCGACGGCGCTGATCGACGCCGGCTAGGTCAGCCCCCCAGGACCGCCCGCATCGGCAACGGGTCGACGCCGAGCCCCTTGACGTCGGCGGTCCCCCGTTCGCTGATCATGGGCACCTCGAGCAGCTCGGCTTCCTCCCAGGTCGCGAAGGCGACGTCGCCGAAGATCCGGCGGAGCCAGATCAGCGACGAGCGGACGAACGGCAGGGGGACGTGGATCGACGGGCGCTCGCGACCCGCCGACGCGGCGATGAGCCGGGCCTGCTGTTCGTAGGTGAGCCGCTCCGGTCCGGCGAGCTCGAAGCGGCCGCCGGGACGGTCGAGGGAGGCGAGCACCGCCCGGGCGACGTCCTGCGCCCAGATCGGCTCGTAGCCGGACTGGCCGCGACCGGAGATCGGCAGCAGCGGCAGCAGCGCCAGTCGCTTCATCCAGGTCACCCAGGTGTCGTCGCGGTCGTAGATGATCGACGGGGCGAAGATCGTGGTCTCGAGCGGCGAGCGGCGGACCCGATCCTCGGCGAGCGCCTTCGACCGGAAGAACCGCGTGCGCTGGAACGACGTCGCCCCGAGCGCGCTGAAGAAGACGAAGCGCCTGACGCCCGCCTGCTCGGCGGCCGAGATCAGCCGATGGGTGCCCAGGGCGGTGATCTCCTCGACCTTGCGCGGGGGCTGATCGCGCATCGCGGCGGCCAGGTGGATGACCGTGTCGACCCCACGGACGGCGTGGCGCAGCCCTCGCGGGTCGCCCAGATCCGCCAGCGACAGCTGCACTCGCACCCGATCGGGTCCGAGCTTGCGCGGGTCGCGGACCAGGCAGCGGACCTCGTGCCCCTCCGCGAGGAGCATGGGCAGCACCGCCGAACCCACGACGCCGGTTCCTCCGGTGAGCAGAATCATCCCCGCGAACCCTACTTACGGTCGTGCATCGAGATGCGACGGCCATCCTCGGCCGCAGGCTCTGTCCCTACAATGTCGCCCTCTGCCGCTCCACCCAAGGATCGGCCCCGCTGAGAGCAACCGAACGAGAAGGAACAGAACGTGACTTACGTCATTGCAGAGCCTTGCATCGGGGAGAAGGACAACTCGTGCGTCGAGGTCTGCCCGGTCGACTGCATCCACCCGACTCCCGACGAGCCGGACTACGAAGCCGCGAAGCAGCTCTTCATCGACCCGGACGAGTGCATCGATTGCGACGCCTGCGTCGAGGCCTGCCCGGTCGACGCGTGCTTCGCCGAGGACCAGCTCCCCGCGGAGTGGACGCCGTTCGCTCAGCTCAACGCCGACTACTTCGCCAGCAAGTAGTCCCCGAGACAGTGACGGCTCGGAGCCCGGTCGCGGCCCCGACCTCGCCGGGCGCGCCCGCGGCCTGCCCCGAAACCTCGTCGCGCTCTGGCTCGGAGCGGGCGCCGCAGTCCTGCTGCTCTATCTGCTCGTCGTCAGGACCTACTGGGGCCAGCGCCTCGACGAGCACGCATTCGTCGGCCACGACTTCTTCTCGTCGCGGGCCGCCCAGGCGGACAGCTTCCTGCGCATCGTCTCGATCGGCTCGCTCCTGCTCGCGATCGCTCTGGTCGCGGCGGTCGCGATCTTCCGCCGCCGCCCCCGCCTGGCGCTGATCGCCGCGGCCTCGATCGGGATCTCGCTGATCTCGACCGAGGTGCTCAAGCTCGTTCTGCTCGAGCGCCCGCCGCTCGTCCCCAGCTTCATCTTCGACAACTCCTACCCCTCGGGCCACACGACGGTCGGCATGTCGGTGGCCGTGGCGGCGATGCTCGTCGTACCGCGCCGGCTGCTCCTACCCACGGCGGTGGGTGCGGGCATATTCGGCTCGGCGTTCGGCGTCGCCGTGGTCGCCGCCGGGTGGCACCGGCCGAGCGATGCCGTCGGCGCCTTCCTCGTCGTCCTCTCGGTCGCCGCGGCCTGCGCAGCGGTCAGCCACGTCCTGCCGGACCGGGCCGACCTGGAGGAGGCGCACGGCCGCCGGATCAACCTCCCGCGCATCAGGGTCGGGACGACCGAGCTGGGCCTGCTCGCGATGGCGCTGGGAGGGCTCGGGATATTCGCCCTGGCGGCCCTCAGCTACCGCGGCATCCCGTGGACGAGCACCAGCGCGGGCTTCCTGCTCTCCGCCGCCGCGATCCTCGTCTGCGGCATGTTGACGACGCTCGGGCTGGCGGCGGCGATGCTCGCCGCAGAGGACCCCGCCGACAGGACCTGACGGGTCAGCCGCCGGCCTGGACGACCGGCAGCTCGGTGCCGCCGATCGGCGCATCGGAGGGCGCCGGCATGGCGGCCAGCACGGACTCCATGAGCGGCAGCTCGACCGGGGTCGAGGCGATGATCCCGCGCGCGGCCTGCTTGATCGCGATGGCCGCCGGCGTGTCCGGCTCGGCGATCGCGAGCGGGTCGCCGGAGTCGGCATGCTCGCGGAGCGCCTCCTCGAGCGGGACCTTGCCGAGCAGCGGCACGTCGAGCTCGTCGGAGAGCGTCTGCCCGCCGCCCTCGCCGAAGATCGTGAAGCGCTGGCCGTCGGGGGCTGTGAAGCCGGACATGTTCTCGATCACGCCGATCACCTCGAGGTCGACCTTGCCGGCCATCTCGGCGGCGCGGGCGGCCACGGTCTGGGCCGCCGGCTGCGGGGTCGTGACGACGAGGATCTTGGCCTGAGGAAGGAGCTGGGCGAGCGTCATCGAGACGTCGCCGGTTCCCGGGGGCAGGTCGAGGAGCAGGTAGTCGAGCTCGCCCCATTCGACGTCCTCGAGGAACTGCTGGATCGCCTTGTGGAGCATCGGGCCGCGCCAGACGACCGCGGCGTTCTCCTCGACGAAGAAGCCGATCGACATGACCTTCACGCCGCTCGGCGATTCGAGCGGCATGATCTTCCGCTGCGCGTTGACCTCGGGGCGGCTGTTGACGCCGAGCATGCGCGGGATCGAGTAGCCGTAGACGTCGCAGTCGAGCGCTCCGACCTTCTTGCCCTGTGCCGTCAGCGACGCGGCCAGGTTGGCAGTCATCGTCGACTTGCCGACGCCGCCCTTGCCGGATGCGACGCAGATCACGTTCTTGACCTGAGCGAGAGCGCCTTCGGGCAGGCCGCCGGGGCGGCCGAGCTTCTCCTGGAGGCCCTGCTTCTCGCCGTCGGAGAGGACGTCGAAGCCGACGCCGACGCTCGTCACGCCCTCGATCGGGCCGACGTTGTCGACGACCGCCTTCTCGAACTGCGAGCGGATCGGGCAGCCGGGGGTCGTCAGCGAGATCACCACGTCGACGCGACCGTCCTCGTGGATGTCGATCGAGCGGACCATGCCGAGCTCGACGACCGACCGCCGGAGCTCGGGGTCGATCACGGATCGAAGGGCTTCGGTCACCTGTTCTTCTGTGGGAATCGCCATCGGGGGCATTGTCTCAAAGATGCGGTTGGCCGGCGTGGCCTGACGAGGGCTCGCCGACCGGTGGAAGTCGGTTAGGGCGAGAGGGACGGTTCGGGTCGCTCGCGCCCGTTCACCCGCCTACCGAGGGAGTCTCAAGGTCCACCGCAAAACGAAACTGCTTTTAAGGCGGACTATCCGCCGAAATAGAGGTCTCGTGACGAACTGCTCACCCAACCAGTCCGACGGACGCCCCTGCCGAGCGGCAACACCGCGCAGGCCGAGCAGAGCGGACGCGAAGCGGAGCATCTGCTCGGAGTCATCTCAAAAAAAGACACAGCGGGCCCGAGGGCCCGCTGTGTCGGGGAGGAGAGGTGGGGGTCGAGCTAGTCGGCCCCCGGTCTACCCGCGATTTATGAGGCGGGCAGATTTCTCCGGGTGATCCTCTCCAAGGTCACCCGGGCTAAGTGGTCCTAGACCAGCGAACGAACCCGCTCGCTGACCTCGCGGACGCGCTTCTCGGCGTCCGTGCGGCCCGTCTTGATCGTCGACTCGGCGTCACGACGCCGGGCCTTCAGATCGCGCTCGACCTGGGTGCGGCGCTTCTTGACGACGCGCTCGACCTGGGTGCGGGTGCGCTTGGCACGCTGGAGAGCGCGCTTGCGGGCGCTGCCGCCCCGACGCTCGACCTTGTTGAGCTCGCGGCGGAGCTGAGTGCGCACGCGGCGCAGCTCGATCTCGCGCTTGCTCGGCGTACCGAACCGGTCGCCGATCTCGTTGACGCGCTCGGCGGCGGTCAGGACGGCACCGACGGGGACGTCGACGGCGGTCTCGGTGGCGGCAACGACGTACTCGGTCGCGGCGTTGACGCCGGCCTTGGCCTGATGCAGCGTGGTGGTCGCGTCGGCCGCGGTGGCCTCAGCCGAAGACTTGGCGGCGGACTCGGTGCTTGCGGCACCCTTCTTCGCCGTCGCGGCGGTCTTCTTGGCGGCCGTCTTGGTCTTGGTGGCCTGCGCCTTGGCGGTGGCCTTGGACTTGTTGCGAGTCGCGCTCTTGGACGCGGCGCTCGTCTTGGTTCCAGTGGTGGTAGCCATTTGGATTCTCAACCCCTTCAAAAGGTCTCTGTGGTGTGTGCCAACTAAGGTCCTTATTTCTAAGGATGTTCAGAGTGTAGCACCGAACGCCTGTTCTTACACGAACCCGCAAACTCAGTTACAGAGCCATCTGTGAGTCGTGTCACAGAGGTCCGGGAAACGCCCATCCGGCGTCCGGGCGAGATTTAAGCGGCGGCGGAGGCGATCGAGACGCGCTCGACCCATGCCTCGGGAGTGGCCAGCTCGGGCAGCTCCGGAAGCAACCCGGGGGCCTCCCAGGCGCGGTTGAGACCGCCGACCCCGACCTCGGCGACGACGGAGTCGCAGAAGCGCTTGCCGTCCCTGTATTGGCGGAGCTTCAGCTCGAACCCGAACAACCAGGCGAGCAGTCGCGCGATCGGGCTCCGATTCTCGCGCCGCCGCTCGATCCCGGCCCGCAGGGTCTCGACGGCGGGGCCGAGGTCACCGGCTGCCGCGTCCATGACGTGCTCGGCGTATCCCTCGATCGAGGCCATTACGGCCTGAACGGCGTTGATGGTCTCCAGCGACTCGGCTGGTGCCAGCAGGGAGAGCGGATCCGACGAGCGAAGCTCGGCGATGCTGCGACGTGGGTCAGTCGAACCGAGCCGGCGCGCCCGTTCGAGTATCTCGGCGGCGGGGACGCGCATCGGCGATTCGGTCAGCAGCGTCCGGGCGAGGCCGCCGACGTAATCGCGCAGCCAGGGCGCGGAGGCGAAGTGAACGGAGTGCGTGACCTCGTGGAGGGCGACCCACTCGAGGACGTCGCCGGGCTTGCCGCCGAGCTGACCGGTTGCGTTGCCGAGGTTCTCGCCGACGAAGATCAGCCGAGGTGCGCGCTCGCCGCCCAGAAGCGGAAACTCGTACTGACCGAGGACGTGGCGGGAAGCGAAGCCGACGAAAGCGCCGATCTCCGCCGCGAGCACGCGGCTCGCCACCGAGGCGAGTGCGCCGCTGCCGAATCCGTCGAGGCGCGCTGTGACCGGGGCGAGCAGCTCCCGCATCGACCGCAGATTGATGTCGATCCACTCGCGCCGCGTCACCCACTCCGGCTCGGGCAGCGGCTCCCCGATCGTCAGGCCGGTGTAGCTCAGGACCGCGGCGGCGGAACGCGTTCCGGCGGCGCCGAGGTCGACGTCGCCCGGCATCGCCGCCGGCGCATCGCCGATCCCGACGACGGCGATCCGGCGAGCGAGGCGCCAGTCGACGAGCTCGCTCACGCCTGCGCGGCGGCACGCGCGGCGCCGGCGTCCTGAGCGGTCCGGATCACCTGCAGGTGTTCGGGGGAGCGGGCAGCGGCGACCGCGTAGCGCGCGTCGAGATCGAGCGGGGCCTCGGAGAGCTCGTGGTCGACGAAGACCATTTCGCCCCCGACCTCGCGGACGATCAGCTGGGCCGCGGCCGCATCGACCGACCTGCAGCCGCGAGCCGAGAACATCCCGTCGAACCGGCCGCAGGCCACGTAACTCAGCGTGATCGCGATCGAACCGATCGCTCGCAGCCTGTAGGCCTTTCCCTGCAGCTCCTCGACCGCGCCGACGATCCAGCGAGGGTCGGCCGATTCGACGCCGACCACCTCGAGCGGCATGTCGTCACCCCGCGGTTCGATCCTGGCGCCGTTGATCCTGGCGCCGGCGCCGCGAACCGCCGAGAACTCCTCGTTCGCGCCGAAGTCGTGGACGAAGCCGAAATCGACGTCGGCCATCGAATCGCCCGACGCCACGGCGATCGACAGCGAGTGGGAGGGAATCGTCCGGCGGACGTTCATCGAGCCGTCGATGGGATCGATCACGACGCGAGCTACCGCAGGGCCGTCGCCGAGGACGACCTCGCCCCGCTCCTCGCTGACAGCCGAGAGCGCGTGCCCGGACGCCGCTATCCGTCCCAGCTCCTCGAAGACGATGTCCTCGCACTGCCGGTCCAGCTTCAGCGTCATGTCGCCGCCCTCGCCTCGCCCCTCGTATTGGGTCCGTGCGGCGATGCCGCGGGTGGTGGCGAACAGGTCTGCCTGCCTGGTGGCCATTCGCCTGCATGCATCGAGCCAATCGATCTCGGGTTCCACGCCGGCAATGGTATTGGCGCATGGCTCCTCGGCCGGGAAGCGGGACGCTTGGCGAGCCTCCCGGGCCTCGCTACGGTTGTCCCGATGGAGGGAACGAACGGTTCAGGCGACGCGGTGTCGAGCGGGTTCGAGAAGGCCCTCGGCCTCGCGGCCGGGCCGGTGCTCGTCAGCGGGCCGGCGGGCTCGGGCCGGACGGAACTGATCGCCCGCAAGGTCGCCCTGCTGGTGACCGACGGCATGCCTCCGGAGCGGATCGCCGTACTTACCCAGACCGCGGCCAACCGGGCACGCCTGCGCGAGCGCATCGCCGAGCTGCTCGGCGGCCCGTCGGAGGAGATCTGGATCGAGACCTGGCCCGGTTTCGCCGAGCGACTGCTGCGCGAGTACGCGCTCGAGGCCGGGATCGACCCGTTCTTCGAGCTGGCGGGTCCCGCCGATCGCCTCGCCCTTCTCCTCGACCGACTCGACGAGCTGCCGTTACGGCGACACGAGATCCGCGGCAATCCATCCGGGCTGCTCGCCGGGCTGCTCGAGCGGATCGACTCCCTCAAGGCGGAGGGCATCGGCCCCGCCGAGCTTCGTGATCGGGCACGGGCCGCCGAGCGGGGGGCGGGGGGCCGCTCCGATCGGGAGGTCGCGCTCCGGGAAGTCGAGTTCAGCGAGGTCTTCGACCGTCACGACTCGATCATGCTCGGGCTCGGGATGCTCGACGAACACGAGCTGGTGCTGGAGCTCGGTCGCGTCCTGACCAGGCACCCCGATCTGAGCGAGTCGCTCGGCGAGCGGTTTCGCTGGGTGCTCGCCGATGAGCTCGAGGACGCGGGGCGCCCGCGGATCGCCTGCCTGCCGCTCGTCGCGCCTCACGGCAACGTCCTGGCCGCCTGCGACCCCGATCAGGGTCTGCGGTCCAACCGCGGCTTCGGTGAGGCTGCGGCACTCGGCTTCAGCCGCGCGTTCCCGGGCGCCGAGACGATCGACCTCGGTCCGAGCCGCCGCTCGACCGGCCCGCTCGGCGTCGCGGTCGCGGCGGCCGACGGACTCGTCCCGGCGTCCTATCGCGAGCGCCTGCCGTTGCCGTCCCGTGATGACACCCCGGCGGGCGAGGGGTCGTCGGTCCGGCTCTGGCGCTGCGCCAACGAGCGGGCCGAATCGCAGGCGGTCGCCCGCGAGATCGAGCACCTGCTCGCCTCCGGTGAGAACCGGCCGGAGGACATCTGCGTCCTGACCGGGGCGTCGGCACGTGAGAGCCGCCTGATCGCGGCCGCCCTCGAGGAGCGCAACATCCCGTTCCGGAGCGCCGGGTCGGCGGCATTCTTCGGCCGGCCGGAGGTCCGCGACGCGATCGCCTGGTTACGGGCGCTCGCCGATCCGAACGACTCCGCCGCGGTCGTCCGGGCGCTGACCAGGCCGCCGACCGAGTTGCGCTCCGTCGATCTCGCGCGCTGCACGACGATCGCCCGGCGCCGCAAGCTCGACATGATCTCGGCGGTCGAGGCGTCGCTGGAGAGCCCGCAGCTGCCGCCGCCCTCGCGGGACCGGCTGCGCGCGTTCCTGAAGCTCTACCGGGCCGCCGCCGGCGCGTTCGACGGCCTTCGTGCCGACGTCTTCGTCCGCCGTCTGATCGAGCGGGTCGGCTTCCGCCGTCACGGGCTGTTCGCCGCGAGCCCGGAGACGGCCGAGCGGCTCGTCAACCTCTCGCGCCTCGCCGATCTTGCGGCCGGCTGGACCCGCCGCCGGCCGGACGGCTCGACCCGCGACTTCGTCCGCTACCTCGCGGCGGTCGGCGAGGCCGGACAGCGCTTCAGCCGGCCCGCCGAGCCGCCGCCCGCGAACGCAGTGCTGCTCGCCGAGCCGGAGCAGGTCAAGGGCATGGACTTCGAGCGCGTCTACCTGCTCGGGCTGTCCCGGGGCGCCCTCCGCTGGGGGGCCGAGCGGAGTGACTGGATTCCCGACGACCTGCTCGAGGGCGAGCGCCCGCCCGCCGCCGACGTACCCGACGCGCTGCGTGCCCGTCG
This sequence comes from uncultured Solirubrobacterales bacterium, assembly GCA_963791335.1. Lineage (GTDB taxonomy): Bacteria > Actinomycetota > Thermoleophilia > Solirubrobacterales > 70-9 > RHKX01. The sequence goes on from CAWBRN010000007.1 coordinate 45,183, forward strand.
CGCCTACCTGGCGATCAGCCGTGCGCGCAGCTCCGTGGTCCTCTCCCGCTCCGAGGAGATCCGCGGAGCGCGCCACGTCTCCCTCACCGGTCTACGAGGCCGTTGCGGCAGCGGTCGGCGGTGAGGAGGAGTTCCACGAGGAGGAGCTCTTCGGGCCCGCCGAGGGCCTCCACGCCACCTACCGGATGCTGCGGGACGAGGTCCTCGAGGCCTCGTGGCGAGCCGGTGCGGCGCTCAGCGAGATGCGCCTCGACACGGCCGAGGACGTCAACCGCGCCGTCGCCCGTTACTTCGAGCTGCTCAAGCTCGCGGCGCTGATCCAGCGCCCCGGCACGGAGTCGGAGCGGGATTCGATCGCGGCGCTCAACGAGCTGCTGGGCCGGATCGCGACGCCCGAGCAGCTCGCCGAGCTGAACAGATCAGCCCTGGACGAATATGTACTCGATGAGGGCCGCGATCGGACGCGGCGCAGCGAGGAGCTGGCGAGCCGGGCCGAGCCCGGCCTCGAGGCCTTCCTCCCGAAGCGAGCCGGCGGGCTTGCCCTCTCGGCCTCCGACGTCGACCTCTACCGGACCTGTCCGCTCAAGTACAAGTTCGCGCGGGTCTTCGCGATCCCGCAGGAGCCGACGATCAACCAGCGCTTCGGGATCCTCATCCACAACGTGCTCGAGCGGTACCACTCCGACGAGATCAGAGGGGCGGAGGGCGGGGGGACCGAGGACGGCGTCAACCGGTTGCTCGAGCTGTTCGAGGCGGGGTGGCGGCGGACCGGCTTCGGCTTCACCGACGACGAGATGCAGTACCGCGACCGAGCCGTCGCCGCACTGGCCCGCTACTACGAGCGTCACAGCGCCGGAGCGTCACGACCTGTGTGGTTGGAGCGACGGTTCTCGTTCAAGATCGGCGAGACGACGATCGGCGGGCGCGTCGACCGCGTCGACCGCCATCCCGACGGCAGCTACGAGCTGATCGATTACAAGACCGGTCCGCCCAAGAAGGCCGCCGACCTCGCCGACGACCTGCAGATCGCGCTCTACAGGGTCGCCGCACGAGAGGCCTGGGACATCGAGGCCGCCGACGGCGCCTACTGGTACGTCCTCGACGACGAGAAGGTCCCGGCCGGCGGCGAGGCCGACGCGATGGCGCGGGTCGAGCGCACCGTCGCCGAGGTCGCCACCGGAATCACCGGCCAGGACTTCGAGCCGCGGCCGGACTTCAACGTCTGCTCGTGGTGCGACTACCGGCTGATCTGCCCGGCCAGTGAGGCGTAGATAACTCCGAGGGAATGCTCCGGCTTCGCCGTCCGCTTCCCTCGGCCTGCGCGGTGTTACCGCTCGGCAGGGGCGTCAGGTGGTCGGTGGGGCGGGGCTAGTCGTTTTGTTGGCGGAGGAAGCGCTGGAATTCCTGGGCGATGGCGTCCCCGCTCGGGACGTCCTCCTGTGAGAAGCCGGCGACCTCGTCCTGCTGCTCCTCGAGCCGTTCGACCATCTCCTTGATCTCGGGGTTCGCGGCGACGGCCTGAGTGACCTGCTGCTCGAAGGCGGCGGCGGCCTCCTCGAGCTCGGTCGCCTCGACGGCGATCCCGATCATGCCCTCGAGGCGGCGCAGCAGCGCCAGGCCGGCCTTCGGGTTCGGGACCGCGGCGGCGTAGTGCGGGACCGCGGCCCAGAGGCTCGCGGCGCTCATGCCCCGTTCCCGGCAGACCGCATGGAAGATTCCGAGTACCCCGGTCGGCCCCTCGTAGGCGACGTCTTCGAAACCGAGTTGGTCGATCATCGCGTCGTCGGTCGCGAGACCGGTGATCGGCACGGGTCGGGTGTGGGCGACGTCGGCGATCAACGAGCCGAAAGTGACCACGGATTCCACGCCGCATGCCTCGGCCACGTCGAGGACGGCGTTGCAGAAGGTGCGCCAGCGGGTGCTCGGCTCGGTGCCGCTGATCAGCAGCAGGTCGCGCTCGGCACCCTCGGCGGTGGCGGCGACGATCAGGTTGTCGGGCCATTCGACACCCTGGAGCTGGCCTTCGGAGATGTCGATGGTCGGCCGGTTCGCCTGGAAGTCGAAGAATTCTTCGGGGTCGATCCGGGCGACCAGTTCCGCGTCGAGGGAGGCGCCGATCGCGCCGAGTGCGGTGCTCGCCGCGCTGGCCGCGTCGTTCCAGCCCGAGAACGAGGCCACGAGTACGGGGGATCGCAGCTGCGGCGGCTCGCGTTCCCAGACGATCGGATCCATCGTCGTCACAGTAGCGACGAGCCCGGGCCGCGGTTCCGGTCCCCGGTTCACGAGAAACCGTCCGGCTCGGATTGCATCATCGGCGCATCGATGAGGCCCCCGCCAATCCCGCAACGAGTCCGGCCCCCGAGGGGATCGCCGCGCTACAACCGGGACGCCCGCTCGCCGGCCGGTTTGCGGTGGTTCGCAAGGACCGGCAGCAGGCGAAGAACGGCTCTCCCTACCTGAGTCTCGAGCTCCGGGACCGGACCGGCTCGATCCCGGCTCGGATCTTCCGCGAGGCCGATCAACTCGGTGCTCGTTTCGAGCGCGGAGACGCGATCGAGGTCCGCGGCAAGGTCGAGCGCTTCCGCGGCAAGCTCTCGGCGGAGATCACCGCGCTGCGGAGGATCGAGCCCGGCTCGTTCGACCCGGCGGAGTTCCTCCCCTCCGCCTACCGCTCGGCCGAGGAGCTCAACGGCTTCCTCGAGCACCTGACGCGCGAGGTCTACGACCCAGCGCTGCAGGCCGTCGTCGAGCAGGTGTTGAACACGGAACCGGTGGCATCCGAGTTCCGTCGCGCTCCCTGCACCCGTGCCGGTCATCACGCATACCTGGGCGGGCTGCTCGAGCACACCGTTGCCGTCGGCACGCTCGTCGGCGAGGTCTGCCAGCTGCACCCCAGGCTCGACTCCGACCTCCTCATGGCCGCCGCTCTCCTGCATGACGTCGGCAAGGCCCGCGAATTCACCTACGGGGCCGAGTTCGGGATCAGCGACGAGGGCTCGATGCTCGGCCACCTGGCGATCGGGGCGGGCCTGATCGAGCCCGCCGCCCAATCCCTTGAGCCCCCGCGACGCCTCGCGTTGCTTCATTGCGTCCTCAGCCACCACGGCCCCGAGGCCGCCGGCCGCTCGAGGGGCACCGGCAACGGTTTCGCCTCCCCCGAGGCCCTCGCCCTGGCGAGGATCAACGCCCTGGACGCCTCAGTAAAGGGCGCCCTGGAACACGGCTGACCTCAGTCGTCAGCCGAAGGCCGGCGACGGTCCCGTTTACGCTCGGACTGCCGCCGCTTCGACGACAGCCTCCGCTCCTTGGCCGCCCGCCCCGGCCGGGTGGCCCGCCGCTGCTTGCGCGGGGCGACCGCGCCGGCGAGGCGGGATCGCAACCGCTCCAGCGCGAGCTCGCGATTGCGCGCCTGCCCGCGCGTGTCCTGCGCGACCGCGGTCACGCGCGGCCCGAGGCGCCCGGCGATGCGGGCCTTCTGCGCTTCGCTGAGGACGGCGGAGGCACGGACGTCGAAGGTCGCCTCGATTCGCGAAGCGGTCTTGTTGGCATGCTGACCGCCCGGCCCGCCGGAGCGGCTCGCGCGCACCTCCACCTCGGCGACCGGGATCGAGATGCCGTGGCCGATGTCGAGGAAGTCGCTCATGCCGTGCCGCCCGGTTCGGCCTCGGCTTCCGGCTCCGAGAACGCGCGGTGAAGGAGCTTCGCCGCGACGACGAGGCTGAGGCCGGCGAAGCCGAGCTCGAGTGCTCGCTGCGGAAGGGCGTTGGCGACGACGACGCCGACGATCACGCCGGGTACCGAGAGGACGCCGATCGTGATCCCGTCCGGCAGGTCGACGTTGCCGTGACGGTGCTGCCGCCAGGTGCCGACGACGGCCATCGGCACGATCACCAGCAGGGAGGTCGCCTCGGCCTCGATCTGAGTCGAGCCGAGGAACACCGCCAGTGCGGGGACGAACAGGATCCCGCCGCCGACGCCGAGCAGGCCGCCGAGGGCGCCGCCGGCGAGGGCGAGGAGCATGGCGGCGACGATGTCCATCAGGGCACGATCAATTCCGCGGCGACGGCGATCAGGAGGACCGCGAACAGGAGGGAAACGGTGCGCTCGGGAAGCCGCTGCTGGAGGGCCACGCCGAGTCCGACTCCCGCCACCGCCGGGACCGCGAGAAGCCCGGCGTCGCCGAGCCGCACATTGCCGTAGACGCCGTGAAGAGCTGTCGCGAGTGCGGCGATGATCACGATCGCGCAGAGCGAGGTCGCCGTAGCCCGTCGCTCCCCGAACCCGAGCATGATCAGCAGCGGCACCATGACCAGGCCGCCGCCGACGCCGAACAGGCCGCTGAAGGCACCGGCGAGGATCCCGATCGCGGCGAAGCGGACAGTCCGGTTGCCAAGCACGGCGCGATACTAGGTGAGTGATCCCGACCTCCGGCGAAACCGACGCGATCGAGTCGCTGCTCGAGCCGCTCACCGACGACCCGGCTTCCGCCGCCGTGCTCTGCGATCTCGACGGCACGCTCGCCGAGATCGTCGCCCGCCCCGAGCTGACGCGCATCACCGACGCCGTCCGCGTGGCGCTGGCGAGGATCGCCGACCGTTACGCCGAGACCGCCGTGGTGACCGGCCGCCGCGCGACCGTCGCCCGCTCGATCATCGGGATCCAGAAGCTCACCTACATCGGCAACCACGGCTTCGAGCTGCTGCTCCCCAATGCGCCCGAGCCTCGGGCCGCTCCGGAGCTCGGAGGCAAGGCCGAGCTGGTCGGCCGGTTCGCCGCCGGGATCGATCCCGTCCGAGCTCGAGCGGACGGGCCTCCGGCTCGAGGACAAGGGCCCGATCGTCGCGATCCACTGGCGTGGCGTCGCCGACGAGGCCTCTGCCGAGCAGCGGGCGAGGACGATCGCCGCCGACGCTGAGCGCGAGGGCCTCGTCGTTCACCACGGCCGCAAGGTGCTGGAACTGCGCCCGCCGGTGGACGTCGACAAGGGCTCCGCGACCGAATCGCTGCTGCTCGGGACCGGTGCGACCGCAGCCATGTACGCGGGCGACGACCGGACCGACCTCGATGCCTTCCGCGCACTGGACCGGCTCCGTGATTCCGGTCGCCTCGCGGTCGCCGTGAAAGTCGGAGTCGCCTCCGCGGAAGGCCCCGAGGAGATCGCGGCGCAGTCCGATCTGACGGTGGCGGGACCTGCCGGGTTGCTGCCGCTGCTCCGGATCCTGGCCGGCTGATGCAGTTCAAGGACCTGCTCAGGGGCACCGTGCTGCTGGTCGCGATCGAGGCCACCGGCCTCGCGATCATCTCCGCCGTGACCGTCAACGCCAGCGGTGACGACAAGCTCGCGGCGCTGAGCCTCGGTTGGTGGCTGGTCGCGATCGTCGGCGGCGTCTGGATCGGCCGGCCCTCGCGCACGGCGGACGCTCTCCGCGGCCCGCTCTCCGCCGCCAAGACCTCGGTCCAGCTGCCCGCCGATACACCGACGAGGATCGCTCTGGCGCGGCTCTGGCCGATCGCTCTGTTCGCGATCCTGGCGGGTGCTGCCGGGCCCGTCCTGCCGCAGATCCCCGCGATCGCCACCGGGTTCGCACTCGGCGTCGCCACCGCCTGGCGCAACCGCGAGGCGGCGGTGAGCGCGGTCGAGGAGCGCGACGGCGTTCTCTTCTACGTCGAGCACGGGTCCGCATTCGACGCGATCAAGCTGATCCGCACACCGGGCCTGCGCCGCGGCGCCGCCTCCACACCGACCTTATGACGATCTGAGCGTCAGCCGCGCAGCTTCTGGAGCTGCTTCCAGGTGCGCGTGTTGGCGACCTGCGCCGCGGTCAGCCCGGCGCGGCGGGCGGTGGCGATCGAGTAGGCCATCAACGGCAGGGTGGAGACGCGGTGGGCGTCGGTGTTGCAGACGATCGGCACCCCGGCCTCGGCGGCCATGCGGGCGTGGTTGTCGTTGAGATCGCGGCGATTCGGATTGCCGTTGATCTCGATCATCGTCCTCGCCTCCGCGGCCGCTTCGACGACCTTCTCGATGTCGATGTCGTAGGGCTCCCGCCGCAGCAGCAGGCGCCCGGTCGGATGACCGAGACAGTCGACGCGCGGGTTGCGAACGGCCTCGATCACGCGCTTGGTCATCTCAGCGCCGCTGATCCGGAAGGACGTGTGGACGCTGGCGACGACCCAGTCGAGCTCGTCCAGCAGCTCGTCCGCATAGTCGAGGGTGCCGTTGGGCATGATGTTCACCTCCGAGCCGGCGAGCAGGCGGAACCGCTTGCCGCCCCGCCCCTCCTCGTTGTAGGCGGCGACCTCCTCGATCCGGGCGCGCAGCTGATCGGGCTGGACATCGTCGCCGAAGCCGTGCGTGGCCGAGTGGTCGGTTATCGCCAGATAGGCGTAACCGCGCTTCCGGGCCGCCGCGGCCATCTCGTCGAGCGTGTTCTTGCCGTCTGAGAGCGTCGTGTGGCAGTGGAGGTCCCCGCGGATGTCGTCGATCGTCACCAGTTTCGGCAGCTCTCCGGCCTCCGCGAGGGCGATCTCGTCGCGCCCCTCCCGCAGCTCGGGTTCGATGTAGTCGAGGCCGAGGCGCTCGTAGACGTCGGTCTCCTCCTCGCACTTCGTGACGTCGCCGGTCTCGGTGTCGGCGATGCCGTGCTCGGACACCGAGAGGCCCATCTTCACCGCCCGTTCGCGGAGCTTGACGTTGTGGCCCTTGGAGCCGGTGAAGTGCTGGAGCAGGTTGCCGAACTCGTCCGGCGGGACGATCCGGAGGTCGAGCGCGATGCCGTTGTGGGTCCGGGCCCGCAGGCCGTTGGCGCTCGGGTTGCCCGATTCGGCGATCAGGGGATGGGCGGCGAGCGCCTTTGCGAGATCGATCGGCTCGCTCGCTGTGGCGACGATGTCGATGTCCTTGCAGGTGTCGGTCCAGCGGCGTGCCGAGCCGGCCAGGACGACCTTCTCGGACGCATCACTCGCAAGCAGCGCGTCGACGAGCTCGGTCCCTGCCTCGCGGACGTCGTCGAGGATGCGTCGCTCCGCCGGATCGTCGGTCTCCATGCGCTCGAGTTCGACGAGGACGTTCTCCTCGAACTTCGCGCCGAGCCCCTTCAGACCCCGCAGGTCGCCGGCCTCGGCCGCGGCCTTGAGCTCGTCCAGGGTCGCGATGCCGGTGTCGTCGTAGATGCGGCGAACCGTCTTGGCGCCGACGCCGGGGATCCGGGTCAGGTCCACGAGGGAGGCGGGGAACTTCTCCTTCAACTTCCGCGCGGCCGGAATCTCGCCCTCGTCGAGGAGGGCGACGATCTTCTCCTGGATCGTGTCCCCGACGCCCTGCATCGCCGTCGCCTTGCCCTGCTGGGCGAGCTCGCCGACGGGCTGCGGACTGTCGGCGATCACGCGAGCCGCCTCCTTGTAGGCGAGGACGCGAAAGCGGTTCGCACCGTCGAGCTCGTAGAGGGCTCCGAGCTCGCGGAAGGCGGCGGCGATCTCAGCGTTTCGCATGGGCCTAACTTAGATAACTCCGAGCAGATGCTCCGCTTCGCGTCCGCTCTGCTCGGCCTGCGCGCTGTTGCCGCTCGGCAGGGGCGTCAGTCTGGGATTGGCCCGTTTATCTAGGGTCAGCACCTCCGATGTCCGCCACGCTTCCGATCCGCGTCGTTCTGCCGACCTACAACGAGGCCGCCAACCTCGAGTCGATCGTCGCCGCCGTGCTCGCCGCGGCGCCTGAAGGGACGGGCATCCTCGTCGTCGACGACGCTTCCCCCGACGGGACGGGCGAGAAGGCCGACGTTCTCGCGGCCGCCGACCCGCGGATCGACGTTCTGCATCGCGACGCCAAGGTGGGCCTCGGCCCGGCCTACGTCGCCGGCTTCCGTCATGCCCTCGATTCGGGGGTGGAGCGGATCGTCCAGATGGACGCCGACTTCTCGCACGATCCCGCCGACGTCCCGCGGTTGATCGCGGCGACCATGGACGGGGGCGGCGGGGCCGACCTCGCCCTCGGCTCGCGTTACGTCGAGGGTGGAGGAATCGGCGACTGGGGGGCCCGACGCAAGGCGATCTCGCGGTGGGGGAGCACCTATGCCCGGACCTGGCTCGGCCTCGACCTCCAGGACCTGACCGGCGGTTTCAAGTGCTTCCGCAGGGAGGTCCTGGAGTCGATCCGGCTGGAGACGGTCAGCGCGCTCGGCTACGCGTTCCAGATCGAGACGACCTACAGGGCGGTCCGCGCCGGATTCCGGGTGGTCGAGGTTCCGATCGTGTTCAGCGACCGCCGGGTCGGCGAGTCGAAGATGAGTCGCGCGATCGTCGCGGAAGCCGCATGGAGAGTGCCGATCATGCGACTCAGGGGCGGTCGCTGGTCCTAGCGGCGGCCCTCAGGTCTTCCAATACTTCATTTTGTGTAGTAAGGTGGTCATGTGCTCGTCGAGCAGTCGCTCCGAGTGCACCGACCTATATACAAGACGCCCACGCAAACCCCACGAGGAGCTCAAAATGGCCAACCTCCCGCAGGTCACAGACAACAACTTCCAGGCAGAGGTGCTCGACTCGACCGAGCCCGTGCTCGTCGACTTCTGGGCCCCCTGGTGCGGCCCCTGCCGCGTCGTTCATCCGATTCTCGAGGAGATGTCGGGTGAGCGCGACGACGTCAAGATCGTCAGCGTCAACATCGACGAGAACCAGGAGACGGCCGGCAAGTACCAGGTCATGTCGATCCCGACGATGATCGTCTTCAAGGGCGGCCAGCCCGCCAAGACCATCGTCGGCGCGATGCCCAAGAAGCGGCTCGAGGCGGAAATAGAACCCGCTCTGGCCTAGAGCCTGCCGCTCAGAGGATCTGGGCGTCGACGAATCCCGCGATCAGGACTGCGACCCCTCCGACCTCCCCGACGATCAGCGCCCACATGAATGCGTGGGTGCCGGGGACGGGGTCGCGGAACTGGTTGTCGGTGTCGCGGCGCATCCCGTGGATCATGTAGCCGACGATCGCGCCGACGAAGAAGAAGATCGGCACGAAGGCCGCGACGAGGTTGACGGCGGTCGAGAAGCCGCTGAGCTCGACGAAGACGGCAAGCAAAAGCGTCGCGAAGCTGTAGAGCAGGGCGGCGCGGTGCGCCGTGTCGACGTAGGGGTGTGCGAGGGAGTCCTCCGACGCGGCCATCTGGCGGTACTTCCAGACGCCGAGGAGCAGCGCCCAGATGAAGATCAGGCCCGCGGTGAGGATCACCGCCTTCGTGTCGTCCCCGATGACCACGGGTCGATCCTAGCCTGAGGGGTAGCGTTCGCCGGGTGCCGACGCCGACCCGAGACGAATGAAGCTCCACCCGCTGGCGACGAAGTTCGCCGCCGTGGCCGATTCCTACGAGCGCGGCCGGCCCGAGTACGCGCCGGCGGTGGTCGGGGCGCTGTCGGCGGAGCTCGGCCTCGGCGCCGATGCGCTCGTCCTCGATCTTGCGGCCGGCACCGGCAAGCTGACGAGGGCGCTCGTGGCCGCCGGGCTCGACGTCATCGCCGTCGAGCCCCAGGCGGAGCTGCGGCAGGTCCTCGCCGCGAGCGTCGGCGAGCATCGGGTGATCGACGGGCTCGCGGAGAAGATCCCGCTCGACGATGACGCCGTCGACGCCGTCACGGTCGCCGACGGCTTCCACTGGTTCGACCGACCGGCCGCCCTCGCCGAGATCCGCCGGGTGCTGAGGCCGGGCGGCGGGCTCGCGCTCCTGTCGACCTTCCCGGACTGGAGCGGGGCTTCCTGGGCGGAGGAGCTCGGCTCGCTGATGGAGGAGACGCGGCCGGAGCACCCCTTGTTCGACGGCCCTCCCTGGCAGGAAGTGGTGCGCTCCGCGGGCGGCTGGACGGAGCCGCGCGAGGTTCGCGTGACGACGAACCAGCCGGGCCGCCCCGACCTGATGGCCGACTATCTGGGCTCGATCAGCTGGGTCGCCGGGTTGCCCGATGCCGAGCGCGAGGAGACGCGACGGCGGATCGAAGCGATCGTGGCAGCGGGCGAGACCCCCGACGAGATTCCGCTCAACGTGATCATCGGCCTGACCTCTCCGGTCTGAGCCAATCGGCTCGGGGCGCCGCGTCAGTCGGCGCGCGCGACCGAGATCGCGACATCGCGACCGTCGACGGTGATCGGCTCGCCGCCGTCCCCGTCGTAGGAGACCGCGACGGCGAGGGTCTCGCCGGTCACGTAGTCCTCGTGGGCGCGGACCGCGTCGAGCAGCTCCGCGTCGCCGCCGAGGCCGAGCTCGATCCGGTCGGTGATCTCCAGGCCGGCCTCCTTGCGGGCGTTCTGGACGGCGCGGACGACCTCGCGGGCGAGGCCCTCGCGGATCAGGCTCTCGTCGAGCTCGAGGGCGAGCGCGACGGCGCGACCCGACTCGGATTCGACCTGGTAGCCGTCGAGCGGCTGCATCGCAAAGCTGAGGTCCCCGGGGCCGAGCGTGTGCTCGCGGCCGTCGACGCTGATCCCGACCTCGCCGCCGGCATCCACCGTGCTGCGCACGTGGTCGGCGTCGAGGGCTTCGATCGCCACCTTCACCTGCGGCATGTCCTTGCCGAAGCGAGGCCCGAGGGCGGGGAAGTTCGGCTTGACGCTCCAGCTGGCGAGCTCGCCCTCCTCGGTGACGAACTCGAGGTCGCGGACGTTCAGCTCGGCCTTCACGATCTCCGAGAAGCTCTCGATCGTGTGGCGCTCGGCCTCGGTCGCGACGATCACGGCTTTGCTCAGCGGCTGGCGCATCTTCGCCTTCGCCTGGGCGCGGGCCGCCCGGCCGAGCTCGACCGCCCGGCGAGCAGCCTCCATGCCCGTCTCGAGCTCGGCGTCGCGAAGCGCCTCGTCGGCGACGGGGTAGTCCTGGAGGTGGACCGACTCCTCGACCGGCGGCTCGGCACCGTGCTCGAGGTTGAGCCAGATCGCGTCGGCCGTGAAGGGGATGAACGGCGCGAGCAGCTTGGCCGTCTCGGTCAGGCAGAGCCGGAGCGTCTCGAAGGCGGCCCGGTCTCCCTCCCAGAAGCGGCGGCGCGAGACGCGGACGTACCAGTTGGACATCTCGTCCACGAACTGCGCGATTGCCTTGCCGGCTGACGTCGAGTCGAAATCGTCGAGGCGCTCGCGGACTTCGCCGATCGTCGCCTGCAGCCGCGAGACGAGCCAGCGGTCGAGCTCCGCCTCGGCCGCTGTCGGCTCGCGGGTCCCGGAGTCGTCGTCGGCGTTCGCGTAGAGGACGTAGAAGGAGTAGGTGTTCCAGAGCGTCAGCAGGAACTGGCGCACGGACTCGCCGACGGTGTCGGCGCTGAACCGGTAGCCGGCCCAGGGTTGCTGGGAGGCGAGGTAGTACCAGCGGAAGGCGTCGGCGCCGTGGGCGTCGATGACCTCGTGCGGATCGACGAGGTTGCCGAGCCGCTTGCTCATCTTGCGGCCCTCGGGGTCGAGGATCAGGCCGAGGCAGACGCAGTTGCGGTAGTCGGTCTCGTCGAACAGCAGCACCGACTCGGCGAGCTGGGAGTAGAACCAGCCGCGCGTCTGGTCGATGGCCTCGCAGATGAAGTCGGCCGGGAACCGCCGATCGAACTCCGCCTCGTTCTCGAACGGGTAGTGGAGCTGCGCGAACGGCATCGCGCCGCTGTCGTACCAGGTGTCGATCACCTCGGGGACCCGTCGCATCTCCCCGCCGCACGACTCGCAGGCCAGGACGACGTCGTCGATGTAGGGGCGATGAAGGTCGATCTCCCCACCGTCACCACTGCCGTCGATCGTTCGCTTCGGGAGTTCGCCGCCGCGCTCCGCCAGCTCGGCGATCGAGCCGACGCAGACCTGCTCGTCGCAGTCCTCGCTCGTGCAGGTCCAGATCGGCAGCGGCGTGCCCCAGTAGCGCTCGCGTGACAGGGCCCAGTCGACGTTGCCCTCGAGCCACTTGCCGAAGCGGCCGTGCTTGATGTGCTCGGGGTGCCAGCCGATCGTCTCGTTCTCGGCGAGCATCCGGTCCCGGACCTCCGAGGTGCGGATGTACCAGGAGGACTTCGCGTAGTAGATCAGCGGCGTGTCGCAGCGCCAGCAGTGCGGGTAGGCGTGCTCGTAGGGGACCTCCTTGAAGAGCTTCCCGGCGGCGGCAAGCGCCTCGACGATCTCGGGGTTGTGATCGCGGACGAGCTTGCCCTGGAAGTCGGGCACGCGTTCGTCGTAGGTGCCGTCGAGCCGGACCGGGTTCTGGAGCGTCATCCCGTACCGCTCGCCGAGCCGGAAGTCGTCCTCACCGAAGGCGAGCGCGGTGTGGACGAGCCCGGTGCCGTCCTCCGTCGTGACGAAGTCGGCGGTCAGGACCGAATGCCCGAGCGGACCGAACTCCTCGCCGGCGATGTAGCCGAACGGCGCCTCGTACCGGACGCCCTCGAGCTCGGAGCCGGGGAAGGTGGCGAGGGTCTCGTAATCGTCGCCGAGCAGCTTGCCGGCGAGGGCCGCCGCGACGACGACGATCTCGCCGCCGTCGGAGGTTGCGGCCCGGACGTACTGGATGTCGGGTCCGGCGGCGACCGCCGCGTGGGCGATCAGCGTCCACGGCGTCGTCGTCCAGACGAGCAGGTTGTCGCCGGGCTCGACGGGGCCCGAGAAGTCACCTTTGGCGTCGGTGACCGGAAGGCGCACGTAGGCGGACGGGTCGACGACGTCCTTGTAGCCGAGCGCGACCTCGTGCGAGCTCAGCGCGGTCCCGCAGCGCGGGCAGTAGGGAACGACCTTGTGGCCCTGGTAGAGGCGTTCGCGTTCCCAGTTCTGCTTCAGCGACCACCAGACGGACTCGATGTAGTCGGTGTTCATGGTCACGTAGGGGTCGTCGAGGTCGATCCAGTGGCCGATCCGCTCGACCAGCCGGTTCCAGTCGCCGACGTACGCGAAGACCGACTCGCGGCAGCGCTCGTTGAACTCGGCGATCCCGAACGCCTCGATCTCCTCCTTCGAGCTGATCCCGAGCTGCTTCTCGATCTCGAGCTCGACCGGCAGTCCGTGGCAGTCCCAGCCGCCCTTGCGGGGAACGTCGAAGCCGCACATCGACTTGTAGCGCGGGTAGATGTCCTTGAAGACGCGCGAGAGGACGTGATGGGAGCCGGGCTTGCCGTTGGCGGTCGGCGGACCTTCGTAGAAGCTCCAGATCGGCGCGCCCTCGCGACCGGCGAGCTGGCGCCGGAACGTGTCCCCCTCGCGCCAGCGCTCGAGTACCTGCTCCTCGAGAGCCGGGAATGACTGTTTCGTGTCGACGGGCGCGTGGCGGGCCATGGGAGCGGTCGATTCTAGGTGCCAGCTAGCCTCTGACCTGCACCCCGAGACCCAGACCCCAGACCAATTCGGAACGGAGAACTTCAAGTGAGTGACGAAACGAAGCAGGCAGGCGAACAGCTCTGGGGGGGCGAGACCGAAAAGGCGGTCGGCAACTTCCCGGTTTCGGGTCACCCCGTTCCCGCCCCCGTCATCCACTGGCTCGGTCGGATCAAGGCCGAGGCCGCACGTTCGAACGCCGAGCTCGGCCTGCTCGACGCCGATCATGCCGAGCGCATCGCCGCCGCCGGCGACGCGGTCGGACGCGGCGACCACGACGACCAGTTCCCCGTCGACGTCTTCCAGACCGGCTCCGGCACCTCGTCCAACATGAACGCGAACGAGGTCATCGCCAACATCGCGGGCGACGGCGCCCACCCCAACGACCACGTGAACATGGGGCAGTCGTCGAACGACGTCTTCCCGTCCGCCGTTCACCTGGCCGCGCTCGAGCAGACCACGATGGATCTGCTTCCGGCCGTCGACGGGCTCGTCGCCACTCTCGACCGCAAGGGTGTCGAGTTCGCCGATCACGTCAAGTCCGGCCGCACTCACCTGATGGACGCCGTGCCCGTGACGCTCGGCCAGGAGTTCTCCGGCTTCGCCTCCCAGATTCGCCTCGGGGGCGAGCGGATCCGCCAGACGCTTCCCCGGGTCGGTCAGATCCCGCTCGGCGGCACCGCGACCGGCACCGGCATCAACACCCATGCCGAGTTCGCCGATCGCGTCCGCGAGAAGCTGGCCAGCGGTACCGGCCTCGCGATCTCGGCCCCGGCCGACCGCTTCGAGGCGCAGGCCAACCGCGACGCCCTCGTCGAGCTCTCCGGCTCGCTCAAGGTGCTCGCCGTCTCGCTGATCAAGATCGGCAACGACCTCGCGCTGATGGGCTCCGGTCCGCGCGCCGGACTCGCCGAGATCCGCCTCCCGGAGCTCCAGAAGGGCTCCTCGATCATGCCCGGCAAGGTCAACCCGGTCATCCCCGAGGTCGTGATCCAGGTCGGCGACCAGGTGATCGGCAACGACACCGCGATCACGCTCGGCGGCGCCCAGGGTCAGTTCGAGCTGAACGTTCGCGTCCCGCTCATCGCCCGCAACCTGCTCGACTCGATCAAGCTGCTGTCCTCCGCCTGCCGTCTGCTCGACACGAAGTGCGTGGCCGGCATCGAGCCGAACGAGGAGATGCTCAAGAAGCACGCCGAGTCGACCCTGCAGGTCGCCACGGCGCTCAACCCGCACATCGGCTACGACAACGCTGCCGAGATCGTCAAGGAGGCCGCCGCCTCCGGCCGCACGGTCCGCGAGGTCGCGATCGAGAAGGGCGTCGACGAGGCGACCCTCGACGAGGCACTTGATTTCATCGGCATGGCAAGGCCTCACGGGTAGACCGCGCCGCGGGTCAGTGCTTGATCGGGGTCTTCGCCTTGATCTTGTCGGGGCGGGCGTTGTCGGCCGTCACCTTGTAGGCGACCTTGACGAAGTGCCGCGGCCGGTCGGTGGCGGTGACCCTGAGGCTGGTCTCGAACCGCTTGCCGGAGAGGAGGCTTTCCGTGCCCTTGCAGCTGCCGGCGGCCAGGCGCTTCGGAGCCTTCGCGCAGACCTTGATCCCGGTCGCGGTGACGACGCCCTTGTTCTGAACGGTCACGCGGACCTTGTGGCTGCCGCCCGGCTTCAGGTACCTCTTCTGCCCCGCGATCCCGAGCTTCAGGACGGGCGGATCGGGCTCGTCCTGGGTGGAGGCGGTGACGGTCAGCGGGTTGTCGATCTGGTTGGAGCGGAGCTCGGCCAGCGCGGCGTCGCCGCCGGTTCCGTAGAAGATCGTCCGGGTTCCGGCGAAGGAGTAGGCGGCCCCGAGCGTCGGATCCGTGTTGATGCCGCCGGTCACCGACGGCATCGAGATGACGGGCCCGCTCGAGCCCCACGCCTGATCGTCCGCGTAGCCGCCGCATTGGGCCGTCGCCGGCGATGTCGAATCGTCCTGGTAGTAGGAGCCCACGGTCAGTCCGCTGATGTCGGTCGAGTACCGATTGACGATCGAGAGGGTGCCCTGGTCCCCGGTGACCTGCTCCCACGTGAGGGCCGGTCCGAGGTTGCTCCCGGTCTCCAGCCCCGGGTCGGGCACGCCGTCGATCGTCACTCCGGCCGGATCCGCCGAGCTTCTGTACGTCATTCCCGCCGCGGCCGGCGAGTAGTCGAGGAACTGGCTGATCACGTTGATGCCGGGATGGACCCGGAGATCGGTGTGCAGGACCTCGGAGCGTTGGTAATAGATCCGGTCCTGTTGTGTGTAGGTGCCGCTGTTGGCGCCGATGTACGAACGGATCGCGCGGACCGGTCCCGACCTGTTGGCGATGAAGCCTCCGCCGCCCCGGCTGAACGTCAGCTCCGAGCGACCGCATCCGTATGAGACCTGGTCCTTGTCGCCGTCGAGGATGTCGACGCCCGTACCGCCCTTGACCTCGAGCCCGTCGTGGATCCAGCGCGAGCCGATGTGCTGGTGGTAGAAGCCGGTGTCGACTGAGGAGTTCTCCGGGTTCCCCGGTCCTCCGGTCGGGTTGCCCGTGTCGCCGCCGGGGACGCCGGAGAAGCTGTATGTCGTCTTGTAGTCGCCGGAGCTCAGCGAGAAGTCGTAATCGACGTATGACTTGCCGGCGGCGGGATCGAGGCCGGCGTTCGTCTTGAAGAGGTAGATGTAGCGGGACGTTCCAGGTTCGAGCGGGTCGGAGACCGCGACCGCCGTACGGGTCGAATCGACGACGCCCTGCGGGCCGGCGACGTCGGTCGCGTCCGCGCCGGCGTCCTTGGCCATCATCGCGATCTCGTCGCCGTCGTCCACGGTCGGATCCGGGTCGGCGCCGGCGAAGGTCCCCGCGTCGGTGTAGGCCTCGTGTGTGAATGGCCGGTTCTGGGTCTGGTACCCCTGACGGACGGTCGGATAGTCGACCACTGCTCGCTCATCGACCTGAACCGGCACCTGCTTCCACCTGCCGTCGTAGGCGAAGGCGACGACGGCGTCCGGCTGAGTGCCGATCAGCGCCGGGGTGTCGCCGCCCTCGAGCACGATGGGGTCCGCCTCGCGGTCGGGCAGTCCAGTGGCCGCGGTGGCCGCGGCGGCGGTTGCGAGCGTGACGAAGGCGGTAGCGGCGAAGGTCGTCGCGATCGTTCCGGCCAGGGGTCGTGGTCTCACAGCAAGCTCCCTCTCGTGTCGACCCCCGTCCGTGTCAGCTGGAGGATACGGAGAGGAAGGTCAGCGGGCGCCGGCCATTCCCTGCATCTCGGCCTCGCGCGCCGTGGCGATCTCCTCGGCGAGGGGGGCGAGCGCGTCGGGAAGGGAGATCGTCACGAGGTCGGCGCCGACCGGGAGCCCGGTGGCGTCCGCGACCGCGGCGGCGGCCTGCGGGCTCGAGAGGCGCATCACACCGTGCTCCAGGCGGCATCCCATCGCGAGCTCGAGCGGCGTGCTGCCGTCGGCTCCGGGCAGGGGAAGCTGGGCCAGACCTTCATAGCTCTGTGCCTGGCGGACGTGGTTGACGAACTCGAGCAGGTACATATCTCCGCTGTTCCTATCGCCGGGGGGTCGGGAACCTTGAATGCGTCCAGACGGGCTGGACGCCCCTGTCATCATCGTCGTAACCCGATTTCAAGGAGTCGAGATGACCCAGAGCGAGAATCAGCAGGGCACCGCGGTACCCGGAGCCGAGGCGCCCGAGCGGACCGAGGTCGCGACTTTCGGCGCCGGATGTTTCTGGAAGCCCGAGGCCGTCTACCGCGAGGTCCCAGGCGTCGTCGACACTGCCGTCGGCTACGAGGGCGGTCACGTCGACAATCCCAGCTACGAGCAGGTCTGCAGCGGCACGACCGGCCATGCCGAAGTCGTGCGCGTCACGTTCGACCCGGAGAAGATCACCTATGACGAGATCCTCGACAAGTTCTGGGACATGCACGACCCGACGCAGGTCAACCGCCAGGGTCCCGACGTCGGCGATCAGTACCGGACGGTGATCTTCACCCACTCCCCGGAGCAGGTCGCCGCCGCCGAGGCCTCGAAGGCAAGACAGCAGGAGCGATACCGCGACCCGATCGCGACGTCGATCGAGCCGGCGACCGGCTTCTGGATGGCCGAGGGCTACCACCAGTGCTACTTCGAGCAGCGCCGCTCAGGCGGACTGCTGAGCACGTTGCTCGGCCGTTAGACGGCCGCTAGGTCGGCTTCCGCTTCCCGCTCGCCTTCGGGCGCGGCCAATCGCTGGCCCGCAGGTTCTCGGCCGCCAGCTCGACGGTCTCGGCGACCCGGTTCGACCGGGTCGCCTCCCGTTTGGCGGTGGTGATCCACTCGAGGATCGCTCGCCTGGTGGAGGGCGGGAACTCGTCCCAGTGCCTGCGGGCGTCCGGCTCGCCGTCGAGCGCGGCCCGCAGGTCGTCCGGCTCCTCGAGCCGATCGACGGCGTCGAGCGCCGTCCATGTCCCGGTCTCCTTGGCGAGCTCGACCATCGCCAAGCCGGCAGGGGCCATCCGGCCCTCCGCCGTCAGCCGCTCGATCTTCTCCTTGTTGATCCGCGACCAGTTGCTCCGCGGCTTCCGGGGCGTGATCTGGAGCTTCGAGCGGTCGTCGTCGAAGCGCTGCTGGACGCTGTCGACCCACCCGAAGGCGAGCAACTCATCGACGATCTCGCCCCAGGCGACGTAGGGGCCGCCGCTGCTCTTCTTGTGGACGACCAGCCAGACGCCGTCGGAGCTGTCGTGGTTGACCGCGAGCCACTCGCGCAACTCGGCGCTCGAGCTCACGTGCAACTCGGGTCGTTCAGCGGCCAAAATCAACCGAGGCCCGTCCTAGGCGTTGATGGCGATGTACTTCGTCTCGAGGTATTCGAGCAGGCCCTCGGTGCCGCCCTCGCGGCCGTTGCCTGAGGCCTTGACGCCGCCGAAGGGCGCGCCGGCGTTCGAGACAAGTCCCTGGTTGAGGCCGATCATGCCGGTCTCCAGGGCCTCGCAGACGCGGAACGCGCGCTTGACGTCGTTCGTGAACACGTAGGAAACGAGCCCATACTCGGTGTCGTTGGCCGCGGCAACGGCCTCCTCGTCGGTCGAGAACGTCGCGATCGGGGCCACCGGACCGAAGATCTCCTCCTTCAGCAGTCTGGCGTCGTCGGGGATGTCGGTCAGGACAGTGGGCTCGTAGAACGAACCGTCGCCATCGACGGCCTTGCCGCCGCACAGGGTCTTGGCGCCCTTGCCGACCGCGTCGTCGACGAGCTCGGCGACCTTGTCGCGCTGGTCGTCGTCGATCAGCGGCCCGACCTCGGTGCCCTCCTCGGTCCCGCGGCCGACCTTCAGCGCACCCATACGGGCGGCGAGCTTCTCGGCGAACTCCTCGGCGACCGACTCGTGGACGTGAAAGCGGTTGGCCGACGTGCAGGCCTCGCCGACGTTGCGCATCTTGGCGATCATCGCGCCCTCGACCGCGGAGTCGAGGTCCGCGTCACCGAAGACGAGGAACGGCGCGTTGCCGCCGAGCTCCATCGAGACCTTGAGGACGTTCTCGGCGGACTGCTCGATCAGCTTCCGCCCGACCTCGGTGGAGCCGGTGAAGCTGAGCTTGCGCAGCCGGGGGTCGGAGATGATCGGGGTCGAGACGGCTCCCGACGACGTGCTCGTGATCACGTTGAGCACGCCCGGGGGCAGCCCGCACTCCTCCAGCAGCGAGGCGAGGGCCAGCATCGACAGCGGCGTGTTCTGCGCCGGCTTGATGACCATCGTGCAGCCGGCGGCGATCGCGGGGCCGATCTTGCGGGTGCCCATCGCGGTCGGGAAGTTCCAGGGGGTGATGAAGTAGCAGGGGCCGACCGGCTGGCGCATCACGAGGACGCGGCTGGCGCCGTTGCCGGCCACCTTGAAGTCGCCGACGGTCCGCAACGCCTCGCCGGCGTTCCAGCGGAAGAACTCTGCGGCGTAGGTGATCTCGCCCTTCGATTCGGCAACGGCCTTGCCCATCTCCAGTGTCATCAGCAGCGCCAGCTCGTCGCTGCGCTCGCCCATCAGTTCGAATGCCGACTGGAGGATCTCCGAGCGCGTGTTCGGGGGCGTGGCTGCCCATTCGGCCTGGGCGCCGGCGGCAGCGTCCATGGCGGCCACCGCGTCATCCGCCGTCGCGTCCGCGATCTCGCAGAGCACGTTGCCGTTGGAGGGATCGTGTACCTCGAAGGTGCCCCCTCCGGTCGCGTCCCGCCACTCGCCGCCGATCAGCAGCCGCTTCTGGACCCCTTCGACAACCGATTGCTCCGTAGCGCTCACTGAAACCTCTCCGTTCACCGCGTTTGCAGACACTCTGTGCCCAAATGTCCCTCGGGGCACATTACCCGTGGCGAGCGGTGCAAACGCAATTGCCGCAACCAATCCCGGCAAGGCGGTTTGTCCAAGATGTCGAAGGGATCGAAGGACGGATGCGAGCAGGCAGGAAGGGATCGAGATCGATCGCCGCGGCAGCGGCGACGTTGGCGATGCTCGTCGTCGCGATCGCGCCCTCGGCGGCGGCCGCGAAGAAGTTCGTCGTCACGGGTCACGGCAACGGTCACGGCGTCGGGATGAGCCAGTGGGGCGCATACGGCTACGCCAAGCACGGCGCCGACTACCGGAAGATCGCCACGCACTACTTCAAGGGCAGCAAGGTGGGCACGGTCAAGGCGGGGAAGACGATCCGGGTCCTGCTCGGAACCGCGTCGCGCTCGATCGGCTTCAGCAAGTCCCGGCGGGCATGCGGACACGACCTGAAGCCGGGCAAGAGCTACCGGGCGGCCTTCAACGGCTCCCGGGTCAAGCTCGAGCGCAGCAACGGCAAGCGGATCGCCAGGTGCGGCAAGAAGCTCGTCGCCAAGGGCGCGGGAGGAAAGATCAAGATCGGCGGGGAGGGCAAGCTGCGCGGGGACCTCGTTGCCGCCGCCTCCGGCGGATCGCTGCTGGTCGTCAACCAGCTGACGCTCGACGACTACGTCGCCGGCGTGATCCCGAACGAGATGCCCTCCTCATGGCCGATGGACGCGCTCCAGGCCCAGGCCCTCGCCGCCCGCAGCTATGCGCTCGCGACGGCGGGGAACGGTCCGTTCGACGTCTACGACGACACCCGCAGCCAGGTCTACGGCGGTTTGCCGAGCGAGACCAAGCGCACAAACAAGGCGGTGTCGCGCTCGAAGCGGCAGGTGCTCGAGTACAGGGGCGATGTGATCGTCGCCTACTTCTCGTCGAGCTCCGGCGGGCGGACCGAGAACGTCGAGTACGGATTTCCCGGAGCGTCCCCCCAGCCCTACCTGAAGAGCGTCAAGGATCCGTACGACGACGCTTCCCCCGACCATCGCTGGCGGCTCAGCTACAGCCGCAGCGGCGCCGAGTCGGCGTTGTCGGGCCTTGTCAAGGGCCGCTTGAAGGGAATCAAGGTGACGAAGCGGGGCGTCTCTCCTCGGATAGTCAAGGCGAAGGTGCTCGGCACCGGCGGGGCGACGAAGGTGACCGGCTCGGACCTGCGCTCGCGCTTCAGCGGCCGCTCGACCTGGATGTCCTTCCGCTGGAAAAAGGGCTAGCCGTCCGGGAAAGGTTGGATCGCGATCCCGTGGTCCTTGCGGCGGGTGCCCAACTCGTAGGTGGCCGCCTTCTCGACCCTGATGTCGATCGGGATTCCGTGCGGCCGCTCGATCGTCAGTTCGATATCGGCGATGGAGGAGTTGAGCGAGTGGTGGTCGGGGCCCTTCGGGTCGGCATAGATCCAGCCGACCACGCTGCGCGGCGGCGAGCTGACCTTGCCCCGTACCGTGAACCCGCTCCCCGGCACCTTGAAGTTGCAGGAGGTCGGCTCGGCGTCGATCCTCGTTCGCGGCATCCCCTTGAAGCCGCCGACGCGGTACTCCACGCCGTCGTGGAGAATCTGGCCGTTGAGGACCCACGGGGTGACCACCGGCCCGATGCGGACCCGGCCGGCGCCGAGGTCGACGTAGCCGCGTGAACCGTCCTCCTGCTTGGTGGAGGCGTGGATCCAGACCCAGTTCTCGGCGTGCTCGGCGCCCCAGTTGTGACCGACCATTCCCGGCCACTCCTCGATCGAGATCCGCTCGTCGCCGAGCTGGAGGATGCCGTCGAAGGTCACGTTCGGGTGCGGGCTCAGCAGCTTGGTCTTCGGGAACGGCCGCTCGTACATCCACTCCGACGGGAAGTGGTGCAGGGCCTCGCTGTGGTCGCGGAAACGCAGGTTCCAGCTCGCCTCGACGTCGTTTCCGCCGACGACGCCCTGCATGCGGCCCGGCGCGATCTCGGATTCGCCGACCCGGATGTAGGCATCGCGGGGGATGCTGACCAGCGAGGCGTCGACCTGGTGTTTGGCCGCGAGCGGCCGATCCCGGTCGACGTCGAAGTAGGTCATCCAGACGGCGCCCTTCAGCGGTTCGTTGGGTCGCTGATGGACGGTGTGGCGGATCCAGACCGAGCGTCCGCCCTCGGGGGCGGCGGCCTTGAGATAGAAGCTCTCGTAGTGACCGGCCGCAGCCGGGATGGAGGGGAATCGTGCCTCGGTGCGCAAGGGGCCCAAGCCTAGACCCCCGTCAAGACTTTCTTGTGTGACGGAGTCGAACAGCGACTGTCAAGCTTGATCGGATGCCGAGGCGGGAACTCGACCAATCAGCCGCGCCGACCCGTGGACCGGGCCTGGCCACGGTGGCGGGCGTCGTCATCGCCGCCCTCGCTCTGATCGTCGGCCTATTGCTGCTGACCGGCGTGATCGGCGGAGGCGGCTTCGACGGCGAGCGCATCTCCGAGGTCGCGAGGGACGGCGGCTCCGACGATCCGTTCACCTATACCGACGATCGCGCCGCCGACTTCGAGCGCCGCGCCGCGCTCGGCTACTCGCACGTGATCTACGACAAGAGCCCGGGCGGGGTCGTGGCGAGCGCACGCCGGACTGCGCGTTGGCGCGACGAGATCGAGAAGGCGGCCGCCGCGCACGGCGTCGATCCCGACCTGATGGAGGCGATCGTCCTGCTCGAGAGCGCCGGCCGGCCGGAGGTGATCGCGGGCGACGACCCCGAGGTGGCGAGCGGCCTGGCGCAGATCGTCGCCTCGACCGGACCCGACCTGCTCGGGATGAGGGTCGATCTGCCGAAGAGCCGGAAGCTGACGAAGCAGATCGCCGAGGTCGAGACGCAGATCGCGAAGGCGAAGCGGCAGGCCCAGAGCAAGAACCCGAAGGTGCGCTCCAAGGCCCTGCTGTCCCTTCGCAAGCTGCCGAAGCAGGAGGCGGCGCTGCGTGCCGAGCGCGCCCGGATCGACGAGCGCTTCGATCCCGAGAAGGCGCTCGACGGCATGGGTACCTACCTCGAGATCGCGGAGCGCCGTTTCGGCCGCGACGATCTTGCGACAGAGAGCTACCACATGGGAATCGGCAATCTCGAGGAAGTCCAGGCTCGTTACGACGAGACGACGTCCTCCGACGGCGCCGACTACGCACAGCTCTTCTTCGACTCCTCGCCGCAGCGCAACTCAGCCGCCTGGGACCTGCTGGCTTCGTTCGGCGACGACAGCTCCACCTACCTCTGGCGGGTCCTCGCCGCCGAGCGGATCATGGACCTCTACGGGAACGACCGCGCCGAACTGGAGCGGCTCGCCGAGCTGCAGACGGCCAAGGCGACACAGGAGGAGGTCTTCCACCCGCAGGACTCGACGCGGACGTTCGCCGACCCGCAGCAGATCCAGGCGGCCCTCGACGACGACTACCTGATGACGCTTCCCGACGGCGCCGACTACGGCTTCTCGATCGACCGCGGAATGGGTGAGCTCGCCTCCAAGCTCGGCGTCGATCGGACCCTCTACCGGGCGCTCCGCCCCGAGGCCCTCGCCACCCTCATCTACATGGCGTCGCGGGTTCGGGAGATCAACGACGGCAAGGGCGAGTTGACCGTGACCAGCACGGTTCGCGACCAGAAGTACCAGGACGAGCTCGTCGGAGTGAACGATGAGGCGACGAGCGCCTACTCGCTGCACACGACCGGCTACTCGTTCGACGTCCTCCGCGACTATTCGAGCGACCGCCAGGCCGAGGCCTTCCAGTTCGTCCTCGACCGCCTCCGCGCCCTGAACGTCATCGACTACGCAGTCGAGCCCGAGGCGATCCACGTGACGGTGTCGAACGAGGCGAAGCCCCTCCTGGACCTCTAGGAGTCTGGCTCAGGTGTGTTTGACGGTGATCACGTCGCCGTCTTGCATCACGTAGTCGCGGCCCTCGATCCGCAGCAGGCCCTTGTCGCGGGCGGCGGCGTAGGTCTTGTATTCGACGAGGTCCTTCCAGGAGATGACCTCGGCCTTGACGAAGCCGTCCTGGATGTCGGTGTGGATGCGGCCGGCGGCGTGCCAGGCGGTCTGGCCGCGGCGCAGGCTCCAGGCCCGCGCCTCGACGGCCGGGCCGGCGGTGAAGAAGCTGATCAGGTCGAGCAGCGAGTAGGCGGCGCGGACCATCCGGCCGAGTCCGGATTCGGCGACGCCGAGCTCCTCGCGCATCATCGCCGCCTCCTCCTCGTCGAGCTCGACGAGCTCGGACTCGATCTTGGCGCTGAGGGCGATCGCCTGGTCGCCGCTCCGCTTCGCGTGCTCGACCAGCGCCGCCGGCGGCTCGTCCTCGCCCTCGTCGACGTTGGCGATGTAGAGGACCGGCTTGGAGGTGAGCGCCTGGAGCTGCTGCGGGCCGGCGGGGTCGACGGCGTCGGGGACGGGGACCGAGCGGACCGGCTCGCCGCGCTCGAGCGCGGCGACGACCTCGACCAGCCAGTCGCGCTCGGCGATCGCGTCCTTGTCGAGCGTCTTGGCCTGCTTGCCGACCCGCTCGAGCCTCCGGGTCGCCGTCTCGAGGTCGGCGAGCATCAGCTCGGCCTCGACCATCTCGGCGTCGGCGACCGGATCGACGTTGCCGTCGGGGTGGGGCACGCCGGAGTCGGAGTGGGCGCGGACGACGTGGCAGATGGCGTCCGTCTCGCGGATCGAGGCGAGGAACTGGTTGCCGAGGCCCTCGCCGGCGCTGGCGCCGCGGACGAGGCCCGCGATGTCGTGGACCTCGAGCGATTCGTGGACGATCGGCGTCGCCTCGACGGTCGCGGCGATCTCGTCCAGCCGTTCGTCGGGCACGGCCGCGATCGCGACGTTGGGCTCGATCGTCGTGAACGGGTATCCGGCCGCCTCGGCGCCGGCCTGGGTCAGGGCGTTGAAGAGGGTCGACTTGCCGGCGTTCGGCATGCCGACGATTCCGACCTTCATGCGGGCACCGCCTGCAGTTCGTCGGCGGGCCGGTCCTCGGGGGGCAGCGGGTACGCGTGGCCGAGGCCGTAGCCGAGCGCCGCCCCGGCGAGGACGTCGCTCGGATAGTGCATCCCCAGGTAGGGGCGGCCGACGCAGATGAGCGCAGCGAGCGAGAGCAGCACGGGCCGTGCCCGGGGGGAGACGCGGCCGAGCACGGTCGCCGCCGCGACCGCCGTTGTCGAGTGGGCGGAGGGGAAGGAGAGCTTGTTCGGGGCCGGGCCGAGCGGCGGGTGACCCTCGATCACGGGGCGGTTGCGGCCCACGGCGAGCTTGACCAGGAAGTTGATGCCGACGGCCGCCGGGGCCGCCGACGCGGCGACGAGGAAGCGTTTGCGTCGGGGCGGCGCGAGCGCGGCTCCGCCGACCCCGATGACGGCCCAGCCGATTCCGAACTCGCCGAAGGTGCCGAGACCCTGGGCGATGCGCTCGGCGATCGGATGGTGGCCGCGGGTCCGCAGGGCGACCAGCATGGCCTGATCGAGCCGGCCGGTGGCGACGGCGACCCTGGCGAGGGGGCTGCGGCGGGCGCCGGCGAGCGTGCGCAGGCGCCGGCCACGCTCACGGGCGGCGGGGTTCGCAGGCGCTGAGGTCTTTCGAGCAGTTGCACGGCCCGGGGAGGATAGGTAAGTGGCTGCGACGTCGACGCCTCAGCCGACGACGAGGTCGAAGCCGGAGCGATTCGCCGCGAACGGGATCGACTCCGTCCGCGGCGAGTTCGCGCGCCTCGATCAGTTCTCCGTCGATGTTGAGCGATTCCGCCGGGATCGAGGGTCAGTCCGATCTCGCCGGCTCGCGCCGAGATCACCCCCGATTGGTCCTCGACGGTGCCGACGGTGAGGCCGTACGCCACCTTGACGAGCCGCGCCCTGCTGCTCTCGTTCGATCACGACGACGTCCAGCAGACCATCGGAGCTGTCGGCGACCAGAGTCGAGCCGCCGCCGAATGCTCCGGTGCTCGCGATCGAGACCTGCCAGGCGTCGCCGTCGAAGAGCGTTTCGCCGTCGGCGACGATCCGGCAGGCGATCGGCTCGGCGTTGATCCCGGCTCCCACCGCGCCGACCGGGTAGGCCAGCGCCCCCAGCTTCTCCTTCAGGCCGGCAGCCTCCTCGGCTGCCGCCGGTGCAAGCCCGGCAGAGGCGACGTTGACGAACGGCCGCTCACCGGCGCGGGCCAGCTCGAAGCGCCGGAGCTCGGAGCCGGTGGCCGCGAGCCGCGCTGCGTCCTCGATCGACGCGGGCAGGCCGATCTGGTTCGCGAAGTCGTTGGCGGTTCCGCATGGGATGACGGCGAGCGGAACTCCTGCCTCACCGGCCGCGGCTGCGGCGGTGCCGACCGATCCGTCACCGCCGGCGACCGCGATCCGGTCGGCTCCCGAATCCGGCCGCCCTCTCGGCCTCGTCGATCGGGATCATCTCGACGTCGGCGCCGGCCGACTCGAGCAGTTCGGCCGCACGCTCGGCGTCCCCGCTTCCGGAGCCTGGATTGGCGATCAGCGCGATTCGGGGCACCGGGCGACCTTAGACGGGTGCCTCGACCGTCCGGTGCGGCGGGTGGAATGGGACCGTGACCGAACCGGTGACCGAGGCCGACAGACAGGCGAGGATCGACGAGTGCCGCCGTCGGTTCCGCGAGTCCGGCCTGCCGCTGCTCGACGAGGACTTCTCTGCGTCCACCAACGTCTTCAACCGAGCCGCGCCGCTGTTGGCGCTCGTCTTCCTCGGAGAGATGCTCGGCGCGGTCTCGCTCGAGTGGTCGCTGCTCGCGAACCTGGCTGCGATCCTCGGCGGCCTCGCGATCCTGCTCGCCGCGGCGGCGGTTGTCAACCACTTCCGAGGGCGGCCCCTGGGGGCGATGCCCGAGGACGTCGGCCGCATCGAGCTGGCGGCGTTCGTGCTCGTTCCGGCGCTGCTGCCGCTGATCTTCGGAGGACAGACGCGCAGCGCCTGGGTGACGGCCGTCGTCAACCTCGCGCTGCTGCTCCTGATCTACGCCGTCCTCGGCTACGGGCTCGTTTCGATCCTGCAGTGGGTGGGGAGGCGGCTCTGGCACCAGCTCCTCGCCTCGTTCATGCTCCTGGCGCGGGCCGTCCCGCTGCTGATGATCTTCGCCCTGCTGGCCTTCATGAGCACCGAGATGTGGCAGGTGTTCGCCGTCATCCCGGACGGCAACCTGCTCGCGATCGGCCTGCTGTTCATCGGCCTCGGTACGGCGTTCCTGCTCGCCCGTCTGCCCCGTGAGGTCAGGGCCATCGAGGTCGAGGTCGGCTCCGAGGACAGGCCGCTGGAGACGAAGCAGCGCCGCAACGTCGCCCTGGTGCTCTTCACCAGCCAGGCGGTCCAGGTGCTCACCGTGAGCCTGCTCGTCGCCGCCTTCTTCGTCGTCTTCGGCCTGATCGCGATCCCCGAGAGCGTGCGGGTCCTCTGGCTGCCGACGGACTTCGATCAGTCCACGGTCTTCAACTTCACGCTCTTCGGCGAGGACTTCCAGATGACCGCCGAGCTGCTCAAGGTGGCCGCCGGCCTCGCCGCGTTCACCGGGCTCTATTTCGCGATCGCGATGCTCACCGACTCCACCTATCGCGACGAATTCCTCGAGGAGGTGACGGCCGAGCTGCGGTCGGTGTTCATCGTGCGCGAGGAGTACCTCCAGCTCCGTGAGGCGAACGGCCAGGGCTGAGAGACTCCGCAGCATGGGGAAGGTCGTTCAGACCGTCAGCGTCCGTACCCGGGTTCAGCCACGTCCCCGGCCATCACTGCGGGTCGACCGCGCTGCGCAACCTGCTCGCCTTCCATGGCACCGCGATCAGCGAGGAGCTCGCGTTCGGGCTCGGCGCCGGGGCGTGCTTCTACTACTTCGCCTCCGAGGATCTGTCGCCGACGCGGTTCACCAACGGCCGGACCGGCCGCCTCGAGGAGAGCTTCCTCGAGCTGACCGGCGCCCCGCTGCGACTCTCCACGACGACGGACCCGCAGGAGTCCTGGGAGCTGGCCAGGGAGGTGGTCGACGACGGGCGCCCGGCGCTCCTGCTGACCGACCTCTTCTACCTCGACCACTACGGCAACTCGGCCCATTTTCCCGGCCACGCCGTGGTCCTCGTCGGCTACGACGACGACTCCGCCTACGTCTCCGACACGGCCTTCGAAGGGCTCCAGCGGACGTCGCTCGAGGGGCTCGGAAAGGCTCGCCACGAGCAGCATCCGTTCTATCCGCTCGCGGGCCACATGGTCGACGTTCCCGGCGAGGCGCCCTCGGTCGACGATCTGCTCGCCGCCGCCCCGGTCGCGATCGAGCGCGCGGCGAGGCGCATGCACGAGCCCGACATGGGCGAGTTCGAGGGCCTGCCGGCGCTGCGGCGCTTCGCAGCCGAGGTCGGCTCGTGGCCCGACGCCACCCCCGACTGGAAGTGGTCGGCCCGCTTCAACTACCAGGTGATCGAGCGCCGGGGAACCGGCGGCAGCAACTTCCGCGCCCTCTACTCACGGTTCCTGGACGAGGTCGGCCGGACCGACGAAGCTTCATTGGCCGCCGCGGCAGCCGAGGCGTGGACCGCGCTCGCCGCCGAGCTCTACGCCGCCAGCGAGCTCGACGATCCCGACGCCGCCCTCTGGTCCCGAATCGCCGAGCAGGCCGCCGCGATCCTGGAGCTCGAAGAGCGCCTCTGGGACGCCCTCGCTAGCTGAGTTGCTCCCGGATGGCAGCAACGACGCGTCCCGTCAGGTCGCCGCGAGGCCGACGAGGACGCCGCAGCTGCGGCCGCCTGCCGGCTCGTCAGAAGCCGATGTGGGTGCCGTCGCCGGCTGTGCGGACGAAGACGATCTTGCCGACGTAGAGGTCGACGGTGTCGTCCTCGGTCTCGAGGCTGTGCCAGCCGCCGGCGTCGAGGGCCTTCTTGAGCGAGGCGAGGGAGTCCTCGGTGACCCGCACGGCCACGACCTGACCGCCGTCGAAGCCGATCTCGATCCTTCTCAGTTTGTCTGCCATGGCTGTGAGTCTCCTCAGTGATCGGAATGGGGCTGGACGATCTCGGTCAGCACGCCGCCGGTGGAGCGGGGGTGAAGGAAGGCGACGCGGCTCTGGCGGATGCCGACGCGCGGCGTCTCGTCGATCAGCTCGATCCCGTTCTCGGCCAGCTCGGCGAGCGCGGCGTCGATGTCGGTCACGGCGTACGCGACGTGGTGGAGTCCCGGCCCCTTCTTCGCCAGGAACTTGCCGACCGGCGTGTCGTCGCCGAGCGGCTGGAGCAGTTCGACGTGGCCGTCGCCGACGTCGAGCAGGACGGCCTCGACGCCCTGCTCGGTGACCGTCTCGCGGTGGACGAGCGGCATGCCGAGGGCACCCTCGTAGAGCTTCAGCGCCGCGTCGATGTCCTCGACTGCGACGCCCACGTGATCGATCCGGTCGAGCATCCGCGCCAGTCTATTTGACCCTCGCGGCGGGCTACGGGCGAGCGGGGGGCGGCGTCGCCGGAGGCTTGCCGGGATCGTCCTCGGGCGGCTTGGCGGCGGCGACCCCGGCCCCGTTCGCACGGCCGTTCGCAGGCTCGCGGATCGGTTCCGGCTGGAGGGCGTTCTCGCTCCGGTCGGCCATGATCGCGGCGATCTGGGCATGGTCGATCACCTCGTCGACGAGCAGCTTGTTCGGCGATCTGGTCGAGCAGGTCGCGGTGTTCGACGATCAGCTTCTGCGCCCCGCGGTAGGCCTCGTCGGCGATCTCGCTGACCTCCTCGTCGCGGCGCTGGCGCATCATCTCGGAGATGTTCCAGTCGTCGGCGGGGACCTGGTGGGAGCGAATCGACGTCCCCATCCCGTACTCGTAGACCATGGAGCGGGCGATCGCGGTGACCTTGGCGAGATCGTCGGAGGCACCGGTCGTGACCCGGCCGAACGTGATCTGCTCGGCGACCCGGCCGCCGAGCAGGACCTTCATGTAGTCGATCAGCTCCTGTCGCGACTTCAGATAGCGGTCCTCCTGCGGGAGGTTGAGCGTGTAGCCCAGGGCCTTGCCGCGGGGAACGATCGAGACCTTCTGGACCTTGTCGACCGTCGGCAGCAGCTCCGAGACGAGCGTGTGGCCGGCCTCGTGCCAGGCGATCGACGCGCTTCTCGTGATCGTTGATGACCTTGCGGCTCTGCAGCCCGGCGACGACCCGCTCGAACGCGTTGTCGAAGTCCATCTGCGCGATGAACGGCCGCTTGTTGCGGCCCGCCTGGATCGCCGCCTCGTTGCAGAGGTTCGCGAGGTCGGCGCCGGTCAGCCCCGACGTGTGCTGGGCGACCCGGCCGAGGTCGATGTCCTGAGCCATCGGCTTGCCCCGGGTGTGCACCCGGAGGATCTCGCGGCGGCCGGCGAGGTCGGGGGGCGGGACGAAGACCTGGCGGTCGAAGCGCCCCGGCCTGAGCAGCGCCGGGTCGAGCTGTCTCGAGCAGGTTGGAGGCGGCCATCACGACGATGTTCTCGCTCGCCTCGAACCCGTCCATCTCGACGAGCAGCTGGTTCAGGGTCTGGTCGCGCTCGCCGGAGACGTCGTTGCCGCGCGTCCTGCCGACGGCGTCGAGCTCGTCGATGAAGAGGATCGCCGGTGCGTGCTCGCGGGCCTCCTTGAAGAGGCGCCTGATCCGGGCCGCGCCGAGGCCGGCGAACATCTCGACGAACGAGGACGCCGACTGGCTGAAGAAGTTCGCGCCCGACTCGTGGGCGACGGCCTTGGCGAGCATCGTCTTGCCGGTTCCCGGCGGGCCGTGCAGGAGGATGCCCTTCGGGACGCGAGCCCCGAGCTCCTTGAATCGCTTCGGGTCGGAGAGGAATTCGACGACCTCGCGCAGCTCGTCCTTCGTTCCCTCGACGCCGGCGATGTCGTCCCAGGTGACGCCGCTGCGCTTCGAAGCCTTGATCTCCTGCGGCTTCGTCTTCGGCATCACGGACAGCATCCGGAACATCACGTAGACGAGCAGACCGATGAAGAGGATCGAGATGACCGACGCCCATTGGTCGACGAAGTTCCTGACGCCGTCGAGAAACGCGATTGTGAGCCAGGCCGTCACCGCATGCCCCATCGGCAGAAGGTCGACGGTCGTTTAGCCCTGCTCGGCGGCGAGCACTGCGTCGAGGGCGGCGACGGCAACGTCGAGTTGCTCGCGGGTCGGCTCCCTGGTTGCGAATCGGGCCTGGATCTCATGACCAGCGAAGTGAACGGCTCTGCCGACGAAAGAGTCGGGATGTCGCTCGGCGTGCACGAATACCTCCACGGAGAGGGAGACGCCGGCGACGGCGCTGACCGCTCGGGCGAGGCGGCCGGGCTTCTCGATCAGGCGATCGGTGAGCAGCTGGCCGGCGATCGAGAAGAAGACCATCGGGGCGATCAGGTTGGAGCCGCAGCGCTTGTGCTCCTTGGGAACTTCGGCCGGATCCTCGTCCTGCTCATATCCGCCGATGGATTTGTGCTCGGCCGCGTGGTAGGCGGCCAGGTCGGAGCCGCTGAGCGAGACGATCGAGGGCAGCAGGCCGACGGTCGCCGACAGTCCCTCGCGGATCGGCGTCGCCTTGCCGCTGCGGCCCCCGCGGATCAGGTTCCCGATCACGGTGCTCGCGATGCCCGCGGCGATCACGCGCGGATCCTCGAAGGGGAGCCGGGAGGACGGGACGGAGAAGCGCGCGATCGGGATCACCGCGAACGCCTCGGCGAGCCGGACCGGGCCGCGCAGGATCGGCACCTTCGCGATCCGGTTGCCGCCGAAGTCGGGCTTCTTGCCGGAGGCGACGTCGATCGACCCGTCCTTGGCGCGAGCGGCTGCACCCCAGGACGTCGGGCCGTGGATCAGCAGGCCGTTGCGAAGAGCCATGCCGCCGAGTCGCATCTTCTCGGGCTCGGGCGGGGCGGTGCCGTTGGCGGAGGCGCCGTTGGTCGACACGCCGAGCTCCTCGAGCGCGTCGGCACCTCCACCGGGACCTTGTTCGGATCCAGCCATCCGATCAGGTTACCGGCGTCCGATCGCCCGCCATACTCACCGCAGGGATGAGCGACCAGCCAGCGGACCAACTCTTCGAGAGCGCCGACGACCCCTCGCCCGGCCCGGGTGGGCGGGCAGGCTCTCCGCTCGCGGTCCGGATGCGACCGCGGGAACTGAGCGATCTGGTCGGCCAGGAGCACCTGCTCGCCGAGGGCTCGACGCTGCGAACCGCGATCGAGACCGGCGTCCCACACTCGATGATTCTCTACGGCCCTCCGGGCACCGGGAAGACGACGATCGCCCGGATCGTCGCCACTGCCGCCGACGGCGCCTTCGAGGAGGAGTCGGCGGTCAACGCCGGCCGGGCAGAGGTCCGGGCGATGCTGGCCCGGGCCGAGGAGCGCCGCCGGGCCGGCCGCCGCACGGTCTTCTTCCTCGACGAGATCCACCGCTTCAACAAGGGCCAGCAGGACGCCCTGCTGCCGGCGGTGGAGGACGGTCTCGTCACGCTGATCGGCGCGACCACGGAGAACCCCTACTTCGAGGTCAACTCGGCCCTGATCTCCCGCTCCCAGGTGTACGAGCTGAAGGGCCTGGGGAACGAGGCGGTGGTGGAGTTACTGAGGCGCGCGCTCGCCGATCCCGAGCGCGGCCTGCCGTCGCCGCCGACCGTCGACGACGACGCCCTCGAGATGCTCGCCGCCCGAGCCGGCGGCGACGCCCGAACCGCACTCGGCGCGCTCGAGCGTGCCGCGACGACGGCCGGCCCGGCCGGCCGCGTCGACCTCGCCGCCGCCGAGGACGCCCTGCAGACAGCGGGCCGTCCTCTACGACAAGGGCGGCGACCGCCACTACGACTACATCTCGGCCTGGATCAAGGCGACCCGCAACTCCGACGTCGACGCCTCCGTCTATTACCTCGCCGCGATGCTCGCCGGTGGGGAGGACCCGAGATTCATCGCCCGCCGGATGGTCATCTTCGCCTCCGAGGACATCGGCAACGCCGCCCCGCAGGCGCTCGCCGTCGCCACCGCCGCCGCGGCAGCGGTCGACCGCGTCGGACTGCCGGAGGGCCGGATCAACCTCGCGCAGGCCGCCGTCTACCTCGCTCTCGCGCCCAAATCGAACGCTTCGTACATGGCTCTCAACAAGGCCGCCGAGCACATCCGCGTCAACGGCGCCGGCGAGCCGCCCGCCGCGATCCGCGACAGCCACTACGCCGGCGCCGAGAAGCTCGGTCGTGGCGCCGGGTACCGCTACCCGCATGACGATCCGGGCGGCGTCAACGACCAGCGGATGCTGCCCGAGGAGCTCGGGGACCAGCGCTTCTACGAGCCCACCGACCGCGGCTTCGAGGCGGAGCTCACGGAGCGCCTGGCACGGCTCCGCAAGCTTCGCGAATAACCTGCGTCGCGATGGGCAGCCTGGATTCGTTCAATCCCGCGACCGGCGAGCTGATCGGCACGGTCGAGACCGTCGAGCCGTCCGCGGTTCAGGCAGCCGTCGACGACGTCGCCGAGGTGCAGCCGTTCTGGGGTGAGCTCTCGCTCGAGGACCGCGCCCGCTATCTGGCCCGCGCCGCCGAGATCCTCGCGGGAGACGCCGAGGAGGTCGCGCGCCTGCTGACCGGCGAGCAGGGCAAGCCGATCACCGAGGCCTACACGATGGAGGTCGTCCCGACGATCGACTCGCTCAACTGGATCGCCGAGGAGGGCCCGTCGATCCTCGACGACCAGCAGATCCGCATGGGGCAGGGACTCTTCTTCGGCAAGAAGGCGAAGTTCAGCTTCGAGCCGCTCGGCGTCGTCGCCGTGATCGGACCGTGGAACTACCCGTGGTCGATCCCGTTCGGCGAGGTCGCGATCGCGCTGATGGCCGGCAACGGCGTCGTGCTCAAGCCGTCGGAGTTGACCCCGCTTCTCGGTGAGCGGATTCGCGTCGCCTTCGAGAAGGCGGGAGTGCCCGACGGGCTGATCCGTGTGCTGCAGGGCGACGGCTCCGTCGGCCAGGCTCTGACCGAGTCCTCCGTCGCCAAGGTCTTCTTCACCGGGTCCGTCGAGGTCGGCTACTCGGTGGGCAGGACGTGCGCCGGACTGATGAAGGGCGCCGTCCTCGAGCTGGGCGGCAAGGACCCGGCGATCGTCTGTGCCGACGCCGAGCTCGCCAACGCGATCGACGGGATCGTCTGGGGCGGGTTCGCCAACTCGGGGCAGACCTGCTCGGGGATCGAGCGCGTCTACGTGGTCGAGGACGTCGCCGAGCGGTTCGTCGAGGGGATGCGCGTCGCGACCGAGAAGCTCGCCGTCGGCGACCCGCAGTCCTGGGACGTCGAGATCGGGCCGATGGTCTCCGCCGAGCAGGCCGAGATCGTCTCGGGCCTCGTCGACGACGCGATCTCGAACGGCGCTCATCGCCTGTGCGGCGGCGAGGTCGAGATCCCCGGCTCGTCCGGCCGCTACATCGCGCCGACGGTCCTGACCGGCTGCACCCACGAGATGCGGATCATGAACGAGGAGATCTTCGGCCCGGTCGTCCCGGTCGTCGTCGTCGAGAGCGAGGAGGAGGCGATCGAGCTCGCCAACGACTCCGAGTTCGGCCTCGGCGCCTCCGTCTGGACGAGGGACCGGCGCAAGGGCGAGCGGATCGCGCG
The DNA here is from genome assembly GCA_963791335.1 of uncultured Solirubrobacterales bacterium. Lineage (GTDB taxonomy): Bacteria > Actinomycetota > Thermoleophilia > Solirubrobacterales > 70-9 > RHKX01. The sequence goes on from CAWBRN010000007.1 coordinate 79,404, forward strand.
GCGGATCGAGTCGGGAATGGTCTGGATCAACGACCACGCCTACACCCACGCCGCGGTCCAGTGCGCCTGGGGAGGGGTCAAGGACTCGGGCCTCGGCCGCTCTCACTCGAAGTTCGGCTTCTACGAGTGCGTCGAGATCAAGACCGTGACCTGGAACTCCTCGCGCAGCCGCGACTTCTGGTGGCACCCCTACGACGAGACGCTCGGCGAGGCGGTGAAGGCGAGCGCCGGCCTGCTCTACGGCGGCAACGGCTCGAAGGTGAAGATCCTCCGCGACGGCGGCGGCTCCCTGTTGAAGACCGGGGCGCGAACAATCCGCGGCAAGTAGATCACTGCGCGACTCGCTGTCGCTAGGTTGATGCGGTGTCCCGCATCTGGAACCTGCTCAGCGTGCCGATCGACTCGGTGGGCAGGCCGGGAGGCACGGAGCTGGCGCCCGAGGCCCTGCTCGACGCCGGCCTCGAGGACGCCGTCGACCTCGGAGAGCGCGACGCGACCTTGACCCTGCTGCGCGATCCCGAGCGCGATCCGGACTCGGGCGTCGTCGCCTTCGATCAGGTACTGGAGCTGTCGGCCGAGATTCGCGCCAAGACGGCGGCGCTGGCCGCTGGAGACCGATCCGCTGCTCGTCCTCGGCGGCTGCTGCACCCTCGTCCCGGCCGTCCTCGGCGGCATCGCCGACGCCGGCCGGACACCACGCATCGCCTACGTCGACGGCCACCTAGACCTCTACGACGGCCGCAACTCCGAGACCGGCGAGGCCGCCGACATGCCGCTCGCGGTCGCGCTCGGCCGCGGGCCGGCGGGATGGCTCGAGGCCGCCGGCGAGTACCGGCTCGATCCGGCCGATCTCGCGATCCTCGGCTATCGCGATCTCGACGAGGCCCGCGGCCTCGGTTCCCTGCTGCCCGCCGATCTTCCCGGCGGCACGTTCGCCGACACGCCCGCCGTCCGTGAGACAGGGTCTCGCCGCCGTCTCGGCCGAGGTCGCCGAGCGGTTCGGGAGCGCGGCGCGGCGACGGCCGGGATCACGGTTTTTGGGTCCACATCGACCTCGACGTGCTCGACGAGTCCGTCTTCCCGGCGACCGACGCGTTCGTGCCCGGCGGCCTCGACTGGGACGAGCTGACTGCTCTCGTCGGCCCGCTGCTGGCGAGCGGGTCGTGCCTCGGCCTCAACCTCGTCTGTTTCAACCCGGAGAAGGATCCGGACGGGGAGAGCGGCCGCAGGATCGTCGAGTTGCTCGGCGCGACGCTCGGTTAGCCGAGGATCGTCCGTAAGGCGGACAGCGCCCGCCGCTCGCCCTCGAAGGCGGGCACGGGGAACTCGGCCAGCGGGAACCAGCCGGCCTCCTCCGACTCGTCGGAGACCTCGAGCTCGCCGCCGGTGATCCGGCAGCGGTAGGCGACGTCGAAGATCGGCTTGGCGTCGTCTCCGTCCCCGTAGGTCGACGGGTAGATCCCGAGCACGTCCCCGACCTCGACCTCGAGGCCGGTCTCCTCGCGGACCTCACGGGCGATCGCCTCCGGTCCGCTCTCGCCGGGTTCGACGAAGCCGCCGGGCATGTTCCACTCGCCCTTCAGCGGCTCCTGCCCGCGGCGCAGTGCGAGGTATGCGCCGTCGCGCTCGATCCAGGCCTGCACGGTCGGTGACGGATTCTCGTAGTGGACGAAGCCGCAGTTCGGGCAGGCGGGGCGGGGGGGATCCGGCGGGTGGGGCGGTTGCAGCTCGAGCGCCGTGGCGCAGCGGGGGCAGTACTTGAACTCCATGGCGCCGAAACTATCGGGGTCGCGGCGCTCAGGTGCCCGAGCGGCCGCGGGTCCGCTCGAGCAGCGTGGCGCGACATCGACTCGAACGCGGCGGTGAGTTCGTCCTCGCTCATCCCCGCGGACTCGGCGAGGTCGGCGTGCAGGCCGCGTGTGAAATCGGGCCGCTCGCCGCGCGAATAGGCGGTGCTCATCCGCGTCTCCGCCCGCGCGAGGGCGCGCTCGAGCTTCTCGGCGTCGGCCGTGGACCCAGCCTCCGCGGCCAGGGCGCCGGCCAGGAGACGACGGTGGGTGGCCATCTCGGCCTTGCGCGAGACCTCGAGAGCAGTCGCGGCCTGCGCTTGGTCGGAGTTGGCCAGGCGGGTGATCGGGCTGGAGCCGGTCCGCGGCGGCGTCGCCGTCCGGGCCGACGCCGGGCGGGCGGCGACCGCGGGGCCGCTGAGGGCGAGCGCGGCGGTGGCGGCGGTGGCGGCGATCCGCCGCTTCACACCGCTCTCGTTGCGTCCGTCCGGCTTCGCCATGCCCGGCGATTCTGGCCCGCCCCTCTAAGCCGATCCTCAAGGGTTCGCCGGATTCCCATGCGAATCGGTTTCGCGAATCGGTTTCCCGTGCGCGCTCCTGGGCAGAACATGCCCCGGGGAAGTCAACTACTGGGAGGAAGAACCAAGTGCTCATCGCCGGAATCGTCGCCGTCTGCATCATCCTCGCGATCCTCGCGTTTCTCGTGCCGCGCCTCTCGCACGGTCCGCAGCGGGGCGTCGACAAGACACTGGGAGTCGGCCAGAGCGCCGGCAGCAAGGCTCCGGGCCCGCTGGGTCGCTGGTTCCAGAAGCCGTTCTCGACTTCGCGCAAGGCCACCAACAAGAGCGCGCAGAAGGGCCGCGAGGGCCGCTCCAAGTTGCCCCTGTAGGAGGCTCTAGCCTTGCGGGCGTGACGGATCCGGTATCCGAGCCCGCCGCCTCGCCCGCGATCCAAGCGGCGGAGCTCAGCCTCGCCTACGGCGAGCGCTGGGTGCTGCGCAAGCTCACCTTGGAGCTGCCGATCGGCTCGACCCTTGCCGTCCTCGGGCCGAACGGGGCGGGGAAGTCGACCCTGCTGCGGATCTTCGCGACCCTGCTGCGGCCGACCGAGGGCTCGATCTCGGTCCTCGGCAGCGAGCTGCCGAAGGAGGCCTGGAAGCTGCGCGGGCGGATCGGCTACCTGGGCCATCAACCCCTTCTCTATCGGGATCTCGACGCCGTCGAGAACCTGACGTTCCACGCGAAGTTGTTCGGCCTGCCCGACGATGGGCGCGGGCGAATCGCGGAGCTGCTCGATCGCGTCGGCCTCGCCCATCGCGCCCGCACCCGGCTCGACGAGATGTCTGCCGGCATGGTCAAGCGGCTGGCCGTCTGCCGGGCGGTACTCCACGAGCCCGAGCTGATGGTCCTCGACGAGCCGCTCGCCAACCTCGACCCGGCCGGGGCGGAGGTCGTCGCGCCGCTGCTCGGTCCGGCGCCGGGAAGGACCCGCGTGCTCGTCACCCACGACGTCGGCGCCGCCCTGGAGGACGCCGACCGCGTGCTCGGCCTCGAGCGGGACGGCAACGTCGCGTTCGAGCTGCCCACCGACCAGGTGGACGCCGATCGCGCCCGCGAGATCTACTCCGAGCGGACGGGCGTCGCCTGATGGCCGCCCCGCTCGCCGAACACTCGCCGCCCCCGACCCGCCGGGTCATCGCGACGATCCTCGCCAAGGACCTGCGGGTGGAGCTGCGGACGCTCCAGTCCCTGCCGGCGATGGTCCTCTTCTCGACGACGATCTACGTGATCTTCCGCTTCGGCCTCGATCGCACGCGGCTCGCCGGCTCCCTGGCGGCCGGGGTACTGCTCGTCACGATCCTGTTCGCGGCACTGCTCGCGATCAACCGGATCTTCGTCGCCGAGCGCGAGCAGGGCGGGTTCGAGGCGATCCGCCTGGCGCCGGTCGACGGCACGGCCCTGTTCTTCGCCAAGGTCGCCGCGCTCTTCGTCTACCTGGTCGTGCTCGAGGTCTTCGCGCTGCCGATCTTCTGGCTCTTCTTCCTCGATTCGGGCTCCGGGCTGGCGCCGATGATCCCCATCCTGCTGCTCCTCAACGGGGCGCTCGCCACGACCGGCGCCCTGATCTCTCCGATGGCGACCAACTCGCGCGCTCGTGATCTGATCGGGCCGCTCATCCTGCTGCCGCTGTTGATCCCGCCGATGATCGCCGCCGCCGGGGCCGGCGAGAACCTCCTGGCTGCAGCCGGGCCGTCCTACGACCAGTACGGAACCTGGCTGGGAGTCCTCGGCTTGTACGATCTGATCTTCCTGCTGATCGGTTGGGCGGCGTTCGACTTCCTCCTCGAGGATTGACCCGCCAAGGTCCCGGTCTCGTAGCGAAGTCACCCAGGACTGAACCCATGAAAGCGTCCACTCTGAGGACACTCGCGCTGCTCACCGCCCTGCTGATCGGGGCCGGCTTCGCGCTCGTGTTCTTCTACGCGCCGAACGAGGCCGACCAGGGCTTCATCCAGAAGATCTTCTACCTGCACGTCCCGCTCGCGATCGTCGCGCTCGGCGGCTTCATCGTCGGCGGCATCCACGCGATCCGCCACCTGCGCACCGGCGACTCCGTGCACGACGCCCGCTCCTACGTCTCGATCCACACCTCGGTGATCTTCGGCGTCGCGGTCCTGCTGACCGGCGCGATCTGGGCCAAGGCGTCCTGGGGGCGCTGGTGGGTCTGGGACGAGCCGACGCTCGTCAGCTTCCTGATCGTCTTCCTCCTCTACTGCACCTACTACCCGCTGCGATACGCGATCGAGGACCGCGAGCGGCAGGCGCGTTACGCCTCCGTCTTCGCGATCACCGCTGGCGCGTTCGTCCCGCTCAACTTCATGGCCGTTCGCGCGGCGCAGTCGCTCGTCCATCCGCGGACCTTCGGCACCGTCGACGGCGGCATGCCCGGCGACATGTGGGTCGCGTTCCTCGTCTGCTTCGCCGGGATCACGGCGCTGTGGGTGACGCTCGTCTGCTTCGAGCTGACCGCCAAGCGCACGAAGGGCCAGATCTCCCGTCTGCGCCGCGCGCTCGACGATCGCCCGCCGCCGTCGGCCGGCGTCGCCAACCGGATCGCGCCGGGCGGCGCGGGGGCACGCTGATGCCCGCGCTCCCCCTCGACGAGGCCGGCAAGTACGTCGCCGCCGCCTACGTGGTCTTCGTGGTCCTGCTCGTGATCTACATCGGGATCATGGCCGCCAAGCTCGGCCGGATCTCCGACGAGCTCGAGGAGCTCGCCGAGATCGCGGAGGGCAAGCCCACCGCCGAGCCGGCCGAAGCCGGGGACGCCGAGCCGCAGGGCCAAGTCGTCGGGGATGCCGTGCGATGAGCGATCTGCTCGCGCTCGGGATCTCCCACAAGACCGCCCCGCTCGAGCTGCGGGAGCGCCTCGCACTGACCGAGGGCCGCGCCGCCGGGGTGCTCAACGACCTCCGATCCCACGACCAGGTCAGCGAGGCGGCCGCGATCTCGACCTGCAACCGGACCGAGATCTACCTCGTCGTCTCCGATTCGGTCGAGGCCGAGAACCTCGCCCTCGGCGCGCTCTCCCGCCAGGCCGGCATCCGGCCGACGGAGCTGATCGAGAGCCTCTACTCCTACCGCGGCATCGAGGCCGCCCGCCACCTCTTCCGCGTCGCCGCCGGACTCGACTCGATGATCGTCGGCGAGGCCGAGATCCAGGGTCAGGTCAAGCGCGCCTACGAGCTGGCGCTCGTCGAGGGCGCGACCGGCGCGATCCTCAACCGGCTCTTCCGGGGCGCGCTCGCCGCCGGCAAGCGGGTCCGCGACGAGACCCGCATCGGCGAGGGCGGCATCAGCGTCCCGTCCGCCGCCGTCGAGCTCGCGACCCGGACGCTCGGTGATCTGACCGGCCGCCACGTGCTGCTGATCGGCGCCGGCGAGACCGCCGAGCTGACCGCCCGGGCCCTGGCTGCGCGCGGCGTCGAGGCCGTGTTCGTCGCCAATCGCCGCTACGACCGGGCGATCGGCCTCGCCGAGCGGTTCGGCGGCAGCGCCGTCCGCCTCGAGGACCTGCCGAAGCAGCTCGAGATCGCCGACATCGTCGTCTCCTCGACCAACTCCCCTCATCACATCGTCGAGCGCGAGGAGCTCGAGCTCGTCGCCGCCGCGCGTGACCATCGGCCGCTGCTGCTGATCGACCTCGCAGTCCCGCGCGACATCGATCCCTCCTGCCGCGAGGTGACCGGCGTGGTCGTCCGCGACGTCGACGACGTCCAGTCGATCGCCGACCGCAACGCGACCGGCCGGGAGGTCGAGGCGCGGGGAGCCGAGGTGCTCGTCGCCGCCGAGCTTTCCCGATTCGAGCGCTGGCTCGGATCGCTCGAGGTCCTGCCGACCGTCGCCTCGCTGCGGCTTCGCGCAGACGAGATCGTCGAGCGGGTCCTGGCCGAGAACGCGAACCGCTTCCACACCGTCGACGACGAGGACCGGATGCGCATCGAGGCGATGGCGCGGGCGATCGCCGGCCGGATCCTCCACGAGCCGACCCTCCGCCTGAAGCGGGCCGCCGAGGAGGCCGACGCCTACCAGCAGGTCGCGGCTCTCCGTGAGCTGTTCGGTCTCGACGTCGGCACCGAGCCCGAGGGCACGGGCGCCGAGGTCACGCAGATCCGCTCCCGCGTGGACCGGGCCGAGAAATCAGGGGATTGAGGCGCTGAGCCTGCGGATCGGCACTCGCGGCAGCGCGCTCGCGCTGGCGCAGTCCGGGACCGTCGCGGAGGCGCTCGGCGGCGGTACCGAAGCCGAGCTCGTCGTGATCCGGACCTCCGGCGACGAGGGCGGCCCGTCCGCGGCCGATCCCGGCGACAAGTCCCGCTTCGTGCGCGAGATCGAGCGCGCGCTGCTCGACGGCGAGATCGACCTCGCCGTCCACAGCGCGAAGGACCTTCCCGGCGAGATCCCCGACGGGCTCGTCCTCGCGGGCGTACCCGTGCGTGAGGATCCGGCCGACGTCTGGATCGGCGCCGGCGACTCGGTGCTCGACGTTGCCGAGGGCGCGCGGGTCGGCACCGCCAGCCTCCGCCGCCGCTCCCAGCTGCTCGCCCTGCGCCCCGACCTCGACGTCGTCGAGATCCGCGGCAACGTCGACACCCGGCTGCGCAAGCTCGCCGACGGCGAGGTCGACGGGATCGTCCTCGCGGCCGCCGGGCTGAGGCGCCTCGGCCGCGAATCCGAGATCGGCTTCCGCTTCGAGCTCCGGGCGATGACTCCGGCGCCGGGTCAGGGTTCGCTCGCCCTGCAGGCCCGCGAGGGAGATCGACGCCCTTCGAAGCGGCCGCCCGACTGACCGACCGCGAGGCCCTGGTCGAGCTCTCCGCGGAGCGGGCGGCGGTGAGCGTGCTCGGCGCGACCTGCGACACGCCGGTCGGCGTCTGCGCCCGCCACCGTGACGGCATGCTCGTCCTGCGCGGGTTCGCCGGGATGCCCGACGGCAGCGAGCACGTCTACGACGAGGTGACGGGAGACCCCGACCAGCCCGTCGCGCTCGGCGAGGCGCTGGTCGAACGGATGGCCGGCGAGGGCGCGATCGAGCTGCTCGCCCGGGCGACGTCATGATCTGCCGATGAGCCGCGGCGAGAACACACCAGGCGCCGCCGAAAGGCGCCGGGCCCGAGCCCGGGGTCGCCTACCTCGTGGGTGCCGGCCCCGGCGACCGTGGCCTGATGACCGCTCGCTCGCTGGAGCTGATCGCCGGCGCCGACGCGATTCTCTACGACCGTCTGATCCCCGACGGCGCCCTCGATGGCGCCCGCCCGGACGCCGAGCTGATCTACGTCGGCAAGGCCCCCGGCTCGGTCGCGATGGAGCAGGAGGAGACCGAGCGCCGCATGGTCGAGATCGCGCTGGAGGGCCGCTCAGTCGTTCGGCTCAAGGGCGGCGACCCGTTCGTCTTCGGCCGCGGCGGGGAGGAGGCCGAGACGCTCGTCGCTGCCGGCGTCCCCTTCGAGGTCGTGCCGGGCGTGACGGCCGGGATCGCCGCGTCCGCCTACGCCGGCATCCCGGTCACCCATCGCGATGATGCGTCCGCCGTCGCGTTCGTCACCGGCCACGAGGACCCCGAAAAGGAGGAGTCGGCCATCGACTGGCCGGCGCTGGCGTCGTTTCCCGGCACGCTCGTCCTCTACATGGGCGTCAAGAACCTGCCTCGGATCTCCGAGCGGCTGATCGCAGCCGGGCGCGATCCCGACGAGCCCGCCGCCGCGATCGAGCGCGGCACATGGCCCGGCCAGCGCACGGTCGTCGCCACCGCCGCGACGTTGCCGGCTGTCGTCGCCGAGGAGGGGTTGAAGGCCCCGGCCATCCTGCTCTTCGGCCCCGTCGCGGCCCGCCGGGAGAAGATCGCGTGGCTCGAGCGGCGTCCGCTGTACGGCCGAAAGGTCGTCGTCACACGCGCCCGCGCCCAGTCCAGCTCGCTCGCCGCCCGCCTGCGCGGGCTCGGCGCCGAGGTGGTCGAGCTGCCGGCGATCCGGATCGAGCCGCGGATCGACTCGCCGGAGGTCGCGGCGATGGTCGAGAACCTCCACTCCTACGCACTGGTCTGTCTGACCAGCCCGAACGGCGTCGACCTGCTGCTCGAGGCGATGGCCGACCGCGGCCTCGACGGCCGTGCGCTCGCGAACGCGACCATCGCCGCGATCGGGCCGGGAACCGCACGGGCGCTGCGCTCGCACGGGCTGATCCCCGACATCGTCCCGCCCAGATCAATCGCGGAATCGCTCGTGGAGTCGCTGCGCGAGGTCGACGTCGCTGAGCGCCCGGTGCTGATCGCCCGGGCCGCCGAAGCCCGGGACGTGCTCCCCGACGCGCTGGCCGAACGTGACGCGCTCGTCGACGTCGTCCCCCTCTACGAGACCGTGCGCGATCCGGCCGACGACGCCCTCGTTGAGGCGGCGGCCGACGCCGACTACGTCACTTTCACCTCGTCCTCGACCGTCCGCTACTTCCTCCAGTCGGTCGGCGAGCGGTTCCCCGCGAATGCCAGGGTCGTCTCGATCGGCCCGGTGACGAGCGACACCGCCCGCGAACTCGGCCTCACGGTCGCGGTGGAAGCGACCCAGCACGATCCCGACGGGCTGGTCGCTGCTCTGCTCGCCGACGCCGGGTAGCTGCGATCGCGTGCCTGCCACGCACCCCGGCGGACTCGACCATCTACAGTGAGACCAAGGCTATGGGGCTTCCGATCACCTTCCTGACGGACTACGGGGTCGCCGACGATTTCGCCGGCGTCTGCCGTGCCGTGATTGCGCGCATCTCGCCCGGGACCGACGTGATCGACATCAGCCACGGGATCGGCCGCCACGACGTCCGTGAGGCGTCCGCCGTCCTCGCCGACGCCGTTCCCTACGCCCCGATCGGCGTCCATCTGGCGATCGTCGACCCGGGCGTCGGCGGCCCGCGCCGCGCGATCGCCGTCCGGACGGCGGGGGAGGGCCACATGCTCGTCGGCCCCGACAACGGCCTGCTCCCGCCCGCGATCGACATCCTCGGCGGCGCGGTCGAGGCGGTCGACATCAGCGACTCCAACTTCCGCCTCGACCAACCGTCGGCGACCTTCCATGGCCGTGATCTGTTCGCGCCCGTCGCCGCTCACCTCGCCCGCGGGGACGCCCTCCTCGATGCCGGTTCCCCGATCGACCCGGTCACCCTCGAGCGCCAGCCCGTCTCCCGGCCCCGCCTCGAGCAGCTCCGCGCCTTCGCCCACGCCGAGCGAATCGACGGCTTCGGCAACATCTCGCTCGACCTCAGTCGCACCGACCTCGACGGCCATCCGCTCGCCGGGTCCGGCCGCGTCTCCGTCGGCTCGCGCAAGCGGCGCCGGACCGCCACTCGCGCCGCCGCCTTCGAGCAGGTCCCCGACGGCGGCTTTCTCTTCTACGAGGACTCCTCAGGCCGGATGGCGATCGCGGTCAATCGCGGCGACGCCAGCGAGGTCCTCGACGTCCGCGTCGGCGACGTCGTGGAGCTCGAGCCCGCGCCTTAGCGCAATGGCAACTTCGTTCGGGTCCCCGCACCACCATCACGAGGTCACCGACTCGACCAACCTCCGGGCGAAGGAGCTCGCCACCGACGGGCGCGCCCTCGGGAACGGTCGTCACGGCCGCCGAGCAGACGGCGGGGCGGGGTCGCGGCGATCGGGTGTGGACGGCGCCCGCCGACGCCGCGCTGCTCTACTCGGCGATCCTGCGGCCGCTCGACCTCGCCCACCTGCTGCTGCCCCTGGCCGTCCCGGTCGCGGTCTGCGAGGCGTGCGAATCGCTCGCGCCCGTCCGCTGCCGGGTGAAGTGGCCCAACGACGTCTGGGTCGACGAGCGCAAGCTGAGCGGCATCCTGATCGAGGCTCGGCCTCCCGACTGGGCGGTGATCGGCGTCGGCATCAACCTCGCGGTCGAACCCGACGAGTTCCCCGCCGACATCCGCTGGCCGGCCATCTCCCTCGGCAACGGTGTCAGCCCGGACGCGATGCGGGAGGCGCTCGACGCCGCGCTCGGCCGCTGGGTCGAGGCCGACCCCGAACTCGTTCGCGAGCAGTTCGTCGCCCGCGACGCCCTGCGCGGCCGGGAGATCACCTGGGAGGGCGGCCCGCAGGGGTACGACCGCTCGGGGATCGGCGAGGGCATCGACGAGCGCGGCAACCTGCTCGTCCGCGGCGCGGACGGCGAGCTCAGTTCACTCGGCTCGGGCGAGGTCCAGCTGAAGCTGGGCTAGGCCGCTCGGCGCCGCCGCTGGCCGGAGCGTGAGCGCTTGCGCCTGCCGCCGCCGCCCTTGCCGCCGACCGCCACCCGGCTTGTCGTGGTCGGAGGCGGAGATCGGCGGAGACGAGGCTTCGAGTTCGTCCTCGTCCTCGAGATCACCCAGGTCGCTGAGGTCGACCTTCTCGCTCTCGGGCTGCGGGCCCTCCTCGGCGGTACCCGGCATCTCGCCGTCGTCGCCGTCCTCGGGCGGGAGATCCGGCTCGTCGATCGCCTCGACATCGTCGGAGTCCAATTGGGGCTCCTTGCCGTTCTGATTCTCGCCCTCGTTCTCGCGGGAGCGCTTGCTGCGCCGGCGGCGCTTCTTGCCGCTCCCCTTGGGGAGGTTGCGAAGCAGCTCGCGAGCGACGGCCGAGGGCTTCCGCGCCATCCGCATTCGGGCGCCGCGCAGCACCTCTTCGGCCTCGGGCGTGTGGGCCACGGCGGCGGCCAGCAGGGCGACTGCCAGCCGGCGGTCCTGGCCGCGGGCGGCCTGGACGAGGCGGCGGGCGTTCTTGCCGTGGGCGCGACCGGAGGAGTTGACGAAGAGGCCGAGCAGGCGCTTGGTCTCGGGCCAGCGGGCGACGGCGTACTCCTCGTGGGAGTCGCGCGTGAACTCGGCGAGGCGCCAGACCCAGGCCTGCGCCTGGTCGCGACGGCCGATCCGGTTCTCGGCGAGCGCCTGCAGCAGGATCCGAACGCCGGCCCGGCGCTGATCGCGCTGCCAGGTGCCGACCATGTCGATGGCCTCGTCGAAGGGCTCGGCCTCGCGGGTGACGGCGAGCTCGCCGAGGGCCTTCAGCTTGAGCTGGGTGGAGCGGTTGCGCTGGATGCAGGTGAGCAGGAAGCGGCGGCGCAGTTCCTTGGCCTGGTCGTGCTGGAGCATCGCCTTGGCCTTGCGCCAGGAGTTGGGCTGGACCCGCGCGCCGGCGAGGGCGGCCCAGACGTGCTGCTCGGAGTAGTCGAGGCGCTCGACGGCGATCCGCCACATCTCCCGCTCGAGCACCTGCAGGCGGCGCTCCGGATCGGCGGAGACGGGCACGACCCGCTTCTCGACGCGGACCCGGCGACCCCGGCCGCGGCGGACCGGGCCGACGACGATCGCGCCGCCGCGGTAGACGTCGCGGTCGAGCAGGCTGTGGAGGGTGACGATCGCCTCATCGTGGCGGGTGGCGGGGTGGACGAGGTCGATCACGAGGCCGGCTTCCTTGCCGGGGTTGCGGCGGGTGACGCGACCGACCCGCTGCTGGTAGATCCGCTTGGAGGCGGTCGGCGCGAGGTGCATGCAGATCGTCGCGCGGGGCGAGTTCCAGCCTTCGGCGAGCAGCATCGCGTTGCAGAGGACGTCGACCTCGCCGCGCTCGAAGGCGGCGAGCGTCTCGGCGAGCTCCCGCTTCGGCGTCTCACCGGAGACGGCGCGGGCGTTGATGCCCGAACTCGCGCATCGCCTCGGCGACGTTGTTGGCGTGCTTGACGCCGGCGGTGTAGACGACGCCGGGAACGCGCTTGAAGCGCGAGTTGTAGAGGTCGGCGATCGCGACGTTGAAGGGACCCTGGTCGAGCAGCTTGGCGAGCTCCTCCTGGTCGAAGTCCTGATCGACCTCACCCTTGCGGAGCGGGACGTTGGCGAGCGTCCGTACCCCCGGGCCCGGGGGGATCCGGATGCAGCGGAGCGGGGCGATGACGCCGCGGCGCGCCGCCTGTGCGAGGTCGAAGCGCGAGGTCTGGGTGGGGAAGAGGTCGGCGACGTGGCGGGCGATCAGCGCGCCGGTCGCGGTCATGCCGATGAACACCGGGCCCTGCCAGTTGCGGATGCAGGCGCTGGTCTTCTCGCCGAGCGCCGTGTGGGCCTCGTCGCAGATCACGATCGAGTAGGCGCTCGAGATCTTGCCGGCGTTGCGGACGAACCACTGGTAGGTCTCGACGGTGACCGGGCCGTGGGCGTTGTCACTGCCCTTCAGCAGCGGCGGGGAGAGCCGGTCGGCGTAGCCGCGGTCGGAGATCTCGCCGATGAACTGGTCGACGAGGTTGCGGCGGTGGGTGAGGATCAGGATGCCGCCGGTGCGCGACGACTCGACGAAGCCGACGGCGGCGACGGTCTTGCCGGCCCCGGTCGCGTGCTCGAACCAGAAGCGCCGGCTCGCGTAGGGATCGTCCGCGGCCTCGGCGACCACGTCCTCCTCCTCGGGATCGATCGGCTCCTCGTCCCAGTCCTGCGGCTCCTCGTCCTCCTCGAGGGCATCGTCCTCCTCGGCGACGGCGCCGCGCACCGTTGCCATTGCCGCCGTTTCCGCCGTTGCCGGCGCCTGAACCTCCCGAAGCACCGTTGGGACCGTTGCCGAGGTTGGAGCCGGGCTCCTCGATCTCGGAGATGATCGCCGCGAGCGTTCCCGACAGCGCGTCGACCTGGTGCTCGGAGAGCTCGGCACCGTCGAGCAGCAGCGGCCGCTCCTCGGCGAGCACACGCTCGAGGCCGAGCAGCAGCGAATAGTGCTGTCGCCATGAGGGGGACGGCTCGTCGAATCCCTCCTCGATCTCGGCGAGCGCTGCGTCGAACGCCAGCCGCCGGGCGGCGCCCGGGATCAGGTCCGCGAGCGTCTCGCCCTCGAGCAGGATCGGTTCACGCGTGAACTTCTGAACGCGTTCGAGGTCGGCGCCGGAAGGCGCGTTGGCCGCATCAGCGGCGATAGCGGTGGTTTCTGCCATGAGAAAGGCTTCATGGCCGCGCTGTTTCCTCCAAGACGGAGTGAGCAGCGCAGTAAGCTCGGTGAGGCGGGGCGGTCAGGCTTCTGTGCTGGCCGCGGCCCCGCGGTCCAACAATCCCCTCGGACCGCTTGACCATTAAAGCAGGGGAAACGGCCGGATGAGCAACCGACACCACAAACGAGCAAAAAAAGCGTCAGCGGCCGCTGCCGCTGGCGCTCGTCCTGTTGCTCGTCGCCGTCTTCCTCGGAGCGTGCGGCTCGGGCGACTCGGGGACCGACCCGGGCAACGCCGCCGACGCGCCCGACTTCAAGCCGGCGCTCGCCAAGGCGCCCACCCAGCTGAAGGCCCTCTACGACATGGGGGGAGGCCTTGCTCCAGGCGGCCTCGACGCCTTCCAGACCCAGCTCGACAAGGTCAAGGGCTTCCCGGTCGTCGTCAACAACTGGGCTTCCTGGTGTGGACCGTGCCGGACGCGAGTGGCCCTGGTTCCAGCAGGCCGCCGCCGATCACCTCGACGAGGTCGCGTTCATGGGCGTCGACGGCGATGACGAGGATTCCGCCGCGCAGACGTTCCTCGACGAGCACCCGATCCCGTACCCGAGCTTCGCCGACCCGGACAAGGACCTCGCCAATCAGACCGGCGCGAACCTGATCGGCGCATTCCCCAACACGCTCTTCTTCAACGCCGACGGCGAGCTCGTCTTCGCCCATCAGGGCGAGTACGCGGACCAGGCCGCGCTCGAGGCGGACATCCAGAAGTACGCGCTCGAGTGAGGTAGTCGGCGGCGTGTGTGCTCGCAATCCGCATCTCGGCGCCCTGGTCGTCCTGCTGGTCCTCGGTGCCTTCGGTGTCCTGAGCTCCGCGCAGTCGTTCGGCCAGGGCGGGACCCAGGCGAAGGTCCCCTCGATCGAGGTGAGCGGCGAGCTCAACGCGGCCGAGGCCGATTGGGTCGGGCACAGTCTCAATTCCGCGGCCGACGACGGCGCGCCGTTCGCGATCATCAGGCTCGACACCAACGGCGGCCTCGAGTCCTCCGCCGAGGAGATCGTCGATCACATCCGCTCGGCCCCGATCCCGGTGGTCGTCTACGTCTCACCGACCGGCGCGGAGGCGCTCGACCAGGGCGCCTCGATCGTGGACGCGAGCGACGTCGGCGCGATGGCGCCGGGCACCACCCTCGAGGTGCGCGGCAACCAGGAGGGCGAGAACACCGCTCTCAAGCAGGGGCGGATCCAGTTCGTCGCCGCCGACCAGGACCAGCTGCTCTCCCAGCTCGACGGCTACGAGGTGAACGGGCCGAAGGCGACGACGCTGGAGACCTCCGAGGTCGAGATCGACGACCAGGGGATGACCGTCCCCTACGAGGTCCTCGACGTCCTGGTCGATCCCAACGTCGCCTTCCTGCTGCTGCTGATCGGCCTGCTCGGGCTCGCGCTCGAGGTCCTGTCTCCCGGGACGATCATCCCCGGCGCAATCGGAACGGTGGCCCTGATCCTCGGCATCATCGGCGCCGTCCACCTTCCCGTCGCCGCGCTCGGCGTCCTGCTCCTGCTCGCGGGGATCGCGATGATCGTGGCCGAGGCCCATCTACCGACGGCGGGGATACTCGGGGTGCTGGGAGTTGCCGCCCTGATCGGCGGCGGCTTGCTGATCTTCGACACCGACACCGATCAGGTCGAGGTCAGCCCCGCGCTCGTGATCGGCGTCGCCGGCGTCCTCGGCCTGGCCACCGTTTTCGTCGGCAGCAAGGCGATGCAGGCGAGGCGTCGCCCCGTTGCGAGCGGGCCCGAGGTCCTGATCGGAGAGGTCGCCGAGGTGAGGATCCCGCTCGCCCCGACCGGCCAGGTCTTCGTCAACGGCGCGCTCTGGCAGGCGCGAACCGCATCCGGCGTGGGCCGGCAGGAGGCCGGGTATAGAGTCAGGGTCGATGAGATCGACGGGCTGACCCTCGTCGTATCTCCCCTCGAGGACACCCGGGAGGCGTCAACCGCCGGGGCCCTCGGCAGCGAACCGGAAGGAGCGGATTGATGGTGGCACTCGTAGTCCTGGCGGCGGTGGTCGTCATCGGCTTGCTCATCGCGGCCTCCGCGATCCGGATTCTGCGCGAGTACGAGCGCGGCGTCGTCTTCCGCCTCGGCCGACTGATCGCGCTCAAGGGCCCGGGCCTCCGCTTCCTGATCCCCTTCGTCGACCAGATGGTCCGGGTGGACCTGCGGACCGTGACGCTCAACGTCCCGCCGCAGGAGGTCATCACCCGCGACAACGTCACCGTCAGGGTCAACGCCGTCGCCTACTTCCGCGTCATGGATCCCGACAAGGCGATCACCGAGATCGAGAACTACCTCGTCGCCACCTCCCAGATCGCGCAGACCACGTTGCGGTCGGTTCTCGGCAAGGCCGAGCTCGACGCGCTGCTCTCCGAGCGCGAGACGCTCAACGCCGAGCTCCAGACGATCATCGACGATCAGACCGAGCCCTGGGGCATCAAGGTCTCGACGGTCGAGGTCAAGGACGTCGAGCTTCCGCAGGACATGCAGCGGGCGATCGCCCTGCAGGCGCAGGCCGAACGTGAGCGGCGCGCCAAGATCATCGGTTCCGAGGGCGAGTTCCAGGCGGCTCAGAAGCTCGCCGACGCGGCCGACATCATCAGCCAGAACCCGGCGACCCTCCAGCTCCGGTACCTGCAGACGCTGCTTCAGATCGGCGTCAACAACACGACGATCGTCTTCCCGCTGCCGATCGACCTGATGGACGCCTTCAAGAACATCGCCGGCGCCCAGGGCAACACGGTCATTCCGCCGCCGGTGATCCCACCGGAAGAGCCCGCTGCCGACCCCGAGGCGCCTGAGCCCCCGCCGCGTCCTGACCCCTCCCTCCGAGAGCCCCGGGACCGGCGAAACGGCCCCGCCCGAGATCCGGATCGACCAGCTGACCGGGATGCGGACGCTGCTCGCGCCCGGCCGCGGCGAGCGCCCCCACGCCTACGCGAAGACCGCGCCCGAGCCGAAGCCCGACGCCGCCGACGCCTGCCCGTTCTGCGAGGGCCGCGAGGACCGCACGCCGCCCGAGGTCTGGGCGAACCGCCCGGGCGGCAGGGGGCGAGGCCGACTCCCCGGGATGGCTGCAGCGGTCGGTCCCGAACCTCTATCCGGTGCTGACGGGTCCCGACGAGCGCGGCGCCGGACCGGCCCGCGACTCCGGGTTGAGCAGCCCCGCCGACCCGCTCCGCGGCTCCGCCCGCGCCGCCGAGCCCGAGCTCTTCCGGACCGCGGAGGCCCACGGTGGCCACGAGGTGATCGTCAACTCGCCGCGGCACGTGAGCACGCTCGCCGACCTCGACGAGGCCGAGCTCGCCGGCGCGATCGCCGCCTGGCGCACCCGGCTCGCCGCCCACCAGAGCGAGGCCGCCTACGTCCACATCTGCGTCAACGAGGGCCCGAAGGCCGGCTCGACGCTGCCGCACACCCACGCCCAGCTCTTCGCCC
This sequence comes from uncultured Solirubrobacterales bacterium, assembly GCA_963791335.1. Classification (GTDB taxonomy): domain Bacteria; phylum Actinomycetota; class Thermoleophilia; order Solirubrobacterales; family 70-9; genus RHKX01. The sequence continues at coordinate 96,174 of CAWBRN010000007.1, forward strand.
TGCCCTTCGTCCCGACCGAGATCGCCCGCGAGCGCGAGCGCTTCAACGCCTACCACGAGCGCACGATGGGCGGGCACCTGCTCGAGGACGTGCTCGTCGAGGAGGTGCGCCGCCGCGACCGCCTCGTCGCCATCGACGACGAGGCCGCGCTGATCTGCCCGTGGGCGTCGCGCTCCCCCTTCGAGCTCCGGCTCGTGCCACGCGCAGCCGAGGCCAACTTCGAGGGAGGAGCAGGAGGCGCGGCCCTGCTCGGCCGCGCGCTCGCCGGCCTCCGCGAGATCTTCGGCGAGGGCCTCCAGCTCAACCTCTGGGTCCGCACCGCGCCGCGGGGGACCGACGAGTTCCACTGGCACCTCGACATCGCGCCGCGGCTCTCGGTCCGCGCCGGCTTCGAGCTCGGCACCGGAGTCGACATCGACTCCTACCCGCCCGAGCGGGCGGCCGCCGACCTGCGGGACGCCATCCCGGCCTAGCCGGCCGCTCGGTCCAGATAGCCTCCGGCGCATGAGCCCACCCCTCGCACGCCCCTTTCCCCGCTTCATCTCCGACAGCGCCCAGGACTCGCGTCCCTACGGCCGCTGGGAGGGTCGCCTCGGCGAGGCCTTCGCCGCGGCCTGCGGCGACCTCGCCGGCGACGCCGGCACGACGCTCGACGCCGAGGCGACCCGGTTCTTCCCCGAGCGCACCTGGGGCGGCCGCACCTACGTCCCCGCCGTCGGTCGCGGTCACGACGAGGTCGACGGCGTCGTCCCCGAGTTCTTCGGTCACGTCTCCTTCAAGCGCGACGACTCCGAGGAGCCGACCGACATGTCCGCCGTCGCCGACTTCACCGATGTCACCGCCGACGACAACCCCGATTGGGAGGTCGATCTCAACGACGACGTGGTCGGTGAATGGCGCGCCGACGGCGGTCGCGGTGGAGAGGTCACGCTGATCTGGGGGACGCCGCTCGTCCGCGGGGCGCTCGCCGTCACCGCCGAGCTCGACGGCGAGGTTCTCGATCAGGCCGGCGTCAACGAGGGCCGCTTCACGCTGATGGCGGTCGACGCCGTCCATGGCTTCGGCGACGACATGTTCCTCGAGATCAAGCTCTGGAACCGCAAGCTGCAGGAGATCGCATCGGAGAGCCTCTACGCCGACGACGGTGACGAAGGCGAGGAAGTTGAACCCACCTCGGGGATCTGACGCCGTCAGTCCGACGGCTCACTACACCGGGCACACCTGGGTCCGCAACGGACTCTCCCATCCGGAGCTGGCGACGCGCGAGGGCCGGGTCATGTTCGAGGCCCTGCGGCCGACGATGGCGCTGAGCCGAGCGCTCGGCGGCCCAACGCTGGAGGGCCTGTTGCTCGCACGCCACCGGATCATCGACAGTCGGCTCGAGGAACTGATCGAGTCCGGTGCCGTCGCCCAGGTGGTCGAGATCGCCTGCGGTATGTCGCCGCGAGGCTGGCGGTTCGCCGAGCGCTTCGGCGAGCGGATCACGTACGTGGAGGCCGACCTGCCGGCGATGGCCCGACGCAAGCGCGAGGCGCTGCAACGAATCGGGCCGCTCGGTACGCATCACCGGGTTGTCGAGGTCGACGCTCTGCGCGAGGAGGGCGAAGGGAGCCTGGCGGATCTGGCGGAGACGCTCGAATCCGATCGGGGAGTGGCGATCATCACCGAGGGCCTGCTCACCTACCTCGACGAGGATGCGGTCGCCGGAATGTGGCGTCGATTCGCTTCCACCCTCCATCGGTTTCCGCACGGCGCCTACCTTGCCGACCTCCGGCTGGCCGTCTCCGACCCCACTCCGGCTGAGCGAATCTTCAACAGGGCGCTTTCCGGGTTCGTCCGCGGCGAGATTCATCCGCATTTCGCCGACGAGGCGGCGGCCGAGGCGGCGCTGCTCGCCGCGGGCTTCGACACCGCAACGGTGCACCGCGCCGCAGAACACCCCGCGACCGTCGATCTCAGGACCGACGCGGGTGCCGCCGTGATTCGGGTCGTCGAAGGATCGACCGTCTAGACGGGCCGGTGGTACCAGGGGCGGGAGTCGATCGCCGCTCGTAGGCCGTCCCTGCCGCCCTCGAGCAGCGACGGGCCGTGCGTCATCAGCAGCCGGTCGAAGTCGAGGTCGAGCAGCGGCTCGAGCGACGGGCCGAAGCGCTCCCGGTTGAATCTCAAGATCCGCTCGTCGATCTTGTCCTGCGCCCAGATGCGCGGACCGTCCTCGGTGCCGACGACGGCGTCGCCGAAGACGAGCGCGCGATGGGACCGGATGAAGAGCGGGGTCTCCTGCCGCCGCGGCTTGCCGATCGCGTGGGCGCTGACGCCGGCGGGCAGCTCGTCACCGGCGACGAAGGGCTCGAAGCCCACCCGCGACTTCAGCCTCTTGGCGATCGCCTTGTGGCCGTGGATGGTCACGGGCGCGTCCGGGCTCAGGCGATCTCGGACCGGCTCGGCGCTGCGGACGTGGTAGCCGATCGTGATGAAGACCCTGACCGCGCCGCCTCCGGCTGCCCTCTCGATCAGCCCCCAGGCGGGATCGTCGGCGTCATCGAGGAGCGGATCGATCAGCACGGTTTCGTCGCCCGCGTCGGCCATGAAGCTGACGACTTCGGCCCCGAACTCACCGGGGTGCCATTCGGGATGGCGTCGTGCCCAGCTCCAGAGGCCCGGGGCCAGCTCGTCGGGGTTCCATGGGGCCAAAAGGTAGCGCCACACCTGGAAGATCGGGTCGGATCGGGCCGTGGTTGCCGGTCAACGCAACCGGGCACCCGCAACGCATGCCAAAGAATTACAACGAACGAGCGCGGGTCTTGATCCTGCTGGCCGCGTTCCTCTCATTCCTGCTGTCGGTCGGGCTCTACTTCCTCGACGACAAGACCAACGGGATCTTCGTGGGCCTCTGGGTTCCCTCGATTCTCGCCCTCGGGACGCTGCTCCTGCCGCCGCGAGGAGGGCCGGGCCGATGATCGGCCTCTTCCTCGTCGGCTGCTTCATCACTGCGATCGTCGCGGCGGCGTGCTGGCTCGTCGTCACCGGCATCCGTGAGGATCAGCGCGACCGCAACGAGCTCCAGGAGAAGGGAATGGACCAGCCCGTCGGGCTCTGAGCCTTCGAGTCCGGCCGACGCCCCACCTGCCGCCCGATCGACACAGGGTCAATATGGTGACGAGGGTGCGCTCCCGACGTCGAACGATCCTTGCTTGGCTGATCCCGTGCGCGATCGGGCTGATCAGCTGCGGGCTGATCCCGGCCACTGCGGCCGCAGGGGGGAAGCCGGCGATCGGTACGGCCGACGGGGATGCCCTCGTACCGGGCTTCTCATGGGGCGTCAAGACTTATGGGGCGAGATGCCTCGGCGATGGCCTGTCGTTGACCGTCGACGGCGTCAATGGTTGGAAGACCGCGGTCGGCTCCGGCTCGGCGAGCGGCGGCGATCTCGATGCCCACTTGGACCTCAATAGCGGTGACGGAGTTCGTGTCACCTTCCTTCGCCGAGGCGGTGAGCAGGTGCGGACCTACATCCGCTGTCTGCCCGAGGACATGCCGGAGTTCGATTTCGAACGCTTTCAGGGTGGCGGGCCTCGTTTCTTCACTGTGCAGATGGCACCGCGCTACGCGGTCACCCTGAGCCGGGACGGCGCGCCGGTCTGGTGGCTCGCCGCCGAGCACCTTCCCTTCGACGCGAAGATCCTGCCCAACGGCACGGTGGGATGGAACGGCGGGGGACTCGATGGGTTCGTCGACAGCGGCCGCTGGGAGGTGCACTCTCTGACCGGGCGGAGCATCCGAACCGTCTCTTCGTCGTCGGGTGGTGTGATCGATATTCACGATTACCTCGAGCTCCCCAACGGGAACGATCTCGTCGGTGCCCCGACCTACGAGTTCGGCGTCGACACCTCCGCCTACGGCGGCTCCTCCTCGGCGGCGATCAGGAACACAGCGATGGAGGAGCTGACGCCGAAGGGCGAGCTGGTCCGCCGATGGAACTCGGAGGACCACATCGGTCTCGACGAGACACCGGACTATTGGTGGGCCTCACTCCTCGGTGGTTCAGGGAGCGGTTACGACGTATCCCACTGGAATGCGGTCGACGTCGTCGGCAAGTTCATGTACCTCTCTTATCGTCACCTCGATGCCGTCTACAAGGTGAACCGTCGAACGGGCAAGATCGTCTGGAAGCTCGGCGGCACCGAAACCCCCAGGAGCCTCGAGGTACTCGGTGATCCGCGCGGTGACTACCCGCTCAGCGGCCAGCACGATGTCAACGTTCTGCCGGACGGGACGATCACGATCTTCGACAATGCGGTGGGTTTCGGCCAGTTGCCGCGTGGGGTCCACTACCGCATCAACGAACAGGGCGGGACTGCTCGCCTCATCGATCAGGTGAAGGACCCGGAGGTCAAGCGATCAGGCGCCGGCGGCTCCTTCCGCAAATCTGACGACGGCTGGCTCGTCGGCTGGGGGGTGAGCGGCCCCGGTGCAGTCGGGGCATACGACACGCGCGGCAAGCCGATATTCAGACTCGTCTACCACGTCAGTGCGAGCTACCGCGCCAATCTCGTTCCCGGCCAGATCACCGGTGCGGATTTTCGGAATGCAATGAACCGAATGAGCCACTGAGGGCAATCGACGCTTGCCCGAGTAGGCCGATGCACCGGCGCGTCGCTCGATCAGTGCCTGCTAACTTGGCGGCAACTTGAGGGATGGAGATTTCATGATTAAGAGTGCCGATGATGCCCAGACCAACTCGGGCACAGCGGCCCGGACAAGATGGGTGTGGGTCTTGTCGCCACTGCCACCGTCCTCTTCGCCCTCGTCTTCGCAACGGCGGCCCTTGCCGCAACCGGCGGGCTGACCCAGAAGGCCGGCACCGCAGGCTGCATCTCCGAAGACGGCACAGGCGGTTCCTGCACCGACGGGGCTGCTCTCGGCGGCGCTTCGTCGGTCACGGTTTCACCCGACGGCAACTTTGCATACGCCACCTCCGCCGACAGCGACGCCGTCACGATCTTCGACCGTAACACCTCGACCGGGGCATTGACCCAGAAGTCGGGGACCGACGGCTGCATCTCCGATGACGGCAGCGGCGGGGCCTGCGTCGACGGGAAGGCCCTCGGAGGCGCCCGTCGGTCACCATCTCCCCCGACGGCAAGAACGCCTACGTCACCGGCTTCGGCTCCGTCGCGATCTTCGACCGCGACACCTCGACGGGCAAGCTCACCCAGAAGGCCGGCACCAGCGGGTGCATCTCCGAGGACGGCAGCGGTGGAGCCTGCGTCGACGGCACGGCACTCATCGGGCCCTACTCGGTCACCGTCTCCCCCGACGGCAAGAGCGTCTACGTCGCCTCGTACTTCAGCGACGCCGTCGCGATCTTCGACCGCAACACCACGACCGGGGTGCTGACCCAGAAGGCCGGCACCGCAGGCTGCATCTCAAGGACCGGCACCGGCGGCGCCTGCGCCTTCGGGACGCAGGTCGACGGTGCGCGGTCGGTCACCGTCTCCGCCGACGGCAAGAACGCCTACGTCGCCTCCTACTTCAGCGACGCCGTCTCGATCTTCGACCGCAACACGTCGACCGGGGTGCTGACCCAGAAGGCCAACCCCGACGGCTGCGTCTCGCTGAACGGCAGCGGCGGCGCACTGCGCCGACGGCACGGCACTCGAGGGCGCGAGTTCGGTCACCGTCTCCGCCGATGACAAGAGCGCCTACGTCACCTCCTACTTCAGCGACGCCGTACGGTCTTCGACCGCAACACGTCGACCGGGGCGCTGACCCAGAAATCAGGCACCGACGGCTGCATCTCGTGGAACGGCACCGGCGGCGACTGCATCGATGGGGAGGCGCTCAACGGCGCTCGTTCGGTCGCCGTCTCCCCCGATGGCAAGAACGCCTACGTCGCCTCCCAACTTCAGCAAGGCCGTCGTCGATCTTCGACCGCAACACTTCGAACGGGACCCTGACCCAGGAGCCCGGCATCGACGGCTGCATCTCCGAGACCGGCACGGGCGGCCATTGCACCGACGGGGTGGGCCTCGACGGCGTGCAGTCGGTCACCGCCTCGCCCGACAGCAAGAACGTCTACGCCGCCGCTCCCACCAGCAGCGCCGTCACGATCTTCGACCAGGACGACGGCAAGATCGACGGCAAGGCAACGGCCGACAAGACCCAGAAGCAGAAGGGCAACAAGATCGAGGTCGCGGTCACGATCAAGGCCGATGAGGATCTCGATGCCAAGGCCTGGGGCAAGATCACCGTCAAGGGGAAGGACTACAAGCTCAAGACGGTCAAGAAGTCGGTCGCCGTCGACGAGTCCTTGACCCTGAAGCTGAAGCCGGCCGAGAGCAAGGACGCAAAGAAGATCGCCAAGGGCCTGAAGAAGAAGAACGGTAAGGCGAAGATCACCGCTCAGCTCACGGACGACAGCGGCAACTCGAGCAAGACGAAGCTCAAGGTCACGCTGAAGGGTTAGCTCGGCGACCCGGCGCCGTTCGTCGCGATCGGCGCCTTACTCCGACGACTTTATGCCTGAAAGCCGAGGCGGTATCGAGGGCGGCAACATCGGTGTCGCTGAGCGGGTTCCCCCTGGATCGGGCAACTCGCTGTCAGTAGGCTCGCTGTTTGTGGTTGGTAACGGATGAGGGATTGGATCAAGGACTCACGTCGACGTTTCTTCCGGGTAGCGCTGCTTGCCGCCGGGATGCTGAGCCTGCTGCTCGCACCCAGCGCCTTCGCGGCTCCCGAAACGACGATCGACTCTGATCCGATCGGCCTGACCAACAACACCACGCCGACCTGGACCTTCGAGTCCGACGATCCCTCGGGCACGTTTGAATGTCAGATGGACAACGCCGGCTTCGCAGCCTGCCCGGACGGCGACTCATATACCGCCGACCCGCTCACGGATGGAATTCACACCTTCGAGGTCCGAGCCGTCGACGCGGTACCGGACCCCGACCCGACTCCGGCAAGTGAAAGCTTCACCGTCGACACGACCCCTCCGAACACGTCGATCGACTCCGGCCCGAGCGGCCTGACCACAGACACCACACCGACCTTCGGCTTCTCTTCCAACGACGCCGGAGCGAGCTTTGAATGCCGGGTCGACGCCGACGCCTTCGCAGCCTGCTCGGGCCCCGGCGACACCCACACCACCGCAGCGCTCGCCGACGGCCCCCACACCTTCGAGGTTCGAGCCGTCGACGCGGCCGACAACCCCGACCCGACCCCGGCCAGCCGCAGCTTCACCGTCGACACGACCCCTCCGAACACGTCGATCGACTCCGGCCCGAGCGGCCTGACCACGGACACCACACCGACCTTCGGCTTCTCCTCCGACGACGCCGGAGCGAGCTTTGAATGCCGGGTCGACGCCGACGCCTTCGCAGCCTGCTCGGGCCCCGGCGACACCCACACCACCGCAGCGCTCGCCGACGGCCCCCACACCTTCGAGGTTCGAGCCGTCGACGCGGCCGACAACCCCGACCCGACCCCGGCCAGCCGCAGCTTCACCGTCGACACGACCCCTCCGAACACGTCGATCGACTCCGGCCCGAGCGGCCTGACCACAGACACCACACCGACCTTCGGCTTCTCCTCCGGCGACGCCGGAGCGAGCTTTGAATGCCGGGTCGACGCCGACGCCTTCGCAGCCTGCTCGGGCCCCGGCGACACCCACACCACCGCAGCGCTCGCCGACGGCCCCCACACCTTCGAGGTTCGAGCCGTCGACGCGGCCGACAACCCCGACCCGACCCCGGCCAGCCGCAGCTTCACCGTCGACACGACCCCTCCGAACACGTCGATCGACTCCGGCCCGAGCGGCCTGACCACCGACACCACACCGACCTTCGGCTTCTCCTCCGACGACGCCGGAGCGAGCTTTGAATGCCGGGTCGACGCCGACGCCTTCGCAGCCTGCTCGGGCCCCGGCGACACCCACACCACCGCAGCGCTCGCCGACGGCCCCCACACCTTCGAGGTTCGAGCCGTCGACGCGGCCGACAACCCCGACCCGACCCCGGCCAGCCGCAGCTTCACCGTCGACAGCGACGGGCCGCCCGACACGACCGCCCCGGACACGACCATCGCCAAGCGCCCGAAGGGCAGGATCAAGACCGACAAGCGGAAGGTTGCGGTCCGGGTCTCGTTCAGATCCGAGAAGGGCGCGGACTTCCAGTGCAGACTCGATCAGACCAAGTACAGCCCCTGTAGGTCCCCCTACCGCGTCAAGGCCAAGGCCAAGGGCGGCAAGGGCAAGCAGCACACCATCTCGGTCCGGGCAATCGACGGGGCAGGCAACATCGGAAAGCCCGCCGTGGTCAAGTTCAGGGTGCTCCGTAACCCGCAGCTGCGAGCGCCGGTCGCGAAACGCACCGTGCTGGAGGCGCTCAAGAGTCACGGCTTCGCGCACCGGGTCGTAAAGGCGGTTGAGGTCGATTGCCGGCGTCGCAGCCGCTCCGCGTTCGCTTGCCGGTTCTCCGCCGGCTTTCCCGGCTATCGCCTGCAGGGGACGGGGAAGGTCAAGCTCGGCGACCACCTCCGATACCGCTTCAGGGTCGTTGCACAGGGGGCCCGCTTCAACCTCACCGATAAGAACGAGAAGCCGCGCTCCGGTTAGCGGCGGCTGCGCTCAGCAGGGGTGTCCCGACGCGTCGAAGCACGGCGCCTCGGGGGCCGTTGGTGTCGGCGCGGGAACGGGTGCCGGGGTCGAGGCCGGCGCGGGAGCCGGGGTGGGCGTGGTTGGAGCCGGTACGTCCGTTGACCTCGCCACGTCGGGCGGCGGCCAACGCGGCCTGCTGTTCGGCGATAGCCGCCTGCTTGCGCTCGACGGCCGCCGCGCCCCGGCGCTCCCCGAGCCGAGCGCCGGCTCGCTCGCCCGCCCGCTGACCGGCCCGATGCCCGGCCTGCCTTTGCTGCCTGCTTGGCGCTCGCAGCCGCATCCGCCCGCGCCTGATCGAACGCGCTGCGGAACGCTTCGCGCCGGATCGATTCGGCCTCGGGAGCTCCTACGCCACTCGCAGACCCGATCTGGTAGCCGATGATCCCGATCTCGATGGCCACCAGGAGTGCGATGACGAGCAACCCCGCCCGACGTCCCAGGCCCTCGCGGGCGCCGGCTCTGAAGGGGGAACGTCCACGCTGCCATCGCCAGCGCAGTTCGTCGATCGCCTCACGCGGCGTCGGCAGGCTCATGGTCCGGACACCTTCACGTCGACCGGTACGTCTAGTCCCGCTTGCTCGAACGCATCTCGATAGGCCGCTCGATAAGCCTCGCGATAGGCGGCGTCGTAGGCACGCTCGCGCGCCGGCCGGAACGCGCTCTGATAGGCCTCGCGCTCACCTACTGCGCTTCCGCGCTGCTCTCCCGCGGCCTTCCCCGCCTGCTCAGCGGATCCAGCATCTTCCACCTGCGATGCCCCGATCTCGTGGCCGCCGACGAAGATCGCGACGAAGCAGATGAGCACCACCGTGACGACGAAAGAATGTCTCCGGAGGAAGCGAACGAGGCGAGCCGCGGACCGGTCACTCGAGTTCACGGCGTCCTCCAGGCGGCTGAGGCCGTCCTTCAGCATGCTGTGCGAGTCGCGTAACCCATCTCCCGCACAAAGGGTAGACGTCCTAAAGCCGAGAAGTGCAGACCATCGACTCACGGTTCGACTTCTTGCTGCGGCAAAGCCACTGCCGCCGACGCGGCTGGTTCCTTGTACGTTCCCGCCCGTGAACACTTGCCGCAGAATCCATCCCCTCGCCTTCCTGGCCCTGCTCGCAGCCGTCGCGCTGTTCGCGGTCCCCGCGGCGGCCTCAGCGAAGCCGAAGTGCCACCGCGTCAACCTCACCGGGGCGACGAAGACGGTCAACGGTTCGATCCTGGCCAGCCCAGCGAGACAAAAGGGCACCATCTCAGGTGAGCCGTTCGGCATGGGGAGGATCAAGCTGACGGTGCAGCTGGACCTCGTGCTTCGGACCGCGACCGGGACCTTCCGAATTCGCAATGACAAGGGGACGGTTCTGGGCACCATCGACGGGACGATCGTGGGCCACAACCGCGAGATCGACTTCGACGGCACCGCCGACTTCACCGGCGGCAAGGGCCGCTACAAGGAAATCAGCGGAACCGGGCTGAAGGCCCACGCCCACAACACGCTCGACGACGAGAACGGCACGCTCTCGCTCAAGGGCCAAGTCACCTACTGAGCGGCGATGCGCCCGACGCGGGCCTGGCTCGGCCGGACGGCGAAATGGGACCTCCCAGAACCCGCTTGCTAGAGCGATAATCTGCCCACGCGCCCCGATAGCTCAGCTGGATAGAGCGACTCCCTCCTAAGGAGTAGGCCGCTGGTTCGAATCCAGCTCGGGGCATTCGTTTGGAGGCGGCGCCAGGGCCTGCGAGACTGAACCCATGGGCCTCTTCGACACATCGGCGGACAAGTACGACCGCTTCATGGGGAGGTACTCCGCCAAGCTGGCGCCGGCGCTCGCCGACGCCGCAGGTGTGACGGCCGGGATGAGGGTTCTGGATGTCGGCTGCGGCCCAGGTGGGCTCACGTCGGTGCTGAGCGAAAGGGTAGGCGCCGATCATGTGGCGGCAATCGACCCGGCCGAGCAGTTCGTGGTGGAATGCAGTCGGCTCAACCCGGGGGCTGACGTTCGCCAGGGCGACGCGGAAGATCTGCCCTGGCCGGACGACGATTTCGACGCGGCCCTTTCCTGTCTGGTGGTGGCCTTCATGAAGGACGCCGACGCCGGTGCGCGGGAGATGGCCCGGGTCACGAAGCCCGGGGGCACGGTCGCCTCATGCATGTGGGATCTCGCGGGCGGCGGGATGACGATGCTGAAGATCTTCTGGACGGCATACGCGGAGGTCGAGCCCGGGTCCCGGCGCTCCGAGCGGCGGATGGGAACGAGGCCCGGCGACATCGCAGGGCTGCTCGAACGGGCCGGCCTCGAGGACATCGTCGACGGCTCGCTGACCGTCGCCGCCGATTACACCGATTTCGACGACTTCTGGATTCCGTTCACCCTTGGGGTCGGACCCGCCGGCAGCACGCTCGCCGAAATGAGTCCGGATGACCAAGCGAGCGTGAAGGACAAGTGCCGCGCTGCCGTGCCCGACGGTGCCTTCTCACTCGAGGCGACCGCCTGGTTCGCTCGCGGCACGGTCCCGGCCTGACGGTCAGGCTTGAATGCCGGCCGGCTGCCGGGCCAACCGTTCACGCGGCCGCGCCGGCAGAAACGAGGAGATGACGGCGGCCGCGAGGACGAAGATGGCCGAGGCCCAGAGGCAAGCGGTCAACCCCTCCCACTGGTAGAGAAGGCCGGAGAGAACGGTGCCCATGAGGCGGCCGCCGGCATTCGCCATGTAATAGAAGCCGACGTTCATCGCGACCTTCTCGTCGTCCGCATAGGAGAGGATCAGGTAGGAGTGGACGGCCGAGTTGAGGGCGAACACGAAGCCGAAGGCGATCAGGCCGACGACGAGGACGGTCGTCGGGTCGAAGTCGGCGGTGAGCGCGATGGCGATGCCAGCGGGAAACGCTGCGAGTAGGAAGGCGAGCCAGCGTGCGGTCGCGCCGTCGGGTTCGCCCCCGCCACTCTCGGCACGCCGGCGGACGAATCTCGGCGCCGACGCCTGCACGATCCCGTAGCCGATCACCCAGATCGCGAGAAACGTGCCGACCTCCCAGAAGCTCCAGTCGAGAACGCTGCGCAGGTAAACGGGGAGGCCGACGACGAACCAAACGTCGCGGGAGGCGAACAGGAAGACCCGCGCGGCGGCGAGCATGTTCACGGCCCGGTTGTTGGAGAACATGTGGCGGAACTTGGCCTTGGCATCAGTCTTGCCCAGCCCACCGTGCATCAGGGCAGCCGTCGTGACGAGGGCGATCAGGACCATCGCCGCCAAGATCAGCATTCCGGTCTGGAAACCGACGACGGTGAGCAGCAGCCCGCCGACGAAGAAGCCGACGCCCTTGAGAGCGTTCTTCGACCCGGTCAGGATCGCCACCCAACGGTAGAGCGACGACTCCGAGCCCTCCGGGACGACGAGCTTGACCGCGCTCTTGGAACTCATCTTCGTCAGGTCCTTCGCGATTCCCGAGAGCGCCTGGGCGGCCATCACGTAGGGGACGACGAGCCAGGCGTCGGGCGCAAGGCCGAGCATCGAGAGGGCGACGATCTGGATCGACAGGCCCATGAACAGCGTCGCCTTCAGGCCGAATCGAGCTGCGAGGAACCCGCCGACGAGGTTCGTGATGATCCCGAACACCTCGTAGAAGAGGAAGAGCATCGCGACCTCGAACGGCGAGTACCCGAGCTCGTAGAAGTAGAAGAGCACCAGCATCCGGCTCGCCCCGTCCGCGAGCGTGTCGGTCCAGTAGGCGCCGGTGACGAGCGCGTAGTTGCGCAGGTCGCCACGGGCTTTCACGGCCGCCTCAGCCATCGGCGCCCCCACGGGGGCCGGCACCCACCTTCGCGGCCAGCTCGACGAGGCGGTTGGCGTAGCCCCATTCGTTGTCGTACCAGGCGAGGATCTTCACCTGGGTGCCGTCGACGACGATGGTCGATGGGCCGTCCACGATCGACGAGCGTGGGTCGTGTCGGTAGTCGACCGAGACCAGCGGCCTGTCCTCGAAACCCATGATTCCGCCCAACCCCGGAGAGGATGCGGCCGACCGAAGCACGCCGTTGACCTCTTCAACGGTGGTAGGACGGGCCACCTCGAAGACGCAGTCGGTCAGCGAGGCGTTGAGGAGGGGGACGCGGACCGCGAGGCCGTCGAGCTTGCCCTGCAGCTCGGGAAAGATCAGACCGATGGCGGTGGCCGACCCCGTTGTCGTCGGGATCAGTGACACCGATGCGGCCCTCGCCCGTCGCAGGTCCTTGTGCGGCGCATCGACGACCGTCTGCGTGTTCGTCATGTCGTGCATAGTCGTGATCGAGCCACGCAGGATCCCGAACTCCTCGTGGACGACCTTGACGACCGGCGCCAGGCAGTTGGTGGTGCATGAGGCGGCCGTGACGACATCGTGGGTGGCGGCGTCGTAGCGGTCGTCGTTGACTCCCATGACGATGTTGAGCGCGGCGTCGTCCTTGACCGGGGCGGCGACCACGACCTTCCCGACCCCCATGTCGAAGTAGGGCTGCAGGGACTCCATGGTCCGGAACCTTCCCGTGCACTCGAGGACGACATCGAGGTCCCTCCAGGGCCCGTCGGCGATCCGTTTCTCCCCGGAACAGGCGATCAATCTGCCGTCGATCGATATGGAGCCGGGGTGTGAGCCGATATCCCGATCCCAGCGGCCGTGGACCGAGTCGAACTCGAGTAGGTGCGCTCCGGTATCAGCGGCGCCGGCAATCTCATTGATCGCGTCGAAGCGGAGGCAGGTGCTCTCCCAGCCAGCCCTCAGCGCGAGGCGGCCCATCCGCCCGAAGCCGTTGATTCCGATCCGGATCACGATCAAGCCGATCCTATTACATTGACATTCATCATTTCAATCGATATACATAGATTGATGGCTGTCGATTTGGAACTTGCGCCGAAGCAGAAGAGCCCGAAGGGCGAGCCGTGCTGCGAGCCGGTCGTCTACCCGGACATCGAGCGCGCGCAGGCGGAGCGGATGGGTGAGGTCGCCAAGGCGCTCGGCGATCCGGTGCGGATGCAGCTCGTCGACGTGCTTCGCAAGCACGCCGGCAAGGTCTGCGTCTGCGAGCTCGTGCCCCTCTTCGATCTCTCTCAATCGACCGTCTCCCACCACCTGAAGAAGCTGCGTGAGGCCGGCATCGTCGGCTCCGAGCGGCAGGGCCTGTGGGCCTATTACTACGTCAAGACCGATGCGCTGGAGGAACTCGCCGGATGGCTGAACTAGGAACCGATACCGACAAGGTCGACGTCAAGCAGGCGGTTCGCGATCGCTACGCGGCCGCCGCGACGAATCCCGGTTCGCGCGATTCGTCCTGTTGCGGCGGCGAGGCGGCTGTGATCACCGACGAGCAACGGGACGTCTTCGGCCCGAGCCTCTACTCGGGCGACGACCGTGAGTCGCTACCTGAGGCGGCTGAGCTCGCATCACTCGGCTGCGGCAACCCGACTGCGATCGCGAAGCTCGAGGAGGGGGAGACGGTCCTCGACCTCGGGTCGGGCGGCGGCATCGACGTCCTGCTGTCGGCGCGCAGGGTCGGCCCGAGCGGCAAGGCCTACGGTCTCGACATGACCGACGAGATGCTTGAGCTCGCCCGCGCCAACCAGCGTGAGGCCGGTGTCCAGAATGTCGAGTTCCTGCGCGGCGAGATCGAGGCGATCCCGCTGCCCGACGACTCCGTCGACGTTGTCATCTCCAACTGCGTGATCAATCTCTCGGGCGACAAGCCGCAGGTGCTTCGCGAAGCTGCCCGGGTGCTCAGGCCCGGCGGGCGGTTTGCGGTCTCCGACGTGATCGCCGATCCCGACATGGACGAGGCGACCCGTCGCGACATGCAGCAGTGGACGGGTTGCATCGCCGGTGCCCTCACTCGCGAGGAGTTCGAGCGGCATCTCGCCGCCGCCGGCTTCGAGGAAATCGAGATCGAGGAGACGCATCGCGTCCACGATCAGGCCGCCTCGGCCATCGTCCGGGCCGGCCTGCCCCGATGAGCGACGCGAACATCCAGCTCAACGACCCGCAGACGCTCTACGAGCGCTGGGAGGGCTCGCAGTGGAATCCGTTCGAGGTCGACCTCGACGCCGACCGCGAGCAGTGGGCCGCGCTCGATCAGGAGGACAAGGACCTCGTCTACTGGGTGCTCGCGTCTCTGATGGTCGCCGAGGAACGGATCACGACGAAGTTCTCCGGGCTCGTCGGCGCTTACGGGACCGAGGAGGAGGCGACGTTCCTGGCGACCCAGCAGGTCGACGAGGCGCGGCACATGCAGTTCTACGCGCGCTTCCAGGACGAGGTCGTCGCCTCGCCGGCCACCGTCGCCGCGCACGTCGAGCGTGCGCGCGAGCAGGTCTCGCCGGCCTTCCGGCAGATCTTCGACGTGGAGCTCGTCGCCGCGCACGAGCGCTTGGTCGCCGCGCCCGACGACCTCGCCGCCAAGGTCCGGTTCGTGACGATCTACCACCTCATCCTCGAGAGCACGCTCGGCCTGACGACCTTCCGGTTCGCCACCGAATACATGGAGCGCGAGGGACTGCTCCCGGGCTTCGTCGCCGGTTACTCGAAGATCCACCACGACGAGACCCGTCACATCGGCTACGGCGTCTGGTTCCTCCGGGAGACGGTGCGCGAGCATCCGGAGGCCGCCGACACGGTGCGGGAGACGCTGCGCGACCTGCTGCCGTCGGTCGCCGAGGCGCTCGGCGGCGCCGGCGACGGTGGCGGGCCCGACATCGAGAAGCTCGGCGTCAGCACCGACGACATCCGCGAGTTCGCGCTCGGCGGGCTGACCCGCCGGCTCGACATCATCGGCGTACCGCTCTCGACGCTCTGAGGGTCAGCGCTCGCGCTGCAGTCTTCCGCCAGCCGCCGGCGCGGTTGTTGGCGGCGATCGCCTTCAGCAGCTCGCGGAGAGCCTCCTCATCGAGTTCGTCGTTCTCGTAGATCGCGATCTGCCGGCCGGTCGCGTTGTCGTGACCGCGGTTGATGATCCCCTTCGGATCGGGTGCGATCGGGTCGTAGAGGAAGACGTTGACGTGGTCCTTCGTCGCGAGCAACGCGCAGACGTTGCCCTCGAGTACGAAGTACGGCTGGACCCGCCGTTTGATCGTCTCGACCATCTCTGGGTCGGCCTCGTGCGCGATCCGGCGCACCCGGCGGCAGATGTCCGCCTGCCAGTCCGGCAGAGGATCGATGTATTCGTCGACGCGCGGGTCCTCGGACGCGGTCATCGCGCGGACCCTATCCCGCGCCGAGCGTCAGCGGGTGAAGTCGCGGATCAGCTGCGCGGTCTCGAGCGGGACATCGAGCTGCGGGCAGTGGCCGATGCCCTCGAGCTCGATCCAATCGGCGTTGGGCAGCGAGTCGTTGCGGTAGCCGGCGGCCGAGCGCGGCCACTCGAGGATCTTGTCGTCGGTGCCCCAGACGATCCGGACCGGGCAGTCGATCCGCTCGGCGTCGAGGCTCCAGCCGTTCTCGAGCGCGTACTCGATCAGCGGCCCGGCGGCGTCGCATCCGGCGGCGCCGCGGAACTGGTGGAGCAGCAGCTCGGTCGGGATGTGCTCGTAGTTGGTGACGACGAAGGCAGTCGCCATCCGCCGGCCCTCGGGCGTCGACAGCAGCGCCTCGGCGTGCGGGACGGCGGCCTTGAGCTGCTCCTGCATGGAGACGAAGAAGGCGAGTGAGTCCTTGTAGGACTCGTCGCCCTCGGCCCAGCCACCGGCCGGGGCCAGGGCGACGACGCTCTCCGCGCGGCCGCGCGAGGCGAGTTGCAGGGCGACGTACCCGCCGAGCGAGTTGCCGACGATGTGGGCCGTCTCGAACCCCGCCTCGTCCATCGCCCGCTCGACGCCCTCGACGAGCATGTCCTCGGTGATCTCCCCTTCGATCGGTGGGCCTCCCATGTGGCCGATCAGAGTCGGCGCGAGGACGTCGTGTTGATCCTGGAGGCTCGGCAGCACCAGCTCCCAGCTGCGCCACGTGTCGGTGAAGCCGTGCAGGCAGACCATCGGTGTGCCCTCGCCTCCCCGGTGCGAGGGCGTGAAGTTTCCATCCATGGCGATGAACCTACAGCCGCCGTGCTCCGGCGGCGATCGCCTAGAGGCCCTTCGGGTGGCGGGTCCTGAAGCCCTTCGAAGGCCGCATGTACTCGGACCAGCCCGGGCCCGACTTGTCGCCGTCGGTGATGTAGGAGGTGTCGAAGCGGAGGCCCGCGACGATCATGTAGACGTGCTCCTTGTTGGCGAAGATCGAGACCCACTTGCCCTTGCGCTTGCCGCCCCACTTCATGAAGCCCTTGGAGTCGAGCGGGTAGTCGAGGATTCCCGACTTGTGGAGGACGAAGGAGACGGCGCCCGAGCAGTCGTAGCCCTTGTCGTTCCAGCTGCCGTGGCCGCCGCCCCATTTGTACTTCTTGTGGCGGATCTTGTTGCCGGCGCGGATCATGTCCTTGACGACACCGGGGGCGCTCTTCGGAGCGACCGCCTTGCTGCCGTTCATGTGGGCGCTGGGTGTCTTCGCCTCTGCGGCCGTCGCAGCCGCGAGGGCGATGAGCACCATGGCGCCGAGGGCGAGGAGCGGCTCGGACGGCGGACGGGCGGAGACGGTTCGCGAAGGTCATGTCCATGGTCCTCGGCGGCCTCGCCGCATGCCTTGAGCAATAGGCGGGTCGCGTCCATGAACGTGCCTTCCGGATTCGGACCCAGATATGCGAGTCTGCTCGGTATGAGTCAGGGACCGCCGACTTCAGGAGGGGGCGTCGACCCCCGGAGCAGCCCGCTGTGCCCGCGCAGCCCGCCGTTCCGGCCGGCTGGTACCCGCACCCGACCGCTCCCGGCTGGGAGGCCTATTGGGACGGAGCCGGATGGGGAGTCGAGACGCGCCCCGCGCAGGCAGCCGCGCCCGCGGCTCCCGAGGCGCCGGTCGCCCAGGAGCCCGCCGTGCAGCTCAGGATCCGGCGGTCGGCCCAGGATCCCGCCGCCGCCCAGCAGGCCTACCAGGACCCCGCAGCCGCGCAGCAGCCCTACGAGGACCCGGCCACCGCGGTCCAGGCGCAGCAGCCCGTACGACCCGCAGGCCGCCCAGTACCCGCGCAGGAGCAGCCTGCCGCCGCGGTTCCCGGCCACCCCGCAGGCCGACGCGAAGCGCTCGGACAGCTCGCTTCCGCTCGTCCTCTGCCTGCTCGGCGCGATCGTCGCGATCGTCGGCTGCTTCCTGCCGATGGCCACGTCCGACATCGACGGGCTCGACATCGCCGACAACACGCTCTTCGCCGCCGGCTACGGGATCGCGATCATCGCGCTCGCCGTGATCGCGGCCGGGGTTGCCTCCTACTTCTATCTCAAGGGCAGGAGCACCTGGATCGTGGTCCTGCTCGGCGTCGTCATCGTCGGGATCGCGGCCTATGTCGGCCTGGCCGGGCTCGAACGACCTGGACGCCAGCATCGGCGGGCTGCCCTCGGGCTTCGGGGCCGCCGCCAGCGCCGCGAATGTCGATCAGGCGGCGATCGACGCTACCGCCCAGAGCAGCGGGGCCCTGTCGGCGCGGTCGACGGGACGGCCTCCACCGGCATCTTCGCCGCCGGCGTCGGCGGGCTGCTGCTGGTGCTCGGCGGCATCGGCATCTCTCGCCAGCCGAAGTAAGAGACAACCCCGACCGGATCCTCCGCTTCGCGTCCGGTCCGGTCGGCCCGCAGGGCGTTACGCTCGGAGGGCATCAGTCGCAGGTGACAGACAGTCAACCGGCGCCTCCTGGGCCTCTTCCGGGTAGTGTCACGTTCCGGACGCAACCGAACCGGTTGCCGAGGGTTCATTCCAATCGGAGGATGAGGAAATGTCGGACGAGAACGAGATCATCGGTGGCGCGAACCTGAGGCGCCGTGAGTTCCTTGTCGGCGGCGCAGCGGTCGGAGCGGCGGTCGCTCTTCCGCTCAACTACGCGGCGATGGCGCGCAGCGCGTCGTTCCCCGCCGCCAAGGGCGGAAAGTTCGCCCATGGCGTGTCGTCGGGCTTCCCGACCTCGAAGGCGATCACCCTCTGGACCCGGCTCTCCGAGCTCGATCGGACCTCGAGGCTGACCGTCGAGGTCGCCAAGGACAAGGACTTCCGCAAGGTCGTCAAGCGCGCACAGGTGACTGCCGGCAAGCATCAGGACTACACCGTCCATGAGCGCATCACCGGCCTCAAGCCCGGCGAGCAGTACTACTACCGCTTCGAGACCAAGGACAAGAACTCACAGGTCGGCAAGTTCCGGACGCTGCCCCCCGCCGACTCGAAGCAGCCGCTGAAGATCGCCTACTTCTCGTGCCAGGACTACGAGGCCGGCTACTTCAACGCGCAGGCGGCGATGGCCAAGGAGGACCTCGATCTGGTCATCTGCCTCGGCGACTACATCTACGAGCACACCTACTACGACGGCCCGGCCGACCGCGAGGACACGACCGGCACGAACGACGACGGCGACGTCCAGACGCTCGCCGAGTTCCGCGAGAAGTACCACTTCTACCAGGCGGACAAGCAGCTGCAGGCCCTGCACGCGGCCCATCCCTGGGTGACGATCTGGGACGACCACGAGGTCGAGGACAACTACGCCGGCGACGAGGCCGACTCGAAGCAGACCGACCCGCATCTCGAGAACAGCGGCTACCCGCGCCGGGTGCCGTTCCAGCGGCGACGCCGGAATGGCTACAAGGCCTACTTCGAGGCGCATCCCCGCCTCCAGCAGAAGGGCATGACGGCTGATCAGATCTACGGCAGCGTCCGCCTCGGCGGCCTCGCCGAGCTGTTCCTCACCGACCAGCGCCAGTACCGCGATCCGCAGCCCTGCGAGGACGGAATCCTGACTCCGTGCCCGGAGGCGGACGAGCCCGGTCGCACGTTCCTGGGCCAGGACCAGAAGAAGTGGTTCAAGAAGGCCGTACCCGCCTCGAGCGCCAAGTGGAAGCTGTGGGCGAGCGAGCTGATGGTGATGAGCGTCGACGCCCCGGCCCAGGGCCAGGCGGCGATCCTCGACTCGTGGGACGGCTACCAGGCCGAGCGCGGCGAGATCCTCACCAAGTGGAAGGACGACGGCCTCGAGAACCTGGTCGTCCTGACCGGCGACATCCACACGTTCATCGCCGGCAACCTGACGACCACCGGCCGACAGGGCGGCGATCCGATCGGCGTCGAGCTGGTCGGCGGTTCGGCGACCTCGCTGGGTCTGCCCGAGTATCTCGGCGTCCCGTCGTCGGTACTCGACGCGCTGCGGGTGGCGGCCGACCCCCACATCACGTACGCCGACTTCGACCGTCGGGGCTACGCGGTGCTCAGCGTCGACAAGGACAAGATCAAGTGCGAGTACAAGGCGGTCGACGCGCTGACGAAGGGCGCGACGGCGACGACGAAGATCGCCGAGTTCCAGGTCGACTCGGGCGACCCGACGCTGCACCAGATCGTCTAGACCCGACCCGCTGCAAGGCGGCTGGAGGGCAGGACATCCTGCCCTCCGCCGCGAAGGGGGTCGCGTGGATACCGCGAGCACCCAAGGGCAGGCCGCCTCGCCTGCAGGCCAGCCTGCGGCCGGTCGCGGTGAGCCCGACCCGCTGACCCGGCTGCCGACGAGGCGCCAGTTCCTCGATCGCCTCGGCGAGGAGATCGAGAGCCTCGAGGCCAGCGAGGGGTCGATCGCCGTACTGCTCGTCGACATCGACGGCTTCCGCCGGATCAACCGCGACCTCGGCCATGTCGTCGGCGATCAGCTGCTCTTCTCGGCCGGGCGCCGGTTGATCTCCGCCGTCCACGCCGGCGACGTCGTCGCGCAGGGCCGGCGGCGACGAGTTCGTCGTCATGAGCAGCGGCCATGCCAGCGGTCCCGAGGTGGTCGAGCTGGCGAGCACGATCCTCAACGCCTTCGACGATCCCTTCGACCTCGGCGTCGAGGAGCTGACCGCCACCGTGTCCGTCGGACTCGTCGTCGCCGACGACCCCTCGGTCCGCGCCGAGTCGCTGGTCACCGACGCCGAGTCGGCGCTCGAGCGTGACCGCTCGGGCATCCGCCGCTTCGAGGTCTTCGACACCGCCCTGCGGGAGCGCATCCGCTACCGCGCCGAGATCGGCCGGGAGCTGGCGGCCGCGCTCGAGGCCGACGAGATCGCCTTCCACTACCAGCCGATCGTCGACATCGCCTCCGGCCGGATCGCCTCGGTCGAGGTTCTGGCGCGCTGGCACCATCCCGAGCGCGGCGCGATCTCGCCGGAGCTGTTCGTGCCGATCGCCGAGGAGACCGGCTCCGGCGCCGATCTGCTGATCCGCCTGCTCGGTCACGCCGCCCGCGACTTCCCGACGATCGCCGCCGCCGACGCGACCGGGCTGCTGTCGCTCGCGATCAACGTGTCGTCGAGCCAGCTCACCTCCGACCCGCTGATCGCCTCGATCCGGGAACTCGTCGAGACGCTCGACGTCGATCCCTCCCGCGTCGTCGTCGAGATCTCCGAGTCCGCTCTGAGCGGCGCCGCCGACGCCTACCTCCAGCGAGTCACGGAGCTGCGCGCCCTCGGCGTGCGGATCTCGCTCGACGACTTCGGCACCGCCTCGACCTCGATCGCCCAGCTGCGTTCGTTGCCGATCGACCAGATCAAGCTCGACCGCTCCTTCGTCGTCGGTCTCGGCGAGGCGTCCGCGGACGCCGCGCTCGCCGCGGGAGTGCTGCCGCTCGCCCGCGCGCTCGGGATCGAGGTCGTCGCCGAGGGGATCGAGACCGAGGGCCAGCTCGCCCACCTCTTCGCGCTCGGCTACCGGCAGGGCCAGGGCTACATGCTCTCGCGTCCGGGACCCGCCGCCGATGCGGCTCGGCTGATCGGCCAGGGCCCGCTCGAGTCGACCCGCACCCCGGAGACGCAGGCTCTGACCGTGGCTCGCGAGGCCTTCCGCCAGACGCTGCTGGCCGGCGACGCGAAGTCCGCGGAGGCGGTCGTCGCCGACGCCGTCGAGTCGGGCATCGACCCGATCACGATCCAGAGCGAGGTGATCGGCCGGGCGCTGCACTGGATCGACTCCGAGTGGGAGGCCGGTCGCCTGCGGGCTGCCGACGAGCATCTCGCGGCGGCGATCTGCGAGCGCCAGCTGGCCGCGGTCCTCGACTCCCGGCTGGCCGGGGAGCGACGGTTCTCGAAGCCGGTCGATGCCGGCCGAGGACCAAGACCGCTCCCGCCTGACAGTGGCTCGCAGCGTCGCCGACCAGGCGCAGTCGAGCAGGGCGGAGCCCTGCGAGTCGCGCAGTTGTCTATCTAGCGCTCCGGGTAGACGTCGTCGATCGTTGCCAGCGCCGTGTAGGGGGCGCCGTTGGCGGCGGCCGTGATGTTCTCGCCGCCGCCGGCCAGCCGGTCGAGGACGGAGACGACGCCGACGATCTCCAGGCTCTCCTCGAGGCAGCGCTCGATCGCCTTGACGGTCGAGCCGCCGGTCGTGACGACGTCCTCGACGATCAGGACCTTCGTGCCGGCGTCCAGGAGCGGTCCCTCGACCCAGCGCTGCAGGCCGTGCTGCTTCTTCTCCTTGCGGACGAAGAAGGCGAGGAGGTCGTGGCCGGCCGGGTCGCCGATCGCGGCGCTGGCGATCGGGTCGGCGCCCATCGTCATGCCGCCGACCGCGGTCGCACCGCGCTCCTTGGCCTCGGCGGCGACGAGCTCGCCGAGCGCGCCGAACGCCGGTTGGCGCAGGATCGCCCGTTTGGCGTCGACGTAATAGGAGGCGGTGGCGCCGCTGGTCAGCGTCACCTCGCCGATCACGAGCGCGTGCTCGCGCAGCTCGGCGATCAGCGTCTCACGGGCGCTCATCGCCGGCGCCTAGGGATAGACGTAGATCGGGTCGCCGAGATCGATCCAGTTGTAGATGTGGACCGAGTCGGGAATCGGGTTCCGCAGGCAGCCGTGGCTGGCGGGGTAGGTCGGAACGTCGTGGTAGCCGTGGGTCGCGTATCCGCGGATGAAGTAGACGGAGTAGTACATCCCGAGGCTGTTGTAGCCCGCGTCCTTGCGGTAGAAGCGGAACTTGCCCTGGATCGTCGGGGTCGCCGGGGCGCCCGAGGAGATCGTGTAGATCTCGTCGACCTCGCCGTGCTTGGCGAGGACCATGACCTGCTTGGAGAGGTCGGCCTCGACGTGCTTGCCGGCGCTCGGGTGCTTGAGCTTGAAGCCGCCCTTGCCCTTGGCCAGCTTCTTGAAGATGCTGCCGGTCGCCTTCTCCTTTCGCGCCATGCCGTTCACCTTGCGGTAGGCGAGGACGGCGCGGCCGGTGGCGTCGTTGTAGGAGCCGCCGCCGCCGTTGACGTAGCCGAGGTTCTCGAGCAGCGTGTTCAGCATCTTCACCGCGGGCCCGTCGGCGCCCTCGCTGAGGCTGGGATAGCGGATCTTGAAGCCGCGGCTGGAGGCCTTCGAGCCGCCGTATCCCGGGCCGGGCTTGAGGATCGCCTGGACGCGGTACAGCCCCGGGCTGACCATCCGGCGGGAGTACTTGAACTGACCGAGGTCGGAGCCCTTGCCCTTCGGCCGGACCTTGACCGTCGTGCGCTTGACGGTCTTCTTGGCGCGGTAGAGGACGATCTGGACCTTCTGGCCCTTCTGGAAGGGGCGCACGGTGCCGGCGACCTTGACGCTCTTACCGGCCGTGACCTTGCCGTTGCGAAGCCCGTGCAAACGGATCGCGGTGGAGGTCCCGATGTCGCCGGGGTCCTGCTTGGCGCCCTTCCTGTCCGTGGCGGCCGGAGCCTGCGGTGGTCGTCGCGTCGCGTCGGTGGTGGCGTCTCGACGCTCGTCGTGGGGACCGTCGTGATCGGCTCAGTGGCGTCGGGCTCCTGTGCGAAAGCACCGGTTACCGCGATCGAAGCCGCGGCGGCGAGGAGCGAGAGGGCGAGGACCAGGGACGCGCGAAAG
The DNA here is from genome assembly GCA_963791335.1 of uncultured Solirubrobacterales bacterium. GTDB lineage: Bacteria > Actinomycetota > Thermoleophilia > Solirubrobacterales > 70-9 > RHKX01. Next base: position 119,716 of record CAWBRN010000007.1, read on the forward strand.
CGGTGACGAGAGCTCATTTGGCGTGGAATTGTAGGGCGCGTATCGGCTGATCGGCGAGACCGTCAGGTCGAGTCGTTGATCAGCAGGATGAAGGCGATCGTGTTGTTCAGGGCGTGCGCCGTGATCGGCGCCCAGAGCGTCCCGCTGCGCTCGTACAGCCACGCGAGGATCACCCCGAAAACGGAAAGTTGAATGGCAACGCCGATGTTGCCGCCGCGACAGGTGGAGCGAGCCCCAGACCACGGCGGCGATCAGCGCGGCCGGCCAGAGCGGCATCGAGCGCCGCAGGCTGGCGAACATGAACCCGCGGAAGAACATCTCCTCGGTGAGCGGCGCCAGGATCACGATCAGGACGCCGGCGATCGCGATGCTCCCGATCGAGTCCTTGTTCGTGCCGAGCTCGTTCGTCACGTCCTGCTGATCGGGCTGGAGCAAGGGCGTGAGGACCGCCGCGCAGAGGATGTAGATGAGCCAGGCGAGGAGGGCGAGCCCGATCGCGCCGATGGTTAGCCGGACGCCCAGACCGAGCTTCCCGAAGGCTTCCTTGATCCTGCCGCCGGAGTCGATCAGGGCGAAGCCGAGCGCGGTCCCGCCGAGCGCCAGCCCGACCATCAGCTGGGCGGCGTCCTTGCCCGCGGTCGTGTCGAACTGCGGGTCGAAGATGGCGACGCAGATCGTCCCGATGATCATCGCGAGCGCCGCGATCAGGACGCCCACGGCCGCGTTCACGCCGTGCCAGCCGGTCACCGGGATGCCCACGTAGCGGGTCAGGAAGAAACCGTCGGTCTTAGGCTCCGGTTGCGAGGACCCGCCGGGACGGGGCGGCGGGGCTGCCGAGCCGGGTTGCGGGGGCGGCGTCGAGCGGCCCGGGACCGCGTCGGCGGGCGGCAGCGAGCCGCCCGGTGCGGCCGGCTCGGGCGGTGAGGACGGCGAGGACGGGGGTGGGGTCGATCCCACGTTCGGCCGTTCGGGCCCGATCCAATCCGGCTCGGTCATGTGGCCATTCTGCCCATCGGCGCTCCTCGTTCCACGATCTCGGCGAGCGAGGATACGTCCGCGGCCCCTCCCGCGGCCCCGTCCCGGTCGATCCTGATCACGTCGATGCCCGCCGCGTGCGCGCCCTCGACGTCCTCGTCGCTGTCGCCGATGTGGATCGCCTCGGCCGCAGTGCAGCCGGCGATCCGCAGAGCCGCCTCGAAGATCGCCGGGTCCGGCTTGCGCGCACCGGTGCCGGCGGAGGTGACGACGCCGTCGAGCAGATCCGCGAGCCCGATCCGCTCGAGCACCCGCCCGAGCTCGTAGTCCCAGTTGGAGACGCAGACGATCCGCAGGCCGCCCTCGCGCCAGGCCCGGAGGGCCGGAGCGGCGTCGGGGTATGCGTCGAAGCGGATGGCGGCCATCATCGTCGTGACGTCGATTGATCGGCCGAGCTCGGTCGAAAGGAGGTCGGCGCATTCGGCGCGAAGGGCCGCCAGCGATTCGGGGTCGCGGCCGCGCTCGGCGTTGGCCGCGTAGTGACGCATCTCGGCGCGGAAGGCCCTGCGAACGACGTCCGGATCGAGGCCTGCGACGGCGGCCGGATCGATCCGCTCCCAGGGAGGCGAGAGGCGGACCATCGTGCCGAGCGCGTCGATCAGGCAGGCGCGGTAGGGGGGCGGCATGAATACATTCTCCCCGGGAGCAGATGCAGCAGAACGAGATCAGCTCGAGACCGGCGGCCCCGTCGGTGCGACTGCCCGTCGCCGCATGGCGCCGGCCGGTCGCTCAACTGGCCGCGATCGCGCTCGTCCTCGTCTGCGTTCCCCTGGCGACGCCGGGGTCGGCGATGGTCCCCGGCTCCACCGGGCTCGGCAACGAGGACTGGGCGACCGGGATCTTCGGCGACGGTCTGATCAATCGGCCGGGCGTCTACCTCGCTCTGCTCTACGTCGCGATCGCGCTCTGGATCGTCGTGCTCTCGTTCGCCCGCGACCTCGGGCTGCGCTGGATCGGCTGGGTCACGGGCATCCTGATCGTGCTGTTCGTCGCTGGCCCCGCCGCTGCTCTCCCTCGACGTCTACAGCTACATCTCCTATGCGCGACTCGGCGCCGATCACGGTCTCAATCCCTACGAGTTCGCGCCGTCGGCGCTGCCGCTGCCTGACGACGCCGCCAGCCGGGTCGCCGACTACAGGGACGCCGTCTCCGTGTACGGGCCGGTCTTCACGCTCGGGAGCTACCCCCTCGGCCTGGTTTCGGTTCCTGTCGCGCTCTGGTCGCTGAAGGCGATAGCGGGGATGTCGATCGCCGCCCTCGCGGCACTCGTGGCCAGGACCGGGCGCGTCCGCGGGGTCGACCCCGCGCTGGCGGTCGCGTTCGTCGGCCTCAACCCGCTCGTCCTCGTCCATCTGGTCGGCGGCGCTCACAACGACGCCCTGATGGCCGCGATTGCGATGGCGGCCGTCGCGGCCGTGATCTCGCTCCGCCCGGCGATCGGCGGTGCCGGTTTCGTCGTCGCGGCGACGGTCAAGGTCTCCGGCCTGCTCTACGCGCCGTTCGCGCTGCTCGGCATCCCGCGAGCGGGGCAGCCGCGCTCCGGTTCATGGCGGGTGGGGCGACTGCCGTGGTCCTGATCGGCGTCGTCTCCCTGCTCGTCTTCGGATCGCATGTCACCGAGGCGCTCAGCGTCGCGGGCGGCAACCAGGAGACGATCAGCCGCTGGAGCGTGCCGGGGGCGCTGTCTCGTGCGAGCGGGATCGACGTCGACGTCTTCAGGGCGATCCTCGGCGCCCTCGCGATCGCCGGGATCGTCTGGCTTCTCGTGGCGACGGCCCGCGGCTTCGACTGGGTCCGCGCGGCGGGGTGGGCCGCGCTGGCGGTCCTCGTCGCGACCGCTTACATGGCCCCCTGGTACGTGATCTGGCTCCTGCCGGTGGCAGCGATCTGTCGCGACCGCGTGCTGATCGGTGCGACGATCCTGTTCACCGTGTTCCAGGCGATCAACGCCATCCCGCTTTAGCCGTGAATCGGCCGTGAACGAACCGCGACTGCGCAACTCGCCGGAGTTCGACCTGATCGGCGCGATCCGCGACCGGCTGGCGGCGACGGCGCGCGGGCGCGGCGACGAGGTCCGGATCGGGATCGGCGACGACGCGGCGGTCACCGTCGGGCGCGAGGGCGAGGCGACCGCGGTCACCGTCGACGCCATGGTCGACGGTGTGGCCTTCCGCCGCGGCTGGTGTCCGCCGAGGGCGATCGGCCGCAAGGCCATGGGCGCGGCTCTCAGCGACCTCGCGGCGATGGGCGCGACTCCGGCCGAGGCCTACGTCTGGCTCGGCATGCCCGAGGACTTCGAGCGCGAGGAATGCCTCGCCCTGTGCGACGGGCTGGCTGAACTGGCCGAGCGCGAGGGAGTCGCGGTTTTGGGAGGCGACATCACGGCTTCGGGGATCCTCTCGGTCTGCGTCACCGCGATCGGGAAGGCGCCCTCGGCCGACGCGATGATCGGCCGCTCCGGGGCGCGCGACGGCGACGCGGTCTGCGTCACGGGAGACCTCGGCGGCGCGGCCGCCGGATTGATGCTGCTCGAGCACCCGGAGCTCTGCCAGGGATTGTCGGAGCGGGTCCGCTCCGCGGTGACGGTTCCGCCAACTCGCTCCCGAGCCGAGGCTGGCCGCCGGACGGGCTCTGGCGTCGGCGGGTGTCGGCGCGATGATCGACATCTCCGACGGGCTCGGAGCGGAGGCGGAGCATCTCGCCGCCGCGTCCGGGCTGGGGATCGAGATCGAGGTGGATCGGGTGCCGCGGGGGGAGGGGGTCGCTGAGGTCGCGGACGCCGCCGGCCGGGACCCGTACGAGTTGATGGTCTCGGGCGGCGAGGACTACGAGCTGCTCTGCGCGATCCCGCGAGCGGAGCTCGCCGCATGCACCGATGCCGTGGCCGCCACCGGGACCGAGTTGCACGAGATCGGCCGGGTCGTCCCCGGCGGATCGGTGCGGCTCAGACTTCCCGGGGGACGTTCATTTCCGGCAGCAGGCCACGACCACCTTCGCGGCTTCTGACGGCTCCGCTCTGAAGCACGCCGATCCGCTCGAGAATCGCGACGGCAACCCGCTGCGAGTTCACCTCGTACTCGCCGCGGGAGACCTTGTCCTGCACGTCCGTGAGCTGTTCATCCTTGGCACGCATGAAACCTCGCTCTCAATACCGCTCTGATGGATTCGTTGTTCCGGTCATGGCTTCCTCTTCCCTGCCACCATCGACTCCACGGCACTCCCCTTTAGCCGCTTAAGACGAGCGTCCACGAAGTCGTCCAGAGCGGTGTCCAGAGGCCGTGCTCGCCTGGGGGCAGGCCCCTAGATCCGGCTGCGGGTTGCGGGCGGGGTGCCCCCGAGAGCCCCCGGCCCGGCGTGCGTCCCGGCGCCGCGGATGCTGCCCGTCGGCCCGAGCGGCGGACCCGCTCGCTTACCGGCGCCGGCGGCAGCGACGCAGCTGATCAGTCCGCCGATCACGCCGCAGCCGAGCAGGCTGATCAGGAAGCCGACCTGGCCGTTCTCGACGAGCAGCAGGAACTGCCACGGCGCCCCGGCACCGAGGTGGAGCTCCTGGGCGACGGTGATGAAGGCGATCAGCGCCGGGATGAGCGAGGCGGCGGCCACCGCCGCGAGCGTCACGGGCCGGACCGAGCCGGTGGCCCGGGCGCCGAGCAGCCAGACGTGCGCGGCGGGGCTGAGCAGCAGGGCGAGGTAGGGGTTGATCAGCCAGACCCCGAAGATCGAGAGCCCGGTCATCAGTCCCGCGGCGGCGGCGAGCGTCTGCGACTCGATGTCGAGCGGCGTCCGCATCGGCCGAACGAGCAGGGCGGCGAGCACCACGGCTGCGGCGAGGGCGGCGAACGCGATCGGTCCCGCCGAACCCGACGGATAGAGCCCCGGGTCGTAGGGGAAGACCGGATCGGGGACGAGTCCGATCAATCCGAGTAGATAGGCGAGCAGGAGGGCGGCGAGTGGGAGCAGCGCCCGCTCGATCGCCCAGAAGATCGTCCGTCGCGCGCGCCAGTCGTTTCGGTGCTCGCGCAACCAGGTGTCGCCGGCGGTCAGGATCGGGGCGATCAGGAGCGAGATGGCGAGCAGCGAGATGCGTCCAGCCGGGAACGAGGTTGTCGCCGACGCGGATGTAGTCGTCGGGCCCCTCGTCGGGCTTCGGGCTCTCGTCCAGGGTCACGATCAGGTCGACCAGCGTTCCGCCTGCCGCCGCCAGGGTGTCGGCGGAGACGTTGTCGACCCCGTCCTGGGCCGGCGGAACCTGGCGCTCGCCGTGGGCGCTGATCGCGATCGCCTCGGTCCCGGCACTGCGGATCGCCACCTGCTCACCGGTCCCCGCCGGGAACGCGAGGCGCGAGAGCCCGACCCACGCCCCGGGTGCCGGGTCGCGCTGGTCGAACGTGGCGGAGGCGATGCTGCGGGCGGTCTGGACGAGCTGCGCGGAGGCGCTCTCGGGATCGGCGCCCGAGCTGATCACGAATGGGGCCTCGGGATTCTCGACCCCCGGCTGGGAAATCACGATCGCCTCGTCGATCGCGCCCGGCGCCGGCAGGTCCTCGATCAGCTGGCGCGCACCCGCGGCTCCGTCGCTGCCGCCGTCGGTCGAGGCGAAGATCATCGTCTTGGTCCGTCGCGACCGCCCGAGGTCGTCGGCCAGCCCGAGGAGGGTGGCGGTGGCGGCCGCGCTCGTGGCGGCTCCCGGGCCCTCCGCGGAATCCCGATGGGCGAGCACGAGGATCGTCCGTTCCGACGATCCGGGCAGCGTCAGGATGACGTTTCGCATCGTCACGTCCTCGCCGTCGTAGCTCGAATCGAACGACTGGTCGGCGACCTCACCGCCCTCGATTGCACCGAATCGCTCACGGACGAGGTCGGCGACCGCCTCGTCGCCGGAGGAACCGGGCTGGCGCTCGGGGGCGAGCTGAACGATCGACCGGGCGGTCCTCGCGGCCTCGCCCCCGTCGAAGGTGGGGGTGGAAACCGGCTCCGGAAGCGGGTTCGGGACCGGTACGAACGAGAACATGAGCACGACGAACGCCGCCACGGCGGGAATCAGGGCAGCGCGGTAGATCCGGGGGTCGAACATCGGTGCGCCGCTGAAACTAACCTCTCGCCATGGCTGAGGCTTCGGCTCGCATCCTGCTGGTCGACGACGAGGAGTCGATCCAGACCCTTCTCGCGTACCCGCTGCGCAAGGAGGGGTACGAGGTCGTCGTCGCCCGCGACGGTCGCGAGGGCCTCGATCGATTCGCCGAAAGTCGCTTCGATCTCGTCGTCCTCGACGTGATGATGCCCCGCATCGACGGCATCGAGGTCTGCCGGCGCCTGCGCTCGCGGAGCCAGGTCCCGATCATCATGCTCACGGCCCGCGACGACGAGGTCGACAAGGTGCTCGGCCTCGAGATCGGTGCCGACGACTACATCACCAAGCCGTTCAGCGTCCGCGAGTTCCGGAGCCGTGTGAAGGCGGCGCTGCGGCGGACCCGGTTCAGCGGCGACGAGCCCGTCGAGGGCCCGATCGTGGCGGGGGAGATGACGGTCGACCCGGCCCGGCGGCAGGTCACGGTGCGCGGTGAGCGGGCCCAGCTCACGTACGTCGAGTTCGAGATCCTCGCCGCTCTGGCGCGCAGCCCCGGCCACGTCTTCGACCGCCCCGCGCTGCTGGAGCGGATCTGGGGCGACAGCTCCTATCGCGACCCCCGCACGATCGACGTCCACATCCGACACCTCCGCGAGAAGATCGAGACCGAGCCGAAGGAGCCCGAATACCTGCTGACCGTGCGCGGGGTCGGCTACCGGTTCCGGGACGAGGACCCCGTCCTATGAGTGATTCGAGCGATGTGAGCGGGCCTGAGGGCGAGCGCCGGACCGGACCTCGCATCAACAGCGTGCGGACGCGCCTCGTCCTCCTGTTCTTCGCGATCACGGCGATGGCCGTCGGCTTCGTCTATCTATACGTCGTCCCGCAGCTCAGCTCGAGCCTGACCTCCGAGCGGCTCGAGCGGCTGGAACAGCAGGGCTCCGAGGAGCTCGACCGGCTGCGGACGGCGGCGGTGCGCGGCCTCGAGCAGCGTGAGTTGGCGACCCTCGTCCGCAAGAGCGCCGCGAACGTCGACTCGCGCATCACCCTGCTGGGCCTCCGCGACGGGGAGCCGGCCTTCGTGATCGCCGACTCCGAGCTCGAGAGCGACGCGATCGAGGGCGACTACCCGGCGGCGACCGGCGCCGCCACCAGCGGGGACGTCCGCTCCGGGGTCGAGACGGTCGACGGGGGCCCGGTCGGAGAGACCGCGTTCCCGGTCGAGGGCCAGGTGCCGGGTGGCGAGGGTCAGGGCGGCTCGGGCACTGCGGCCGACGCCGCAGCCGGCCCGGGCTGGGTGATCGTGCTGTCGACGCCGCTCGACGACGTCGAGGCGAACGTGGCGCTGATCCGCCGGCAGACCCTGATCGCCGGGGGCATCGCGCTGGCGGCCGCCCTGCTCGCGGCGTTCGTCGTCGCCGGGTACCACACGCGCCGCCTGCGGCGGCTCGAGGAGGCGGCCGAGCGGGTCGCGCAGGGTGACTTCACGGTGCCGATCCCGGTCGGCTCCCACGACGAGGTCGGCCAGCTCGCCGAGACCCTCGATCAGATGCGCCGACGGCTTCGCGGCCTGGAGACCGCCCGCCGCGAGTTCATCGCCAACGCGTCCCACGAGCTGCGTACCCCGATCGCCTCGCTCGGCGGTTTCATCGAGCTGCTCGACGACGAGCCCGAGCCCGACGCCGAGACTCGCCGCGAGTTCGTGCGGACGATGCGCGGGCAGATCGACCGCCTGACGAAGCTCTCGACCGACCTCCTCGACCTCTCCCGCCTCGACGCCGACGCGCTCAGCCTGCAGAGCGAGCCGGTCGATCTCGGAGAGGTGGCCCGGGAGGTCGCCTCGGAGTTCGCGGCGGCGGCCGAGCAACACGATTCCGCTGTGCGGGTCGAAACCGGTGCCCTCGGAGAACCGCTTGTCCAAGCCGATCGGACGAGGACAGGCCAGATCTTGCGTATTCTCATCGACAACGCCCTCAAGCACACCGCTCCCGGAACTGAGATCGCAATCACCGCTGCAGACACCTCCACCCCGTCGCCCTCCTGGACCCGGATCACCGTCACCGACGACGGACCCGGAATCGACACCCGCGCCAGGGAGCGGATCTTCGAACGCTTCTACACCGCCGATTCGGTCGGCGGCTCCGGGCTCGGGCTCGCGATCGCCCGTGAGCTCGCTCGTGCGATGGGCGGCGACGTCGTGCTCGAGCCGCGGCGCGGGCGGGGCGCCGCGTTGAGCCTGGTCCTTCCGTCCGCCGGTTCCGCGCCGCGGGCCGGCGACATCGGGGGCTCCCTGGAGGCCAAGGCGTGAGCCGCCTCATCGGCAGGGTTCGCCCCGCGCTGCTCGCCGGGGCCGCGGTCCTGATGCTCTCGTTCCTGATCTCCGCGTGCGGAAGCGACGACAGCTCGTCGTCCTCCACCTCGTCCGGAGCGACGACGACAACGGAGGCCTCGACCTCCGGTGGCGCCGCCAAGCTGCCGAGCCTCGGCTCCAGCCCGGACTTCGATCCCCAGCGGATCTACGCGGAGGCCTCCCCGAGCGTCGTCACGATCCTCTCGGTCGTCGGCGACCCGTCCGACCCGGCGGCGCAGGCCGGCCAGGGCTCGGGCTTCGTCGTCAGCGACGACGGCGAGATCGTCACCAACGCACACGTAGTCACCGATGCGACCGAGGCGGGCGGCAGCCAGCCGATCAGCAACGCCGACGAGGTCTACGTCGAGTTCGGCGACCGCAACCAGGTCCCGGCGCAGATCGTCGGCACCGACCTGAACGCCGACGTCGCCCTGCTCAAGGTGGATCCCGACGGCCTCGACCTGAAGCCCATCGGCCTCGGCGACTCCGACGCGATCCAGGTCGGCGCACCGGTCGCCGCGATCGGCAGCCCGTTCGGCCAGGAGCAGTCGCTCTCGGTCGGCATCGTCTCGGCGACCGATCGCTCGATCGATTCGCTCACCCAGTTCAAGATCGACGGCGCGATCCAGACCGACACCTCGATCAACCCCGGCAACTCCGGCGGCCCGCTGATCGGCGCCGACGGCCGCGTGATCGGCATCGACCAGCAGATCAACACGACCTCGGGCGGCAACGAGGGCGTCGGCTTCGCCGTCCCGATCAACCTCGTCAAGCGCTCGGTCGACCAACTCCGCGAGAACGGCAAGGTCGAGTACGCCTATATCGGTGTCAAGAGCCAGCCCCTCTACCCGCAGCTCGCCGAGAAGCTCGGGATCGATGCGCCGACCGGGTCGTTGATCTCGTCGGTGATCCCCGACGGCCCGGCCGACAAGGCCGGCCTGCAGGGCAAGTCGGATGGCTCCGACTCCTCGGTCGAGTTCCAGGGCCGGAAGGTCGCGACGGGCGGCGACGTCATCGTCGCCGTCGACGGCCAGAAGCTCGTCGCCGAGAACGACCTGTCGCGCCTGATCGCGCTGAAGAGCCCCGGCGACCAGGTGACGCTCGAGATCATCCGCGACGGCGAGACGATGGACGTCGACGTGACGCTCGGCGCCCGTCCCGAATCCTGATCCCATCTCCGGCCTCGAAGCCCATCCGCTGACCGGTCTGGTCGCCGACCTGGCGGCCGATCTGCGCGAGGTCGTGCTGCCGGAGCTCGGGCGCATGGAGGGCCGCGAGCACTCCGGCGACGGGGCCGGCGGGGACGTGACGTTCGCGATCGACGAGCGGGCCGAGGCGCGGATGGAGGAGTTCCTGGCCGAGCGCGCTCCCGACGTCGCCTTTTATTCAGAGGACCGCGGCATGGTCACCCCGGCCGGCGACCCGCGGTGGGTTCTGGTCGTCGACCCGATCGACGGGACGAGGCCGGCGATGGCCGGGTTCGAGTCGGCGTGCGTCTCGGTCGCCGCCGCCTCGCTCGAGGGCGAGCCGACGATGGACGACGTCGAGGTCGGCTGCGTGATCGAGATCAAGTCCGGCAAGCGGTTCCTGGCCGTCCGCGGCGAGGGCGTCGAGCCGGCGCCGCGGCTCTCGCCGCAGACGAGCATCGAGCGGATGCTCTGGACCTACGGGTTCCGGGGCCGGCCGATCGTGCCGACGGCGATCGTGATCGAGGAGCTGATCGACAGCTCGTCCGTTTCCGGCGGCACCTTCGACCTCGGCTCGGCGACCTACGACATGACGCGCCTCGTGACCGGCCAGCTCGACGCCTACGTCGAGCCGGGGCCGCGGATGATCGACGAGGTCGATTGGGTGCGCGCCGAGTTCGAGCGGGTCGGCCGCGGCGCGATCCTCAACAACTCCCCCTACGACCTGGCCGCGGCGGCGCTGATCCTCGAGGAGGCGGGTGCGATCGTCACCGACGCGTACGGCGAGAGGCTCGGAGGCTGTCGCCTGCTCGGATCGGGCCACGAGTTCCAGATGTCGTGCGTCTGCGCGTCGAACGCCGAGCTCCACCGGGCGATCATCGAGTCTCTGGACCGCGGGATCGAGCGTTTGCGCGAGTCCGGATAGCCTGGGGGTCGTGACGGCTGGATGGAGCAAACGTGAGTGAATCGCAGCCGCTGATCATCGTCTCCAATCGGGGGCCTGCGCAGTTCGATCGCGACGCCGAGGGCGAGCGGACGATCAGCCGCGGCGGCGGCGGCCTCGTCACCGCGCTGACCGGCCTGGCCACGCACCGCAAGGTCCTCTGGGTAGCTTCGGCGATGACCGAGGAGGACGCCGTGGTGGCGCGCGAGGCGGACGGGCCGGTGGAGATCGAGCTCGAGGGCGGCTCCTACGAGGTCGATCTGGTCGCCTCCGACACCGAGTCCTACGAGCTCTTCTACAGCGTCATCGCCAACCCGCAGCTCTGGTTCGTGCAGCACTACCTCTGGGATCTCTCCAATGCCCCGGACATCCGGGTCGAGGAGAAGGCGGCATGGCGTTACGGCTACAGGGTCGTCAACTCCGACATCGCCGAGGCGGTGATCGAGACGCTCGAGGGGCAAGAGGACCCGCTCGTGATGTTCCACGACTACCACCTCTACACGGCGCCGGCCCTGGTCCGGGAGGCGCGTCCGGACGCGTTCCTCCACCACTTCGTCCACATCCCGTGGCCGCACCCCGACGCCTGGCGGATCCTGCCTCGCGACTGGCGCGACGAGATTTTCGACGGGCTGCTCAGCAACGACATCATCGGCTTCCACACGAGCTCCTACGTCCACAACTTCCTGGACTCGTGCCGCGAGCTGGTCGACGGCGCCGAGGTCGACTACCGCAACGAGGTCGTCCACTACCGGGGCCGCGAGATCTGGATCCGCGCCTACCCGCTGGGGATCGACGCCGAGCGCCTGCGCCGGGTCGCCGCCATGGAGGAGGTCGCCGACTACGAACGCGAGCTGCTCGCCCGCCGTCGCGAGCACCTGATCATCCGCGTCGACCGCGCCGACCTGTCCAAGAACGTGCTCCGCGGGTTCACGGCATTCGACCAGTTCCTGGCCGACCATCCCGAGTTCCATGAGCGGGTCACGTTCATCGCCCACCTGCAGCCGTCGCGGCAGGACGTCGCCGAGTATCAGGAGTACCTGGAGCGGATCGAGGCGCTGGTGGCCGTCGTCAACCACCGCCACGGGACGACCGACTGGATGCCGATCGACCTGCGGATCTACGAGAACTTCCACGAGGCGGTCGCCCGTTACAAGCACTTCGACCTGCTGATGGTCAACTCGCTGTTCGACGGGATGAACCTCGTCGCCAAGGAGGCCCCGGCCGTCAACACGCGCGACGGCGTGCTCATGCTCTCCGAGAACACCGGCGCCCACGAGGAGCTCGGCGAATGCGCCCTCAGCGTGAACCCGTTCGACATCGAGGAGCAGGCCGAGGCGATCCACCGAGCCCTGACCATGGACGCGATCGAACGCCGCGAGCGGGCCGACAAGCTGCGCCAGATCGTCGACTCCCGCGACCCCGGCGACTGGGTCGACGATCAGCTGGCCGACATCAAGGCCAAGCTCGATCGAAACCGCGCTTAGGGCGGATAGTCCGCCTCGAGAGCGGTTTCGATCGGCGTTGAGTTCCACGAGGGAGCCGGGGCGGCAACGACACCGCCTCCGCACTCGCTTCGCTCGCGCTGAGTGTCGGCGGTGCCGCCGCCGGCCGCCCCGGTCCCGAGAATCTGGCGCATGCCTCAGGGGCCGAACTGCTTGACGCCGGGCGGCGGTTCGGTCGGTGAGGGTGCCGGCGAGGTTGGAACGTAGGTCGGGGCCGGCGTTGGCGTTGGAGCCGGGGCGGGCGCGGGAGGCGCTGGCGTAGGCACGGGCGTGGGATCCGGCTTCGGCTCCGGATCGGGCTTCCGCTCGGCTTCGGGTTGGGTTCCTCTCGCTGCTCCGGTTCCGGCTTCCCCTCGGGCCTCGGCTTTCGCTTCTCCCGCGCCGACTCCGGCCGCCGCTGCGGTTCCACCGGCACCGGCCTCGCCTGGGCGGGCTGGGGGAGGCCGATGTCGGGGTCGAGCGGTGGAGGCTCGGGTGTACGGAGCAGCGACGGAGCGAGGAACAGACCGGCGACGGCGGCGACCGCCGTCGCGCCGACCCGCGCGGCGTGTCGCCAGCTCACGCTCATGTCGCTCATGCCCCCGACACCCCGCGGGATCAGGCTTTGCCCCATGCCGGGTTGCTCTATAGTCCCCGCGGCTTTGGCCACACTTACTTACGAAATGATCCTGATGCTCAACCCGGATTCCGGGGATGAGCAGCGCGACAAGATCGCCGGCGACGTCAAGTCCAAGCTCGAATCCAGCGGGGAAGTCCTGCACGAGGCGAAGTGGGGACTGCGGAAGATGGCGTACGAGATCGACAAGCACGAGTCCTCCGACTACCGCTTCTACCGCTTCAACGGCGACAAGCCGCTGCTCGACGATCTCGACCACTCGCTGAAGATCACCGACGGCGTCCTGCGCTTCCGGATCTTCAAGACCGAGCCCGACGCGCCGATCATGGTCCCGCCGGACACCGAGCAGATCATGCGCCGCGACGAGGACGATCGCGACCGCGGTCGTGGCCGCGGCGGCGATCGCGGCGATCGCGGCCCCCGTCGCCCCCGCTACGAGGACGAGGGCAGCGGAGAGAGCAGCGCTCCTGCGGCTGCACCGGCTGCGACAGCAGTCGCCGAGGCTCCGCCCGCCGAGGCACCTGCCGTCGAGGCGCCCGCCGAAGCACCGTCCGCTCCAGCCGAAGCACCGGTTGAAGCGCCCGCCGAGCCCGCCGAGGCTCCGGCCACCGAGGCCGAGCCGGCCGCGGACGCCTCCCCGGACGCCGAGTAGCTCGCTCGCCCATCCCGCTTTTCCGCTCGTTGCGGCTTGATTCGCGACGGGGCGGATTTCCCGTGTTCGGGGTTGCCTAGACTCGGAGAGGTCTTAAGCAATTAGAAGGAGCACCAGAAGTGGCGAACATCAACCGGGTGACGATCACCGGAAATCTGACCAGGGATCCAGAGCTTCGCGCGCTGCCCAGCGGCACCGCCGTCTGTGAGCTCGGCGTGGCGGTCAACCACCGTCGCAAGGATCAGAGCGACCAGTGGGTCGATGAGCCCAACTACTTCAACGTCGTCGTCTTCGGCGCCCAGGGCCAGAACTGCGCCCAGTATCTGTCGAAGGGTCGCCCGGTGGCGGTCGACGGCCGGTTGCGCTGGAGCTCTTGGGAGGACAAGAACGGCGGCGGCAAGCGCTCGAAGGTCGAGATCATCGCCAACGTCGTGCAGTTCCTCGGCTCTCGTGAGGACGGCGGCAACCAGGGCGGTGGACAGCAGCGCCAGCAGCAGTCCGACCACGTTTGCAGCCGGCGGCTCCGATCTGCCGGCCCCCGACACGTCGGACTTCGGCGACCCGGTGGGCGCGTCGTCCGGCGGTGGCGGCGGACAAGACGACGACATCCCGTTCTAGGCCGCGCGCGCCGAATCGGCGCAGCGCCGATCAGGCGCGGTCCCTATGATCCAGCGCCGCTTATGAACTTGATTGCAAACAACACGGGGCAGGCGCGCTGATGGCCGCTGCCGCTCCTCCTCGTCGTGGTGGCGGTGGCCGTCGCGGTCTCGACCGCAACCGCCCCCGCAAGTACACCCGGATCCCGGTCGAGAACATCGACTACAAGGATCTGACGACGATCCGCCGTTTCATCTCCGACCGCGGCAAGATCCGCTCGCGTCGGGTCACCGGTCTCTCCCGCCGCCACCAGCAGCAGCTCGCGCTGGCGGTCAAGCGGGCGCGTGAGGTGGCTCTGCTTGCCTTACGTCGGCGACCGCTAGGCCGAGGGACCACCATGGCTCAGGCGATTCTGCTCAAGGAGGTCGAGGGGCTCGGCGAGACCGGCGATGCCATCGAGGTCTCCTCCGGCTACCTCCGCAACTACCTCGTCCCCCGCAAGCTGGCCCAGCCCGCCACGAAGGGCGCGCTGGAGGAGGCGACCCGTCGCCGCGAGGCATCCGAGAAGGCCGCTCGCGTGGCCCTCGAGCGGGCCGGCGAGACCGCCGCACTGCTTTCCAAGACCGTGCTGACGATCCACCATCGAGCCGGAGAGGACGGGCGCCTGTTCGGAGCCGTCACCTCGAAGGAGATCGCGCAGGCGATTCAGGAAGCTCGTGGGGTCAAGATCGACCGCAAGCGCATCCACCTCGAAGAGGGGATCCGCGAGGTCGGCACGTACATGGTCGAGGTCGAGGTGCCCGGTGGCGCCACCGCTTCGGTCAAGACGATCGTCGCCGAACAGCGCTGAACTGCGCCGACTTCCGAACGGCTTTCGTTCTTTTCCGTAAATAGGCCCTTCACGGCTCACGTTGCGCCGCTGCGTGTGCTTGATTCGGTGGGCTGATGGAAGCGAGCGAATACGGAGCGATCGACATCGCCGGCGGCGAACGACGCCGGCGGGGCTGCCGCACCCCTGCTGCAGCCCCACAACCTCGAGGCCGAGGAGTCGACGCTCGGCGCGATGATGGTCTCGGAGGCCGCCATCGACCCGGTGATGGGCGAGGCACGTCTCTCGGCCGAGGACTTCTACCGCGGCCGTCACGGCACGATCTACGCGGCCATCCGCGAGCTCTACGAGCGTTCCGACCCGGTCGACGCTCTGACCGTCGCCGAGCTGCTCCGCAGCCAGGGCAAGCTCGAGGAGGTCGGGGGCCAGGAGGCGATCAACACGCTCGCCGCGGCAACCCCCGTTCCCGGCAACGCCGGCCACTACGCCCAGATCGTCAAGCAGAACGCGATGCTCCGCCGCCTGCTCGCCGCGGCGCAGCGGATCCAGCAGTCGGTCCACGCCCGCGAGGGCGAGCCGCAGGATCTCGTCGAGCAGGCCGAGGTGCTCCTCTTCAAGGTCGCCCGGGCCGAGCAGGCCGGCGACTTCAGCTCGATCGAGGCGATCCTCGACGCCGAGCTGAGCAAGCTCGACAAGCTCGCCAGCGGCGAGGCGCAGATGACCGGCACCCCGTCCGGCTTCAAGAAGCTCGACGAGATCACCGGTGGCTTCCAGCCCGGCAACCTGATCGTGCTCGCCGCCCGCCCGGCGATGGGCAAGTCGAGCCTCGTCTGCAACATCGCCGAGAACGTCGCCTGGAAGACGAAGCGCCCCGTGGCCTTCTTCTCGCTCGAGATGTCGGAGACGGAGCTCGCTCACCGCTTCATCGCGTCCCGCGCCCGCATCCCCTCCGACCGGTTGCGCAAGGGCAATGTCCAGAAGGACTGGAACAAGGTCCTCAAGGCCTGCAACGAGCTCGCGGAGGCGCCGCTCTACATCGACGACTCCTCCGACCTGAGCCTCCTGGACCTGCGCGCGAAGTGCCGGCGCCTCGACTCGCAGGTCGGCGGCCTCGGCCTCGTGATCGTCGACTACATCCAGCTGATGCGAAGCGACGATCCGCGGGCCGGCCGCGTCGAGCAGGTCGGGCAGATGAGCCGTGGCCTGAAGATCCTCGCCCGCGAGCTCTCGGTGCCGGTGATCGGCATCTCCCAGCTCTCCCGCGCACCCGAGCAGCGCCCCGACAAGATCCCCATCCTCTCGGACCTTCGCGAGTCGGGATCGATCGAGCAGGACGCCGACATCGTCTCGTTCATCTACCGCGAGGAGTACTACATGAAGGACGAGTCCGAGCGGCCCGGTGAGGCGGATCTGATCATCGCCAAGCACAGGAACGGCCCGATCGGGACCGTCCCGCTCGCCTTCCAGGACAAGTTCCCGAGGTTCGTCAACCTCGCGACCACCGATTACGGCGGCGCATCGGAGGCGCAGGGTGAGGCGGCGTGAGCGACGGGGCCGATCAGGCGAAGCGGGGCCCGCTGGGCGGCCTGCGGGCGGCGCTCCCCGAGGACGCTCCCGCCGGGGCTGACCCGCTCGGTTCGATCCTGCCCGGATCGGGCGCCGTTTCAGGTGCAGTCGGTGCAGTCGGTGCAGTCGGTGGTCGGCGTCGCTCCGGCCGGCCGGGAGATCGAGGCCCGCGCCACCTGCTCGGTCGGCGTCTGCGACGGGTCCGGCTGGATCGTCGACGACGAGGAGGGCGAGGCCCGTCCCTGCGAATGCCGCCGTCGCCGGATCGAGAAGGCGCGGACGAGTGGGCTGAAGGGCTCGCTGCCGAAGCGCTACCAGGGCGTGTCCTTCGACCGGCCGCCGGTCTCCGACATGGCGCGCCAGCCCGGCCTGAGCGCGACGGTCGGCGCCGTGCGCCGCTACTGCGAGACCATCGACGAGCAATTGGCGGCGGGCCACGGCCTCTGGCTGATGGGCGGGCCCGGCACCGGCAAGACGACCCTGGCGATGCTGGCCTCGAAGGCGGCTCTGGATGCCGGCCGCTCGGTCGCGATCTACTCGACCCCCGCGCTGCTGGCGCGGATCCGCCAGACGTTCGACGCCGATGCCGGCGACGGCTACCTGGCGTTCTTCGACCGGCTGGTCTCGGTCGACCTGCTCCACCTCGACGATCTCGGCGCCGAGCGCAGCACCGACTGGGTGCTCGAGCAGCTCTACGCGATCGTCGATCGCCGCTACAACGACGAGCGTTCGATCGTCTTCACCACCAACCTCGAGGAGCCGGAGCTGACCGAACAGGTGGGGGCGCGGACCGTCTCCCGGCTGGTCGAGATGTGCGACGGAAATCCGCTGCCCTTGTTCGGGCAGGACCGCCGCGTCGAGATGGCACCCGGTGCGGTGCCCTCCCAACCTTCATAATCGGGCGCTCATGCCGGGATTAGTGATCGTCGGCGCCCAATGGGGCGATGAGGGCAAGGGCAAGGTGACCGACCTGCTCGCGGAGAAGGCCGACGTCGTCGTCCGCTTCCAGGGCGGCAACAACGCCGGGCACACGATCGTCCGCGGCGGCGAGGAGTTCAAGCTTCACCTGATTCCGTCGGGGATCCTCCACGAGGGGACGCTCTGCGCGATCGGCAACGGCGTCGTCATCGACCCGAAGATCCTGACCGACGAGATCGAGGGCCTGAAGCGCCGCGGAGTGCCCGCCGCGAACCTGCGGATCTCGGCGAACGCGCACATGATCATGCCCTACCACGTGATGCTCGACACGGCCGGCGAGGCCCGGCTCGGCAGCAGCATGATCGGCACGACCAAGCGCGGCATCGGTCCCTGTTACGCCGACAAGTCGGCCCGCCTCGGGATCCGCGTGCAGGACCTGCTCGACGAGAAGATCCTGCGCAAGAAGATCATGGCCGCGATGGAGCCGAAGCGGCAGCTCCTCCGCCCGCACGCCAAGGACCCCGAGCTGGACCTCCATTCGATGACCGAGGAGTACGTCACCTACGGCCACCGTCTCGAGCATTACATCGCCGACACCGCAAAGCTCTGCTGGGACTCGCTCGACGCCGGGCGTTCGGTCCTCTTCGAGGGCGCGCAGGGCGCGCTGCTCGACCTCGACCACGGCACGTATCCCTTCGTCACCTCCTCGAACCCGATCGCCGGCTCGGCCTGCGTCGGCGCCGGCGTCGGCCCCACCGACATCGACGACGTCTGGGGCATCACCAAGGCCTACTCGACCCGGGTCGGGTCCGGCCCGTTCCCGACCGAGCTCGAGGACGAGATCGGCCAGCGCCTGCGCGAGAACGGCCACGAGTTCGGCACCACGACCGGCAGGCCGCGGCGCTGCGGGTGGCTCGACCTCGTCGCCCTCAAGTACGCGGTGCGGCTGAACGGAATGACCGGGCTGGTGATCACCAAGCTCGACGTCCTCACCGGCATCGGTCCGCTTCGCGTCGCAACTCGCTACCGCCATCCCGAGGGCGCGACGTTCGACGACTTCCCCTACCACCAGTCCGTGCTCCACCGCGCGAGCGCCGAATACGACGAGCTGCCGGGCTGGGACGAGGACATCACCGGCGCCCGCTCCATGGAGGACCTGCCCGAGGCGGCGCGCGACTTCCTCCGGTACATCTCCGAGTTCGTCAACGTGCCGATCACGATCGTCGGGGTCGGCCCGGGTAGGGACCAGGTCATCTGGGTATCACCAGGCGAAGAGTCGGTCCTCGAGGCCGCCTGATCGGACGGGAGCTCAAGCAATGAAGGTCATCTACAAGCCATTCGCGATCGTCGTCGGTCTGCTTGCCGGCGTCCTCAGCAAGAAGGCCTTCGAGCGGGTCTGGAGCGCCGTGGCCGACGAGGATCCGGCCGATCCGGACGACCGCGACGCGACCTGGACGGAGGTCCTGATCTCCGCTGCGGTCAGCGGCGTGATCATCAAGGTCGTGCAGGCCCTGATTCGCCGCGGCGGCGCGAAGGGTTTCGAGCGCGCCACGGGCTTCTGGCCCGGCGACGAAGCCAGGGGCTGAAGGGGTCACGGCCCGATGGCCGTCGATCCGACAGACCAGCACGACGCGGCGACCCCGTTCCCTCGGGGCCGACCGACCTTGCCGGGCGGCAGTGGTGGGACGCGCTGAAGCGAGCCGTCCAGGCGTTCCGCGACGACAACGCGACCGACTGGGCCGCCTCGCTCACCTACTACGCGGTGCTCTCCTTCTTCCCCGGGGTGATCGTGCTGTTCTCGCTGCTCGGCGTCTTCGGCTCCTATCCGCAGACGGCCAACGCGCTGCTGGACATCGTCGCCGACCTCGGACCCGACTCCGCCGTCGACACTCTCACCGGCCCGATCGAGGACGTGACCAAGAGCAGCGGCACGGCCGAAGCCCTGCTCGGGGTCGGCACGATCGCCGCCATCTGGGCCGCCTCCGGTTACCTCGGCGCGTTCGCCAGGGCGTCCAACGCGATCTACGGGGTGGAGGAGGACCGGCCGTTCTGGAAGATGCGCCCGCAGCAGGTCGGGGTCACGATCGTCCTCCTCGTCTTCTCCGCATTGCTGGTGATCGGGCTGGTGATCAGCGGCCCGGTCGCCCAGTCGGTCGGCAACGTGATCGGCGTCGGCGACACCGCGGTCGAGATCTGGAACATCGCCAAGTGGCCGGTGATGATCCTGCTCGTCGCGGTGATGCTCGCGATCCTCTTCTACTGGGCTCCCGACCTCGAGGCGAAGCGGTTCCGCTGGATCTCGCCGGGCAGCCTGTTCTCCGTCGTGATCGTGATCGTCGCGTCCGCACTGTTCGGCTTCTACGTCTCCAACTTCGGCTCCTACGACGCCACATACGGCTCGCTCGGCGGCATGATCGTCTTCCTGCTCTGGCTGTGGATCGCCAACAACGGCCTGCTGCTCGGCCAGGAGCTGAACGCCGAGCTGGACCGCGAGCGGGTCCCCAGTGGGGAAGGCGAGTAGCGGGTAATCTCCCCCGCCGTGTTCAAGAAGGTCCTGATTGCAAACCGGGGCGAGATCGCCATTCGCGTGATCCGCACCCTCAAGGAGATGGGTATCGGCTCGATCGCCGTCTACTCCGAGGCCGATCGGGACGCCCGGCACGTTCGTGAGGCCGACGAGGCCTACCTCCTCGGGCCCGCGGTGCCCGCCGAGAGCTACCTGAACATCGAGAAGATCCTCGCGGTCGCCGCCGAGTCCGGCGCCGAGGCGATCCACCCCGGCTACGGCTTTCTCGCCG
The DNA here is from genome assembly GCA_963791335.1 of uncultured Solirubrobacterales bacterium. GTDB lineage: Bacteria > Actinomycetota > Thermoleophilia > Solirubrobacterales > 70-9 > RHKX01. The sequence continues at coordinate 139,777 of CAWBRN010000007.1, forward strand.
AGAACGCACCCTTCGCCCGGGCGATCGCCGAGACCGACATCACCTGGATCGGCCCGCCCGCCGACGCGATCGACGCGATGGGCTCCAAGACCCGCGCCCGCGAGATCATGCAGAAGGCCGGCGTCCCGATCGTTCCCGGCGCCACCGAGCCCTCCGAGACCGCCGAGGACGCGGCCAAGCTGGCCGAGGAGATCGGCTACCCGATCGCCTGCAAGGCGGCCGGCGGCGGCGGCGGAAAGGGCTTCCGGGTCGCGATGACCGCCGACGACCTCGCCGATGCCTTCGAAGGTGCAGCGCGCGAGGGCGAGAAGTTCTTCGGCGACGCCACCGTCTACCTCGAGCGTTATCTCGAGGATCCCCGCCACGTCGAGGTCCAGGTCCTCGCCGACGGTCACGGCAACGTCATCCACCTCGGCGAGCGCGACTGCTCGATCCAGCGCCGTCACCAGAAGCTGATCGAGGAGGCGCCCGCCCCGCACGTCGACGAGGAGATGCGCGACCGGATCGGCAAGATCGCCACCGAGGCCGCGCGCGCTGTCGACTACCGCGGCGCCGGGACGGTCGAGGGCATGCAGGTCGGCGACGACTACTTCTTCCTCGAGATGAACACGCGCGTCCAGGTCGAGCACTGCGTGACCGAGATGGTCACGGGCATCGACATCGTCCGCGAGCAGATCCTGATCGCGGCCGGCGAGCCGCTCTCGATCTCCCAGGACGAGATGGAGATGCGCGGCCACGCGATCGAGTGCCGGATCAACGCCGAGGCGGCCCACAAGAAGTTCGCGCCCGCCCCGGGCAAGGTCGGCGCCTACCTCGAGCCGTCCGGGCCCGGCGTCCGAGTCGATTCCGGCCTCGAGGCCGGCGGCGAGGTGACTCCCCTCTACGACCCGATGGTCGCCAAGCTGATCACCTGGGACGTCGACCGGGAGAAGGCCACCGCCCGCATGATCCGCGCGCTCGGCGAGTACCGCATCGAGGGCCTGACGACGCTGATCCCCTTCCACGAGACGATCCTCGCCACCGAGCAGTGGGCCAAGGGCGAGACCTGCCGCGACCTGCTCGAGGATCCGGAGTGGATCAAGAGCCTCCCGACTGGCGATCGGGCGATCCCGCCGCGCCGACCGGTGACGACGGCGAGGAGCTGACCGAGCGCGAGTACAAGGTCGAGGTCGGCGGACGCCTCTATCCCGTCAAGGTGATCGGCGAGGCCCTCGGCAATGGCGCACCCGCAAGCGGCGGGGCCAAGCGGCCGGCGAAACGCGAGCGCAAGGCGGGAGGAGCCGCGGCATCCGGCGACGACGTCGTCGCGCCGCTCCAGGGCAGCATCTTCAAGGTCGAGGTCGCCGAGGGCGACGACGGTCGAGGAGGGCACCCTCCTGGTCGTCATCGAGGCGATGAAGATGGAGAACGAGATCACCGCCCACAAGGCGGGCAAGATCACGTCGCTCGCGGTCGAGGTCGGCGCCTCGATCAACGCCGGCGACCCGATCGCCAAGATCCAGTAGCGACCCGCCGAATAACCTGGTCTCATGGCCAAGAACCGCTCCGCTGCGATCGAGCGCCTACCCTGGCGCGAGGTCGAAGGCCCCCGCCCGAACCTGCCCCTCCCGCCCGGACCGATGCCGCTCCGGTTCGCCGGGACCTGGCGAAAGCGCTGGCGCTACGTCGGCGCCTACGGTGAGCGGATCATGCTCTGCGCCGCGAACGTCCGAATCGGCCCGCTCGGGCAGACGTTCTGGGCCGTTCTCGACCGCGAGACCGGCGAGATCACGGAGAACACGCACCAGCTGCTGCCGGCCGAGCGAGGCGAGGTCTGGACGGAACGCGGGGGCGGCTTCGACCCCTGGGATCTCGGCACCGGCGGCAAGGGCATCAGGACGAGGATCGAGTCGCACGGGACCACGGCCCGCCTCAGGTTCACCGAGCCGGGCGAATGGGTGGAGACGATCTGCCCGACGAACGAAGGCAGCGGCGATGGCGGCTACGTTTGGACACGCAAGCGGCCGTCCCTGATCGAGCTCGACCTGAAGCTGGCCGACGGCACGCACATCAAGGAGGAGTTGCGCGGCATCGAGGACGAATCGGCGGGCTATCACCCACGGCACACGGCGTGGCGCTGGTCCGCCGGTGTCGGGACCGCGACCGACGGCCGCGGCGTTGCCTGGAACCTGGTCGAAGGGGTCAACGACCCGGCCGAGAGCAGCGAGCGCGCGATCTGGGTCGACGGCGAGGAGCCGCGAGAGCCGGCGCCGGTCGATTTCGACGGGCTCGACGCGGTCGCCTTCGCCGACGGCTCGCGGCTGAACTTCTCGGCGGAAGCCGAGCGCAGCGCCGACGAGAACAAGATCCTCGTCAAGTCGAAGTACCGCCAGCCGTTCGGGACGTTCAGCGGTTCTCTCGACGGGATCGAGCTCGCGAACGGGGTCGGCGTCATGGAATCCCACGAAGCCACCTGGTAGCCACCGGTCCCAGCCGCCCCTCGCAGCTTCGTCAGGTGTGAGTCGTTCCACCCCTCGGGCGGATGGCCAGAGCCGCGGGCCTGGCGGAGGATGCGGCTGCCCACCTCATCCGGGCAGCATCAACCAAGGGAGAAGAGATCATGTTCAGGAACAAGCTCCAAGTAGCGATCGCGACCCTCGCCCTCGCCCTCGCCTTCGTGGGCGCCACGGCATCGGCCGACGCGTCCCGCAAGCACCACAACCAGCAGAGCGGCGCCGAGGCGCACCGGCAACTCTGCGAGGACCTGAAGCTGATCATGACGGTCAATCAGGACGAGGCGAAGGCCGCGTTCGAGGCCGGCGACCCGGCTGCGGTCGCTGAGCACGACACGAACGCAACCAACGCCTACAACGATGCTCGACACCTCGGCTGCGGCTGGGCCTCGCGAGTGACCGCGCCTGATGGCCATACCTTCGGGGAGGCCCCACCGCCGGTCGGCGTCTTCGGATGACCTCACCGTAGTTGCCCTCGCAGTCCCGGGAACGAGAAGCGGCCGGGCGCCTCGGACGCAGTTACGTCTGAGCGCCCGGCCCGTTCTTGTGGTGTTCGTGTAGACGCGAGAGCCTCCGATCGAGGCTGCTCAATGCCCCCACCGGCTCTCGATCAGCCCTCGCCACGGCGGCTCCTCGCCGGCGCGGAAATGGGCGTCGTCACGGCCGAGGAGCGTCTCCAGCGGGACCAGTGCCGGGTCGGCCGAGTCGAGCAGGGGCGTGTCGGCGTAGCTCGGCGATCTCCTCTCGCCCGACCTCTCGCCCGACCCGCTCCCAGCCAATGGTCGGCCGGTAGATCCAGTAGTCGATCTCGACGACCCCGTCCGAGCGACGGCGGTCGTCGACCGAGGTGAACGCCGTCGTCCGCCGGTTGGCGGTGGTCAGGCGAGCGGAGGCCGGGATCGCGCAGGAAGCCTGCCGGCAGCGCCGGTAGTCGACGCCGACGACGGCCGTGCCGCCGGGGCCGATCCGGGGCTCAGGCGCCGGGGCGAGAGCGCGGATCGCGCCTGCGAGGGTGCGGCCGTAGGCCTCGGTCAGCGGGTCCTGCCAGCACGGATCGGGATAGCGGACGGCGCAGCGCTGCTTGAACGCGATCGCCGAGGCGAGCGAGCCGTCGGATCCGGTCGGCCCGTCGCGCCCGATCGCGACGACGGCCACGATCGCGCAGGCAACGAGCGCCATGAGCAGGACGAGGGCGGCATGTTCGACGGAGGCCGAGCCGCGTTCCGTCGGGCGGCGCGATGCGCGGGTGAAGGACATCGGCCGACCGTAGGCGCGGTCGGTTCACGCGTGGCGCTCCGAACGTGCCGATTCGCGAACGGCCCGCGAACGAATGAGTCCGAGCGCTCGGCTCGGTGCTAGAGCCCGTTGGTGATCAGGCCGACGATCACCGTCGCGATCACCCAGACGGTCGCCAGCCCCGTCATGGCCAGCACGAAACGCGATCCGACGCGCCAGAACGCTGCCGGCGGATCGGTGGAGGCGGCCTCGGCCCACTTCCGCGAACGGCGGCGCGCTCCTCAGGCCCGACGTCGGCCTCCATGGCGCCCCGGCGCATGCGGATCGCGTAGACGATTCCCGAGATCAGGAAGAGCGCGGCGCTGATCAGGAGCCAGCGCCCGAGGTAGACGTCGACGCTGAGCCCGGTCGTGTCCATGTAGTGGTCGGGATCGACCCGGAGGATCAGCGGGAAGTAGACGACGAGCAGCAGCAGCGAGAGTCCGGCCGGGACCCGCACGTGGTTGAGGGCCATCAGCTTCGCGGCGCGGTTCGCGATCGCGTTGTCGGCGGCGCCCTGGGCGAGTCGGGAGAGGCCGCTGTAAAGCGGCAGCGCGACGAGATCGTGGAGGAGGGCCGCGGCGACGAGCCAGATCAGCACCCTGCCGCCCCCCGGGATCTGGGTTATCCGCAGCAGCGCGTAGCCGCAGAGCAGCAGGCTGGTCAACGTGGCGATCAGGTGCAGCGGCTGGGCACCGTACTCGTATCTGAACTTGTCTCGCAATCAGGTCTGGCTGAAGGTCATCCGCTTGACCCACTTCGTGTTGTGGACGCCGGGCAGCGCGGGGACGATGACCCGCGCCGGATAGCCGTGGTCGGGGGAGAGGTCCACGCCGTTGACCTGTGAGGGCGAGCAGCGAGTCGTCGTCGAAGATCTGGTTGGAGGCGAGGGTCGCCTGGGCGAACGCGCCGCCCTCCTGCAGCGACTCGACCAGCACCTGCGGATCGTCGCCGGAAGCCGACGCCCGCGAGGCCTGCCAGGTCGGCGAGCCGGACGCCCGTCCAGGTCTGCCAGGTCGTCCAGCCCTCGACGCAGGCGATCGGCAGGTGCTCGGTGTGCTGCGGCATCGCCAGCAGGTCGTCGCGGCTCAGCACCACGTCCTCGCCCGCCGCCCTTCAGGGTCGAGCCGCCACGCGTCGCCGGTCTGCTCGGGCGTGATCCCGACCAGCTCGGCCGTCTTGTTGACCTGGAAGTCGTTGGGTCCGTCCCCGTAGCTCTGCCCGCGCGGGGAGAGCAGGGCGATCTCGCGGATCGAGCCGAGCAGGTTCGACCCGGCGGTCATCGTCAGCAAGCCGAGCGAGCCGAGGCCGACGGCGCCGAGCAGGCCGCGGCGGGAGATCGTCGGCGCGGCGGGGTTGGTGGGCGCCAGGGTGTCGACCTTCGGGTCGGCGACGCGCATCCGCTCGATTCCCTCGCCGAGCGGCTTGAACGCGCCCTCGCGCCGGAACGCGCGGGCGACGATCGGCAGCTTCAGCACCAGGTGGAGCGCGAGCGCTCCGACGAAGACGATGGCCGCGTAGTAGTGGGCCGGGACGAACGAGAAGCCGAACGGCAGCCAGTACTGGACGTTGATCACGCCGGTCACGAACAGGAAGAGGGCCGAGCCGACGAGCAGCAGGACGCTGAGCCGCTCGAGGCCGTGAGCGATCGAGCGGACCGGCGGGCGCTCGAACAGCTTCGGGATGACCGACCAGAGCTTCGCCAGCAGGATCGGGATCGCCGCGAAGCCGGCGATCAGGTGCAGCGACTGCGTCAGCGAGTAGAGCCAGGCCGGCTGGGTCGGCCAGTCGAAGAAGTAGAGGTCGACCTCGAAGCCGCCGCTGACGTCGTTGGAGCCGATGCCCGGGTTGTAGGCGGCGTGGGAGAGGAAGCCGGTCAGCGCGCCGACGATGACGAGCGGCAGCAGCGTCGAGCCGAGGAACGAGGTCAGCCACTCGCCGCGCAGCGGGCTGCGCCAGAAGTCGCGCCTGAACGGACCGACGTCCGGGGTGGGCGGCGCCGGCGGCCTGCGGGCCTCCTCGGACTCCTCGACGAGCCCACCGAGGTCCTCGAGGCGACTCATCCCGGCGCCGCGGAGTCCTCGGCGCTCGCGGCGGCTGGATCGAAGATCTGCACCGCGCCGGTGTCGCGGCCGACGACGACGACCTCGCCGGTCCGCTCGTCGACCCCGACGCTGTTCGGCTGCCTCACGGTCGGATAGCTGGCGATGATCTTCGGGGCGAGATCCGTCAATTCGAGCTCTACTACGCGGTTCCGGGCCGTTTGGGTCACCCAGAGCCGATTTCTCCTTCCGTCGACCGCGATCCCGTAGGGGCTGCCCGGGAGGTTCGTCCGGTCGAGCAGCCGCGGGTCGTCACCGCCCTCGTAGACGAGGATCGCGTCGCCGCCGGTGTCGGCGACGTAGAAGCGATCCGTGCCGTCGTCCGGCCCGGCGACGACGTGGCTGGGGCCGGCGCCGCCGTCGACGGTCGCGACCTGCTCCAGCGTGTTCGCGTCGAGGAAGGCGATCTCGCGCGCCGCGACGGCGACGACCGCGACCGAGTCGCCCGACGACGGCGATGCCGCCCGGCTGCTCCGGCGAGGGGAGCTCGACCTCGACCGCGTCGCCCTTGACGACGCTGATCGTGTCGCCGCCCTCGTCGCTGACGAAGACGCGCCCGTTGCCGGCCTGGGCGGCGTCGTGGGGGAAGTCGCCGACCTCGACGCTCGACGTCTTCCCGCTCGGAAGCTCGATTCGCAGCAGCTCGTCGGAGTACTCGATCGGCGCGAGGATCGGACCGCCGGGGGCGGCGAGCGACAGGTGACGAGCGGGGTCCGGCGTCCGCACGTCCTTCACCGTCCGGCCCGTCGCCACGTCGATCAGCTCGATCCGGTTCGGGTCGCGGAACGAGACCGCGGCGAGGCCCGTCTCCCCGTCGACGATCACGCCCTCGGCCTCCGAGTGGCGGGTGATCACCTGGCCGACGGGCTTCTCGGCGGGCGGCGGCGACGTCGCCGGCTCGGCGGGGGGCGGGTTCGTCTCCTCCGACCCGCAGCCGGCCATGAGCAGCAGCGCCGCGAGCGCGCTGCAGCCAGGCGCCGGAGGAACCGGACGCCCAGCTGAGGATTCCTCCGAGGTATTCATCGGCGCAGGGCCGCGGCCATCCGCGTCCACGGCGTCACGGCGGCGACGGCCTCGGCGTCGGCGATCGGTGTCGATGTCGCGCAGCTGCTCCAGCTCGACGAAGCGCAGCCCGAGCTCGGTGAGCCGCGCCGCCTGGCGCTCGCCGGTGTCGTCGGCGCTCATCGGCACGTCGTCGAAGACCGACGGGTCGCCGTCGCGAAGGCCGATCGCCCACCAGCCGCCGTCGGAGGCGGGGCCGAGCACGGCGTCGACGCCGTCGGCGCTGAGCGCCTCGATGGATGCCTCCAGCAGCGAGGCCGTGACCTGAGGCGTGTCCATCCCGATCAGCAGCGCCGGCGCCGCCCCGGAGTCCTCGAACGCTCCGGCGAGGCGGTCGCCGAGCCCGCCGTCCCGCTGGGGAATCAACTCGAACTCGCGACCGTCGACCCGCGGCAGCCAGGGGCCGGGCTCGCCGTCGAGGACGAGGATCCGGCGCGCGGCGGGCGCCTCGACGACGGCCCAGAGGGTGTCGGTGAGGCTGGCCTCCGCGACGCGGGAGGCGCCCTCTTCACCGAGGTCGGGGATCAGTCGCGTCTTCGCGACGCCGGGAAGGGGCTCCTTCGCGATCACGATCAGGGAGACGGCGGCGGGATCGATCGCGCTCATCCGGCCCGGTCCGTCCTCTCGGCCCTCATCGCCTTGGTCATGTCGCCGATCGTGCGGACGGTGCCGCGGACGGTCCCCGTCACCTTCGAGCGGCCCTCGCGGCGGCGGTAGGAGACCGGGGTCTCCTCGATGCGCCAGCCCGCGTCGGCGGCTCTGCAGGACCATCTCGAGCGGCCAGCCGAAGCGGCGGTCGAGCAGACCGAGCTCGAGCAGCGCCTCTCGCCGGGCGGCCCGCATCGGGCCGATGTCGGTCAGCCTGCCCGCGCGCCGGCGGACCATCAGGCCGAGCGCGCGGTTGGCGATCCGCGCGTGCAGCGGCCAGGCGCCCGCCTCGGCGATCCGGGTGCCGAGGACGAGATCCGCCTCGACCCGCCACGACGGGTGCGGCGACCCGATCGAGCTCGCGCGGGTCCAGCGACCCGTCGCAGTCCATGAAGCAGACGATGTCCGAGGTCGCGGCGCTCAGCCCGGCGAAGCACGCGGCGCCGAATCCGCGTTGCGGGCTCGCTGACGACCGTCGCGCCGTGCTCGGCGGCGATCGCATCCGATCCGTCGCTCGATCCGTTGTCGACCACGATGGGCCGGTACCCCTCAGGAAACGCGCCAAGCACGGCCGGGATGGCCGCGGCCTCGTCGAGCACGGGCAGAACGACGTCGATCGATGATGGATGCCCTGACGGCTGCCAGTGTGACTGGAGATCCTGAGATCGTAAGGCCGGTGGACGAGAGACCCGGGCACGCGGACCGCGGTCGGTCCTGACTGCGGTCGGGCTCGTCACCGTCGCCTTCGGGCTGATCTACCGGGCGACCGGGGGAGGTCTCGGCACCTCGCTGCCGCCGTTCTTCGCGTTCTGGGATCCGCATGTCGATACATACGCACTGATCGGCCTTCCGGTTGTCGCGATCTCGGCGGTCGCCTCTTTGCCGCTGCTGCGCGGCCGCGGCAACACCGCCGGCTTCGTCGTCGGGGTCTTCGCGATCGCGCTCGCGGCGCGCCTCGGCCTCTCGCTGATCCGCGACGGCGCCGACGGCTGGTACGCCGTGTTCGGCACCGATCCCGAGGCCGGCAACGAGTACCTGCCGGCGTTGCCGTCGCTGCACTCGCTCGGGCTGCATGCGTTCCTCGACCGCTTCGCCGAGCTGTCGCCGACGCTGCCGATCCACCCGTCGGCCCACCCGCCCGGCATGCTCGTCCTCCTCGACCTCACGGGCATCGACTCGGCCAGGTCCTTCGCCGCGCTCGTGATCCTCGCCGGGGCGGCGGCCGCGCCGCTGACCTACGCGCTCGCGCGCCGCGTCGACCTTGGGGAGACTCGCGCGCGGGCGGCCGCGATCCTGATCGCCTTCTCGCCGGCCGCGCTGCTCTACGGCGTTCTCTCCACCGACGCGCTGTTCGCGACCCTCGGGCTGATCGCCGCCTGCCTGCTCGTCGGCGCCGGGTTCGGCTCGTGGCTCCTCGGCGCGGCCGCGCTCGTGGTCGCCTCCTTCTTCTCCTGGGCGCTGCTGGCGATCGGCGCATTCGCCGCCGTCTTCCAGCTCCTGCGGCGCGGGCTCGGCACGGCGATCGGGATGTCGCTCGTCGTCGGCGTCGTTCTGATCGCGGCCTACGCGGCGCTCTACGCGGCGACGGGCTTCGACCCGTCGGTTCGGTCCGCGCGGCGGGCGACGCCTACGATCTCGGCATCGCCAACGCGCGCCCGTATCTCTTCTGGCTGTTCGGCTCGCCGGTCGCCTTCGCGGTCGCGCTGGGGCTGCCGACGGCCTGGTACGCCGCCCGCGCGCTCGGGACCGCCGACGAGGTGGCGGTCGGCCTCGCGGCGATCGTCGTCGTCTCCGTGCTGCTCGGCCTGACGAAGGCCGAGACCGAGCGAATCTGGCTGTTCATGGGTCCGCTGGCCGCCGTCGCGGCGGCATCGATCCTGCCGATCCGGCGGATGCCGTTGATCGTGGGAATGCTCCTCGCGCAGGCGCTCGCGACTCAGGTCCTACTGGACACGATCTGGTGAGCCGCGTCCTCGTCACCGGCGGCGCCGGCTTCATCGGCTCCCATCTCGTCGACGCGCTGCTCGCCGGCGGGGAGGAGGTGCGGATCCTCGACAACCTCGACCCGCTCGCCCATCCGACCGGCCGGCCGCCGGAGCACCTCGACCCCGCGGCGGAGCTGATGGTCGGCGACCTCCGCAGCGACGACGACGTCGCCGCGGCGCTCGAGGGCGTCGATCGGGTCTTCCACCTCGGCGGGATCGTCGGCAACGGCGAGTCGATGGTCAACGTCCGCAAGGCGATCGACTCGAACCCGGGCGGGACCGCGACGCTGCTCGAGGCGGTGATCGCCCGGCGCGAGCAGGTGCGGCGGGTCGTCGTCGCCTCCTCGATGGTCGTCTACGGCGAGGGCGCCTACCGCTGCCCCGAGCACGGCGTCGTGATGCCGGGCGTTCGGCCGACGTCCCAGCTCCGGGAGCGCCGCTGGGAGCCGCGTCTGCCCCGAGTGCGGCCTCGAGACGGCACCCGTGCCGCTGACGGAGGACAAGCCGCTGCAGCCGATCAGCGTCTACGGGATCAGCAAGCGCGACACCGAGGAGCTCGCGCTCGTCCTCGGCGAGGCCTACGGGTTCGAGGCGGTCGCCCTCCGCTACCTGAACGTCTACGGCCCCCGGCAGGCGCTCGCCAACCCCTACACGGGCGTCGCAGCGATCTTCAGCTCACGGCTGCTCGGCGGCAACGCGCCGCGCGTCTTCGAGGACGGTCGCCAGATCCGCGACCTCGTTCACGTCTCCGACATCGTCGCCGCGACCATCGCCGCGATGGACGCACCCGGTGCTCCCGGTAACGCCCTCAACGTCGCCACCGGCCGCCGCATCGAGATCGGCGAGCTGGCCTCCAGGCTGAGCGACCTGCTCGCGCCCGATCTGCAGCCTGAGATCACCGGCGAGTTCCGCGCCGGCGACATCCGCCACTGCTTCGCCGACACGACCCGCGCCCGCGACCTGCTCGGCTTCGAGGCAGCGACCAAGCTCGAGGACGGCCTCCCCGAGCTGGTCGAATGGGTCGCTCGCCAAACGGCCACCGAGTCCGGCGACGAGGCGCTGGAGAAGCTGCGCCGGGCCGGCCTGGTGGGCTAGCTCAGGCCCTGGCGGGCTTCGGAGACGAGCGTCACGGCCTCCGGGAAGATCAGGCGGATCACGTCGCGGATCTGGGTGGCCTGCTCGTCGGAGGTGCCGGTCAGCTCGATGCGGCCGATCGCGGCCACGGTCATGTTCACCGCGAGCTGAATCGCCTGGTCGGCGAAGGCGACCTTCTGGGCTCCCTGCATCGATTCGGCGAGCTCGCCGAGCCGGGCCTGCAGGTCGTCGGGGTCGCCGAACATTCCGAATCCACCTTCCATGAGTCAAAGGATAGGCAGTCGGACCCCTCGGCGATCAGCCTGGTTCGACGTCCGGATCGGAGAGCGGTTCGGCCACGACCGTCAGGATGCCGCCGCGGGCGAATGCGGTCGCAAGCAGCTCGAGGGGCAGGGCGGCCATCGCGGTCGGGATCGCGACCAGGACGCTGACGACCCAGTCGAGCCCGTAGAGGAACCGGTCCTTCCCCGTCTCCGGCTCGGGCAGGCGCCGCGCCCGGCGGTTGCGGAGGAAGTTGTCGCGGTAGGTGAAGGCGTTGATCATCGTCTGCCACATCAGGTGGAAGGCGCGGCTGCGGAAGGGCGTGCCGCTCTCGACGACGACGAGATCCTGGCGGGCGAGCAGCAGCCGTAGGGCCTCCGGAGTCAGGTGGATCCGCCAGAGCTCCGGTTCGAGCCCGGCCCACTGCGCGCCGCCGAGCGAGCCCTGGAAGCTGCGGCGATTGGGAGCGACGATCTCGACCCTGCCGCTCTCGTTGCGCTCGATCAGGCGGTGGACCTCGGCGTCGGCGTCCGGCGGCTCACGGCGGCGGGTGACGGCGAGGCCGCAGTTCTCGCAGCGGTCCAGGACGATCTTGGTGCCGTGGGCCAGCGGGTCATGGGCGGCCGTCCATCCGTACAGGGTCGCCCCGCACGCCGGGCAGGGGTAGTGGGCGTCCTTCTGCTCGTGCAGCTCCTCCAGATCCGGTCTGGTCATCCCGCCCCTCAGACCGGTTCGAGCTCGACCGAGATGCCGTACGGCTCGAGCGCATCGACGAACTCGCCCGGATCGAAGGCCTGCGCGGGAGCGAGGCCGCCGCTGCGACTGAAGTCGGCGGCCGCCATACGCGTGGCGCCCTCGGCGATCAGCTTGGCGGTCAGCCCGTAGACGTCGTGGCCGCGCAGGATGCCGCGGCGGGTGCTCGTCGAAGTCCGGGCGTCGCAGACGAGCGTGAAGCGGGCGGCGGCCCGATCGGACGCCGACGGGCCCTCGGGGAGCCGGGTGATCGCCTTGCCGAAGAGGCCGCGGAGCGGCGTTCGCATCGCGTAAGCGCTGCCGGTCATGAGCGGACCGGCGAGCGGGCCGAGCTGGACGCCGAGCAGGCCGCGCATCTCGATAATCGTCCTGACAGTGCCGACGTCGACGTGCCGCGGAACCGTGATCTGCTCTCCCGAGGGGTACCGGCCGACGCGCTGCTTGCCGATCGGCGCCGGAAACTCGAACTCGCCGCGCCCGGCTCGCATCGATCCCGGCTGGAGGCGATCCCCCCGCCATTCGACGTCGCCGCCCTTGATCATCTCGAGCGCCGAGAGGGCGGTGCCGCGGGTCACGCCGAGCCCGTGCACGCTGTAGGCGATCGTCATCTCCTCGATCCGCCCGAGACCCTCGGCGGTGAGCGCGGCGAGCATGTCGCCGGGGACGTAGTCGAAGCCGAAGCCGCTGACCAGGGCCGCGCCGGAATCGGCTGCGATCGGTCCCCAGCGGTCGAAGGAGTCGTGGATGAATGGCTGTTCGCCGGTCGTGTCGAGATAGTGGGTGCCGGTCCTCGCCGCCGCCTCGATCACGGGAGCGCCGTGCAGGGTGAAGGGGCCCGCGCAGGCGACGACGACCCGAACCGGGCCGAGCAGCTCGCGCAGGCCCGTCGCGTCGTCGACCGGCACCGCGGCGACCCGGGCCTCGGCGTCCGGGCCGAGGCCGGCGGCGACCGCCTCGAGCTTCGCCTCGTTGCGGCCCGCGAGGATCAGCGGCATGCCGCGGGAGGCGAGTTCGGCGGCGATCAGCTTGCCGGTGTAGCCACTCGCCCCATAGATCACGATCTCGTCTCTGGCGGCCGGGTCGGTCGTGGTCATCTGGGCCAATGCTAACTTGGGCGCCTCGAATGGCTCACGTGACTCCATCGCAGCTGGCAAGGCAGGATCGCTTCGCGGCCCTGATCGGGCTTGCGGCGCCGTTCCTCGACGCCGTCCTCGCCGCCGGCGATCGGATCAGCAGGATCGTCGAGCCGGGCGACAACGAGTACTACCCGATTCGTCCCGGCGGGCGGGTCGCGTTGCCAGGCGAGCCGGACTACGACGAGGAGGCCGGCTACCTGCCGCCCGAATCACCTGGCCCGCCGGACCCGCCGGCACCGTCCGCGTAGCGCTTGCGGCGGAAGACGTCGTCGACGAGCGACGCGACGCGGTCGAGGAACAGCACGCCGTCGAGGTGATCGATCTCGTGCTGGATGCAACGGGCCTCGAAGCCGACGCTCTCGAGTGAGCCGCCCGCGTGCTCGACCTCGATCCTCGTCGCCCGCCGTACGTTCGCCGTCAGGTCCGGGATCGACAGACAGCCCTCGCGGCCGATCTCGGCGCCTTCGGAGGAGACGATCCGCGGGTTGACGAGCAGCAGACGCCCGTGGTTGTCGGGCGCTTTGCGGTGCCCCGTCAGGTCGACCGCCACCACGCGGACGAGCTCGCCGAGCTGGGGCGCCGCGAGGCCCACGCAGTGACCGAGCGAGTCCATGGTGTCCAGTAGGTCCGCGCCGACCCGCTCGGCCTGATCGGGCTGTGCCGGGACGGCGACCTGCTTGAGCCGCGGATCGGGATAGAGGAGGACCTCGCGGGCGGGCACGTGCGGCCTTTTAGATGGTCTCGGGATCGAGCGGCCTGATCTCGATCTCGACCGCGGCCCGGCCGGCGATCTCGCGCAGATGCGTGGTCAGGGCCCCGACGTCGACGTCGCCGACCGCGACCTCCAGCAGCATCATGTAGATCGGTGAGTCGGCGGAGCCGCCGAGGCTCGTCTGCAGGTCGGTGATGTTGACGCCGGCGGCGGCGAGTCCCGCACTGATCGCGTGGACGATGCCGGGATGGTCGGAGCCGTAGACCGTGATCACGTGATCGGGCCCGGCACCCTTCCCGTCGCCGTCGGCCTCGACGACCTCCGAGACTCCGAGCGCCTCGAGGCCGAGCCGCTCGCGGGCGGGGGCCAGCGCCTCCTCGATCCGCTCGAGGCCGTGTTCGGCCGGCGTCGAGACGAGCAGCATCACGGCGAAGTGTCCACCGAGATTCGTCATCCGCGAGTCCTCCACGTTGCCGTCGACCTCGAGCAGGCCCTCGGCGACCGCCGCGACGATTCCGGGCTGGTCCCTGCCGATGGCGCTGACGGCGAAATGCCCCACGCGCCTAAGATACGCCGCCGATGACGATGACGACCGAGGAGATCGACGAGGAGCGCCGCCAGGGCAGGTACGGCGGGATCGCCGCGATCGTCGGCATCGTGATCTTCATCGCGGCGATGGGCCTCGCCGGCGACTTCAACGGCGCGGAGCAGGCCGAGCAGCTGCGGATGTTCGACTCGGTCTCGGGCGACCTCCTGCTCCAGTGCGTCCTCCAGGCCTTCGCGCTGCTGCTCTTCCTACCCGCGCTCGTCACGCTGTTCCGGGCGATCCAAAAGCGAGTGCAGACCTTCCGGCCCGGCCTCATCGGAGTCGTGATCGTCAGCCCGATCCTGCTCGCGATCTCGCTCGTCGTCGCCTACTTCGCCTACAAGTCGGCGGCGGACGCGTTCCTCAAGCCCGGCGCCTACGACACCAGCTCCAACGACGTCGCCAACGACGTCTTCTACGACCAGTTCCCGACCCAGGTGAGGACCGGCCTCGGCCTCGCCGGCTCGCTCGGGCTCGCCTTCACCACCGTTTTCCTCGCACTGAACGCCATGCGCGCCGGCCTCATGACCCGCTTCTGGGGAACGCTCGGCATGGCGATCGGCATCGGCACACTCTTGTTCGGCAGCGTCATGCTGATCGGCTACATGCTGCTGATCGCGCTGCTGATCACCGGCTGGTGGCCGGGAGCGCGTCCGCCGGCGTGGGAGGCAGGCGTTGCGATGCCGTGGCCGAAACCGGGCCAGCCGGGCAACGTTCAGCAGCAGGGCGACGGTCTCGCCGCCCCCGAGGACTTCGAGGGCACCGCGACCGAGATCGACGAGCCGGAATCACCGTCCGATCCGGCCCGGCCCGAGCGTCGCGACAACAAGCGCAAGCGCAAGCGCAAGCAGCGCGGCTAGAAGCCCCGGCCCGATGGACGAGCTCGGGCACCGCGACCCGCCGCCCGGCTCGTGCTGGGTCTGCTCGCGGCGGTCCAGGTCGTCGACGGCTTCTATGCGCTCCTGGCCCCGCGATCGTTCTACGAGGACTTCCCCGCCGGCCGCGGCTGGGTCGAAGCGCTTCCGGCCTACAACGAGCATCTCGTTCGCGACGTCGGGTCCCTGTTCCTCGCGACCGCCGTCGTCCTGATCGCCGCGGCCGTCTGGCTCGAGCGCCGGCTCGTCCTCGTCGCGCTGATCTCGTTCCTCGTCTACTCGGTCCCGCATCTGATCTACCACCTGCTGAACCTCGAGCCGTTCTCGACCGGGGACGCGATCGCCGAGGCCGTCACTCTCGCCCTCACCGTGATCGCGCCGGTCTGGCTGCTCGTGACGATGCTCAGATCAGGCTCGCCACCAGCGCAACCACCACCACGATCGCCGTAGTCCAGGTCACCGCCTCGGCCGTCGTCCGCAGGTCGAGGCCGTACGCGTGGGCGACGATCATCGAGTTGAGGCCGCTCGGCATGGCCGCCATCAGCAGGTAGGTGCTCGGCAGGTCGATCAGCGGCAGCGCCAGCACGTAGAGGAGCATGGGCAGCAGGACGAGCTTCGTCGAGATCGCGGCCAGGGTCGTGCTGGTGAGCGGGGGCGGCATCCGCAGCCCACCCGGCCCGGCGTCTTCCATCAGGGCGGCTCCGACGGCGAAGAAGCCGACCGGCAGGATGCCGACGACGACGATCCGCGAGATGTCGACCAGGATGTCCGGCGCGAGCGACTCGGGTGCGATCAGGGCGAGGACGGCGGCGTAGAGGGGCATGTTGCGGGCGAAGAAGGCTCCGGTCCGCTGCTTCGTCCCTTCGCCGGCCTTCGTCCCGAACGCGGCGCCGGTGGCGAACGCTCCGAGCAGCAGCGCCGGGGCCCCGACGGCGACGTCGTAGGCGACCGCTTCGCCGAGCTGGTCGCTGCCGAGCAGGGCGACCGTGAGCGGGTAGCCGAGGTAGGCGGTGTTGGCGACGAGGGTGCAGGCGATCAGCGCCCCGATCTCGGGCCTCGACAGGTGGAGGACCTTCGATCCGAGGCACCAGGCGGCGAACGCGGCCGACCGCGGTGGCGATCCAGGCGAGCGCGATGCCTCCGCCGAGGTCGGCGTCGAAGGAGACGTGGACGAGATTGAAGAACGTGACCGGCGGCAGGACCAGGTAGAGGATCCAGACGAGCGCGCGCCGCGAATCGTGGCCGGCCCTTTCCGGCCAGCGACGCTCGGCGCCGATTCCCGCGGCGGTCGCGACGACTATCGCGGCGATGATGAGGATCAACTTCTGCGAACTCCGATGGCAGGAGCCTTCCACGCTCGCCCGATCGTCGGAGGAAGGGGGAACGACCGTGGAACTGTTGAACAATCTGGATAGTATCCGGAGGAGAGACTGAGGCGGATCCCGACCGAACCGAGCCCCTGCCTGGATACTGAGCCGATGACCGACCCCGATACATCCCCACCGAGCCGCAGATCAGCACCGAGCTGCCCGGTCCGCGCTCCCGCGAGCTGCTCGAACGAGGCGCGAGGGTCTTCTACAAGGGCCTCTCCGACGAGCTGGCCCCGTTCGTCATCGATCGCAAGAGCGGCTACACGGTCACCGACGTCGACGGCAACGTCTTCTTCGATCTCGCCTCCGCGTCGGCCTCCGTCCCCCTGGGCGCCGGCCGCGCCGACCTGATCGACCCCGCGGTCGAGGCGATCCGCCGGTTCGGCAACGAGGACAGCCACGCGCTCGCCTCGCCGGCCATGTTCGACCTCGCCGAGCGGCTCGTCGACCTCGCTCCAGACTCGATCGACCGGGTCGACATCGCGCTCAACGGAACCGAGGCGGTGGAGACCGCGATCAGGATGATGCGCCGCGCCAGCGGCCGGCCGATCGTCCTCGCCTTTCACGGCAGCTACCACGGCGAGTCGACCGCGACCGCGTCTCTCGGCGCCGAGATCCACCAGATCAGCGCCGGCGATCGTTCGCTCTCCACGGGGTTCATGCACGCGCCCTATCCGAATCCGTATCGGACCCCGTTCGGCCCGCCGCGCCCAGGCGGCAGCGGCGACTCGACCGTCGACTACATCCGCGACGAACTGCTCTTCCACGTCGTCGATCCGGGCCTGATCGCCGGGATCGTGATCGAGCCGGTGCTCGGCTCGGGTGGTTGCATCGCGCCGCCGGACTCGTTCTGGACCGCGATGACCGCGCTCTGCGACGAACACGGCTGGCTGTTCTGCGCCGACGAGGTGAAGACCGGAATGGGCCGCAGCGGCACCATGCTCGCGGTCGAGCGCTGGGGCCTCGAGCCGGATCTGATCTGCATGGGCAAGGCGCTGGGCGGCGGTGCGATGCCGATCGGCGCGCTGCTCGGCTCCGACGAGGTCCTCGGCGAGGTCGACGACCTCAGCACCGGCAGCACCTGGGCCTGGTTGCCCGGCTCCGTCGCCGCGGCGCTCGCCACCCTCGACGCCTACGAGCGCGAGGACGTGCTCGGCAACGTCGCCGCGCTCGAGGCGCTCGCCGCCGACCGCCTCGGCGCGCTCGCCGACCGGCACGAGCGGATCGGGGAGGTGCGGACGATCGGCTGCTTCCTGGCGATCGAGTTCGTCCGCGACCCAGAGACGCGCGAGCGCGACACCGACCTTCAGGACGCCGTCGCCGAGGAGGCCATGCGCCACGGAGTCATCGCCGACTCGAGCACCACGTCGCTCAACCTGCAGCCGTCGCTGCTGATGCCGCCCGAGGCTCTCGACGTCGCGCTCGGGATCGTCGCCGACGCGACCGACGCAGTGCTGGCCGGATGAGCTCGACGCTGACCGGGGAGCTGCGGGCCGAGCTCGACGAGCTCGAGGCGGGGGGCGCGCTGAAGACGCTGCGCGAGATCTCCTCGCCCCAGGGTCCGGAGATCACGTTCGCCGACGGAACCGAGGCGATCTGCCTCTGCTCCAACGACTACCTCGGCCTGGCCTCCGATCCGGCCGTCGTCGCCGCGGCCGCCGAAGGCCTGCGCGAGTACGGGGCCGGAACCGCATCGGTCCGGTTCATCTGTGGCCTCTTCACTCCCCACGTGGAGCTCGAGGCGGACCTCGCCGGCTTCTTCGGGACCGAGCGGGCCGTCTCCTACGTCTCCTGCTGGAACGCCAACCAGGCGCTGCTCGACACGCTCTGCGACAAGCGCACCTGGATCCTCTCCGACGAGCTGAACCACGCCTCGATCATCGACGGCATCAGGCTGGCGCGACCCGCGGGCAAGGCCGTCTACGCGCACGGCGATGCCGCTGCGCTCGAGCGCGAACTCGAGAAGGTCCCCGACGGCCATCGCTGCCTCGTCGTCACCGACGGCGTCTTCAGCATGGAGGGCGACCTCGCGCCGCTGCCGGAGATCGTCGAGCTGACCGAGCGACACGGCGCGACGCTGATCGTCGACGACTCGCACGGCCTCGGGGTCCTCGGGCCGACCGGCCGCGGCACGGCCGAGCACTTCGGCCTCCTCGACCGGGTCGACATCACGACCGGCACGCTCGGCAAGGCGCTCGGCGGTGCGGCGGGCGGCTTCGTCGCCGGCAGCTCCGAGCTCTGCGAGCTGCTCGTCCAGCGCTCCCGGGCCCAGCTCTTCTCCAACGGCCTGCCCCAATCGGTGGCCTGCGGCGCCCGCGCGGCGCTCGGCATCCTCCGCGACGATCCGGCCCGCGTGGCCCGGCTGCACGAGAACGTCGAGCGCTTCCGCGCCGGGTGTCGCGGCCGCCGGCCTGCGCCCGCTCGAGGGCGAGAGCGCGATCGTCCCGATCGTCGTCGGCGAGACGCGCGACGCGATCGCGATGAGCGAGCGCCTCCTCGAGGAGGGCGTCTTCGCCATCGGCTTCGGCTACCCGGTGGTGCCGGAGGGCACGGCGCGGGTCCGCGTCCAGCTCTCGGCGGCGCACACCGACGAGCAGATCGACCGCGCCGTCGCGGCTTCGGCCAGGTCAGCTGACGAGCACGTAGACCTTGGTCAGGGTCTCGTAGACGGTCCACTTCGTCTCGGCTCCGGCCGGGAGCACGCAGACGTCGCCGGGGCCGACCGCGAACGTCTCGCCGTCGCATTCGATCTCCGCGTGCCCGGAGAGGACGACGAAGGTCTCGTCGGCCTCGACGTCGGTGACGGTGCCGGGGGTGCAGCTCCAGACGCCCGTCTCCAGCGTCGAGCCGTCCGCGAGCGGCGCCGACGCGATCTCGCCCGACGAGGTCCGGGGCTCGCCCGCGACGATCGTCCCGGGGTCCAGCGGCTCCTCACCGAGCTCGACCGAGCCCGGCGAGACGACCACGATTCGCCTGCCTACGCCCAACCCTTCTCCCAGGGACCGGTGATGGCGTAGGTGATGCCGGGGATCTGGATGTGGACGAACAGCCACTTGCCGTCGGGGCTGAAGCAGGCGCCCGACCATTCGCTGCGGCCGATCCACCCCTTCTTCTCGCCCTCCCAGCGGTGCAGGTCGAGCGGCGTCTGTTGATCAGGAACGTCTCCATCTTCCCGGCGGGCGTCAGCACGCGCAGGTTGTTGGTGCCGTTGTCGAGGTCCTCGCCGTCGCCGTCCTCGCAGAGGAGGACGCCGCCGCGCGGGCTGACCACGATCGCGTCGGGCTGATCGAGGTGGTTGCGGTTCGACGACTCGAACATGAGCTCGAGCGTGCCGTGCTTGATGGTTCTTCGCCGGCGTGTAGCGCCAGACCTGACCGCGATGGATGTCGCCGGCCTCGCTGGCCGTGAACCAGACGCTGCCCTGGCCCCACGAGGCACCCTCGAGGCCCATGAACCGGGCGGCGCCCTTGTGCGCGGCCCTGGTCGTAGACGCGGGTCGAATGGCGCTCGGCGTCCTCGGGATCCGGATCGTCGATCGTCACCCACTCGCAGCGCAGCTTCTTGCCGACCTTCTGCCCGGTGACGGTGTCGTACTTGGAGCGGCCGTTGACGCAGAGCATCTGCAGCTTGCCGCCGCGATGGAGCTGGCCCCGGTGATTGGGGATGTAGCGGTAGAAGCCGTCGGGACCGTTGTCCTCGGTCATGTAGACGATTCCGGTCTTGGGGTCGACGCGCACACGCCTCGTGGACGAACCGGCCCATCGCCTTGATCGGCTTCGGCTCGATCGGACCGTTGGCGCCCTTCGGGATCTCGAAGACGTAGCCGTGCTCCTTCTCGTATCCCTTGAACTTGCCGACGGTCGACTCCTCGCAGGTCAGCCAGGTGCCCCACGGGGTCTGACCGCCGTTGCAGTTGTTGTCGGTGCCGTTCAGGACCAGTCCGCTGCCGATCGAGCGTTCCGCTCTGCGTGTCGAAGAGGGAGGAGGTGACGCCGCCCTTGGCGTGACGGTCGTAGGCGTTGTGCTTGCCGAGCGCCTTGCCGTGACCGGCGTTCTCCTGGTTGCGGATCAGCGTCAGGCGATTCGTGCCGGCCTTGAAGACGGCCGAGCCGTCGTGGTGCTTCGGCGTCTTCAGGCCGTCGCTCATCGGGGAGCCCGCCTTGCCGAACGAGAAGACCTGGAAGCCGGCCGGGATCTGGAACGGACCGGTCTTGACCAGCGGGCCGTAGCCGGGCTTGCTCGCCGTGGCCGCTGGCGACCGACCGGACCTGCTTGGCGATCGCCGTGTCGGCGCCTGTCGCGGCCATGATCTGTGCGCCGATTCCGGCGCCGACGACGAGCTTGGCACCGTTGCGGATCGCGTCCCGCCTGGTCACCCCGCTCTGCTCCTCGGCACCCGGTGCCAGCGGTCCTTCGGTGGGGATCCTCACGTTTGCCATTTCAGCTCTCCAGTCCTGATCAGTTTCGGGAAGGCAGTGTCGCCACTCCCTGAACACAAGTCGCGCTCGGACGCTGCGCGCAGAGCGATCCTAACCACTCTGGAGGAATTGTTCAACAATTCCCTGAACGACTGCGAGGGAATGCTCCGCTGACGCGTCCGCTTGCCTCGGCCTGCGACGGTGTTGCCGCTCGGCAAGGGCGTCAGGTGACTGGTGGGGTGGGCAGTGCGTTCGCCGAAACCTCGATTTCGGCGGATATACCGCCCTTAGAGCAGTTTCGTGTCCGGTGGCGGGGATTCCCGGTCTCTAGCCGAGAAATCTGCGCCAGCGACCCTGAAACTCCTTCGGTAGGCGGGTGACCGGTGGGCGAGCGCCCCGAAAACCGTCCCCTCACCAGCCCAAACCCACTCTCACCCGCCGAGCGAGTCCCTCGGCAGGCCGCAGCCCACGCTCGTAACCCGGCCGCCAACTCCCCCGCGATCCGGTCGAAGGCGGCTGTGTGGGCGTCGACGTCCTCGGCGGTCGTCGCCGGGCAGATCAGGGCCATCATGTGGAACGGGGTGAAGAGGATCCCCTCGTTGAGCATGTAGAGGTGCATGAGCTCGTCGAGCGGGCCGCCGATCACGTCGTGCGCCTCGGCGCCGTTGTGGGGCGGCTCGGGCGAGAACATGTACTCGACGCGGCAGCCGAGGCGGACGGCGCTCCAGTCGAGCCCGTGGCGCTCGATCGCCTCGTTGACGCCGGCCTCGTAGCGCTCGGCCAGGCCGATCATGCGCTCGTAGGCCTCGGCCGTGAGCACCTCGCCGAGCGTCGCGCGGACGGCGGCGAGCTGGAGGGCGTTGCCGGCGAGCGTGCCGCCGACGCCGCCGACGTCGGCGGCGTCCCAGACGGTGACGTCGAGGACCCGTGCCGCGAGCTCGTCGGAGAGGCCGTAGGCGCCGGTCGGGATGCCGCCGGCGATCGGCTTGCCCATGCTCATCGCGTCGGGTTCGAGCCCGTAGGCCCCGGTGTAGCCCCCGGGGCCGCAGCTCAGCGTGTGCGTCTCGTCGATGATCAGCAGCGTCCCGTGCTTGGTCGCGATCCGGCGCAGCTCCTCGTGGTAGCCGGGGTCGGGGAGGACGATCCCGATGTTCGTCAGCGCCGGCTCGATCAGCACGCAGGCGACGTCCTCGTGGGCGAGCTCGCGCTCGAGCGCCTCGAGGTCGTTGATCTCGACGACGCGCGTCGTCATCGCCGGGATCGACGGGCGGCCCGATGCTCCCGTAGCGCGGGACGGCCTCGCCGTCGTCGCCGATCTTGACGACGGTCTCGTCGACGGAGCCGTGGTAGCAGTGGTTGTGGACCAGGATCTTCGTCCGGCCGGTGACCTGGCGGCAGAGCCTGATCAGGAACCGGTTCGCGTCGGTGGCGGAGACGGAGAACTGCCAGTGGCGCAGTCCGAAGCGCTCGGCCATCAGCTCGCCGACGGCGCCGGCGTCCTCGCTCGGCAGCATCGTCGTCACGCCGCGCTGGAGCTGGGCGTTGATCGCCGCGACCGTCGGTGCGGGGGAGTGGCCGCACATCGCGCCGGTGTCGCCGAGGCAGAGATCGACGTAGGTGTTGCCGTCGACGTCGGTGACGCGCGCGCCCTGCGCCTCGTGGACGTAGATCGGGAAGCGGCCCGGCCAGCGGGTCATCCAGTTCATGGGCACGCCGGAGAGCAGGTCCTCCTCGGCCCGCTCGTGGACCTCGCGAGATCGCGGGTGGGTGGCCTCGAACCGTTCCTCCTCGCGGGCCAGCAGCCTCTCGACCAGATCCTCCGTCACGTTCTCTCCCATTTCTGCCTTGCCCTCTCCACTCTGTGCTATCGTCGAATTGTGGAACAATCTACCACGGCCCCGGAGCCGATCTCCCAAGCAATGTCCTCCTCGTCTCGACGTCTCCCGATCAGGAGATTCGCCTTCGCACCGTATCCGTAGTCGATGCGGCCGCGGACGCACTCAGGCAGATGGTGCTCGACGGCACCCTCGAGCCCGGCGCGCGCCTGCGCGAGACGGACTTCTCCAAGCGCCTCGGGATCGCCCGGCACACCTTCCGGGCCGCGACGCAGATCCTCATCAACGAGGGACTGCTGCGCCGTTCGCCGAACCGCGGCGTCCAGCTCGCGGTCCTCGACGGCGACGACATCGTCGACATCTTCCGGCTGCGCGAGGCGCTCGAGATCGAGGCGATCCGCCTGGTGATCACCGGCAAGAAGGAGATCCCGGAGGCCGAACGCGCCGTCGAGCAGTTCAACGCCCTCGGCGACGATGCCTCCTGGCGGACGGTCGTCGACCTCGACATGAACTTCCACCGCGCCGTCATCGACGCCGCCGACAGCGAGCGGATCAACCGCGCCTACGCCGGCGTGCAGTCGGAGATCCTGCTCTGCATGGCTCAGCTTCGCCCCCACTACGACCGACCCGCCGAGGTCGCCGCCGAGCATCGTGAGTTGCTCGAGGCGCTCGAGGCGGGCGACCTCAAGGTCACCGAGGACCTGTTCCGAAAGCACCTCGGCGACGCAACGGAGAACCTGACCAATGCGCTCGAAGCGCGAGAGGAGGTGACCGCGTGAGCGGTCTCGAAATCACTTCAATGAGGGCCCGCGAGGTCCTCGACTGCCGCGGCCTGCCGACCGTCCGGGTCGACGTCGGCCTCGAGTGCGGCGCCGCCGGCACCGCCGACGTCCCCTCGGGCCGGTCCACCGGCTCCAACGAGGCCGTCGAGCTTCGTGACGGCGGCGAGCGCTTCGGCGGCTTCGGCGTCCTCGACGCCGTCGGCAACGTCAACGGCGAGATCTTCGACGCGATGGCCGGCTTCGACGTCGGCAGCCAGCGGGCGCTCGACGCCGCGCTGATCGAGCTCGACGGCACCCCGAACAAGGGCCGCCTCGGCGCCAACGCCATCCTCGGCGTCTCGCTGGCCGCCGCCCGCGCCGCGGCCGACTCGGTCGGCATGCCGCTCTACAGCTACCTGAACGGCAACGGCCACGTGCTGCCCGTGCCGCTGGTCAACCTGATCAACGGCGGCAAGCACGCCTCCAACGATCTGGACTTCCAGGAGTTCATCGTCATCCCGGTCGGCGCCGACTCGATGATCGAGGCGCTGCAGATCTCGACCGAGGTCAACCTCGCGCTCGCCGAGATCCTGCTCGAGCGCTACGGCAAGAGCGCGCTCAACACGGGCGACGAGGGCGGCTACGCGCCGGCCATCTCCAGCCCGCAGGAGGCCCTCGGCCTGCTGCACGAGGCCGTCGCCGACGCCGGTCACACCGGCCGGTTCCGCTACGGCCTCGACTGCGCCGCGACCCACTATCACTCCGACGGCACCTACGAACTCGCCGGCGAGACCCGCGACACGGCGTCGATGATCGAGCTCTACCAGGAGCTGATCGCCGACTTCGACATCGTCACGATCGAGGACCCGCTCGACGAGGAGGACTACGAGGGGTTCGCGGAGCTGACTCGCGTCTCCGGCATCCAGATCGTCGGCGACGACCTCTTCGTCACCAACCCGGAGCGCCTCGCTCGCGGGATCGAGGTCGACGCGGCCAACTCGCTGCTCTGGAAGGTCAACCAGATCGGCACGCTGACGGAGTCGCTCGACGCCGCCGAGATGGCCCACCGCAACGCGTACTCGGTGGTCGTCTCGGAGCGCTCCGGCGAGACCGAGGATCCGATCATCGCCGACCTCGCGGTGGCCCTGAACGCGGGCCAGATCAAGACCGGCGCCCCGGTCCGCGGCGAGCGGACGGCCAAGTACAACCGGCTGATCGAGATCGAGGAGCAGCTCGGCGCGACCGCCGCCTATCCCGGCGACGTGTTCCGCGCTCCGGTCGCCGTCTGAGATGGACCCGGCCCTGTCAAGCGAGCGGGAGCCGGAGGGGGCCGCGCTCAACCCGGCCTCCATCGGGAATCGCGAGGCGCTGCTCGGCCACGGGCTGACGGCGTCGCGCGAGCTCGCGCTGCGCGTGGCGGAGGCCGGCCTGGTCGCCTGCGACCCGGGACTGGCCGTCGAGCGGCTGGTCGAGCTCGACGGGGACGAGCTGATCGTCGACGGCGTCAGGCACCGCCTCCACCCGGACGGCAGGATCATCGTCCTCGGCTCCGGCAAGGCCAGCCTGAAGATCGCGCTCGCGCTCGAGCGGATCCTCGGCGAGCGTCTGCACGGCGGAACCGTCGTCGTCCGCCACGGCAGCGCCGCAGCGATCCCGCAGCGGATCGAGCTGCTCGAGGCGGCCCATCCCGCTGCCCGACGAGCGCAGCGTCGCCGCCGCCCTGTGGCTGCTCGAGCAGGCCGGCGAGGTCGGCGAGCGCGATCTCGTGATCGCCTGCTTCACGGGCGGCAGCTCGGCGCTCACGAGCCTGCCGCCCTGCCGGAGTCAGCCCCGAGGAGAAGCGCGACCTCCACCGGCTGCTGCTCGGCGCGGGACTGCCGATCTCGGAGGTCAACACCGTCCGCAAGCAGGTCTCCGGCTTCAAGGGCGGCCGGCTGGCGCTCGCCGTCGCTCCGGCGCGCCTGATCAACCTGACCGTCTCCGACGTCGCCGGCGACGCGCTCGACGCGATCACCGATCCCTCCGTCGCCAACGATTCGACGGTCGCCGACGCCATCTCCATCCTGCGCAGTCACGATCTCTGGGGGGAGGTCGCCGGCAGCATCCGCGACCACCTCGAGGATCCCGCGCCTCGAGGTCCCCGACCTCGCCGGGATGGAGATCCACACGACTCTCCTGGTCACCGGCGAGACCGCCTGCGAGGCGATGGCCGCCGAAGCCCGCGCCGCCGG
Organism: uncultured Solirubrobacterales bacterium; assembly: GCA_963791335.1. Classification (GTDB taxonomy): domain Bacteria; phylum Actinomycetota; class Thermoleophilia; order Solirubrobacterales; family 70-9; genus RHKX01. Next base: position 165,374 of record CAWBRN010000007.1, read on the forward strand.
CGCCAATCCGGTCATCATCTCGACGGGACTCGAGGAGGAGGCCGGCTCGGTCGGCCGCATCCTCGGGCAGCTGGCGTTCGAGAGCGCCGAGCTCGGCCGGCCGTTCAGCCGCCCGTCGGTCCTGATCGGCTGCGGCGGCGAGAGCACCGTGCGGCTCGGCCCCGAGCACGAGTTCGGCTCCGGCGGCCCCAACCAGGAGGCGGCGCTCGCGGCGGCCGGGCGGTTCGAGGGCGGCGACGTCAGCGCGGTCTTCATCGACACCGACGGCTCCGACGGCGGCACCGATCTCGCCGGCGCGATCAGCGACGGCGCCACCTGCGAGCGCGCCCGCGAGGCGGGGGTCGACATCCGCGACGCGCTCGCCCGGCACCGCAGCGGCGAGGCGGTCGCGGCGCTGGCGGACGGCATCGAGACCGGCCCGACCCACACCAACGTCAACGACCTGTTCGCGATCGCGATCGGAGAGGCGGACGATGTCGGCGGAGGGAGCGGGGCCGATGATCGAGCTCGAGCGGGTGACCAAGCACTTCGGCGACGCGATCGCCGTCGACGACGTCTCGATCGAGATCGCCGCGCGGCGAGTTCTTCTCGATGCTCGGGCCGAGCGGCTGCGGCAAGACGACCAGCCTGCGGATGATCGCCGGCTTCGAGGAGCCGACCGCCGGTCGCGTGCTGCTCGACGGCGAGGACGTCACGCTCGTCTCGCCGCGCAAGCGCAAGACGAACATGGTCTTCCAGGACTACGCGCTCTTCCCGCACATGACCGTCGCCGAGAACGTCTCCTTCGGCCTGCGCCTGAAGAAGGTCGGGCGGGACGAGGAGCGCAGCGCGGGTCGCCGAGATCCTCTAGGCCATGCAGCTCGAGCAGTTCGTCGATCGCCGGCCGGCGCAGCTCTCGGGCGGTCAGCGCCAGCGCGTCGCTCTCGCCCGCGCGCTCGTCAACCGGCCGGCCGCGCTGCTCCTCGACGAGCCCCTCGGCGCCCTCGACCTGAAGCTCCGCAAGGAGATGCAGCTCGAGCTCAAGGGGATCCAGCAGCGCACCGGGACGACCTTCGTCTACGTCACCCACGATCAGGAGGAGGCGCTGACGATGTCGGACCGGATCGCGGTCATGTCGGCCGGCAAGGTCGAGCAGATCGACTCGCCGCGGGAGCTCTACGAGCGGCCCGCGACCGCGTTCGTCGCCGACTTCATCGGCATCTCGAACACGATCACGGTGAAGGTGGACCGGCGGGAGGGCGACTTCGCGGTGATGGACCTCGGCGAGGGAAAGCGGATCGTCGCTCACGATCCGGGCGGCTCCGATCACGACCTCCAACTGACCGTGCGGCCGGAGAAGATCAAGCTCAGCACGGCGGCGGCTACCGGGGGACGCGATTGTCTGATCGGCGGTCGCCTCGTGGAGCTGATCTATCTCGGATCGATCACCCAGGCCGTCGTCGACGCCGACACCGGGGATCGGCTCATGGTCCACCTGCTCAACGACCAGCCGGAGGAGGATGCCCCGGACCTGCGGCCGGGCTCAGAGGTAAAGCTCGCCTGGCCGGCCGCCCACGGATTCGTGATCGGGTCGCGGGCGATCCCGTGAGACGCGGGAACCGCGCAATTCTCGTCACTCTCGCAATCGCCGTCGGCGTGGCCGCGGCACTCTCGGCCTCCGGCTGCGGCGACGGATACGGAACCGTCGCGGGGATCGCACCGGCCCCGAGCAAGAAGCAGGAGGACGAGCCCGCCACCGGCACGTTGCGGTTCTTCTCCTACGGCGACACGAGCACGGACCTGATGCTCGACCCATTTCGGAAGGCGAACCCGGACCTCGATCTGCAGATCGCCAACTTCAACTCCAACAAGGCGGCTGCGGCCAAGCTCGCCGGTGGCTTCGAGGCCGACGTCGTCGAGGTCTGCACGGACGAGATGAAGCCGCTCACCGACCGCAACCTGATCCGGCCGCTCGATCCCGGCGCCATCGACGGGTTCGACGATCTGGCGTTCTCGGATTCGCCGAACATCCGCGACCGGCAAGGGAACGTCCTGTTCGTCCCCGCCTCGGCGGGTCCGCACGGCCTGATCGTCAACACCGACGAGGTCGACCCCGATCTGATCGATTCCTACCAGGACCTCTTCGACCCCGCCTATGCCCAGAACGTCGCGCTCGAGTCGAGCGACCTGACCGCGATCGGCGTCGGCGCGATGGCGCTCGGGATGAAGAATCCGATGAACCTGTCGCTGGACCAGATCTCCGAGGTCGAGGACTACCTCGCCGGCGCACGTAGACCAGTTCCGCGCGTTCTCCGATTCCGACGCGTCGCTGGTCAACCTCTTCAAGTCGGGCGAGGTCGTGCTGGCCGACGGGGGCCGCGGGACGGCGCACGACATGATCGACGACGGGGTGCCGGTGGAGTGGATCGCCCCCAAGGAGGGCACGCTGTCCTGGGTCTGCGGGCTGGCGATCACGTCCAACGCATCCAACCTCGACGCCGCCTACAAGCTCATCAACTACTACGCCTCACCCGAGGCCCAGGCGCTGAGCGCGGAGAGCGGCTTCATCGCGATGAACCCGAAGGCCATCCAGCTGCTGCCGCCGGCATTGCGGGCGGACGCCGACCCGGCCACGCTCAAGACGGCGATCCCGGAGGTCGAGCCGGAGTTCGCGGACGCGTACGCGCGGGCGTGGCAGGAAGTCCAGGCGGGCTGAGGTGGCCGGGGCTCCGACAATCGCCGCGCCCGGCCGACGGGTCCAAGGACCGGGCGCCGGCCGTCGTCAGGCGACCGCTCGGCACGCGGCTTCGCCGTGCCCTCCCCAACTTCGCCTCGGGGCTCCTGGTCGCCTTCACGATGGTCGTTCTGTTCGGGCCCGGTGTTGATGCTGGCCCTCTTCTCGTTCAACGACTCGACGATCATCTCCCTGCCGTGGGAGGGGTTCACGACCAAGTGGTACCAGCAGGCCTGGGACAACCAGACGGCGCGTGACGCCGTCCTCAACTCGCTCGTCGTCGCGACGATCGTGATGACCCTCTCAGTGGTCCTGGGGACGCTCGCGGCGTGGGGGATGACGAGGCTGCGCTTTCCGGGCCGCGGCCTGATTGCGGCGACGCACGGAGCCGTCCTCGTCGTCCCGTGGCTGATCATCGGCGTCGCCGGGCTCATGTTCTTCAGCGAGATCAAGGTGCCGCTGTCCCTGAAGACGGTCGGAGTCATGCAGCTCGTCGTCACCTTCCCGCTCGTCGTCGCGATCGTCTCGGCGGGGCTGGTCCGCTTCTCCCGCAACCTCGAGGAGGCCGCGGTCGACCTCGGCGCCTCGCAGCTGCAGATGCTCCGTTACGTCGTGCTTCCTCAGATCGGGCCGTCGCTCGCGGCCTCGGCGATCTTCGCCTTCGCCTGGTCGTTCAACAACTTCGAGGTCTCGTTCTTCACCGGCGGGTTCGAGCAGACGTTCCCGGTCTGGGTCTTCTCGATCCTCAGGCAGTCGGAGAACCTCCCGATCGTCAACGCCGTCTCCACGGTGATCGCCGCCGCGCAGGTGCTCGCCGTGTTCGGTGCGTGGTGGTTGATGAAGCGGATGACCCGCAAGCGCGGCGGCGACGAGGAGCTGACGGACCTGATGGTGGGGGCGATGCGCTGATGGAATCCGCCTCGATCCCGGTTGCGCCGCCGCATCGGCCGCGCAGGAGGCTGAACAGCCTGCTTCGACCGCTGGCGTTCATGACCGCGCCGTCGGCCCTGCTGGCGCTGTTCTTCGTCGCCCCGATGCTCGTGATGGTTGGGATCGCCTTCGACAAGAGCCTGCTCGAGGGCGATCCCGGCTTCAGCTTCACGCTGACGAACTTCAGCGACGTGATCAGCGACCCGCTCTACAGGCACGTCGCCGTGACGACCTTCCAGATCGCGACGTCGGCGATGATCGTCCAGCTCGTCGTCGCCGTCCCGCTGGCATACGTGATCGCCTTCAAGGCGGGCCGCTGGGAGCTGCCGCTCCTCCTCTTCCTCGTCCTCGCCGACGAGCTCAATCCGATGGTCCGCATCTACGCCTGGCGGATGCTGCTCGGCCGCGAGGGCCTGATCAACGAGGCGCTGCTGAACATCGGCCTGATCAACCACCCGATCGACGCCCTCCTGTTCAACCAGTTCGCGGTCACGCTGGTCCTCTCGACCAGCTACCTGACGTACACGGTCCTGCCGATCTACGGGGCCATGAAGGCCATCGACAAGAACATGTTCGAGGCGGCTCGCGACCTCGGAGCAGGCTGGTGGACGACCACCCGGCGCGTGCTGTTCCCGCTGATCACTCCCGGGATCTTCATCTCGCTCCTGCTCGTCTACATCCCGCTGTTCACGGACTTCGCCAGCCCCGCTCTCGTCGGCGGCACCAGCGGGTACATGCTCGGCAACGCGGTCAACGATCTCGTCCTCGAGACTGGGGATCTCCATCGGCGGCGCGGCGATGAGCCTGCTCCTCCTGCTGGCGTCGGCGCTCTTCGCCCTGCTCGCCTACAAGCTCGCCCGCTTCGATCGGCTGGAGACGTGAGCGCCGCCGATCGGTACGACGTCGTGATCGTCGGCGGGGGCCACAACGGCCTGGTCGCCGGCTTCTACCTGGCGAAGGCGGGGCTGAAGCCACTCATCCTCGAGCGGCGCGAGTTCGTCGGCGGGGCCTGCGTGACGGAGGAGTTCGCTCCCGGCTTCCGCGCCTCGACCGGCGCGTACGTGATCAGCATGCTGCGCGAGCCCGTCTGGCGGGACATGAAGCTGGCGGAGCGCGGGATCGAGATCGACACGGCCGGCCCGTCCCTATACGGATTCCCCAACGGAGAGCGGCTGTTGCTCGGCGACGACATCCCCGCAGCGCAGGCCGAGATCGCCCGCCACTCCGCGGCCGACGCCCGGGCGCTGCCCGAGTTCGAGGACGACCTGGCCCGGCTGGCGGAGGTCGTCGGGCCGCTGATGGACACGACGCCCCCGAACCCCGGGCACGTCACCCCCGGCGAGCTGCCTTCGCTGCTGAAGCTGGCCGGCACCGCCCGCAAGCATCGGGCCGCGATCAACGACGCGCTGTTCCTCTTCGCCACCTCCTGCACCCAGTACCTCGGCGAGTTCTTCGAGTCCGACGTCGTCAACGCGGCGATGGGCTGGCACGCGATCAACGACTCGGTCGCCGGGCCCTCGACGCCGGGGACGGCCTACGTGCTCCTTCACGATCACGCCGCCGAGCAGGCCGGCGGCGGCCTGCGGACCTGGGGCTTCGTCCGCGGCGGGATCGGCCTCGTCACCCAGGCCATGGCCGACGCCGCCCGTGAGGCGGGCGCCGAGATCCGCACCGCCGCCGAGGTCGCGCGGGTCGTCGTCGCCGACGGCCGGGCGACGGGTGTGGAGCTGGCCGACGGCTCGATCATCGAGGCGGAACGCGTCCTGTCCAACGCCGACCCGCTGCGCACGTTCTTCGGCCTCGTCGGGGAGGACCTCCTGCCCGACCGCTTCAACGCCTCACTCCGCAACTACCGCTGCGAGGGGACGAGCGTGAAGATCAACCTCGCCGTCGACAGGCTCCCGGAGGTGACCGGGATGCCCGGCGGCCGCCAGCCCTACCTCGGCGGGATCATGGAGTTCGGCGGCTTCATCCCCGACATGGATCGCGCCCAGTTCGAGGCCCGGTCCGGCCGGTTGGGCACCGACCCGCACGTCGAGTGCTGCATCCCGACCTTCCACGACCCGTCACTCGCTCCCGACGGCAAGCACGTGCTGACGATCGACGTCAACTCCCAGCCGTACACCCTCCAGCCCGACCAGGGCACCTGGGACGACAACCGCGACGCCGTCGCCGACCGCGCCATCGCGACCCTCGAGGGCTACATGCCGGGCCTCACCGACTCGATCGAGGCCCGTCAGGTCCTCAGCCCGCTCGATCTCGAGCGCCTGCTCGGCCTGACCGGCGGCCACGCCCTCCACGGCGACATGTCCTTCGACCAGCTCTTCAACCTGCGACCGGTCCGCGGCCACGCCGACTACCGGACGCCGATCGAGAACCTCTACCTGTGCGGCGCCGGCACCCATCCCGGCGGCGGCGTCAGCGGCGCGAACGGCCGCAACTGCGTCCGCGAGGTCCTGCGCGACGCGAGGAGCCCGGTGGAAAAGGTGAAGGCGCGTTTCGGGCGCTGAGCGTTGCCGCCGGTTACTCGGCCAGCTGCTTCTTCAGGTCCTCGACGACCTCGGGATCGCGGAGGGTGCTGACGTCGCCGAGCTCCTTGCCGTCGGCGATGTCTCTCAGCAGCCGCCGCATGATCTTTCCTGATCTCGTCTTGGGGAGGTCGTCGGCGAAGGCCATCCGCTTGGGCCGGGCGAGCTTGCCGATCTTCTCGGCGACGTGGTCGCGGAGCTCGGCCTCGAGCGCGTCGTCGCCGGTCACCCCTCCCTGCGGGGTGACGAAGGCGAAGATCGCCTGACCGGTGTCCTCGTCGGGGACGGCGATGACCGCTGCCTCGGCGACGCTCTCGTGGCTGACGAGCGCGGACTCGACCTCCATCGTCGAGAGCCTGTGGCCGGAGACGTTGATCACGTCGTCGGTGCGGCCGACGACCCAGAAGTAGCCGTCCTCGTCGCGCCGGGCGGCGTCGCCGACCAGGTAGGTGTCCCTGCCGAAGCGGTCCCAGTAGGTCTCGACGAAGCGCTCCGGCTCCTTGAAGAGCGTCCGGGCCATCGACGGCCAGGGCCGCGTCAGCACGAGGATGCCGCCGCCCTCGGTGACCTCGTCGCCGGCCTCGTTGAAGATCTTCGCCTCGATGCCCGGGAACGGGACCGTGGCGGAGCCCGGCTTGGTCGTCGTCAGCCCCGGCAGCGGCGTGATCATGATCGCGCCCGTCTCGGTCTGCCACCAGGTGTCGACGATCGGGCAGCGGCCGCCGCCGATGTTCTCGTGGTACCAGAGCCAGGCCCGCGGGTTGATCGGCTCGCCGACCGAGCCGAGCAGCCGCAGCGAGCTCAGGTCGTGCTTTTCGACGTGCTCGAGCCCCCACTTCATGCAGGCGCGGATCGCGGTCGGCGCCGTGTACATGATCGTCACGCCGTAGCGCTCGACGATCTCCCACCAGCGGTCCTCGGCCGGGTAGTTGGGCGCGCCCTCGTACATCACCGAGGTCGCGCCGTTGGCGAGCGGGCCGTAGACGATGTAGCTGTGACCGGTGACCCAGCCGATGTCCGCGGCGCACCAGTAGACGTCGTCGTCCTTGAGGTCGAAGACGAGCTTGTGGGTGGCGGTGACGCCGGTCAGATAACCGGCGGTCGTGTGCTGGATGCCCTTCGGCTTGGCGGTCGAGCCCGACGTGTAGAGGATGAACAGCGGATCCTCGGCGTCCATCGGCTCCGGCGGGCATTCGGCGTCGGCGTCGTCGACGAGGTCGTCCCAGAAGTGGTCGCGGCCCTCGGTCATCGGCGGGTCGGTGTCGCCGCGGTTGACGACGATCACGTGCTCGAGCGAGTCGAGATCCTCGATCGCGTCGTCGAGCGCCTCCTTCATCGGCGTCGGCTTGCCGCGCCTCAGCGTGGCGTCGGCGGTGATCAGCGCCTTGGCGCCCGAGACCTCCATCCGCTCGACCACCGAGCCGGCGGAGAAGCCGCCGAAGACGACGTTGTGGATCGCGCCGATCCGCGTGCAGGCGAGCATCGCGACGGCCGCCTCGGGCACCATCGGCATGAAGATGCCGACGACGTCGCCCTTGCCGACGCCGAGCGACCTTCAGCCCGTTGGCGAAGCGCTGGACCTGGTCGAGCAGCCACGCGTAGGTGATCTCCTTGCGGGTCCCGTCCTCGCCCTCCCAGTAGTAGGCGATCGCGCTCGCCGCGGCCGGCCGTCGACGTGGCGGTCGAGGCAGTTGGCGGAGACGTTCAGCTTGCCGCCGGTGAACCACTTGGCGAACGGCGGGTCCGACCAGTCGAGGATCTCGTCGAACGGCTCGATCCAGTCGAGCTTCTCGGCCCAGGAGCCCCACCACGCCTCGGGGTCGTCGTCGGCGCGCTCGTAGATGCCCGGGTCGGAGGCGTTCGCCTGCGCGACGAACTCGGGCGGAGGCGGGAAGGTCTGCTCGGTCGCGAGCAGGACGTCCAGGTCGCCGACGTGTTCGCTCTTTGCTCTCCTCGGACATATGAGCCTCTCCTCTCGCGTTCCTGCAGACGGCTCCCCGCACGCTAACCGAAGGCGGTCGCGGGGACCGTGCCTGAGCGCCGCAGCTTTCGGGCGCCGGGCGTGTTTCGTAATCAGCGCGGGGCTGACATCCTCCGCCTGCCGTTCAGATGACCCGACGCCCCTCCGCCATCCCCATCTCCTTCCCGGGCTGCTCCTGGTGCTGCTCGCGTTGGCGATCCCGCAGGCGGCGAGCGCCTCGGGAACGACGGCGCGGATCCAGGTCGACCGTCCCGCCGCCAAGGTCCTCGACTACTGGACGAAGGCGCGGATGCGCGCGGCCGAGCCGGTCCCGACCGAGCTTCCGGGCAAGCCCCGGCCGACCAGTGCGCCCGCCGAGCGCCGCGAGCGCCCCCAGCTACGTGCCGCCGGCGGCGCCCGGCTCCGACGCCGACCTCGGAGCTGCTGCAGGGCTCGGCCGCCGCGGGCGCCGGCGCCGACCTCGGCGGCGGCGTCGCCGCGACGCAGGTCGCCGATCCCACGGCGCCGAAGATCCGCGCTCACGGCAAGGTCTTCTTCACCGTCGCCGACGGCACCCAGGCCGGCGATTACGTCTGCTCCGGCACCGCCGTCAACAGTCGCAACAGCAGCCTCGTCGAGACGGCGGGCCACTGCGTCTACGACGCGGAGTACGGCAGGGGGACGGTCGAGAAACTTCATCTTCGTTCCCGCCTACAGGGGTACCGGACGGACGCGGAGAAGACCGTTCGGCGCCTGGCCGGCCAAGTCGCTCGCGACGACGAAGCAGTGGAAGCAGGGCGGCAACCTTCGCTACGACGTCGGCATGGCGATCGTCAAGCGCAACGCCGCCGGCCAGACCCTCCAGGACGTCGTCGGCGCCCGCGGGATCGGCTTCGACCAGCCGCGCGACCAGAACTACGTCGCCTTCGGCTACCCGCGGCTCGCTCCCGTTCGACGGGACGCTCGAGTACACGTGCCCCAGCGACTACGAGGGCTCCGACTCGGCCGGCTTCAACGGGCCGGCTCCGATGAAGATCAGCTGCGACATGACCGGCGGCGCCAGCGGCGGCGGCTGGATCATCGGCGACAAGACGCTCGTCTCCGTCACGAGCTACAGCCACGTCGGGGAATCCGGAGCCCTCTACGGCCCCTACCTCTCGAACACCGCCAAGCAGCTCTACAAGAGCATGCGCGGCAAGACCGAGACTGCTCTCACGGCGGACTATCCGCCGTTGGCGCAGTTTCGTTCCCGCAGGCCACGCCCACCGACCCCCGAGCTACTTCGCCAGCGCGGCGCGCTTTCGGTGCGTGCGGATCTCGCTCATGATCCGCTCGAGCCGGGGCTCGGAGCTCGAGTCGACGTGGCGCATGGCGGCGCCGATCGCGGGGTGGACGGCGGTGATCTGCTCGTGCATCGCCTGGGCGACGGCGCGGTAGGTCGGGTGACCCTCGCGGCCGGAGCGCAGCTCGCAGACGTGCATGGCCTCGCGGGCGTTCATGTCGAGCACGTAGCGGATCCGGTAGCCGAGGCAGAGCGCGTACGGCGCGACCTCGGGCATCCCGGCCTCCTCGAGCCGGTGGAACTCGTTCCGCGAGATCTCGAGGGCGCGCTCGTACTCGTCGCCGACGCCCGCCTCGACGACCTCCTCGGGAACGCCGGCGCCGAGGTCGGGCCCGAGCGACTGCCACTGGCAGGTCAGCATCCGGTGCCGCTGCATGTCGCGGAAGCCGCCGTAGTCGGAGACGATCTCGAAGCGGTAGCGGACCGACTCCCAGCCGCGGCCCGGCCGGTGACGGCGGTTGCCGCGCTCGCCGACCAGGTCGGAGAGGATGCCCTCGCGCTCGATCGGATCGAGCGTCCCGATCCGGCCGGCGATCTCGCTCTCCGGCAGGCCGGTCGCCTCGTAGAGGGAGGCGGCGAGCAGCAGGTCCTCGTCGCCGTCGACGTGGATCAGCTCGACGGTGGGCGCGTCGGAGCCGCCGCGGCGGTCGAGGCCGAGCCGGGCGACCCAGCGCTCGGTGTCGGCACGGCGCTGCTCGAGGTAGGAGATCCACTCGCCGCCGCGCTCGGGCCGGCCGACCCGCGAGATGAAGCTCGGGATGACCGCGCCGAGCTCGCTCGAGGGCCATCGCGCCGACCTCGCGGGCCTCGGGGAGCGGGGAGGAGGCGAGCCGGAGCAGCAGCTGCTCGTAGGCCTGCCCGGAGGCGTAGATGCCGACGTGGGAGAGGGTCGAGGCGGGGAGTAGCCCGCGCAGCAGGTCGAGGGCCTTCGCCTTGATCGAGCGCTCCCATGCGCCCTGCGGCTCGTCGCCGCGCGGCCAGCGCTCCTCGGCCCAGGCGCGCACGTGCTTGAGCGTGGCGCGAGTAGATCGTGAAGATCTCGTCCATCGCCGCGCCGAACTCGGGGCCGAGCTCCTCGCCCCGCCAGTAGCGCCAGCTACCCGGCGCCCCCTGCTCGAGGCCCTCGTCCATCGGCGTGTCGTAGGGGATGTAGCGGGTCGACTGCTCGAGGTAGGCGGCGAGGCGACCGCGCTGCAGAACCTTGGTGAGGACGTTGCAGACCCACTCGCAGGCGAGGTGGGCGCCGCCGAGCTGCGCGACCGAGTCGTCGCCGTAGCCGATGAAGATCCGCTCGTAGAGCTGCGCGGCGCGCTCGCCCTCGGCGCCGTCGAAGGGACGGCCCCCCTCGGGAGCGTCGGCCGCGAACTCGTCGAGGTAGAGCCGCCGCAGCGTGCCCTGGTAGCGGGAGTAGCGGGCGAACAGCGCGCCCTTGACGGTCTCGGGCAGATTCGTCAGCGCGAACACCGGCCGGTCGAGGTTGCTGAAGTGAGGTTCGAGAGCGATCCGCTCCGCCTCGGTGAAGGTTTCGACCGGGTAATTCAAGGGGCCGACGATGCTACGAAGTCGAGCGGCGAAATGGCGGTCCGGCCCTCGGACTCCGCTTGCGAAGGCGGTGTCTCCATCAGCTCGACCCGGTGCCCGGCCGGCGCCGCCACGACGACGCGGCGCGAACCCCAGTGGCGGCGGCGCTCGGAGACGTCGAATCCGGCTCGCTCGAGCCGCTCGACCGCCGGCGCCAGCGGGTCGACGACGAACGCCGCATGGCCGACGCTCGGGTGCGCGTCGGCTCGTCGGTCAGGGCCAGGTGAACCTGGGTCGCGGAGCGCTCGAACCACCGATAGCCGTCGCCCAGCGAGGCGGGCACGGGGACCGGCTCGAAGCCGATCGTCTCGAGCAGTTCCGAGAACCGGGCGACGTCCGCGGGGCCGACCTCGAGGGTGACGTGATGGAGCACCCCTCAACCGTACGGAAACTGGCAGGATCACTCGATGCGGATATCCGCCAAAGCCGACTATGCGATGCGGGCTCTTCTCGAGCTCGCTGCGACCGACGAGGAGCTGCTCAAGGGCGACGACATCTCCGACTCCCAGGGCATTCCGTTCAAGTTCCTGGAGAAGATCATGTCGGAGCTGAAGACGGCCGGGATCGTCTTCAGCCAGCGTGGGGCGGAGGGCGGCTACTCGCTCGTCCGGCCCGCCGCCGAGGTCAACCTCGCGGAGATCATGCGGGCCATCGAGGGCCCGATCGCGATCGTCCGCGACACCCGTCCGGAAAACCTCGAGTACGAGGATCCGGCCAAGGGCCTCACCTCGGCCTGGGTCGCGCTCCGCGAGCAGCATGAGGGTCGTCCTCGAATCGGTCACGCTCGCCAACGTCCTCGAGCGAGAAGTTCCCCCCCGAGGTCACGGCGCTGCTCGACGATCCGAACGCCTGGGAGTCGGACTAACCCGATCGCGGCCGGGCGGCCGGAGGCCGCTACCCGGCCTCTAGCCGACTAAACAGGTCGGAAAGGTAGGGAAGCGCGTTGCCGCCGATCCTTTTTGCTATCTTTTCGGCGCTTCCCGACCAAGCCGGTAGGAAAGGTCGAGAAGCCCTCTCCCCGGGGACCGTCCACTGGCGGGACTCCGCCCAGCGAAAGGAACAACGCAAATGAAGATCAAACGAGCGCTGGCAGCAGCCCTCGCCGCAGTAGTGGTGATGGCGGTGCCGGCATCGGCTTCGGCGACGGACCTGATCGGGTCGGGCTCGGTCGCCGCACAGCCGGTCTTCGAGGCCTTGTTCAAGGCCTACGAGAAGAAGCACAAGCGAGTCCACTTCATCTACACGGCCAACGGCGGCAACGCCGGGGTCCAGGACGTGCAGCAGGGACGCAGCATGTTCGCCGGTCAGGCCCGGCCGCCGCTTCCGAGCGACGCCGGAACGATCTACATCAAGATGTACCTCGACGGGCTCTGCATCGACGTCAACACGCGAACACGCTCAGGAACATCACGATCCCGAACCTGGCGAGCATCTATCTCGGGAACACGGTCAACTGGGGCGACGTCCCAGGGTCGAACCTGAACTCGACGATCAGACCCGTTCGGCCGCGACACCAACGGAGGTACGTACAACTTCTTCCTCCAGGCTGTGCTCAACAACAAGCCGCCGTCGTCGAACGTCAACGCCCTGACGGCTGACGGCCTGGTCGTCAACGCGGTCAAGAACGACGACAACGCGATCGGTTACGCCGGACTCGCGTGGCAGGGCGCTGGCGTCAAGTCCGTCAAGGTCAACGGCGTTCCGTGCTCGCCGAGCGAACATCAAGTCGCTGCATTACCCGCTGTCGCGGTTCATCTGGCTCGTTCTCCCGCAGAGCAGCCCGAACCGCAAGGTGCAGAAGTTCGCTGACTGGGCCCGGACGAGCCGCAAGGCGGGCAAGATCATCACCAAGGCCGGCGGCGTGCCCGCGTTCAACAAGTAGACGAAGTACGGATGCAGCACTGGGAGGACAGTCTACTCCCTCGCTGCCCGGCGGGTCGGACGAGGTCGAGTACCTCGCCGAGCCGCCGCCGCGGTGGTCGGACCGGCGCGCCGAGCGGATGCTCGGCGCGCTGGTCGGCGCCGTCGTCGCTGCTGCTGCGTCGCGATGCTCGTCTTCGTCTTCGTCCGCGGCTGGCCCTCCTTCGCGCACAACGGCCTCTCCTGGTTCGGCGCCGGCGGCAGCCCCGACGACCAGCTTCAGGCGATCTCCCAGTCGGGCCAGACCGGCGGCGCCTACGTCTACACGTTCCACGCCTGGCCGCTGATCTGGAGCACCATCCTGATCACCGGCGTGGCCGCGGTCTGATCGCCTTCGTCTCGGCGCTCTTCGTCTCCGTCTTCATCGTCGAGTTCGCGCCCGACCTGGATGCGCAACATCCTGCAGCCGGTCGTCCGCCTGCTGGCCAGCGTCCCGTCGGTCATCTACGGCCTGCTCGGCGTCCTCGTGGTCGTCCCGTTCATCGGCAACCACCTGATCACCGAGACGAGTCGAGGCATCGGTCTCCCACGTGATCTCGCTGACCGGCTACAGCCTCGCGGCCGGGGTGCTGATCCTCACCGTGATGATCGCGCCGCTGATGATCTCGATCTTCAGCGACGGCCTGCGCGCGGTCCGCCAGGGCTGGCTCGAGGGCTCGCTCGGCGCTCGGCATCAACCGCTGGCGCACCTTCTGGAAGATCGCCGTCCGGACCGCCCGCCCGGCGATCGTCGCCGGCACCGTCCTCGCCACCGCGCGCGCGCTCGGCGAGGCGGTGATGCTCGCGATGGTCTCCGGGCTCGGTCGGCTTCGCGCCCAACCCCTTCGACGGCTGGATCTTCCTCGTCGAGCCGTCGCGCCCGCTCGCGCCGACGATCATCAACAACATCGACCTGCTCAGCTCGCCGCCGGGCAAGGCGACGCTGTTCGCGATCGGTGCCGTCCTTCTCTTCTCGGCCGCGATGCTCTCGCTCGCCGGCTGGGCCGCCAAGCAGTCGATGCAGAAGTACGGGCAGGCATGAACCTCCCCGAGCTCGTCGAGACGCCCCCGGCCGCCGACCCGGCGACCGTGAACGGCAACGGCCGCCCGCCCGGCTCGACTCCGCCGACGCCGCCGACGGACCCTCGCGGCGCCGCCTGGCGCACGTCCGACCGGATCGGCCTCGCCATCTGCTGGGCCCTCGGCCTCCTCTTCTGCGCGATCGCCGTCGTCGATCGTCGTCTACATGCTTCGTCCAGGGCATCAAGTACGTGCGGCCCGAGCTGCTCGTCACCCCGCCCGAAGGTCGGCTTCACCCAGGACGCAGACCGGCGGCTTCTCCGACGCGCTGATCGGCACGTTCGTCGTCTCCGTGATCGGGATGGCGATCGCGATGCCGGTCGGGATCGGCGATCGCGGTCTGGCTCAGCGAGTACGGCCGGCCCTTCGCGCTCGCCCGGGTCGCCGAGTCGACGATCGAGATGATCGCCGGCACGCCGACGATCGTCCTCGCGCTGTTCGGCACCGTGATCTTCTCGAGCCCGGCGCTCGGCTTCCTCAGCCGCAGCTCGGAGGGCGTCGTCTTCGGCCGCTCGTTCTTCGCCGCCGGCGCGATGCTCTCGCTGGTCGCGCTGCCGCTCGTCGTCGGCAGCGTCCGCGAGGGCCTGCAGGCGATCCCGCGCCACATCCGCGAGGCCTCCTACGCGGTCGGCAAGACGAAGATCGCGACGACCCGCCGGATCCTGCTGCCCGCCGTCCGGCCCTCGGTGGCGACCGGCGCGATGCTCGGCCTCGGCCGGATCATCGGCGACACGGCGATCATCGTCGTCCTGCTCGGCGCGACGCTCAACTCCGAGCCCGCCAACGACGTCCCCGTGCTCGGCTTCCTCCGCGGGACCGGCAGCACGCTGACCAGCTACGTCTTCCAGAACGCTCCCGACCGGGGAGCGCAACCAACCCGGAGAAGGCCTACGCGGCGGCATTCGTGCTGCTGCTGATCGTCCTCCTCCTCAACGTCGCCGTGGACGTGGTCCATCGGCGTGCCCGAAAGGCCGGAACATGGAGCTCGTGACCCCGCCGCCCGTCCGGCGCCTGCGACCGCGACGGCGACCGCAGAGCCGCCCAGGAGGCGGCCCCGAGCAGCGGACGGCGAACGGCAACTCGCGGTGGCGCGACGGCCTGGGCCGGCAGCCGCAAGGTCGGCGCGCCGCAGCTCTCGATCCCGCGGATGGAGGTCGAGGAGACTCTCGATCTTCTACGGCGCCAAGAAGGCCGTCAACGAGGTCTCGCTGCCCGATCGCCAGGGCGAGGTGCTGGCGCTGATCGGCCCGTCGGGCTGCGGCAAGACGACCCTGCTGCGCTCGCTCAACCGGCTCACCGAGCTGACGCCGTCCGCCTCGATGACGGGCCGCGTGACGCTCGACGAGACCGACATCGCGCTGATGGAGCCGACCGCGCTGCGCCGCCGGGTGACGATGGTCTTCCAGCAGCCGAACCCGTTCCCGATGAGCATCTTCGACAACCTCGCCTACGTGCTGCGCGAGCAGGGCTCGCGGCGCGCGCGGAAGAAGACCCTCGAGCCGCAGATCCACGCCGCTCTCCACGAGGCGGGCCTGTTCGAGGAGGTCAAGGACAACCTCAACCACCCGGCCCTGAAGCTCTCTGGCGGTCAGCAGCAGCGTCTCTGCATCGCCCGGGCGCTGGCGGTCGAGCCCGAGGTGCTGCTGCTCGACGAGCCGTGCTCGGCGCTCGACCCGCAGTCGACCGAGGTGATCGAGGACCTGATCGTGAAGCTGCGCGAGGACGTGGCGGTCGTGATCGTCACCCACAACCTCCAGCAGGCCTACCGCGTCGCCGACTACGTCGCGCTTCATGTACCTCGGCGACCTCGTCGAGTACGGCAGCGCGACCAACGTGTTCGACGCCCCCAACGAGGAGCGGACCCAGGACTACGTCAGTGGCGCCTTCGGCTAGACAGCCATCAGATCGACGGGGCCGGCCCTCGTCGTCACAGCCGCGTGCCTGCTGGCCGCGGTCGCCGCAGGCTGCAACGTTTCGACGACGCAGCAGAAGGACGACTGGCTCACCGTCAAGGCGGAGCGCACGCTCGTCAAGCCCGACAAGGTGAAGATCGGCGCCCCCGATCCCGATGTCGAGGTCACGGACACGACGATCGTGCGTGGCGACAAGGGGGCGGCGATCTCCGTCGGCCTCAAGAACACCGGCGATCACCCGGTCAACGACCTGCCGATCGCGGTCGGTGTGAAGGGCAACGGCGACGAGCCGCTCAACCTGACGAAGGGCAGCCAAGTACTTCGAGTGCCCACATCGGGGCTCTCGCCGCCGGCGAGTCGCGGGACCTGGGTCTTCGTGACCAAGGACGACGTCCCCGAGGGCGAGCCCTTCGCCAAGGTCGGCGAGCAGGCCGAACCCCCGCTGACGGTCGCCGAGACGCTCCCCGCCATCGAGGTGTCCCAGACCGGGACGTCCGCCGGCAAGGACGGCGGCAGGGTCGACCTGCAGGTCAGCAACAGCTCGGACGTCCCTCAGTACGACCTCGAGATCTACGCCACGGCGAGCAAGGGCGGCAAGGTCGTCGCGGCGGGCACCGCGACCCTCGACGACCTCGAGAACGGCGACTCGCACCCCGTGAAGCTCGCCCTCGTCGGCGATCCCAAGGGCGCCCAGGTCGACGTCTTCGCACCCCCGACCATCTTCAAGTGAGAACCCGAAAGAGCTAGGAGCGACATGAGCACTCAAGTCACACCAGAGACACCTACGCCGGTAGGTGAGAAGCCGAGCCTCGGCGACCGCTTCGAGTCGTGCGAGGTCTGCGGGGCGCCGCTCGATCACAAGCAGCGCTACTGCGTCAGCTGCGCGACGAAGCGCTCGGATCCGTCGAATCCCGCCGACTCGCTACTTCGCGGCGGCGAGCCGGCGCTCGCGTCAGTCCGGCCGCGCACCGGCCGGCCGGCGAAGGACGGCAGTCAGCTCCGTGCAGCGGTGGTCCTTCTGTTGATCCTGCTCCCGGCGGCGGTCGGCATCGGCGTGCTCGTCGGTCGCGGCGGCACCGGCAGCACCGATCCCGACCTGCTCGCGGCGCTCGACAAGCAGGCCGCCGGCACCGCAGCCGCATCCACGGACACGAGCAAGAACGTCTCGGCGACACAGCTCTCGAGCGACTTCTCGCTCGACAAGGGCTACTCCGTCCAGCTCGACAGCCTGCCGGCCACCACCACCCAGGACGACGCCGACGGCGCCACGAGCGACGCCGAGTCGAGCGGTGCCAAGGACGTCGGGATCATCGTGCCGAGCGACTTCGTCGTGAAGCCAGACCCGGGCGGGGAGTACGTCCTCTACTCGGGTGAGTTCAAGAGCAAGGGCGACGCCGAGAAGGCGCTCTCGGACCTGAAGTCGGACTTCCCCGACGCGCAGGTGATCCAGGTCACCGCCGCCGGCGATTCGGCGGGCGGCAACACCGACCCGTCCGACGGCGCCGGCGGCGAGACCATCGCCAAGACCCAGTACGGCGACGTCCACAAGATCGACGGGATCGAGCCGACCGACGCCGACAAGGACGAGGGCGCGCAGATCGCTCAGGACCAGGCCAACCAGACCGGTCAGAGCTACATCGAGAGCCAGCAGAACCTGCCCGACGTGATCGCGGTCGGAGACGCACCATGATCGACCGGATTCGCGATACCGCGAGCGGTCTCGGCGACCGCGTCCGCGACCTGAGGCCCGCCCGCAAGGACGACGCGGGCAGGGCACCGGGCCTGCGCTCGTCGATCCCCCCGGCGCCGCCGAAGCCGGGGACGCCGCAGGCCGGGAAGCCGCCAACGCGACGGCATCGAACGGAGCCGCGCCGGCTGCGCAGGTGGACCCCGAGCTGATGGGCCGCCGCGACCGGCTGATCGAGAAGTTCACGGTCATGCAGGCCGACCTCGGCGGCGCCTTCTACGAGATGGCGATTCGCGACCACGTCCGCCTCGACGCGCTGACGGCCAAGGCGGCCGAACTGCAGGTCGTCGATACGGAGCTCGGTCAGGTCGAACGGGCGATCGAGCTCGAGCGCACCGGCGCCGTCGGGCACTGCACGCAGTGCAACGCTCCCTACGGTCCGGGTGTCGTCTATTGCTCGCAGTGCGGTCATGTGCTCGAGCAGTCCGTCGAGGGCCCCGGCCCCGACGGTCCCGCGAAGGCGACGGTGGTGGCTCCGGCTCCGAGGGCGGCGATCGATCCCGCCCGGATCCAGCAGGCGCAGGCCAGCGAAGCCCAGACGCAGTCGCAGGCACCGGCGACCGAGCAGGTCAACGGGAGCGGCATATGAAGAAGCGGCTCTCTGAGCTGATGGAGCGAGCCGGTGGGATCTCCCACCGGAACTTCGTGATGATCGCGGCCTGCTCGCTGATCGCCACTGCGGCGGTGATCGGCGGCGCGCTCAACGGCAGCGGCTTCAGCGCCGCAGCAGCGCTCGCCGCCGCCCTCGAAGCGAACCCGGCCGCCGCCGCTGCGTCCGACGCCGCCGCCGGCGACACGTCGGTCCCCGACCTCGAGTCGGCGACGCTGGGCCCCGGCGGGCCGACGGCGGGACCCTCGGCCGGCCCGTCCGATGCCCCGCCGCCGGCCGACGACGGCACGACCACGCCGACCGAGCCGACAGACCCGACCACGCCGGAACCGCCTCCGCCGCCTCCGCCGGCCGCGGGCCCGTTCGGTCACGTCTTCGTGATCAGCCTGACGAGCCCGGGCTACGACGCGGCCTTCGGCGAGCAGTCGCAGATGCCGTATCTATCCGAGAGTCTCCGCCCCCAGGGCGCGCTGTTGAGCGGTTACGAGCTGCTCGACGACAAGGCCATGCCGAACGTCATCGGCATGACCGGCGGCCAGCGGCCGAACGCCGCGACCAAGGGCGACTGTTCCACCTACGCCGAGTTCCCGTCGAGGACCAAGCCGGACGACAAGGGCTTCGTCCCCGGCGACGGCTGCATCTACCCGGCGGTGACGCTCTCCGTCGCCGACCAGGTCGCCGCCACCGGCAGGTCATGGCGCGGTTACATCGAGGGCATGGCCGACGAGACCGGCCCTGCCAACTGCGTCCGGCCGACCCCTAACGAGGCCGACGAGACCGAGAAGACGACCAACGGCGTGTACGCCGCCCGTCACAACCCGTTCATCTACTACCACTCGCTGCTCGATCTCGGATCGTGCACGGCCGGCGACATTCCCGGCGATCAGTTGGTGAAGGACCTGAAGAGCGAGTCGACGACGCCGGCCTACTCCTACATCGCGCCGAACCTGTGCCACTCAGGTGTCGAGCGCGCCTGCAACGAGGGTCCGGACGGAGCAGCTGCCGCCGACGAGTACCTGTCGGAGCTCGTCCCCAAGATCCTGAAGTCGGCGGCCTACAAGAAGGACGGCCTGCTGATCGTCACGTTCGACGAGCTCGCCGCCTCCGCGCAGGACGATGACGGGACCGTCGGAACCGTCGCCGTCTCCGGGCTGACGACGCCGGGCGCCACCCTCACGGGCAAGTACGACCCGTATTCGCTGCTTCGCAGCACCGAGGACGGCCTCGGGCTCACCCCGCTTGCGTCGGCCGCAAAGGCCGACTCCTTCGCCGACGACATCGTCAACGGCGGCGACTAGCCGCTTCCCTGCCTGCCCGCCCCGATGTGGTTTGGGCTCAGACCAAAGAACCAACCCCACCAAGAAGAGGTAACACACGAATGAACGTCCCCACCAAGACCCTGATCGCCGCGATCATCCTCGCTGCGATCGCTCTGCCTGCGACGGCGTCGGCGGCAAAGGGCCCTGCGCTCACTTGCGGAACCACCGTCTTCACGGACGTGACGCTCAAGCAGGACATCGACTGCTCGGCAGGCGGTGACGGCGGTCTCACCGTCGGCGCCGACGACATCACGATCGACCTGAACGGTCACTCGATCACCGGCGCCGGCGCCACGGATGGATACGAAGGCATCGAGAACGCGGGCTTCGACCGGGTCACGATCAAGAACGGAACGATCGCGGCGTTCAAGGACAACCTGTACTTCACCAACGTCGCCAAGAACAAGGTGATCGGCCTGAACCTCAGGTCAGGCCCCGAGGACGAATCGAACGGCGTCTACTCGAGCTATGGAACGGGCAATCGGTTCGCCGGCAACAAGATCAGCTATGCCAACTACGGGTTCCAGTTCGTCAACGGTTCGGAGAACACGGTTGTCAACAACAAGATCGTGAAGCCGGAACGCGGCGTCTTCACCACCAACGAGGCGTTCGACAAGATCAAGCGCAACAACGTCGAGGGGTTCTCGATCACGACGTACGGCTACTGGAGCGAAGGCGATTTCCGCATGAGCTTCACCAAGGACATCGCCCACGGCGGTTACGAGGGCTTCTACGTCAAGTCGCCCCGCGGCGTCGTCATCGATCACGCTCAGGCGAACGAGAACGGCTACGCCGGGATCTACATCGACGGCAGCGCGGTCAACGGTGACACCGCCAAGGTCACGAAGAGCAAGGCCAACGACAACGCCGAGTACGGCATCTACGCCACGTTCGGAATCACGAGCTGGGGCAACACCGCCACCGGCAACGAGTTCTACAACTGCCATCTAGCAGCTTGCAACGGATAGCCGGAAGAACTAGCCGTTAGCAACGAGGGGGAAGAGCCCCGGGCCCTGCGCGCCCGGGGCTCTTTCTTTGGCGGTAGGCGCGGCCTGCCGAGGGACTCGCCGGCAGGCGAAAGTTGGCTTTGGGCTGGGAGGGGAGGATTCGGGGCGCTCGCCCACCGTCCACCCGCCTGCCGAGGGAGCTTCAAGGTCGGTCGGCGAAACGAAACTGCGCTGAGGGCGGTACTATCCGCCCAAATCGAGGTCTTCGGCAACGCACTGCCGACCCCACCAGCCGACTGACGCCCCTGCCGAGCGGCAACACCGCGCAGGCCGAGCAGAGCGGACGCGCGAAGCCGGAGCATCTGCTCGGAGTTATTCAGAGCCCGAGCATCGACGAGATCGCCTGGCCGGCGTGGGCCGAGAAGTCGACCAGCGGCGAGGGGATGATCCCGAAGAAGACCGTGGCGGCGCTCGTCAGCATGATCGTGCCGAGGACGAGAGCGCAGCGGCCGCCGCTGGGGGTGCCGGCGAGCGTGCGGCCGGCGACGACGCCGGTGCGGTCGGGGAGCTCGTCGATCCCGTCGGCGTCCTCGTCGTCGGCCTCAGGGGAGGCGCCGGCGATCGCGGGGGAGAGGCGGGGCGCGGGACGCATCCAGATGGCTGCGATGACCCGCAGGTAGTAGGCGAGGGAGATCATCGAGCCGATCACGATCGCGATACCGAGCCAGGTGAAATCGCCGGCGACGGCGGACTCGATCAGGAACAGCTTGCCCATGAAGCCGACGGTGCCGGGGATGCCGGCGAGGGCGAGCATCGAGATGGTGAGCGGCCAGGCGAGGGCGGGGCGATCCTTGCCGAGTCCCTGGATCGCGGCGATGTCGTCGCCGAGCGGCGTCTCTCGCTCGCGGATCGCGATGACCGAGAAGGCCGCCATGTTCATCAGCGTGTAGGCGGCGAGGTAGAAGACGAGCGCGTCGGTGCCGGCGATGCTGCCGACCAGCAGGCCGACGAGCATGTACCCGGCCTGGGCGACGCCGGAGTAGCCGAGCATCCGCTTCAGCGAGTCCTGGCCGAGAGCGCCGACGTTGCCGACGACGATCGTGATGGCCGCGAGGGCCGCGAGGGCAGGCTGCCACTGCTCGAACGAGGGGCCGAGAGCGGTGATGAAGAAGCGCGCGAAGACCGCGAAGGCGGCGGCCTTGGTGGCGACGGCCATGAACGCGGTGATCGGGGTCGGGGCGCCCTCGTAGACGTCTGGCGTCCACTGGTGGAACGGCGCGATCGAGACCTTGAAGGCCAGGCCGACGGCGACGAAGGCGATCCCGATCAGCACGAGCGGATCGTCGGCGAGGTCCGTCCCGATCCCCTGGGCGATCGCGGTGAAGTCCGTGGCGCCTCCGGAGCCTCCGTAGATGAAAGCGAGCCCGTACAGCAGGGTGGCCGAGCCGATCGAGCCGACGATCAGGTACTTGAGGCCCGACTCCAGCGACTTGGCCCGCGAGCGGTGCGACCCGCAGAGCACGTAGAGCGGGATCGAGAGCAGCTCGAGCGCGACGAAGAACGAGATCAGGTTGGTCGCCTGGGCGAGCAGGACCATGCCGAGCACCGAGCCGAGCAGCAGCGTGTGCGTTTCCCCGAACCCCGATTCCTCCGCGGCTGGATCCCGCAGCTGGAGCGGGATCACGAACGCTGCCGCGGCGACGACGATCAGGCCGATCGTCGCCGACATGCCGTCCATGCGGAGGGCGCCGGCGACGAGGTCGACGTCGGGCTCGCTGAGTCGCCAGATCAGCAGGCCTGCCGTCACGCCGAGGGTCAGCAGCGTCAGGCCGGAGGAGACCCAGCGCTTGCCGCGCGGGCCGATCAGGCCGGCGAGCAGGACGACGCAGATGCCGCCGACGAGGGCGAGGACCGGCGAGAGCGCGGCGTAGTCGATATCCGGCGTATCGATCACGGGCCGGTCACCGCCTCGACGGGGGCGTAGCCGGTCGAGCCCTTGAGCGCCACCGGCTCCTGCTGCTGCGGGGTCAGGGCGGACAGGCTGCGGTCCACTGAAACCTCGCTGCGCGTCGTGATCAGGCCGGGATAGAGGGCCAGGCCGATGATGCAGGCGACGAGCGGCACGATCACGATGGCCTCACGCCAGGAGATCTCGCGCGACTCGGTGCCCTCGGGCAGGCGGTTGTGCATCGTCCGCTGGTACATGCGCAGCGCGTAGAAGGCGGCGAGGGCGATCCCGATCGAGGCGATCAGGGCGATCGCGACCTTCGTCTCGAAGACGCCCTTGAGGATGAAGAACTCACCGACGAAGTTGGCGGAGCCGGGCATCGCCAGCAGCGCCATCGTCACGATCACGAACAGGATCGCGAGGACGGGTGCGCGCTTGGCCATGCCACCCATCTCGCGGATGTCCTCGGTCCCGGTGCGCTCGGCGAGCAGGGCGACGATCAGGAAGACCGGCGCGACCACGAGCGCGTGGTTGACCATCTGGATGACCGAGCCGTCGCCGCCGGCAGCGCTGAGGCTGAAGATCCCGATCGTGATGAAGCCCATCTGCGCGATCGACGAGTAACCGGCGATCAGGCGCACGTTCGTCTGCGTGAACGCCATCATCGAGCCGTAGAGGATCGAGAGCACGCCGATGACCAACAGGACGTCCTGGAAGTGGACCGAGGCGTCGGGGAACAGCGGGATCACGATTCGCAGGAACCCGTAGGCCGCGACCTTCGACAGCACGCCGCCGAGCAGGACGAGGACCGGCAGCGGGCAGGCGCGGTAGGCGTCGGCCATCCAGCCGTGCACGAGGAACGCCGGCATCTTGATCAGGAAGGCGAGCGAGAAGAGGGCGAAGATCCAGTACTGCGTGCCGGTCCCGAGCGGCACCTGGCGGAGGATCTCGATCGAGAACGTGACCCCGCCGACCGTGTGGGCGCTGAGCACCGCCGTCGCGATCGCGGCGGCCAGCATGAGGAGCGAGCCGACGGCGGTGTAGATGACCATCTTGATCGTCGCCGCGACCCGGTCGCCCGTGCCCCAGGACCCGATCAGGAAGTAGAACGGGATCAGCATCAGGTCGAAGAAGAGGACGAAGAGGAGCAGGTCCTGCGCCAGGAAGGCGCCGAGCGTCGCGGTCTGGGCGAGCCCGAGCATGAAGAAGTAGTTGCGCGGCCGGTCGGGGTACTGCAGCGCCGACCAGAGGATCGCCGCGCGACCACAGCAGCGAGGTCGTCAGCACCAGGAACACGCTCAACCCGTCGACGCCGAGCTGGAAGCTGACGCCCAGTTGCGGGATCCAGCTTTGGTCCACGGTCTCCTGAAGCGCGACGGCGCTCGAGTCGAAGCCCGCGACCAGCGCGATCGCCAGCCCGAGCGACCCGAGCGACCCGAGCAGCGCCCACCAGCCGACGACCCGCGACGGGAGCAGGAAGCCGATCAGTCCGACGGCCACGGGGACGAAGACGATCCAGGTCAGCATCAGGACGCCACCAGCAGGAAGTAGAGGGCGAGCCCGGCGAGGCCGCCGATCACGAGCAGCGCGTAGAAGCGGACGAAGCCCGACTGCGCGGTCTTCACGGCCGCCCCGAGCCCGCCGACGCCGCCGGTGGCGCCCTTGACGATGCCGTTGACGACGTAGCGCTCGAACGTGTCGTTGGCGAACCGGCCCATCGCCACGACCGGCCTGTAGACGAGGGCGTCGATCGCCTCGTCGAAGTACCACTTGTGCTCGAGGAAGTCGTGGATGCCGCCGAAGCGTTCCTTCAGTCGCAGGGTCGAGCCCGGGGCGACGATGTACAGGTAGTAGGCGATCCCGATGCCGAGGAACGAGCAGAGGGCGCCTACCCCCAGGCCGATCCACGCATCGAGGGTCGAGACGTGGATGCTGGAGGCGATCGGCGACGCCTCGAAGACGGGGTCGAGGAACTTCGAGATCACGTCGGTGATGCCCGGCACCTGGATCAAGCCCGCGAACAGGGCGCCGAAGGCGAGCACCGCCATCGCCGCCTTCATCGGCCACTCACGCTCGGCGATGTGGTGTTCCTCGCCGGGGAAGCCGACGTCGATGTCCTCGGCTTCGCCGGTCGCCGGGTTGGCGGGCTCGGCGTGGGCGATGTGGCCCTCCTCGAGCTCCTTGGCCTCCGGCACCGGCTCGCCGTAGACGACCCGGAAGACGATCCGGAAGGAGTAGAAGGCGGTCATGATCGCGCCGATGTAGCCGCCGATCGCGAAGATCCAATACATGCCGCCACGGGTCGCGGCGAAGGCGAGGATCTCGTCCTTGCTGAAGAAGCCGGAGGTGCCGGGGAAGCCGGCCAGCGCCAGAGCGCCGCAGATCAGCACCGCGCAGGTGAAGGGCATCGCCTTGCGGAATCCGCCCATCCGGTTGATGTTCTGGAGGGCCGCCATCGCCGAGATGATCGATCCGGCCGCCATGAAGAGAAGCGCCTTGAAGAAGGCGTGGGTCATCAGGTGGAAGAAGCCGGCGCTGTAGGCGCCGATCGAGACGCCGACGATCATGTAGCCGATCTGGCTCATCGTCGAGTAGGCGATGATCCGCTTCAGGTCGGTGACGACGAGGGCGATGCTCGCCGCGATCAGAAGCGTCGCCAGGCCGACGAACGCCGCGATGTCGGCCGCCGTCGGGGCGAGGTCGAAGAGCGGGTAGGAGCGGCCGATCAGATAGACGCCCGCGGTCACCATCGTCGCCGCGTGGATCAGCGAGCTGACCGGCGTCGGGCCCTCCATGGCGTCCGCCAGCCAGGTGTGGAACGGGACCTGCGCGGACTTGGCGAACGCGCCGACCATGAGCAGCAGGCAGATCGCGACGATCGTCCACTCGTTGGTCGTGAAGTGATCGCCTGCGGCCGCGAAGACCTGCCCGTACTCGCTGACGCCGAGCTCCTTGATCAGCAGGATCGCCGCGAAGACGAGGCCGATGTCTCCGATCACGTTGATCACGAACGCCTTCATGCCGGCCCTCGTCGCCGTCTCGCGGCGGTACCAGAAGCTGATCAGCGCGTACGACGCGTAGCCGACGAACGCCCAGCCGACGATCAGCAGGACGTAGTTGCCGGCGAGGACCAGCAGCAGCATCGAGAAGACGAAGAAGTTGAGGTAGCTGAAGAAGCGCCGGTAGCCCGCGTCGCCCTCCATGTAGGCGAACGAGTAGAGGTGGATCAGCGTCGAGATCCCGGTCACGACCAGGGCCATGAAGATCGAGAGCGGGTCGACCAGGATCCCGAGGTCGAACGGGATACCCGCGGCGCTGGCGTAGTCGTAGAGCGTGTTCGCGAACTCGCGCTCGTCGGCGGGGTGGCCGAGCATCGCGATCAGCGCGCCGACGGCGCAGCCGAACGCGAGGGCGATCGACAGCGTCCCGATCGCCCCGGCCGCGCGGGCGGGCAGCAGCTTGAAGGTGCAGCCGATCAGGACCGCCCCTGCGAGGGGGAAGGCGAGGATCAGCCATCCCCAGGTGGTCACGCTCACGAGATCACCCTCTGAGCCCTCGGTTCTCGTCGACGTCGAGCGGGATCCGGCGCCTGTACATGGCGACGATCAGGCCGAGGCCGACGACGACCTCGCAGGCGGCGACGACCATGACGATCATCGCGAAGATCTGGCCGTCCGCGTTGCCGAAGTTGCGGCTGAACGCGAGCAGGGCGAGGTTGGAGCTGTTGAGCATCAGCTCGAGGCAGAGCAGGATGACGAGCGGGCTGCGACGGACGAGCACGCCGCCGGCGCCGATCGAGAAGAGCATCGCGCTGAGGACGAGGTACCAGGTGGTGTCCATCAGATCACCGACCGGCCCCTTCTCGATCCAACGGCCCTTCGACCTCGGGCCGGCGGGCGGCAAGGACGACGGCGCCGACCGCCGCGATCAGGAGCAGAAGCGAGGCGGCCTCGAACGGGATCAGGAAGCGCTCGAGGAGCAGCTTGCCGATCGCCTCCGGCGAGCCGAAGCCCTCGGGGATCGTCGCGCCCTCGGTACCGAGAGACTTCAGCGCCGAGCCGAGGACCGCGATCGAGAGCTCGATGAAGAGCGCGCCCGCGAGCAGAGGGGCGAGGACGCGCTGCCCGGGGATCGCATCCCAGAGCGGCTCCTCGAAGCCGCCGACGTAGGCGGCGACGAATACGTAGAGGACCATGACGGCACCCGCGTAGACGACGACCTGGGCCGCGGCGACGAACTCGGCGTGCAGCAGCAGGAAGAGCCCGGCGAGCGAGAACAGGTGCACGACGAGGGCGAGCACGCTGTAGAACGGATTGCGCAGCAGGATTACCGCGATCGCTCCCCCCAATGCGCCGATTGCGCCAGCGAAGAATGCGACCTGCTCCATTGCGCCGCATCCTAGTGCTGGCGATAGGCTCGCCGCTCCCAGATGCAAGCGCTGCTCAAAGCAATGTCGCGCCTGAGCCTGCGGCTCTTCTTCCGCCCGGTCATCGGCTCCCGTCTCCCGCTCGCCTTCCAGCGGCGCTGGATGGCCGCCCTGACCCGAGTGGTGCCCGGCCCCGGGGGAATCGAGCAGAGCGACCTGTGGGCGGGATCGGTCCGGATCTCCCGGTTCCGCAAGCCGCTCGAGGGTGCCGTCGGCGTCGTCGATCCGGCCGACCGCGACGCCGTCCTGTTCGTCCACGGCGGTGGATTCCAGCTCGGCGGCGGCGATGCCTATGCGGGGTTCGCCGGGTGGCTGGCCGAGGTCACCGGCGCCGACGTCTACATGCCCGACTATCGGCTCGCGCCCGAGGATCCGCATCCTGCGCCGACCGACGACGTCTTCGCGGCCTACCGCGCGGTCGTCGAGCTCGGACATGACCCGAAGAGGCTCGCCGTCGTCGGCGATTCGGCCGGCGGGGCCCTGGCGGTCGAGACGACCCGCTCGCTCGGCGAGATGGGGATGCCCTCGCCCGCGGCGCTCGTCCTGATCTCCCCCTGGCTCGACCTGTCGATGTCGGGGGCCAGCATCGCCGCGGTCGGAAGCCGCGACCCGGTCCTCAGCCCGGCTTGGCTGAGGCAGGGCGCCCGCGATCACGCCGGCGGGCTGCGGGCCGACGATCCGCGGATCTCACCGCTCTTCGCCGAGCTCAGAAAGCTGCCGCCGACCCTGGTTCAGGTCGGGACCGACGAGATCCTCCTCGACGACTCGACCCGGTTCGCCGACCGTGCCTTCGCGGCGGGCGTCGAGGTCGAGCTCCAGCGCTTCGACGGTTACTGGCACGACTTTCAGATGTACGCCAAGACGCTGACCGCCGCCCGCGACGCGCTGGTCGACGTCGCGGCTTTTCTCGATCGCCGCCTCCATCCGGTCGCTGAAATTGTTTAAGCCCGCGGCGATGCGGTAGATCCCCACCCGGCCCTCAGGAGTAATCTGCGGGTCGTCCAGCGGAGGGACCGTCACTCCCCTCGCGCGCGGACAAGTTGGGGCAGTTTGGAAGCGAGTCAATTCGAAAATGAGCGAGAGGCGCCCGTCGGCGCCGGACCTGACCTGGTCGATCTCCAGGTGGGCGAGAACGTTCGCTCTCCCTGGCAGCTCTTCTGGCTCAAGTTCAGGGAGGACAAGCTCGCTCTCTTCTCCCTCTTCTTCATCTTCTTCCTGATCCTGGTCGCGATCTTCGCGCCGCAGATCGTCTCCCTCGTCGGTGCGCCCGACTACGACGCCCGCGACACCGGCGCCCTCGATCCGCTCTTCGCGACGCCGACCGGCCCGTCCTCGGAGCACTTCTTCGGGGTCGACCAGCTCGGCCGCGACGTCTTCAGCCGGACCGTCTACGGCACTCGCGTCTCGCTGATCGTCGCCTTCGCCGCGACCTTCCTGACCACCATCGTCGGCATCGTCACGGGCCTGCTCGCCGGTTTCTACCGCGGCTGGACGGACACGATCATCTCCCGAACCGTCGACGTGTTCCTGGCTATCCCCTATCTGCTGCTCGCGACCGGCATCGCCGCCGCTTGCACGCTCGCTCAGACGAGCGGAGGGGGCTCGGGCTGTCTCGGCGGCCTGATCAAGCCGGGTCTCGGAGTGGTCATCTTCGTGATCTCGCTGACCAGCTGGACATATATGGCACGGATCGTCCGCGGCCAGGTGTTGTCGCTGCGGGAGAAGGAGTTCATCGAAGCCTCCCGCTCGATGGGTGCATCGAACATGCGCATCGTCTTCCGCGAGCTGTTGCCGAACCTGACCGCGCCGATCGTGGTCTACGCCTCGATCCTGATCCCCCAGGTGATCCTCTACGAGGCGGCGCTCTCGTTCCTCGGTGTCGGCGTCACGAACGAGCCCAGCTGGGGCCAGATGATCTCCGACGCCACCCCGATCTTCAGCGATGCCTGGTGGTACATGCTCTTCCCGGGCCTGGCCATCGTGTTCACCGTGCTCGCCTTCAACTTCGTCGGCGATGCGATGCAGGACGCGCTGAGCCCGCGCCGGAGGAGATCTTGAAATGAAAAACGAAGACGAAAACTCGTCCGAAATGAAAGGAACGACAATGCGACAGAAGTACTTCCGGGTGTTCGCACTCGGGGTCGCCGTCGTTCGCCTCGGTAGCGCTTGCCGCCTGCGGCAGCAGCAGCGACAGCAGCTCGGATTCGAGCAGTGCCGTCAGCGACGCGCAAGCAGAAGCTCGCCGCGCCGACCGAGGCTCCCTCCGATGCCCAGCAGGGCGGAGATCTGACCGTGATCGGCGCCAGCGACGTCGACTACATCGACCCCGGAGCCGCCTACTACCAGACGACGTTCATGATCACGGGCGCGACGCAGTCGTCGCTCGAGGCCTACGCGCCGGCTGACATCGAGGAGCCGACGCCGTTGCTGGCGTCCGAGCCGCCCGACGGTCAGCGACGACGGCAAGACCATCACCTACAAGCTCAACAGCGGCGTCATGTACTCGCCGCCGGTCGATCGCGAAGTGAAGGCCGCCGACGTCAAGTACGCGATCGAGCGATCGTTGTCTGCCCGGCGTCCCGAACGGGTTCGTCCAGACCTATCTGTCCGGAGTCGTCGGAATCGACGACGCGATCAAGGCGGCCCAGGACGACCCGACCGGCGGCGCTCCCGACATCAAGGGAATCACGGCGCCCGACGACACGACGCTGGAGATCAAGCTCGACAACACGACCTCGCTCGGCGTGATCGGCGCCCTGACCCTCCCGGTCAGCTCGCCCGTCCCGGAGGAGTACGCGAAGCAGTACGACGCGGAGAACCCGTCGACGTACGGCGAGCACCAGGTCGCGACCGGTCCGTACATGATCGAGAACGACGCCAAGGGGACCCTGACCGGCTACACGCCGAACAAGGAGATCCACCTGATCCGCAACCCGAACTGGGACAACAGCAGCGGCTGGGACTTCCGGCCCGCATACCTGGACGACATCCAGGTCCAGGAGGGATTCGCCGACACGGTGTCGGCGTCGAAGAAGATCCTCGCCGGAGAGGGCATGATCAACTTCGACTTCACGACCCCGCCGAGCGCGATCAAGCAGGCGGTGGAGACGGGTGAGCCTGGGCAGCTGACGCTGACTCCGTCCGGAGGCAACCGCTACGTGGCGCTGAACACGCAGATGGCCGCCATTCGACGACATCAACGTCCGCAAGGCCGTGGTCGCGAACGCGAACAGGACCGACCTGCGTAACACCCGCGGTGGCGAGCTGACCGGTCCGGTCGCGACCCACTACCTGCCGCCGGACTTCCCCGGCTTCGAGGAAGCTGGCGGACTCGAGGGTCCCGACCTCGACTTCATGGCCAACCCGGACGGCGATCCGAATCTCGCCGCCGAGTACATGAAGAAGGCTGGGTTCTCGAGCGGCAAATGCGAGGGCGCGGATTGCGAGATCACCATGGTCGGTGACGACTCGCCTCCGGGCTCCGACACCGCCGCGGTGGTCAAGAGTCAGCTGGAGGAACTTGGCTTCAAGGTCAACTTCCAGAAGGTGACTCACGACATCATGTACACGAAGTTCTGCAGCACCCCGTCGAACGCACCGCAGGTGTGTCCGAACGTCGGTTGGCTGAAGGACTTCAACGACGGTCAGTCGATGCTCGACCCGACGTTCAACGGAGAGAACGTCGTGCCGGAGAACAACTCGAACTGGCCGCAGCTGAACGTCAAGTCGATCAACAAGGCGATCGATGACGCGGCCCTGATCGACGATCCCGAGGAGCGGCTCAACGCCTGGGCCGAGGTCGACAAAATGGTGACCGCACAGGCACGCCGCGATTCCCTACATCTGGGATGACCAGGCCAACATCGCATCGGCGGATGTAGCCGGTGTGGTCAACAAGGCGAACGCCAACTGGGATCTGGCGTTCACCTCGCTGAAGGCGGGCGGCTGATTCGAGTCAGCTGTTCCGACGGAGGAAGGGAGCCCGCCGCCTGCAGGGCGGCGGGCTCCCGCCCCCTCCTGGACACCGCCCACTGAACGACACGCACTAGATGGCCCGCTACATCATCAGACGCATTCTCTGGTCGATCCTCCTGCTGGTGATCGTCAGCGGGGTCGTCTTCGTCCTCTTCTACGTCTTTCCCTCCGCCGACCCGGCGCAGCTCCGCGCCGGCCGCCAGGCGAACGAGGACCAGATCCAGGCGATCCGCGAATCGCTCGGGCTGGACCACTCGGTCTTCACCCAGTTCTGGATCTACATCAAGGGCGTCTTCACCCCGCTCGACCTGCCGGGCACCGACGCCACCGGCCCCTTCTACTTCGGCCACAGCTACCAGTCGAACGCCGACGTCAAGGACGTGATCCTCTCCGACCTGCCGGCGACGGTGATGCTGGTCGTCGGCTCGGTGATCCTCTGGATGCTGATGGCGATCCCGACCGGGATCATCTCCGCCGATCAAGCAGAAGTCGCTGCTCGACCGCTCGACGATGATCACGACGCTGGTCCTGATCTCCGCGCCGGTCTTCTGGCTCGGCCTCGTCGCTCTCTATCTGTTCTCGAAGGACGTCGGTGTGTTCCCGATATTCCCGGGCATCGGCAGCTACGCGGAGGCCGACGACTTCATCGGAAAGGTGGGATCGATGATTCTGCCCTGGTTCGTGCTCGCGGCGGCGACGGCCGCCATCTATGCCCGATATCTGCGCTCGCAGATGCTCGACGTGATGCAGGAGGATTACATCCGGACGGCCCGGGCGAAGGGCCTGCCGGAGAAGCGGGTGATCATGCAGCACGTGCTGCGGAGCGCGATCACGCCGATCATCACCCTGCTCGGGCTCGACGTCGCGATCCTGCTGGCCGGCAACGCGATCCTCACCGAGACCGTCTTCAACATCCCCGGCGTGGGCGCCGAGACCTTCAACGCGATCAAGCGATCCGACCTGCCGATGATTCAGGGGATCACCCTGTTCGGCGCGTTCTTCATCGTCACGCTGAACCTCGTGGTCGACATCGCCTACGCCTATCTCGATCCGAGGGTGAGATACGAATGAGCGAAGAAGCACTGCTCCAGATCAAGGACCTCAAGGTCCATTTCGATACCGACGACGGCGTCGTCAAGGCGGTCGACGGGTTGTCGCTGGAGGTCAGGCGCGGCGAGATGCTGGGCATCGTCGGCGAGTCCGGATCCGGGAAGAGCGTCGCGAACATGACGGTCCTCGGACTTACACGAGCCACCAACGCCGAGATCTCGGGCGAGATCCTGTTCGAGGGCCGCGACCTCAACAAGATGCCCGCCGACGACCTGCGCAGCATCCGCGGCAACGAGATCTCGATGATCTTCCAGGACCCGCTCTCCTCATTGCATCCGTTCTTCAGGGTGGGCAAGCAGATGATGGAGGCGATCCAGGTTCACCAGGAGGTCAGCGACGAGGAGGCCGAGGCAAGGGCGATCGAGCTGCTCGGCCTCGTCGGCATTCCCGACGCCGAGCGACGGATCCGCGAGTATCCGCACGAGTTCTCGGGCGGCATGCGCCAGCGCGTGATGATCGCGATGGCCCTGACGAACGATCCGAAGCTGCTGATCGCCGACGAGCCGACGACCGCCCTCGACGTCACTACGCAGGCGCAGATCCTGCGGTTGATCGAGGAGCTCCGGCAGAAGCTCGGGATGGCGGTGATCATGATCACCCACGACCTCGGTGTGATCGCCGAGGTCGCCGACCGGGTCATGGTCATGTACGCCGGCCAGGTCGTCGAGTCGGGAACGCTCGACCAGCTCTTCTACGACCCCCAGCATCCGTACGCGTGGGGTCTGCTCGGCTCGCTGACGCGGATCGACCGGCCGCGGACGGCACGCCTGGCCCAGATCGCCGGCCAGCCGCCGTCGCTGATCGCGCCGCCGCAGGGCTGCCACTTCCGCGATCGCTGCCCGCACGCGTTCAGCAAGTGCACCGAGGAGCCCGAGCTGAAGGCGCGATCCGGCGATCCGGCCCACACGGACCGGTGCTTCCTCGATCCCGAGAAGAAGAAGTCGCTGCGAATCGTCTCGACCGGTGAGATCGGACTGGAGGCGCCGGCGGCATGAGCGACGAAACCGCCACGCAGGGCGCCGACGAGGCGCGGACCGGGGGAGTCGGCTACGACGGGCCGATCCTCGAGGTCAGCCACGTCGTCAAGCATTTCCCGATCACCAGGGGGATCATTCTCGACAAGCAGATCGGCGCCGTGCAGGCCGTCGACGACGTCTCCTTCAGCGTCAACCGCGGCGAGACGCTCGGCCTCGTCGGCGAGTCCGGCTGCGGCAAGTCGACGCTGAGCCGGACGATCCTTCAGCTGATCCCGCCGACGTCGGGTTCGGTCAAGTTCGAGGGCCGCGAGATCACGGGCCTCTCCAACAAGCAGTCGCGGGCGCTGCGTCCCGACATCCAGATGGTCTTCCAGGACCCGTACTCCTCGCTCAATCCGCGCAAGCGCATCGCCCAGATCGTCGGCGACCCGATGCTGCTCCACGGGATCGTCAAGAAGGGTCAGGTCAAGGACGCCGTCCGCGAGTTGCTCGCCAAGGTCGGCCTCAATCCCGAGCACTACAACCGCTATCCGCACGAGTTCTCCGGCGGCCAGCGCCAGCGGATCGGGATCGCCCGGGCGCTCTCGCTCAACCCGAAGCTGATCATCGCCGACGAGCCCGTCTCCGCCCTCGACGTCTCGATCCAGGCCCAGATCATCAACCTGCTCGAGGACCTGCAGGAGGAGTTCGACCTCACCTACCTGTTCGTCGCCCACGACCTCGGCGTCGTCCGCCACGTGGCCGACCGGATCGCCGTCATGTACCTCGGCAAGATCGTCGAGATCGGCAAGGCCGACGACGTCTACTCCAACCCGATCCACCCCTACACGCTGTCGCTGCTCTCCGCGGTCCCGATCCCCGACCCCCGGGCCAACGCGGCCCGTCAGCAGATCATCCTCGAGGGAGACGTCCCCAGCCCCGCGGACCCGCCCTCCGGCTGCCGCTTCCACACGCGCTGCCCCTACGCGACCGAGATCTGCTCGACCGATCAGCCCGAGCTGATCGACCACGGCGGCGGCCACTTCGCGGCCTGCCACCACCCCCTCGACCGCGAGAATCAAGCCGACGTCCTCGCGGCCCAGGGCGCCTAGTCCCAGAGGAGCCGCCTCAGGTCACGAGCCAGCTCGGCTCGTCCCTGATGCAGATGGCGCCAGGTCACGCGGATGACGAGCCAGCCGGCGAGGATCAGTGCGCGATCGCGCAGGGTGTCGGCGTCGCGCTGGATGCGGCGGGAGTGGACCGCGTAACCGTCGAGTTCGACGATCAACCGCCGATCGCGCCAGATGCAATCCGGGACGATGAAGCGGTCGCCGAGCCTGATCGGCTTGTTGACCTCGGGAACCGGGAGCCCCTCCTCGATCGACGAGCATCATGAAGCGATTCTCGAGCTCGCTGAAGGTGACGCCGTCCCCGACGTCGAGATCGGCGAGCACCGACTTCAAGGCAGCGGTGCCGCGCCGACCGGGGTAGCGCTCGAGAAGCGAGGGGAGGGAGACCGCGTCCGTCAGCTGCCTGATCTCGGCCTCGCGAACGACCTGTTCGAGGGCGCGTCGCTCCAGGACCGATGCCAGGTCGAAGATCGTCCGGGCAACGGTCGTAGTCGTGATGCCGTCGACGATCTCGATCTCGTCGGTGGGCAGAGCCGTGCGGTGGACCCGGACTCTTGAGGTCGATCGACGGTGGCGGGGAAGGGTGATCGTTGGTGGACCGCGCCATGAACGCAGTCCGTGATGTGCACCGGCGGCCTGATGGCTCAGGGCCGCATCGTCACCGCCCCACAGCACTGCGGCCATCCAGCGCCCCTCGCGCGTCAGCGACTGGTGGCCCACCGCGAAGACTCCTCGGTGAAGACGATGAAGACGTCCGCTCGCGACGCGATCGGTGACGGTTCGAGGGTGGAGACCGATCGCACGGAGTTGCGTGAGCGAAACAACTCCGTGTTGGCGCCGCGCCAGGCGCGCTATCGCGGCGTCGAGTTGCCGAGACTGCTGTTTCGGCGGTATATCCGCCTTCATCGCAGTTTCGATTTCCATTGATCAACGGTGGCGGCTCAGGGTGCGCGATTCATCCCCCTTCGGTGCCTATTGGCGTGCCGAAGACGAACGATTCCCCCAACCGCATAGGCTCCCCGCCGATGGGACCGCTTCACGGAGTCAAGGTCGTCGAGATCGCCTCGATCGGGCCGGGACCGTTCGCGGTCATGATGCTCGCCGACATGGGCGCCGACGTGATCCGGCTCGAGCGGGCCGGCGCGGCCGCTGGGCTCGGGTCGGGCTCGTGGAACTACATGCACCGCGGCCGTCCGTCGGTCTCGTGCGATCTGAAGGATCCGGCCGGCCGGGACCTCGCGCTGCGGCTCTGCGAGTCGGCCGACGTCCTGATCGAGGGTTTCCGGCCCGGCGTCATGGAGCGCCTCGGCCTCGGCCCCGACGACGTCGCCGAGCGTAACCCGAAGCTGGTCTACGGGCGGATGACGGGTTACGGACAGGAGGGCCCGATGTCCGCGGTGGCAGGCCATGACATCAACTACGTCTCGCTGTCGGGCGCGCTCGGCGCGATCGCGCGGGAGGGGGAGCGGCCGCTGTTCCCGCTCAACCTCGTCGGCGACTTCGGCGGCGGCGGGATGCTGCTCGCGCTCGGTGTTCTCGCCGCGGTGATCGAGGCCCGGGAGTCGGGCCGGGGCCAGGTCGTCGACGCATCGATGGTCGAGGGCGCCTCCGTGATGATGACCCTGATCCACGCCATGCGCGACATCGGGATGTGGACGGACACGCCGGGTACGAACCTGCTCGACTCGGGCGCGCACTTCTACGAGGTCTACGAATGCTCCGACGGCGGCTTCATCGCTGTCGGCGCCCTCGAGCCGCAGTTCTACTCGAAGCTCCTCGAGCTGATGGAGCTCGACCCTGATGAGTTTCCGCAGATGGACCAGGCCCGCTGGCCGGAGCTGAAGGAGCGCTTCGCCGAGGTGTTCCGGACGAAGACGCGCGACGAGTGGGCCGCCGTCCTCGAGCCCGCCGAGGCCTGCGCGACGCCGGTCCTCGG
This sequence comes from uncultured Solirubrobacterales bacterium, assembly GCA_963791335.1. Lineage (GTDB taxonomy): Bacteria > Actinomycetota > Thermoleophilia > Solirubrobacterales > 70-9 > RHKX01. Next base: position 201,424 of record CAWBRN010000007.1, read on the forward strand.
CTTGGGCGAGGCACCCGAGCACCCGCACAACGTCGCCCGCGGCAGCTTCGTCGAGGTCGGCGGCAAGCTCCAGCCCGGCCCGGCGCCGCGCTTCAGCCGGACCGCCCTCGTCAGTGCCCGAGCCGCCGCCCGAACCGGGTGCAGACACCGAGGCGGCCCTGGGCGTGTGGGGACTGGCAACCGACGAGATCGCCGCGTACACGAAGACTCTCGGGGCCGGTTAGAAGCCGGCCGGAGCGGGAAGGACATCTGGGAACCACCTCAGGAGGCATCCAGATGATCCGCAATCCCCTCGCCCGTAAGCCCAAGACGCCGATCGACCAGGCGCTCGACACATTTGACGGAATTCGCAGCGATGCAGCCGATTACGCGGCGACGATCCGCGACGCCGCCGCCGACATCGCCGAGACACTCGACCGAGATCGGCCCGCCCGCACCGAAGGGCCGGAAGCTGCCGATCATCGCCGCCGCGGCCGCCGCCGGGCTCGGCATCGCCTACCTCGTGCGCTCCCGGGTCAGCGGCTCGGTGACGACGCAGTACCCGCGGCCGGAGGCGCCGAAGGAACCCGAGATCGTCGTCAGCAACGGGCAACCCGAGCCGCCGCTGAATCCGACGCCCGCCGAGGAGGCGAAGGAGATCAGGACCCCAACCCCCGAAAGCGAAGCCGCTACCAAGGAGAGCTAGCTGCTCGTTTACTCGCCCTCGTTGCGGAGGGGAATCTTCATGATCGGCTCCGCGAGGAGCATCTCCTTCGTGAAGATCAGGTCGTTGCGGTTGTAGTCGGCCATCTCGTACTCGTGGCCCATCGTGATCGCGTCGAAGGGGCAGGCGACCTCGCAGTAGCCGCAGAAGATGCAACGCGCCAGGTTGATCTCGTAGACGGCCGCGTACCGCTCGCCGGCCGAGACCCGGTTGTCGGGGTCGTTCTCGGCGGCGACGACGCGGATGCAGTCGGCCGGGCAGGCGGCCGCGCAGAGTGAGCAGCCGACGCACTTCTCGAGCCCCGTGTCCTCGAACTTGTGAAGCTTGTGGCGCCCGCGGAAGCGCGGATAGACCGGCGTCTTCTCCTCCGGGTACTGGATCGTCACCGGGCCTTCCACGACACGCGCCATCGTCGTCTTCAACCCGCGAAGCGTCTCACCGAAGGCCCGGTAGGCGCCCTTGACGCCGCCGGGCTCGGGGCCGCGCTGGACGCTGACGACGGAGTCGTCGGGAAGGTAGGGGTACGGGTCGTCGGCAGCAGCCGCCCCGTTCGATGTCGTCTCGTCCGCCATTCGTCGACTCAGTCTCTCACCAGACGACCACGAGCACCGCGGTGACGAGGACGTTGAGGGTCGCGAGGGGCAGGAGGATCTTCCAGCCGAGGCTCATCAGCTGGTCGTAGCGGAGCCGCGGGAGCGTCGCCCGGACCCAGATGAAGAAGCAGATCAGCAGCACGATCTTGGCGAGCATCACGAGCACTCCGACGAGCGCCGCGGTGTGGATCCCGAACGGCAGGTGCCACCCGCCGAGGAACATCGACGCGGCGATTCCGGAGACGACGATCATCTCCATGTACTCCGCCATGAAGTAGGAGCCGAAGCGCATACCGCCGTATTCGGTGTTGTAGCCGCCGACGATCTCGCTGTCGCCCTCGGCGAGGTCGAACGGAGGGCGGTTCGTCTCCGCGAATCCGGCCACCATGAAGATCAGGAAGCCGACGAACTGGGGGATGATGTACCAGGTCGTCGCGGCCTGGGCGTTGGCGATGTCGACGAGGCTGAGCGAGCCGGCCATCATGATCACGCCGAGCAGGGCGAGGCCCATCGAGATCTCGTAGGAGATCAGCTGGGCGGCCGAGCGCATCGCGCCCATGAAGCTGTACTTCGAGCCCGACGACCAGCCGCCGAGCAGCAGCCCGTAGAAGGAGATCGATCCGAAGGCGAAGGCGTAGAGGATGCCGATCGACACGTCGATCCCGTAGAGGCCGACCTTGCCGTCGACGACGTCGCCGAACGGGATGATCGCCAGCGTCGCGGTGGCGCTGAGGATGACGAGCGCGGGGGCGATCGCCCAGAGAATGGGTACGGCCGCCTCGGGCTTGTAGCTCTCCTTGCTGAGCAGCTTGACCACGTCGGCGAGCGGCTGGAACAGGCCCTTCGGCCCGACCCGGTTGGGGCCGTAGCGGGCCTGGAAGCGGCCGAGGAGCTTCCGCTCCAGGAGCAGGATCATCGGGACGATTCCGAGGATCACGGCGAAGATGATCAGGGACTTGAGTACAAGCAGCCAGCTCGCCTCGGCGAAGCTGACGTCCGCGATCAACGTGTTCACCAAGAGACCGGTTCCCGCTTGGTGACGATCAGAGCGGGCGCGGCGGGCGGCTCTCCTTCGGAATCGTCCTCGCTTGATTCGGGGGCCTGCTCCTCGACGGGTGCGGGACCGACGGTGATGACGTCGGCGCCCGCGAGTTGGTTGGCGCCTTCGGTTGCGGTGCCCTCGATCAGGAAGGCGGTGCCCTCGAGCATGCGCTCGCGCAGGGCGACCGTGGCGATCAGGGAGTTGTCGCCCTCGCCTTCGGTCTTGACCTCTACGCGCTGGCCCTGCTGGACTCCCAAGCGCTCGGCGTCGGCGGGGTTGAGTTCGAGCGTTTGATCCGGCGCGAGGAAGGCCAGGGCGGGGTTCTGCTCGGTTACGTAGCCGGCCCAGAGGTCTCGGTACGTGCCCAGGCGTAACGCTGAGGAGGGATCGGGGACGGCCCCTCACCCGGCGCAGCCGCCGAAGTGCTTCCATCGCCTGCCGAGAGATCTTCAGACGGCGGCCGCTGAGTGCCGGTCGAGGGGACCCCGACCCCTCCCTCGACGGCGCCCGTGCGAGGGTGGGCCAACGCACGCCCATTCCGCCGATGTGGTCGAGGGTTATGTCGGAGTAGAAGGGGACTTCGGCGGCCAGTTGCTCGAAGACCTCACCGGACGTGCCGGCGCCGGTCTCGTCGCCGAGGCGGGCCGAGAGCTCGGTCAGCGCCTGCCACATGGGTCGCACGGCGCCGGGGTGGGGGACCGAGGGCCGGACCCGCTGGAGGCGGCCGTCGGGATGGGTGACCGTGCCCTCCTTCTCGGCGTGCGTCTCGGCGGGAAGGTGGACGTCGGAGGCCTTCGCGGCGGGGCCGTCGAACATCGAGATGCTGAGGGTGAAGTCGGCTGCGGCCAGGGCTGCCTTCCAGCCCTCGGGGTCGTCGAAATCGCGGATCGGATCGACGTCGGAGAGGATCAGCGCCTCGATCTCGCCGGCCTCGAGCGCCGCGCGGATCTCGGTCGCCGAGCGCCCACGAGAGGCGACCTCGCCGAACCCCGGCCCGAAGTCCTCGGCGCAGCCGACCTCGCGGAGGCCGCGGCCGTTGGCGGCGAGCGGGATCTCGTAGAGGCCGCCGCCCTCCATGCCGTCGAGGCCCAGCACGTCGGCGAGGCCGAGCAGGGAGGCGGCTACGTCCTCGCGGTCGTCGCCGGCGAGCATGCCCTCGCCCCAGACGACGACGATCGAGCCGGCGTCCCGCAGGGCGTCGGCGAAACCCTGACGCCTCGGTGTCCGCGGAGCCGGAACCGATGGCGGAGCGGAGGTCCTCGATGAAGCCGCGTGCCGAGCCCGGGGCGTAGCGGTGTGCCTCGAGGCAGCCCTCGGAGCCGATCGCGGCGCCGCCGTCGAGGGCGGTCGGTCGTTCGGTGGCGACGAGCAGCTGCGCGCCGTTGCGGCGCACGGCCTTGCGGATTCGCAGCTCGATGATCGGCATCTCGTGCATCGGGTCGCAGCCGAGGACGAGGATCGCGCCGGCGTCGTCGATCTCGCTGGTGCCGACCGCAAGGTCGGGTGAGGCGAGTCGTGCGCGGGCAGCGCGGCTCAGGCCGGGCCGGTCGCCGCCGGTCACGTCGGCGGACGCGAGCGGACCGCGGACCATGCGCTGGATCAGCCAGCCCTCCTCGTTGGAGGTGGCGCCGCCGACGATCGCGGCGACCTTGCCGCGCGCCGCCGATAGGCCTAGTTCAGCTTTGGTGAGGGCGTCGTCCCAAGATGCCGGCATCAGCCCGCCGCCGACCCGGATCTGCGGGGAGAGCGGGCGTGCCGCGCTCGAGAACATCTGGTAGCCGAAGCGTCCCTTGTCGCAGAGCCAGCCGTCGTCGACTTCCTCGTTGTCGCGGGCGAGCACGCGGACGACCTTCTCGTCCCGCACCGTGAACTTGACGTTGCACTGGCTCGGGCAGAGCGTGCAGACCGAGCCTGCATCCTCGATGTCCCAGGGCCGGGCGCGGAAGCGGTAGGCCTGCGAGGTCAGCGCGCCGACGGGGCACAGTTCGATGATGTTGCCGTGGAACGGGCCGATGTAGGGCCGGTCCTCGTGCGTGCCGACGTAGGTCTTGGCACCGCGCTCGAGCAGCTGCAGCTGCTCGTCTTCTGCGACCTCTTGGCTGAAGCGGACGCAGCGGTAACAGAGGATGCAGCGCTCGCGGTCGATCTTGATCAGCGGTGAGAGCGGGATCGGCTTCTGGAAGTGGCGCTTGGGGTCGGTGACACGGCTCTTGCCGGGGCCCCAGCCCATCGAGATGTCCTGCAGCGGGCACTCGCCGCCCTTGTCGCAGACGGGACAGTCGAGCGGATGGTTGACGAGTAGGAACTCGACGACGGCGTTCTGCGCCTCCTTGACCCGGTCGGTCTGCGTGTAAACGACCATGCCGTCGCGAACCGGCGTGGAGCAGGCAGTCTGGAGCTTCGGGATGCCCTCGATTTCGACCAGGCACATGCGGCAGGCGCCGACCGGGTCGCCGAGCTTGGGCTCGTAGCAGAAGACTGGGATCTCGACGTCGCCATGCTTGGCGGCGTCGACGAGCATCCGGCCCTCCTCGGCCGCGATCTCGACGCCGTCGACGACGATCGTGATCGCCTTGGCCTCCTTGGCGGGGCTCATGCGCCGACCGCTATCGGGGTGCCGATTGCGGGTTCGACGTCGAGCGGGGCCGGGCCGGCTTCGCGCGCCCTGGCGATCGTCTCCTCGAACTCGGGGCGCCAGCGCTTGACCATCGAGGCGACCGGCATCGCCATCGCGTCGCCGAGGACGCAGAGGCAGTGACCGATGATGTTGTCCTGGACCGATTCGATGATGTCGAGGTCCATCGGCGTGGCCTCGCCGCGGACGACGCGCTCGAGCATCTTCACCGTCCAGTTCGTGCCCTCGCGACACGGGGTGCACTTGCCGCAGGACTCGTGCTGGTAGAAGCGGGCGGTCCGCAGGGCCATGTGCGGGATGGAGACGGAGTCGTCGGCGACGATGATCGCGCCCGAGCCGAGCATCGAGCCCGCTTCGGCCAGCGCTTCGAAGGAGTACGGAACGTCGAGATCCTCGGGGCCGAGGACGGGGGCTGAAGAGCCGCCCGGGTACCAGGCCTTGACCTCGCGGCCGTCGAGCGGGCCGCCGGCGAGGCCGTAGATGATGTCGCGGCTGGGGATGCCGAGCTCGATCTCGTAGTTGCCGGGCCGCTTGACGCAGCCGGAGATCGAGACGACCTTGGTGCCCGTGGACTGCTCGGTCCCGAAGCCCTTGAACCAGTCGGCGCCCTTGTTGACGACGTTGGGGAGGTTCATCAGCGTCTCGACGTTGTTGATCAGCGTCGGGCCGCCGTAGAGGCCCTGGATCGCGGGGAAGGGAGGCTTGAGCCGCGGGTTGCCGCGCTTGCCCTCGAGCGAGTCGAGCAGGGCCGTCTCCTCGCCGCAGATGTAGGCGCCCGCTCCGCGGTGGACGACGATGCTGACGTCGACTCCGGTGCCGAGGATGTTCTCGCCGAGGTAGCCGGCGTCGTACGCCTCGGCGACGGCGATGTCGAGGCGGTCGGCGATCTCGGCGTACTCGCCGCGGATGAAGATGAAGCTGCGTGTCGCACCGGCCGCCATCGCGCCGATCGCCACACCCTCGACCAGCCCGTGCGGGTTCTTGAACATCAGCTCGCGGTCCTTGAACGTGCCCGGCTCGGATTCGTCGGCGTTGCAGCAGAGGTACTTGTCCATGTCACCCTGCGGCAGGAAGCTCGCCTTCTTGCCCATCGAGAACCCGGCGCCGCCGCGGCCTCGGAGGCCGGATTCCTCGAACTCGCTCACCAGATCGCCGGGCTCGCGCTCCCTGAATGCGGTCTTCAGAGCGGTGTAACCGCCGAGCCGCTCATAGGTCGCGATCTCATGTAGTCCGGGCTCGTCGATGTCCCGGAACAGGACCCGGGTCTCGAATGACTTGGAGGCGGCTTCCACGATCCGCAATCTATCGCTTGGTGGACGCGTCCATCCCTTGACGGGGACCCCTCATGGGGCAGACTCACGGGCATGCGCGGTTCGATTCAGGGTTCGGGCGGCACCCGCGGAAGGGTGATCAGGCGCTAGGCGGGTTCGGGGCCGCCGGCAAGAGGCCGGATCGCCATCGCCTTGTCGGGCAGGATCTCGCCGCCGGAGCGCAGCGCGTCGATGGCGGCCAGGGCATCGGCGGCGTCGAGCGGGCCGTAATAGCGCTCGTCGATCGAGGCCATCGGCGCCAGGTCGCAGGCGCCGAGGCACTCGAAGCCGCTCACGTACGTCTCGCCGTCGGGAGATACCGCGCCGCCGTGACCGGCGACGTGCGGGTCGGTGCCGGTCGCCTCGCAGAAGGAGTCGAGCAGCTCGTCCCCGCCGCGCATCCAGCAGGAGATGTTCGTGCAGACCAGGACCCGATGTCGTCCGGCGGGCTCGAGGTGGAAGAGGTCGTAGAAGCTGGCCACCGACTCGAGGTAGGCGGCGGTGACCCCCATAACCGCGGCGCCCTGGCGAATGCCCTCCGGCGAGCACCAGCCGTAGCGGCGCTGGATCGCGAACAGCGTCGGGATCGAGGCCGATCGGACCTGCGGGTAGCGGGACATGATCTCCTCGATCTCCGCGCGCAGCTCGTCGGGCACGCCGACCTCGTGGGCCTCGGGGATCTGAACGGCGTCGCTGTCGGCGACGCCTGGATGGGCGAGTCCCTCCGCGCTGCCGGCGCCCTCGGCGCGGTCACCGGCGACCTCGTGAGAGTGGCCGATCGGAGACCCGGAGTCGGGAGTTGGCGGCTCGCCGCTCTCACCCGGCGCCTGCTCCCGATGTTCGGTCTCCGTCGGGCGTTCCTCGGGCCCGTCGGTCACCTGTCGATGCCTCCGAGGATCGGGTCGAGCATCGCGAGGTTGGCGATCAGGTCCGCGACGTACTCGCCGACGCACATGTCGCGCAGGGCCTGGAGATTGACGAACGAGGGCTCACGGAAGTGGACCCGGGCCGGCTTCGCCGAGCCGTCGGCGACGAGGAAGCAGCCGAGCTCGCCGCGCGGCGACTCGACCGGAAAGTAGACCTCGCCGGGCGGCACGCGGAAGCCCTCGGTGACGAGCTTGAAGTGGTGGATGAGCGCCTCCATCGAGGTGCTGAGCTCGTGGCGAGGCGGCAGCACGACCTTGCGATCGTCGGCGACGAACGGCCCCTCCGGGAGGCCGTCGATGGCCTGCTCGATGATCCGCACCGACTCGCGCATCTCGTTGATGCGGACGCGGTAGCGGTCGTAGTTGTCGCCGATCGTCCCGATCGGGATCTGGAAGTCGAATTCGTCGTAGGGCAGCGTGCCCTCGACCTTGCGCAGGTCCCACGGCTCGCCGGCGGCGCGGAGCAGCGGGCCGGTCACGCCCATCTCGAGCATCCGCTCGCGGGACACGACCCCCGTGTTCTTCGTGCGCTGGAGGAAGATCTCGTTCTGGTCGAGGAGGGCCGCGTACTGGTCGATGCGACCCGGCATCAGCGCGCAGAATTCCTTGACCTTCTTGGCGAAGCCGACGGGGATGTCCTCGATCACGCCGCCGACCTGGAAGTAGCGCGTGTGCATCCGCTGGCCGGACGACATCTCGAACAGGTCGAGGATCGTGTCGCGCTCGCGGAAGCAGTACCAGAACATCGAGATCGCGCCGAGGTCCAGAGCCGTCGTCCCGAGGCCGACCAGGTGGGAGCTGATCCGGTTCAGCTCCATGTGCAGGATCCGCAGGTACTGAGCCCGCTTCGGGATCTCGAGCTCGAGCAGCTTCTCCGTGGCCCCGCAGAACGCCTGCATGTTGAAGTAGTAGGAGAGGTAGTCCATCCGCTCGACGAACGGGATCACCTTCCAGTAGCTCTTCTGCTCGCACGACTTCTCGATCCCGGTGTGGACGTAGCCCATGACCGGCTTCAGGTCGCGGACGACCTCACCCTCGAGGCTGACGAGCAGGCGCAGCACCCCGTGCGTCGCGGGGTGGTGCGGCCCCATGTTGATCGTGAAGAGCTCCTCCTCGCGATCGAGCGCGGTGCGCTCGATCGGCGACGTGCCGATGACCTGCGCCTCGGTCCGCCCAATCGCGTCGCGGCCCATCTGCTCGGGCGTCCGCGTCGTGTCGGCGTAGTGAGGAGGTGTTTCGGGAGGTGTCTCGAGTGGGTTCATGGGTGCGAGGTGCCTACTTGGTCCAGCCGGGGACGGAGTCCTCGGTGTTCGTGAAGATGACGGGGTCGCCGCCGACCGGGAAATCGCGGCGCTGCGGCCAGCCGACGTAGTCCTCGGGAAGCAGGATCCGGCGCAGGTCCGGGTGGCCGTTGAAGAGGATCCCGAAGAAGTCGTGGACCTCGCGCTCCTGGAACTCGGCCGTCGGGAAGAGGTCGACGACGGAGTCGATCTCCGGCAGCGCGTCCGGGCCGGGGTCGGGGAGCAGCGCCTTGACGCGGAGCCGTTCGACGCGGGGCATGTTGATCAGCTCGTAGTGCACGGCGAAGCGGGGCTCGGCCGGCAGGTAGTCGGCGCCGTGAACGCTGGCGAGGAAGCGGTACTCGTGGGCGGGGGAATCCTTGAGGTGCTCGAGCACGGTGCGGATGTGGGCGGGGTCGATGATCAGCGCCGCCTGCTGATGCTCGAACGAGGTCTCAACCACTGCTCCGTCGGTGCGGTCGTTGATCTCGTGGGCGATCAGTTCGAGTCCGGGGGCGTCAGGCATTCGACCCCCAGGTCGTCGGCTCGCGGCCGGGAGCCTCGTCGGCGCCTTCGTCTTCGTTCTCGGTGTAGGCGTCGTGGGCCTCGTGGCCGGTGTGCTCGGGATGGTCGATCGGCGCGTTCAGGTCCGCCTCGGTCGGCGGCGGGCCGTCGCCGAGGACGATCCCGTCGGCGGGACTCGTGCCGGTCTGCGCGAGCGGTAGTGCGCCGGCTTTCCAGGGGCGTTCGTCCTCCTCGGTGCCGTGCGCCGCGTAGCGATCGCGCCAGCCGAGGTCGGGGTCGCCGAAGATCTTCCGCTGCAGCTTCAGGATCCCGTAGATCAGGGCTTCGGGCCGCGGCGGGCAGCCCGGGATGTGGATGTCGACAGGCAGGAACTTGTCGGCGCCCTGGACGACGGCGTAGTTGGCGAACATTCCCCCCGACGAGGAGCAGGCGCCCATCGAGAGGACCCACTTCGGCTCGAGCATCTGGTCGTAGATGCGCCGGATGACCGGGACCATCTTGATCGACACCCGGCCCGAGAGGATCAGCATGTCCGCCTGGCGCGGCGAGGCGCGGAAGACCTCTGAGCCGAACCGCGAGCTGTCGTAGCGGGCGGAGACCATCGACATCATCTCGATCGCGCAGCAGGCCAGCCCGAAGGTCGCGGGGAAGAGGGAGTTGCCGCGGGCCCAGTTCTGGGCGCGTTCGAGAGTCGTGGTCAGCACCCGGGACTCGACGTACTCGTCGAGGTCGGCGCCCTGGAGGTCGCCGCGGAGCATGTCGCGGGCCTTCATCTGGCGGACCCGCAGGTCCTCGGGCGTCTGGGGCTGATCGAGCGGGCTGAGGCCGCGAAGCTTGGTGCGTTCGATGTCCATCGTCTGCCGGTTACCCGCCTATCGCCAGTTCAGCGCGCCGCGGCGCCACACGTAGACGAAGCCGACCATCAGCAGGAAGACGAACGTGAGGATCTCGACGAGGACGAAGACGCTGTTGGAGACGTTGAGGAGCACGCCGACCGGATACAGGAAGACGACCTCGATGTCGAACAGGATGAACAGCATCGCGACCATGTAGAAGCTGATTCCGAAGCGGAACGTGCGCGTCACCTCGGTCGGCAGGCCGCACTCGTACGGCTCGCTCTTGACGCGATTGGGCTTGCTCGGCCCGAGCAGCTTGTTGAGCGCCGTGAACGCGCCGCCGACGATGACGCCGAGCGATACGAAGACGATTACCGGGAGGTAGCTCTGAAGCACCCCGCAAAATCTATACCCAGAGGGTCCCGGCCACCGGACTGACGGCCGGGTGGGAGTCGGGTAGGGGTCCGGAACCCTGCTATCAACCCGACCGCAATGCTCACGATTCACCTGATCATGGGAATCACGGTCCTGCTGACGAACCTCGGCGCCGGTGTCTGGGGGGCGGCGGCCTGGTACCTGCGCAAGCCGTCGGTCGGCTTCTGGTACCTGCTTCGCTGCGCGCAGGCCGCCGTGGTCGCCCAGGTGACGCTCGGGGGGCTGCTCGTGCTCGACGGCCGCGAGGCGCCCGACGGGCTGCACTACGTCTACGGCCTGCTGCCGATCCTCGTCACCTTGCTCGCCGAGGGAGCGCGGATGGTCGCCTCCGAGCATGAGCTCGAGGGCCTCGATTTCGAGTCGCTCCCCCGCGACCGTCAGATCGCCGTCGCCGCGGCCATCTCCCGGCGCGAGACGGGGATCATGGCCGTTTCCGCGCTGGTCATTTTCGGCCTGGCGTTGCGGGCCGCATTCACCTCCAGCTAGATAACTGCGCGACTCGCAGCCTTCCGGGCTGCTCGACTGCGCGTCATGGGTTCGCGCGGTTCTAGGCTGAACCCGTGCGGCGCATCGACCTGACCGGCGCTCGGCCCAGAACCTCCACCGGGGTTCTCGCGTCGATCGTCGCCGTCGCCGTCACGACGGCCCTGATCTACCCGCTTCGGGAGGTCGTCCCGGCCGTCTCGACCGGCGTCACCTACCTGATCGCGGTCCTCCTGATCTCGACGGTCTGGGGGCTCCGGCTCGGTCTGCTCACGGCCCTGCTCTCGGCCCTCTGCTTCAACTTCTTCCACATCCCACCGACCGGCCGGCTGTCGATCTCGGAGGGCGAGAACTGGGTCGCGCTGATCGTCTTCTTCGTCGCCGCCGCGATCGCCAGCACGCTGGCCGAACTCGCGCGTTCAAGGGCCGAGGACGCCGAGCTGCGCCGCCGGGAGGCCAACCTCTCGGCCGACCTGGCCCGGCTGCTGCTCGTGGGTTTCGCGCCCGGCGAGGCTCTCAGCGACGTCTCGAAACGCCTTGCCGAGGCGATGGGTATCGAGTCGGCCGTCGTCACCTTCGACCCTCATGAGGCGGGCGTTCCCGACGCCGTCGTCGTCCCGCTGGCGGTCGACGGCGAGCCGGATGCGACGCTCCTCGTCCCGGCCGACATCGGCGCTGAGAAGCTCGAGCAGCTGCGGGAGCGGGTCGCGCCGGCGCTCGCGACGCTCCTGACCGCGGCGGTCGAGCGCCGCCGTCTCAGCGCCGAGGCGGTGGAGGCACAGGCCCTCCGCCGCAGCGATGAGCTCAAGACCGCCCTGTTGCGGTCCGTCTCGCATGATCTCCGGACTCCGCTGACGTCGATCGTCGCGGCCGGCGAGGCCCTCGGCTCGCCCGGGATCACCCCCGAGGAGAGGGCCGAGCTGGCCCAGGTCGTCCAGCTGGATTCCGCCCGCCTTTCGAGGCTCGTCGACCAGTTGCTGGACCTCTCGCGCCTCGAGGCCGGAGCGGCCGATCCCCGTCGTGAGTGGTCCTCGCTGGAGGAGATCGTCCACGCCGCGGCGGATCAGGTCCCCGGCGGCGACATCGAGCTCGTCTTCGAGCCTGGACTACCGCTCGTCAACGCCGACGGCGCCCAGCTCGAGCGGGCGCTCGTCAACGTGCTCGAGAACGCCACGGGTCATTCCGGGGGCACGTCGGTCTCGGTTCACGTACGGGCGGTCGGCTCGCGGCTTGTCGTTCGCATCGTCGACCGCGGAACCGGGATCCCGCAGTCGGAGCTCGAGCGAATCTTCGAGCCGTTCTACCGGGGAGAGTCCTCGCGGTCGTCGGGCCGCAGTGGCTCGGGCCTCGGATTGGCGATCGCCCGTGGATTCGTCGGCGCCAACGGCGGCACGATCAGGGCCGAGTCGCTGCCCAGCCAGGGGACTGCGCTCGTGATCGAATTACCCGTCGAGCCGCAGCCGTCGGGGGCCGTCGCCGGGGCTTCGGGCGGAGACGGAGCCGAGCGATGAACGGTCCCAGGGTGCTCGTTTGTGACGACGAGCCGCAGATCATCAGGGCGCTCCGGGTTGTCCTGCGTGATGCCGGCTTCGTTGTCGTCGCGGCTTCCGACGGCGAGGAAGCCCTCGACCATGCTGCCGTCCAGCCGCCCGACGCCGCGATCATCGACCTCGTCCTGCCCGATATCGACGGGATCGAGGTGACGAGGCGACTGCGAGAGTGGACGGCGATCCCGATCATCGTCCTCTCGGCCGTCGGCGACGAGGTCGAGAAGGTCCGGGCCCTCGATGCGGGTGCCGATGACTACGTGACGAAGCCGTTCGGCCCGAAGGAGCTCGTCGCCCGGCTACAGGCGACGATGCGCCGCGCCGGCTCCGTCGCCGACGAGCCCGTCCTCGTGACCGGCGACCTCGAGGTCGATCTGGCGGGGCGGACAGTGCGCCGCGGCGGTGAGGAGATCCACCTGACTCCGATCGAGTTCGAGCTCATGGCCGCTCTCGCCCGGAACCCGGGCCGCCTGCTCACCCACAAGGCGCTCCTGACGGACGTCTGGGGACCCGGCCACGCTGACGAGACCGCGGTCCTGCGCACCCACATCGCCAATCTGCGCCAGAAGATCGATCCCGACGGAACCCTGTCGCCGATCCGCACCGACCCAGGCGTCGGATACCGCCTGCGGCTGGCGCCTTGATGATTTCTTGACGCTCACCCCCTGAATCCCCACATCCGCTTGACGGATCCGGATCGATGCTGGATGGCGTGGAAGACGCACTCAGCATCCTCATGGCACTCGCGGCCTTCGCCGTGTTCTTCTTCCTGATCCGGGGCCTCGATCGCATATGAGCGCCGCCGAGGGGGTCCTGCTCGTCGTCGCGATCGCCCTGTTCGCCTACCTGACCTGGGCGTTACTGCGGGGGGAGGACCTGTAGGTGACCGTCAACGGCTGGCTGCAGATCGCCTTCTACGTGGTCGTTCTGACTGCGCTGACCCCACTGCTGGGCCACTACATGGCCAAGGTCTACTCGGGCGAGCGGGTCTTCCTTACCCCGATCCTGGCACCGGTCGAGCGCTTCTTCTACCGGGCGATCGGCACCCGCACCGAGAGCGGCCAGGACTGGAAGTCGTATGCGCGCTCGGTCCTCGTCTTCAGCGCCCTCTCGTGGTTGCTGCTCTACCTGATCCTGCGCACGCAGAGCATCCAGCCCTTCAACCCGGAGGGCTTCGGCTCGGCCCCGTGGGACGTCACCTTCAACACGACCTCCTCGTTCGTCTCCAACACCAACTGGCAGTTCTACGGGGGCGAGACGACGATGTCGTACTTCTCGCAGATGGTCGGCCTGGCGGTCCAGAACTTCCTCTCCGCCGCGGTCGGGATGGCGGTCCTGATCGCCGTCATCCGCGGGATCATCAGCCGCGGCAGCCACGACCTGGGGAACTTCTGGGTCGACCTCACGCGTTCCCTCCTGTACATCCTGATGCCCGCTGTCGATCGTCGGGGCCCTGTTCCTCGTCTCTCAGGGCGTCGTACAGACGCTCGACGGGTACCTCGACATCTCCACCCTCGCCGGCGGCCGGCAGGGAATCGCATTCGGCCCCGCCGCTTCGCAGATCGCGATCAAGCAGCTCGGCACCAACGGCGGCGGCTTCTTCAACGTCAACTCCTCGATGCCGTTCGAGAACCCGACGGCCCTCTCCAACTTCGTCGAGGTCATCTTCATCCTCCTGATCCCGGCGGCGCTGACGGCCACCTTCGGGAAGATGGTCGGATCGGCCCGCCAGGGCTGGGCCATCTTCGTGACGATGCTGGTCCTGCTCGCGGTCGGGCTCGGCGTCTCCTACGCCGGCGAGCAGGCCGGCTCTCCGGCCCAGGACGCGGCCGGGATCTCGGCGACCGCTGACGGCTCCGACAGCTCCGGCGGCAACCTCGAAGGCAAGGAACAGCGCTTCGGGATCGCCTCCTCGACCGAGTGGGCGACGGTCACGACCGCCGCCTCGAACGGCTCCGTGAACTCGGCTCTCGACTCCTATACCGGCGTCGGCGGCGCGGTGCCCCTCGTCAACATGCTGACCGGCGAGGTGATCTTCGGCGGGGTCGGCTCCGGGCTCTACGGGATGTTGCTGTTCGTCCTGCTCGCGGTCTTCATCGCCGGACTGATGGTCGGTCGCACCCCGGAGTACCTCGGGAAGAAGATCGAGGCCAAGGAGATCAAGCTCGTGATGATCGGGACCCTGGTCGTCCCGCTGCTCGTGCTCGTCCTCACGGCGGTCGCGATCTCGACGAAGTGGGGCGCTCGTCTCGATCTATAACAACGGGCCCCAGGGCTTCTCCGAGACCCTCTACGCCTACGGGTCGCAGGCCAACAACAACGGCTCGGCCTTCGCCGGATTCACGGGGTTCGTTCAGCCGAACGCGCCGGGCAACGTCGGCTCCTTCGGGATCACCTTCGCCGACCTGCTCGGCGGCTTCGCGACGTTGATCGGCCGCTTCGTGCCGCTGCTCGCCGCCCTCGCGGTGGCCGGTTCGCTCGCCGGCAAGCGGATCGCGCCCGCCGGCCCCGGCACACTGCGGACCGACAACGGCACGTTCGTCCTGCTCCTGATCTTCGTGATCGTCGTGGTCGCGGCGCTCACCTTCTTCCCGGCACTACTGCTCGGTCCGATCGGACAGGGCCTGACGGAGAGGTTGTTCTGATGCGACGCGATCTCCGAACCGGCGCCGCGGCGCTGCTGATCCTCACGGTGATCCTCGGACTCGGCTACTCGCTGGCGCTGACCGGGATCAGCCAGGCCGTCCTCGGCAACAAGGCCGACGGCAGTCTGGTCACCCGGGACGGCCGGGTCGTCGGCTCGAGGCTGCTCGGCCAGGACTTTTCGAAGGATCCGTCCTACTTCCAGAGCCGGCCCTCGGCGACCGGGTACGCCGGCGACGTCACCTACTTCAACAACCTCGGCCCGAACAGCCGCAAGCTCGCCCGGCAGCTGACGGCGCGGGTCGACGCCTACCTGAAGCTCGAGGGCCCGTACAACCCCGGTCTGACGGCCGCCGGAATTCCCCCCGACGCCGTGATGACCTCGGCCTCCGGCGTCGATCCCCAGATCTCGATCGCCAACGCCCGGATCCAGGCCAACCGCGTCGCCGCCGAGCGGAACATGCCCGTCGACGACGTCCTTGCCCTGATCGACGACAACACCGACGATCGCGGCCTCGGCTTCCTCGGCGAGCCCGGCGTGAACGTGCTCGAGCTCAACCTCGCCCTCGATGGAGACGAATCGCAATGAGCGAAGCTGCAGCACCCGCAACTGCCCTCGACCGCTCGATGGTCTTCGCCGCCGCCGGCGCCTCCCTGAAGAAGCTCGACCCGCGTGTCCAGTTCCACAACCCGGTCATGTTCGTCGTCGAAGTCGGAGCCGTGGTGACGACGGTCGCCTGGCTGATCCAGCTCTTCGGCGGTCAGCCGCTCGGTGGCGGCGACGAGCCGGCGTGGTTCAGCTTCACGGTCGCGATCTGGCTCTGGCTCACCGTCGTCTTCGGCAACGTCGCCGAGGCACTCGCGGAAGGCCGCGGCAAGGCGCAGGCCGACTCACTGCGCTCGGCCCGGACCGAGGCGGTTGCCCACCTCCTCGACGGTACCCGAGCGCGCTGCCTCCGAGCTGAAGCCCGGCGACGTCGTCGTCGTCGAGGCGGGGGAGGGCATCCCCGGAGACGGAACGGTTATCGAGGGAATCGCGTCGGTCGACGAGTCGGCGATCACCGGTGAGTCCGCCCCGGTGATCCGCGAGTCGGGCGGCGACCGCAGCGCCGTCACCGGCGGCACCCGGGTGCTCAGCGACCGGATCGTGGTCGAGATCACCCAGGAGCCCGGCCAGAGCTTCCTCGACCGCATGATCGCGCTCGTCGAGGGCGCCGCGCGTCGCAAGACCCCGAACGAGATCGCGCTCAACATCCTGCTCGCCGGCCTGACCCTGATCTTTCTGGCGGTGGTCGTAACCCTGCGGCCCTTCGCCGAGTTCGCCGACACGGACGCATCGGTCGTGACCCTCGTCGCGCTGCTGGTCGCGCTGATCCCGACGACGATCGGCGCGCTGCTCTCGGCGATCGGGATCGCCGGCATGGACCGCCTCGTCCGCCGCAACGTCCTGGCGCTCTCGGGGCGTGCGGTCGAGGCATCCGGCGACGTCGACGTCCTCCTGCTCGACAAGACGGGCACGATCACGCTCGGCAACCGGCAGGCCTCCCAGTTCATCCCGATGCCGGGCGTCGAGGAGTCGGAGCTGGCGGAGGTCGCTCAGCTCGCCTCACTCGCCGACGAGACGCCCGAGGGCCGCTCGATCGTCGTCCTGGCCAAGGAGCTTCACGGGATTCGCGAGCGTGAGCTCGCCGAGGGCGAGGCGACCTTCGTCCCCTTCACCGCCGAGACGAGGATGAGCGGCGTCGACATCGGCGGCAAGCGCCTTCGCAAGGGGGCCGGCGACAGCGTCAGGGCCTGGGTGGAGGCCGAGGGAGGGCGGATCCCCGACGACCTCGACGCGCGCCTGGACGAGGTCGCCCGCGAGGGCGGCACCCCGCTGGCCGTGGCGCGAGACAGCCAGATCCTCGGGGTCGTCTACCTCAAGGACATCGTCAAGGAGGGGATGCGCGAGCGCTTCGACCAGCTGCGCGCGATGGGCATCCGCACCGTCATGGTCACCGGCGACAACAGGCTGACGGCGGCCAAGATCGCCAACGAGGCGGGTGTCGACGACTTCCTCGCCGAGGCGACCCCGGAGGCGAAGCTCGAGCTGATCAAGTCCAACCAGGCGGAGGGACGACTCGTGGCGATGACCGGCGACGGGACCAACGACGCTCCGGCGCTGGCGCAGGCCGACGTGGGCGTGGCCATGAACACGGGCACCCAGGCGGCTCGCGAGGCGGGGAACATGGTCGATCTCGACTCGAACCCGACGAAGCTGATCGAGATCGTCGAGGTCGGCAAGCAGCTGCTGATCACGCGCGGCGCATTGACCACGTTCTCGATCGCCAACGACGTAGCCAAGTACTTCGCGATCCTGCCGGCGATCTTCGCCGCCACCTATGCGCTCGCCGGCGGATCGGACATGGGCGCCAATTTCGGCTCCGGGCCGCTCGACAAGTTGAACGTGATGAACCTCGGCTCACCGGAGTCGGCGATCATCTCGGCGATCATCTTCAACGCTCTCGTGATCCCGATGCTGGTCCCGCTGGCGCTGCGCGGAGTGCGCTACCGGCCGGTCGGCGCGGCCGCGATGTTGCGCAGGAACCTCTTCATCTACGGATTCGGCGGCCTGATCGCGCCGTTCATCGGGATCAAGCTGATCGACCTCGTCGTCAGCGGTCTTCTGGGAGCCTGAGGCGGACATGCACCGCCGCGGTCGTCACAAGGTGTTCCTTGGGATGGCGGCCGGGGTCGGCAAGACCTACCGGATGCTCCAGGAGGGCCAGGCCGAGGCCGAGGCCGGCCGCGACGTCGTCATCGGGTATCTCGAGCCGCACGACCGCGTCGAGACGACCGCCCAGTCGGTCGGCCTCGAGGTCGTCCCGAGGCGATCGGTCGAGTACGGCGACCAGGCGATTGAGGAGATGAACGTCGCGGCGGTTATCGCCCGCGCTCCCGAGCTCGCCCTGATCGACGAGCTCGCCCACACGAATGCACCCGGGTGCGAGCACGAGAAGCGCTACGAGGACGTCGAGGACGTGTTGGCAGCGGGAATCGACGTCTATTCGACGGTGAACGTCCAGCACCTCGAGAGCCTCAACGACAACGTGGCCGAGCTGACCGGAACGCGCGTCCGCGAGATCGTTCCCGACGCCGTGCTCGGGAGGGCCGACGAGATCGTGCTCGTCGACCTGACCGCCGAGGCCCTGCTCACCCGGCTTCGCGCCGGCAAGGTCTATCCGGAGGAGAGGGTCGAGAGCGCGCTGCAGAACTTCTTCCGGATCGAGAACCTCCAGTCGCTCCGGGAGCTCGCGCTGCGCCAGGTGGCCGAGGAGGTCGAGTCGAAGCGGTTCGTCGGCGAGCCCTCGCTCCACCGGGCGAATCGGCCGGGCGGCGTCGGGAGGGTCATTGCCTCCGACGCGCCGCAGGCGATCGGCGAGCGACTCCTCGCCCTGGTCAAGCCGCATCCGGATTCCCAGCGGTTGATTCGCCGCGCATGGCGCTCGGCCCAGCGCCTCGGCACCGAGCTGGACCTGCTCTGGGTCAAGACGAGCGCCGGGCCGCCGCGAGGTGAGGCGGCGGCTCAGCTCGAGGCGATGCGCCGCCTCGCGTCGGTGCTCGGAGCACACCTCCTCGTCGAGGAGGGGGATGACCTCGTCGGCACGGTCAGGCGGGTTGCCGCCGAGCGCGGCACGACCTACCTGCTGCTCGGACCGCCCGCGCGACGATCGTGGCTCGGCCGGTTGCGCGAACCGTTGCCGTTGCGGCTGATCGAGGCCCTCCCGGGCGTCGATGTCCGGATTGTCGCCGACCGGACGCTCAAGGCACGCCGGACCGGCCAGGTTGCCGATCTGCTCGAGGACTGGGAGGAGGACGGCGAATGATCCCGTCACCGCTCGACGTGATCGTGCTTGCGCTGCTCGTGGTGGCGGTCGCGATGCTCATCGTGACGAGGATCAGGCGTGGGCGGCCGCTCGAGGCAGCGCCGAAGCGCATCCTCTTCCCGTTCGTCGGCACCGACCTCTCGCCGCCCGCTCTCGATGCGGCGCTTCGCCTTTGCCGCGCCGAGCACGCCACCCTTGTACCGGCCGCCCTGGCCACGGTTCCGCTCACTCTCTCGCTCGACTCCCCTCAGCCGCGCCAGGCGGCCGCGGCGTTGCCGGTACTCGAGGCCGTCGAGCACCGGGCGCTGAACAACGGCGTTCCGGTTGATTCGCGGATCGAGCGGGGCCGCAGCCCGCGGCACGCGCTGCGGGAACTGGCATCCCATGAGCGCTTCGACCGGATCGTCGTGGCTGCAGGAAACAGCCACGGCGAACCCGGACTCGACGCCGACGACATCGCCTGGTTGCTGGATGAGCTGCCGGGTGAGATCGTCGTCCTGAGACCGTCCGACGGTCGCAGGGGGCGGCGTCAGAGAGCCCTATAGCGGTCTGTAGGCGCCCTGGTGGAAGAGCAGCGGGTTGCCGGGGCGCTCGACGACCTCGAGCACGCGGCCGGTGACGATCACGTGGTCGCCGCCGGAGATCACGTCCTCGAGCGCGCAGCCGATCCAGACGATCGCGGCGTCGAGGGCCGGGATGCCCGAGTGCTCGGTCCAGCCGACCCCGTGCCACTTCTCCTCGACGGGAAGCTTGCGTCCGAAGGCGACCGCGAACTCGGCGGCGTCGTCGCGGAGGACGTTGACCCCGAAGCGTCCCAGCCTCCTGCAGCGACCGGAGTGTCCGTGAGCCGCGGTCGACGCAGGCCAGCATCAGGGGCGGATCGAGCGACAGCGAGCTGACCGCGTTTGCCGCGAGGCCCGCCGGGCCCGCCGCCGTGAGCGCCGTGATCACGGTGACTCCGGTGGGAAATCGCGACATCGCGTCGCGGAGCAGCCTGGGGCTCGATCGACGCGTCGGGGGAATGGGCTGGGTCCGGGGAGGCCATACGTGCCTGCGAAAAGTATGATGGCCGCCTGTGCGCAGACTTCTGATCCCGATCATGATCGTCGCTGCGGCTGCCGTCCTGGCCGCCTGCGGCACCGAGAGCGTCTCCGTCTCCGGATCGAGTTCCGACACCGAGGAAGGCGCGCAGATCTTCGCCGCCAACTGCGCCGGCTGTCACACCTTGACGCCGGCCGGCACCCAGGGCTCCGGCAACCGCGCGCTGCGCGTCCAGGGCCCGAACCTCGACCAGCGCGCCGTAAGCAGCGAGGACGCGCTCTTACGCGATCCACAACGGCGGTGCCTCGGGCGCCGTCATGCCGCAGAACATCGTCACCGGCGAGGACGCGAAGAAGGTCGCCGAGTTCATCGATCAGTACTCCGGCACCCAGGTCGAGGACTCGCCGCGGCCCTCGGCCGACAGCGGCTCCTCGAGCTCCGGCTCCTCCGCCGCACCCACCAACTAGCCCCGGTCCGCTGCTCGACCTACGGCGCATCCGCGAGGACCCGGCGCCCACCAGGGAGGCACTCGCCCGCGTCGGTGCCGCTGAAGACCTCGACCGCCTGCTGGAGCTCGATGCGCGCCGCCGCGAGCTGCTGCCGGAGGTGGAGGGTCTGCGAGCCGAGCGCAACGAGGCCTCCGACGCGATCGGCGCCGCGAAGCGCGAGGGCGGCGACTCCCAGGCTGCGGAACGAGGCGATCTCCCGGATGCGCGAGGTCTCGGCACGGATCAAGGAGCTCGAGTCCGAGCTGGAGGTCGTCGAGGC
Source organism: uncultured Solirubrobacterales bacterium (assembly GCA_963791335.1). GTDB lineage: Bacteria > Actinomycetota > Thermoleophilia > Solirubrobacterales > 70-9 > RHKX01. Next base: position 222,057 of record CAWBRN010000007.1, read on the forward strand.
CGATCGCGAGCAGCTCGCCGCCACGATCCCCAACCCGCCCGACCCGGAGGCCCCCGACGGCGACACCGACGAGGACGCCGTCGTCCTTCGCGAGGTCGGCGATCGACCCGAGTTCGGCTTCGAGGTCCGCGACCACCTCGATCTCGCTCGCGCGCTCGGGCTGATCGAGACGGAGAAGGCCGCCGCGGCCTCAGGCTCCCGCTTCGCCTATCTGATGGGCGACCTCGTCCTGGTCGAACTGGCGCTGATCCGCTACGCCGTCGGACTGGTCGGCGGAGAGGGCTTCACTCCGGTGGTTCCGCCGGTCCTGGTCCGCGAGGGGCCGCTCTACGGCACCGGCTTCTTCCCCGGCGAGCGCGAGATGATCTACGAGGTCGAGAAGGACGAGCTGTTCCTCGTCGGCACCTCCGAGGTCGCCCTCGCCGCGCTGCACGCCGACGAGATCCTCGAGGCCGACGCGCTGCCGATCCGTTACGCCGGCATCTCCACCTGCTTCCGCCGCGAGGCCGGCGCCGCCGGCAAGGACACGCGCGGCATCTTCCGCGTCCACCAGTTCGACAAGGTCGAGATGTTCTCGTTCGTCGAGCCCTCAATGGCGAAGGACGAGCACGAGCGCCTGCTCGCGATCGAGGAGCGGATCCTCTCCGGCCTCGAGATCCCGTACCGCGTCGTCGATATCCCGGTTGGGGACCTGGGCGCTCCCGCCGCCCGCAAGTTCGACTGCGAGGCCTGGATCCCGAGCCAGGGCAGGTACCGCGAGCTCACCTCCACCTCCAACACGACCGATTACCAGGCTCGCCGCATGGGCTGCCGCTATCGCCCCGCCGACGGCGGCTCACCCGAGCCCGTCAACACCCTCAACGGCACCGCCGTGGCCGTCGGCCGCACCCTGATCGCGATCATCGAGAACCGCCAGGAAGAGGACGGATCGATCTCGATCCCGCAGGTACTCGTGGACAACGGCGCCCCAGCGAAGCTGGGCTGAGCCTAGGCGCTTGGCCGGCAGGCAGGGCCAAGCGGTGGTGTGCCGTTCCCACACCACCACATTGGGTCCCTCTCCTGGTCAGGAGCTTTGGGGGCCCTCGGAGTCGAGCTCCAGGGCACAAGAGTTGATGCAGAAGCGCTGGCCGGTCGGGGCGGGGCCGTCCTCGAAGACGTGGCCGAGGTGCGATCCGCAGCGGGCGCAGAGAACTTCGGTGCGCTTCATGAAGAGGCTGTTGTCGGGACGGAGCTCGATCGCGTCGTTGCTCGGCCGGGCTCCCAGAAGCTCGGCCAGCCGGTGCCGGAGTCGAACTTGGTGTCGGAGCTGAAGAGCTCGTTGCCGCAGGCGACGCAGCAGTAGGTGCCGTCGTCCTTGGTGTCGACGTACTTGCCGGTGAACGGGCGCTCGGTCCCGTGATTGCGGGTGATCTCGTACTGCTCGGGAGTGAGCTGCGCTCGCCACTCCTCGTCTGTCTTCTCGATCTTCTCCATGAGGCCTCTGCCGTGCCTACCCACTGAAGGGGCTTTCGAACGGCCCATCGAGAATACTGCCGCCCGGTGTCGCCAACCCAGGCTCCCCGGATAGGTCCGTAAATTCCGCCTTCTACGAGCCGGTTGCGGGCGGTTTCCAGGCGACCGAGCTGACCCGCGGCCCCTGGGACGGCGCCAGCCAGCACGCCGGACCGCCAGCCGCTTTGCTCGGTCGCGAGATCGAACGCCTCGACGGTGTCGGCTCGGCCCCCGCGGACCGGCTCGTCGGGCGAGTCACCTTCGAGATCCTCGCGCCGGTCCCGATCGGCCCGATGCGGGTGGAGGCGGAGGTCGTCCGGCCGGGCCGCCGGGTCGACATGGTCGAAGCGCTGCTCAGCGACGGAGAGGGCCGGCCGCTCGTCCGGGCGCGGGCCTGGCGCCTGCTGCGCCGTGAGGTCGAACTGCCCGCCGGATTGCCGGTCCGCGATCGCCCGCTGCCGCCGCCGCCCGACGACCTCCCCGAGGCCGATCGAGTTCTTCCCGACCGGCTACGACGTCGGCTACCACACGGCCATGGACTACCGATTCGCATCGGGCTCGTTCGTCGAGACCGGCCCGGGAGTCGCCTGGATGCGGATGCGGCAGCCGCTCGTCGCCGGGGAGGAGCCTACGCCGCTGCAGCGCGTCCTCGTCGTCGCCGACTCCGGCAACGGGATCTCCTCGACCCTCGATTACCGGCGCTACCTGTTCATCAACGTCGATCTGACGGTCCACCTGCACCGGATGCCGGCGGGCGAATGGGTCTGCCTGGACTCCGTGACCGTCCCCGAGCCGACCGGCGTCGGCCTGACCGACACGGTCCTGTTCGACGAACGCGGCCCGATCGGCCTCGCCGCTCAGACGCTGCTAGTCGCGGGCCGCGAAGGCAGTGAGTAAGGCGTTGGCGAGGCGCTCGCCGCTCGGCGGGTCGGCGTCGAGATAGAGCGCCGGCTCGATCAGCTCGAGCTCGATGACGGCCGGGCCGCGATCGGTGCCGACGACATCGACACGGGCATAGACCGGATCGCCGGGAGCGACCGCGATCGCGCCGTCGCAGATCTCGCGCACGACCTTGCCGAACTCCTCCGCCTCATGGGTGCCGCCGTACTGCGGCTGGACGCGGAAGTCACCGCGCGCCGGCAGCTTGCGGAGCGAGTGGCTCAGCTCGCCACCGATGTGGACGAGGCTGAGCTCGCCCTCGGCGGCGACCGACGGCAGGTAGGGCTGAGCCATCGTCGCGACGTCGTAGCGGCCGAGCATCTCCTCGACCAGGTCGGCCGGAACCCGCACGAGGTTCCGCGCGCCGAGGTCGATCACCGGCTTGATCACGACCGTCTCCCAGCCCAGCTCGCCGATCTCGCCGGCGGCTTCGGCCTCGCCGCCCGGCTCGACCCAGACGGTCGGGATCGTCGGTACGCCGGCCGCCTCGAGCTCGAGCAGGTAACGCTTGTCGAGGTTCCACTCGACGAGGCCGAGCGGGTTGATCAGCTGGGTGGCCCGGTGAGTCGACTTGAGCCAGGCCCGGAACTCGTCCTGGCGCTCGAAGTAGTCCCAGGTCGAGCTGATCATCGCCAGGTCGAACGAGGACCAGTCGACCGACGGATCGGTCCAGCCGGGCGTCTCGACTTCCACTCCCTTCCGGCGCAGGGCTGGGACAACGAAATCGAGGTCGGTGTCGCGCTCGATCGGTCGCTCGCAGGTGACGAGGGCGAATCGCATCGTGTGGGTCGTCAGGCCCGGGAGGCCGCAACCGCGGCGCGCCGCCGGCTCCGGCTTGGCGCGCTCGGCGTTGTCGGCGATCGAGCCGGTGATGCGCGGCCAGAGCGCCTTCGGGAGGTCGTGACCCATACCCTCGATCGGCTCGAACCGGGCGCCGGGGATCGCCCGGGCCACGGCCTCGCCCGCGCCCGACGGGATCAGCCTGTCGGCGAGGCCGTGGATGACGAGTGTCGGGCAGTGGATCTCGTGCAGATCGCGGGTCCGGTCGCCGCTGGCCATGATCGCCATCAGCTGGCGGGCGCCGCCGGTCGGGTAGAAGCTGCGGTCGTACATCAGCAGCGAGCGCTCGCGGAGGTGCTCGTAGTCGGGGTCGTAGCCGGTCGAGCCGATCCGGGTGAAGATCTTGGCGACGTGGGAGGCATACGCCTCGCGCTCGGTCGGCGGCTTGGCCAGCAGCGTCCCGATGACGCTCATCCTCGGCATCACGGCCGGCTTGCGCCCGCCGGCGCTCGACATGATCGAGCAGAGGGAGAGCACCCGCTCGGAATGCTTGGCGGCGAGGGTCTGGGCGATCATGCCGCCCATCGAGGCGCCGACGACGTGAGCGCGGTCGACCTCGAGGTGGTCGAGCAGGCCGACGGCGTCCTGCGACATCTCGCGGAGCGTGTAGCGGGCCGAGCCGGTCATGCCGATCGCCCCGGCGATGATGTTGGGCACGCCGCCGCCGACCTTCGTGGAGAGGCCGATGTCGCGGTTGTCGTAGCGAACTACGTGATATCCGCGGTCGACCAGCAGTTGGCAGAAGCCCTCGTCCCAGGCGAGCATCTGCATCCCGAGGCCCATGACGAGCAGGATCGTCGGGTCCGATGGGCTGCCGAAGGTCTCGTAGGCGATCTCGATGCCGTCACCGGCATCGGCGAACTGAACCCGGTCCCTGGTTGTGTCCTCAACTATCACTGGGACCATTCTCCAACAACTCCTTCAGCCGGGCAAGTGACCGCTTCGCCTCGCGGTCGCCCGACATGGCGTTGAAGGCGCGCCCGGCGAGCTTTCCGACCTTGCCGGCGGGCAACTCGAACTCGTTCTCGTAGTCGAAGCGGGTCTTGCCGTCGCGCGTGCTCAGGTCGTAGGAGATGCGAGCGGTGGCTCCCGCAGCCGGCCTTGCCCTGCCAGCGGGCGTGCTTCGGACGCCGGCACTCGACGACCTCCCACTTCACCTTCAGGGGCACGCCCTTCAGCTTCATCTCCTGCCGGAAGCGGCTGCCCTTCTTCAGGTCGCCCTCCGGGAGATCCGACACCGACCGGTGGATCGAGACCCACTCGCCGAGGCGCTCGGGATCCATGATCAGGTCCCAGACCTCGCCGATCGGGGCGTCGATGTCGATGGACTGGGCGACGACGTCACCCATCGACGCCGCCCTCCTCTTCCGCCAGGGCGCGTTGGATCGCGACGTTGAGCGGCTCGGGCCGGATGTCGAAGAGCCGCGCCCCGCTCGGGTCGGACACGCTCGTGTCGTCGCGAAGGCCGAGGCTGAGCTCGGCGGCGACCGAAGGCGACCCCGACGTGACCGATGCGGCGCCCGCGGCGACGACCCCGGGGGACGCGATCAGGTCGGGCAGGGGGACGCGGAGCGCCGCTCGATGGCCGGTCTCGTGGGAGAAGCGGGCGATGACGTCGAGGTGCTGCATGACGTCGGGGCCGCCGATCTGGATCTCCCGGCCGGCCGCCTCGGGCACGAGCGGCGCGTCGCGCAGGTAGGAGACGACGTCGCGGATGCCGATCGGCTGCGTCCGGGATTGCAGCCACCCGGGCTCAGGAAGGGCCGGGAGCTTGCCCGCGATCGAGCGGAGCAACTCGTAGGACTCGCTCTTGGGGCCGATGATCATCGCCGCACGGAAGTAGGTGAGCGGTGGGCCGAGCTGCGCGCAGCGCCTCGGCGGTGCGATGTCGGCTGTCGAGGTGCGGCGAGCCGCCGACGTCGGGCCCCAGGCCGCCCAGATATACGAGGCGTCGCACGCCGGCGTCGGACGCCGCTGCGGCGAACCGTGCGGCGGCGACCTCCTCGCGGGCGGCGTAGTCGGGCCCGCTGCCGAGCATGTGGACGAGGAAGTAGGCGACGTCGACGCCGTCCATCGCCGCGGTCAGATCCGGATCGTCCGCCAGGTCGGCTTCGAAGAGGTCGACGTCGGGCCCGAGGATGCTGCGACCGCGCGCCGGGTCGCGGACGAGGGCGCGCACGTGGACACCGTCGGCGAGCAGGGCGCGGACCAGGCGGCGGCCGATCACGCCCGTCGCACCCGCGACGAGATAGGTCGGGGCCGCGGCCCCGCTGCCGTTGGCGCTCACGTTCGCGTCGCCCCGGGTGCCGTCAGATCGCTCGGCATTGCCGATCGGTCGACCGGCGGGAAGTTGAGGCGGGGGAGATGCTTGAGGTAGCCGTTGCAGACGAAGACGTGGATGCGCAGCTGCGTCTGGGCATAGATCCAGGCGCCGACCCGCGCGAACCAGCCGCGGCCGCGCAGGCCCGGATAGAAGTTCTCGACCTCGACCTTGGCGATCAGTCGCACCCGGTCGAGCTTCGCGTCGGCCTCGTCGTCGACCCCGTCACGGTCGCAGCGCATGACCGAGACGCGCAGGGCGCCCTTGCCCCGGCCCTCGACGGCGACGAGGAGGCCGCGGTCGATCGGCCACTCGACCTTGCCGGAGCCCTCCTCCGCCTCGTAGACGGGAGCACCGAAGCGCAGCAGCGGAATCTTGCCGAAGGCCTTGACGGTCCGAGAGTCGGCGGCGTACTCGACCCGGATGATCCCGAGCGACATGCGGCGCAGGAACGCCCAGTACCCGCGGGCGATCAGCTCGAGGTTGTCGGCGGTCCAGATACCGTCGAGGAGGCCGCGGTCGACGACGATCTCGGCCTCCTGGACGGAGCCCACCGCGCCGCTCGCGCGGACCCTGACCTGCTCCTCGGGCTTGAGGATGGAGACTTGAGGCTGGCTGCTCATCGCGATCCGTCGAGGCTCCAGAAGCCGTCGGCGCCGACGTAGTCCTGCACGGCGACCCTCCCGAGCTCTTCGCGGGCCAGCTCGAAGGGCATCTCGCAGACGGTCGCGACCTCCTGGGTGGACAGGGGGAAGCCCCGCCACTCGAGCACCTGCTCCGCAGATTCGGCCGGCTCGCGGCGGTCCATGCCGGGAACGAGGTTGGCGAGGATCGTGTCGTAGACGGAGAACGGCTGAAAGCCCGGGATCGAGATCGTGACGCCGTCGGCGAGCCGGGTCATCTCGTAACTCGGACAGGTGTAGCGGCGGCCACCCGACCAGTTGGCGAGCTTGTGGTCGAGCACCTTCGCGGCGGGCATCGGCTGACGTGCCAGCGCCGCGTCGGCGTCGAGCTGCAGCTCGACCTCGGGATCGGCCATCCAGGCCTCGTAGTCGTCCGCGATCCGCGCGTCGGCCGCGGCGTTGCGGAGGACGTCGGGGTCGTCGAGGAGCTGCCCACTGAAGTTGCGGATGCGCAGGCTGCGAAGGACGCGGCGAACGGTCAGCTTGTCGGCATGGACGCGGGCGGCGACCACGAGCCTGCACGCCTCGCGGCTCGGCGGTACGTAGGGCTTCTCGCGCGTGTCGATCGGCATCAGGTGCTGGGCGGCGATCCGCTTCAGGTTCGTGGCGAGCTTCTCGGGAGTGAAGCCCTTCTCCTCCTGCTCCTCGCGGGTGGCGGCGAGGACGACCATCCGCGGCTCCCACTCGATCTTGCCCTCGTAGAGCCAGTTGATCCGCTGCCGGAACGGCTCGGCGCTGTACGCCCACGGGCACGCGGGGTCGGTGAACTCGGTGATGCGGACGCAGATCTGGGCCATCGGGAGGTGGGGAGGAGTCTGACGAATGCATTGCCCCGGCCGGGACGCCCCTAACCGTCCCCGGACGTGCGAAGGGCCGTCGATCGACGGCCCTTCGACTCAGTGGTTCTCGACCGAGTGGGCTCTAGAAGCCCTTCGGGTGACGGACTTTGAATTCACCGGAGGTCGAGCGCATGCTCTTGCTCCAGCCCGGGCCGTCGCCCGGAGTCATCGAGGTGTCGAAGCGGAGTCCCGCGACGATCATGTAGGCGTGGCTGGCGTTGCCGTAGACCGTGATCCACGAACCCTTGCCGCGATCGCCGTAGTGGGAGAGGCCGGTCGAATCGAGCGGAGACTTGAGCAGCTTGCCGCCGTGGAGGGCGTAGCTGACGGCGCCGGAGCAGTCGTAGCCCCTGTCGTTCCAGCTGCCGTGGCCGCCGCCCCACTTGTAGGGCTTGTTGCGGATCTTGTTGGCCGCGGCGATGACCTTCTGGACCTCTTCGGGGGCGCCGGCCGGTGCGACGGCCTTACCGCCGACGAGCTTCGCCTTCGAACCCTTGACGGTCGTCGGCGAGTTGGTCGAGAGGCCGCCACCGGCCTGTGCGGTAGCCGCGCCGATCATTGCCAGGGCCATTGCCAGGGCGATAGCGGCGATTCCGGCTATTCGCGGAAATCTGATGTTGCTGAGCACGTAGGACTCCTTCTTCGGCCTACGGGGTTAGCTGACGGGCTAGCGCTAAAGGAGATTGCGCTTCCAGTTATGGATTCGCCCCAACTCGTGGTTCCCCCGCTCCCACTCTTCAATGAGTGAGACTCGGCATTACCAGTTGCAAGGTTCGCGCAAGATACACGATGTCCTCCCTGAATGAGTTCTTGCTCACAAAACGCTTGCAAACGGATTCTCCCCCGGACGAGATGAGTCAAGGCGGGATGGCCCGGCGCAGTCGACCGTAGGCGAAGGGGCGACCCGCGGTCGCGCTCAGACGGCTCGCGTCCCCGAGACGGCGCGCCGCTTGTATCTGAGCGCCTCCGCGAGGTCGATCGCGTGTCCGGGGTCGGTTGCGTTGATCAGCTTGGTCCAGCCGTAGGAGAGCGTGGGGCGCGCTCGTTCCCCGCCAGGCGCTCGGTCACCCGCTCCACGTAGGAGGTCGGCTGGTCCCCCTTGGCGTCGACGAGGATCACGACGAAGTCGTCGTCGCCGACCCGCGCGACGACGTCGCTGGCCCGGCAGCACTCGGTGAGGACCCTGGCGACGATCTTCAGCGCTCGGTCGCCACGGCCAGGCCCGCCCTCCTCGTCGATCCGCTTGAACCCGTCGACGTTCGGCGACCAGGAGGATCGAGGAGACGGCCCGGCGGCGGGCGAGGTTCCATTCCCGCTCGAGCACCGGCTCGAGGCCGCTCCTGCTCAGCAGGCCGGTGAGCTGATCCTTGGACTCGATCGCGGGTGCGGCGGCAGCCTCCTCGGCCGTCGCCCGGCGCGATTCACCTCCGAATCCACCGCCGTCGATCACTTCGAAGTTCTGACTTGGCGTGCTCCCCACATTCGGCTTATCGGCCACAGGGGCCGGGGGCGTTAATCGGCCCGGGAATCGTGCGCACCGGGGACATGCCGGGCGACCGGGATCGCTACCTTGGCGGCCGGTCCACGATGAGCCTGATGCAGAGAATCAAGACGTTCACGATCTCCCGCGAGCACTACTTCGTCGTCGCGTCCGTCGCCCTCGCATCGCTGGTCCTGATCGTCTTCACCGGCGCCGCGGTCCGCTTGACCGGCTCGGGCCTCGGCTGCCCGGACTGGCCGAAGTGCTACGGCGGCACCGTTCCCCCGATCGACTTCCACGCCGTGATCGAGTACGGCAACCGCCTGCTCACCGGCTTCGTCGGGGTCGCCGTGATCGCGGCCAGCGTCCTCGCCTTCCGCCGCCGGCCCTATCGCTGGCACCTCGCCCTGTTCGGGGCCCTGCTGCCGCTCGGCGTGATCGCTCAGGCGGCGCTCGGCGCGCTCGTCGTCGAGTTCGACCTGGCGCCCGGCCTCGTGATGCTCCACTTCATCCTCTCGATGCTGCTGCTCGACGCCGCGTTCGCCCTCATGTGGTGCTCTCGGTACGAGCCCGACGAGCGTCGCCGCTCGACCGACCGCCTCGGCGTCTGGGCGGTCCGGTGTCTGATCCCGCTCGGCCAGCTGACGATCCTCGCGGGGACGATCAGCACGGCCTCCGGTCCGCATCCCGGCGACCACGAGGGCGAGCTCGTCAAGCGCTTCGACTTCAAGGGGGCCGACACACTGCAGTGGGTGGTCGAACGCCACTCCGTGATGGCCGCGATCTTCGGCATCTCCGCGGTCGTCGTCTGGTTCCTGCTGGCGCGCGACGGCGGCGACAGGCGCGCCCTGCGCCCGCTCACGGTGATGATCGGCCTGATCGCCCTCCAGGCGCGATCGGCGGCATCCAGTGGGCGCTCGAGCTTCCCGCCGGTCTCGTCTGGGTCCACATCGCGGTGGCGACCCTCACCTGGCTGGCGATGCTGTGGTCGGTCGCGACCGCGGGTCGCCTCGAGCCGCGTCCCGCGGAGGCCCCGTCGCCATCTCAGGAGCCGGTCGGCCCCTCGGCCGTCTAGATCGAGTCGATCGGCGACTTGCCGCCGACGACCTCGATCGTCCGGTCCCCGCCCCTGTCGGCCAGCACCGCCGCCAGCACCGCGGCGACGTCGGCCCTCGGGATGCTCCCGCGCTCGACCGACTCGCCCGCTTCGACCTTCCCGGTGGGCGGGTCGTCGGTGAGCATCCCGGGCTTGACGATCGCGTAGTCGAGCCCGCTCTTCCGCACCGCGTCGTCGGCCCGGCCCTTGGCCCGGAGGTACACGTCGAAGGTCTCGTCGCCCTCGTGCTCGGCATCGGCGCCCATCGAGCTGACGATCACGTACCGGGGGATGTGGTTGTGGCGGGCGGCCTCGATCAGCTTGACCGCACCCCCGTAGTCCATCGTCTCCTTGCGCTCCGGGCCGCTGTTCGGTCCGGCGCCGGCGGCGAAGACGACGGCCTCGGCCTCGCCGACCGCCTCGGCGACCCGGTCGTCGTCGGCATCCTCGAGGTCGCAGACGATCGCTTCGAGCGCACCCGCGTCGCGGACCTCCTCGGCGTGCTCGGGATTGCGGATCAGGGAGCGGACCTGATCGCCGCGTTCATCGAGGAGCCGGGTCAGCTCGAGCGCGATCTTTCCGTGCCCTCCGGCGATGACGACTCGCATGGCTCTTTTCTACCCGATGGCGCGGGCCGGACGCAGCAACGTCATCGGAACGGATGGGTGCCGCAGCGGATGAAGTACGGGAGCAGCCCGAGCCGTCCCGGCGCGTAGGCGAATCGCGGGCCGGTGAACTCCTTGTTGCCGTTGGCCGTCCGCCAGCAGCCGCGGGGGAAGTAGGCGGTCCTCGTGATCGCGCCCTTCTCGACCACCGGCGCAACCAGGACGTTTCGCCCGAGCATCCATTCCTGGTCCTGGCGGGCCGCGTTGCCGTCGTTCGGGTAGTTGAGCCAGAGCGGGCTCGCGATCGGGTAGCCCGGTCCGGTTGGCGCGCTTCCAGAGCCGCATGATCAGCGGCTCGGCGCGGCGATGGATGGCGCTCATGCGCTTGTAGATCCGCAGCGTCTCGGCGTCGTAGGACCAGGGCGTATGGGTGCCGGCGGCGACCGAGCCGTGAATCCGGAACATCGGCGAGAGCGTCGCCCATTCGACCCAGCGGATGAACAGCTCCTTGCTGGTGGCGCCGTAGGGGATGTCGAAGAATCCGCCGATGTCGGTGGTGAAGCCGTAGGCCCCGCCGATGCCGCGGTTGAGCATGTCGGGCGCCAGCGAGGCGATCCCCGACGATCGGCTCCAGTCGGTCGTCTCGTCGCCGGGGAAGTTGGCGAACTCGAAGCGGGCCGAGCCCGGAGTGCCCGAGTAGCCCGACCGGTTGTAGTAGAAGATCCGGCGCCCGGGATGGGTGCGCTCGAACGCCTTCACCGCCTCCGACGTGGCCTGGTGGAACAGCACGGGGAGGCGGTTGTGCATCGACCAGCCGGTGGCGCCGTTGTGGAAGTGCATGCCCACCTGGACCTGCTCGCCGAAGTCCTCCATGAAGCCCTCGGCTCCCAGCTCGAGCGCGGCCTCGACGCGGCCCTGCCACCACTTGACCGCCTTCGGGTTGGTGAAGTCGATCTGGGCCGCCGGCTCGTTGAAGTTGGAGGTGAAGATGTACGGGGTCCCGTCGGCGTGAGTCGCGACGTAGCCCCTTCTTCACGGCGACGTTGAAGGCCCGCGGGTCGTCGGTGCCGATCTCGTCCCTGCCGACGAACGAGCGCAGGTAGAGGATCGGCTTGATCCCGCGGGCGCGGAGTTCGTCGATCACGTGCTCGAGGAACGGGCGGGGCAGGAACTGCCAGCCCTCGATCCGGTATGCGGACAGGTCGATGTCGTTGCGCTCTCAGGTTCCTCAGGTCCGAGCGGACCTCGGCCTCGTAATCGGTGGCGGACTCGTTCGGGAACCTGACGAGCCGATCGAGCGTCGGCCCGATCGCCCATTCGGGCGGTACGCGGTGACGCCCGGTGATCGCCGTCAGATTGCGGATCGCCGTATCGGGACGTCCCCGGGGCGACGACGTAGCTCAGCTTGCGCGACGCGCTCTCGACCTGCCAGGCGTTGTCGCGGTCCGAGGCCATCCGCCAGTGCGACGAGCTCGTCGCGGTCGAGCAGGAAGCCGTAGCGGTCGGGCGAGATGAACGACGACTGCACGTAGTAGGCGGCCGACTCGCCGTTCGGGAAGAGGTACAGGTCGGGATCGGGCGCGTCCGGCGGAGCGGGGCCGCCGATCCCGCCCGCGCTCAGGTTCTCCTGCTGCGTCCAGTTGTAGAACTCGTTGCCGGCCTGGTCGATCGAGTTGTGCCGGCCGCCGAAGCCGCGGAACGCCTGGTCCTTCGGCGAGGAGAACGAGTCACCGATCGCGGCGACCCCGTTCGGATGGGTGGTGCGGGCTTCGACCGCGATCGTTCCCCTGCCGGGCCCGGCACCGACGTCGACGATCAGCTTTCGCCCGCTCGGATCGCTGGTCGAGATCACGAGCTCGACGCCGTCGGATCGCTCCCGGACCCTCTCGACCGCCACGGCGCCGTACTCGGTTCCGCCCTCGGTGATCGTCTGGAGGTTGCCGTTCCACTGCGACGACGGGAACTGGTCGATCGTCACGTTGCCGACGAGGAAGTTGAACGGTGCGTAGAGGGTCGGCGGCGGGGTCCCCTGCGAGCCGAACTGGGGGCGCGGCGTTGGCGGCACGACCTGCGAGGCGGACCCCTTCCCGGGCAGCCCGCGAAGGACCGTTCGGCCGTCGGCGGTCGCGAAGCTGATCCGGAACGGATTCCGGTCGATCGTCGCCGACGCTCCCGGCACGTCCACCTCGACCCGCCCGGCCTCGAGCCGGACAGCGGCGGACTCCGGGCGAAGCCGCGGCGACCTCGGAAGTCGACGCGGAGATCGCCGCCGCGACCGCTCCGGCGAGGAGAAGCGCCCGCAATGTTCGATGCCGTCCTGCCCGAGCCATGGCCGGGGAGAGTAATTCGGCGGGACCGCGGGTGCGCCGCCTACAGTGAGGGCCGATGGCCCATCGCGTCCCGACCCTGAATCAATCCGCATCGGAGTTGAAGCGGCAGGTGGAGATCGAGCGCGAGCGGCGAGCCGTTCCTCGTCTACCGCGAGCCGGCCGGCGAGCAGCGGATCGTGCCGCTGGCCGGGCGCGATCGGGTGGTCATCGGCAGGGGGGAGACGGTCGACCTACCGATCGAGGGCGACGAGCTCGTCTCCCGGCTGCATGCGGAGATGGAGTTCGTCGGGGGCTCCTGGGTGGTCGCCGACGACGGCCTGTCGAGCAACGGGACGTTCGTCGACGGCGAGCGGCTGCGGACCCGCCGCCGCCTCGGCGATCGCGACCTCGTCGTCGTCGGCGAGACCGGCATCCTCTTCCGCGACCCGGCCGCATCCCCCGCGCCGGCGGCGACGAGGGCCGCGTCCTCCGGGCAAGCGGTTCCGCCGCTCGGCGACGTTCAGCGCAAGGTGCTCGTCGAGCTCTGCCGGCCGCTCCTCGGCGGCCGCACGTATGCGGCGACACCCGCGTCCAATCAGACCATCTCCGAGGAGCTCTTCATGAGCGTCGGCGCCGTCAAGGCGAACCTGCGCGCGCTCTTCGAGAAGTTCGGCGTCGACGGCCTTCCCCAGAACGAGAAGCGAGCCGCTCTCGCCGAGCAGGCGATCAGCCGCGGCGCCGTCCATCCCGGCGAGGGCTAGCTACTCGCAGGGATTCGCGGACGGTCCCATCGGCTGGAGCTCGGGGGGCAGGTGCGCGTTGCCGGCGCAGCCCTCCAGCCGGTTCATGATCGCCCGCAGGTCGGCCTGAGCGGCTTCGTCCTCCGGGTTGCCGGGGGGCCAGAGGTTGTGGCGCTCGTGCGGGTCGCGGTCGAGCCGGTAGTGCTCGGACTCGTTCGTGTCGCGGCAGTTCCGCGACGAGCGCACCACGACCCGCTGGTAGTCGACGTACATCTGGTCGCCGACCCGGACGCCCGAGTAGGTGCAGGCGAGGGTGCCGCCGGCGACCTTGCCCGACTGGTCGACCTCGATCAGGATCGGCCTGTCGGGAGACCAGGAGGGGTCGCCGTTCACGGCGTCGAGCATCGAGCGCCCGTCGATCCGTCGGCAGTCGCCGGGCCTTGACGCACGGCTCGGCGCCGGCGAGGTCGAGCACCGTCGGGGCGACGTCGATGTTGGACGTCGGCAGGTCCAGCCTCCGCGGCGCCGAGCCGTCCAGGTAGGCGTCGGGGACGCGGATCATGGCCGGCACCTGGATCGATTCCTCGTACGGCAGGCCCTTGGACTTGACGATCCGGTGCTGGCCGTCGAAGAAGCCGTTGTCGGAGTAGAAGACGAACGCCGTGTCGGCGAACTCGCCCTGGCGCTTCAGGATCCGGATCAGGTGGCCGATCCCCCGATCGGCCTCGGCGATCGAGGCGGCGCGGCACCTCATCCGCTGCTGGATCGCCTGTCGCTGGGCGGCACCGATCCGCGGCAGCTCGCGGATGTAGGACGGCTTGTCGGCGACGCTGTTCTCGCCGGTCGGATCGGCAGGGACGTGAACGCCGGAGGCGCCGCGGATCGCGGCGAACCCCCGCGGGCCCGGCAGCGCGCTGTGGTCGCAGACGCCGCGGGCGAGGTGGTCGCTGTGGGGCGCGAGCTCGTCGAACTGCAGGTAGAAGGGATCGGGGGAGGCGGAGAGCTCGCGCACCATCCGATTGGCCCGCCGGTGGAGGTCCCGCGTCGCGTAGCTGCGCGGGTTGGTCCCGTGCACCGTTCTCAGGTCGCCGTCGACCGAGAGCGCGTAGTCGCGGTAGTGGAGGTTGAGAAGGCTGATCCAGCGGTCCCAACCGGGAGCGGCCGCCCCGTCGGGCTCCGCCTTCCTGAACCCGTTCAGGAAGCGGCCGACGTGCGCGGTCTCGTATCCCGCGCGGTCCAGCCACACCGGCAGGACGTTGCGGTTGTCGCGGAGCATCTGGTAGCCGGGGTGGTTGGAGAGGACGCCGTTGTTGTGCCCGTACTGGCCCGTCAGCTGTGCGGCACGGGAGGGGCAGCAGAGCGGCGTGGCGATCGTGAAGTTCGTGAGCCGTGTGCCGCCGTCCATCAGGTCGAAGGTGTGGGGCATCAGCTTCCTCGTGAAGCTGCCCGTGTCCTGGTCGTCGGTGACGATCACGACGACGTTCGGTCGTGTGTCGGCCTGTCGCGCCGCAGTCCCGGTGGCGGGCGAGTCGCCGGCCGCCGCGGCCGATCCCGCCGCGGCGATCAGGAACGTCGCCAGGGCGAGACCGGCGAGGGCACGGATGCTCAAAGTGCGGAGTCCCTGCATTGGCGGAGCATCTCGGCGCGGGCGCCGCTCGGCCATGCACCCTGGGTGACGTTCGGCCTAACCCGGCCCGGCGATCGCATCTAGGGGTCGACCCGGGTGACCGTGTCGGCGCCCTCGTCGGCGGTCCAGACCGAGCCGCCGCCGACGGCGACGTCGGCGGGATCGGCTCCCACCTGCAACGTGTCGAGGAGGGAGGGCTCCGTCGACGCCGTGAACCGCTGGAGCTCGCCGTTCTCCCCGCCGCTGACCCAGACGGACCCGAAGCCGACCGCGACGCCCCGCGGCTTCGGCCCGGTCTCCACGGCCGGTGCGGCGGTCGGTGTGCCGCTCGGCGGCGAAGGATCGATCGGGACCAGCAGACCGCCGAAGTTGTCGATCGCCCACACCGCCCCGCCCTGGGCCGCGATGTCGGTCGGCCGGCCGCCGACGGGGATCGGCCTGTCGACCGTCTGGGCCGTCTCCGGGTCGACCTCGGAGACCGTGCCGTCCCCCGTGTTCGCGACCCAGATCGCGCCGGCGCCGGCCGCGACGGCTCGCGGGTCGGGGCCGACGAATGCGTTTCCATCCACCTTCATGGGTCTCGGGGTCGAATCGCATGACCTCGGGCTGGGGGGCGCGGTCCAGCACCCAGACGTGATCGGCGTCCACCGTTACGTCGCTCGGGTCGTCGAGCTCGAGAACCTTGTCGATGTCGCCGCCGCCGAGGTCGATGCGGAAGAGGCCGTCGCGACCCGTCGCCCATAGGTAGCCGAACCCGAGGGCGAGCTCGCGCGGGTCCTCGACGTCGAAGCCGCGGCTTGGGATGTCTCCGGGCTGGGAGCCGTCGCGCGCGAAGGCCGTGATGCGGTCGGCGTTGCGGCTCGCGACCCAGACGAGATCGGCGCCGGCGGCGACGGAGACCGGCCCCCGTGGGACGGGGAACGAGGTCGCGACCGCCGCCGGGTGCGCCGCCGTGCCTCCATCGTCGTCCGACCCCCCGGCGAGCAGGACGATCCCCGCGGCGACCACCGCCACGACCGCCGCTGCGAGGAGGATCAGACCCCAGGCGCCGCGGCCGTCGCGGTGAGACGGCCGCTCCGGCAGGGGCACGGTCGGCACTCCGGCGGCGGCGGGCGATGCGACCGCGGTCGACAGGCGGTCGATGAACGCGGAGGCGGAGGCGGGCCGGTCGGCGGGATCGATCGCCATCGCGGCGGCGAGCTCCGCGTCGGCGGAGGCGGGGACGCCGGGCGCGACCGGTGAGGCGAGCGGCCGTGGCGCCGACCCGTGTGCCGCCAGCACGGCGAGCTGCGTCTCACCGGCGAACGGCGGGGCCCCGGTCAACATGTGGAAGGCGACGCAGCCGAGCGAGTAGACGTCTGCGCGACCGTCGAGGTCCTCGCCGCGGATCTGCTCGGGGGCGATGTAGTCGGTCGAGCCGAGGACGACGCCCCGGGTGGTCAGCTTGGTGGCCTTGCGGTCGGAGGCTTCCGCGAGGGTGCCGATCCCGAAGTCCGTCAGAAAGGCCCGCTCCTCGTCGAGCTCGCCCTCGAGCAGGATGTTCTCCGGCTTGACGTCGCGATGGATCAGGCCCTGGGAGTGGGCGGCGTCGAGCGCGCCCG
The DNA here is from genome assembly GCA_963791335.1 of uncultured Solirubrobacterales bacterium. Lineage (GTDB taxonomy): Bacteria > Actinomycetota > Thermoleophilia > Solirubrobacterales > 70-9 > RHKX01. The sequence continues at coordinate 238,627 of CAWBRN010000007.1, forward strand.
CGACGTCGGCCAGGATCCGCAGCGCCCGCTCCCGAGAGGGAGGGCCGTCGGCGAGCAGCCGGCCGAGGTCGACCCCGTCGATGAACTGCATCGACATGAACAGGCGTCCGGACTCCTCGCCGGCGTGGTGCACAGTCACGAGATTCGGGTGCTCGACCGACGCGGCGAGCCGGGACTCGCGGCGGAATCGCTTGACGTAGTCCTCGTCGGCGGAGAGCTCGGGGGCGAGGACCTTCAAGGCCCTGATCCGATCCAGCGCGAGGTGGCGGGCGCGGTAGACGACCCCCATGCCGCCGCGACCGATCTCTTCATCGATCAGATGGCCGGCGAAGGTCGATCCCGACGCCAGGCCGTCATTCATGTGCGGCCGACCGATGAGTTCTCGTCCCTGCCCCCGTCATGTCGACGCAGATCATGGCGCAGCGCGCACCGAGGAGGGAGAGCGAGAGAGGGCGCCCGCAGGCGCCCTCTGAACGTCGGTGTGATCGCTCGCCGGGTTACTTGTTCGGCTGCGGCACGATCCGGATGTAGGGCTTGGGGGACTCCCAGCCGTCCGGGTAGGTCTCACGGGCCTCGTCGTCGGAGACGGTGCCGGCGATGATGACGTCGTCGCCCTGCTGCCACTGGGCCGGCGTCGCCACCTTGTAGTTGGCCGTCAGCTGCAGGGAGTCGATGACCCGCAGGACCTCGTCGAAGTTGCGGCCGGCCGTCATCGGGTAGATGAGGATCAGCTTGATCTTCTTGTCGGGGCCGATGACGAACACGTTGCGGACGGTCGCGTTGTCGGCCGGTGTGCGCTCCGTCGGGTCACCCTCGACGTCCTCCGCCAGCATCTCGTACGCCTTCGCGACCTTGAACTCGGGGTCGGCGATGATCGGGTAGTTCGGAGCCGTGCCCTGCGAGTCGGCGATGTCCTGAGCCCACTTCTCGTGGTTCTCGAGCGGGTCGATCGACAGGCCGATGATCTTGACGCCGCGCTCGTCGAACGAGGGCTTGATCGAGGCCATGTAGCCGAGCTCGGTCGTGCAGACCGGCGTGAAGTTGCGCGGGTGGGAGAAGAGGACCCCCCAGGAGTCGCCCAGCCACTCGTGGAAGCTGATCGGTCCCTCGGTCGTCTCCGCCTGAAAATCCGGGGCGGTCGATCCAATGCTCAAGCTCATACGTCGTCTCCTTGAAGTCGGTGGATGAATGCAGATCCACCCCTGAGACTAGCGAAAGCACTAAATCCCGACCAGCTTTTATGGGTTTAAGCGCCGGCGATCGAGGCGACGACGGTCATCGCGAGAGAGAAGACGACGAGGATGAGGATGAGGACGTTTTTCTTGCTGCGCATCGGACTGCTCCTTGGACGGTTTTGACATCGTCAGCATCCGCGCTGCAGCACCCTCTGACATCGGGGAGACCCCCAATCCTCACCCCCAGGGTTTGGGGTCGCCGAGCCGCCGGAGCAGCCCGTGCTTGCGGGCGTCCATGCCGTCTGTTCTGATGTCGGCTGATGTCGGTCCCCGCGCTCGCCCAGATCCCGACGGCTCTGGCCAACACCGACGAGGCGGTCGCCCGCTGCGGCGAACGGGGTCGGATCTGGCTCGACGGGATGTGGCGGGGCGACCCGCTCGCCGACGCGGTCGTCGCAAACGGATCGAGCCTGGTGCGACGCGCGCTCGCCGAGGGGATCGGTTCGATCGAAGATCCACCGCCGCCGCTCGTCGACCTGTTTGCCGAGCTCGACACACCGCCCGACTGGCTCGATCTGGACCGCTGCGACCGCGGCGCCCGGCACCTCGTGCGCCAGTCGCGGGAGTTGGGGGTGGTCCTCGGAGCGGCCTCGCTCGTGTCCGGTGCCCAGAACAGCGTGGCCGGCAAACCGCTCGAGTTCACCGGCCGCTACGCCAGCGACGCCGCAGTGCGCTCGATCGAGGTCGGCTCGTGGCTGACCACCGTTACGACCCCAGGAGGCCTCGAGCGCGACGGTGCCGGCTTCGAAGGGACGGTGCGCGTGCGGATGATCCACGCTCATGTTCGAGCCCGCCTCGCCGGGGACGGATGGTGGGACGGCGAGGCCTGGGGTCTGCCGATCCCGCAGCCGTACATGGCATACACGCTGGCTGAGTTCTGCTCGATCGCGCTACGGGCGATGGCGAAGCTCGGTGCCCGCTTTTCCGACGAGGAGATCGCCGACATCTGCCACCTCTGGCGCTACGTCGGCGCTCTGATCGGCGTCGAGGAGGAGTTCCTGCCGGTCGAACTCGCCGACTACGAGTGGATCGAGGAGCTCTACGCGTTGACCGGGTCGGCTCCCGGCAGCGGCGACCGTGAATTCATCGCCGCGCTCGCCGACTTCCAGGCGACGGAGCTCGGCCGCATGTTCCCGGGGAGCCCGAAACCGCTGGGTCTGATCCAGGGATTGCAGCGCGCGTTCGCCGGCGACGTGCTGGCGGACAGACTGGCGATTCCCGAGACGCCGTGGAAGCACCTGCCGCGATTGACCGGACCGCTCACCTCCGCTCTCAACGCCCTCCACGACGCCGTCCCCGGCGGCGCCGCTCGCCGCACCGAGCGCGCGTTCCGCCGCCGCGACGCCGACCTCGTCGAACTCCGCCGCCGGTACGGCATCGACCACGACCTAGTCGACGAAGCGCCGGCCTGAGCTAATTCGGGTCCCGGATCTGACGCGACCGGGAGCCGCCGGATCAAGGAAGAGGGTCGCGACGCGGCCTAAGAGGGCCGCGAGCGGCCCGATGACGCCGAGCCCGGCGCCTCCCGGGCCGTCAGATCAGCCGCAGCCGGTGTTGTTGCCGCAGGACGTGCAGGTGTAACACGAGCCCGTCCGCTGCATCATGCCGCCGCACTGGTCACACGCCGGGCCGAGCTCCAGCTCCCTGTTCATCCGCACCGGGACGACCGGGGGCGTGTCGGTCATCGCCGCAGCGGCGGGCTGCGCGGAGCCTCCGGAGGATGCGACGGCCGCGTCGGTCTCGGCATGCGCACCATTGCCATTGCCGTTTCCGTTGGTCGGGCCGGCCGTGTCGGGGCTGAACAGCGCCTGCTGGGCGTTCTTCCTCTCCCGTACCTGCTTGGTCAGGATCCCGAGGTCCTCGTGAGCGTCGACGTCGTCGATGAACCGGCTCGCGAGCCAGCGCATGATGTAGTCGGGCATCGACTTGGCGAACGGGATCTCCTGGTTCTTCGTCATGCCCTCCGGGTCGAAGCGCATGTAGCTGAACTTGTTGACCAGGACCTCGAGCGGCACGCCGTACTGGAGGCCGATCGAGACGGCCGTCGCGAACGCGTTCATCATGCCGCGCAGCGTCGAGCCCTCCTTGCCGATGTCGGTCAGGAAGATCTCACCGACGGAGCCGTCCTCGTACTTGCCGGCGGTGATGTAGCCCTCCTGCCCGGCGATCGAGAACTTGTGCGTCAGCGACTGCCGCTCGGCGGGCATCCGGCGGCGGACGGGGACGGGCTGCGTCTCCTCCTCCGCATCCTCGCCGGCCTTGTCGCCCGCGTCGGTGCGCAGCGCCTGAGCGGTCTTGGAGCCGTCGCGGTAGATCGCGAGCGCCTTCAGGCCGCCCTTCCAGCCCTCCGTGTAGGCATCGGCGATGTCAGCGACGGTCGCCGTCTCCGGCAGGTTCACCGTCTTGCTGATCGCGCCGCTCAGGAACGGCTGGGTCGCCGACATCATCTGGATGTGACCCATGTGGGAGATCGCGCGTGAGCCGACGGCGACGTCGAACACCGGCAGGTGCCCGTCCTCGAGGCCGGGGGCGCCGACGATCGTGCCCTTCTCGTTGATGTAGGCGGTGATCTGCTCGATCGCCTCCTCGGTGTAGCCGAGCGTTTGCAGGGCCAGCGGCACCGAGCGGTTGACGATTGTCATCTGACCGCCGCCGACCAGCTCCTTGTACTTGACGAGCGAGAAGTCCGGCTCGATGCCGGTCGTGTCGCAGTCCATCAGGAACGAGATCGTCCCGGTCGGGGCGAGCACCGTCGCCTGGGCGTTGCGGTAGCCGTGCTCGTCACCGAGCGCGACCGCCTCGTCCCAGGACCGGCGGGCCGCGTCGAGCAGCTCGGTGTCGGTGATCTGACCGTCCGGGATCTCGTAGGCGGCGTCGCGGTGCATGCGCATGACGTTGTTGTGCGGCTCGCGATTCTTCTCGTACTCCTCGTACGGTCCGATCGCGGCGGCGACCTCGGCCGACTTGCGGTAACCGCGCCCGGTCATCAGCGCGGTGATCGCGGCGGCGACCGCGCGGCCGTCGTCGGAGTCGTAGGGCATGCCGTTCGACATCAGGAAGGCGCCGAGGTTGGCGTAGCCGAGCCCGAGCTGACGGAACCGGCGGGCATTGGCGCCGATGTCCTCGGTCGGGTAGCTCGACGGGCCGACGACGATCTCCTGCGCGAGCAGGACGATGTCCACCGTGTGCTCGAAGTCGGCGGTGTTGAACGTGCCGTCGGGCCGCCGGAACTTCATCAGGTTGATGGAGGCCAGGTTGCAGGCCGAGTCGTCGACGTGCATGTACTCCGAGCACGGGTTGGACGCGTTGATCCGTCCCGACTCCGGGCAGGTGTGCCAGTCGTTGATGATCGTGTCGAACTGGACGCCCGGATCGGCGCAGCGCCAGGCGGCCTCCGACAGCTGCTCGAGCAGGTCGCGAGCCCGCAGCGTCTTGATCGTCGAGCCGTCCTTGCGGGCGGTCAGATTCCAGTCGGAGTCGGCCTCGACCGCCTGCATGAACTCGTCCGTGATCCGGACCGAGTTGTTGGCGTTCTGGTACTGGATCGAGGTGAAGCCGTCACCGTCGATCGACATGTCGAAGCCGGCGTCGCGAAGCGCGGCCGCCTTCTCCTCCTCCTTGGCCTTGCACCAGATGAAGTCCTCGATGTCCGGATGGTCGACGTCGAGCACGACCATCTTCGCCGCGCGACGCGTCTTGCCGCCCGACTTGATCGTGCCGGCCCAGGCGTCGGCGCCGCGCATGAAGCTGACCGGCCCGGAGGCGTAGCCGCCCTTGCTGAGCTGCTCCGTCGAACCGCGGATGTTGGAGAGGTTGATGCCGGAGCCGGAGCCGCCGCGGAAGATCGTGCCCTCCTTGGTGTTCCAGGCGAGGATCGACTCCATCGTGTCCTCGACGCTGAGGATGAAACACGCGGAGCACTGCGGGTTCTCCTCGAAGCCGACGTTGAACCACACGGGCGAGTTGAAGGCGGCCTGCTGGTGGAGCAGGATGTGGGTGAGTTCGGCCTCGAAGGCGTCGGCGTCGGCGGGCGTCGCGAAGTAGCCGCCCTCGCGGCCCCAGCCGGCGATCGTGCCGGCGACGCGGCCGATCATCTGCTTGACGGAACGCTCGCGCTCGGGCGAGCCGAGCGGCCCGCGGAAGTACTTCTGGGCGACGATGTTGGTCGCGTTCTGCGACCAGGTCACGGGGAACTCGACCTCGCGCTGCTCGAAGGCGGGGGCGGCGGGGTCGCCGATGATGGCGTCGCGCTCCTCCCAGACGACCTCGTCGAACGGGTGGATTCCCTCTGTGGTGAACCGTCGATCGATCGTCAGACCGCCGTCGGCGACCTTCGCGGTCGTGTCGATCGTCGTCTCAGAAACTGCCTTCGTCATCTTTCTTCTCCCTCGTAACTGCCTTCAAAGTGGTAACGCCGGATGGTTGCGCTTGAGTCGGACGTAACAAGGTCCGGAAACGGTCCCCGGCTGGGTCCCGAAGCGGTCGGATCGGAGGTTCCGAAGCACATCGCGAAGGAGCCTAGGGATGGCTGCGCGAGGCCTTCGCTGCTTCTCCGCAAACCGGGGAAAACGGTCCTACGGGGTCCTCGCGGGACACCCCGCATTTTACGGGTTCGGGTTGCTCGGCGAGCATGTTCGGTCCTCTCTTTCCCCCCCGATTAGCGGGGCGGGGGATAATCGGCGTATGACCGATGGGATTCGCAAGGCGGCCGACGCCGGCCGGGAGCGCGCCACCGCCGCCCGCGAGGCGATGGGCGAGCGGATCGACGCCGCCAAGGAGGCCACCGCCAGCCGCATGGAGGCCACCGGCGAGAAGGTCGAGGCGGCCAAGCTCGCGACGGGCGAGAGGGTCGAGGCGGCGAAGGTCGCGACGGGCGAGAAGGTGGATGCCGCGAAGGCCGCCGCGATCGAGCTGCACCAGAAGGTCAAGCCGAAGCTTCGCGGCGTCATCCACGAGTACTCGTTCCCGGTGTCGCTCGTCGCCGGCGGCCTGCTGGTCTACTTCGCCGCGGGCGGCCGCGAGCGCCTGGCCCTCGCCATCTACGCGATCTCGCTCTCGGCCCTGCTCGGCACGAGCGCGCTCTACCACCGCGTCAACTGGAAGCGGCCGTCGGCGCGGATGTGGATGCGCCGCCTCGACCACTCGATGATCTTCCTGCTGATCGCCGGAACGGTGACCCCATTTCTGTTGCTGGTGGTCGGCGGGACCCTCGGGACGACCCTCCTGATCGCGGTCTGGGTGGGAGCCCTCGCCGGGATCCTGGTCGAGGTCGCCTGGGTGACCTCCCCGCGCTGGGTCTCGGTCGCCGTATATCTGACCGTCGGCTGGATCGGGGCGATCGCCTTCCCCTCGATCGTCAGCAACGCCGGGATCGGCGCCGGAGCCCTGATCGCCGCCGGAGGGATCCTCTACACGATCGGCGCGGTCGTCTACGCGAAGCAGCGCCCGGATCCGAAACCCACCGTCTTCGGCTACCACGAGATCTTCCACGTCCTCGTCGTCGCGGCCGCGATCGCCCACTTCACCGCGATCGCCATCTACGCCGCCCCGACGGGTTGAGCGAGGCCCCGTTGCGGGCCGCCGCGGGGACCGACCGCGGGCCTTCGTTCGAAATCGGGCCGATCGGTCGCGGCGAGATGTGGGCGACCGCGCGCGTTCTCGCCCGGGCATTCCTCGACGACCCGATCGCATCGGCGATCGGCCCGCGTCGCCAGGCCCATCGGCGGGTCGCAAGCCCGCTGTCCTTCATGGGGGTTCTGATCGCCTCCCACCGGCACGGCGGCACGATCCGCCTCGCCCGCGGTCGGGGCGGAGCCGTCCTCGGGGCCAGTGTCAGCTTCGAGCCGGGCGCCTGGCCGATCCCCGAAGGAGCCGCCGCCTACGAACTCGGGTGGCTCCTGCTCGCCGGTCCCGCACCGGTCCGCCGGGGCCTCGACTTCGACCGTCGCATCCGCGCCGCACACGTCGACCATCCCCACTCCTACCTCTGGTTCCTCGCCGTCGATCCGGCCGCCCAGTCGCGCGGCGTCGGCCGCGCGCTCCTCGCGGAGCTCCATGCGGAGTCGGCAGAGCTCGAGGTCCCGACCTACCTGGAGACGGGGAAGATGGAGAACGTCGCCTACTACGGCTCCAACGGCTACGAGGTGATCGGGGACCTGAAGCTGGCGACGGGCGAGCCGATGTGGCTGATGGAGCGGGGCTAGGAGAGCTGCCGCCTGAGCTCGGCCGCGACCCGGTCGGGCTTCCGAACGATTCGCTCGGCGTCGAATCTGATCACCCGGTATCCGAGCCGCTCGAGGTGGGCCTGGCGTCGCGCGTCGGCCTGCAGCTGAGCGGGGGTCGAGTGCGACCGCTTGCCGTCTATCTCGACGATCAACCGCCGGTCCGGCCACAGCATGTCGGGCCGGTAACGGCCGACCCTGGTGTTCGGCTCAGGGATCGGCAGGCCGTGGCGTTCGCAGAGGAGAACGAAGTCGCGCTCCCGCTCGTTGGCGCAGGCGGCCAGTTGGGGAAGGTGGGCGTCCATGGCCGCGCGGACGGCTGCGGAGCCGTGCGCCCAGCGCCGAGCGCCGCGTCGAGAGCAGCGAGGTCGAGTACCCCTTCGAACTCGGCGCGAGCGAGCACGAGCCGGAGAGCATTTCGGCTGAGCGAGGGAGCCGCGGCGAGAATGGCTTCGGGGAGGAGCGCACGGGCAGCCCGCGATGCCAGATCCGATCGACCCGGCGAGGATGGTGGATGTGGATGCCCGGTCGGCACTCGAGCGTCCCGGCGCGTCGATGTCGGATCACCGCGGGTCGCCGGTTCAGCAGGCCCATCCACCAGAGAGCGGCAAGCCTCCGAGCGCGGCGCCCCGCCCGGCATAGAGAAGGGCGGCGGCGTGCTCGCCCGCCGCACCCAGGTCGGCGCGTCCCCAGGCGTAGACGCCTGGAAGCACTCGGTGCAGCCGGCCGGAGCGGATCCAGCTCCGGATCTTCGCCTCCGAGAATCCCAGGGCCAGAAGCTGTCGCCGCGCGACGGCCCAGAACTGGCGGCTCGCCAGCTCACCCGCCCGTTTCGCTGCCGATAGCTGACCATTGTGGTCAGCGAATGGCGAGGGTCCGGCCATGCGACGGACCTTCGCGGTGGAGGCGTCACCGATCCAGACCGGGGTGTGACGAATCGTGGGGAGAAGGTGCGGCGGAAGCGTCAGGCGACGGGGTCCGCCGAGGCCACCGAAGCGACCCGTTGGGCGTGGCGCTCCTGCGCGGCGGCGACGATCGCGTCGAGCTCGTCGCGGCGGTCGGCCCGGAGCAGCTCGATCGGGTCGGGATCGCCGTTGACGATCTCCTCGAAGAAGGCCTTGCGGTCCTGGTAGGTGGGGAGCGTGCCCTTGGCCCAGCCGCGGACCTCGTTGAGGATCTCGGCGAGCTCGGCGTAGGTCTCGCCGAACAGCTCGGAGATCTCCCGCTTCATCCGCTTGGCGAGGGCGGGTGAGGCGCCGGCGGTGGAAATGGCCACGGCCAGCGGGCCGGTCCGCACGATCGCCGGCAGGATGAAGTTGCAGAGGGAGGGGACGTCGACGACGTTGACGAGCATCGCCCGCTCCTCGGCGACGTCGTAGACGGCGATGTTGACGTCGGTGTCGTCGGTCGCGGCGATGACCATGAACTTGCCCTCGAGATCCGCCGGCTCGAACTCGCGCTCGATCCACTCGATCGAGCCCTCGGCGGCCAGCTCCCGCACGGCCTCGCAGGCATCGGGGGCGACGAGGACGACGTCGCCGTCGCAGGCAAGCAGGCCCTCGATCTTCTCGAGGCCGATGTCGCCGCCGCCGACCACCAGGCACTTGCGGCCGGTCAGCCGCAGGCAGGCGATGTAGAACGGCGTCTCGAGCATGCCGCGGACGCACGACTGATCGCAGATTCCCCTGCGGAACTGGCAGACGCATTCCTTGCCTGGATAACTCTGGGCGGGCATCGGCCTAAAGCGTAGGGAAGCCATCGCGTGGGGGGCCGAGCGGGCGCATTTCGGCCTCTTTTCGCCGATCCGGTTCGGAGCGGGTGCTACTGTCGCCGCCGCTTACCCCGGCAGAACGGGGCCCGGACGACCGAAGGAAGTCTCATGCGCCTGATCGTCACCGAGAAGAACAACAGCGCCAAGAAGATCGCTGAAATCCTCAGCAAGGGCGAGGCGAAGGCCGACGCCTCCTACAAGGTGCCCTATTACTCATGGGGCGAGGGCGACGAGGCCGAGATGACCGTGGGCCTCAAGGGCCACGTGCTCAACCCCGCCTTCCCCGAGGGCTACTCGAACTGGCAGGAGACCGATCCGAAGTCGCTGATCGACGCCGAGCTCGTCACCGAGGCGACGGACAAGAACGTCGTCAAGGCCGTCAAGAAGCTGGCCAAGGAAGCCGACAGCATCGTGATCGCGACCGACTTCGACCGCGAGGGCGAGCTGATCGGCCTCGAGGCCCTGCGCGAGATCCTCTCCGTCAACCCCGAGGTCGAGAGCACCGTCAAGCGAGCCCGCTACTCGGCGCTGACCAAGGAGGAGATCGAGCGCGCGTTCGACGAGCTCGACGAGCTCTCCTACGACCTCGCCCACGCCGCTCAGACCCGCGGCGAGATCGACCTGATCTGGGGGGCGACGCTGACCCGCGCGGTCTCGCTCGCGACCCGCCGCTTCGGCTCCAACTTCCTCTCCGTCGGCCGCGTCCAGAGCCCGACTCTCGGCCTCGTCGTCGAGCGCGAGCTCGAGCGCCGCGCTCACGTGGCGGTCCCCTACTGGGAGGTGTTCGCCAAGTTCGCGCACACCGACGGGACCTTCGAAACGCATCACAAGACCGACAAGTTCTGGGAGAAGCCCGAGGCCGAGGCCGCGCTCGCCGCGACCGACTCGCCCGGGATCGTCACCGAGCTGACCAAGCGCAAGAACACGCGCAAGCCGCCGACCCCGTACAACACGACCGCCTTCGCGACCGACGCCTCCAGTCGCCTCGGCATCGCTCCGTCGCGGGCGATGCGAATCGCCGAGGACCTCTACATGGACGGCTTCATCTCCTACCCGAGGACCGACAACACGGTCTACCCGCCGTCGCTGCCGCTGCGCGAGCTCGTCACGTCGCTGGTCAAGATCCCCGAGTTCTCGGCCTCCAAGCACCTCGTCGACGCCGAGCTGAACCCCACCAGGGGCAAGAAGGAGACCACCGACCACCCGCCGATCTACCCGACGCAGGCCGTCTACCCGAACGCGCTCGAGGGTCCCCACCGCCGCGTCTACGAGCTGATCGCCCGCCGCTTCCTGGCGACGTTCAGCGCGCCGATGATCACCGAGTCGGCGCGCGCCGACATCCAGGCCGGCACCGAGACCTACTTCGTCCGCGGCTCGATCGTCGTCGATCCCGGCTACGCCGCCATCTACACCTACGCCCGCTCCGCCGACAACGAGCTGCCCGCGCTCGAGGAGGGCCAGGAGCTCGAACTCGACGGCGCCCCGTGGCTCGTCGACAAGGAGACCCAGCCGCCGTCGCGGATCTCGCAGGGCAAGCTGCTCGAGATGATGGAGGAGCTCGGCCTGGGCACGAAGGCGACGCGCCCCGACATCATCCAGAAGCTCTACAGCCGCGGCTACGTCTACAACGACCCGCCGGAACCCTCGGAGACCGGGATCGCCATGTACAAGGCGTTCAAGGAGCACGTCCTGCGGATGGCGACGCCCGAGATGACCGCCGAGCTCGAGCGCGACATGGACGAGATCGCCGCCGGCAAGATCAGCCGCGACGACGTCCTGCAGATCAGCCGCGAGATGCTCCACGGCACCTACGACGACCTGTTCGCCAAGCGCGAGGATCTTGCGAAGGTGATCTGGGCCGGGATGGACGAGGACAAGTTCATCGGCCCCTGCAAGGTCTGCGAGGAGGCCGGCCGTAAGCACGAGGACGGGGCGCCGAACCGCCTCCGGATCATCGAGATGAAGGGCGGCAAGCGCTTCGTCGGCTGCGAGGGCTACAACCGCGACAACCCTGAGGACCCGAACTCCTGCACGTTCTCCCGGCCGCTGCCGGGACGCGGCTACGAGCTCTGGCGGCTCGAGGAGCGTTGCTCGATCTGCGACGAGACCCCGCGCCTGAAGGTCAAGGGCTTCCGCGGCCGCCCGTGGAACCTCTGCCTCAACGACGACTGCCCCTCGATGGTCGAGATGCGCGAGAAGCGCGCCGAGCGTCAGAAGGCCAAGGAGGAGGCCGAGAAGCGCAAGGCCGAGGCCGAGGCCAACGGCACCACCTCCGAGACGAACGGCAGGGGCAAACCGAAGGCCAAGAAGGGCGCCCGCAAGAAGGCGCCGACGACGACCACGCGGACGAAGCGGGCCGGAGCCCGATCGTCGGCGTCGAAGCCCGCGTCGTCCCGATCCCGCACCCGCTCGTCCTGAGCAAGGGCCTTTGTTCGTCACCCTCGAGGGAGTCGACGGCGCCGGCAAGTCGACGCAGGCGAAGCTGCTCGCCGAGGCCCTCGGCCCCGAGACGCTCCTGCTCCGGGAGCCGGGCGGCACTCCTGCCGGCGAGCGCCTCCGCGACCTGCTCAAGGACGCCAGCGTCGAGCTGACGCCACGAGCCGAGCTGATGCTCTTCTGCGCGGCCCGCGCGGAACTCGTCGAGCGGGTGATCGTGCCGGCGATCGAAGCCGGACGCCACGTCGTCTGCGACCGTTTCGTCGACTCGACCGTCGCCTACCAGGGCGGCGCCAGGGGGATCGACGTCGGCCTCGTCCGGACGCTGAACTCCGCAGCCGTTCGCGGCTGCATGCCCGACCGGACCGTGCTCCTCCGCGCCGACACCGCGACCGCGGTCGAGCGGGCCCGCGATCGCTGCGATTCGCCGATCTCCGACCGGTTCGAATCCGAGGGCGCCGACTTCCAGGACCGGATCGCCGCCGCCTTCGACCGGATCGCCGCCGCCGAGCCCGACAGGATCATCGTCGTGGATGCGGCCGGTACCGTCGAGGAGGTGCATGCGCGGGTGCTGGAGGCGTTGGAGATTTGAGCGAACGGCCGGAAACCGGACCTGCCGGTGGCGCGGGTGGCGAGGCGCTGCCCGCCGCCCTCGCCGCGGCCGCGGCCGAGCAGCCCGCCGTCCGCACGGCGCTGGCGGCGGCACTCCGCCACGGGCCCTCGCACGCTTACGTCTTCGTCGGCCCGACGGGAAGCGGCAAGGCTGCGGTGGCCCGCGCGCTCGCGGCGACGCTGCTGGCGACCGACGCCGACGACCCCGCCGACGCCGGCCGCAGGGCGCTGATGGACCCGTCGCCGCACCCCGATCTGACCTGGCTGCGGCCGCCCGGCAACCAGCACCTCGTCGAGGAGGTCAGGCGGGAGGTGATCGGCGCGATCTCCTACCGCCCGTTCGAGGGCGCCCGGCGGGTGTTCGTGATCGAGGCGGCCGACGCGATGGCCGAGGAGAGCCAGAACGCCCTGCTCAAGACCCTCGAGGAGCCGCCCGGCTACGCCCATCTGATCCTGATCACCGCGGAGCCCGCCGCGCTGCTCGACACCGTGCTCAGCCGCTGCACGCCGATCCGCTTCGCACCGCTGCCGCCCGAGTCGCTGCAGCGTCGCCTCGCCGCCGAGTTGCCGGGTCGCGGCGAGGACGAGTTGGAAGCGCTGGCGCTGCTCGCCGGGGGTGACCTCGGCCGCGCTCGCCTGCTCGGCTCGCCGACCGGCCAGCGATTGCGGGCGTACTCGGAGAGTTCCGCCCGCGCGGCGCTCTCCGGCCGGCTCGCCGAGCGGCCCTGGGCCGACCTGATCAAGCTCGCCGCCGAGAACGGGAAGCAACGCGCCTCGGTCGTGGCCGACGCCGCCTCCGAACGCGCCGCGGAGTTCGGCAAGGGCCGCGACGCGACGAGGGCCAAGCGCGAGGGCGAGGAGGCGGCCAAGCGGGCGGATCGCCGCGCCCGGACTGAGGCCATCGACCTCAGCCTGGGACTGGTGGCGAGCTGGTTCGCCGACGTCGCCGCGGTCGCCGAGGGCGCGCCCGAGACCGTCAGCAACCTCGACCGCCGCGGCGAGCTCGACGCCGACGCGCGCAGCGCCGACCCGCTCGGCGCGCGGCGTTCCGCGGAGCTGGCGATGGACACGCGCAGGCGGCTGCGGGTCAACGTCAACGAGGACCTCGCGCTGGATGCGCTCTTCCACCGGGCCTCCGGGCTGCTTTCCAAAGACAACGACGTACTGCTCCCCAGTAACGACGTGGTGGTCTAGAAAGAGGGGGAGATGGCAGCTGCCTCGCCACCCCCGACGAGCCCGGTGCCCCCCGAGCTGCCGGTCACCGCCGATCGCCCGGCGATCCAGCCGGTCCGCAAGCGCCGTCCGTTCGGCGTCCGCCTCTGGCTCGGCCTGATGTTCTCCGCGATCGGGATCCTGACCGGCGCGACCGTCTACATCGTCGTCTCCGGGTCGAGCGAGAGCGCCGCCGAGAGCCGGACCTCCGACCTCGCCGTCGGACGGACGCTGCGGGTCCGTGAGAACGTCGAGGCCCAGCTTCCCGCCGGCCCGGATGACGAAGGCGAACGCCCCCGTCGACGTGCTCAAGGAGACCCGCCCGAGCGAGGACTTCCGCACCTGGCTCTACAACAACCCGGCGGCTCCCGGCCAGCCTCCGAAGCTCGTCAGCCCGGAGACCGTCGCGGGCCTGAGCATCGCCACCGTCAGGGGCCGGGCCGAGGCGGTCTCGACGGCGCTCGACGGCGACCTCTACGTCAGCTCCGACCTGCCGAACGACCGGACGATGGTCGCGGTCCAGCTCGTCGGCGAGCAGGGCGTGCAGGGCGTGCTGCTGTCGATCTCCGAGCGACCGGAGGAGGTGCGCTCGGCATTGCAGGCGCTCGCCGGCCAGCGGCTCACGGCCCTCGTCGTCTCCGTCCTCGTCGCCGGCTTGATCGGCTTCCTGGTCGCGAGCCTGATCACCTCCCGGGTGAAGCGCCTCGCCTCGGCGGCCGGTGAGCTCGCGGAGGGGCATCTCGACACGCCCATGTATCCGAGCGGCCGCGACGAGATCGGCGATCTCGGCCGCACCCTCGACTCGATGCGCATCGCCCTCGCCGAGACGTTCGACGCCCTCTCGTCGGAGCGCGACCGGCTGTCGGCGATCTTCACGTCGCTGGACGAGGCCGTGATCGTGGTCGATCCCGACGGCGACGTCCGCTTCGCCAACCCCGCCTCGTCCGGGCTGATCGGCGAGGACGGGATGGTCGTCGACGCCCTGCGGCCGTGGATCCGCCGCGCCACCCACCGCGGCAGCGCCGAGAGCGACCACGTCGCGATCGGCGAGCGGGTCTTCGCGATCGGCGCTCGTTACCTGCCGGCCGAGCGCTCCGCCCTGCTCGTCGTCCGCGACCGCACCGAAGAGCTGCGCCGCGACCAGGCCGAGCGCGAATTCGTCTCCAACGCCGCCCACGAGCTCCGCAACCCGATCGCGGGCATGTCGGGCGCGATCGAGGTCCTGCGCTCGGGCGCCAAGGACGATCCCGAGGCGCGCGACCACTTCCTCGACCGGCTCGCCACCGACGTCGACCGGGTCAGCCGCCTGACCCGGGCGCTGCTGACCCTGGCCCGGATGGAGGCGATCGGGGAGGGCGAGGCCGACGTCGTCAGCGTCGACATCGCGATCTCCGAGGCGATCGCGGCCCTCGACCCCTACGTCGACGGGGTCGACCTCGAGACCGAGATCGCGCGGGACCTCGCCGCGAACGCGGACCCTGTCTGCTCCGGCAGGTGCTGATCGGGCTGCTGACGAACGCTTTCAAGCACACTCCGGCACCGGGCACCGTTACGCTTCGCGCGCATCCCGGGGACGAGGATCGAATCATTATCGAGGTCGAGGACACAGGAACTGGAATCCGTGCCGACGAGAAGGACCGGGTCTTCGACCGCTTCTACCGAGGCAGCGGATCGCTCGAGCGCGAGGGCTTCGGATTGGGCCTCGCGATCGCCAAGCGGATGGTCGATGTGATGGGCGGAGAGATCAGCGTCTCGTCGGAAGAGGGCCGCGGCAGTATCTTCACGATCAAACTGAGGGCGGCGGCTCCGACCTCTACCCCAATAGCGTGATCGAAGCCCAGCAAACTTGTTACGGAGTGAATGAATGAAGAGGTCGATGTGAGCAGTGGACGGATCCTCGTAGCCGACGACGAACCCTCGGTTCGCGAGTCGGTGGGCTACGCGCTCGGTCAGGAGGGCTTCGAGGTGACGATCGCCACCGACGGCGACGACGCCGACGAGAAGCTCGGGACCGGCGAGGTCCCCTTCGACCTGCTCGTCCTCGACATCATGATGCCCGGCCGCAGCGGCCTCGACCTCTGCCGCGACGTCCGCGGCCGCAGCCCCGTCCCGATCATCCTGCTGACGGCCAAGGACGCCGAGGTCGACAAGGTCGTCGGCCTCGAGGTCGGCGCCGACGACTACGTGACCAAGCCCTTCAGCGTCCGCGAGCTGCTCGGCCGGGTCCGCGCCCAGCTGCGCCGCCGTGAGCTCGACCGCGCCTCGACCGTCGAGGGCGGCGGCAACTCGATCGACGCCGGCGACGTCTCGATCGACCTCGCCCGCCATCTCGTGACCGTGCGCAACGAGCCGGTCAACCTGACCCGCTCCGAGTTCCAGGTCCTGCGCCTGCTCGCCGATCGCCCGGGCCAGGTCTTCAGCCGACTCGAGATCATGGAGGAGCTCTGGCAGTCGGAGTTCAGCGGCGACGTCCGCGCCTGCGACGTCCACATCTCGAACCTGCGCCAGAAGATCGAGCGCGATCCGCAGGATCCCGAGCTCGTCGTCACCGTGCGCGGCATCGGCTACAAGCTCGTCGAGCCTGAGTAAGCAGTGGTCGGGCGCTATGCGCCTTCGCCGACCGGGGATCTCCACCTCGGCAACCTGAGGACGGCGCTGCTCGCCTGGCTGTTCGCGCGGTCGAGCGGCTCCCGGTTCCTGATGCGGATCGAGGACCTCGACGTCGGCCGCGTGCGCGAGGAGTTCGTCGCGAGTCAGCTCGACGACCTGCGGGCGCTCGGGATCGACTGGGACGGGGAGGTAGTCAGGCAGTCCGCCAGGACCGGTCTCTACGGCTCGGCACTCGAGACGCTCGATCGCGACGGCCGCGTCTACCGCTGCTTCTGCTCGCGGCGCGAGGTCAGGGAGGCGGCCTCGGCCCAGCACGGGAGCGCGCCCGACGGCTTCTACCCGGGCACCTGCCGCGATCTCCCCGCCGGCGAGTCCGACCGCCGGGCCGAGGCCGGGGAGCCGTTCGCTCTTCGGCTCCGCGCGGAGGGGACCGAGGTGACCGTCGCCGACCGGCTGCACGGCGAGCGCACCGATCCGGTCGACGACCTCGTCCTCCGGCGCAGCGACGGCGCCTTCGCCTACAACCTCGCGGTCGTCGTCGACGACGCCGAGCAGGGAATCGAGGAGGTCGTCCGCGGTGACGATCTGCTGCCCGCGACCGCCGGGCAGGCGCTGCTCTGCGACCTCCTCGGACTGCCGCCGACCGACGTGGGCCCATGTCCCGCTCGTCCTCGGCCCCGACGGCGCCCGCCTCGCCAAGCGCCACGGCGCCGTCACGCTCGCCGACCTCGCCGCGGACGGCCTCGGCCCCGCGGACGCCGTCGCCTGGATGGCCCGGTCGCTCGGCCTGGCGTCGGCGGGGGAGCGGGTCACGGCCGCCGAGCTCGTGGACCGCTTCGATCCGTCCCGGATCCCGGCCGAGCCGACAACCTTCTCCGGAGTCTGCCGCGACCCCATCTAGACTGGGCCCGCAGTGGGGGAAGAACCTCGGGACACCTAGCTCTAACCGTTGTGGTGTCCGCGTGGGGTCACCGAGAGGTACTCCCCGGGTGTCTTGCTGCACTTGCGTGCCAGACGTTGGAGCGGTCGCGTTGGGAGTTGATCGTGGCTGGAGCGGAGAGCGATCCGTCCGGCCCTGTCGTTCCCGGCGCCAGATGGGTGGACGGGAACGACCGATTTCCCGATGCCCTCACCGCCGGCCTGATGTCATCGGCGGCGCCGGCGGTCCTGCTGATCGAGGGGAACGTGATCGCAGATCCGGATCTGCTCGAGGAACTGCTCCGCAGTCACTCCGACGCACCCGATGCCGTCCTCGTAAGCCGCCTGCGATTGGCGCTGACGGGGCGCGTCGGCGGGTTCGGCCGGGCTTTCGCGCGCTGGTGGGAGAAGCGCTACGGCGGAGCTCACGGGCGCGATGGAACCTGGAGCCGCAACAGCTGGGGGGTTGGGGGTGTATGCGTGTCGGCGTCCCGCGAGGCGTTCATCGCCTCGAGCACGGCGAATGGAGATACCGGCGCAACCGGCCCGGGCGAGCTCGCAATCCGGCTGCACGAGGCCCATCCGGCTCGCCTGACGGATCGAGCGCTCGGCACGCTCAGTATGCCCGGCGGCTTTCGCAGTCTCGTGCACGCCATCGAAGCGTCCGGTTCGCGGGCCGCGCAGATGCTCGGTCGCCATCCGGGCCTCGGCACATGCGAGCCGCTGGGCACTTTCGGCGAAGGCCGGAGCGCGGCTCTGATCGTCCGGCGAGGGCTGCTCAAGATGAGGATGCCGGCGCTGGCCCTGCTGGTCGCCGACCGCATCCCCGGCGACCGGATCCCCGGAAAGCTCTGGGACGTGCTCCGGCTGCACTGCTTCTGGACCGGTGTCCGCCGCGAGCTCCGAAACGGTGACCGCTGGCGGCGCCTGACCCGCGGAACCGTGATCCTCATGTACCACGCGATCGGCGAGCGAGGGGAGACGCCGAGTCGCTACCTGGTCGGACGGCGCCGATTCCTCTGGCAGATGCGCTGGATCAGGTTCCGTCGCCGGCCGTTGCTGAGCCTCGAGGAGTACATCGCCTACCGCAACCGTCGCGAATTGCCGCCACCCGGCTCCGTTGTGGTCACCTTCGACGATGGGTACGCCGACAACGCCCACCTGGCGGCGCCGATCCTCCGGCGCCTGGGCATTCCGGCGACGTTCTTCATCATCTCCGGTCGCATCGAGAGCGCCAATGATTGGGATCCGCCCGGGTCTCCGCTGGTCGGCCGGCCGACGATGAGCTGGGCGGATCTCGCCGATCTGGCCGCCGACGGCGTCGCGATCGGTGCCCACACCATCGTCCATCCGCGACTCGGTGCGCTGGACCGGGATCGCGTCGAGCGGGAGCTTCGCGACTCGCGGGCGGACCTCGAGGCCAGACTCGGAGTCCCGGTGGCGAACGTCGCCTATCCATTCGGCGACAACACGCCGGAAACCCGCAAGATCGCGCGCGAGCTCGGCTTCGCGTCGGGATGCGCCACCGAGCCCGGCGTCAACTCACCCGCGACACCGCTCTACGCCCTCCACCGGCTGGCGCCGTGGGGTACGCGATCGTTGCCGAAATTCGCGCTGGACCTGTGGCTGGGGAGGCGCGTCGGCACCGACCCGGGGGGCGACGATGGCACGGGTTGACCTGCTCGGAGTTAGCGAGATGGGCACCGCCGAGATCGCGGCGTGGGAATCGCTGCAGGCATCGGCGCCCTCGTGCCAGAGCCCCTTCCTGAGCCCCCACTTCGCGCTCGCGGTCGACGATGCTCGCGGCGACGCGCTCGTGGCGATCGTCCGTGACGGCGAACGTGCCGCCTGCTTCCTGCCGTTTCATCGAACGGTCACCCGCCGCGGCCGGCCGATC
Organism: uncultured Solirubrobacterales bacterium; assembly: GCA_963791335.1. GTDB lineage: Bacteria > Actinomycetota > Thermoleophilia > Solirubrobacterales > 70-9 > RHKX01. The sequence goes on from CAWBRN010000007.1 coordinate 257,539, forward strand.
GGCACGAAATTGAACGACGCCCAGGGCGCGATCGCCGATCCGGCGCTGAGCTGGTCGGCGGTGGAGCTGCTCCGCGGGGCGGGACTGAGGTCGTTCGGTTTCGACCACCTCGTTCCCGGTCAGGCTCAGCTGGACGGTTACGTCCGCTTCACCGAGCCCTCGCCGGTGCTCGACCTATCCGGGGGCTTCGACGCCTACGTCGAGCGGCAGCGCGCCCTCGGTAGGGGCGGGCCGCGCGACGCGATGACGAAGCGGCGACGGCTCGAGCGGCGTGCATCCGTCCGTGTCGTCATCGACGAGCGCGATCCGGGCGTCCTGCGGGAGCTCTTCCGCCTCAAGTCGGGCCAGTTCCGAGCGACGGGTGCGGTCGATGCGCTGGGGATCGGGTGGGTCGCAGCGACTCTGGAGCGGCTCGCCGACATGCGCACGGAACACTTCTCGGGACTGGTCTCGGCGCTTTACGCGGACGACGCGCTGATCGCGGTCCACCTCGGGCTCCGGCATCGCGGCACACTCCACTACTGGTTCCCTGCGTATGACCCGGAGTGGAGCCGGTATTCGCCGGGAAGCGTCCTGCTGCTGGAGATGGCGGAGGCGATGGCGTCGGAGGGAGTCGACACCTTCGATCTCGGCAAAGGCAGGGAGGGATACAAGGAGCGCTTCGCCGGCGGCGACTATCCCGTCGGTGGCGGCTCGATCGAGCTTGGCGGGCCCCCAGCGCGAATCGCCGCAGGGGTCGGTCGACGGATCTCCGCCCTGGCGCTCCGATCGCCATTGGGTGACCGCACCGCGCGGTTCAAACGGCGACGCGATTTCGGCTGACGGCACCGCCCGTGCTTCTCCGGCATCCGCCCTAAACTCCGCCCTCGCGCCGACGTAGCTCAGTTGGTAGAGCACTTCACTCGTAATGAAGGGGTCAGCGGTTCGAATCCGCTCGTCGGCTCTCCTAGGAAACGGCTCTAGCTAGCCAGATTCCGGTTTGGTAGCGGGTTACCAAACGAGCCGGGTGGCAACAAAGTGGCAATACGAGAACCCCCGTTGCCGTCTGGAGCGAGCTAGCCCCGAAACGCCTTGCGCACCCGAAGCGGTGGTAGTAGCTCGGCGCACCAAGGAGAGCATCGGCTCATACAGGAGGTGAGCGATGATGATGAGGAAGTTGTTCGCCGTGGCGGTCTGTACTGCTGCCCTGGTCGTTGCAGACGCAAGCGCCGCGTTCGCGGGGGAGGTAATCGGTCCTCCGGGGAGTGGCGTGAAGAACCTCGCGGCCACCACACATGCCAACTCGGTCTGTGTCTTTTCCGGGCTGAACGACAATCCCGGTTCCACGGACCCGGAGAACCCCGGAGGCAGAGTTGAGTCTTACGGGTACAGCGTGGTGAGCAAGGGCGGCAAGGGCCTTGCGCCCAGCCCAGGCGTCGCCTGTCGAGGAGGAAGCAACTAGAACCCGGCCACTGTCTTCGGCATCTGTGACCCCCTCTCCTGAGAAACTCCGGCGCAGTTCCTCATGCCGGAGACGGCTAGGTCTCAGCGCACCGAAACCTTCCAAAGGGGAATAGATGGCCGACAAAGAGAAGACCAACATCGTCTTTGCGGACGGCAACCAGGTTCAGGTCAAGGCCGGGATTGCGGTCGTCCAGACGACATTGCAGGCTGGGATGGGCGCGTTCGCGGAGTTTGAGGCCGCTAACGGTCGCCGGGTGCTTGTCCGCCCTGAAACCGTGGCCTACGTCATCGAGAACTGATCCGGTCGGGCGACATTCAGCTAGGCGGGGAGTGGCCTCCGAATGATTAGCCCTAATAATTCGCGCCCCGTCCAAGGGTTATGCCCCCGCATAAACTCCGTCACCGGGGCCGACCTTGCGCGAGGAGCACAAGCCCGAGCCGTGGGCCACTAGCTCACGCAATGAGAACTCCAAGCTCTCCGGCTCTGCTCAACCGGCAAGGCGTGAGCGCATCCTCCGCAAGTACCTGGCGACCTGTCATGTCTGCGGCAAGACCGGCGCTGACCAGGTTGACCATGTGATTCCCCTCGGGGAGGACGGAGCAGACGAGGATTGGAACTGCGCTCCCATCCACGCCGAGCCCTGTCACCGCGAGAAGGGACGGCAGCAGAGAGCCTGAGGGCACGGGGTAGGGGTGGGGATGGAACAAGGTCGAGCCCTCTTCCTGGAACCGTCGGAGGGGGCAGCCGCGCCCGCGCTGAAACCTCTCGGGGTGACGCATGAAGGGCACCAGCCAGTTTGAGGCCAGCTCAGAGGCTGTCCTGGAGGCCATCAGAGACGGCGCATCCATTCCCGACGCGGCCCTACTGGTCGAGATTGCACCTCCGACCGTCAGCGGTTGGCTCAGTCGAGGCCGCAAGGACCCCAAGAGCAAGTACGCCACCTTCGCCGCCCGAGTCGATGCCGCCCTCACCGAAAAGAAGCTCCCGGCCAACGGCGACCTCCCCGCCGACCATGACGAGCTCCTGATTCTCGTCTCCCGAGCAGCCCGCGCCGGCAACGTGACCGCGATGCGACTCCTCTCCGAACTCTTGACGACCGACCCCGACAACTCCGACGCCCTGAGCAAGTTCGAGCGATGAGAAGCCTCGACAACTTCGCTGACTTCGCGGAGACGGTCCTCACCACCGAGGACAAGTCGCCCCTGGTCCTGGAGCCGTTCCAGCGGCAGATGCTCACCGAGCACTTCGAGGGAGTCCGCGAGCTCCTAATCCTGATGCCGAAGAAGCTCGGCAAGTCGTCCCTGCTCGCCGAAGCTTGCATAACGCGCTGGCTCCCGACACCCGGTTCTCGGAGTTGGAAACGAGAGTGGCTGAGGGGACGAACGAGACGAATCGCCCTTGCTACTTGGGACTGGCGCGGCATCCTTGCCGCACCTTCCTCGTGGCCATCCCGGGCCACTGTGGATGAACTCGCACGCCATGAAGGCGCGAGCCTCAGGGTTCTTCCCGAACGCCTCCCCGGTAAACCCATGCTTCTGAGCATGGCGGGACCTTCAAAGACGCCGCTTTCTGTATACGTCATGACGTGCCCCGAGCGAGACTCACGCAAGCCGAGCGAAATGCCGTTATCGGTGGCATCGTCGATTCCGTCCTCGACCGCAAAACCCTGGACTACTTCGACGACACTGAGGGTCGGCAGCTTCTATTGGATTACGCCCTGGTCGCGCAGGAGCTTGGATACGACGAGGAGTTGCGAGAGAGCTATGTAGTAGAGCGTTCGGCGGACTCCCTGCTTCGTGTGCTCGTCCTGTGGGGGGAAGTTGCAGACGGTTGGCTCCAGGCCCGTGCCGACGAGGCCGAGCGGGGCGCGGAGTCGGATGCTGAACGTGTCACGAAGGCACCATCGCATCGCCTTGAGGCCTGGGCCATATGTCAACCAATCATCGACAAGCTCACGGAAGCCTGACCGCCCGAAAGCGACCGCATCCCAGAGAAAAACCGCGGCTCGCTCCTGGTCGCCCTCTGCGCTTGCGGGTCGTCTTGCAACTCTCCGCCTCTTGCGCTCGCTCATAGCCCTCTGGTTAGGCTTACGGGGTTGTCAACAACCGAGGGGAATCATGCCTTCCGACCGTTCCACGAAGGGCAGTCTCTAACGCAAGGCGCACCTCCGATGGGCGCACCTCCAATGCTGGATGCACCCAGGACCCTAGACCCAGCCTCGACCCCCTATTCGCTACCACCGAAAAATGCGCTGCCGCCAAAGCCCGAGCGAACGTTGCTGACGGTCGCTGCAGTCCTTGTCGCCCTCCTGCTCCTGTTTTGGGGTGCGGGCGAGCAGCACTATCAAAGCTGCGTAACGCGGGCCGAGACCACATCGGGGGCTCCGATTCGTCGTCCTGCTCGATCCTGCCCTGGAGCAAACCCAGCTAGCGGGCCTTGTCTTTGCGGGCGACCGCCCGAGCGACTAGGGTCGCCCTACATAAGTGGGGCCGCGTCGCGCAAACGACCGGCCCCGTGGCCTCGCCGGATTCAGGTCCCTTCCCAACCAGGAGGAGGCCGCATGCGGCTCCAGGTAGTCCCAGATAAGCCCAGTCTCAAGTTGACCAACCGCGAGGTGCTTAACGCTGCCTCCACGGCTTTTGAAGCCGTCAAGCAGACGGCTCTACCCGCGCATGCGAAGCGAGCCGTGGTGGCTTGCCAAGAACTGCTCGACCAATGGGGGGAAGTGGCCTAATGCCTGGGGCACCATTAGAGAAGACGAGGATTCCCGGCATCTTTCGCACGTGCTTCGCCGGGCGTAGGCAAGACATGTCAAAACATGATCGGGAGCGGTTCGATGCTCGGCCACTAGGATGTGCCGCATGGCTTACCTGCCTTCCAGACCTTCATGCGTCTATTGCTAGCGTTCAGCAAGGGTCCCGCGCAACACCAGGTATCGGACCTGCGCGCCGCGACGCTACAGAACCCCGTTGTATGGGTCGCGAACCACTATTACCGTTTTGGGCTGCCCGCACGCCATTGCCGCCCCCTAGCGTTCGCGCTGCTCGTCGGGCTGATGGTGATGGTGATGGCGCTGGCCGAACCCTCTCGGGCACATGCCGCGCGCGACCTCGACGTCGGCTTCGCCGACTACCTCTACGGGTCGATCAACGTCGAGGAGCGCAACCTGTGGATCGACCGCACTGCGCCGCCAACGCGAGCATCGTCCGGGTCAACGTCTACTGGCGCTCGGTCGCGACGAGCAGGCCGGCCGATCCGCGCAACCCCGACGATCCGGCCTACAACTTCACGACGATCGACAACGCGGTCCGCAGCCGCCGAGGACCACGGCCTCGACGTGCTGCTGACCTCGTTCCAGCGCCCCGACTGGGCGGAGGGCGAGCGATCCGCCCACGGACGTGACCCCGGCGCCTGGCGACCTGACCCGAGGCGTACGGCGACTTCGCCCACGCGCTCGCGGTTCGTTACGGCGGTGGCTTTACGCCCGGTGCGGCAGGCTCGGATCCGCGAGCTGGCGGCGGGATCTTGCCGCCGCTCGGGCGGGCCGGCATGGCGCTGCCGGCGGTCAAGTACTTCCAGGCATGGAACGAGCCGAACCTGAGCACCTACATCGCGCCGCAGTGGAAGGGCAAGAAGAACGTGTCCTCCGAGATCTACGTGCCGCTCCTCAACGCCTTCTACGACGAGGTCAAGGCCGTCGATCCGCAGGCCGAGATCGTCACCGGCGGGACCGCCCCCTACGGCGATCCGCCGGGCGGCCCCAATCGGACCCAGCCGCTGCGCTTCCTCCAGGAGATGCTCTGCCTGACACACCAAGAACAAGAAGGGCGAGCTGCACGAAGGCCGGCAAGGCCGAAGGCCGACATCTTCGCCCACCACCCGATCAACCGCGAGGACCCGCCGCGCGCGAAGGCCGACTTCAAGGGCGACATCGAGATCGCCGACTTCGACTCGCTGACCAGGACGCTGCGCAAGGCCGAGAAGCTCCACACGATCGGGACCCCCGGCAAGCACGAGCTCTGGGCCGAACGAGGTCTGGTGGCAGACCAACCCGCCCGACGCGGAGGAGGGCGTGTCGCTGAAGACCCACGCCCGCTGGATGGCGGAGGGGCTCTACCTGCTGTGGAAGCAGGGCGTCTCGAAGGTCATCTTCCTGCAGTTCCGCGACGCGAAGTACAAGCCCGGGGAGCCCACGCTGGCGAGCTACCAGACCGGCGTCTACACCTACGAGGGCAAGAAGAAGCCGAGCTCCGACGCGGTCGAGTTCCCGTTCGTCACCGAGCGCGTCGGCAAGCGACTGCACGCCTGGGGGATCTCGCCGGCTAGCGGCAGGCTGACGATCGAGGCCAAGGGCAAAGGCGGCTACAAGAAGGTCGCCACGGTCAACGCCAAGGCTGGGAGGGTCTTTACCGATGTCCTCAGGGTGAAGGGCAACAAGCTCCGCCTCCGAGCGAAAATCGGCGGGGACACCAGCCTCGCCTGGAGGCAGGGCAACAGGAACAAGTGAGCGCGGGACGGCGGTGATGGGCAAGTTGGTTGAAGGGTGAACGGCCTCGGTGCCGTGGCCTCAACGACTAGCTCAGGTCGAAGCGGAGGGCACCCCCAAGCTCCCGGGTTGGCGTGCGGCTCCGAGTTCCGTCAGGTGAGGCGTGGCAGCAGGAGCCACGGGAAAATCTCGCTCGTCGGCTCTTTGAAAGCCCCGCAAAGCGGGGTTTGTTGCCCGGGGGCGAAAGCGGGACCGGGTGGCTCTCACCGTTGCCGCGGCGGACCGGCTGAGGCTCAGCGCAGGGAGAACGATCCAGCCCAGCTTCTGGAAGGGATCGCCGCAGGCCGCGGGCGTCGGGAGCCCCGGTAGCGTATAGCTGAGGCGGCCATGGTGAGTGCGCCGCCGACCCCGCTGTAGGGGACGGCATTCTCTTTAAACCAGTCGACCCCGCCGCCTAAGCGGTCCCAGTCGATGAGTCGTGGGACAGCGTTACAAGCAGCCCCGCAAAGAGCGCAAATATCGCCTGGCTGGGAGCATGGAGGAGAGCGTTGTTCGCCAGCATGATCACCATGACGGAGACCACTGCCGCGGCGAGTCCCGCTGTTATCGGATCACGGCTCCGCCGGGAAACGCTCAGACCCGGAACAACGGCCGATAGTAACCACGCTCCCAGCAGGCCGACCCCAACTGCTCCCTGTTCGAGAAGGACCAACACGTACTGATTGTGAGTCCCAGCATTTACGAGAACGGGAGCCTCCGCCAGTTCCGCTGTGACGCTGCCTCCCTGTGCCGCCACAATGGTCCGCACGGCGCCGACGCCGAACGCAGTGCTCATTGCGTCGTTAGTTACGATAGGAAAGGCCTCTGCCCAGTAACTCTGCACGTACTGCGAGGTTGCCAGAGCGGACAAATGCTTCCTCATAGAAACGTGACTGTCCAGCGGTCGGTAGAAGAACCACCGCAAGGAGAACCGCTGTGCATAGCCGGGACTACCCACCGAATGCGCAAGCCACCGATGCACCAGAGAAGACGACGAGGCCGACCCCAAGGCCGATTATGCTCGCGCGTGTGTAAGTAAGTATGCATGCAACTACGATGACCGTGAACGCGGCAACGCCATACGTCGCGGCCACCCCGTGCCTGCGAGCACCACTGGTAGACAGGCGAGCGCGACTGCTGCAAGGACTGTCGAGGCGCCGGGAGGCGTTCCGAAAATGCCACCCGGCCGAAAGATGGTAGATGTGGTTGTCGTCCCAGGAGTAACTGTTGGGATCCGAAAAGATTACGTCGCCCCCCCCGTACTCGTAGATTACGGTCGACGCGCCGAGCACGCTGAAGGCCAGTACCCACCGAGCACCTGGGGATGTCACGTTCTGCAGTGCGTCGGCCGGCGAGGTACATGATTAAGGGAAGCTTGTGTTGAGAACGATCGTCGCCGCGCCCGGCTGAGCGTCCCTGAGAGCCAGGACAGGACAGTGCCAATGATCAGCGCAACGAACGCCCAGTCTGCAGCCGCCGGTCGTATGGGGCTTCCAACGAGAATTGACGTGACTGCGATGAGTGCGGCGATCCGGAACACCGCAGCCTGCTCTGGACCGATCGTGAGCCAGCTCGGGATGACCAGGAAGAGGCCCGCGGCCACCGTGGTTCCAAACGCCTGCCAACTTGGGCGCCGTAGGCAAGGATCACCAGCGGCGCAGACCGCCAGGGCGGCTTCGGCTCTCTGCTCCGCCACCAAGTAGCCGGCGATGGCCGCGAGCGCCACGCTAGAGCATTGACGCTATCTTCTCGGTCGATGGCGCTCAAGGGCCTTCCCCGCCCCGCGGCCAACGGACATCGGTCTCGTCCCGTCTGAAGCAGCCTAGGACCGCCTGCTGGCCGCAGTCTGTTCGGTGTTGCCGTTCTCATTCGGGTTACCCGACTGTGACAGAGCGTCCGGCAAGGCGAGGCGGTGGCGGTGGTGGCGGCGGCGGCGTCGTATCTCTCATCGGGGTCTCGAACTCGTGAGATCCAGAAGACCTGAGCGATCGATGCTTAATGCGTGACCGAAGCCAGCCTCTAGAGGCTGGCTTGCTGGCCGCGGCCTGCTCACTGTTGACATTCTCATTGTGTTCACCCGATTGGGACGGAGCGCTCGGAAGCAGGCGACGCCGGGCGTGAATTTCCGACGGCGGTCTCGGGCGTCGTATCTCTGGCAGCGGCCTGGATCCCCTGAGGATCAGAAGACCTGAGCAATCGATGCTTGATGCGCGACCGACGCGACCCCCCAGGTAATGTACGGGGATAACTACCGTATGACGCATATGCGTCTCGCCCCGCGTCCCGTTCGCAGCCACGCCGAGGACTGGCACGTCCAGGGTCGCGAGTTGATCTCGAAGGTGTTCGGCCTCGTCACGTGTCGTCTTCCCGATCTTGGCCACGACGATCACGCCGTCTACGGCTTCACAAGGGGGAGCGTGTCGGCGATTCCGAATGGTGGGCTGTCGACGACTACGAAGTCGTAAGAGTCCGAAAGGGCACCTATGAGATCCGCCATGTCATACTCTCGAGCAGCGCTGCCGGGTTGGAGGGGGAGCGCCACCGACGATCACGTCAAGATACCTTGTCGTCGCATCGGGTTGGACGGAAACAGACTGCAAGACGTCGCCATACTTCGATTGACCGCTCAGGTACTCGGCAAGTCCAGGGGCATAGGCAATCCCGGGCCTCAGTGATATTGAGCCGCGATGCAGGTCGGCTTCCACGATCACTGTCGATGCTCCGGAGAGTGCAGACGCCATGCTAGGTTCCACGCGACGGTGGTCTTGCCGTCCTCGGTGACGCCGACGTGATCAGGATGCACGCACCTCACTGCCAACGTTGAAGTACCGCAAATTGCTCCGGAGCATGAAGAACGATTGGGCATCTCGCTGATTGGGACCGGGCCTAGACTCCTCATCGAGCTCTCTACTCTGGGGGATGGAGGTTAGGAGCGGCAGACCGAATGCTGCTTCGATCTCGCCAAGGTGACGAAGCCGGCGATCAATCCTCTCAAGGAAGACGGCGAGTAGCCCGGCGAAGAAGCAAACCGAAGAGGGCCCCGAGCACGGTGTTGCGCAGAGTCGTGGGGATGAGGGAGAGGAGGGCGGAGTGGCCGGTTGCACGAGCTCCGCGTTACCGGTCTGTAGGGCTTCTAGGGTCTTCAGGCTGCCGGCTTGCTTCTGAAGCGATTCGCCGACGGCACTCATTGCTCTTCGGAGCTCAGGTCTTCGAAATCATTTTCAACGCGAGTTCGGGCTTTGGAGATGACCGATCGGTCGGCGTCTCTCCTGAAGTTGATGTAGCTCTTGCTGAAGGTGTTGGCGAGGAGGGCGGCGGTGTCCGGATCCGGATCCGTCGCGGATACGGTGATCACGTTTGATTCGCCGTTGGTTCTACATCGATTGCTGCGCAACTGAATCTCCGCTGTCGCCTGGGACCGAGTTGCTTGGCAGTCAGGTCTGCGACCTCAGGAGGGATACCAGTGCAGCGTTAGTTGCCGCGTCTCGCGCGGGGTCAAACGATGCGGAAAGGCTGAGGAGCCGAACAGCTGCTGGTCGAAACCCGGATCGCGAAGCAGCAAGGACGACACTGCTGTGTATTGCGGAGTCTGCGCCTCGGAGATTGCGAACGCTGTGCCGCCTGCAACGAGAATCGCCAACAACAGCATGGGGGTTCGTCTACGGACGACACTGAGCGCCCTTCGTAGGTCTCGTCCTTCATCCTTCTCCGGCATTTCGTTTTTGTCAGCCACTATTTCCGATTATTTGCATGCCGACGATTGATCCCGCAAGTCTACCCATTCGCCGGGCGACACCTTCCCAGACTCCTCGTCTGGACCCCCGCCCTCGCCGTCGACATTCACCTGACTTAGATCACTCGGATGCCGAGGGGGCGAAGCGAGAGCATCCACGGCGACTCTCAGAATGGCCGCCGACTCGACAAAGGAGATCCCGGCCCCGGGGCAGCCAAAGATGAATCGCTCCTGGGACGGTGCATCCTGGCTGACCAACGTCAGCGATTCCGGTGAAGGATCCGCAACATCCGCGCTAGCCATGGAGTCCGAGTCGCGCTGGATCCAAGATTGCGCTCTTCGGCGCCCCCGGAATTCGCGGGGAGCTATGCCCTGATCGGCAAGCGGTGTGAGAGCGTTCCCCGCCGAGGTCAGGCTCTAAGACCGGCGCCCGAACGTTCGGTAGCTAGCTAGTGGAAAGTGACCGCCGCCTTGAGCCTCCCCGCGAAGCTCCACGAATCCGGGGCGCCGAGCGAAATCGAACACGACCCGGCAGGGAAGGGTGCCATCTTCGGGCAATGGCTATTCACGATTTGTCTGGGCGGGTAGCTTGTCGCAGCTCGACCGCGGAACCACCCGAGCTGGTACGCCCACTACGGTCGTCCTTGCTGGGACGTCGGTTAGAACAACAGCGTTGGCGCCGATGCGGGCATTGTTGCCGATGTTGATGGGGCCTAGGACCTTTGCACCCGCGCCGATGACTACCTCGGAGCCGATATGAGGCACCCCGACGCTCTGAGCTCCTGAACCGCCTCGGCCGCCCAGTGTCACGCCCTGAGAGATGGTGCACCTTGATCCAATCACCACGTCTCCGTGAATGACGGTGCCGAGCCCCGCATATCCCAGCGTGGAGCCGTGACCGATCTCCGCCGACGGAGCAATCGAGGTTGCGAACAGGATCCGCATCAGTCGAAATATCACAAGTGGCAGGATCGGCACGCCGAATCCGTGAAGTGCGTGTGCGGCCCGATACATGGTGAGCACCATGGGGCTGATGATAGGCGCCGGAAGGCAGACATCCTGCCTTGAGCGCCGCCGCTACCATGCGCGGCTCGTGAACCGCCCACCAAAAAGGGTTCTTATTACGGGCGTTGCAGGCTTCATTGGTTCCCACCTCGCCGCCGAGGCGCTCGACCGAGGCTGGGACGTCATAGGAGTCGACTCGCTGACCGACTGTTACGAACGCGGCTGAAGCTGGCGAACCTTGACTCCCTGGACGGTCGAACGGGCGGTTGTTCCTCAAGTCCGACATCGCCTCCGGTGAGCTTGGCCGGGAAGCGGTCGGTGGAGTGGACATGATCTTCCACCTAGCCGCGCAGCCCGGTATTCGAAAGAGCTGGGGCGCATCCTTCAGCGAGTACGTAAAGGCGAACGTCGTCGCTCTGCAAGCGCTGGTTGAGGCCGCTAAGGAGGCAGAAGTGGGTCGCCTCGTATTCGCTTCCTCCTCGTCGGTGTATGGCGACGCTGCTGCCATGCCGACGTCGGAGGACTCGCGTCTCGCGCCGGTGTCCCCCTATGGCGCAACCAAAGTTCTCGGTGAAAATCTTTGCCGCATTTACAACCGGAGCTACGGACTTCCGATTGCGATGCTGCGGTACTTCACGGGGTGTATGGCCCACGACAGCGGCCGGACATGGCTTTCAACCGTATGATTTCTGCCGCTCTGTCGGGTCGGTCCATCACTGTGTATGGCGATGGTCTCCAGACTCGCGATTTCACGTACGTAGACGACGCGGTAAAGGCGACAATCTCCGCCGGGGAGCTTGGAAGAGCCTCTGCGACTCCCTACAACGTTGGCGGCGGCGCTCGAACGTCGCTGCGCGACGTAATCGCGATGCTCGAACGCTTGGTCGCAGGGCCCGTGGACGTTCGACACGAGCCCGGGCAGGTCGGGGATGCCCGTCACACCTCTGCGGATACAGAGCGCGCGCGGTGCCAGCTCGAGTTCCGTCCGAGCGTAGGCCTGGAGGACGGAATCATCAGGCAGCTGGCTTGGCAGATCGCAGACGTAGGCTCGGGCCGAATGCCTTCCGGGGACGCTGGGCCCGGCCGCGACCAGCGCGACGATAGGCGTCGGGGTTGTGGCAGATCTGGACTTCGGTCGCGCCCATCGTCGTCGTCGTCCAGATTCTCAGCTTCGGCTCCTCAGTTGCGCTCGCTCAATCCCTGGGCGCCTCAACGGAGACGGACGCCTACTTCCTCGCCCTTTCGATCCCGGTTATCGCGTATTCGATACTGGTCGCGGCTTTGCGGCTCGGCGCCATCCCTGCCCTCACCGACGTCAGTGAGGACAGCGCTGAGTTCGATGAGGCTGCCTCGCAGCTGACCGCAGCCGTAGCGATCGTCAGCGTTTTGGCGTCTGCTGTCTTGACCGTTGCGGCTTACGTCGGCATGCCGGCCCTGGCCGGCACGTCGCAGGATCTCGCCGATGCAGCTCGCCCACTCGCACTTGAGCTGGCTCCTTATGCGGTGGCCGGCGCTCTACTGGGCGTGCTCGGCGCGATCTTAGCGGTGAGGAGGCGATTTGTCGCGGCGGTCGCCGTTCTTGCTTACGAACCGGTGCTAAAGACGGTTCTCGTGCTTGGTTTTGGCGACACGCTGGGAGCGGATGCGCTAGTTATCGGCAACCTTCTCGGGGGTCTGCTTGCGGTGGCGAACCTTTGGTGGCTGGTGCTACGCGAGGGTGTGAAGCTCAGGTTCGCCGTTCCTCGGATGACCGGCGTGCTGCTGACGACGACTCGGCTCAGTATTGCGCTGCTGGTGAGCCAGTCGATCCTTCAGGTCAACCCGCTGGTGGATAGGGCGCTGTCGAGCCCTCTCGGTGCGGGCAGCGTCACGCAGCTCGAGCTGGGGATGCGCTTATTCACCGTCCCCATGGTCCTGCTCGGTGCGACGCTGATCGCGCCTCTCGCGGCGACTTGGTCAGCGAAAAGGAAAGAGGGGGGCTGGCCCTTGTTGAGTGAGAGCGTTGGTCGGGTTCTTACACTCATCATGCTCGTTGTACCGGGGGTCGTGGGCGTCGGGATACCGCTCACCGCACTGACGATTGACGCAATTTATGGCGGTGGGGCCTTCTCCATCGACGACGTCCAGAGCACGGCGGACGTATTTGCAGTGCTCCTCGTTGGCCTGCTTCCGCAGATCTTGGTGGTGCCTCTATCGACCCTGTTCGTCGTACAGAGGAACGTGAAGGTTCCACTCATGATCGCGGCTGCCAACGTGGTGCTTAACTTCGTGATCAGTTCCCTGCTTCGTGAGCCGTTTGGGGTAGCCGGCGTTGCCGCGGGAACGGTCAGTTACTTACAGCCTGCTGTGTCTTGTGTACGTCGTCTCAGCTCGCCGCAAATGGGGGAGCCTCGGTATGGCGGCCAACTGGCGGCGGACCTGTAGTTGGGCGCTCGTGTCGGCACTGCTGACGGGCGTTGCCTGCTCGTTACTTGTTGAGTGGTTGTCCGTCGCTGATCGAGCGGCGCAGCTCGGTACTGTCGCGCTTATCTCGCTCCTCGGCGGGTATATTTATACCGTACTGATGAGGGTTGGCGGGATCGACCTGATGCAAGTAAGGCGGGCGCTTGCCGGGGAGCGGCGTGAGGCGTCCAGGCCGCGGTAGCAGAGGACATGTCCGTGGTTCGGTTCTTGGGCGGCCTTGCCGGGTCTGCGCCCGGCTCAGGGGGGAGGCGCGACGAAGCAGTACCGCGGGGAGAAGAAGGGTCGTTTCACGGTTCGGCTGGACGCGCTGGCTTTCGTGGTGAGCGCAGTGCGACAATTGCCGCCCCGGTTCCTCTGGTTCAGCAGCCAGCAAACTATCGACGAGTAAGGCACAGGTTGGCTCGACACAGGACAAGGCGTTACGGCACGGTGTTCTACGCCCCCTGGGTCTGCGGGCTTCTAGACCCGACTGCGCCACCGACAGGCGGGGCAGAGACGCAGATCATGCTGCTGGCCCAGGCGCTCGCTGAAACCGGATGCCATGTGGCTGTGGTTGCGTATGAAACTGAAAACCGCCTGCCGGAGCGCGTGGGCGGTGTCGATGTGATCACTCGGCCGCGCTATCAAGCCGGCGGGCGTCGAGCGATTGGGAAGCTCAGCGAAGCAATGGCAATCTGGCGTGCACTCTGGGGAGTCGACTGCGACGTGGTCGTCAAGCGCGCTGCCGGAATCGAGGTCGGACTAGTCGCGCTCCTTTCGCGGCTACGCAGACGAAGGTTCGTGTATTCGTCTGCGAACGTCGTGGACTTCGAGGTTGGCAGCCTGCTGACAAGCCGCCGCGATGCGGCGCTTTTCAAGCTTGGAATCCGACTGAGTAACACGATCGTTGTGCAGACCCAGGAGCAGGTCGATTTGTGTCGGCGGTCATTCAACCGAGAACCGGTTCTCATCAAGAGCATCGCAGAGATCGGGCCGTCGGAGACCGATGAGATGCGCGCCCCATCCGGGCGCTCGGGGTGCGATTCTCAGGCCCAGCCTACGTTCCTCTGGGTCGGGCGGCTCGTTGACTACAAACGACCGGAGCTGTTCATCGAGCTGGCTCGCCGAGTCCCGGACGCGCACTTCAAGCTGATTGGCGCAACTGTCGCTGGGCATTCACCGAGCTTCGACCTGCTAACGGCGCTCCAGGAGCAGGCGCAGGATCTCGACAACCTTGAAATCCTCGACTCGATGCCGCGGTCCGAGGTCCAGGCGCACATAAAAAACGCGGTGGCTACTGTGAACACGGCCGAGTACGAAGGCCTATCCAACGTCGCGCTTGAGTCGTGGGTCTGCGGGGTGCCCACCCTCGCACTTTTCCACGATCCGGATGGAATTATCGAGCGCTTGGGACTCGGTGCTTTCGCCAACGGCTCGGTCGAACGGTTGGCGGAAATGGCGGTCCGATTCGTGATGCGACCAGAGGAGCGCGATCGCTGCGGCGAAGCAGCACGGGCATATGTCCGGGTCGAGCATGCGGGCGCTGCAGTTGCGCTTAGGTGGCGGCAGGTCCTGGACTCATAGGAGCTGGGCTTCTCGGCGTGTGCGGGATTGCCGGCAAAGTCAACTTCGATGCTCCCGTCGCCCCGCGAACGATCCATGCGATGTGTGCCGCCATGCAGCACCGCGGGCCCGACGACCGCGGAGTGCTCGTCGAAGGTGGCGTAGGCCTGGGTGTGCAGCGTCTCGCCATTATTGATGTCGCCCACGGTCAACAGCCCATTTTCAATGAGGATCGGACTGTTGCGGTGGTGATGAACGGAGAGATTTACAATTTCAGGCAACTTCGCCACGAGCTCGAAGGTCGTGGGCACGTTTTCACTACTCGGGCTGATACCGAGGTGATCGTTCACCTTTACGAAGAAGTAGGCTTCAACCTGGCGGGCCAGCTCGACGGGATGTTCGCGTACGCGATCTGGGATATGCGCCGTCGTGAGCTCCACCTCGGCCGGGATCGGGTAGGCAAGAAGCCGCTGTTCTGGCACAGAGGGTCAGGGGGCTTCTCGTTCGCTTCAGAATTGTATGCGCTTCTCCAGGATAGAGACGTTCCGCGGGACGTCGACCCCCAAGGCATTGCTAGTTATCTCGCGTTTCAGCATGTTCCACCTGCACAGTCGGCGATTCGGAACGTCGAGAAGCTGCCCCCCGCCTCAACGATGGTTGTGAGTGAGCGACAGACGACCGTTCGGCGATATTGGTCGTTGGACTACGCGCCGAAGCGGCGTGAATCGCGGCGGGAACTTGAGGTAGCAGTGCTCGACGAACTCCGGCGTGCAGTGCGGGCCAGGCTGGTGAGTGAAGTCCCACTAGGCGCATTCTTATCGGGAGGGGTGGACTCAAGCGCGATCGTGGGTCTGATGACCGAGGAAATGAACGCCCCAGTCAAGACCTTCTCGATCGGATTTGCCGACGACGACTTCGACGAGCTCGACCATGCACGCGTAGTCGCAGAGCGTTTCGAGACCGATCACCATGAGTTTCGCGTCGACCCTGATGCAATTTCGATCATGCCGCGCATGGCCCGCCACTATGGTGAGCCTTTCGCTGATCCATCCGGCATCCCGAGTTTCTACCTCTCGGAGCTTGCGGGCAAGCACGTGACTGTCGCCCTCAACGGGGACGGAGGCGATGAGAGCTTTGCCGGCTATACGCGTTATCTCGCCAACCGCTGGGCGGCGGGCATGGACCGTCTTCCCGGCAGCATTCTTCGGGCTGCGCCGCGGGTGGCGTCCTGGTTTGGCGAAGGGGCTCGGAGCGACAGTTTTCTTGCCCGCCTTCAGCGCCTAGCTCGAGCGGGTGCGCTCGGCCCCGACGGGCGCTACGCATATTGGATGTCCGCCTTCACCCCCGAGATGCGCAAGAAGGACTTTCAGCCGGCCTTCTTGGCAGCGCTGGGAGACCAGGCCGCGGACCGGGCCGTACGCATCGCTTGGGCGGAGTCGAGTGCCGCGAGCCCAGTCGACCGGATGCTCGACGTCGACATCAAAACCTACCTTCCCGGGGATCTCCTCGTAAAGATGGACATCGCCTCCATGGCCGCTTCTGTCGAGGCCCGTTCGCCGTTTCTCGACCACCACCTGATGGAGTTTGCAGCCACGTTGCCGGCCGAGATGAAGCTTGGGGCGAATGGGCAGGGTAAGAGCATTCTGAAGTCAGCCTTGCGAGGGCTGCTTCCGGATTCGATCTTGTACCGCAAGAAGATGGGGTTCGGCGTGCCACTGCGCAGCTGGTTTCGGGAGGAGCTCAGACACATTCCGGCGGAGGTTCTCCTCGATCGCGATTCCGCGTGCACAACCTACGTGCGGCGGGATGCTCTGGTGAGGATGATCAACGAGCATCAAGAGGCTCGGGCCGATCACTCACTCCGGCTATGGGTCCTTCTGCAACTCGAGCACTGGCACCGTGAGGTACTGAGGGCTCCTTTCACTGATGGCTTGGAGACAATCGCGCGAGGCGCGGCGGGATCGTCTACGCTGACGGGCGGGGCTTGACCCATCGCACATGCCCGAAAGCGAACTCTCACAGGATGACTTCAGTGCGCCACCGCCGGAGGCTTTTCAGTTCGGTAAGAACTGGCAGCGATATATCAATGACCATCTCGACGCCGATCGTGTAGAAATCGCGGCGCAGTCCTTAGCCGACCTTATCCCGGTGGATCTTGCCGACAGAGACTTCTTAGACATCGGTTGCGGCAGCGGCTTGTTTTCTTACTGCGCGCATCGCGCTGGCGCAAGAGTGGTGAGTATCGATGTGGACCCGGATTCGGCTGAGGCCACACGGCGTCTCCGCAGCCGCGCCGGTTCCCCGGACTCATGGACGATCATGCAGGGATCGATTCTGGATCCGGGCCTGCCCCAGCGCGTCGCGCAGGCCGACATCGTTTACTCGTGGGGCGTACTCCACCACACTGGCGACATGTGGACCGCCATAGAGGCTGCGGCTAGATTCGTTAGACCGGGCGGCTACTTCGTGATCGCCGTCTACAACCGCGTCACTGGACGGTTTCTCAATTCTGAACGATGGGCCAAGATCAAGCAGACCTACGTAAAGGGTTCTCGAGCCAAGAAGATGGCGATGGAGGGCATCTACACTTCATATTGGGCCGCGTCTTGTCTGAAGGGGCGCAGGAGTCCTTTCGCTGTCGCACTTGAGTACAAGGCATCCCGGGGGATGGCGGTAAGAACTGACCTATTGGACTGGCTTGGCGGATACCCGTATGAATACGCCACCGTCGAGGAGATCACCGCGTTCTGCGAAGAGTCCGCCGGCCTCTCCCTGGTTCGGTCGCTACCGATCGACCCCGCCGGGACCGGCAACAACGAGTTTGTATTCCGGGCTCCAGGGGCGGTGTGAGACACCCGCGGCGTGCAGATTCGATCCAGCCGCGGGGCATCGGCAAGGACCTTGTTCGTAACGTTGCATTGGCCCTTGCCCCCGTCCGACGGCGGTACGACCAGCGAAAGATTGCAAAGGGTTACGACGCAGGAAAGGATGCAGTTGAGTACGCGGAGGGTGTATTCAACACTCATCTGGACGCGGTAGGAGGCGCGCGCTCTTCACGGGGGCGACAGTTCTTGAGATTGGGCCCGGCGGGAACGTGGCAACGGCCCTCCTCTTTGCGCAGGCCGGCGCTGCGCGGGTAGTGTGCATCGACACCTTTCCCTGGGCCAGGGACCAGCCCGACCTGTACCGGCACCTAGTCGATGATCCTGCCGGGTGCCTCCGACGTATCGAGTACCGATGCCCTGATTCGATCGAGGAGACGAGTTTGCCGAGCGGCGGTTTCGACGTCATCTACTCGCATGCGGTCCTGGAACACGTTCTGGATCCCAGGGCTGCAGTCGCATCCATCGCGCGCCTGCTTTCCTTGGGAGGAGTGACCAGCCATCAAGTGGATCTCCGCGACCATCGCGATTTCGCCAACCCACTCGCGTTCCTCGCCTACTCGGACCGAGTCTGGCACGCGGCGACGTCACGGCACGCGCCGACGAACCGGTGGCGGGCACAAGAGTGGCTGGCGGTATTCGGCGACTGCGGTCTAGACGTGACGATTGATGTAACCCAATCTGTGACCTTAAGCACCGAGGACCGTCAACGTATGCATCCGCGCTTTAAACAGTGGGTCACCGACCCCGAGCCGACTGGCATCCTTCTGACCGCGTCGAAGAGTGCGGCTGATACAAGATCAAGCAGCTCGACCAACGGCTACAATTGACCTCCCAAGCTGTGGGGCGAGGCGTCTCTCTCTGAGATCGCTTTGATCAGGTAGGCGGTCGAGAGAACGCGTGGCCCTACCGACCACCGCAGGCTGACCAGGCCCCCTCTGTCGCCCATGCGGATACCACCCTGCTTACGAGTTCGCCCCCAGATTGCCAATGCGAGATCAAGATCGCTTGCTTGGCCCGCTACCGTGAGCGTCTCGAATCGCTCGCGCGATGCTCTGGCCATCGCGCGCCCTAGGTCCGTCGGCGAATCCGCGGGGCAGCCCATCAGCGGCGATGAGGTGAGACCTGAAGAACTCCATGCCGCGACTCAGACCGTCTGACGCGTATACACCCTCGGTGCAGCGCAGCGCTGCGTACTCTGCAACGGACTGGAGGACGAACCCGGAATGGAAGACGTCGATGAACTTGGCACGGCCGTCGGTGCTATACGGCCAACTGCCGTCCGCGTCCTGATGGGCCAGCGTGGTTTCCATCGCAGTGTCAGCCCGATGCTTCAATTCATCATCGTTCAGGATCGATCCCGCTCGGGCGAACAGCGCAGCCGCGAGGGCCTGGATATTTACGATGCGATCGTTCTGGCCTGCCCAGTAACGCTGCCACTGGTGAGATCCATCGTCGAACGTGCCGAGGATGACGATGCGT
>CAWBRN010000008.1:0-441754 GCA_963791335.1 uncultured Solirubrobacterales bacterium
GCGCCGCCGCGAGGCCTCCAAGGCGTTCAAGGACGCGGGGCACTCCGATCGCGCCTCCGCAGAGGACATCGAGGCCGAGCTGATCGAGAGCTACCTCCCCGCGCAGCTTCCCGACAGCGATCTCGAGACGATCGTCGAGAGCGCGATCGCCAAGGTCGGCGCCAAGGGACCGGGCGACATGGGGCAGGTCATGCGCGAGGCGATGGCGCTCGCCGCCGGCCGGGCCGACGGCAAGCGCGTGCAGGAGCGCGTGCGGGCCCGCCTCGCGGAGTAGGCCTGCGGCGCGGGGTAGGCCGCCCGTGGCCCCCGGGGTACCATGGCGGTGTGGCCACGCTCACATTTCCCATCGACAACGCGCTCGCGCAGGAACTGGGCGCCGATCGAGATCGCCTGCTCGAGGCCGTCGCCGAGCGGGCGGGCGCGCGCGTCTCGCTGCGCGGGAACGAGGTCATCGCCGAGGGCAGTGACACGGCCGTGGCACAGGTGCGCCTGCTCCTGGAGGAGCTGACCGGGCTCGTCGGCGGAGGGTCTGCCCGTGGGTGGGCAGACCGTGGATGCGATCGTCGGCGTGCTCGATGCCGACGGGCGGGCCGTGGACGTGCTGCACGACGTCGTCTGGCGCCACCGCGGCAAGCGCATCGCGCCCAAGACGCTCAACCAGAAGCGCTACGTCGATGCCATCCGCAACTCCACGGTGACCTTCGGCGTCGGCCCGGCCGGCACCGGCAAGACCTATCTGGCAATGGCGCTCGCGGTCTCCGCTCTGGTCGACCGCGAGGTCGCGCGCATCATCCTCACGCGCCCAGCGGTCGAGGCGGGCGAGCGCCTCGGCTTCCTGCCGGGCGACATGCTCGCGAAGGTCGATCCGTACCTGCGCCCGCTCTTCGACGCCCTCTACGACATGCTCGACGCCGACCGCCTGACGGCCTACATGGAGAAGGGCATGATCGAGGTCGCGCCGCTGGCGTTCATGCGCGGCCGCACGCTCAACGACTCGTTCATCATCCTCGACGAGGCCCAGAACACGACGCCCGAGCAGATGCAGATGTTCCTGACGCGGCTCGGCTTCGGCTCGAAGATCGTGGTCACGGGCGACCCGACCCAGAACGATCTCGCGCGCGGCGAGCGCTCTGGCCTGGCCGACGTCTCGGACGTGCTCCCAGGCATCCCGGGCATCGAGTTCGTGTATCTTCGGGTCGGAGGACGTCGTGCGCCACAAGCTCGTGCAGCGCATCGTCTCGGCCTACAAGGAGCGGGCCGAGCAGCGCGAGCGGTCGGCGAGATGACACCCGCGTCCCTCGACCTGACGGTCGAGGGCGCCGAGCGAGCGGGGGTCGACGAGGGTGCGCTGCGCGACCTCGCGCTCGCGCTGCTCGCAGCCGAAGGCGTCGGCGGCCCATGGGCGCTCGGCATCGCGTTCGTCGACGAAAGCGAGATGCAGGCGCTCAACGCCGAGCACCGCGGGCTCGACGAGGTCACCGACGTGCTCGCGTTCCCGCTGGACGGCCGGGACGAGCTTCCGCCCGGGCTGGAGCGTCAGCTGGGCGACGTCGTAGTCTGCACTGCGCAGGCCGTGAGGCAGGCCGGGGAAGCCGGCGTCGAACCGCTCGAGGAGATGCGCACGCTCGTCGTGCACGGCCTGCTGCACCTGCTCGGGCACGACCACGAGGTCGACGCGGGTGAGATGCTGGCGCGCCAGGACGAGCTGCGCGCCGTCCTGCCGCCGCTCGCGTGACGCCTGCGTGACAGACCGGCACGATCACGGCACAGGCTGCGCGCCTACGGTGGAGGAGTGCAACCTGCGCCGCGCCCGCCCGCGTCCGTGCCGCTCGGCGGAAGCCTCCGGGCCTCGCGTGCAGCCCAGCTCGCGCTGCCGAACGGGCCGCTGTCCGCGGTCGATCTCGCCGACGGGCGGGCCTTGACGGTCGAGCGGCTCGGTGCCGGCTGGGTCGCCATCGCCGATCTCGGCGATGCGGCGCCGACACCCACGGCAGCGGTGCCGGAGCGCGCAGCCGTCGAGCCGCCCACACGGCGACGCCGTCGCCTGGGCACGGGCCTCGCCCTCGCAGCCGCGCTCGGCGCTGCGGCCGTCGCGCTTGCGACCGGATTCTCGGGCGCGCCCGCGCCCGCCGTCGCAGGGCCGACGACGCATGCAGTTCCCGTGCAGGCCGCGGGTCCCCCGCCGGCTCCGCAGGAGCGGGCGCGGGGAGGCCGGGCAGCGCCGCTCCCGCGGCCGAAGGCCCCGCCGCCCTCGATGCCACCGCCGCCTCCGGCGCCGCCGCGCGCGGTCGTCGCTCCGCCCCCAGCGCCTCCGCCGCCACCACCCCCGCCGTCACTGCCCGAGCTGCCGTCCGCGCCGTCCCTGTAGGACGCCCGATCGCCGGACGGGACGTGTGCCAGACTTGACCAGATGAGCGACCGCTCACCCACCGCCGACGACCTCGCGCTCTACGAACGGGCCCGCGAGGTGCGCGAGCGCGCCTACGCGCCCTATTCGGAGTTCCCCGTCGGCGCCGTCCTGATCGCGGAGGACGGTCGCGCGTTCGAGGGTGTCAACGTCGAGAACGGCTCGTACGGCCTCACGATCTGCGCCGAGCGCAGCGCCTTCGTGCGGGCGGTGAGCGAGGGCGTCCGGCGGTTCAGGACGATCGGCGTAGCCACCCACGACTCGGCGCGCACCGGCTCGCCCTGTGGCGCCTGCCGGCAGTTCATGTCGGAGTTCGGCCTCGACCTGCGCGTCGTCTACCTGCGCGAGGGCGAGGTCGTGGCCGAGCCCCTCTCCGCGCTGCTGCCGGCAGCATTCGAACTGCGGGGCTGACGGTGCGCAGCGGGTTCGTCGGCCTCGCGGGGCGTCCCAACGTCGGCAAGTCCACGCTCACGAACGCCCTCACGGGCGCTCACGTCGCGATCGTCTCCGACAAGCCGCAGACGACACGCCAGCGTGCGCTCGGCGTGGTGCACGGCGACGACTACCAGATCGTGCTGGTCGACCTGCCGGGCTTCCAGCGCCCGTTCGATGCGCTCACCCGCCGCATGCAGCGCTCGGTGGACGACGGCCTGCGCGACGTCGACGCAGTTCTGCTCGTGCTCGACGCCAGCGAGACCTCGGGCGGGGGCGACCGCTTCATCGCCGAGCAGCTCGCGGCCACGGGCGCACCGGTGGTGATCGCGCTCAACAAGGTCGACCGCCTCAAGCCGGCCGCGATCCTCGAGGCGATCGCGGCCGTCTCCGGGCTGGTCAGCGAGTACGTGGCGCTGCACCCCGTGAGCGCGCGCACGGGTGACGGCATCCCCGAGCTCGAGGCGGAGCTCGTCGCGCTGCTGCCCGAAGGGCCCGCGTACTTCGAGCCCGGAGTGGACTCCGATCAGCCCCTCGAGCGGCGCATCGGCGAGCTCGTGCGCGAGCAGGCCCTGGCGCGCACGCGCGAGGAGGTCCCCCACGCGATCGCCGTGACCGTCGACGAGGTCAAGGCCCCGCGCGGCAAGCACGCCGGGCGCGTCACGGCGACGCTGGTGGTGGAAGCCACGAGCCAGCAGGGCATCCTCGTGGGCAAGGACGGTGCCACGGTACGGGCCATCGGCAGTGCCGCACGCCCCGCGATCGAGGCATTGCTCGGCGGAAGCATCTACCTCGACCTGAGGGTGAAGGTTCGCCGCGGCTGGCGACGGGACGACGCGCTGCTGGAGCGCTACGGGCTGTGAGCCGCGCGGTCAACGATCTCGCGCGCTCGCTCGAAGCGACGCTCGTGCGCCCGGTCGCGCTGGCCGCCGAGGTCGAGCAGTTCGCCGACCGCGCCCAGGAGCTGTCGTGCGCGGCGCTCGTGGTGCTGCCCCCGCTGGTCGGGATGGCGCGCGCCCGGCTGGGGCGCGGGCCGGTGCGCGTCGTGGCCGCGATCGGCCTGCCCTTCGGCGCCGAGGGCGCGCAGGCGACGGCTGTGGCCTGCGCCCAGGCGGTCGGCGAGGGCGCCGACACGCTCGACGTCGTGGCCTCCTTGCCGCTGCTCGCCAACGGCGACTTCCCCGCTGCGCGCAACGAGCTGGCGGCCGCCGTGGCCGCCGCGGGCGGCGCGGCCCCCGCCGGCCGGCACATCGTCGTGCGAGCCGTGATCGAGGCGTGCTACCTCGAGCCCGCGGCCTGGCGGCTGGCCGCCCGCATGGCAGCCTCGGCCGGCTGCGACGGCGTCGTCTGCGCGACGGGCCTCGGCCCCGAAGGCGCGACGCCCGCGGCGATCGACGCCCTGCGCGCGGAGTTGCCCGTCGGCAGCGTCGTCAAGGCGCAGGGCGGCATCCGCTCGCTGGCCGACGCCCGGCGCGCGCTGGACGCCGGCGCCGACCTGCTCGGCGTCGCCGATCCGGCAAGCCTGCTCGACGAGCTCGCGGAAGCTGCTGTGCCGCGACGCCGCGGGCCGGCCTAGGGCGGGACATTCCGGGTACCCTCTGACCTGCGCCGGAGTGGCGGAACTGGTAGACGCACCGGACTCAAAATCCGGCGGGGGCAACTCTGTGCGGGTTCGATTCCCGCCTCCGGCATGCATGATCCCCAGCGATGGAGGTCACCGACCGACCGCTGCTCGCGCTCGTGCCCGCCATGGCAGCGGTGCTCGGCATCGTCATCGTCGCGATCCTGCAGGGCGGCGATGCGTTCGCGCTCGCGCTGCCCGCGTTCCTCACGGTCCTGCCGCTGCTGCGCGCGGGCCGCACGGCGTGCTTTCTGGCTGCGGGCCTGCTCGCGGCCATCGCGGTGGCGGAGTACTCGTTCGGCGGACTCTTCCTGCTGCCCGCGGCGGCGCTCCTTGCCTGGGTCGGTCATGCGCTCGGGCAGTAGGCCCGCCGCCGCGCTGCTCCTCGCGTGCCTGCTGGCGGGGTGCGGCACCGATTCGCAGCCCGCGCCGCCGACCGTCCCGGTCACGGCGCCGCTGCCGCTGAAAACGCTCTATGTCCAGGCGCCGCTGAGCGGCCCCGCGGCGGGCGAGGGCCGCGCCATGGTCGACGCGGTGCGCCTCGTCGTGCAACAGCACGACGGGCAGGCGGGGCAGGTGCGCGTGGCCGTCCGCGCGCTGAACGACGGGGGCACGCCGCCGTTCGCGACCGACACCGAGCGCTGCTCGCGCAATGCGGCGCGCGCGGCCGCTGATCCCGGCGCGCTGGCCGTGATCGGCACCTACGAGCTGGCCTGCAGCAAGCGGGCGCTGCGGGTGCTGCAGCCCGCAGGGCTGTTGCTCGTCTCGCCCGTCAACGCCGCCGAGTCGCTGCCCGGTGCGCTCCGCCTTGCTCCCACGGTGGGGGACGAGGGCACGGCGACCTCGGAGCTCGCGGCCTCCCTCGGGGCGACGCGGATCGCGCTCGTCAGCCAGCGCCAGGGCGCAGCGGCGCAGTTCGAATCGGGACTCGTGGCCGCCGCCGCCGCGAGCGGCATCGAGCCCGTGCTGGAGCTGGACGCCTCGGCCTCGACGCCGCAGGAGATCGCCGGCGTGCTCCAGGACGGGCAGATCCAGGTCGTCGCCCTGGCCGGCTCGCCGGGCACCTGGGCGACCGATCTCCTGCGCGAGATCGCGCTCCTGCCGGAGGCCGCTCGGCCCTCGGTCGTCGCCCCCGAGACCTTCAACACGCTCGCGTTCGTGGACGGCGCCGGAGGCGCCGCCGAGGGCGTGCGGGTGATCTCGCGGTTCGTGCCGGCGGAGCAGCTCGGCGGCAGCGCGAGCGACTTCGCGACCGCCTACGCCGACCTGCACGGGCAGCCGCCACCCGTCGCGACGTACGCGGCCGACGCCGCCGAGTCCGTGATCGCCGCCATCGGCAGCGGCGATGGCGAGCGTGCGCAGGTTGCAGCCGCGCTCCGGGCTCTGCCCGCCCACGACGCGCTGCTCGGCCGCTGGGCCGCGACCGCGACGGGCGGCATCACGCCGCGGCGCCTGGCGGTGCTCGTGGTCGACGGCGGCGCCTTCCGCGTGGAGCGCGTGGTCTCGGTCTCCGATCCGTTGCCGCCGTCCGGGGATGTGAAGTAGACTCGTTTTCAGGCGCGCGGCGATGCCGGCGTGTGCCGTGTCCCGGCGCGGGGACCGCAGGCGAGGTAGCAACCCGGTAGGTTGCGCCTCGTATTTTCACGCGCCGAGGAGGACACAAGTGGACAAGCGCGAGCTGATCGAGCGCTGTCGCGAGAACGACGTCAAGTTCGTGCGCCTGCAGTTCACCGAGCTGTACGGCCAGCTGAAGAACATCTCGATTCCCGCCGAAGAGCTCGAGAAGGCTCTCGACAACGAGCTGATGTTCGACGGCTCCTCGATCCGCGGGTTCAAGCGCATCGAGAAGTCCGACATGTACTTCCATCCCGATCCCAGCACGTTCCAGGTGCTGCCCTGGGGCGAGCGCGCCTCGGGCAAGACGGCGCGCATCATCTGCGACGTCGCCGATCCGGATGGCACGCCCTTCGCGGGCGACCCGCGCGTGCAGCTGAAGAAGGTGCTCGCCGACGCCAAGGCCGAGGGTTACGACATGTCGGTCGGGCCCGAGGCGGAGTTCTTCCTCTTCAAGCGAGGCGAGGAGAACCGGCCGACGCTCGACCCGCACGACCACGCCTCGTACTTCGACGTCTATCCCGACGACCTCGCCGAGGACACGCGGCGCGACATCGAGGACGAGCTGACGAATCTCGGCTTCAACCTCGAGGCCTCGCATCACGAGGTCGCGATCGGCCAGCACGAGATCGACTTCCGCCACGCCGACGCGCTCAGCACGGCCGACAACCTGATCACGTTCCGATGGGTCGTCAAGCACGCAGCGGCGCGCAACGGGATCCACGCGACGTTCATGCCGAAGCCGCTGTACGGCGAGAACGGCTCGGGCATGCACATCAACCAGTCGCTCTCGCGCGGGGGCCAGAACGCGTTCTTCGATCCGAGCGACGAGCTGCAGCTCTCGGCCACGGCCTACGGCTACATCGCCGGCCTGCTCGAGCACCTGCCGGCGCTGACGGCGATCTGCAACCCGACCGTCAACTCCTACAAGCGGCTGATCCCGGGCTACGAGGCGCCGGTCTACATCGCGTGGTCGCCCGGCAACCGCTCGGCCGCGATCCGCATCCCGGCCAAGCGCGGCCACTCGACCCGCGCCGAGCTGCGCACGCCCGACCCGACGGCCAACCCGTACCTGGCGTTCGCGTGCCTGCTGCAGGCGGGGCTCGACGGCGTCCGCCGCGGCCTGCGCCCGCCGGAGCCCGTCAACGTCAACATCTACCACCTCTCGGACGAGGAGTCGGCGAAGCTCGGCATCAAGGGCCTGCCGCACAACCTCGAGGACGCGCTCACGGCACTCGAGGCCGACTCGGTGCTCAAGACGGCGCTCGGCGACCACATCTACGACGCCTTCATCAGCGAGAAGCGGCGCGAATGGGCCGACTATCGCGAGCAGGTGCACGACTGGGAGTTCAGGCAGTACCTCGACCGGTACTAGAGCCCGTGCCCAGGCGGGCCGGGCCCACGGGGGCTCGGCCCGCCTGCGCGCTCCACCCGGCGCGTGGTGAACAGCTCCGTCACGTAGGGGAGCGCGACGTCGTCGCGGCCGCGCGGGTCGGGATGCGTGTCGAGCAGGGCCGCGACCTCTGCAAGCAGGTGCTCCCGCGGCTCGGGTCGAGCGCGGCGACGAAGCTCATCGAGGCGACGCGTGCGAGCACGACATCGCGCCCGTCGCTCCGCGATGCGGCCACGTCTGCAGCTCGAGTGGCGCGAACGCCGGATTGGCGTCGAAGCCGCGGCGCCAGAGGCCGGTGCGGTAGCGCGGCGCGTCACCGGCGCGCGCGTCGAGGATGCGCGAGAGGTCGCGCATCCAGTCGACGCTCTCGTCGCGCCGGTTCCAGATCAGGGCGACGGCGCCCCCGGGGCGCAGGACGCGCGCGACCTCGGCTGTCGCGTCCTCGGCATCGAACCAGTGGAACGACTGCGCGGCGACGACCGCGTCGACGCTCGCGCGGGCGACGGGCACGGCCTCGGCGACGGCGTCGAGCACCTCCGCGCCCGGGATCTTCCGGGCAAGCACGCCGCGCATGCCGGCGACCGGCTCGAGCGCGATCACGCGCGCGCCGCTGCCGACGAGCGCGCCGGTGAGCTTGCCCGTGCCGGCGCCGAGCTCCAGCAGCGTGCGTCCAGGCGCCGCGCCCGCGAACGAGAGGATGGCCTCGACCGCCGCGGCCGGATAGGTCGCCCGTCCGGCCTCGTAGGCGTCCGCGGCGCGGTCGAAGCCGACCGCGGCCGCCCGGTGGACGTCGCTCCTCACGCGAGGCGCAGCGGCACCGGCAGCCCAGGCTCGAGCAGCATCGCGCGGTAGCCGATCGGCACGGCCAGCGCACGCTCGTCCGGGCGCAGGCGCAGCGGGCGCCGCGCCTCGATCTCGTAGCGCCAGGCGACCGAGCGCGCCTCGACCGCGGGCGGCAGATCGGGCGGCAGGGTGAACGCGAAGCCGGCCCAGTGGGCGTCGGCGAGCCCGTCCAGCACGACCTCTTCCGACCACAGCGTGCGCTCGTGCCAGCGAGGCATGCGCATCGAGCGGTTGGCCGGCACGATCGGAACGCGCGGCGGCGCCTCGCGCCAGGCCTCTGCACAGCGCGCTCGCACGACGATCGGCCCGGCCGCGAGCTCGCGATCGCGATGCACGCGGCCGGAGATCGTCCCGCCGCCGAGGAGCTCCGCCGTGGTGAGCTCGACGTGGAAGCGCCGCGCCTCGAAGTCGCCGACCAGGCGCATCGCCAGGGCATGGCGCTCGGCTTCGGTCAGGACGGGCATTCGATCTCCAGCGTCCGGCGCGGATCCGAGTGCGTCGGCTGGTCGCCCGTGCGCGCGCGCACGCGCCAGACGAGCGCGCACGCCCTGCCGGAGACGCTCGGCGGGGCGTCATCGGGCACGGGCAGGGCGAAGCTTCCGTCCGAGGTCGGCGAGACGCTCGCGACCGTGAACTCGAGCGTGGCGGTGGGGGAGGACTCGACGCGCACGAGATCCACCGCCGAGACGTGCAGCCTCGGCGTGACGGTTCCGCAGATCGCGTCGCCCGGCGCGACGCGATCACGCTCGATGACGAGCTCGACTCCGCGTGTCGCCCGCACGCTCATTACCGCAGTATCGCGCCGCCGCGTCATTCGGCCAAGGCTCCGCGACAGCCCCGTCGCGAACGCGGTTCTGACACGATGCCACGGTGGTCGCCAAGCCCTCCGAGCTCGATCTCAGCGACGGTCCCGGCGCGCGCCTCGCGGCTGTTCCTGATCGACGGCAACTCGCTCGCCTACCGGGCCTACTACGCGCTGCCCGAGGAGCTCGCGACGACCGACGGCTTCCCGACGAACGCGCTGCTCGGCTTCGCCAACATGCTCATGCGCCTGCTCACCGACTACCACCCGGAGGGCGTGATCGTGGCCTGGGACACGCGGCCCGTGCACCGTCTGGAGCGCTTCCCGGGCTACAAGGCCTCGCGCAAGCCGACGCCGTCGCTGCTGAAGCAGCAGCAGCCGTACCTGCGCCCGCTGGTCGAGGCGTTCGGCTACCGCAACGTGCGAGCTCGAGGGCTACGAGGCCGACGACGTGATCGGCACGCTGAGCCTGCGCGCGGACGAGCAGGGGATCGCCACCTGCGTGATCTCGCACGATCGCGATGCCTTCCAGCTCGTGTCCGACAACGTCTGCGTGCTGCTCTCGCCGCGCGGCGTGACGGACGTGCACGTCTACACGCCCGATCGCGTCGAGGCGCGCTACGGCATCCCGCCGCGGCTCGTGCCCGACTTCATCGGGCTCAAGGGCGACACCTCCGACGACATCCCCGGCGTTCCCGGCATCGGCGACAAGACGGCCTCGGAGCTGCTCGTGCGCTTCGGCTCGCTCGAGGGCATCTACGCGAACGTGGACGCCGTGCCCGGGCGAGAAGCGGCGCCAGACGCTGATCGAGCACCGCGAGGACGGCGGAGCGCTCGAAGCAGCTGGCCACGATCGAGCGCGACCTCGAGCTCGACGTCGACCTCGCGCAGGCGCTGGCCGACGCCGCCCGACCGGGCGACCATGGGGGAGCTGTTCCGCCGCTTCGAGTTCCGCGCGCTGCTGCGCCGCATCGACGAGCTCGAGGCCGCCGTCCCGGGTGCCGTGGTCGAGCGCGAGGAGCACGCGCGTCGGCGCCGAGCGCGGCGACGCCGCCGCGCTGCGCCTCGCTGCTGGCCGACGAGCGGCCCGGTCGGTCTGGCGGGCGACGGCGACGGGCGCTCGGGCTCGCGCGCGGCGGCCAGGCGCTGCTGATCGCCGAGGCGACGCCACGCCGGCGCTCGCGGCCGGCGCCAGCCCGCTCGTCGCCCACAGCTTCAAGGCCTTCGGCGGCGCGCTCGCCGAGGCCGGTGTCGCGCCCGCCTTCGACACCGAGCTGGCCGCGTACCTGATCGACCCGGGCCGCAGCGAGTACGACCTCGACGACCTGCTCGCCGAGCAGGGCCTGGCGGTCGCGGGAGGCGACGGCGACGGCGACGCCGTGCTCGCGCGGCGCGCCGCGGGCAGCCTGCTGCTGCACGAGCCGCTGGCCGCGCGCATCGCCGAGCGCGAGCTCGGCCCGCTGCTGGAGGACATCGAGCTGCCGCTGGTGCCGGTGCTGTGCGCGATGGAGCGCGCGGGCGTCGCCATCGACTCGGCGCGCATGGGCGAGATCGCCGCGCGGGTCTCGGAGCAGGTCGAGGCGCTCGAGGAGCGGGCGCACGAGCTGGCCGGCGGGCCGTTCGTGCTCGGCTCGCCCAAGCAGCTCGGCGAGGTGCTGTTCGAGCGCCTCGCAGCTGCCGGCCGGCCGGCGCGGGCAAGACGGGTTACTCGACCGACTCGAAGGTGCTCGCCAAGCTCCGCGACCTGCACGCGATCGTGCCGGTCGTCGAGGAGTGGCGCGAGCTCTCGAAGCTGCTCTCGACCTACCTGCTGCCGTTCCCCGAGCTGCTCGGCGACGACGGCCGCCTGCACACGACGTTCTCGCAGGTCACGGCCGCCACCGGCCGGCTCTCGGCGCAGCGCCCGAACCTGCAGAACATCCCGATCCGCACGCCGCTCGGCCGCGAGCTGCGCGCGACCTTCGTGGCCGCCCCGGGCCACCGCCTGCTCTCGGTCGACTACTCGCAGGTCGAGCTGCGCATCCTCGCGCACCTCTCGGGCGAGGAGCTGCTGCGCGAGGCCTTCGAGCGCGGCGAGGACATCCACGCGGTCACGGCCGCCGAGGTGCTCGGCAAGCCGCGCGAGGAGCTCAGCAAGGACGAGCGCAACCGCGCCAAGGCGGTCAACTTCGGGATCATCTACGGCATCATCGCGCACGGGCTCTCGGAGCAGCTCGAGATCAGCCGCGACGAGGCGCAGGCGTACATCGACACGCTATCGCGGCCGCATGCCGCTCGTGGCCGAGTTCATCGAGCAGGCCATCGCGACGCGCGCGAGCGCGGCTACGCGGTCACGCTGCTCGGCCGCCGCCGGCCGATCCCCGAGCTGCGCGCGCAGAGCTGGAACGTCCGCTCGCTGGGCGAGCGCCTGGCCGTCAACACGGTCATCCAGGGCTCGGCGGCCGACATCATCAAGCTGGCGATGGTGCGCATCCACCGGCGGCTGCGCGAGGAGGGCCGCGCCGCCCGCCTGGTGCTGCAGATCCACGACGAGCTGCTGCTCGAGGTGCCCGACACGGAGACGACCGCCGTGCGCGAGCTGGTGGTGGAGGAGATGGTCGGCGCCTACCCGCTCGACCCGCCGCTGGCGGTCGACAGCGGCGTCGGCGACGACTGGCTCGCCGCCAAAAGCGTAGAGCATCCCGGCGCTTTCTACTCCAGTCGGCGCGGCGCCCGAGATCGCGTCGCTCGGTACAATCCGCGATCGAAAGCGGCGTCGCGCCGTGCGCTGCCGCGTGGAATCTGAGGAAACCCCCTACCGATATGCCCCAAACGAACGCTGAGATCATGGCCGCCGAGCCCGGTGTGTGGACCGAGGTCGACGGCAAGCTGGTGCCCGATTACGACGCGAAGATCGTCTCCTTCGACGAGGGGGACGTGCTCACGGGCACGGTCGTGCGTGTCGATCGCGACGAGATCCTCGTCGACGTGGGGTACAAGTCGGAAGGCGTCATCCCGCTCTCCGAGCTGTCGATCCGCCGCAACATCGACCCCTCCGAGGAGGTCGCGCTCGGCGACGAGGTCGACGCTCTCGTCCTCACCAAGGAGGACAACGAGGGTCGTCTGATCCTGTCCAAGAAGCGCGCGCGCTTCGAGAAGGCGTGGCGGCGCATCGAGGAGGCGGCCGAGAGCGGCGAGGCCGTCGAGGGCCTCGTGATCGAGGTCGTCAAGGGCGGGCTCATCATCGACCTCGGCGTGCGCGGCTTCCTGCCCGCGTCGCTCGTCGACATCAGGCGCGTGCAGGATCTGGACGAGTTCCTCGGCCAGCCGCTGCGCTGCCGCGTGATCGAGCTCAACCGCTCGCGCAACAACGTGGTGCTGTCGCGCCGCGCGGTGCTCGAGGAGGAGCGGCGCGAGGTGCGCCAGCGCATCCTCGACACGCTCGACGTGGGCCTGGTCGTGGACGGGCAGATCTCGAACATCGTCGACTTCGGCGCGTTCGTCGACCTCGACGGCATCGACGGCCTGATCCACATCTCGGAGCTCTCCTGGAGCCACGTCACGCACCCCTCGGAGATCCTCGAGATCGGCCAGAAGGTGCGCGTCAAGGTGCTCGACATCGACCGCGAGCGCCAGCGCATCTCGCTCGGGCTCAAGCAGACGCAGACCGACCCGTGGCAGCAGGTGCTCGACCACTACCACCAGGACGACGTCGTGCACGGCCGCGTCACCAAGGCCGTCACGTTCGGCGCGTTCGTCGAGATCGTGCCGGGCGTCGAGGGCCTCGTGCACATCTCCGAGCTCGCCGCACACCACGTCGAGAACCCGCGCGAGGTCGTGCAGAACGGGCAGGAGGTGCTGGTCAAGATCATCGAGATCGACGCCGAGCGCCGCCGCCTCTCGCTCTCGATCAAGCGCGTCGAGCCGGACGACGAGGTGCAGCCGCTGCTCGTGCTCGAGGGCGTGCCCGTGCCGAGGCCGGCTCCGGCCGCTCCCGCCGAGGACGCCGTCACGACCGAGGGCGAGGACGCGCCGGACGGCGGCCGACGCCGAGGCGCCGGTGGCCGACGAGGCCGCTGCGGAGGGCACCTCCGACGAGGTCGAGGAGCCCGCCGCGGACGCCGTCGCCGAGGGCGCAGCGCCGGCCGCCGAGGCGGAGGTCTCCGAGGCAGCCCGCCGCCGAGGAGGAGCCGGTCGCCGAGGAGGCGCCCGTCGCACGAGGCTGCCGAGGAAGTCGCGGCCGTGCCGGAGCCCGAGCCCGAGCCGGCGCCCGAGCCGACGCTCGGCCTCTCGGAGGACGTCTTCGCCGAGGACGCGTCGGCGCCGGAGCCCGAGGCCGAAGCCGAGGAAGTCCTCACGAGCGACGAGGACGAGGCGGACGCGGAGGCGAGGCGGACGCCGAGGCCGAGGCGGATCTCGAGCCGATCAGCCGAGGACGAGGCCGAGGTCGAGGCGGAGGCCGCCGTCCCCGACGCCGAGTAGCGGTGCTCCTCGGGCTGACCGGGGGTATCGGGGCAGGCAAGAGCACCGCACTGGCGGCCTTCGCGCGCCTGGGCTGCCCGACGCTGTCGTCGGATGCGGTCGTGCACGCGCTGTACCTCGAGCCCGAGGTGCGCGCTGCCGTCGTCGAGCACTTCGGCCCGGGCGTGCTCGGCGACGACGGCGAGGTCGACCGCTCGGCTCTGGCGCGCGCGGGTGTTCGCCGACGCGGCAGATCGGCGCTGGCTCGAGCAGCTGCTGCACCCGCTCGTCGACGCCGGCGCTCGAGCGCTGGCGCAGCGAGCAGGAGGCGGCGCGCCCGGGCGCGCTGCTCGTGCACGAGGTGCCGCTGCTGTTCGAGGCCGACCTCGCCGACCGCTACGACGCCGTCGTGCTGATCACGGCGCCCGACGAGGTGCGCCGCGCGCGCCGGCCCGAGCACTTCGACGAGCGCGCCGCCGCGCAGCTCCCGGAGGCGGAGAAGGCCCTACGCGGCCGATCACGTTACGTCAACGACGGCACGCCGGCCGAGCTCGAGCGCTGGGTGGCCGGGCCTCGTCGCCCGATCTGCGCGCGGCATGAAGCGGCTCGTCCTGATCGCCTGCGGGCTCGTGCTCGCGGCGGCGGCGCTGTACGGGCTCTTCGGCAGCAAGGGGCGCGAGTTGCTCGAGCGCTCGGAGTACCCGCTGCGCTACCCGGCGATCGTGCGCAGCGCACGCGCGCAACTACGACCTCGATCCGGCGCTGCTGGCCGCGGTCATCTACAGCGAGTCGCGCTTCCGCCCGCACGTGCGCAGCGCGCGCGGCGCGATCGGGCTGATGCAGCTGCTGCCGAGCACGGCCGAGGGCATCGCGACGCGCACGGGCGGCACGAGGTTCGTGCCGTCCGATCTCGACGATCCGGAGCTCAACGTGCGCTACGGCGCCTGGTACCTGCGCCACCTGAGGCAGCACTACGCCGGTCGGCCCGATTCGATGACGCTCGCGCTCGCCGCCTACAACGCGGGCATGGCGAACGTCGACTCCTGGGTCGCGAAGACGCCCTCGGGCCGGCCCGCTCCGCATCCCCGCCGCGTTCGCGGAGACGCGCGCCTACCTGGACGGCGTCGAGCACGCGCGCAGCGTCTACGAGCGGCTCTACCCGGGCGAGCTCGGGCTCTCCCGGAGTCGGCAGCACGCCGGGGTGCCGCCTGGTTTCCTAGACTGCAGGCGTGGGACTCTTCCGACTCAGCGAGGGCTACGAGCCGACCGGCGATCAGCCGCAGGCGATCGCCGAGCTCGCCGCGGGCGTCAACGAGGGCCAGCAGTACCAGACGCTGCTCGGCGCGACCGCCACCGGCAAGACGTTCACGATGGCCAACGTGATCGCCGCCGTCGAGAAGCCGACGCTCGTGATCGCCCACAACAAGACGCTGGCCGCGCAGCTCTGCAACGAGTTCCGCGAGTTCTTCCCGACGAACGCCGTCGAGTACTTCGTCTCGTACTACGACTACTACCAGCCCGAGGCGTACCTGCCCTCGTCGGACACGTACATCGAGAAGGACTCCTCGCGCAACGAGGACATCGACCGGCTGCGCCACGCGGCGACGTCGTCGCTCCTGCGCCGCCGCGACGTCGTGATCGTCGCCTCGGTCTCGTGCATCTACGGCCTCGGCTCGCCGAGCGAGTACGAGGAGCAGCTCGTGACCGTGCGGATGGGCGAGAGCTATCCCGCGCGACAAGCTGCTGCGCGCGCTCGTCGACATCCAGTACCGCCGCAACGACATGGTGCTCGGGCGCGGGCGGTTCCGCGCGCGCGGCGACGTCGTCGAGGTGCAGCCGGCGTACTCCGAGACGGCGTACCGCGTCTCGCTGTTCGGCGACGAGGTCGAGTCGATCACGCACTTCGACCCGCTCAGCGGCGAGGTCTACGCGCGCGAGGACGAGATCACGATCTACCCGGCGACGCACTACGTGACGACTCCGCCGACGATCGAGCGCGCGGCTGCGGCGATCCGCGAGGAGCTCGAGCGGCACGTCGCGATGTTCGAGGAGGAGGGCAAGCTGCTCGAGGCGCACCGCCTGCGCCAGCGCACCGAGTACGACCTCGAGATGATGCAGGAGCTCGGCTACTGCAACGGCATCGAGAACTACTCGCGCGTGCTCGACGGCCGGGCGCCGGGTCAGGCGCCGTTCACGCTGCTCGACTACTTCCCGGGCGACTTCCTCGTGATGATCGACGAGTCGCACCAGACGGTGCCGCAGATCGGCGGCATGTACGAGGGCGACCGCTCGCGCAAGGAGGCGCTCGTCGC
This sequence comes from uncultured Solirubrobacterales bacterium, assembly GCA_963791335.1. Lineage (GTDB taxonomy): Bacteria > Actinomycetota > Thermoleophilia > Solirubrobacterales > 70-9 > RHKX01. Next base: position 15,865 of record CAWBRN010000008.1, read on the forward strand.
GCACGGCTTCCGGCTGCCGCTCGCGATGGACAACCGGCCGCTGCGCTTCGACGAGTTCATCGAGCGCGTGCCGCAGGCGATCTTCGTCTCGGCCACGCCCGGGCCCGTACGAGCTGCGCGTCTCGTCCACAGGTCGTCGAGCAGATCATCCGCCCGACCGGCCTGATCGACCCCGAGGTCGAGGTGCGGCCGACGCGGCACCAGATCGACGACCTGCTGGCCGAGATCCGCCTGCGCGAGGAGGCCGGCGAGCGCGTGCTCGTCACGACGCTGACGAAGAAGATGGCCGAGGACCTGACCGACTACCTGATCGAGTCGGGCGTCCGGGCGCGCTACCTGCACTCCGAGATCGACACGCTCGAGCGCATCCAGATCATCCGCCAGCTGCGGCTCGGCGAGTACGACGTGCTCGTCGGCGTGAACCTGCTGCGCGAGGGCCTCGACCTGCCCGAGGTCTCGCTCGTCGCCATCCTCGATGCCGACAAGGAAGGCTTCCTGCGCGGCCAGACGGCGCTGATCCAGACGATCGGCCGCGCCGCGCGCCACGTCAACGGCCGCGTCGTGATGTACGCCGACAAGCGCACGCAGGCGATCGCGGCGGCCATCGACGAGACCGAACCGCCGGCGCGCCATCCAGCTCGCGTACAACGAGGAGCACGGCATCACGCCCGACCTCGATCGTCAAGAGCGTCTCCGACATCTTCGAGCTGCTCATCGCTCGGACGATGCGCCGCACGTGCCGAGCCAGGCGCCGCGCCTCCGGCAAGGTCGAGGGCATGACGCGCGAGGAGATCGAGGAGCTCGTCGTCACGCTCGAGCAGGAGATGCTGTCGGCGGCCGAGGAGCTGCGCTTCGAGTACGCCGCCAAGCTGCGCGACGAGCTCAAGTCGCTGCGGCACGAGCTGCTCGCGATCGGCGCGTAGCTCATTCGGGAACGCGCGAGCGTCTAGCGCGGATCGGAATCGACGAGCGCCGTCCGCGAGCTATCGTCGCGGCGTGATCCTCTACGACTCGCCCATCTCGGGCAATTGCTACAAGGTCCGCCTGCTGGCCGCGCATCTCGGCCTGCCGCTCGAGCGCCGCCCGCTCGACGTCGTCGACCGCTCCAACCGCCGCGACGTGATCGGCGATCTCAATCCGGCGCTGCGCGTGCCGACGCTCGTGCTCGACGACGGCCGCCCGCTGGGCGAGTCGGGCGCGATCCTCTGGTACCTGGGCGGCGGCACGCGCTTCGTGCCGGACGACGCCTACGAGGCGGCGCAGGTGCTGCAGTGGATGTTCTTCGAGCAGTACGACCTCGAGCCGAACATCGCCGTCGCGCGCTTCTGGATCAAGTACGCGGGCGGCGCCGAGCAGCACGCCGACGGCTGCCCCGCGCTCCACGAGGGCGGCTACAAGGCGCTCGCGGCGATGGAGCGCCACCTCGGCGACGACGCCACTACCTCGTCGGCGAGCGCCTGAGCATCGCCGACATCGCGCTCTACGGCTACACGCACGTCGCGGGCGAGGGCGGCTTCGACCTCGATCGCTTCCCCGCGGTGCACGCCTGGATCGCGCGCGTCGCGACCGAGCCCGGGCACATCCCGATCGACGCGTAGCGCTCGGCGCTCAGGCGGCCTGCGCGGGCGCCGTCGTGCGCCGCAGCGCCGCGACGCAGCGCGGCGTCGAACTGCGTGCCCGACGAGCCGCTCCAGCTCGGCCAGCGCCGCCTCGCCCGTCATGCGGGTCTGGTAGCTGCGGCCGCGCGTCATGGCCTCGTAGGCGTCGGCGACGTGCAGGATGCGGGCCTCGAGCGGGATCGCGTCGCCGGCGAGCCCGTCGGGATAGCCGTCGCCGTCGATGCGCTCGTGGTGGTGGCGAACCCACTCGGCGATCTCGCCGAAGCCACAGCGGGCGAGGATGCGCGCGCCTCGCTCGGCGTGCGAGGCGAGCTCGTCCCACTCGGCGTCGGTCGGCTGCTCGTCCTTGGCGAAGATCGCGTCGTCGACGTCGAGGTAGCCGACGTCGTGCACCAGCCCGGCCATGCGCACGAGCTCGATCTGCTCGATCGAGAGGCCGACCATCTCGCCGATGTCGCCGGCGAGGTCGGCCACCGAGCGGCTGTGGTCGTAGCCGTCGCCGTCCTTGGCGTCGACGGCGGCCGCCAGCGCGACGGCGAGATCGTCCTGCCGCCGCCCGCCGTGACGGCTCCAGCGTCGCGAGGTCGAGCTCGGGGGAGTGCACGCGGATCTGCGAGCGTCATGCGCTTGGCCGCCAGCAGCGCGGTGTCGGCCCGGCGCATCAGGTCGCCGGCCGGAGAGCGCATCTCGCCGACGGCCACGCCGACGGCCACGCTCGGGTCGTCGCCCCCGTGCTGCACGCGCATCGCGTCCTGCACGCGATGGGCGAAGCGGTGCCCGGCGTCCGCGCCGTACCCGGCCAGGATCGCGGCGAACTCGTCGCCGCCGAGCCGGTAGCCGGTGGCGGTGCGATCGGCCGCGCGCACGGCCGCGGAGACGGCGCGGATGCGCTCGTCGCCGACCGCGTGGCCGAGGCGCTCGTTCGTCTGCTTGAGGCCGTCGAGGTCGAGCATGACGAGGCAGACGCGGCCCTTCGCGAGCGCGCGCGCCGAGGTCGTCGTCGAAGGTCCGGCGATTGCGCAGCCCGGTGAGGGGGTCGGTGACGGCGGCCTTCTCCAGGTGGGCCAGCTCGGCGGCGGCACCCGCGCGCTGGCGGCGCTGGAGCATGCGCAGCAGCATGAGCAGCGCCCCGAGCAGGAGGAGGCCGGACGGGAACGCGGCGAGCGTGAACTTCCAGGCCCGCGATCCTGCGCCCGCCGCAGCTCGGCGAGCGCGGTCGCGGCCGCGCCGCGCTCCGTCGCGCGAGATGCGCTGCAGCGAGCTCAGGGTGCGGGCGTCGCGCCTGTCGCTGTGCGCGGGTGGCAGCCTTGGCGGGCGGCAGGGCGAGCGCGACGCGCTCGGCGGCGAGCGCCTCGCGGGCCGCACGCACGCTCGCGGTGGCGCGGAAGGCGATCGAGCCGGGTGGACGCGCGCGAGACCGCGCGCAGCCGCGTGGAGACGGTCGACGCCGCGGCGAGCTCGGCCGCGCTGATCTCGGCCACCTGCAGCGTGCGCACGTGCGAGGAAGCGCTGCCGGATCCGCCCGAGGTCGCGTGCTGCGCCCAGATCGAGATTCCGGTGATCCCGGCCAGCAGCGCGACGATCGCGATGACGACGCTGCGCTCGGCGAGGCGGTCGCGCCCGCCGCTCGTGAATCCCCAGGTCACGTGCCACACCCCGATCATCGGCTGGAACAGCCCAGAACTGCGGGGGATCCGCGTCACTCGAACGGGGGACACTGCCTCTCAAGTTGGGGATGCCCTGTGCCGAAAACGGAGCTGTGCGAGCTGCTATCTCTACGCGGGTGGGCCTGGCGCTGGTCGTATGCGCCATCGCTGCTCCGGCGGCGGCGCAGGCCTCCTGCACGACGAGCGTGACGCGGGCCTCGGCCGTCGCGAGCATTCCCGGCGACTACCTGGCGCTGTACCAGAAGTGGGGCGGCCGCTACGGCGTGCCGTGGCAGCTGCTGGCCGCGGTCGGCTCGGTCGAGTCGCGCCACGGGCGCGACCCGGGCGCGTACCGTCCTCACACGCGCGGAGTGCTCGGCCCGATGCAGTTCCAGGCCGGCTCGAACAAGGCCGCGCGCCGCGTGAATGCCGCCGGCGACCAGGGCTTCGGCGGGACGTGGGGCATCTGGCGCCGGTCGTCCGGCCACCCGCCCTACCGCATGGACGATCCGGACGACGAGATTGCGGCCGCGGCGGCCAAGATCGCCTTCGATGCCGGCACCGCGCACCTCTGGCCGCGCGCGATCTGGCGCTACAACGCGCTGCACACCTACCGCAAGACCGTGCTGCGCCGTGCGGCGCGCCTCGGCATGAGCTCGGCCTGCGGCCTCCTGCGGAAGTCGGAGCAGGCGCCCGTCTCGCCGCCCCCGTCCGCGCCTGCCCCTCAGGACACGGCCGTGCCCGCGGCCCCTGCGACGCCGCAGAGCCTGCTCGCCAACGACGCGATCGCCTTCGCGCCCGCCGCAGCCGACGACGTCGCCCACGGCGTCGCCGACCGGCGCCTCGTCGCGCTGCTGGCCTGGATCGCCCAGCGCCATCGCATCGTCGTGAGCGTGATCAAGACCGGTCACCCGCGTTTCGTGACGGGCACGCACAAGGTCTCGAATCACTGGTACGGGCGCGCCGCGACGATCAGCGACGTCGACGGCCGGGCCGTCACCCGTGGCTCGGCGGCCGCCGCTGCGCTCTGGGATCAGCTGCAGACGGCGCCGAAGGCGTTCCGGCCGGACGAGATCGGCGCGCCCTGGTCGGCGCCCGGCAATCCGCGCTGGTTCAGCGGGCCCGACGAGCAGGCCGAGATCCATGTCGGCTTCGACGCCGTGGGCGCGCCGAAGTCCTGAGGCGCCGCCGCGGCTCAGGTGACGGTGACGTTGCCCTTCATGCCCTTGGCGGCGTGGCCCTTGATGGCGCAGTAGAAGCTGGTACGTTCGCCGGCCGCCGGGAACGTGACCGAGAACGACGCGCTCTTGCCCGGCGCCACGGCGGCTTGTTGTGCACGCCGACGTCGTCGACCTTCTTGCCGTCGAACAGCATGTCGTGCGGGAACTTGCCCTTGTTCGAGAGCGTGAACGTGTACTTGACGCCGTGCTTGAGCGTCTTGGGGACGCCGGTGATCGGACCATTCCTTCTCGGTCACCTTGATCGGCGTGGCGGCACCGGCAGCTGCGGGCGCGACGAGCGCGGCAGCTCCCAGGAACGCGCATGGCAGTGGAGCGGATCGGTCGCACGGTGAGCTCCTTCGCAGGGTGACGCCGCTCTACGCGGGAACGGCGGCGCTGGTTCGCGCGAGGCGGTAGACGGCGGCGGCGGCGAGCAGGTTCGGGCGCGCGTGCGGCGCGCGGCGCCGGCGGGACCGCGATCGGGCCCCAGGAGCACGCGCTCGCTCACGCGCAGGTCGAGGACGCGTCGCGAGCGACTCGAAGTCGGCGAGCGTGCAGGGGTGGATGTCGGGCGTCTCGTGCCAGGACTGGGGGAGCGCGAGCGAGTTCGGCATGCGTCCCCGCAGCGCGAGCCCCGCGCGCAGCCGCCAGTGGGCGAAGTTCGGGAAGGAGACGACGCCGACGGGCGCGACTCCCATCATCCCGGCGACGACCGCCGCTGGATGGCGCGTCGTCTGCAGCGTCCACGACAGCAGCACGACGTCGAACGCGCCGTCGCCGAAGTCGCGCAGCACGTTCTCGATGTCGCCCTCGCTCACGGGCACGCCTGCCGCGATGCAGGCGAGCACGTCGTCGCCGTCGATCTCGACGCCGTGGCCCATCGCAGTCGCGCTCGGCGATCAGGTGCGCGAGCAGGGCGCCGTCGCCGCAGCCGAGGTCGAGCACGCGCGAGCCCGGCGGGCACCATGCTCCGCGACGATCTCGAGGTCGGGCCTCATCGCGCGGGGCTCCGCTCACCTCGCGCCGCATGCGCTCGACGAACGCGGCCACGGTGCGGTGGTACTCGGGCACCGGCAGCAGGAACGAGTCGTGTCCGTGCGGGCGAGGCGATCTCGCGGAACGTGACCGGGACGTGCGCCGCCGTGAGCAGGCGCACGATCTCGCGCGAGTGCGCCGTCGGGAAGCGCCAGTCGGTGTCGAACGAGAGCACGAGGAAGCGCGTGCGGCTGCCGCGGATGCGCTCGATCGCGGGCGCGACGTCGCCGAGCGGGTCGAAGTAGTCCATGACGCGCGTCAGGTAGAGGTAGCTGTTGGCGTCGAAGCGGTTGACGAAGCTCTCGCCCTGGTACTCGAGGTAGCTCTCGACCGCGAAGTCGATGCCGAAGCCGCGCAGCGGCTCGCCGTCGTGCTGCAGGCGCCGGCCGAACTTGGCGCGCATCGACTCCTCGGAGAGGTACGTGATGTGCGCGATCCGGCGCGCCAGCGAGAGGCCGTTGTCGGGCCGCACGCCGTGCTCGTAGTAGTCGCCGCCGTGGAAGTTCTCGTCCTCCATGATGGCCGCGCGCGCGACCGCGCTGAAGGCGATGTTCTGCGCCGTGAGCCGTGCGCTGGCGCAGATCACGAGCCCCGCGCCCAGCTCGTCGGGGTGGTCGATCGACCACTGCAGCACCTGCATGCCGCCGACCGACCCGCCGATCGCCGCCAGCGGGCGCTCGACACCCAGGTGGCTCGAGCAGCCGGCGGTGCACCGTGACGAGATCGCGCACGGTGCAGAGCGGGAAGCGCAGTCCGTAGGGCTTGCCGGTGCCCGGGTCGATCGAGCTCGGGCCGGTCGTGCCCTGACAGCCGCCCAGGAGGTTCGCGCACACGATGTACAGGCGGTCGGTGTCGAGCGGCTTGCCGGGCCCGATCAGGTTGTCCCACCAGCCGCGGCGATCCGGGTTGCCGTGATGGCCGGCGGCGTGCGCGTCGCCCGTGAGCGCGTGGCAGACGAACACGCAGTTGGACGCGTTCGCGTCGAGCTCGCCGTAGGTCTCGTACGCGACCTCGACGAAGTCCAGCTGCTCGCCGGATTCGAGCACGAGCGGGTCGCGCTCGTCCCAGAGCGCGACCCGCTGTGTCTCGACCAGACCGAGCGAGCGCTGGGCGCTCCCCGGTACGTCGATCACGCTATGCCGTGACCGGGACACGTGCCCGTGCGAGCGCCTGCTCGAGGTCGGCCAGGATGTCCTCGATGTGCTCGATGCCGACCGAGAGGCGGACGGTGTCCTGCGTCACCCCGGAGGCCGCCAGCTCGTCCTCGTTGAGCTGCGAGTGCGTCGTCGACGCGTTGTGGATCGCCAGCGACTTGGCGTCGCCGATGTTCGCCAGGTGGCTGAACAGCTCGAGGCTCTCGATGAAGCGCTGACCGGCCTCGCGCCCGCCCGTGATGCCGAACGTGACCAGGCCGCCGAAGCCGCCCGAGAGCAGCCGCTTGGCGACATCGTGGTAGGGCGAGCTCTCGAGGCCCGGGTAGTTGACCCACTGCACCGCGGAGTGGCCCTCGAGGTGCCGTGCCACTGCGAGCCCGTTGGCCGAGTGCCGCTCCATGCGCAGCGGCAGCGTCTCCAGGCCCTGCAGGAACAGGAACGCGTTGAACGGCGAGAGCGCCGCGCCGGTGTTGCGCAGCAGCACGGTGCGCACGCGCCCGATGTAGGCCGCCGGCCCGAGCGCTTCGCTCCAGACCACGCCGTGGTAGGACGGGTCGGGCGTGGTCAGCCCGGGGAAGCGGGCGCTGTTGGCCGTCCAGTCGAAGCGACCGGCGTCCACCACGATGCCGCCGATGGACGTGCCGTGGCCGCCGATGTACTTCGTCGCGGAGTGCACCGAGATGTCGGCGCCGTGGTCGAACACGCGGCAGTGGATGGGGGTCGGCCGCCGTGTTGTCGACGATCAGCGGCAGGCCCTGCGCATGCGCCGCGTCGGCCCAGGCGCGCATGTCGACGACGTTGAGCTTCGGGTTGCCGATGGTCTCGGCGAACACGAGACGCGTCTTGTCGTCCGCGAGCCTGGCGACGGCGTCGGGGTCGTCGGGATCGGCCCAGCGCACCTCGATGCCGTACTGCGGCAGCGTGTGCGCGAACAGGTTGTACGTGCCCCCGTACAGCGTCGAGACCGAGATGATGTTGTCGCCGGCTCGCGTGACGTTGAGCACGGAGTAGGCCACGGCGGCCTGTCCGGAGGCCGTCGCGCAGGCAGCGAGCCCGCCCTCGAGCGCCGTGACGCGCTGCTCGAAGACGTCCCACGTCGGGTTCATGATGCGCGAGTAGATGTTGCCCGGCACCTTGAGCGCGAACAGGTCGGCGGCGTGCTGGGTGTCGTCGAACTCGTACGACGTCGTCTGGTAGATCGGCACTGCGCGTGCCTTCGTGGTCGGGTCCGGGGACTGACCGCCGTGCAGGGCGATCGTCTCGGCGCGCTGTCCACTCATGAACGTTCCTCTCGTTTCGCGTCCCGGGAACGAAAAAGGCCCCCCGTGTCCCGGAGGGCCTTCGGCGTCGCGGAGCGTTCCACGAACCGGCTGTCATCTTCCGCTCTGCGCACCCGGGACGGAGACGCTCGGCGCTGGACGGAGCACCTGCCGGGCCGAGGCCCCGGTTGCTGCGGTGTCGTCGGGCCAGTTCCCTCGACCGCTCGGGATGACGTTGCGAGCGGGAGCCTAGCGCACGCGACCAGATCGCCGCGAATCAAGTACGAGACTCCAGCAGTTTCCGCAGTGTTAGCGGGCAATCTTGACTGCATCTTGATGCCCGGGCGGTCAACCTTAACCCGTGCTGAACCCCTGCCTCGGGACAATGGGGGAGCGCGTTGCTTTGGGTTGAACAGGTTAGGAACGGGCCGGCCCGGGGAATACAACCGCCTGGATCCTCGTTCTTCTACACGGGTGCCCTGGAGGGGTCGATTTCCTCCCCGGCTCCAAACTTGCACAGAGAGACAAACGGCGCAACCGCCGAGGAGTTGAGAACACACCGTGATCGCCACTGAGAACACCGCACTTGCGCCCGAATTGGAGGGGCTCGTCGAGCGTGGGCTTGAGCGTGGCCACGTGACGCTCGCCGAGGTCAATGAGGCACTCGCAGAGGCCGGCGACGAGGCTATGCCCGTCGAGGAGGCTACCCGCGAGCTCGACGGCATGGGCATTGAGGTGCGCGACGAAGACAGCGTCGAGCAGCGAGGTCCCGTCGTTCTGCCGGTGGCCGATGGCCCGACCGACTCGCTCGAGCGCTTCCTGTCCGAGATCGGCCGCTATCCGCTGCTGACCAAGGTCGAGGAGATCCAGCTCGCCAAGCGCGTCGAGGCCGGCGACATGCTGGCCAAGCGCCGCATGGTCGAGTCGAACCTGCGCCTGGTCGTGTCGATCGCGAAGAACTACCGCGGTCAGGGCCTGGGCTTCCTGGATCTGATCCAGGAGGGCATCCTCGGGCTGATCCGCGCCGTCGAGAAGTTCGACTGGCGCCGTGACCTCAAGTTCTCCACCTACGCGACCTGGTGGATCCGTCAGGCCGTCGCCCGCGCGCTGGCCGACAAGAGCCGCACGATCCGCCTGCCCGTGCATGTGGTCGAGCGCCTCCAGAAGGTCAACCGCGCAGAGCGCACGCTCATGCTGCGCCTGCAGCGCGAGCCGAACGAGGACGAGATCGCGGCCGAGTCGAAGCTGCCGATCGAGCAGGTGCGCATCGTCCGCGAGGCGGCGCGCTCCTCGATGTCGCTCGACGAGCCCATCGGCGAGTCCGGCGAGTCCTCGATGTCCGAGGTGCTCAAGGACGAGAATGCGGTCGACCCGGTCGACGCGGTCGACGCCGCCCATCGGCTCGACACGCTCTCCGGGGCGCTCGACGCGCTCCCGGAGCGCCGGCGCCGCGTGCTCGTCCTGCGCTACGGCCTGGACGGCGGCGACGCCCGCACGCTCGATGACATTGCCCGCGAGCTCGGTCTCACGCGCGAGCGCGTGCGTCAGATCGAGGTCGAGACGCTGGGCCAGCTCGCAGCAGTGCGCGAGCTTCAGGACCTGCGCGACCGCGCAGCCTGACCACGACCGATCGAACTACCCCGCCTGGTCCACCCCGATCACGCGAGGCGCGAATGAGGGGCCGGCTGATCAGAGACAGTCGGCCCCTCGTTTTGCACCCAGGTGCGACCGTTGGGGCCGGCCTCGAGGATCGCCTCGGCCACGCGCTCGGCATCGGTCACGAAGCGGACGTCGCGACCCTGCGGCCCGTCGCCCAGCGTGAGCGTCCCATAGCCGAGCAGGCGCCCGCCGAAGCTGTGGCTGACGCGGGTGCTGTGAATGCCGGCCAGCGACATCGTCTGCCACGCGCGCCGCACGGCGCCGCGCGGGGCAACCACGAACACCCGGCGCGTCGTCAGTGCGAGCAGCGTGCGATCCCACTGCCAGACGGCGCGCGTGAAGCGCAGCGCGGCGCGCGCCGCGAACGCCAGCACGAGCAGGTCGAGAGCAGAGGCGCACGCCGTGAGGAGCCGTGGAGTGCGCGAGCAGGGCCACGACCATCGCCGTGGCGAGCACGGCCGCGACGGCCTTCAGCAGGGCGGGCAGGAGTGCCGCCGGGTGGGGCCTGCAGGCCAGCAGCAGGCGCTCGCCGGGCTCCAGTTTCGTGCGCGCGCGCGTCATGCAGGACAAGGCTTCGCCGCCCGGCTCCTCCGTCCTGCCCACCTGGCATCATGCGAACACTTGTTCGCTCGATCGGCCACTGCTAGGCTGATCCAGCCTTGAGGTCCAAATGACCGCAAACCGCCTTCTCAACGACGAAATCGTCATTCACGGCGCGCGTGAGCACAACCTCCGCGACGTCACCGTCCGCATGCCTCGCGGTGCGTTCGTGTGCATCACGGGCCTGTCCGGATCGGGCAAGTCGTCGCTCGCGTTCGACACCCTCTACGCCGAGGGGCAGCGCCGCTACGTGGAGTCGCTCTCGGCCTACGCACGCCAGTTCCTGGGGCAGATGGACAAGCCCGACGTCGACTCGATCGAGGGGCTGTCGCCGGCGATCTCGATCGACCAGAAGACGACGTCGCGCAACCCGCGCTCGACGGTCGGCACCGTGACCGAGGTGCACGACTACCTGCGGCTGCTGTTCGCGCGCATCGGGCGGCCGCACTGCCCGATCTGCGGGCGGCCGATCGCCGGCCAGTCGGCGGAGCAGATCGTCGACCAGGTGCTGGCGCTGCCCGAGGGCACGCGCTTCACGATCGACGCGCCGCTCGTGCGCGGCCGCAAGGGCGAGCACCGCGACGTGCTCGAGAGCCTGCGCGGCGAGGGCTTCACACGCGTGCGCGTCGACGGCGAGACCTACCTGCTCGACGACGTGCCGGCGCTCGACAAGAAGTTCAAGCACGACATCTCCGCGGTCGTCGACCGCCTCGTCATCAAGGACGACCTGCGCCAGCGGCTGAACGACTCGATCGAGACGGCCCTGCGCATCGGCGACGGCCTCGTCGAGGTGCGCGAGGTCGACGGTCCCGTGCACACCTACTCCGAGAAGTTCGCGTGCCCCGAGCACGGCGTCTCGCTGGCGGAGCTCGCGCCGCGCACGTTCTCGTTCAACTCGCCGCACGGCGCCTGCCCGGCCTGCACCGGCCTCGGCGCGACGCTCGAGGTCGATCCCGAGCTGGTCGTGCCCGATCCGGTGCTGTCGATCCGCGAGGGTGCGCTCGCGCCCTGGAACGTGGCCGGCTCGAGCTTCTTCGAGCAGGTGCTCGAGGCGATCGCCGATCGCTGGGAGGTGCCGCTCGACCGGCCCTGGGGCGAAGCTCTCGCGCGAGCATCAGGACCTGTACCTGAACGGCACCGGCAGCGAGCGCGTGTACGTGACGTACAAGAACCGCTACGGCCGCAAGCGCTCGTACATGACCGCCTTCGAGGGCGTCGTCGCGAACCTGCAGCGCCGCTACCGGGAGACGCAGTCGCAGCTGCAGAAGGAGCGCATCGAGACGTTCATGTCGATGCGGCCGTGCTCGGCCTGCGGCGGGGCGCGGCTGCGGCCCGAGGCGCTCGCCGTGACGGTCGGCGGGCACAACATCGACTACATCTCGCGCCGTGCCGTGCACGAGGCGCTCGCGTACTTCCGCGAGCTCGAGCTGACCGACACGGAGCGCCTGATCGCCGAGCGCGTGATCCGCGAGATCCGGGAGCGGCTGACGTTCCTCGACGACGTCGGCGTCGGCTATCTCTCGCTCGACCGCGCGGCGCGCACGCTCTCGGGCGGCGAGGCGCAGCGCATCCGGCTGGCGACGCAGATCGGCGCGAGCCTCGTGGGCGTGCTCTACATCCTCGACGAGCCGTCGATCGGCCTGCATCAGCGCGACAACGCGCGGCTGATCGCCACGCTCGAGCGCCTGCGCGACATCGGCAACACGGTGATCGTCGTCGAGCACGACGAGGAGACCATGCGCTCGGCCGACTGGCTCATCGACATGGGCCCGGGCGCGGGCGTGCACGGCGGGCGGGTCGTCGCCGAGGGCACGGCCGCCGACGTCGCGGCGACGCCGGGGTCGCTGACGGGCCAGTACCTCGAGTGGCCGGCGCTCGATTCCCGTGCCTGCCGCGGCGCGAAGGGCGAGACCGCGTGGCTGAAGGTCAGCGGCGCGACGGCCCACAACCTGCAGGACATCGACGTCGAGATCCCGATCGGCCGCTTCGTCTCGGTCACGGGCGTCTCGGGCTCGGGCAAGTCCACGCTCGTCAACGACGTGATCTACCGCGCGCTCGCCAACCGGCTGTTGCGCGCCCGGCTCAAGCCCGGTGCGCACCGCGACGGTCGAGGGCCTGGAGCAGTTCGACAAGGTGATCGAGATCGACCAGTCGCCCATCGGCCGCACGCCGCGCTCGAACCCCGCGACCTACACGGATCTGTTCTCGCGCGTGCGCGAGCTGTACTCGCTCACGCCCGAGGCGCGGACGCGCGGCTACACGCCGGGGCGCTTCTCCTTCAACGTCAAGGGCGGGCGCTGCGAGGCCTGCTCGGGCGACGGGATGATCCGCATCGAGATGCACTTCCTGCCCGACGTGTACGTGCCGTGCGAGGTGTGCGGGGGCAAGCGCTACAACCGCGAGACGCTCGACATCCGCTACAAGGGCGCGTCGATCGCCGACGTGCTGGCGATGTCGGTCGAGGAGGCGCTCGAGTTCTTCGGCAAGGAGCCGAAGCTGCGCCGGCGGCTGCAGACGCTGCACGACGTCGGGCTCGACTACGTGAAGCTCGGACAGCCGGCAACGACGCTCTCCGGCGGCGAGGCCCAGCGGGTCAAGCTCGCCGCCGAGCTCTCGAAGGTCGCCACCGGGCGCACGCTCTACATCCTCGACGAGCCCACGACCGGGCTGCACATCCACGACGTCGCGAAGCTGCTCGAGGTGCTGCAGCGGCTGGTCGACGCCGGCAACACCGTGCTCGTGATCGAGCACAACCTCGACGTGATCAAGCAGTCCGACTGGGTCATCGATCTCGGCCCCGAGGGCGGCGACGCGGGCGGCCGCGTGATCGCGGCGGGCACGCCGGAGCAGGTGGCCGAGGTCGAGGAGTCCTACACCGGCCAGTTCCTGCGGGGCGTGCTGCCTGCCCCGACCGCTGTCGCCGTCTGAAACGGGAGCACCGCCCCCGACGGGTGCATTGACATCCGGCTGGACCTCGACGTAGATGTGAGCCAGGCGTGCGGGTGTCGCCATCCTGCCCGGGGCGGCACCCGCGCGACGCCTACTCAGAGCTCGTTTCTCAATGATCGTGGTGTCTGGAGCGGCTGGATCGGCCTGCAGTCGATCGCCAGGGCGCACGATCTCGTAGCCGCGGGTTGGTTGCGTTGCGGCGGTGCGCCCCGGTGATTGACTTCCGGCCGACCCGGGGACTCCGCTCGCTGCGCGAGGCGGCCCCGGGGCTTCGCAGGAACACCGGCCGGCTCTTGAAAGGGTTCCAACCGGATCTGCGAGCCGGCCGGCGCCCCTGCTCGCTCCAACCACCCCAGACCCACACGCTCATTGAGAAACGAGCTCTACTTCCGCTCGATCAGCTCGATGCGGTAGCCGTCGGGATCGCGCACGAAGCAGATGCGCGTCGTGCCCACGAGGTACGGCGCGCGCTCGGGCTGCACGCCTTTCTCGTCGAGCGCGGCGAGCGTCTCGTCGAGGTCGTCGACCTCGATCGCGATGTGGCCGTAGCCGGTGCCGATCTCGTACGGCTCGGTGCGGTCGTGGTTGTGCGTCAGCTCGAGCCAGGGCTCCGGGTCGCCCGCGTAGGCGAAGAAATGATTCGTGGCCTCGTCGCGGATCGGGACGGCGCGCACGTGCTCGAGGCCCAGGCACTCCGTGTAGAAGCTGATCGAGGCGGCGGGGTCGAGGACCCGGTAACAGGTGTGTACGAAGGCTCCATCCATGCGCTGCAGTCTACGGAGCGTCGCCGGCGGGATGCGCCCCGGCGCGACCACTCGTGCCAGGAGCCCTCGTAGTTCTCGGCGGCGACTCCCGCGGCCGCGGCGCCTGGACGGCTCGCGCCGAGGCGAGCCCGAATGGCAGTAGCAGACGATGCGGGCGCCGTTCTCGACGCCGTGCTCCGCGAGCAGTGCGGGAATGGCGGCGCCGGCGGCGATCAGATCCGACCATTCGATGTTGACGGCACCCGGGATGTGGCCCTGCACGGGATCGCAGCCGTAGCCGGCGGTGCCGTCGTACTCCTCGGACGAGCGCACGTCGACGAGCTGCACGCTGCCGGCTCCGAGCAACGCCGCCAGCTCGTCACCCGTCACAGCACGCCGTCTTCGTCGTCCGCGCCGACGGGCGAGCCGGCCTCGACGAGTCGCTGGAAGTGCTCCAGCTCGTCGTCCGAGATCGCATAGGTGTGTCGCTCTTGAGGGAACCGTCGCTCGCGTACGTCGTCGGCGTATCGTGTCACGGCCTGCACGGCCTCGTCGCCCAGCGCCGCGTACTGCTCGACGAAGCGCGGCAGCGGCCCCTCGCCCAGGCCCAGCAGGTCGTGGAAGACGAGCACCTGGCCGTCGCAGCCGGCGCCCGCTCCGATGCCGATCGTCGGAATTCGCAGCTCCCGGGTGATGCGCTCCGCGACCGGCGCGGGCACGGCCTCGAGCACGAGCAGGAATGCCCCCGCGGCCTCGGCGGCATGGGCGTCGTGCAGGAGGCGCAGTGCCGCCTGGGCGGTCTTGCCCTGCGCGCGGTAGCCGCCCTGCGAGGTCGCCGTCTGCGGCGTCAGCCCGAGATGGGCGACGACCGGGATTCCGGCTCCCGCCAGCGCGCGGATGCGAGCGAGCATCGGCCCCGCGCCCTCGAGCTTGACGGCTTGCGCGGCGGCCTCTTTGAGGAACCGTCCCGCGGCGCGCAGGGCGTCCTCGTCGCTCACCTGGTACGACATGAACGGAAGGTCGGCGATCACGAGGGCCCGCCGGCAGGCGCGCGAGACCGCCGCGGTCAGCATGAGCATCTCTTCCATCGTGGCCGGCACCGTCGAGCTGTGACCGAGCACGGTCATCGCGCGCCGAGTCGCCGACGAGCACGAGATCCACTCCCGCGCGCTCGGCGATGCGTCCGGACGGGAAGTCGTAGGCCGTGACCATGACCAGCGGGCGACCCGTCGTGCTTGGCCTGCGCGATCTCCTGCAACGTCAGCCTGCGGGCGGCTTCGGGTCCGGGCGGAGTCGTCATGCGTCCTCCAGTGACAGGTTGTCGATCAGGCGCGTCGTGCCGAGGCGGGCGGCGACGAGCAGGATGGCGGGGCGGTTCGGGGCGTAGGCGCCGAGATCATCGCGGCGGCGCAGCTCCAGGTAGTCGGGGTCCATGGCGAGCCGGGTGCGAGCGGTGTCCAGGAGCAGCGCGGCATCGCGCTCGCCCGCTGCATGCAGGCGCCCGGCCGCCCGCAGGGCGGCGTTGAGCGTCGTCGCGCGCTCGCGCTCGGCCGGGGACAGGAAGCGGTTGCGCGAGGAGAGCGCGAGGCCGTCGGCATCGCGCACGGTCGGCACGCCGACGACCTCGACGCCGAGCGCGAGGTCGTGGGCCACGTCGCGCACGATCACGAGTTGCTGATAGTCCTTCTCGCCGAAGTACGCGCGCTGCGGGCGCACGAGCCCGAACAGGCGCGTGACGACGGTCGCGACGCCGCGGAAGTGGCCGGGGCGCGCGCGGCCCTCGAGCTCGCCTCCCAGCGGCCCGGGGTCGACGCTCGTCGCGAAGCCTGCGGGGTAGACGACCTCGGCGCCGGGCGCAAAGACCACGTCGGCGCCCTCGGCGGAGGCGACGGAGAGGTCGGCCTCCTCGTCGCGCGGGTAGCGGGCGAAGTCCTCGCCCGGCCCGAACTGCGCGGGGTTGACGAACAGCGACATGACGACCGTCGTCGCCGCGCCTCGCGCCGCCCGCAGCAGGGCGCGGTGACCGTCGTGCAGCGCGCCCATGGTGGGCACGAGCGCGACATCGTCGCGGCCGGCGAGTGCCGCCGCCAGATCGGGCAGCGTGCGCGCCACGACCGCGCCCGTGCGCGATGGCGAATGGGTTGGCATATGCAGAGCGGTACCCCTCCGATGGATGGAGTCCGTGCCGCAGTGTATCTCGCGATAGCATTCGGCGATGCCGATCTACGAGTACGCATGCCGCTCCTGCGAGCACCGTTTCGAGGAGCTCGTGTCCAGCCACGGCACGCTCGTCGCCTGTCCCCAGTGCACCTCGGGCGAGGTCTCGAAGCTGCTCTCGACGTTCTCGGCGCGCACCGTCGGCGGCGACCAGCCTGCACCGCGTCCGCTCACGGGCGGCGGCGGTGGTGGTTGCTGCGGCGGCGGCTGCGGCTGCCGTCACTGAGCCTCGAGGAGCGCCCTGTCCCCCGATCTCGCCAGCGAGTGGGCGGACTGCGTGAACTGCGCGCTCTCGGCCTCGCGTTCCTCGGTCGTCGCGGGTGAGGGGCCGATGCCCGCCGAGCTGATGCTGGTGGCCGACGCGCCGGGCTTTCACGACGACCGGCTCGGGCGTCCGCTCGTGGCAGCGGCCGGTGAGCTGCTGGCCGATCTGCTCGCATCGATCGGGCTCGAGCGGCGGGACGTGTACGTCGACGACGCTCGTCAAGTGCCGCCCGCCGGGCACCGCAGAGCCCGGCGCCCGAGGAGATCGCTGCCTGTCGCGACAAGCTCGAGCGCCAGATCGAGCTCGTGCGCCCGCGCGTGGTGGGCGCGCTCGGCGACCTCGCGACACGCACCCTCGCCGGCGGGGCGCACGGGGTTTCGCAGACCCACGGGCAGGCACGGCGGGCGTCGTTCGCGGGCCGCGAGATCACGCTCCTGCCGCTTTACCACCCGGCCGCGGCCCTGCACAACGCGCGCCTCCTGCCCGCACTCGAGGCCGATGTCGGGCGCCTCGGTGAGTTGCTCGGCCGTACAGCCGTCGCGCGGGCGCCCGAGCAACCGGCACCTGAGCCCGTCGCACCGATCCCCGCCGATGAGCAGCAGCTCGGCCTCTTCTGAGCAGGAGACCGCGGCGCTCGCCGCAGCGCTGGCGCGCGACCTGCCGCAGGGCGCCGTCGTGTACGTCGAGGGCGAGCTCGGCGCGGGCAAGACCGCATTCGTGCGGGGAGCGGCGCGGGCGCTCGGCGTCGCCGGCGCCGTCACCAGCCCGACGTTCACCGTGGCGCATCTCTACGACGGCTCGGGGGGCCCGGTGGCGCACCTCGACCTCTCGCGCAGCGAGCGCCTCGACGAGGCGGCCTGGGGCGATCTCGAGCCGTACTTCGACGACGTGCGCGCAGTCTTCGTGGAGTGGGCGAGCGTCGGCGCCGGTGTGCTGCCCCCTCCGCATGCCGTCGTGCGCATCGTCGTGCGCAGCGACGGGGCGCGGCAGATAGACGTGACCCCTAAGTAGTCTGGGCGCGTGGGCGAGGGGCAGATGGAGCCGGTGACGCTGGTGCTCGACAGTGCGACGGCGCGAACGGTGTGCGGAGTCGTGCTCGCCGGGCAGGAGCTCGCGTTCGCCAGCGCGGAGGGTGGGCACGCGGCGCAGCGCGCGCTCGTGCTCGTGGACGAGGTCCTCGCGCGCGCGGGTTGTGAAGCGAGGGACGTCGGGCAGATCGTCGTCGGCTGCGGCCCGGGGTCGTTCACCGGCCTGCGCATCGGCATCGCGAGTGCGCGCGGCCTCGCGCTTGCGCTTGCAGTGCCGTGCAGAGGCGTCTCGACCCTGGCCGCGCTCGCGGCAGGCGCGCCAGGAGCCATGGCCCTGATCGATGCGCGCCGGGGCGAGCTGTTCGCGCTGGACTCCGACGGCGCGCCCGCCGTCGAGCAGCCGGAGGGCGTGGCCGCGAGGCTGGCGCCCGGAGTCATGTGCGTGGGTGACGGCGCACAGCGCTACCGCGGGCTGCTGGAGGACGCCGGTGCCGTGGTGCCGGACGATCTCGACCCGCGTCACGCGCCCGCTGCGGTCGCGCTCGCCGGGCTGGCCGCGGGCGGTGCGCCGGAGCCGGTGTACGTCCGCCGCCCCGATGCGGAGCCGCGCGTCGCGTGATCGAGATCCAGACCCTGCAGATCGACGCCCTCGACGCGATCGACGCGATCGAGCGGCGCGCGTACCCGACGCCGTGGTCGCGTGCGATGTTCAGCGGCGAGCTGACGAAGCCGAGCGGTCGCTGCTATGGCGCCTACGACGACGATCAGCTGATCGCGTACCTGATCGTGTCGCGCTATCCCGACGCCTGGCACGTGATGAATCTCGCGGTCGATCCGGATCACTGGCGCAAGGGCATCGGGCGTCAGTTGCTCGAGCGCCTCTTCGAGGACACCGAGCGCGACCTCGAGCGCGGCATCACGCTCGAGGTGCGCGTCTCGAACGCGGCTGCGATCCGCCTCTACCGCTCGCTCGGCTTCCAGCCCACGGGCATCCGCCGCGGCTACTACACGGACAACCGCGAGGACGCCTTGATCATGTGGCGGGATCCGCCGAGCGGTCGCTCGGGCCTGTGATCCTCGCGATCGAGACCTCCTGCGACGACACCTGCGCCGCTGTCGTGGGCCGGGACGGCACCATCCACGGCGCAATTCGCTCGTCGCAGGCCGACCTGCACGCGCGCTTCGGCGGCGTCGTGCCGGAGATCGCCTCGCGGCGCCACCTCGAGCTCGTCGTGCCCGTCATCGAAGCCGCGCTCGGCGAGGCGGATGCGACGCTTGCCGATGTCGACGCAGTCGCCGTGACGCAGGGCCCTGGCCTGATCGGCGCGCTGCTCGTCGGGCTCTCGACGGCCAAGGCCCTGGCCTACGGGCGTGGCCTGCCGCTCGTGCCGGTCGATCATCTGCTCGGCCACGTGGCGGCCCTGCGGCTCGCGCCGCTCGCGCTGGCTCCGCCGTTCGCGTGCCTGCTGGCCTCGGGCGGGCACACGCTCGTGCTCGACGTGGCCGACTACGCCGCTCCGGTGCGGCTCGGGGGCACGCGCGACGACGCGGCGGGCGAGGCGTTCGACAAGGGCGCGCGCCTGCTCGGGCTGAGGGACGCCGGTGGTGCCGCGCTCGAGCTCGTCGCACGCGACGGCGACCCCGCGCGCTTCCCGTTCCCGCCCGTACTGCGCGGACAGGACGGCCACGATCTCTCGTTCTCGGGCCTCAAGACGGCGCTGCTGCGGCGTGTCCGCGAGCTCGGGGACGCCCTGCCCGAGGCGCGCGCCGACCTCGCCGCGAGCTTTCAGGCGGCGATCGTGCAACAGCTCGTCGAGCGCGCGGTCGCCGCCCTCGAGGCCACCCGCCGGAGCGAGCTCGCGGTCGTCGGCGGCGTGGCGGCCAACGGCGCGCTGCGGCAGGCGCTGGCCGACGCCTGCTCCCGGCGGGGAGCCCGGCTCAGCCTGCTGCCTCCCGCCCTGTGCGTCGACAACGCGGCCATGATCGGAGCGGCGGCCTTTGCGGCGCCGCCCCTGCAGTCACCGGACTACCTCGCGCTCGACGCTTATGCGCGCAGCCTCCTGGCGGGGTGAGAGCGTCTGAGCGCACCGAAGCCTTCGTGTACCCTCAGCGGGTCATGACGCGCCGCCGCCGCTTGCGCACGCGCACGCTCGTTCTCTCCTTGGCGGCAACGCTCGGAGGCATCGTCGCGCTCCCCGTCCACGGAGCCCCTGACCCGTTGAGTCAGGCGCTGCGCTCGTGGGACGTCCTGATCGGGGACGGCCGCTCGGGCCAGGCCCTGCCGCAACAGGTGATCATCGTGCTGGCGGCGCCGCCAGCGGTGTCCGTCGAGAGCGCCGACGCGTCGAAGATCGCCCTCGCGTCGCAGCAGCTCGATCTGGATGCGATCGACCGCGCCGGCATCTGGATGTCTATCCAGTACCACTTCGTCAACGCGCTCAACGCGGTCGCGGCGACGGTCCGGCCCGACCAGATCGCACAGTTGCGCGCCGCGCCCGAGGTCGCCGGCGTGTACCCGGTGCGGCGTCTCTATCCGGCGGCCACGGTGGCCCGGCATCTGGCATCGCTCGGCCGCGCCGCGCGCCCTCTCGCAGCCGCCGGCGGCGACGGCAAGGGCGTGACGGTCGCGCTGCTGGACGGGCCGATCGACAGCACGCATCCGTACCTGCACGATCTCACGCCCTCCTGGAACGCCATCGCCGGCAAGCCGCAGACCAGCCCGCCCGACCCCACCGCGGCCGCGCACGCGACGGCGATGGCCGGGATCGTCGCCGGGAACGGTGGCCCGCGCGGGCTGCACGGCGTCGCGCCGGCCGCGTCGCTGGTGCCGATCCAGGTGCTCGAGATGCAACAGGGCGCTCTCATGGGCACGACCGCGACGCTGCTGGCCGGCATCGATCGCGCACTCGACCCCAACGGGGACGGCAGTCTCTCCGACCACGCCGACGTCATCCTCGCTCCGCTTGCGCAGCCGTTCGCGGCCTTCGGGGCGTCGGCCGAGACCGTCGCCGCAGACGGCGTCGAGCGACTCGGCGCCGTGCTGGTCGCCGCAGCCGGCAACGACGGCTCCACCGGTGGCCGGTTCGGGACGATCGCCTCGCCAGCCGCGTCGCCCGGCTGGCTGGGCGTGGGGGCGAGCGATGGCCGCACCGAACTGCCGAACGTGGACGTCGCGCTCGGCACCAACGGCATCCAGACGGGCGTCGACGCCGTGCCGCTGCTGGGCGCGCTCTCGCCCAAGAGCGACACGCCGTTCCCGCTCGTGCTGCCGGCGGGTCCGACGAAGTCGGATGGTGCGCGCGCTCCGGCCGATGTCGTCGCGGGCACCGACGAGGGTGACTTCCGCGCCACCGACGGCACGAGCCTCGTGAGCGGGAAGGCCGTCCTTCTGCCGCGCGACGGTGCCCCGATCGCCGTGCGCGCGGCCGCGGCCGGCGCTGCCGGCGCCAGCGCCCTCGTGCTCTACGGCGACGGCGGCGCTCCGGCCGGCGCCTTCGGGCTGGACGATCGCGTGAAGCTGCCGATCGCGGTGCTGCCGGGCGATCAGGGCGCGACGGCGGCGGCCACGCTGCTCACGGGTGGCGCGATGACGATCACGTTCAGCACGACGCACAGCGACGACAACCCGCTGGTCGGCTCCGTGCCCGCCTTCTCGTCCACCGGACTCGCCTTCGACGACTCGATCAAACCCGATCTGGTCGCGCCCGGTGTCGCCGTGACGACCTCGGGCCCGGGCGGCAAGTATCTGGCCGAGACGGGCACGTCCGTGGCCGCGGCTCAGGTCGCGGGCGTCGTGGCGCTCGTGCAGCAGGCACATCCCACCTGGACTCCGAGGACGGTGCGCGGCGCAATCGTGGGCACGGCGACGGCTGTGGGCGGCGACGGCGACGGCCCGGCTGCGGTCGAGGCCCAGGGCGCAGGAGCCGTGAATCCCGCCCGAGCAGTCGCGGCCGTGGTGGTCGCCGAGCCGTCGTCGGTGGCGTTCGGCCTGGCGCGAGCCGCCTCGGTCAAGATCTCCCGCGTGCTCACGCTCGCGAACACGGGCAGCTCGACCGTGCAGGTCTCGATCGCACTGAGCCGCGATCGCGTCGACGACGGCGACACCTCGGTCGCGCTCACGGACGTGCCGTCCTCGATCTCCATCGCTCCCGGCGCGAGCGAGCCCGTGCCACTGACGCTGGTGGCACACGGCCTGCCCGACCAGACGACCGTGATCGGCGGCTGGATGATCGTCTCGGTCGAGAGCGGCGGCACGCTGCGGGTGCCCTGGGCGCTCTCGCGCAACGACAATCTCGCGGCCGGCCTGATCGCCAAGGCAGCCCTCACGACTGCACGCGTGCGAGCCCACGGGCGACGACAGCGCGGCGACCAGGCTCGCGCTCGTGCTGGGCTCGGCCAAGTCGGACAACGCGGCCGAGGCTCGAGATCGCGCCGGTGCAGCGCCTCAGCGTCGACCTCTACCGCGACTCGCACCTGCTCGGACGGCTGGTCGAGCGCCACGAGCTCCTGCCGGGCAGCTACCGCTACGGCATCACCGGCATCGACCCGACCACGCGCAAGGCGCTCACCCCCGGCATCTACCGGCTCGTGATCGATGCGGTCTCGGCCGACGACGTGACGAGTGAGCGGCAGCTCGGCTTTACCGTCCCGGCCTAGCCGCGTCGAGGTCGTGCTCTACGAGGGCTCCGGCTGCGGGCTCTGCGCGCGCGCCCTCGCGGTGCTCGAGAGCGAAGCGCCGGCGCTCGGATTCGACCTGCGCCGCGTGGTGATCGACGGCGACGACGAGCTCGAGCGGCGCTACCGCATCGACCTTCCCGTGGTGGCCATCGAGGGCGAGATCGCGTTCACGTACGCCGTGTCGGAGGCCGCCTTGAGGCGGGCGATAGAGCGCGCACAAGCTCGCCTTCGAGACCGGGGTTCGTGACACCACATTTCCGCTCCTGACGCGGCGTTGCGCGACAGTCTGCTACTGATACGAGCTCGCTCGGTCAGAGCGTCCGAGAGACCGCTTGTCCCCCCGACGATTGCAGGAGTCCCCAGTGAGCGAACGTCTCACGGTCGGAGTAGCGGCGCGCCTGTCGCGCTATCTCCAGGTGCTGACGCAGGCCAAGAAGATGGGCCGCAGCTCCATCTCGTCGCAGGACGTCTCGGAGTACACGCACATCAACGCGACGCAGATCCGGCGCGACCTGTCAGCCTTCGGGAAGTTCGGCAAGCGCGGCGTCGGCTACAACATCGACGCGCTGATCGCCGAGATCCGCGGCATCCTGCGCACGTCCGGGCAGCACAACATCGCGCTGATCGGCGCGGGCCGCCTGGGCCACGCGATCGCCGGCTCCTCGATCTTCGCCGACCACGGGTTCCACATCGTCACGATCTTCGACGACGACCCGGCGAAGATCGGCACGGAGCTGCGCGGCGTCCCGATCCGCTCGACCGGCGAGCTGACCGCGCAGGTGGCCGAGCACAACATCATCGCCGCCGTCATCGCAGTGCCCGCGGGCGCCGCGCAGACGGTCGCCGACCAGCTCGTCCAGGCCGGCGTGCACATCATCTTCAACTACTCCGAGGCGCTCCTGCAGACGCCCGCGGACGTGACGGTGCACAGCTCCAGCCCGGCGGTCGAGCTACTGCACGCGCTCTACTTCTACCTCACGTAGGAGCCCGCGCGAGAGCCCGCGCCGGAGTGCGCCGGCGTGCTCGGCGAGCGTCCAGGCGGCCTCGAGCAGCCCGTACGCGATCAGCGGCACGGCCCATAACCCGGTGGACCAGCCGAGGGCGCAGGCCATGCCCAGGAGAAGAAAGTACGACCGCCGCGAGCGCTCCACGCGAGCGGTATCGGCACATCTCTCCCGCGTCTGTAGAACGAATGCGCTGGTACGCTCGCGGCGATGGGCCAGCGCATCCCCGACCCGCTTCTGGCGCTCGATGAGGCGCGCGATCACTTCGCCCGCTCGCAGGATCTCACCCTCGCGATCGAGGAGGAGTTCCAGATCGTCGACCCCGAGACGCACAACCTGGTCAACCGCTTCGCCGAGCTCAAGGCGCGCACCGACGCCATCCCGCTCGGCGAGCACACGGCAGGCGAGCTGATCTCCTCGGAGATCGAGGTCAAGACCGGGCGCTCAGAGTCGTTCCCGGAGGCCGCGCGCAGGCTGGTCGAGCACCGGCGCGGCCTACTCGACGAGGCCGAGGCGATGGGCGTCGCGCTGGCTGCCTGCGGTACCCACCCCTGGTCGCCGTGGTGGGAGCAGGACATCATCGACACGCCCCACTACCGCATCGTCGAGAACACGCTGCGCTACGTGGCCTGGCGCAACAACACGTTCGGGATCCACATCCACGTCGGCGTCCGCGACGCCGACCGCGCCATCGCGCTGACCAACGCCATGCGCTCGGTGTTGCCCGATCTGCTCGCGCTGTCTGCCTCGTCACCCTGGTACGAGGGGCGCTACACCTACCTGCACTCCACGCGCACGCAGCTGTTCACGCGCATGTTCCCGCGCTGCGGCATCCCCGAGCCCTTCGACGGCTGGGCCGACTACGACCGCTTCGTGCGGTGGCTCGTGGAGACGGGCTCGATCAAGGAGCACACCGAGATCTGGTGGTGCGTGCGGCCTCACCAGTCGTACGGCACGGTCGAGCTGCGCAATGCCGACGCCCTGGCCGACGTGCGCGAGTCGCTGGCCGTGATGGCTTACGCCTATGCACTCTCGGCCCGCCGCCTGCGGGCCATCGACGAGGGCGAGGCAATGCCCGAGCTGCGCGGTCGCCACATCGAGGAGAACATGTGGCGCGCGATCCGCTGGGGGCTCTCGGGCGAGCTGATCGACTACGAGCGCGGCATGCGCTCGGTGCCTGCCGCCGAGCGCATGCGGGCGCAACTGGCCGACGCCGCGCCGGAAGTCGCGGCGCTCGGCCTCGAGCCGTATCTCGAGCCGCTCTATCGGATGCTCGAGCACGGCAACTCCGCGCAGCGCTCGATCGCCGCGCTCGAGGCCGGCGTGACGCTCGAGGAGCTGTTCGCCGAGCAGGTGCGCGTGACGCGCGAATCGGTCGACGACGTACTCGCACAGGAGGCAGCCCGTGGCTGAGGACGAGGGAGCGGTCAACGAGATGCAGGCGGCACTGGCAGCGCAGCTGCTGCAGCTCCGGCCGCGCGATCTGCTCACGCAGACGGCCGTGATGCTGGCCAACCAGGCCGCGATCCGGATCGGGATGGCGAGCCCCGAGCACGCCGACCGGGAGCAGGCGCGCGAGGCGATCGACGCGCTCGCCGGCGTGATCGAGTTGCTCGCGCCGACTGCCGAGCCCGATGAGCTGGAGGCGCTTCGGCGCGACCTCGCGCAGCTGCGCATGGCGTTCGTGCAGTCGGGCGAGCCCGCCCCGCCGCCGCCGGCTGCGGACGAGCCGCCGCCGGACGACGAGGGGCCCGGCGAGGAGCGCCCTCCGATCTGGACTCCGGGCGGCGAGGTCTAGAACTGCCGCATTGACGACCGCTCCGAAAGGCTTCATGGATGCCGTCGCGCCCAAGCCCGTGGCAGACGCCGTGACCCTCTGACGCGGGCTCCCGCGAGTCACAAGCACGCGCGCATCCGGCGTGTGTAACCCATCAGGCCTGTTACGATCGCCACCGCGCGCCGCGGTGCGCCTAAGCCTGCCGCGCGGCGTCGGGCTGGTTTTCTTCTCGAGAGGGAGCAGAGTCGGTCATGCAGACGTTCCTGGTGGAGCACAACGTGCTCTTCGCCCTGATCTGTGGCCTGTTGGCCGTTGCCTACGGCGCGTACCTGACGCGCTGGGTGTTGCAACAGTCTCCTGGCAACGAGCGCATGCGCGAGATCCAGGCGGCGATCCAGGAGGGCGCGTCGGCCTACCTCAACCGCCAGTACCGCACGGTCGGCGTCGTGGCGGTGGTCGTCGCGGCGCTGCTCTTGATCGCGGGCATCTGGTCGGACGATCTCGGCTGGAAGGTCGCACTCGGCTTCATCATCGGCGCCGTGCTCTCGGCGCTTGCCGGCTACGTCGGCATGAACACGGCGGTGCGCGCCAACGCGCGCGTCGCGGAGGCGGGCCGCACCGGCCTCTCGGAGGCCTTCGACATCGCCTTCAAGGGCGGCACCGTGACCGGCATCCTGGTCGTCGGCCTCGGCCTGCTGGGCGTCGCTGGCTACTACGGCGCCCTGCGCCTGGGCGACGTCTCGGAGACCGCGGCCGTGCACGCGCTCGTGGGCCTCTCCTTCGGCGGCTCGCTGATCTCGGTCTTCGCGCGCCTGGGCGGCGGCATCTTCACGAAGGGCGCCGACGTCGGCGCCGACCTCGTCGGCAAGATCGAGGCGGGCATCCCCGAGGACGATCCGCGCAACCCGGCCGTGATCGCCGACAACGTCGGCGACAACGTCGGTGACGACGCCGGCATGGCCGCCGACCTCTTCGAGACCTACGCGGTGACGCTCGTGGCCGGCATGCTGCTCGCGCAGCAGGCGGGCTGGGGCAGGGCCGGGGTCGCCATCCCGCTCGTGCTGGGTGGCATCTCGATCATCGCCTCGATCATCGGCACGCAGTTCGTGAAGGTGGGCAGCGGCGGCAGCGTCATGGGTGCTCTCTACAAGGGCGTCGTGATCACCGCGACCATCTCGGCGCTGGTCTTCATCCCGGTCATGCACTGGATGGTCGACGAGATCCGGGTCCCGCACGACTCCTGGGGCAGGCTGTATCTGTGCGCGCTCGTCGGTCTCGTCATCACGGCGCTGCTGATGGTCATCACCGAGTACTACACGGGCACCAGATGGGGGCCGGTCAAGCGCATCTCGGAGGCCTCGACGACCGGCCATGCGACCAACATCATCGCGGGGCTGGCCAAGTCGATGGAGGCCACAGCGGCTCCCGTGCTCGTGATCGGCATCGGCATCCTCGTGGCGTACAAGCTCGGCGACATCACGGGCATCGCGCTGGCCGCGGTCGCGATGCTCTCGCTGGCCGGCATGATCGTCGCGCTCGACGCCTTCGGGCCGATCACCGACAACGCGGGCGGCATCGCCGAGATGGCGGACATGCCCGAGTCGGTGCGCGGCATCACCGATCCGCTCGATGCGGTCGGCAACACCACGAAGGCCGTCACGAAGGGCTACGCGATCGGCTCGGCCGGCCTCGCCGCCCTCGTGCTCTTCGACTCCTACTCGCACGAGCTGGTCATCAAGGCCGCGGAAGCGGGCAAGACGGTCAACGTCGCCTTCTCGATCGCGAACCCGTGGGTGCTCGTCGGGCTCCTGATCGGCGGGATCATGCCGTACCTGTTCGCCTCGCTCGCGATGGAGGCGGTCGGCCGCGCCGGCGCCGAGGTCGTGCAGGAGGTGCGCCGTCAGTTCCGCGAGATCCCGGGGATCATGGAGGGCACCGCGAGGCCCGAGTACGCGAAGTGCGTCGACATCGTCACGCGCCGCGCGCTCAAGGAGATGCGGATCCCCGCGCTGATCCCGATCGTGATCCCGATCGTCGTCGGCCTGATCTCCTACGAGATGCTCGGCGGCCTGCTCGTCGGCACGATCGTGACCGGCCTCTTCCTGGCCATCTCGATGACGGCCGGCGGCGGTGCGTGGGACAACGCGAAGAAGCTCATCGAGGACGGCGCGCACGGCGGCAAGGGCTCCGACGCGCACGCCGCGTCGATCACGGGCGACACCGTCGGCGACCCCTACAAGGACACCGCCGGACCGGCGATCAACCCCATGATCAAGATCACGAACATCGTCGCGATCCTGATCATCCCCCTGATCGTTCACTTCCTCTAGGCAGACGGCGAGTTCCGTGCGCCCGCTGCCGGCGCTAGATTCCGCGTGATGCGAGCGCTCGCAGCCGCTGTCTGCCTGGTCGGGGTCGTAGTCGTGATGTCGGGCTGCGGCGTGGACAAGGATCCGGGCCAGATCGCGGTCAGGACGATCGAGGACGACTGGGAGGGCTTCTACGTCGCGAGCAACGACCCCTTCCCGTCGCGGCCCGATCTCGCGGGCTACGACACGCTCCGCCACATCGTCTGCGATCCGAAGACGACGCCTGCCCGGACGCTCACCTGCACGCTCGTCGTCGGCCGTGGCGCCAGCGGAGGGCAGGCGAAGACCCTGCACGTCCTCGTGACCTTCGATGCGCAGGATGTGCTGCGCAAGTGGAAGTTCACCGGGTAGCGCGTGCCGCTGCTCCGGCGCCGCAGTTCGCACGGCCTCCCTGCCGTCCTCGGGGTCGGCGACATGTTCTCGACGGCCTACGGCAACGTCGGCTCGTCCATCTACTACGCGCTCGGCGTCACCGCGCTCTACGCCGGAGGCATGACGCCGGTCACGTTCGCGATCTCGGGCGTGATCTTCGCCTTCACCGCGGCGACGTACGCCGAGGCGACCGCTCGCTTCCCCGAGGCGGGCGGCTCGGCGTCGTTCTCGCGGCGTGCCTTCAACGAGGCCGTCTCGTTCTTCGCCGCCTGGGCGCAGATGCTGAATTACACGGTGACGATCGCGATCTCGGCCTACACGGTGCCGCCGTACCTGTCGGTGTTCCCGGGGTGCGGCTTCATGCGCAACGGGATGACGGGTCAGGTGGTCGTCGCGGCCGGGCTCTGCATCGTGCTCGCGCTGCTCAACATCCGCGGGATCCAGGAGTCGGCACGGCTCAACATCTTCCTGGCGATCGCCGACCTCGCCACGCAGGCCCTGCTCGTGATCGTCGGCGTGGCGCTGATCCTGGATCCGCAGGTGCTCGTCGGCAACGTCCACTTCGGCACCACGCCCACGGTCTCGGCCTTCCTCATCTCGATCCCGATCGGCATGGTCGCCTACACCGGCATCGAGACGATCTCGAACATGGCCGAGGAGGCGCGCGACCCGGCGCGCGACGTGCCGCGATCGATCGGACTCGTGGCGGCGGCCGTGTTCGCGATCTACGCCTTCCTGCCCGCCGTCGCGCTGTCGGCGATGCCGATGCACGAGACGCCGGCGCTCTCGCATCCGCCGGGCACGGAGGGCACCCACTTCTGGACGTCGCTGGGAGCGAAGTACGCGGGTGACCCCGTCCAGGGCATCGTCCAGAACCTCGGCCTCGGCCCGCTCACGACGCCCGTCAGCTACTACGTCGGCCTGCTCGCCGGCACGATCCTGATCATCGCCACGAACGCGGGCCTGATCGGCGTCTCGCGCCTGACGTACTCGATGGGCGTGCACCGCCAGTTCCCCGACTTCCTGCGCACGGTGCATCCCACCTGGCGCACGCCGTGGGTCGCGATCGTCGTCTACACGTTCGCCGCGATCGGCATGATCGGCGCCGCCAAGGTCGCCGGCGGCCAGGGCGTCGCGTTCCTGGGCAACCTCTACGCGTTCGGCGCGATGCTCTCGTTCACGATCGCGCACGCCTCGGTGATCGCGCTGCGCGTGCGCAAGTCCAAGCGCGATCCCGAGCAGCCCTTCCGGGCGCCGCTCAACATCCGCATCGGCGAGCTCGACATCCCGCTCTTCGCCGTGCTCGGCGGCCTCGGCACGTTCGCCGCGTTCATCGTGGTCGCGGCGCTGTTCCCGGCGGTGCGCTGGGCAGGCCTCGGCTGGCTCGCGCTCGGCATGGTCGTGTACGTCGTCTACCGCAAGCAGCCAGGGGCTGCCGCTGACGAAGACCGTGTTCGCCGACACCAAGATGCGCGGGCCGGCGATCGAGATCGAGTACCGCACGATCGTGCTGCACGTGACCGACGCGCGCGTCGCCGACGAGATGACCGCGACCGCGCTGCGGCTCGCGTCGGAGCGGCGCGCGCGCGTCGTGGCGGTGTACACGCATCGAGGTGCCGGCCGCGCGCTCCGCTCACGCAGATCTCGCCCGAGGACGAGGCGCGCGCCAACGAGCAGCTGGCCGAGGCCGAGGCGCTCGGGCAGC
Organism: uncultured Solirubrobacterales bacterium; assembly: GCA_963791335.1. GTDB lineage: Bacteria > Actinomycetota > Thermoleophilia > Solirubrobacterales > 70-9 > RHKX01. The sequence continues at coordinate 45,163 of CAWBRN010000008.1, forward strand.
TCTACGGCGTGCAGGTGATCTCGCGCCTCGTGCGCACGCGCAACGCCGGCCGCGCGCTCGTGGAGGAGGCCGACCGGCGCGGCAGCGAGGTCATCGTGCTCGGCTCGCCCGGCCGCTCGGCCCGCTCGGCGCGCCTGTTCGGCTCGACCGTCGACTACGTGCTGCGGCACGCGCGCTGCAAGGTCATGGTCGGCGCCACGCCCGAATGGCGCGGCGCGGCGCATGCGATCGCGGCGGGCCGGAGGGCCGCGCCGATGACCGCGCGCAATCGCGTCTCGCTGATCCTGAGCGCCGTGCTCGTCGTGCTCGGCCTGACCACGATCGTGCGCACGGCGATGGCCGGCGGGCTCCGGGGTCGCGGTCGGCTACGTGTTCGGCGCCGCGCTCACGCTCGCCGGCCTCGGCCGCGGCTGGCTCGCGCTGCAGCATGGGGAGGCGCGAGTAATGGCGCGCAAGCTGCCCGTGCTTCAGCGAGTCGTCGGCGAGGACGCGCTGTTCGCCGCGATCTACGGCACGATCTCCTCGTCGCTCTACTTCGCGCTCGGCGTGGTCGCGCTGTACGCGCTCGGCCTCACGCCGATCGTCCTGCCGGTCGTCGGCCTGCTCGTGCCTGCTCGCCGCCGGCGCCTACGCCGAGGGAGCGTCGGCCACCGGGGGCGGCTCGCCGCTGATCGTGCGGCGGGCGTTCGGCGACCTCGCCGGCTTCATCGTCGGCTGGGCGATCCTGCTCGACCTGCTCGTCGTCACGCTGCTCTCGGCGCTCTTCGTCCCGCGCTACGCGGAGGCGGCAGCTCGGCCACATCGGCCAGATGAGCGGGCGCTCCGCCGAGCTGATCGGCGTGGGCGTGATCGTCGCCCTCGGCCTCGGCAGGATCGCTGCCGCAGGCCTCGCGCGTGGATCTCGTGCGGCCGCTCGCGCTCGTCGACATGCTCGCGCAGCTCACGCTCGCGATCCTCGGCCTGACCGCGCTCGGGCACATCGACGTGCTCACGAGCTCGATCGACCTCGGCGTGGCGCCGACCTGGACGTCGCTCGGCTACTCGCTCCCGATCGCGCTCGTGGCCTTCACCGGGCGTCGAGATCGTGGCGGGGCTGCTGCAGGAGTCGGCCAATCCCGCGCGACCGCTGCGGCGCGTCACGCTCGGCGCGATCGCCGCCACGGTGCTCGCCTACGTCGTGATCGCCGTCGCCGCGCTCTCGCTGCTGCCGGTGCACCGGCGCCGGGCACGCCATCGGGCTACGCCAGCGATCTCTCGACGGTCTGGGGCACCGCGCCGCTCGCCGGCGCCGCCCAGGCCATCGGCGCGCAGGCCTTCGGCTCGAGCGCCGGCGACGTCGTGCGCGTGCTCGTGAGCGTGAGCGCGATCGGCGTGCTCGTCGCGAGCGCCGGCGATCGCGCTCGGGGCGGCACTGCGCACGCTGCGCGCGCTGTCGCGCGATGGGCGCGCTGCCGCCGCCGCTCATGCGCCGCTCGCGGCGCGTGCGCGGTCGAGCCGTGGCGCGATGGCGTCTGCTCGTCGTGCTCAGCGGCGTGCTCATGCTCGCCGTCTCGCTGCTCGGAGCGAGGTCGACGCGCTCGCGTCGGTCTACTCCTTCGGCATCCTGCTCGCGTTCATGCTCGTGTTCGCGTCGGTCGTGGTGCTGCGCGTGCGCGAGCCGTCGCTGCCGCGCGTCGTGCGCATGGGCGGCAACGTGCGCTTCGGCAGCAGCGACATCCCGGTGCTCGCGCTGCTCGGGCTGGCGATGTCGTGGGGGCTCTGGGTGCTCGACCTCGGCACGCACCGCGCCGGGCGCATCCTGCCGCCCGCTCTGGCTGGCCTGCGGCATGGTGCTGTTCGTGGTCATGCGGCGCCTGCAGGGCAAGCCGCTGCTGGAGCGCTTCGACGCGCGTCGCGCCGCCGCCGCTCGAGGTCATCGACCTGCGCTTCGGCACGATCGTGGTGCCGCTCAAGCAGTGCGGGCCGATCGAGGAGGAGATGCTCGCGATCGCCTGCAAGCTCGCCCAGGAGCAGGAGGGCGAGCGCGTGCTCGGCGTCAACGTCGTCGAGGTGCCGCTCAGCCTCCCGCTGGACGCGCCGATCGAGGGCGCCGACGAGTGCGCCACGGAGCTGCTGACGAGCTGACCGCGCCATGTTCTCGCGCGACTACGGCGTGCGCGTCGAGTTCATGGCCGCTGCGCAGCCGTGCCATCAGCGGCGAGGTCGCCCGCGTCGCCCGCGAGGAGGACGTCGGGCCTGATCCTGGTCGGCGCCGTGCCGCACATCGGCGCGCTCGGCCGGCCGGGCGCAGGTCTTCTCCGAGACGATCGAGAACCTGCTGCGCCGCGCCCACTGCCGCGTGATCGTGACGTCGTTCCCGCCCGGCACCGCGAGCGTCGCGACGGCCGAGGACGAGGATGCCGTGCGCATCCCGCCCGGGCCCGCTCCGGTCGCCTAGAGTCGCGGCGATCGACGGTGGCCGAGGCGGCGACGCAGCGCCGGCGCGCGCAGCAAGCCGCGGGCCGAGCACGACGGCGACGAGCAGCGTCGCGATGCCCATGCCGACGTACAGCGTGCGCAGCTCCACGACGTTGGCGAGCAGGCTCGCGCCCGTCGCGCCCGCCGTCATCGAGGCGATCGCGATGGCGCGGCCGGTGATGCCCACGCGCGCCTGCAGGTGCGCAGGCGCGTGGCGCTGCCGCTCGCCGATCGCGGTCGTGAAGCTGACCCACTGCGCCAGGCTGAGCACGATCCAGATCACGAGCACCTCCCAGAAGGCCGTCGAGACCGCGAGGGCCAGCACCGCGAGGCCGCTGACGACGATCCCGGTGACGATCACCGTGCCGGCGCTCGTGCGGCCCTCGAGCCAGAGGATCACCGGGCCCGGTGGCGATGCCGATCAGCGAGCCCGAGCGCCGAGCACCCAGCCGACGTGCCGGCCGTCGAGCTCGATGACGTCGCGCAGGAACGGCACGATCAGCGCCTCCGAGCCGTAGAACGCGAGGTTCCAGCACAGCGTCGTGAGCGTGATCCGCCGCACGACGGGCGTGTCGCGGATCACGTCGATGCCCTCGCGCATGGCCTCGCGCAGGCCTCCGGTGTTGGGTGTGGGAGGCCGCAGCGGGATGGCGGATCGCGATCGCGCACAGCGGCGGCGAGCGCGAAGGCGCGCGCACTGCACCGCGATCGCGCTGCTCGGCCCGACCGCCTCGATCAGCTGGCCGCCGAGCGCGGGGCCGCTGACCATGCCGGTCGCCCAGACGGTGGAGAGCAGGCCCTGGGCGCGGCCGAACTGCGCCGGGCCGACGATCTGCGCGATCGCGCCGAAGGCGGCAGCGTCGGCGAACGTGCGCGCGATGCCGACGGCGAACGCCACGGCCAGCACGAGCCACTCCGGGTGTCGAGCCCGTGATCGCCCAGAGCGGCACGGCGAGCGCGCAGAGCGTCTGCGTCGAGTGCGCCGCGATGATCACGCGCCGGCGGCTGCGGCGGTCGCCGGTCACGCCCGCGAAGAGGCCGAAGAGCACGTACGGGACGAGGCCGAAGACGGCCACCAGCCCGGCGGTCGAGGCGTCGCCGCCGGCGTCGAGCACGAGCCAGGGCAGCGCCACCAGTCCGACGCCCGCGCCGAGCGAGTCGAACAGCTGTGCGGCGAGCAGCCGGCGCCCGTCGCCGCTCTGAAGCAGGCCCTCGGGTCGCGCTCACGCGGCGAGCACGCGCAGGACGCGCGGCTGGCCGTGGCAGAAGTCGAGCGTTGCGATCTCGTCCACCGCGGCGCGTGGCGTTCTCCTCCGAGGCCGGGTGGGTGAGGAACACGAGCGAGGCGAGGTCGCCGGGGTGCGGCCGCTGGATCATGGCGCCGAGCGAGATGCCGCGATCGCCGAAGCGCGCGGCGATGCGGGCCAGCACGCCCGGCCGGTCGGTGACCTCGAGATGCACGTAGAGCGGGCTGCGCGCGCTGCTCGCGGGCTCGAGCGGCAGCTCGCGGAAGGCCGTGCCGCGACTCGCCCTCGGGTCGCGGCCCGAGCACCGAGAGCAGGTCGCCGATCACGGCGGTGGCGGTCTCGGCGCCGCCGGCGCCGGGCCCCTGCAGCATGATCTCGCGGATCTCGCTGGCCGCGCAGCATGACGGCGTTGAAGCTGCCGCTGACGCGCGCCAGCGGGTGCTCGTGCGGCACCAGCACGGGGCCGACGCGGGCGGCGATGCCCTCGCCGAGAGGCGCGCGTGCGCGAGCAGCTTGACGGCGTAGCCGAGCTCGTTCGCGAACGCGACGTCGTCGTCGTGCAGCGTGTCGATGCCCTCGAACGGCACGTCGTCGATGTGCAGGTGGCGGTGGAACGCGAGCGACGCGAGGATCGCGAGCTTGGCCGCCGCATCGGCGCCGCCGACGTCCTCGCGTCGGGTCGGCCTCGGCATAGCCGAGCTGCTGGGCCTCGGCGAGCGCGTCGGCGTAGCTGCGCCCGTCGCGGGCCATCGCGGTGAGCATGAAGTTGGTCGTGCCGTTGACGATGCCGATCAGCTCGTCGACGCCGGCCGCCGCGAGCGACTCCTGCAGCACGCGCACGACCGGGATCGCCGCGCAGGCCGAGGCCTCGTAGCGCAGCTGGGCGCCGCCGCGGTCGGCCGCCTCCTGCAGCTCGGCGCCGTGGCGCGCGAGCAGCTGCTTGTTGGCCGAGACGACCGAGACGCCGCGCTCGAGCAGCTCGCGGAGGTAGCCGAGCGTCGGCTCGACGCCGCCCATGACCTCGGCGACGACCTTGATCGAGGGGTCGTCGCGGATGTCCTCGAAGCGATCGGTCAGCAGGCCGGGCGCGGCGCCCTCGCGCTCTCGCGCGGCGTCGCGCACGAGCGCGCGCACGACGCGCACGGGACGGCCCGCGACGCGCTCGACGACGTCGGCGCGCTCACGCAGCAGCCGGTCGACGGACGATCCGACGGTGCCGTATCCGAGCAGGCCGATGCCGAGCGGTTCGCTGGTCACGGGGCCGGATGATAGGGGCCTTCCGCGAACTTCCGCGCTACGGCGCTACGCTCCCGCCCTGATGCTGGATGAGTCGCAGGGAACGGGGAGGCACGCGGTGGTCGTCGGCTGCGGCCGCGTCGGCTCGGCCGTGACTCTGCGACTCGAGGCGGCCGGCTGGGACGTCGCCGTGATCGACGAGCGCGCGGAGACGTTCCAGCGCCTCGGCGAGGGCTTCAGCGGGCAGCACCATCGAGGGCCACGCGCTCGACACGCCCACGCTGCTGGCGGCCGGCATCGAGCGCGCCGACGCCGTCGTCGTCGCCACCAACGGCGACAACACGAACATCGTGTGCGCCCAGATCGCGCAGAAGCGCTACGGCATCGGCTGCGTCGTCGTGCGCATCCTCGATCCGGCGCGCTCGCGCGCTCTACGCCGAGCTCGGCATGCGCACCGTCTGCCCGACCACGGCCGCCATCGACATCCTCTCCGAGAGCGTGCTGTCGCACACGGCGGTGATCTGATGTACATCCTCATCGCCGGCGGCGGCAAGGTCGGGCGCACGCTCACGCACGAGCTGCTCAAGATGCGCCACGAGGTGACGGTGATCGAGCAGTCGGCGACGCGCTACCGCCTGCTCGAGGAGGAGCTCGAGCACGTCGCCCAGCACGGCGACGCGACCGAGCTGATGGTGCTCGAGCGCTGCGGCATCCAGCGCGCCGAGCTGGTCGTGGCCGTGACCGGCGACGACGAGGACAACATCGTCGTGTGCCAGGTCGCGCGCGAGCACTACGGCGTCGAGCGCGTGATCGCACGCGTCAACGACCCGCGCAACCACGATCTCTTCGACCTGCTCGGGATCACGCCGTCGGTCTGCGCGACGACGTCGATCATGCGCCTGATCGAGCACGAGCTGCCCGACCACGAGCTCGTGCCGCTGCTCGAGCTGCGGCGCGAGGGGCTCGAGGTCGTCGAGGTGCAGCTGGGCGACGACGTGGCGCAGCGCCAGGTGTCGGAGATCCCGCTGCCCGAGGGCGCGCGCCTGATCGCCGTGCTGCGCGCGGGCGCGTCGGACATCGCAGGCCCCGAGACGATCGTGCGGCCGGGCGACCAGGTGCTCGCGATCGCCCGCTCCGGGCTCGAGGACGCGCTGCGGCGCGCCCTCCTCACGTAGAGAGCGCCGCCAGCTCCTCGCGCGTGCTGACGTGCCGCGCCTCGCTGACGCCGAGCGCCTCGAGGCAGGCCGCATAGCCGTCACCGTCGGGCTCGAGCACGATCGCGTCGAGCCGGCGGTCGAGGCCCAGGAACGCGAGCGTGACGGCCGAGGCCTCGCGCGGGCCCTGACCGTAGGCGGCGAGCCGCACGCCGTCCGCGCGCAGCGAGGCGAGCAGGGCGGCGGTGGCCGGGTCGCGGCGCAGGTGCATGCGGGCGTGGTCGTCGTAGAAGCGGCCGAGCTCGAGCCGCCACGAGCTGACGTCCTCGCCGGCCCAGGACTCCAGCGCCGGCGACGGCGGACTCGCGCGCCGGGACGGCGGCGACGTCCAGCTCGCGGATCGAGGCGAAACGGCGCGCCAGGTGCTCGAGCGCCGCGGGCCAGATCGCGTCGCCGCCGGGCGCGAGCGCGCGCTCGGCTGAACACGACGGCAGTGCTCATGCGAGCGCGCTCGCGCAGCGCGGGTGCGGCCGGCGGCCAGCGCCGCGAGCGCGATGCCGATGCCGTCGATGCGCGACGTCGACGCGGTGTCGCCGTGCGGCCGGGCACGAACGACTGGTGCCACTCGTCGCTGACCGCGTAGGCGAGCGCCGCGCACGATCGCGATGGGCATCGCCGCGGCAACGCCGCGCGCGGTGCAGCGCGCGCAGCGAGCAGGACGGTCAGGACGAAGTACCCGGCCACGTGCCCGAGCTTGCGCAGCAGCGACCTCGCTCTCCGGCAGGTGCCCGCCGCCGTGCTGCGACGAGAACGCGAAGATCACGACCATCCAGACGAGCGGAGGCAGCCAGGTGGAGCGCGAGCCGTGCCACGCCGGGCATCCTGTCAGACGCGTGCCGGAGCCTCGTCGACCTCTGCGGCGGTGCCCAGCTCGAGGCCTCGACGGGCAGCTCGCCGCGAAGCTCCAGGTAGTAGGCCTCGAGCTCGGCCGCCACGCTTGCTCCAGGCGTAGCGGGTGGTGGCGGTGACACGTCCTTCGGCGCCCATGCGGCCCAGCTCGGCGGGCGAGTCCAGCAGGTGCACGAGCGCGGACGGCGAACGCGCCGGATCGTCCTGCGGCGCGACCAGCAGCCCCTCGCGGCCGCTCGTGCAGCAGCCGCTCGAACCCGGAGATCAGGCTCCCGACGACCGGACGGCCGCAGCTCATGGCCTCGAGCAGCACCATGCCGAAGCTCGCCCGCTGGCAGGGCGTGCAGAAGACGTCGGCCGAGGCGTAGTAGCGCGGACGGTTCCAGTCGATGCGCCCGGCCCAGTGCACTGCCTCCGCCACCTCGGGCGCCAGCCTGCTCTGGTAGTAGCGGCGCAGCGGGCCGTCGCCCACGACGCACAGGCGCACGCGGCCCGTCGCGCGCCCGCCAGACCTCGTTGAAGGCGTCGAGCATGATCCCGAGGCCGTTGCGCGGATCGAAGCGCCCGAGGAAGAGGATGACCGGGTCGCCGCTCTCGCGCAGCGCGGCGATCGGCTCGGCGCCGGGCGCGAAGTGATCCTCGTCGATGCCGTTCGGGATCACGCGCCAGGTGAACTCGGGGAAGTAGTGGTCGAGCGGCTCGATGCAGACGTCGGAGACGACGATGTGGCCGTCCAGCCGGCTGAGCGAGGCCCGCGTGGGCGCGTGCACGAGATCGCGCACGCGCCCGGGGGTGAAGACGGAGTGATACGTGCCGACGCCGATCGTGCCCGCGGGCAGCACGAACGGGGCGAGCATGAAGAAGCTCGGGTTGTAGGGCGCGTGGATGTGGACGACGTCGAACTGCCGGGCGGTGAAGAAGCGGCGCAGCTGTCGCGCGCCGAGCGGCAGCACGGTGTGCAGCGTCTGGGAGCCGTTGCCGTAGAGCGGCAGCGCCGCTCCCATGTGCACGAGCTCGACGTCGTCCGAGGCGATCACGCGATCGTGCGCGATCGGCGGCGCGCGGGACGTGGGGGAGCCGCCCGGTCACGATCGTCACCTCGTGGCCTCGAGCGGCGAGGTTCACCGCCTGCCCGTGGACGTGCTCGGTGATGCCCCCGAGCTGGGGGTAGTAGTAGTCCGTGAGGATGCAGACGCGCACGTGCCGGACTGCGATCAGTCCGCGAGGCCTGCGTCGTACCCGACCGATGCGAGCCGGACCTGGACGAGTCGTAGCGCCTCGCCGTAGAAGTCGAGCGGCTCGATCCCGTAGCCCGAGCGCACGAGGTCGCCGAGCTCGGCGTCGGCCGGGCCGAGCAGCTCCGCCCACAGCCCGAGCAGTTCCTCGATCAGCTCGGTGATGATCTCGCTCGTGCGCTCCGGCGCCTGATCCATGCGCCGCCGCACGTAGGAGACGCCGATCCCGATGTGACGTGCCTCGTCGCGGGCGACGAGGCGCTGGCCCTCGGCCAGCCCGGGGAACGAGAGCCGCTCGTACTGGGTCGCCGCCAGGTTCTGGGCGGTGCGGGCGATCACGCCCTCCGCCAGCAGGTGGTAGACGACGACCGCTGCCAGGAACTCGTCCTCGCCGGAGGTCGCCGAGAGCTTGCCGACGTGGTGCTCGAGCCGCTCGTAGAGCGCCTCGGCGACGAGATCCATGTTGCGGTCGGCGACCGCGCGCACGGCCTCGATGCCGCCGTGCACCCCGAAGACCTCGTCGTAGATGCGCAGCACCGCCTGCAGGTGCCTGTGCTCGTCCGCGACCTGGGTGGCGAGCAGCAGCTGGACGTCGTAGGTCGGCGCCGCGAGCAGGAACGGGGCCAGCAGCCGCGCGACGCTGAACTCGGCGTGGAAGCGGTGCGCGAAGATCCAGACCATGCCCGCCTGGGCTGCTCTCGTCGAGCGCCTCGAAGCTGCGGCGATCGGTCTCGAGGTCGAGCGCCAGAGCCGACCACTGATTGCGCTCCCAGTGCGCGTAGAGCGCGCTGAACGGCGACGGCGCGCCCCTCCAGGGCAGCGACTTCCGCCGCTTCCTCGGCATCCGCGCGCGCAAGTAGATCGTGGGGGTCAGCCATCGGCCGCGTCTCCTCCGTCGGAGCATCCTGGCGCCAGCGGCGACAAGGTTACACCTCGATAGCGCTTTTCGGCGCCCGGCCATTCCCTGGTCGCCGGGGGAGCGCCGCACGACAGCGCAGGACGACCTGCGACCCCCCCGAACGGGTGGTCATTCGGGGGGTCGGGGCACCCAGGTCTTACGATTTCCGTGACATGCCACGACGCTCCCTTCTGGCGGCGCTGGCCGCGTCGCTCGTCGCGCTTGTTCCGGCGAGCGCGCACGCGGCAACGGCACCCGCGAACGCCCCCGTTCTGGCGAGTGCCGTGTTCGCTTCGCCGGTCGCAATCCAGTGGACGCCGGGCAACGACGCTGCTCAACGTGACGCAGACCGTGCTGCGCGCGCCCGGGCCGTGCACGTCGCCCGCCTCCGGCGGGCAGCCCCGGCAGACCTTCGCGGACAACACGACGAGCAGCTACAGCGAGCCGGCACCAGACGGCACGTACTGCTACTACATCCAGTCCGCCGATCTCGCCGACGGCCGCCACGAGCCCGGGCCTGACGGTCGTCGTCGACACGCTGAACCCGGTCGCCACGGTCACCGTCGCCGGCCATGCCCTCGGGCGGCGTGATCAGCGGCACCGTGAGCGTCACGGGAACGGCGGCGGACTCGGGCTCGGGCATCGCAGCGAGCGTCCTGCACGTGGGCGGCCCCGGCAACTGCCCGGCAGGGCCCGTGATCGGGCCGCAGTGGGACTCGGCGGCGCTGACCAACGGCCCCTACGACTTCTGCAACGTCGTCACCGACAAGGCCGGTCACACGACCACTGCGATCGCGTCGATGACCATCGCGAACAACGTCCCGCCGCCTCCTGTCCCGCCGGCCCCCGTCGTGCCCGGCCCGCCCACGAAGCTCACGCTCACACGCGCGCGGGCAAAGGGCACCTTCGCGAACGCGATCCTCACGCTGCGCTGGGTCAATCCGGTGACGACGAACCTCGCGAGCGTGCTCGTGGTGATGAATCTCGACCACGCGCCGAAGAAGCCCAGCGACGGCACCAAGATCTACCGCGGGCTGAAGACGTCGGCCAGCGTCACGCTGCGCGCGGGTCAGACCGGCTATCTGGCGCTGTACTCGTACGCCACGGGCAGCACCAAGCCCTCGCTCGCCCGCCCGCACGAAATTCTCGCTCGCGTCGCTGATCCCGCTGCGCCCGCTCACGGGCAGCGTCCTGCACAAGGTGCCCGTGCTCACCTGGAAGCCGAAGAAGGGCAGCGCGTACTACAACCTGCAGTTGTACCGCAACGGCAAGCGCGTGCTCGTCGTGTGGCCCTCGCAGGCGTCGTACCGCATCCCCGCGAGCACGCTGACCCCCGGCACGTACGTCTGGTACGTCTGGCCGGCGCTCCGGGTCGGCGGAGCCGCGCCGGCGTTCGCGAGCCTCATCGGGCGCGCGACGTTCACCTACCGCGTGTAGCCGCAGCGTCCGGGCGGGATCGTTGAACGACTGGTCGCGGTCACTGCGGGAAAGCCGCAGGCGGTCCTAGTCTTTTCCCCGATGACGGCGCTGCCGGCGCGCGCGATGCTCGATTCGCCACGGCCGGATCGGCCGGGTGTGGTGACCGGGGGGTCGAGGGGTGGAGCCGATCGAGGTCGCAAACGACGCAGCGCTGCGAACGTGAACCAGACCGCGCTCTGGCTCGGGGTCGGTTATGCGGCCGCCTGTGTCGTCGGCCTCTCGGTGCTCCTGCTCGTGGCGCGCTCCACGCGCAGGAGCCCGGCCGAGACCGACGTCGCCCGCCTCGAGCGCTCCGAGCGCGCGTGGCTCTGGTTCGTCCTCGCCGGGCTGTTCGCCCTGCTCGCGATCACCATCTTCAACGTCCCGTGGAACGCTGCCGCCGAGCCCGACCGACTGCAGGTGCGCGTGACTGCGAGTCAGTTCGCGTGGCAGTTCAAGCCTGAGGGACCGTATCCCGCCGACCGCCAGGTCGAGTTCCTGCTCACCAGCACGGACGTCAATCACGACTTCGCGCTGTACGGGCCCGACGGTGCGTTCGTGCTCCAGGCCCAGGTGATTCCCGATGCCGTCGTCAAGGTGCGGCACACGTTCCACACGACGGGCCACTACGTGGTGCGCTGTCTCGAGTACTGCGGCCTTCTGCACCACGAGATGGTCGACGGATTCACGATCGGACGGCGCGCGTGAGCGCCGTCGCAGTGAGCGAGGCCGCTGTGGCGGGCGAGCGCACCACCACCGCTGCCCTCACGCTGAGGACGCTCCTGACCTCGAGCGCGATCTTCCTCGTCGCGGGCCTCCTCGGCGGCGCACTCCGTCAGAGCCAGGCAGGCATCGAGACTCTCTCGCCCTCGACGTGGTACGCGATCATGACGGCCCACGGACTGGCCGCCTTCGTGGGCTGGGCGGGGTTCGCGCTCATGGGCGCGAGCTGGTGGGTGCTGGAGGAATCGGGGTTCCCGCTTCGCGGGCCCGGACTCGCGCTCGCGGAGACGTGCTACTGGACGATGGTGACAGGCGTCGCCGGCGTCGTGGCGACGACGCTCGCGATGGGGTTCGGCGGCTCGTGGGTCTTTCTCTACCCCTTGCCGTTCTATGGCGCTGCGCAGTGGACGGAGCTGACGACAGGCCTCTTCGCCGCCGCCGTGCTGCTGGTCGGCTTGTCGATCATCGCCTGGTGCCTCTCGATCCTTGTGACCGTCCTCGCGCCGGAGTCGCACGGTCGCGGAGGCTCGCTCGGCGCGCGCCTCGGCGCGGCGCTCGGCTTCGGCTACGTCTCGCCGCGCTTCGCGACGACGCGTCGACCCGTCCCCTATGCCGTCATCCCGCTCACCGTGATCGCGATCGACATGATCATCGCGACACTGCCGTTCGCCGCGTTGCTGGTCGAGATGATGGTGCAGGCCGCCGATCCGTCGATCGGGATCGATCCGCTGCTCGCGAAGGGCGTCCTCTGGTGGTTCGGCCACCCTGTCGTGTACCTGCTCCTGTTTCCGGCCGTCGCCGTGCTCTACCACCTGGTGCCGCGCTACGCGGGCCGCCCGCTCGTGGCGGGCAGACTGATCGTCCTCGCGTGGCTGATCGCCGTGGTCGTGAACGTGATCATCGGTGCCCACCACATGTACCTGGACTTCCCGAGCGGGTCTGTCCAGCCGCTCATCAACACCATGATGGAGCCGCTGACATTCGCCATCGTCACGCCTTCCGCGCTCTCGCTCTACAGCCTCTGCGCCACGATCTGGGGGAGCCAGCTGCGCTGGACGATTCCCATGCAGTTCCTGTTCGTCGCCATGTGCTCGTGGCTGGTGGCGGGACTGCAAGGTCTGATCAACGCGACGATCGTGCTCGACCTCGTGGTGCACAACACGCTCTGGATCGTCGGCCACTTCCACAACATGGCCCTCCTCAACATCGGGCTCGTGATCTTCGCGGCAACCTACGCCTTCGTGCCCGATCTGATCGGCCGCCCGTGGTACTCCGAGCGGCTCGCGCGCTGGCATCTCATCCTGACGACCGTCGGCGGCTACGGCTCGGTCATCCCGTGGCTGATCCAGGGCCTCGACGGAGCTCCCCGCCGCTGGGCGGTGCTGCCCGATCGCTACGCGACGCTGACCGACATCGCCATCCCGTTCGTGGCACTGCTCGCCGTGGGTCAGGCGCTCTTCGCCTATAACCTCCTGCGCACGCTCGGGAAGCCGTACTTCGGTTCCCTCTCGGTTCCCGGCCGCTGGCGTGCCCGCAGTGACTTCGGTGCCATCCTCGCCGCGCCCGCGCCGGCGTTCGGGATCTGGGCGGCCTTCAGCGCGCCCATGGCGTTCGGGCCTCTGGCGGTCGTTCTCTCCCTCGGCGGCTACCGGCTCGGTGCGCGCTGGGCAGGTCTGCTCGGCCTCGTGATCGCAGTAGCGGGAATGGCCATCGGCCTGCTGTTGCTCTGAGGCCCTCAGTCAACGGCGCAGGCCGCGCGCTCACCGGCACACTTCGGCACAGACACGTAACAGTGCATGGGGCGACCATCGCCCCATGCAACGCCTCCGCCTCCTGCCACTCGTGGCAGCCATCCTGTTCTTCCTGGCGGGTGCGTCCGACGCGCGCGCCGGCCAGTACACGCTGTCCTACGACTTCGCTTCCGACCTGTCGGGCTGGGGAGGCTACGTCGAGCCCGGTTACAACCTCTGCGGCGGCGGTTCGACCGCGGGTTGCCCCGACGTCACCACGCTGCGCATCATGGCGCGCGCCGGAGGCGCACAGGCGATCTGGTCGCAGGGACGCTGGGAGTGGACGGCGCCGCCGGGCACGACGATCGTCGGCGGCGCGCTCGCGTATCGCACGCGCATGCGGCACTCGAACTTCTTCGCTCGCGTCAAGATGCGCAGCGGCGGCGACTGGGCCGACGCCCCGACGCTGCTGGCCGAGCAGCAGACGATCGGGCTGACCGACCACGTGATCGCGCTTGCGAGCGGCTTCCGCCAGGTCGGCATCTCGCTCTACGCACACCCGGCGGCCGCCGGGCTGATCACGGACGCGTGGGACGACTACGTCACGCTGGTGCACCTCGATGTGACCGTCGCGGACGCGACCACGCCGGGCGTGGCCTGGGTCGACGGCGAAAACCTGATCGACGGCCTTTGGCATCGCGACGACGTCTGTGGCACCGTCGCCGTCGGCGACAACGAGTCGGGCGTCGCGAACGTCTGGCTTGCCAGCGACGGGATCTCGACCGGCTGGTCCGCTCCGCGCACCGGCTCGCAGTATCAGCCGGGGCCGCCTTGGGGTCAGGCCCGGCTCTGTCTGTCGGCAGCGGCGCTCGGCGACGGGATCCACCATGGCGCCGTCGGCGGCGCCGATGTGAGCGGCGAGGTCGCGGCCGGCATTCCGTTCACGGTCTGGATCGACCGTACGCCTCCCGTGGTCGGCGTGATCGCACCCGGCGCGGTCGCGGCCGACACGCGACCTCCCATCGAGCTCGCCTTCTCCGATGCCGCGAGCGGCACCGCCTCGATCGGCATCCTGGTCGACGGCGTTGCGCTCGCGGTCTCACTGCCCGGAGCGGGCCGCGCCACCGCGCGGCCGGCAGCGGCACTGTCCTCCGGAGCTCACACGCTGTCGTGGAGTGCAATCGACGCCGTCGGCAATCGCACCGTCGGGAGCACGAGCTTCGCGGTGCCCGACACGACGGCGCCCGTATTCGGCAAGCCGGAGCCGCAAGCCGGCTCGACGTTGGGCGACGGCGACGTCCTGAGCATCTCCGTGGCCGTGACCGACGACGGCTCCGGCATCGATCCTGCGTCCGTCGACCTCGAGCTCGACGGCACGCCCGTCGAGCACGTGTGGCAAACGGGCGACGTCGTGGGCGGGGTCGCGGGGCACTCGCTGCTCCCCGGAACGCACCACCTCGTGCTCACGGTCGCCGATCGCGCGGGGAATGCCGCCCGGCTCGCCTGGGACATCGTCGTCGTGGGCACTGCGGGCACGGCCGCCGGCGCCGCTCCTGCGAGCGCCGGGGCAACCGGCCCGGCCGGCGCGCCCGGCGCGAACGGCTCCCCTGCCTCGGCGGGCGCGGCTGCGGCCGCGCGCAAGCGTGCAGGTGCCGTACGCGCGTTCGTCGCGCGGGTCGGAGGTACGAGGCCCCGTGCGGTCGTCGTCCGCCTGCACGCGCGACCACACCTGCGCATCGCCCTGCGCGTGCGCTGCGGCCAGACCGTTCGCACGGTGCGTGTGCGTGCGAACGGCCGCGGAATCGCGACCGTCCGCGTCGCCTGCGCGGGGGCCGCGACCGTGCGGCTGGCGTTCGCCCCGGGCCGCGTGCTCGTCCGTATCGCCTCTCGGCGCCTGCCGCTGCGTCTGCGCGTGATACCGCAGCGCCGCTCGGCACCGACCGTCGCGCGTGTCAGCGGTCACCTGGCCGAGATGCGCGGACGCCACCTCGACCTCGAGGCGCTCTCGGCCACCGGCTGGCGTCTTGTCGGCCGGGTTCATGTCGACGCCTCCGGCAGCTTCGCCAGCTCGTTCGCCATCTTGCATCCCGGCCAGTTCGCGCTGCGCGCCCGCGTCCCCGGACTGGCCGGGAACGCGAGCGCGCCGTTCGTGCTCACGATGCGCTGAGATCCAGCGCCAGCTCGGGTTCGCGGACGGCGGGCGAAGCGGCCTCCGTGACGGCGGGCCGCGTGGCGCGGCGGCCCGGCACCGCCAGGGCGAGCAATGCCCCGCCGGCGAGCGCGACGGCTCCGATCCAGACAGCAGGCACGAGGCCGTCGACGAACCCCTGGCCGGTGAGCGTCGAGCCCTGACTACTGAACACGCTGGCGAGCACGGCCACGCCGAGTGTGCCGCCGATCTCGCGAATGGCGTTGTTGGCGCCGCTGGCCTTGCCCTCGTCGCTGCGCGCCACGCTCGAGAGGATCATGTTCGAGACCGGTGCGAAGACGAGGGCCATCCCGATGCCGGCGAGTACGAAGGGGATGACCAGGCTGCTGTAGGCCACCGTCGGCGAGGCCACGCTCGCGAGCCACGCCAGTGCAGTCGCCTGCAGCGCCAGGCCGGTGAACATCAGCGGCCGGCTGCCGATGCGGTCGGAGTAGAGACCCGCGAGCGGAGCGACGAACATCGGCATCAGCGTCCAGGGCAAGGTGCGCACGCCTGCGTCGAAGGCCGAATACCCCTGCACGGTCTGGAGGAACTGCGCGAGCAGGAAGATCGAGCCGAAGATGCCGAAGTTCATGATCAGCGAGACGCCGTTGGTGGCGCTGAAGGCACGGCTCCGGAACAGCCGCAGCGGCAGCATGGGCGCGGGGGCGCGGCGCTCCCAGGCGACGAAGACGCCGAGCATGGCGACGGCCAGCGCGAGCACGCCGAGGATCTCCGGCGAGAGCCAGCCCTGATCGTTGCCACGCACGATGCCCCACACGAGTGCGAACAGACCCGTGCTCGCCAGCACGAGACCGCGCACGTCGAGCACGCCGTCGGGGCCGTGGCTCTCGTCGAGCACGCGGTAGGCGAACGGCGCGAGCACGATGCCGATCGGCACGTTGAGGAAGAAGATCCACTGCCACGAGAGCCCGTCGACGACGGCGCCGCCGACGACCGGGCCGAGTGCCACGGCCAGGCCGCTCAGACCCGACCAGATGCCGATCGCGAGGCCGCGGCGGTCGGCCGGGAAGGCCGCCGACAGCAGAGTCAGGCTGAGCGGCATGACGAGCGCGGCGCCGAGTCCCTGAACGCTGCGCGCTCCGATCAGGAGCTCGCTCGAGGTCGCCAGGGCGGCGCCCAGCGAACCTGCGGTGAAGATCGCAAGTCCGAGTGCGAAGATCCGCCGGCGCCCGAAGCGGTCGCCGAGCGAGGCGCCCGTCAGGAGGAGCGCGGCGAAGGTCAGGGTGTAGGCGTTCACGAACCAGCCGAGCTGTGAGATCGAGGCGCCGAGGTCGGCGCGGATGCTCGGCAGCGCGTTCGTGACGACGAGGTTGTCGAGCGTGACCATGAAGACCGCCGCGCCGGTGATGATCAGCGCGAGTGCCCTGCGGTGACGGTCGGGTGCGGGCGAGGCGTCCATTCCCACTCCTTGTTATTGGTTGATTACTACCTTTCGTCGATAGTAGTAATCGACTGATACCATGTCAAGAAATGAGTGAAAAACCGGCACGGCACACCGCTGAGCAGCGACGCACCGAGATCACCGCGGCCGCCGCGATCGAGTTCGCGCGCCGCGGGCTCGAGGGCGCGACCACCGATCGCATCGCGGAGCGCGCAGGCGTGTCGCAGCCCTACGTGGTGCGCCTCTTCGGAACGAAGAAGGCGCTCTTCCTGTCAGTCGCGAATCGCGCTTTCGAGCGTATCGCCGAGGCCTTCCGCGCGGCCGCCGTGGGCGACGGGCCCGAAGAGCGCCTCGAGAACATGGGCGCCGCCTACGTGGCGCTTCTGAGCGACCGCGACGAGCTGGCCCTGCAGCTGCAGCTCTACGCCGCGGCCTACGACCCGGAGATCCGCACCTGCGTGGCCACGCGCTTCGCGCAGCTGCATGAGTTGTGCGGCGAGCTCTCGGGCGCCGACCCGGAACGCCTGCGGGCCTTCATCGCCCACGGCATGCTCTGCAACGTGGCCGCCGCGCTCGACATGCCGCAGATCGCGTGGGACGAGAACTGGGCGCGTGAGCGTCTGGCCACGCTGGACTCGTCGGCGCCTACGGGCGGGGCCGGTCGCTAGTCGTCCGGGCTCTCGTGCTGATCGTCGTCGCGGAGCGCGGGAGCCGTCGTCACTATGAGCGGCGGTCGCGAAGGGGAAGCGGAGGACACCGGATGTCCGCTCGGCGTGGTGGCGAGCCGTAGCTGCAGGTGCCCCACGCCGCTGTGCGGCCGGTCCATCAGTCCGAGCAGCGCGACGTTCGCGGCCAACGCCGCCCCGATCGCAACGCAAGCGATCGCCGAGGCCAGAATCGTGTGCCGAAGGCTGCTGCTCATCGACTGCAGCCTACGCCGCTACCGGCATGGCGGCGAGCTCGCGACGGAGTCTGGCGGCAACTCGCGGTCGATTGGCCGTGAGCCCAGCCACCACGCGCCCCTCGCGATCGAGATAGCGGGCCTCGAAGTCGTCGGCTCCGTGCTCGATCTCGACCCGCTGCCAGGGCGCGCCGGTGTGCACGTGCTGGAGCCGAAGGCCGAACTGATCCGACCACGCGTACAGCGGAACGTCGCTCGCGGGCGCCGGCTCGCCCAGGATGGTGCGCGCCACGACCGCGGCCTGATGCGCGGCGCTCGACCAGTTCTCCGCTCGCACGCCGGCGTCGATGCCCTGGCGATGCCAACTCGCGACGTCCCCGCATGCGAAGACGCCGGGCACGCTGGTCCTGCCGCAGGCATCGGTGGCGATGCCGCCGTCGGTGGCGAGGCTCAACTGGTAAGCCACGAGGCTCGTGACCGGGACGGCGCCGATCGCGACGAGGATCTGATCGCACTCCAGGGAGGTTCCGTCCTCGAATCTGAGCGATGTCGCGCCGCGCCGGCCCAGGCGTACGGCGCAGACGCGCGCGTCGGTACGCACGTCCGCGCCGGCGACCCGCCAGCGCTCGGCCAGCAGAGCACCGATCTCGCATCCGAACGCACGCCCGAGCGGTGCCCGGGCGGTCTCGATCAGGGTCGGTGTCATGCCGTGCCCGAGAGCTGTCGACGCGACCTCGGCGCCGATCAGCCCCGCGCCGACGATGGCGAGGCGGGAGCCGGCGGCAAATCCCTCGCGCAGCCGGTCGGCGTCGTCGAGCGTGCGCAGGTGGTGCACGCCGGGGATGTCCGAGACCAGCGGGTGCCGGCGGGGTCGCGAGCCCGTCGCGATCACGAGTACGTCATAGCCGTGTGTCCTGCCGCAACGCGTCAGGGCACGCCTGTGGTCGAGATCGATCCGGGTGACGGCCGAGCCAAGATGCAGGTGGATGTCCGCCGCCGCCCATGCGCCGTCCTCCCGCAATGCCAGCGAGGCCGCGTCGCGGCTGCCGCTCAGGAACTCCTTCGAGAGGGCCGGGCGCTCGTAGGGAGCGTGGTGCTCGGCACCCGCCACGACGAGCGGCCCGTCGAAGCCGTATGCGCGGAGCGCCGCCGCGCAGCGCGAGGCCGCGAGGCCGCCGCCGACTATCAGCACGCTGGTCATCTCATGCCGCCTGTTCGCCGTTCTCGACGGAGAAG
The DNA here is from genome assembly GCA_963791335.1 of uncultured Solirubrobacterales bacterium. Taxonomy (GTDB): domain Bacteria; phylum Actinomycetota; class Thermoleophilia; order Solirubrobacterales; family 70-9; genus RHKX01. The sequence continues at coordinate 63,940 of CAWBRN010000008.1, forward strand.
ACTGCGATCGCAGCCATCGGGCAGGCGTCCGCAGCATCGAGGACGCGCTCGTCGTCCGTCTCGCCGCTGCGCGAGGCCGCGAGGCCGGCGCTGTCGATCTGGATGAGCTCGGGTGCCATTTCGGCGCAGGCGCCGAAGCCACTGCAGAGCGTGCGATCGATGACGATGCGGTACGTGCTCATGGCAATGCTCCTTCGGGTTCCGGAACGGGGATGTGCTTGACGGGTGCTGGTTGCGGGATGCGCCGCGGTGGGGGCACGAGGGCCCGCCAGACCGTCGCGGCAGCAACCGAGCCGAGGGTGGCCGCGTAGAACGCGATGGCCCAGGGCCGGCTGGTGTCCGTGCCACTCGCGATGCCGTGCATCGCAGCGAGCGCGTACATCGCGTAGGTGGCCCAGTGCAGCCGGCGCCACGCCCTGGCGCCGATGACGCGACGCAACGGGAACGAGGCGATCACGATGATCATCAGCTCACCGGCGATCACCCCGGCCGCGGTCCAGAGCGGCCGGTAGGGCGAGAGGCCCGGCACCACCAGGGCAGCGACCGGCAGTGGCATCGCCGCATCGAGCACGAGCGCGACGCCGTGGATGGCCAGCGCCCCGAGTCCGATGAGTGCGACGAAGCGATGGAGATCCGTCACGGTCGCTCGCGACAGCGACCGGAACGGGCGCGCCTTGACGAGTAGGCCGAGCAGGACGGAGGCGGTCAGCGCCGTGTACGCGAGCAGACCGCTTGCCCGCGCGAGGATCCAGAACGTCGGGTCTTTCATCCCAGACCTCCAGCCAGTCGCGTACGACCGGTGCGGGCGACCAGTACGCACGGTGTGCCTGCGGCGTCCGCCTCGCGCGCCGCGTCGTCGAGGCTGCCCGCGAGCAGGAGGCTGGTCGCGACTGTCTCGGCCGCGCGGGCCGACGCCTCCACGACCGTGACGCGCAGCAGGTCCGTCTCGGCCGGGAGTCCTGTCGCTGGATCGATGATGTGGTGGCAATCGGCGCCCGCTCGCCGCCAGCGCCGGCGGTCGACGCCCGAGGTGGCGAGGCCTCCGCGCGAGAGGCCGATCGTGATCTCGCCATCTCCGGTCGGCACGGCGATCGCCCAGACACCCGCGCTCGGCCGGCCGCGAACTGCGATGTCGCCGCCGGCACTCACCAGGCAGGGGCCCGCCGCGCCGAGGACCTCGCTGACGCGGTCGGCCGCGTGCCCCTTGGCGATGCCACCGAGGTCCAATCGCGTCCCCGCGCCGAGCGTGACGCACGAGCGGTGTCGATCGATGCGCACGCCGCCTCCGCAGCTCGCGGATGGCGGCAGCGGGATCCCGACCGCCGGCTGTGGAGAGCCTCGTCGCCGGCGCGAGGAGCTCGAAGGAGCGGTCGTACCCCGCGCCGACGAGGGCATCGTGGACGGTTGGATCGAAACGGCCGCCGGTGGCTCCCCGGGCTTCGAGGGCAGCCTCGGCGAGCTCGAGCAGCTCTGCTCCGACCGTCGCCTCCCCGGCCGCATTGAGCTGCGAGAGCTCCGAATCGGGCAGGAAGCGCGAGAGCATGGCCTCGAGGCGCGTGAACTCGGCCTCGGCGTCGGCGAGGGCGCGCTCGGCGATCGCATCGCGGGGCCGCTGGAGCAGACACTCGATGTCGGTGCCCATGGCGCGGAAGGTGTGCCGCAGCATGGTCAGGACGTCCTCGTCGAGGCAACCGGTGGAAGCGTGACGATGCGCACCGCCGGCGGAGTGACGACCGCAGCCTGAGCGACGACCGTGCGTCGTGCCACGGCGGCCGCGGTGCGCGCCGAGGCCAGCTGACGGGCGTGCTGGGCCCGCGCCGCGGCGTTGGCGTGATTGCGACGGGCGAGCGCCCTGCGATAGGCGGCGAAGCGCCGCTCGACGATCAGGTTGACGCGCCGCGTCTCTGCGCGCAGGTGACGCTCTCGCGCGACGAGGCGAGCCGTCTGAGGGGCGTTCACGGGTAGCACTGCCGAGCTCTGCGCCCAGGGGTGGGCCGAGACGGCGAGCCAGACGGCGAAGAAGACGACGAGGGATGCGGCGAGCGCGTAGAGGCGGGCGACGTGATTAGTCATCGTGGCCGCCCTCTCCGGAGCCGCCGCCCTCGCCCTCGTGCTCGTGCTCGTGCTCGTGGGTCGTGGCGGTCGGCGCCTTGGCGTGGACGTAGATGGTGCGCGGCGCCGGAGCGCTGGCGCTCGAGACCAGCGCGGGAGCCGCAACGGCCGGTGTGGCCACCTTGGCGAAGTGCACGAGCGGCGGCAGCTTCGGAGGGCGGCGCTGCAGCGCGCGCTGTAGCTGATGCTGCCAGCGGTCGAGACTTGCAGTCCGGCTCGCGGGAGAGGTCGTGACGGACGCGGGGCGCGCGGCCGCTGCGTGGCTCGCGTTGACGGCCTTGGTGGCGACCACGGCGCCGAGAACGGCGGCGAATCCGAGCATGAGCGCGATCGAGAGTGCATGGACGGTCTTCATGGAACTCACCTCCTGGTCGGTTGAGCCCACGCTATGACCGGGCATTGAACGTGCGGGCGAGGTGCCTGCGAAGCTCGCGTTGCGGTTGGTAAGGGCATCGCCAAGTCGACGGGCGCGCCTCCTCCGCTCTGTCACGATCACCACATGCGCGTGTTGCTGGTGGAGGACCAGGAGGAAATCGCGGAGCCGCTCGCCACGGGACTGCGCCGCGAGGGGTTCGAGGTGACGTGGGTGGCGACTGCGGCGGCTGCGCTCGCGGCAGCGGAGCACGAGCTCGTGCTGCTCGACCTCCGCCTCCCCGACCGCGACGGTTACGAGGTCTGCCGCGAGCTGCGGGCCCGCTCGGGCGTGCCGATCATCGTCATCAGCGCGCGCGGAGAGGAGGTCGATCGGATCGTCGGGCTGGAGCTCGGCGCCGACGACTACCTCGTCAAGCCCTTCGGGTTCCGCGAGCTCGTTGCCCGCATCAACGCCGTCACGCGGCGCACGGGTGCGAGACCGCCCGCCGCCCGCACGCTCCGCGTGGGTGAGCTCACGGTCGATACCGAGGGCCGCCGGGTCATCCTGCGAGGAGAGGAGATCGCGCTGACGGCGAAGGAGTTCGATCTCCTGGCCACGCTGGCGGCCCGGCCGGGCGTGGTCGTGTCGCGCCGTCGCCTGCTCGACGACGTGTGGGATTCGCGCCACCACCTTGCGACGAAGACGATCGACGTGCACGTCGCCGCGCTGCGCCGCAAGCTCGGCGACCCCGGCTGGATACAGACCGTGCGCGGCGTCGGCTTTCGCTTGCGCGGAACATGACGCGGCGACTCGTTGCAACCTACATCGCGCTCGCCGTGATCGTGCTGCTGGCGCTGGCGATCCCGCTGGGCATCGAGCTCGCGCGCAACGAGCGCCGCGCGCTCGCGAGCAACGTCGAGCGCGATGCATTCGCGCTCGCCTCGCTCGTGGAGGATCGCGTTCCGCCGCGGGGAACCGCCGATGTCGCCGTCGTTCGCTCGTTCGCTCGCACCTACGCGAGGGACACGGGAACACGCGTCGTCGTCGTCGATGCTCGCGGCAAGGCGCTCGCGGACACCGCGTCCGCGGGGGCGGGCGAGCGCAGCTTCGCGAGCCGGCCGGAGATCATCGCGGCGCTCGGGGGGAACGTCGCGCAGGGCTCGCGGCCGTCGCAGACGCTCCACCAGACGTTGCTCTTCGTCGCGGTGCCCATAGCGTCGGGCGGCAAGGTCAGGGGGGCGGTGCGCGTCAGTTATCCGACGGCGGCGGCCGATGCGCGTGGGCGGCGCGCGTGGGAGACGCTCGGCGCCATCGCGGCCGTGGTGCTCCTGATCGCCGTCGTGCTCGGCGTCGTGCTCGCGCGCATCGTGCGGCGCCCGCTCGAGTCGCTGACCGCAGCGGCGGCGGCCGTCGGCGCCGGCGACCTGAGCGCCCGCGCGGAGGTGACCGGCCCGCCGGAAACGCGGGCGGTTGCGTCGGCCTTCAATCTCATGGCCGCTCGGCTCGACGAGCTCCTGCGCGCTCAGCAGTCGTTCGCCGCGGACGCGGCGCACGAGCTGCGCTCGCCGCTGCAGGCGTTGCGGTTGCGGCTCGAGAACCTCGAGGACGAAGTCGGCCCCGGCGGTCACCGCGATCTCGAAGCAGCGCACGCCGAGGCGCTCCGCCTCTCGCGCCTCGTCACGGGGCTCCTGGAGCTCGCTCGTGCCGAAGATGCGGCCCAGCCGGACGCCGCCATCGATCTCGCACCCGCTGTCGCTCGACGGATCGGGCGCTGGCGCGAACTCGCAGCCGAAGCAGGCATCCGACTCGACGTCTCCGTGCCGGGCGACCTGCGCGTCCGCGCGGCGAGCGATCGGGTGGAGCAGGTGGTGGAGAATTTGATCGCGAACGCCGTCGCGGCCTCGCCGAGCGGCGGTGTCATCGCCGTGACCGCGGTTCGCGCCGGAGCGCAGGTGGAGCTGCGCGTGAGCGACCAGGGCCGCGGGCTCTCGGACGAGGAGAAGGCCCGCGCGTTCGACCGCTTCTGGCGCGGGCGGGAGACCACGGACGGCAGCGGGCTCGGGCTTGCCATCGTGCGCCGTCTCGTCGAGCGAGACGGCGGATCGGTCGAGTTGCGGGATGCTCCAGGCGGCGGTCTCGAGGCAGTCGTCCACCTGCCGGCGTAGACGGGCAGGTGCGGGCATGGCCCGTTGCTATCGTCGAGAGGTGAGCGTGACGACCGAAGGCACCGACCAGCTCCTGGCTGGTCTGAACCCATCCCAACGGGAGGCGGTGACGCTGCCCGACGGGCCCGCCCTCGTGATCGCGGGCGCCGGCTCGGGCAAGACGCGCGTGCTCACCTCGCGCATCGGCTACCTGCTCGGCGAGGGCCGCGCGCGCCCGCACGAGGTGCTCGCGATCACGTTCACGAACCGCGCCGCGGGGGAGATGCGCGATCGCGTCGACCAGCTCGTCGGAGCCTCGCGCGGAATGTGGGTGATGACGTTCCACGCCGCCTGCGGCCGCATCCTGCGGCGCGAGGCCGACCGCCTCGGCTACCGCTCGAACTTCACGATCTACGACCAGGCCGACCAGGTGCGCGTCGTCAAGGCCTGCCTCGAGGAGCTCGGGCGCGACCCCAAGCGCTTCCCGCCGCGCGGCATCCATTCGCGCATCTCGTCCGAGAAGAACCGCCTCGTCTCCGCCACGCAGTTCCGCGAGAACATCGGCAACTTCTTCGAGCAGGTCGTGGCCGACGTCTTCGAGCTCTACGAGCGCCGCCTGCACGCCTCCAACGCGATGGACTTCGACGACCTGCTGGTGCGCAGCGTCGACCTGCTGGAGAGCTTCGACGACGTGCGCGAGCGCTGGCAGGGAGCGTTCAACCACCTGCTCGTCGACGAGTACCAGGACACGAACCACGCGCAGTACCGCATCGTGCGGCTGCTCTCGGACGCCCACCGCAATGTCTTCGTCGTGGGCGACGTCGACCAGGCCATCTACACCTGGCGCGGCGCCGACATCCGCAACATCCTCGACTTCGAGCGCGACTTCCCGGACGCACGCGTGGTGCGCCTGGAGCAGAACTACCGTTCCTCGCAGCGCATCCTCGACGCGGCCAACGCCGTGATCGAGAACAACGCGGGACGGCTCGAGAAGCGTCTCTGGAGCGACCTCGGCATGGGCGAGCCGATCCGCGTGATCGAGGCCGAGGACGAGCACGACGAGGCGCGCATCGTCGCGGCGCGCATCGGCGGACTGCTCGAGGGCGGCTCGAGCGCCTCCGACATCGCCGTCTTCTACCGCACGAATGCGCAGTCGCGGGTGCTCGAGGACCTGCTCGTCCGCCACGGCGTGCCCTACCAGGTGATCGGTGGCCCGCGCTTCTACGAGCGAGCCGAGATCAAGGACGCGATGGCGTATCTGAGCGTGCTCGACAACCCGAGCGACGAGATCGCCCTGCGGCGCATCATCAACCAGCCGCGCCGCGGCATCGGCGACGCCAGCGTCGACCGCCTCTCGGCGACCGCCGGCTTCAGCGGCCGCTCTCTCTGGACCGCGCTCGAGGATCCGGAGGCCGCCGGGCTCGCTACCGCCGCGGCGCGCTCGGTGCGGGCGTTCCGGGCGATGATGGACGATCTGCGCGACCGCGCGGTCGAGCTGCCCGTGGGCGATCTGATGGAGCTCCTGCTCGAGCGCAACGGGGTGATCGAGCTGCTCGAGGCCGAGCGCACGATCGAGGCGTCCGGTCGCATCGAGAACCTCCAGGAGCTCGTGGGCGTCGCACGCGAGTACGTGGCGCGCTCGGAGGAGCCGTCGCTCGCGGGCTTCCTGCAGGAGGTCTCGCTCACCGCCGACGCCGATGCGCTGGCTGCCGCAGACGAGAGCGGCGGCGGGCGCGTCACGCTGATGACGCTGCACAACGCGAAGGGCCTCGAGTTCGAGGCGGTCTTCGTGATCGGCATGGAGCAGAACCTGTTCCCGCACGCGCGCTCGATCGAGGAGGCGAACATCGAGGAGGAGCGCCGCCTCTGCTACGTGGCGATCACCCGCGCGCGGCGCGAGCTGGCCCTCGTCTACGCCCGTCAGCGCACGCTCTTCGGCGCCCGCGGCTTCAACGCCCCCTCGCAGTTCATCGCCGAGATCCCCGAGAACCTGATCGAGCACGAGCGGCGGCCCGCCTCCTTCGGCTCGACGATGCGCGGAGCGAGCAGCAGCGGCGGCGGCTGGCAGCCCTCCAGCGCAGGCGCGACCACGCAGCTGCAGGGAATCGCCCCGCGCGACGACGCACCGACCCTCTCCGTGGGCGACAACGTCGTGCACGACCAGCTCGGCGAGGGCGTCGTGACGGGCACGGCCGACGGCGGCCAGGTGATCGTGCGCTTCCGCTCCGACGGCTCGGAGCGCCGGCTGCTGCTGGCCTACGCGCCGCTCAAGCGGATCTGACCCGGGGGGCGCCCGCTTCACGCCGGTTGGTATCATCCGCCCCCTGCGGGGCGATTAGCTCAGTTGGGAGAGCACCAGCTCGACAAGCTGGGGGTCACTGGTTCGAGCCCAGTATCGCCCATGCCGCCGGTTCCCGCATGGTTGAGCGGTTAGTGACGCCGGGCAGGGTCGCTAACCGCTCTTCCTTGCAGCCCATTCTTGGCCCACTCGTCCAGCCGTCGTCGCGCCTCGGACTTCGTGGCCCGCAACGAGATGCCCATACGTGGCGTCGACCATTCTCGTGGACGTGCCGGCGAAGCGGCTCACCTCGAAGCTGCCGAGACCGGCGGCGAGCCAGTGGGAGATTGCTGTGTGCCCAATCACGCTGCCGGACGCCTCAGATTCTCGACCCCCGGCATCGACGGCAGCGTGCGCACGGTACTACCCGCCTAGCCATCGCGTAAACCGCACGGTTGACGCAGAAAGGCGATCATGCACCTGCCGCTCGGAGTAAGAGTTCGAGCGATCGGCGCGGCCCAGGCCAAAGCTCCCGCACCAGCTCGCCGCCGTCGACGCGGACGAGCGATCGCAAGACGAGCCCAACCACGATTACGTCGTCGAGCTGCCCTGCAACTGGGATGAAATCAGGGATCAGGTCGAAGGGAAGCGCCAGATAGCTGACCAGGCCAACCAGCAGGAGCTTCCGCCGACGCGAAACGCGTGGGTCCGCAATCAACCGCTTCATCAGGATCAGACAGTCGGGTATGAACCGAGCGAGCGCCCTCGCGTCTGTGCGCCGCCCCATGACGATGAGTGCCGCGACCACCACCGCCCAGACCAGCACGAGGCCCCCGAGTGCGATCGCGAACCAGACCAACCAACTCACGGACGTACGGTAGGCGGCATGAGTGACGGGGCCTACCCCTCAACCGCCGAGCGAGAGCTGCCGGTGGACGCTGCCGGATCGGTAACGGCCGAGGTGGGGCGGTCGCCATGCCGCCAAGTCACCGCGATCGACGGGCAAAACGGCTGTAGGCAGGCCAAATTCGAGCCCGCGGCTTGAGCTGCGAAGCGTCTCACCCTCGCAGGGTGAGCCTTGCGGGCCGCCGAAGGGCAACGGTTAGAAGGGATGATCGCTGTCGGGCGCAGGCGCACGATCGGTCGAGGCCGGAGTGACCGTGGCTGATGCGACTGCAACGTTCTTCGCCGACCTCGGTCGGCGAGGGCACGAGCCGTTGCTCGAGAAGGTAACGGGGACGTTCCGTTTCGAGGTGACAGGTGAGCGGGCCGAACGCTGGCTCGTCCGCGTAAAGAAGGGCGACGTCATCGTCTCGCGCGGCAACGTCAAGGCCGACTCGGTCATGCGGGCAGACCGGAAGGTCTTTGACGCCATTGCGAGTGGCGAGATGAACGCGCTTGCGGCCACCCTGCGCGGCGCGGTGGTCATCGAGGGCGACCTCGGTCTCCTCGCGGGGTTCCAGCGGCTTTTTCCCGGGCCGCTCGGTGCGGAGTCGACGGCGCGGACCGTCAAGTCAGTGAAGGGGTAGTCGTGAGCGACGTCGTCAGCATCCTCGACGGCAACACGTTCGTCGTGAGCGACGCGCAGGGCGATATCGATGCATCGCTGACCGACCCGACCGGTCTCTTCTCATACGACACGCGCTTTCTCTCGAAGTGGGTGCTGACGATCGACGGCCAGCGGTTGAGCGCTCTGTCAGTTGACGACCTGCACTATTGGGAGACGCGCTTCTTCCTCACCCCCGGGACGGGGACCGTGTACCTCGACCCGAAGGTGTCGGTGATCCGGCAGCGCGCCGTCGGCGGCGGCTTTCACGAGGAGATCACGATCCTGAACCATGACGCGAAGCCGATCGACCTGACCGTGCGCATCGACGCGGGCTCGGATTTCGCCGATCTGTTCGAGGTCAAGGACGCGCTCGAGAAGACGGGCACGTATTCCACGCGGGTCGATCCTGGCCGCTTGGTGCTCGGGTACGAGCGTGAGACGTTCACACGCGAGACGACGATCTCGGCGACTGCTCCGGCCACGCTCGACAAACGCGGTTTGACCTTCAGCGTGCAGATCGAGCCGCACGGCGAATGGACCACCGCTGTCGACGTCGTCACCGGAGGCCTGCTCGCGGGCGCGGGCAACGGGGCGCATCAGCGGAAGCGCTCACCGAGTGACATGCAAAAGGGGCTTGACCGGTGGCTCGCACAGGCGCCCCGGCTCGAATGCGATTCGGACGCCCTCAGAGCGACGTACCACCGGTGCCTCGTCGATCTCGCAGCCCTGCGTTTCTCACCGGCTGTGGCCGGCGGGAAGAATCTGCCGGCGGCGGGCCTGCCGTGGTTCATGACGATGTTCGGCCGAGACAGCATCTTCACCAGTCTGCAGGCCTTGCCGTTCACCTCCGAGCTGGCCCTGGCGACCCTGCGCGCGCTCGGGGAGTGGCAGGGCACGCGCATAGACGACTTCCGTGACGAGGATCCCGGAAGAATCATGCATGAGATGCGCTACGGCGAGATGACGGCGTTCGAGGAGCGGCCCCATTCGCCCTACTACGGCGGAGCTGACACGACGCCCCTCTACGTGGTCCTGCTCGACGAGTACGAGCGCTGGACCGGCGACGCGAAGCTCGTGCGCGACCTCGAGGTCGAGGCACGCGCCGCGCTCGCCTGGATCGATGAGTACGCCGACCTGCAGGGCAACGGCTACGTGTGGTATCAGCGGCGCAACGAGCAGACCGGACTCGAGAACCAGTGCTGGAAGGACTCCCCGGATTCGATCTCCTACCGCGACGGCCGCCTCCCGGGATTCCCTCGGGCGACCGCCGAACAGCAGGGATACGCCTACGACGCCAAGATGCGTGGCGCGAGGCTGGCCCGTCGCATCTGGAGAGACGCAGCGTTCGCCGACCGGCTCGAGCGGGAGGCGGCCGACCTCAAGCGTCGCTTCAATCGGGATTACTGGGTCGAGGACGACGAATACTTTGCGCTCGCACTCGACACCGAGGGCAAGCAGGTCGACGCGCTCGCCTCGAACAACGGCCACCTGCTCTGGAGCGGGATCGTCGACAAGACCAAGGCCAAGGCCGTGGCGCGGCACCTCGTGGGACCCCGGCTGTTCTCGGGCTGGGGCGTGCGCACGCTCGCCGAGGGCGAAGCGCGCTACAACCCGATCGGCTACCACGTCGGCACTGTCTGGCCCTTCGACAACTCGTTCATCGCATGGGGCCTGCGCCGCTACGGCTTCAAGGACGAAGCCGCTCTGATTGCCGCCGGTAACCTCGACGCCGCCGAGTTCTTCGATGGGCGCCTCCCCGAGGCATTCGGCGGCTACGAGCGTAGCCAGACGAATTATCCGGTGGAATACCCGACGGCCTGTAGTCCGCAGGCGTGGTCGACGGGCGCGCCGCTGCTCTTCCTGCGCACCATGCTCGGTCTCGAGCCAATCGGCGACCACCTCATTGTCGACCCGGCAATCCCGGCCAGCCTCGGGCAGATCGAGCTGCTCGACATCCGCGGACGCTGGGGCCGCATCGACGCGTTCGGGCGCGCACGCAAGCAGACGGCGAAGGCGCAATCCGCGAGGCTTCGTGGAGCCAGCAAGCCATGAACCATCCGAGTTCCACGCGATGTTCCCTGAGGCCGCGACGCGCGGTTGGGACGAGGACGAACGGAGAAAGCTAGCTCGGATGTGGGCGGACGAGAGCGGATCCGTCGAACTCAAGGGCTCGTCCGACCGCTGAGATCGTTGCATGGCCTCGTCGCCCGAAGACTGCGGAGCTCCAGATCCTTCCGCTCGACTCGAGGCCCGTAGCCGGGTGGTGGGCCTCGGTCGTTTCGGGCTTCCGGGAAGCGGCTAGCTCGGATTCAGAGGTTCTGACCGACTTAGGGTAGTGGGCGTCTCGCGCGTCCATCCGTCGACACCGCGCGGGGCGCTCACCACGGAGTTAGGCTCGTGACCTCCGGCGTGGCCGCAGTCCAGCCTCTAACCGGCTTGTCGCGTGCAAGCGCGGCCACCCGGCGCCGCGCTCCGCTCATGTTGTAGCTGAGTAAGGTCTCCAGCATGAGCTCGGACGAACAGGCGAGCGGTAACCCGCGGCTCGGGATCTTCCTAGCCGCGGCGATGTTCGTGTTCGTGATCGACACGTCGTTCATGAACGTCTCGATCTCGGCCGTCGTTCGCGACCTGGATACGACCGTGAGCGGAGTCCAGTCGGCGGTGGCGATCGAGTCGCTGGTGTCCGCTGCGTTCATCCTTATCAGCAGCAAGCTAGGCGATCTCTTCGGCCGAAAACGCGCCTTCGTCACCGGCCTGCTCTTCTATCTGGTGGGTGCGGGCTCGATGATCTTCGCGCAGGGCCTGGGCGCGATCATCGTCTTCTGGGCCATCGTCGGCGGTCTCGGCGCGTCGCTCTACCTCCCTGCGATGCAGTCGCTGATCCACGGCAACTTCGAAGGGAGGGAGCGTGCGCGGGTCTTCGCGCTGGTCGGCGCTGCAGGAGCGATCGCCGCTGCGATCGGGCCGCTGCTGGGAGGCTTCGTGACGACGGTGTTTTCGTGGCGTGCCGGGTTTGCCGTGGAGTGCCTGATCATCCTCATCGTGCTGGCGGGGGCAAGGCGCATCCGCGACGTGCCGTACACCGGCGATCGCTCTGTCGACGGTGTCGGCGCGGCTCTCTCCGTCGTCGGGATGGGCGGGCTGATCGTCGGCGTTCTCGTCTGGCAGGAGGGCGGCGAAGCGGTCGCCGCGCTGCTTGCGATCGGCGTTGCGGGCATGGCAGGGCTCGTGTACTGGCTCGTGCGGCGCAAGCGCAGCGGGAAGGCCACGCTGCTCGATCCGACGTTGTTCAGGTCACGACTGTTCACAGCTGGAGCGACCGGGATCTTCCTCCAGCAGGTGGCACTCGGGGGAATGCTGATCGCGCTGCCGATTTACCTGCAGCTCGTCTGGGGCTACAACGCATTCGAGGCGGGGATCACGCTGGCACCACTGTCGCTCACGATGTTCGGGGTCGCGATACTCGCCGGCAAGCGGGCGGGCCGGCGGCGTGCGAGCCTCCTCATCCTTGCTGGGTTCGTGCTGCTCGCCGCGGCGGTAGCGATCCTCGTCGCACTTATTCCTCGCGCCGACTCCGGCTGGCACCTCGCGCTTCCGCTGATGCTCGCTGGAGCCGGACTGGGCCTCATGGCGTCCCAGCTCAACAACTACGCGCTCTCGCCGATCTCGGAGGAGCGCGTCGGCGAGGCCGCCGGAGTCACCTCCGCGACCGGGTCGTTCGGGCTCTCCTTTGGCCTGGCCTTCGCAGGCGCGATCATGCTCGCGACGCTCTCCATCTCCTTCACGAACATGGCCGAGTCCAGCAACGTGCTGCCGCCAGCCCAGCAGCAACAGGTGGCCGACACGCTGGAGGACGACGCGCAGGTGATGAGCGACGACCAACTGCAAGAGCTCGTGACCGGCCAGCCCAAGGCGATCCAGGACGAGATCCTCAGCATCAACGACGACGCTCGGCACCTGGCACTCCAGGCCGCGATGCTGTTCACCCTCCTCGCATCGGTCGCCGGCATCGCCAACGCCTACCGCATGATGCGGCTGCCCGACCCGCCATCGACCGCGGCCGAGACAACGGCGCTTGCCTGAACCCAAGCCATAGCCCGCACGACGGCAAGGATGCCGCGTTCAAGCGAGTGTCCAGGGCGGAGAAACCGTTGCCCGGGCTCTACGCTTTTGCGACGATCGGTCCGCTGCCTGCGTCCACATCGCAGCACGCGTCGAAGTCGCACGCGCCGACGCATACGCAGACGGAGCCGGTCTCGTCCGTAGTCGTGGTGCATACGCACCCGACCAGCCCCTTGTCGGCGCTGATGTCCTCGCCGTTTCGCGGGTATGTGATGTAGACAGCCAGGGGAATCCGGACGACGATTTCGTCGTCGGCGGAGTACTGCTGAGTCTTCAGTTGCGCACGCGCTTGCGCAGCGCCGGCCTTCATGAAGACCTCCTCGACGATGTCCTTCCAGCCGCTACCGAGGACTTGGCCTGCCATCAACTGCTCGCGCCGCTGCTGCGGGTGCCCGCACCCGCAGTCGCCCGCGTCTGCCTTCGTCATTTCACGCCTCCCCATGCGTCGCGGTCGCGTGTCAGGGTATGCCTCGGCGCAGCCCTCAGTCAACCTCGATTCGGCGGCTCTTCCAGACGCCTCGCGGCGCGCACGAGCCTCACTCGCCGCAGAGCGGCCGCGAAGCTGGCGCGGGCCCCGCGTCCGAGCGGGCGAGCTGGTCGAGGCACGTCGCGAGAAGTTGAGTGTCCGAGAGCGTCATGAAAGATCGCTCAAGGCAGGCGCGGCCGAGGAAGCGAACCGCCGTCGCCTCCAATTTCTCGGGATCGTGCCGGGCGGTCAGGACGAGTAGAGCTGCTGCCTCGGTCGGAAGGTCCGGAACGTGTCGTGGTGCCCTAGGTGGCGTCCCGCGGCCGCGTTTTCGCGCTCGCAAGTCGCCGAACCGCTTCCCGGAGCACCGCGGCGGCCGCTTCCTGTTCAGCCGCAGACATCAGCCCGACGTCGACATCGAGCCGCAGATGGGGCAGCGCCGCGTGGATGGGGCGGCTGGCCTCGCCCATGTTCTCGAAGAGATCGACTGCCCGGTAGGTCGCAACCGGATGCGCGATGCCCTTTGCTTCGACGTGACCGTGTTCTTCGCAGCAGATCACGTCTCGGACGAGTGCGTAGGTCTGGGAGGAGATCAGGATTTCGTCGGGCGGGCACGCCGTCTCGAGGCGCGCCGCAAGGTTCACGTGGGCGCCGACGATGGTGTAGTCCATCCGGTCCTCGCTGCCGAAGTTCCCGACCGTACACACTCCCGTGTTGATGCCCATCCGGCAGCGCAGTGGCTCGTCGATGCCCACTGCCTGCCACGTGCCCTGGAGCTCGGCGATGCGCTTGCGCATCGCCAGCGCCATCCTGACGCAGGCGACCGCGTCTTCCTTGAGCCCATGTGTCTCGGGATCTCCGAAGAAGATCAGGATCGCGTCGCCCACGTACTTGTCGATGGTCGCGCCGTGGGCGAGCGCGATCTCCGACATCTCCGTGAGGTAGTGATTGAGCAGTTGATTCAAGTCCTCGGGCTGAAGCCGTTCGGTCATCTCTGTGAAGCTCGCGATGTCCGAGAAGAACACGGTGAGTCGCTTGCGCTGGCTGGCGAGCTTGACCTCCTGTCTCCCGGCGAAAATCGAGTCGTAGATCTGGGGAGAGAGGTATTTCGCCAGTTGCTGCGAGAGTTGCAAGAGCGCATTCGACTTCTCTGTGAGTTCCGCCTCGCGTTGCTTGAGATCGGTGATGTCGGAGAAGATCGCGACGGATCCGCCGTCTCCGTCCTGCGCTCGGTGATGAGAAGCCAGCGACCGTCGCTGCGCTGCTGGAGCCACGGCTCCCCCGGATTGCGATGGATCGCCAGGCGCTCCGCAATCCATGCCTCCATCCCGAGCGCCGCGTCCGCGACGTAGCCGCTCTCGGCAGCCGCTCGAATGATCGCCTCGAACGTCATTCCTGGATCGATCGAGAACCTGGCGCCCGGGTAGAGCAATTCCCGGTATCGGGTGTTGCAGAGCACCAGGCAATCGTCGGCGTCGAAGAAGACGAAACCCTCGGACGAATTCTCGATGGCGTCCACCAGCCTGCCGCGTGCGTCATTCGCCTCCTCGAGAAGACTCTCGATCTCGTTGAAGAGGCGCGCTCGCTCGATCGCGGCCGCGGCATAGGTCGCAAAGGCCCCGGCCATGTGGGCATGCTCGTCTGTGTAGAAATCGGCATCCAGCTTGTCGAGGGCGGTCACCTCGGTGCACGCGCACGCGCCCGCTGACGACGACGTAGAGGCAGTCCTCGAGGGCGCCGTGCTCGATGAAGGTCGAGCCTGGCTCGACGGCGACCTCGTCCGCCGACGCGGCGACCGCGGCAAGCGTGCGCCCGGGGACGAGCGCGAACAGGTCGACGCGGTGGAGAGCGGCCACTCGCTCGACGACGAGCATCAGGCGGGTGTTCCCGGCGCGACGCTACGCGGCCCGACGCCCGCGAAGGAATCCCTTGGCACCGGCCGAGTCTACGCCGCTGCGGGCGAGGCGGCTGCCTCCGGACACCTGTGCGAACATGTGTTCGCATGACGACTCAGGGTGCCCCTCTGACAAGGCTGCGCCGGGCGCTGGCCGGCGGTGACCTGCTGGCGGCTCGGCTGGCGGCTGGTGATCTTCCGCACGTGGGTTTGGATGAGGCTGCGGCGCTGCTGGTGCTGATCGCGAGCTCGGACCCGGGGAAGCTCGAGCCGGCCGCTGTCCGGTTCCTGGGCCGCGCCTGCCTCGAACGCAGCTTCATCACGCTCGCTGACGCGCAGCTCCTGGTCGCGTGCCTGGCGCAGCTCGAGCGGGCGGATGCGGAGTCGAGCGTAGCCTTCGCCGCCGCGCTGCGGCGGTTGCGGCTCGAGCGTGCCGCTCGGCGTCTCAGTGCCTGAAGGCTTGCATTCGGGAGTCGGCTGCTGGCTGGGTCAGAGCGCTAGTCACCCCACCAGTCGCGCCGGCCCTCGACGTCTTCGCGCGGATCCTCGCCGAGATTGGGCGCGCCGATGACGAGGATCTCGAGGCCCTCCGGTCCGGCCTCGTAGCCTCGCCACGTACCGGGCGGGACGCGCACCGCGTCCCACTGCCCGAGCTCGATGATCTCGTCGTCGACCTTCATCCGCCCGCTCCCGCCTACGACCACGTACACCTCCTCTTGCTGCTTGTGCGTGTGGCCGTACGGAAAGCGATAGCCGGGCGGGACGCGCTGGTAGGTCAGGCCGGACTGCTCGAGCTCGAGCGCCCGGGTCGCCGCGCGGAACTCCAGGTCCGGCGCGCCGTCGAACCTGGAGCCGAAGTCCTCCAGATCGTGCTTGAGGTTCCTGCGTGTGAACGGCACGGCGCAATGCTAGGGCACTAGTCGCGCGTGAACGCGTCCGCCAGCGCGAGCGCGAGTGCAACTGCAATGAACGCGGAGATGCTGACGATGCCGCGGCGGAACGCCGACGCGTAGTCGCCGTGCGATTACGCGAGCCGGTTGTAGAAGACGCTGCCGGTGACCGCGATGCCGGCGGCGCACTCGGCTCCACGCCCGCGGAGTCTGATCGGCCGCCTCCTCGTTCCCCCTTGCGCCCGCGATCCTACAGAGAGGCATCAGGCTCGGGTCGCCGTTGTGCCGCGCTGCTCTTGGCATGGCAAGAAGGTCGTCTTCGCGCTCGCGATCTCCGCCCGGCTCAACTCCTGACCCAGTCATCCTCGACCGGTTCGCCGTCGGCGTCGTAGTGCGGCCCGAAGGCGATGAACTCGAGG
The DNA here is from genome assembly GCA_963791335.1 of uncultured Solirubrobacterales bacterium. Taxonomy (GTDB): domain Bacteria; phylum Actinomycetota; class Thermoleophilia; order Solirubrobacterales; family 70-9; genus RHKX01. The sequence goes on from CAWBRN010000008.1 coordinate 80,169, forward strand.
CCCTCGGGGCCGGCCTCGAAGGCCCGCGCCACCTCGGGCGCGACGCGCACCGCGTCCAGCGCCTGGACGTCGAAGAGCTCCTCATCGAGCTTGATCCGCCCGCTTCCGCGGAGGATCACGTACAGCTCCTCGGCGCGCCTGTGGCGATGCATGAAGGGCGACCGCTTTCCCGGGTGGAGACGGAAATGCGTCAACCCCGTTTGCTCCGCGTGGAGATCTTCGCGTGCGACCCGCGCTTCCCACCTCTCGCCGAAGCCGTTGGCCGGCGCCGCATCGCCCACATCCGCCAAGTTGATTCGACTGTACGGCCCAGCCATCTCGCTCTCCCTTTCCGATGATTTCGCGCCGGCAGACGTGTCTGCAACGACATGAGCATCAATACCGACATCGCCCGCGGCTCGTATGCGGCTTACACCGACGGCGATCGCGACGCCCTCGAGCGAGTGATCGCGCCGGACTTCCACTTCTGGAGCCCGCAGGATGAGGGCATCGACCGCGACACGTATTTTGCGCGCTGCTGGCCGCCGCACACGGAGATGCGCAGCTTCCGGTTCGTCCGCGTCACCGACGTGGCCGAGGACGAGGTGCTCGTGACCTACGAGCTGACGAAGACCGACGGCAGCGTCTTCCGCAACACGGAGATTCTGACGCTACGCGAGGGACGGATCGTGCTCGCCGAGGTCTACTTCGGCTGGGATGTCAACGCCTGACCTCCGCATGCGCGGCTAGCGCAGCTTTTTCACGCTTCGGCGGCCAGAGCGTCGTAGACGAGCCGGTGGAAGTGCCGGATCGGGCTCTCGCTCTTGGGCAGGAGGCGGCCGTAGGGGATCATCTGCGAGCGTAGCCCGGCCTGCTGGACGCGTACGACGTCGGCGTCTTCCGCGAAAGTTTTGTCGTACATCTCCATCCAGTCGGCGACGAACGTCTCGTCGGCCTGGGGGTGGGCGTAGACGTCGGCGTGGAACTCGCATGACTCGACGCCGGTGGGCACGATCATGCCCGTGAACGCGACCTGGTCGTCTTGCGCCCAGAAGGATGTCGGCCACATGTAGATGATGCGGAAGCCATCGCCTGTCTGCCCGCCCCAGCGCGTGTTGGCACGCCGCGCGTTGTAGGGCGTGAACTGGCAGAGCAGGCCGCCCGTCTCGACCAGCTCGTAGACATTGGCGTCGGTGACGAAGGCGTCGCTGAAGCTCTTGGTGTGCACGGTCGGGCAGTGGTAGCACTCGACTCCGTTCTCGACGAAGACCTTCCAGTTCGCCTCCATCGGGTAGACCCAGTGCTCGCGGAAGTTCCAGTCGGCGAAGCCGAGGTTGCGCTCGACCGCGAGCGGCTCGAGTGCCGGGTGGACGTCGAGCAGCGGCGCAGCCGTGACGTCGGGATTGACGACGACGAAGCCGCGCCAGACATCGACAGCGACCGGGACGAGGGAGAGGTCGGTGCGGTCGAAGTCCATCTCGCGGGACATGCGTGGCGCGTTCTGGAGCTTGCCGTCGAGCGTGTACGTCCAGCCGTGATAGCGGCACTGCAGCAGCTTGCGACAGCCGTCGGCGAGCGCCACGGGGTGCGCACGGTGGCGGCAGACGTTGACGAAGCCGTGCAGTTGGCCCTCGGCGTCCCGCGTGACCACCACAGGCACACGGCCCGAGGTGCCGATCACGTGGTCGCCGGGCGAGGCGAGCTTGGCCTCGGGGCAGAGCAGCGTCCAGCTGTGCGCGAAGATCCGCTGGTACTCGAGCTCGGCCACAGCGGGATCGGAGTACCAGCGGGCCGGCAGCGTCCAGCCGTTGTCGAGCGCCTCGGCGACCTCGTCGAGGCCGAGAGCGTCTTCCGGTGCGATCGCCATGTGGAGATTCCCAACCCGGCGCCATGCCGACTCGTTTGCGAGAGTCCTGAGTATTGACTACGCGTCCAAGTCTTTCAAGGCAAATATGCTACGCAATGCGTAGAAAATGGCGCCAAGAACCGTGCGATGGCACCAAGAGTGCTACCATCGGCGCAAATGCAAACCGAGTTCGATGACACCGATCGCGCGATCTTGCGGGAACTGCAGGAGGACGGGCGACGGTCGTTTCGCGCGATCGCGCGCAGCGTCGGCGTCTCGGAAGGCACTGTTCGTACGCGTGTGCGGCGCATCGAGGACGCGGGGGCCCTTCGCATCCTGGCCTTCGTCGACCCCTCGCGACTCGGCCACAGCGTGCTGGCCGGCGTGTTGGTGCGCTGCGAGACGGAGAGCCTGGACGCGTTCACCGACCTCGTCGTCGCAATGCCCGAAGTCACCTATGCGTCGAGTCTGCTCGGGCGCGCTGATTTCTACATCCAGGTCATCTGCGCCGACAACGCCGCACTCTGGGACGTCGTCCGGCGCGTGCGCGCGATCCCCGGCGTACGCGAAACCGAGACCCTGCTCGAGATGCAGGTCCATAAGTTCACCTATCGCGACGTCGCGGGCCCGGCAGGCGCCGATGCGGGGCGACAGAAGCCCTGACGCCGTCTTTCGGCGGGACCTGGAGCGATGAGTTTGCGCCGGCGACAGGGGCGTGACCGTGATGGGAGGCGCCGGGCGTTCAGCAGTACCTGCGTGCCAACCTGATCGACCAACTCTCGCTGCACATGGCGCCGGTCCTCTTCGGCTCGGGTACGCCGACGTTCGACGCTGTGACGGAGCCGCACCGCAATGTGGAGCTGATCTTCGTCATCCACACCTCGAACGCGATCCACCTGCGGGCCGGGTCGTGCGATGAGCGGGAACTCGCGACGCGGCCTCAGGGCTGCGCGATCGTGGCCTGCGCGCCCGCCACGCGCACTGCAGCCGAGAGCGAGGCGATGTCGTAAGCGCCGGGGTGGCGGCGGCCGTTGATGAAGAAGGTGGGTGTACCGGAGACGCCGCTGAGGTCGGCCCCCTCGACGTCCTCGGCCACGCGTCCGGCGCCCGTGCGCTCGCGCAGGTCCCGTTCGAAACGCTCGCCGTCGAGGTCGAGTCGCGCCGCGTAGGCGATCGAGATCGCTCGGCTCCAGTGCATCTTGATTGGCGAGCAGGAGATCGTGCATCTCCCAGAGGGCGCCCTGTGCGGCGGCGGCTTCGGCGGCTTCGGCGGCCATCTGGGCGTGCGGGTGGACGTCGGTCAGCGGCAGGTGTCGCCAGACGTAGCGGACGTCGACGAAGTCGCGGAGCAACTCGCGGACGACGGGCTCGGCCTGTCCGCAGTAGGGGCACTCGAAATCGCCGTACTCGACGATCGTCACCGGCGCTTCGATCGGGCCGCGGATGTGGTCACGCTGCGGGTCGACCTCCCGGTAGAGGTCGACGAGTGGCTGAGCGGTTCCGATCAGGGCGCGGATCCGCGCGCGCCGGGGGAGCAGGGCCGTGGCGCGGAACAGCAGCCAGGTGATGAGCGCCGCGGCCACGGCGGCGCCGAGGATGCCGAGCTTCGCCTCCTCGAGTTCGGGCACCGCTGAACGCGAGCGTCGCCACCAGGAGCGCCACGGTGAAGCCGATCCCGGCGATGGTGCCGCCTCCCGCAACGGCCGCCCAGCCGACCGGCGGGCTGCATCCGCCCGCGGCTGAGCCGCGTCACCAGCCAGGAGGCGCCGAAGATGCCGACCGGCTTGCCGACCACGTAGCCGAACAGGATGCCGAGCGTGATCGGCGAGCTGAACGCTCGCTCGAGGAAGCGCGCCGTCGATCGCGATCCCGGCGTTGGCGAGCGCGAACAGCGGCACGATCACGTAGCTCGTCCACGGATGGAACAACCGCTGCAGCCGCTCGTTGAGCGAGGTCGCCGACCGTATCTCGAGCCTTGCCGCGCGCGCCAGATCGGCGGTGGGCTGCTCGCGGAACTCGCGGAATCGCTCCGTCGCGCGCTCGAGGCTGGAGCGCGGTGCCGGATACGCGAAGGTGAGCAGACCCATCGCGAGGCCGACCACGACGGGATCGACGCCCGACTTCAGCACGCCGACCCAGGCGGCCGCCCCGAGCACTGCCCAGACGACGCCCGTCTGGATGGACAGGGCACGGGCGGCACAGGAGGGCTCCGAAGCAGGCGATGGCGCCGAGCAGTGGTGCCACGTGCGAGCGTCTCGGTGTAGACGGTGGCGATGACGACGAGCGCGACGATGTCGTCGACGACGACGACGGTGAGCATGAAGGCGCGCAGGCGGTCGGGGAAGTGCGGCCCGACGAGAGCGAGCAGGCCGAGCGCGAAGGCCGTGTCGGTCGACATCGCGATGCCCCACCCGCCTGCCGACGAGCGGCCCGGCGTTGAACGCGAGGTAGATGGTGACAGCCATGGCCATGCCGCCGATCCCCGCCAGCAGCGGCAAGGCCAGGCGCCGGCGCTCCCGCAGCTCGCCCAGATCGAACTCACGGCGCGCCTCGAGGCCGACGACGAGGAAGAAGAACGTCATCAGGCCGTCGTTCACCCAGCCGCGCAGATCCAGCGCGATGCCCGCGTCCGCCGAGGTTGATCGACAGCATCGTCCCCCAGAGCGAGTCGTAGGACGATGCGTCGACGTTCACCCAGACGAGCGCGGCGACGGCCGCCGCCAGCAAGACGGCCGCGCCGCCGGTCTCCGTACGCAGGAACTCGCGCAGCGGCGTCTTCAGGGTCCGTGCCCAGGCCGTCCGTCCGGAGATCAGCGATGGCCGACCGCTCGCGTCACGGCTACTGATGGTGGATCACCTCCCACGACCGAGAGTCTCACGACTCGGCATGTGCATGGTGACATCACCTCAGTGGCAGGCGCATGATCGACCGCGCCTGACACCCTGCAGAGATGGGCCAGCGCGAAGAGGTCGGCAACGAACGGATCGCGGCGCGGCTGGATGAGTTCGCGGCGCTGCTCGAGCTTGCCGATGCCGGCTACTACAGTGCCCGCGCGTACCGTCGTGCCGCCGAACGCGTGCGTGCTGCGCCGGTCGACATCGCTGCACTCGTGCGCGCCGGCCGCATCCGGGAGCTGCAGGGCATCGGCCCGGGCATCGAAGCGCGCCTTCTCGAGCTGATCGAGACCGGCGACATTGCGGAGCTCGCGGAGCTGCGGCGATCGACGCCACTCGAGCTTGCGGCGTTCGGTCGCATGCTCGGCATCGGAGCGAAGCGCGCCGTCGCCATCGGGGCCGCACTCGGGATCACGACCGTCGCCGGAGTTCCGCCAGGCAGCGGCAACCGGGCGCCTACTCGAGGTGCCGGGAATCGGCGCCACGACGGAAGCGCGGATCCTCGCGGCGCTCGAGCGCGAGAGAGGCCCGAGGGCGCCCGGTCTCCTGCTCCCGCGCGCTCGAGCGGTCACCGAGCAGGTTGCAGCTGCGCTCGGCGGAATCCCGGCGGGAGACGCGCGGCGTTGGACGGACGAGTCGAAGCGCCTCGCGGTCGTCGTCGGCTCGGACGATCCGGAAGGCATGCGCGAGCGCTTCGCGGCCCTGCCCGAGATCGTTGCGCTGCTCGATCCCGACACCGGGATCACTGCCGACGGGATCCTGATCGAGCTGGTCACGGCGGCCGCCTCCGAGCTCGGCACGGCTCTCGTGCGCGCGACTGGGCCACCCGAGCACGTCGCCGCGCTGGGGCCGCTGCCCGAGGCGCCCGACGAGGCGACCATGTACGGCCGACTCGGCCTGCCGTGCCCGCCGCCTGAGATCCGTACCGCTCGCATCGAGGCTGAGCCGCCGGCGCTCGTGGAACTGCACGAGATCCGCGGAGACCTGCATTCCCACACGACCTGGTCGGACGGCCGCGCGACCGTGCTCGAGATGGGCGCGGCCGCGCGGGAGCGAGGCTACGAGTACCTCGCGATCTGCGATCACACGCCGGACGTCGGGGTCGTGACCGGCCTGGATGCCGATGCCCTCCGCCGCCAGGGCGAGGAGATCGCCGCTGCGAACGAGCAACTGGCGCCATTCAGGATCCTGCGTGGCGTCGAGTGCGACATTCGCAGCGACGGGAGCCTCGACCTCGCGGACGACGTGCTCGCCGAGCTGGAGTGGGTCCAGCTCTCGCTCCATCGCGGGCAGCGCGCACCGCGCGCGGAGCTGACCGCACGTGTGACCGAGGCGATGCGCCATCCTGCCGTCCGGTGCCTGAGCCACCCGACCGGGCGGCTGATCGGGCACCGCCCGGCCAACGACCTCGACCTGGAGCGGACGATTGAGGTGGCGCTCGAGACGGGCGTCGCGCTCGAGGTCAACGGCTTGCCCAGCCGGCTGGATCTGTCCGGCGAGCACGTACGACTTGCCGTCGAGGCCGGCGTGCGAATCGTATGCTCGACCGACGCGCATTCGGTGCTCGGCCTCGACGCCATGGAGTTGGCGGTGCACACGGCGCGACGCGGGCGCGCGGCGGCCGCCGACGTGCTCAACACGTACTCCCTCGAGGTCGTCCTGGCGCGCTAGCTCTGTGCGTCGTGCCAGACGGCCTCGATGTTGTTGCCATCGGGGTCGAGCACGAAGGCTCCGTAATACCCGGCGCTGTATTCCTTCCTCGGGCCGGGCTGTCCGATGTCGCGGCCGCCGTTCGCGAGCGCCGCGGCGTGGAATTCCTGCACCGCCGCGGGCCCGTCGGCGCGGAACGCGATGTGCGCGCCCGTCGTGACGGTGTCCTGACCGGGATCGGCCGTCGGCGAGTGAATGGCGAACCGGGTTCCGTCGCCCCGCCCGAACCCGATCTCGTCTCCGCCCGCCGGGTCCTGCTCGGGAGCGTGTGCCCGCCAGCCGAGTGGTGCCAGCGCGGCGGCGTAGAACGTGCGGCTGCGCTCGACGTCGGAAACGCGGATGTCAACGTGATCGATGTCGTCGCCCCCTCGAGAGATAGCGCTGCTCATTCCACTCGCATCGTCCTCGCGAAGCTCGTCGGGGGGAGGCGGGTACTCCCCCTCCGGCACCTCGAACTCCTCGGCTGCGCCCTGTCCGTGCTGTTCGCTCATAGCTGAGCCTTCCCCGCATCGCGGCGGGCCGAACATCGGCCATGGATGCGTCCGGCGACCTCCCGCTCAGAGGGTCGCCAGCCGGTCGCGGGAAGTCTGCTCGAGTCGTTCGCGGAGCGCGGGGTCGGCCTTGATCAGCCAATCGACGAGCGCCCAGTCGAGGACGAGCAGGCGCGTCGGCTCCGTCGCAGTCACGGTGGCGGCTCGCGTGCGTGCGAAGCCCGCTCCCCACTCGATCGCGGCGAGTTCCCCGAAGAATTCGCCCGGGCCGAGTGTGGCCAGGGCTTTGCCATCGGCGACGACCTCCACCGTACCTCCCAACACGACGAAGAGATCGCGGCTGACTTGCCACTGCTCCACGACGGCTTCTCGCGCCAGCGCGAGGTGTTCGTGCGCGCCGAGCAGGACCCGCTGGGCTTGCTCGGCAGTCAGGGACGCGAACAGCGGCAGCGAGCGCAGCCCGTCGCTGTCGAGCGCGGGGCTCCCGAGCCAGCCTGCCTCGAGCGCCGGGTAGCTCTCGCGCACGACCGTGGACGCGGCGGCGGCGGGATCGACGGGGAGCGACTGCGCGAGCTCGAGAGCGCGATCCACCTCGCTCTGCGACGTCGAATGATTGAGCACGCAGAGTCGCAGGACATAGCGGCCGCGTACGCGGCTGGTGGAGACGAACACCTCGCCGCCTCGCTCGATCTTCTCGGCCAGGCTCGCGTTGATGCGCTCCAGGGCCGCCTCGTCGTCGACGCCGGCCGGGTGGCGGCGGAATGTCACCATCCCGAGAGAGGCGGGCGACATGAGCTCCAACTCGGGCGACTCCTCGATCTGGCTCTGAGCGTGCAACGCCAGGTCGAGACAGCGGTCGATCGCCTGTCGGAACGCCCCGACTCCGAAGTAACGCAGCGAGATCCAGAGCTTGAGGGCGCGGCACGTGCGAGTGAGCTGCAGGCCGAGGTCCGAGAAGTTGATCTCGCGATCGACCGCCTCGACGTCCTTGAGGTAGGCAGGCGAGATCTCGAAGCCGTGTCGTAGCGCCGCACCGTCACGCACCAGCAGCGCGCCGACCTCGATGGGCTGGTAGAGCCATTTGTGGGGATCGAGCGTGATCGAATCGGCCAGCTCGATCCCGGCCAGCGCATCGCGGCCTCGCTCGCTCAGACAGGCGAACGCTCCGTACGCGCCGTCGACGTGAAGCCAGATCTCCTCGCGGCGGCAGATCTCCGAGACCTCATGCAGCGGGTCGACGGCACCTGCTGCCGTGGTGCCCGCGTTGGCGACGACCATGAGGGGACGTCGCCCACCGGCCCGGTCTGCTGCGATGGCGCCTTCGAGGGCATCCGGACGCATGCGGAGGCGGGCGTCGGTGGGAATCACACGCACCTGGTCGGGCCGGAAGCCGAGCGCTCGCGCCGCTCGCGCCACGGACGAGTGCGTCTGATCGGACAGGTACACGACCGCCTGGTCGTCCATCGCGCCGATGCGTGCCTCGCGCGCGCAGGCCAGCGCCGTCAGGTTCGCCGCCGAGCCCCCCGAGACGAGGACGCCGGCGGCCTCCTCGGGATAGCCCACCCACTGCCGGAACCAATCCAGCACCACGAGTTCCAGCGCGCTCGGCCCGGAAGACCCGAGCCACCAGCAGGTGTCGACGTTGAGAGCACTCGCGATCAGATCACCGAGCGCACCCGGCCAGGTGCCCTCACCCGGGATGAAGGCCAGGTACCCGGGATGACTGATGCGGGCGACGAACGGGAGCACGTCGCGCTCCAGGCCACCCAGAATCTCTTCGAAGGAGACCGCGTGCTCCGGTGGCGGCATGCTCAGGCGCTCATGCAGTTCCTCCGGCGTCGCCGAACGCGCGACTGGCCCGGCGGGTCCCGTGATCCGCTCGACCAGCATGTCGACCGTGCGGTAGCCGAGTTGGCGCATCACCTCCGGATCGAGGGCAAGAGGAGAGCTGTCGTCGATGGTCACGGGGCGGCAAGCGTACTATCGATCGGCCGCATTGCCGGAAAGCCGAAATCGCCCTGCGCGATGGCAAGATCTCCTACAAGCAGACGTACGAGTGACGCGACGGTCTGCTCTACAGCCTGGGGGCGGGTGGCGAGTGGACGCGTTCGTACAGCGCCCGTGCCGCGGCGATCAACTGCGCGCGCGTGGGCGGCGAGGATGCCTGGTTGCCCCAGCCCACGCCGAGGTGGTAGGTGAAGGGACCGTCGGCGAAGACGATGTTGTAGCCAGACGTCTCGTCCGTGGCCAGCGTGCGCGACGCAATCTGCGTGCGCGGCGGCGCCGCCCAGCTCCGCCGCCGGCCTCGGTCGGCTCCGGCCGTTCGACACGTCGCGCCGCTAGGAACTCGCGAGGCGGCGGAGGCTGTCCGCGGGTTGCGAGCGGGCCTCGGTCTTTCGCGTCGTGGGGGTCAGTCGCTATGATTCTTATAATCTTAGAATCTTAGGCTTATAGAAGTATCTGAATGCCTCACCAAGCTGGCTCTCCCGCAATCGCCAAGGCCGAGTTCTTCCGCACACTCGGGCATCCCGCGCGCGTGCAAATCCTGCAGCTGCTGCGCGGCGGAGAGCGCTCGGTCGGCGCGCTCCAGGCCGAGCTGGGAATGGATTCCGGGGGCACGTCCCAGCACCTGGCCGCGCTGCGGCGGATCTCACTCGTCGAGGGTCGCCGTGACGGGACGAGCGTGTTCTATCGCGTGACCGACGAGAGCGTTTTCACGCTGCTCGCTCTGGCGCGCGGAATCATCGGTCGCGGCATCGAGGCGCGGCAGGGCCTGCTGGACGAACTGGCCGCCGAGTGAGCGGTCTGCTCTGCGTCGCAGGCGCCCTCGTGCTTCTGGGGGGCGTGGTGGTGGCAAGCGCGACGCACTCGGTACGCGACGGGATGTACGTGCAGGCTGCCGGTGCGACGGTGCTCGGCATCGCCGGCGGTCTCGTGCTCTGGAGTGGTGATGCCGTCGGCTCGAGCTTCGCAGGTGGCTTCCACCCGGAGCTCGGCGTCGACCGCCTGAGCGCCGTGTTTCTGCTCACTCTGGGCATCGCGAGCGGCCCCGCCCTCGTGTTCGCGGCCGGCTACCTGGATGCTTCGGCGCGCGGTCGCGCGGTTGCCGGGCTCACAGGGCTGTTCGTGGGCGTGATGGCGCTGATGCTGTGTGCGCGCGACGTCGTGACGTTCCTCGCAGCCTGGGAACTGATGACGGTCGTGCCGGCCGCGATCATCCTCGTCTGGCGCAACGAGGAGCAGGCACGGCGCGGTGTCTTCGTCTACGTGGCGATCACGCACCTTGCAGGCGCAGGGGCGTGGGTTGCCCTGCTCGTCCTGGCCGACCACGGCGCGCTCGGCGGTGACGCGCTCGCTGCCTCTTCGTCCAGCGGCGTGCTCGTGGCTGTTGCCGCCCTGATCGGCTTCGGCGCCAAGGCGGGCGTGATGCCCCTGCACGTGTGGCTGCCGCGGGCCCACCCCCTTGCTCCGGCGCACGTCTCGGCACTGATGAGCGGCGTGATGATCAAGGTCGCGCTCTACGGGCTCATGCGCGTGCTCGTCGAATGGCTCGCGCGACCGCCGCTGTGGCTCGGGCTCACGGTCGTGGCGCTGGGAGCGGCCTCCGCGCTCGGGGGTGTCGTTTACGCGCTCTTCCAGCACGAGCTCAAACGTCTGCTCGCCCTGCACTCGATCGAGAACGTCGGCATCATCCTGCTCGGCCTCGGCGCCGCGCTCACGCTGCGTGAGCTCGGCGATCCGGCCTGGGCCGGCGTGGCGTTCGCTGCTGCGCTGCTGCACACGATCAACCATGCCGTCTTCAAAGCGCTGCTGTTCCTCGGTGCCGGCGCGTTCGAGCGCGCCGCGCACGAGCTGCAGCTGGACCGGCTCGGCGGTCTTCTGCGCCGCATGCCCTGGTCGGGCGCCGCATTTCTCGTCGGTGCGGGTGCGATCGCGGGGATCGCACCCCTGAACGGTTTCGTGTCGGAGTGGCTGACGCTCCAGGCGCTCTTGCACCTCGCACTCACGCACAGCGTCGGCGCCGGGATCGCGGGCGCTCTCGCCCTGGCGGCGCTCGCCCTCACTGCCGCCCTCGCGGTGTACTGCTTCGTCAAGGTCGTCGGTCTGGTGCTGCTCGGGCAGCCACGGCGCCCGGCCTGCGCCGAGGCCGTGGAAGGGCCGTGGCCGATGCGATGGGGTCTGCTCGTGCTGGCCGCCTGGTGCGTGGTTCTGGGCGCCGTTCCGGGACCGCTGTTCGCGCGTTGCGCGGCGATCCTGCCCGGATCTGCCGGCGTCTCGAGCGGAGCGCGACTCCACCCGCCCGGCACCGGCGGGCTCCCGGCGCTGGCGCTTGCGATCGCGCTCGCCTGCGCGGTTGCGGTGCTGCGGCTCGCACGTGGTCGGCGCAGCGCCGCGCCGACACCGACCTGGGCGTGCGGGCAGCGCGTGGAGCCCGTGCTCAACTGGACGAGCGCCGGCTTCACCAAGCCCGTGCGGATCGTGCTCGAATCGCTGCTGCGGCCCGAACGGGAGATCGCCGTCGCCGTGGAGGGCGGCATTGTTCAATCCGTCTCCTACCGCGGCCGGGTGCCGCTGCTGATCGAGGAGCGCGTCTATGCCCCGGTCGCCTCTGCCGCGCTGCGCGGGGCCGGCTGGGCGCGGCGGCTGCAATCCGGGCGCCTGAGCGTCTACGCCCTGTATCTCACGGCCCTGCTGCTGGCGCTGTTGGCACTGGCGCGGCTCGGTCTGGTCGGATGAGCACGCAGGATGCGATTGCAGGTCTCGTCCAGGTGTGCGGCCTGGTTCTGCTCGCGCCGGCCATTCCCGGGCTGACGCAGTGGGTAAAGGCGCGTCTGCAGGGCAGGCGCGGCGCATCGCCGCTGCAGCCATATCGCGAGCTTGCGCGGCTGTGGGGCAAGTCGGTCGTCGATCCCGACGGCACGGGTCCCGTCTACCGCTTCGCGCCGGCCATCGTCGCGTCAGTGCTCGCCCTCGCGGGCCTGCTCGTGCCGATCGCCGGCCACGCGCCCGACTGGCCAGTCGGACATGACGCGCTCGTCCTGCTCGGTCTCCTCGCACTTGGGCGATTCGCGTTGTCGGCGGCCGCGTGGGACACGGGGAACGGGTTCGCGCTGCAGGGCGCGAGCCGCGACCTCGCCATCAGCGTCGCCGTGGAAGCCGCGCTCGTACTCGCCCTCGCCTGCGCCGCGATCGGCGCTTCGACGACTGACCTGCGCGGGATGGCAGCTGCCGCCGCGGGCACGGCCGTGTGGAGCAATCCCGCGCAGGCCCTGGCCATGGTGGCGTTCCTGATCGTCGTCGTCGCGGAGACGGGGCGCCAGCCGGTGGACAATCCCGACACCCACCTCGAGCTCACGATGATCCACGAGGGCCCGCTGCTCGAGTACGCCGGCCGCGACCTCGCGCTTCTTCAGTGGGCCATGGCTGCACGCCACTGGCTGATGCTCTCGCTGGCGGCGGCGATCTTCTTGCCGCATCCGCCCGGGTTCGGCGCAGGTCTCGCGTTGCTTCCCGTGATCGTCGTCGCCCTCGCCATCGGCCTCGGGGTGCTCGAGACGCTCGTGGCGAAGCTGCGCATCCTGCTCGTCCCGCGGTTGCTCGGTGCCGGTGCGGGCGTTGCCCTGCTCGCGGTGATCACCCGTCTCGTCGAGGGCGCCGGATGAACAGCGGTGTCGCCTGGATCGTGGTGGCGCTGGGCCTTGGCGTGCCCACGCTGCGCCGGCGCAGCGTCGCGGTGGCGCTCGTGACCGCCCAGGCGCTGCTGCTCGCCGCAACGGCGGTGCTGCAGGCGGACGCAGTCGACGAGATCGTCGCTGCGGCTGCCCTGATGTGCCGGGCCGTCCTGCTCTGTGGTCTGCTGCTGGTGGTGGTGCGACGCACACGCGAGACGCGGCCGGTTCGCGCAGACGCCGGACCCGTGGTGCGAGGCGCCTTGGCGGTCGGGCTGGCTCTCCTGCTTGCCCTGCTGGTCCCGTCGCTCGGCATCGGCGACCGCGACGCCGAGCGTGCCCTGCTCGCGCTCGTCGCCTTCGCACTCGTCACCATCGCGACGCGCAAGCCGACCATCTTCCACATCGCAGCGCTCGTGCAGATCGACAATGCGCTTGCAGTCGCCGCGCTCGCGGTTGCGGGCGGGCTCCCCGGGCTGATCGAGCTCGGAGTGGCCGCCGACCTCATCGTCGTCGTGCTCGTGGCCGCGTTGCTCCACGCGCGCATCTATGCGGAGTTCGGGAGCGGCGACACGGCTCGCCTCGGAGTCCTCCGTGACTAGCCGCGAGCTGTGCGCGGCCGGGGTCCCGCTGCTGCCGTTGCTCGCCGGCCTCGCGGTCGCCGCGCTGCCGAGCCAGCGCGCAGGCGAACGTGTCGCGCTGGTGAGCGCTGCGCCGACGGTCATCCTCGCTTTGATCACGAGCGGCTGGGCGCTCGTTGCCAGCGACCGGCCGCTGCTCGGCGACTGGCTGTGCGTGGACGCGGCCGGTGGCGTCCTCGTGGGCGTGATCGGCCTGGTCGGAGCTGCCAGCCTGGCCGTGTCACCCGCCTATCTCGCGACTGCTCAGACGACCCTGTTCGGCGGGCGGAGGCCGCGCGCGCACTACTACACCGCGCTGCTCGTGTTCTGGGCTGCGCTGCTGGCCGTGCCGCTGGCGGCCAACCTGGGCGCTGCCTGGCTGTTGATCGAGGCCACCACCGCCGCGTCCGCGCTGCTCGTCGCGTTCTCGGGCAAGCCGCGCGCACTCGAGGCAGCCTGGAAGTACCTCGTCCTCACGTCGCTCGGCCTGGGCCTGGCACTGCTGGGGGTCCTGGTGCTGCAGCTCGCCCAGCGTGCGGCCGGCGGACCGATCGGGCTCTCCTGGACAAGCATCCACGCCGCCGCGCCGGGGCTCGACCACGAGCTCGCGCTGCTCGCGTACCTGCTCCTGCTGGCCGGACTGGCTGCCAAGATCGGCTGGGCGCCGGTTCACAACTGGCTTCCCGATGCCCACTCCGAGGCGCCGGCGCCGGTCTCGGCTCTGCTCTCGGCTGCGCTCCTGCCCGCCGTCCTGCTCGTCGCCTGGCGCGTTCAGCAGGCTCTCGCGGCTGCGGTCGGCTCGGCGACCGCACATCACGTCTTCATCTTCTTCGGCCTGGCATCACTGGCCTTCGCAGTGCCCTTCCTCTGGCGCCCGCTGGCCTGGAAGCGCCTGCTGGCGTACTCCAGCCTCGAGCACATGGGCGTGATAGCGCTCGCGATCGGATTCGGGAACTCGCTCGCGCTGGCCGGCGCGATCGTCCATGTCGCCGGCCATGCCATTGCCAAGTCGCTCGGGTTCTACGCCTCGATGCCGCTGCTGGGCGTGCAACCTTCCACCGCGTCGCACGCGGCGCGCGGAGTGGCGCGCGCCGACGCGCGCGTCGGCGCGATCGTCGGCCTCTGCCTGGCCGCGCTTGCCGGGCTCCCTCCCTCGCCGTTGTTCGTGTCCGAGCTCATGGTCGCGCTCGGCGGCGTCCGGGCGGGGTACACGGCCGCAGCGGTGGTCGCGCTCATTCTCCTGGCGCTCGGCTTCCTCGGTCTCTGCCACGCGCTCATCGAAGCGGTGGCCGGCCGCAGGCGGGGCAGGCGCCCCGGCAATCCGCCGGCCCGCCGACCGGTCGCCTGGCTTGCGGCCGGGAGTCTGGTGCTGCTCCCGGCACTGGCCGCGGCCGCACTGGCGCTTCCGGGCTCGGCGATCGCGGACGCGCTCGTGCGGGGGCTGTCGTGACGAGCTCTGCCGTGCCCATCGCCGAGTACCGGGCGCGCATGATCCAGGCGTGCGCAGACGGCGCGCGCTTCGGCACGCTCTACGCCTGCGCAGACGGGGCGCAGCCGGTCGTGCGTACGGTCCTGCGCCTGCCGGGAGGGGCGTTGCGTACGGAGACCGTCGCCGTGAGCGACGGCCGAGTACCCAGCATTGTCGACGTGATGCCGGCCGCGGAGTGGGCCGAGCGTGAAGCGCACGATCTCTACGGCGTCGGGTTCGACGGCCACGAGCCGCTGCGTCCCCTCGCCGAGCACAACCGCGCGCTTGCGAATTGGACGACCCCGGTCGCCGGATCGGATGTGTACCAGGTCGCCGTCGGCCCGATTCACGCCGGCGTGATCGAATCGGGGCATTTCCGCTTCCACGTCGTCGGCGATCGCATCCTGCAGCTTGACGTCCGCCTCTTCTACAAGCATCGCGGTCTCGAGCGCGCCGCCGTCGACGTGCCACTCGACGAGGCCATCGTCTACGCAGCACGCGCCTGCGGCGCCTGCGCTGTGACCAACCGCGTGGCATATGCCCACGCGGTGGAGCGCCTGCACGGACTGCGTCCGAGCCTGCAGGTCGGCCGTGCGCGCACGCTGTTGCTCGAGCTCGAACGGCTCTGGAGCCATCTCAACGACATTGCGGCGATCTGTTCCGGCGTCGGGCTCGCGGCGGGCAACCAGCGCTTCGCAGCCTTCTGCGAGGAAGCTCGCCGGCTCAATGCCACACTCGCCGGGCACCGGCTGCTGTTCGACAGCGTCCACGTCGGAGGGAGCCGGCTGGAAATCGACGACGCAGCGTGCCGTGCGGCGCGCGACGTGCTCGCCGGCCTGGGCGCCGGCACCACTGCGATGTGGCGCGAACTCGTGTTCAACACGTCCTTCCAGGACCGCCTGATCGACATCGGCGTCCTGGGCGGTGGCGATGCCACCGCATGGGGAGCCGTCGGCCCGGTGGCCCGTGCGGCCGGTGTCGCGGAGGACGTGCGCGCGGAGGACGATGGGTGGCTTGCGTACGACGGCTTCCGGCCGGCGCAGAACGAGCGTGACGTGGGCGATGTCCGTGCGCGGCTCGAGCAGCGCCAACTGGAGCTCGCTCAAACCTTCGCGCTGCTAGACAGCCTGCTCGAACAGCCCCTCGTGCGGGACTCCTGCCTTGCCGACGCGTCGCCGCTGGAGCGCGCCGTGACGTGTATCGAGAGCCCGCGCGGCGCCACGCTCTGCGCCGTCGAGCGATCGGGCGAGCGCGTTGGCCGGCTCCATTTGCGCACCGGGTCGTACGCGAACTGGCCGGTGCTCGGGCGCATCGCCCCCGGCAACCTCCTGCCGGATTTCCCTCTCATCAACAAGAGCTTCGAGCTCTGCTACGCCTGCGCGGACCGCTGACATGTTCACGCTGCTCCGCGACCTGCGCCGCCTCCGCTTGCGCATCGACCTCCCGGCTTCGAGGCGCGCGCGCTCGCTCGCGATCCGCCACGTCGACGCCGGATCCTGCAACGGCTGCGAGCACGAGCTCACTCTCGCCACAAGTCCCTACTACGACCTGCAGCGCTACGGCCTGAGTGTCGTCGCCTCGCCCCGTCACGCTGATCTGCTACTCGTCACGGGGGTGGTCACGACCCGCATGCACGACGCACTGCTGACCGCCTACCGCGCGATGCCCGAACCGCGCCGGGTCGCGGCGCTCGGCGACTGCGCCCTCGGCTGCGGCGTGCTCGGCCTTCCCGAGGAGATTGCGGGTCGCCTCGAGGACGTCCTTCCGGTCGACCTCCGCATCACCGGCTGTCCGCCCGATCCGCAACGGATCGCCGAAGGTCTGCTGGGACTGCTCGACGGCGACGGGATTGTCGCGTGACGCGAGCTCGCACCAGCTTGCCACAGTCCGAGACTGATCACCTACGACAGCACGTCGCACGATTGGGTGCCTGACCCCAATCGTGCGACGGCGCCGTCAGTACCACTTTCCGCGCGCGAAGCCGCCGAACGCGATGAGTCCGACGAGCGCCACGATGACGCCGATCCAGACGCTCCAGATGACCGCGAGGACGATCCCGATGATCACCAGGATCCCTCCGATTCCGATTCCTGCACTGTTGCCCGATCTCTGCGCCGACATAGTCGCCTCCTTGGGTGTGGTGAACGCCATCGGCGTGTTCCCCGGTGCGATCAGGACCCAAACGGAGTGGCGTACGACCGTCAGGTGGGGTCGGGCACGCCGAGCGTGACGCCCAGGCGCGCATACGCCTCGCGCGCCGCCTCGGGATCGTGATGCACGGCCTGGCGGTAGACGAGCCCGTCGCGAACCGTGATCAGCCAGACATGTCCGGCATCCTCGAAGCCTCCGGCGGGCAGGCGCCGCCGCATCCGGCCGGTGACGACGGCCGCGCTGTTGTCGACGGGAATCGTCTCGGCCGGCGTGACGAGGTACACGAAGTCGTCCGAGACCCGCTCGAGCTCGGCGATCAGCTGGTCGGCAGTCAGCGGGTCGGGCCCGCCGGTCACGGTGAAGACGAGCGCGTCGGGGTGATAGAGCGCTCTCATCGCCGGCCAGTCGCGTGACGCAAAGACGCGCGAGAGCCTCGCCAGCACCTCTTCCACATCCACGCTGCGGACTATGACGCGCGTGCGCAGTCTGCGCGCTGGCCGCAGATATTCTCGGGCGATGCCGGCCTCCTCTCTCGAAGACGTTCGCACGCTGCTGGAGGCGCCCGCGGCGGCGGTGCTGACGACCAGGCGGCGGGACGGGACGCCGTTGACGACGCCGGTCTGGTTCCGCTGGACGGGCGGGGCATTCGAGATCGTGATCGCGCGGGGCGACGTCAAGCTGCGGCACCTCGAGCGCGACCCGCGCTGTGTTCTGGTCGTCTTCGAGACCGTTCCCCCGTTCCGCGGCGTCGAGGTACGGGGCGAGGCGGCCCTGGAGGACGGAGACGTGACGGAGATCAGGCGGTCGATCGCGACGCGCTATCTGGGCGACGAGGCCGGTGAGCGCTTCGCCGCCGCGCGCGTCTCGAAGCCCGGCGTGCTCGTCCGACTGGTGCCCGAAGATCCGCGCATCTGGGACCTCGCTGCGATCCTCCCGCCGTGAGCGCTACGGAGTCAGCGCGAATGCGGCTTCCGGCGTGGCGACGCGGAAGCTGAAGCTCTCTTCGAGATAGAGCTGGACGGCGTCGGCGTCGTGCGCGAGGTAGCCGACGGAGATGTCCTCGCCTGACTCGAAGAGGAAGTCGCCGCCGCGCAGGCTGACGACGACGGCGCCCTCGACGCCCGGGGCCCACACGAGCGGGCCGCCGAGGATCTTGCGGAGATGGTCGAGCAGGAGGACGCCACCGTGCTCGCTGCTCTCGAGCACGAGCTCGTGCGCCTTGGGTCCGAGTGCCAGGCCGTAGGGTCCGTCGATCCCGGCCGCGAGCAGCTGCTCGATCGCCATCGCGACATGCCGCGGATAGCGCTCGCAGTCGTTGCCGAGCGCGATCGGCGCATACGGCGCGGCCTCGGCGATGCCGACGATGCCCGCCGCCTTCCAGCCGTGGAAGACCGCGGCGTTCTCCGCCACCGCGAGATCGTGCGCGGCGCGGTCGAGGTCCGCGAAGTCGGTGTCCTCAGCGCCCCGGTCGGTGTCGGCGAGCTCCGCGCGCGTGACCGAGAAGTTCGCGCGCGCCTCGACGAGCGGCAGCACGCGGCGCTGCCCGGCGGAGACGCCGGTGAAGGGGGCCTTGACGGTCGTGACGCGGCCGAGGTTCGTCGCCGAGTGCTGCCAGCCCAGCGGGCCGGCGAAGTCGACGAGCTTGCGGGCCGCGAGCGCCGGCGTCAGGCGCTCGCGAGCCTCCTCGTCGATGCGATCCCACGATTCCTCGGTGATCGGAGCGTGCTCGCGCAGGAGATGGCTCATTGCGCCGACCCCCTCAGGCTGCCGATCCCGAGCGACGCGCTGCCCGTGAGCGGCGCGCCGCGAGCAGCCGCTCCCTCGACGGCCTGCTCCTCGGCCTCCTCGCCGTGCTCGACGATGTCGCCCTCCTGGAACAGGATCCCGCGCGCGATCTCACGCCAGAGCGGGGTGCGGCGCAGCAGGAACTCGAGGTCCATGCAGAAGTGCTTGAACTCCTCGCCCTGCGCGTCGCGCATGATCGCGAGCGCTTCGCGGTCGGACTCGACGGCGAGGCGCTGCTCGTACCAGCCGATGGCCTCCGCCTCCTCGGTCAGGGAGGCGCTCAGGCGCGCGAAGGTGCGCGTCTCGGCGGGTAGCTCGTCAGGTGGCTCGTGATACTGGTCTGCGCCCATCGCGGCATCTTGCCACGACGCGGCGCATGGCTGTCAGCCATCGAGAGGCGAGCGATCGCCCGGCGCGGACCCGCGGCGGTGACCCCAGCCGGCGAGCGCGTCCCCCGCGCTGCCGACGCCTCCCAGCAGGCGGAAGAAGCCTGCTGCAAACAGATAGAGAACGACGATGATCGCCCAGTCCCACACCTGGCGCCTCCTTCGGCTCGTGCCTGCAGGGTAGCGCCGTCGTGGTTACAGTAGGCACCTCAGCGTGGCGGTGCGGGGAACCCGGTGTGAATCCGGGGCGGTCGCGCCACTGTGACCGGCACGGAGACGTGCCGGGAGTCAGGAACTCCACCGCCGCGAGCCCTCGATTCCGGGACGCTCGATCCCGAGGAGGTAGTCGTAGATGAAATCCGGGAAGCACGCGTGCTTCGCGTCGTAACCACGGCAGACACCGAGATCCTCGCCACCGCGGGGGCTCTCGAACGGCTGCCGGATGATTTCCCCGAGGTGTGCTGCGTCAATCCGGGCTCATCGGCCGACGACGCGGCCCTGATCGACGAC
This sequence comes from uncultured Solirubrobacterales bacterium, assembly GCA_963791335.1. GTDB lineage: Bacteria > Actinomycetota > Thermoleophilia > Solirubrobacterales > 70-9 > RHKX01. Next base: position 99,679 of record CAWBRN010000008.1, read on the forward strand.
CTGCTGGTGGGCGCGCGGGTCGTCCTGTGTCGCGTCCTCGGGGGGCGGCGCGGGTGGCAGGGCTTCGATCTGCTGCGCAGTCGCTGCGCCGAGCGCGGCATCGCCCTGCTCGCCCTCGGCGGCGAGGCGCAGCCCGACGCCGAGATGACGGCGCTCTCGCTCGCGCCCTCGGGCGCGGTCGCGCAGGCGGGCGAGTACCTGCGGCACGGCGACATCGACAACGTCGAGCAGTTGCTGCGCTTTCTCGCCGACACCTTCCTGCTCGAGGGTTACGGCTTCGAACCGCCGCGCGAGGTCGCCGACCTCGGCGTGTACGTCCCCGGCAGCGGCGACGTCAGCATCGAGCAGGCGGTGGCGGGGCACGATCCGGAGCGCCCGACGATCGGCGTCTGCTTCTACCGCTCGCACCGGCTGACCGGCAACACGGCCTTCGTCGATGCGCTCTGCGCCGCGATCGAGGACGCCGGCGGCAACGCGTTGGCCGTCTGGAGCTACACCCTGCGGCGCGACGCCGACGGGCGGGTGCCGGCGCTGGAGCTGATCGGCGACCGCGTCGACGCCCTGGTCGTGACGATGCTCGCCACCGGAGGTTCGAGCGCGGGCGACGCGGTCGCAGCCGAGGGCGGCGACGGGGTGGGGGAGGCGTGGCAGGAGTGGGACGCATCGGCGCTGGCAGGCCTCGGCGTCGCCGTCATCCAGGCGGTCTCGGCAACGTCGTCGCGGGAGGCTTGGGAGGAGTCGTCCTCGGGCCTCGCGCCGCTCGACGCCGCCACGCAGGTGGCGATCCCCGAGTTCGACGGAAGGCTGCTCGGTGGTGTCATCTCGTTCAAGGAGCGCGACTCGTGGGTCACGCGGGTCGGCACCTCGGTCGCGCGCTACGTGCCCGACCTGGAGCGCTGCGCACGGGTCGCCCGGCTGGCGGTGCGCACGGCTCGGCTGCGCACGCTGCCGGCCGCGGAGCGACGCGTGGCGGTGCTGCTGACGAGCTTCCCGACCAAGCACGCCAAGGTCGGCATGGCGGTCGGACTGGACACGCCGGCCAGCGCGCTCCGGTCTGTTCGAGGCGATGCGGGGCGACGGCATGCGCGTCGACGCGCCCTTCGAGCACGGCGACGAGCTCATGCACGCGCTGATCGCGACGGGTGGGCACGATGCGGAGTTCCTCACCGACGACCAGCTCGCGGGCTCGCCGCTGCGTCTGCCCGTCGACGACTACATCGCCTGGTACGCGGAGTTGCCGGCGTCGCTGCGCGCGGCGATCGAGGAGCGCTGGGGCCCGCCGCCGGGCGATCGCTACATCGACGGCGCCGACTTCGTCGTGGCCGGGCTCGAGCTCGGCAACGTGCTCGTCGCGATCCAGCCGCCGCGCGGCTACGGCGACGATCCCGTGGGGATCTACCACGATCCCGAGCTGCCGCCGACGCACCACTACCTCGCCTGCTACTGGTGGATCGAGCGCGTCTGGGGAGCGCACGCGATCGTGCATCTCGGCAAGCACGGCACGCTCGAGTGGCTACCCGGCAAGACGCTCGCGCTCTCGGCCGGCTGCGCGCCCGATGCCGCACTCGGCGACATGCCGCTCGTCTATCCCGTTCGTCGTCAACGACCCGGGCGAGGGCGTCCAGGCCAAGCGGCGCGTGCACGCCGTGATCGTCGACCACCTGGTGCCGCCGATGATGCGGGCCGACACCTACGACGAGATGGCGGAGCTCGAGGCGCTGCTCGACGAATACGCACGGCTCGAGGTGCTCGACCCCACCAAGCTGCCGTCCCTCGCAGTGCGCATCTGGAGCGCGATCGAGCGCGCCAACCTGCAGACGGACCTCGGAGTCGAGGAGCGGCCCGACGACGTGGCGACGCTCGTCGAGCACATCGACGGCTACCTCTGCGAGGTCAAGGACATCCAGATCAAGGACGGCCTGCACATCCTCGGCCAGCCGCCACGTGGCGATCAGATGCGCGGGCTCGTGTCCGCGATCCTGCGCCTGGGCTCGGGCGACGTCCCCGGCCTGCGCAGTGCCGTGGGTGCGGCCTTCGGGCTCGACGAGCCCGCGCTCGTCGCCGCCGCCGGCTCTCCCGCGCCAGGCGCCGTGCCCGAGCTGCTGGCGCGCTTCCGCGGACCGTCGGCCAGCTCGGGCGATCTCGTGGATCGCCTCGAAGCCGCGCAGATGGCGCTGCTGGACGCGCTGGCCGCGCAGGACTGGCGCGCCGGCTCGGTGTCCCAGGTCTGCCTGGACGTGCTGGGCCGCCCCGACGACGGTGTCGAGCGAGCGCTTCGATTCGCTGCCGGCGAGGTCGTCCCGCGCATCCTGCAGACGACCGACGAGCTCGGCAACGTGCTCGCGGCGCTGAACGGCCGGCACGTGCCGTCGGGCCCCTCGGGCAGCCCGACGCGTGGCCGGGTCGACGTGCTCCCGACGGGCCGCAACTTCTACTCCGTCGATCCGCGCGCGCTGCCCTCGGAGCTCTCGTGGGAGGTGGGCTGCCGGCTCGCCGATGCCCTGCTGGATCGCTTCCGCAGCGAGACGGGCGAGCTACCGCGCATGGTCGGGCTCGTCGCCTGGGGCACGTCGGCGATGCGCACCCAGGGTGACGACGTGGCGGAGATCCTCGCCCTGCTGGGCGTGCGGCCGACCTGGCACCCCGAGTCGCGGCGCGTCACCGGCCTCTCCGTGATCCCGCTGGCCGAGCTCGGGCGCCCGCGCATCGACGTCACGGTGCGCATCTCGGGATTCTTCCGCGACGCCTTCCCGCACCTCGTCGTGCTGCTCGACGATGCGGTGGCCAAGGTCGCCGCGCTCGACGAGTCGCCCGACGACAACTACGTTGCGGCGCACGCGCGGGCCGATGCCGAGCGGCTGGCCTCCGAGCTCGGTGAGCGCGCCTGGCGGCGCGCGACGACGCGGGTCTTCGGTTCCAAGCCCGGGACATACGGCGCGGGACTGCTGCAACTGGTGGATGCGCGCGACTGGCGAGACGACGCCGACATCGCCCAGGTCTACGAGGCCTGGGGCGGGTTCGCGTACGGCCGCGGCCTCGAGGGCGCCGGTGCCGGCGATTCCATGCGCGACTGCTTCGGGCGCATCGAGGTGGCGGTCAAGAACGTCGACTCGCGCGAGCACGACATCCTCGACTCCGACGACTACTACCAGTACCACGGCGGCATGGTCGCGACCGTCCGCGCACTCACCGGGCGCGATCCGGCGGCGTACCTCGGCGACAGCTCGGATCCCTCGCGCGTCGTCTCGCGCACCCTGGCGGAGGAGACGCGCCGCGTGTTCCGCGCGCGGGTTGCGAACCCTCGCTGGATCGCCTCGATGATCCGGCACGGCTACAAGGGCGCGGCCGAGCTCTCGGCCACCGTCGATTACCTGTTCGGCTACGACGCCACGACCGGGGTTGCCGAGGACTGGATGTACGAGCAGGTCGCCCAGCGCTACCTGCTGGACGCCGACATCGCCGAGTTCATGACGCGCTCCAACCCGTGGGCCGCGCGCGCCATCGCCGAGCGACTGCTCGAGGCCGCCGATCGCGGCCTCTGGGCGGCGCCCGACGACTCCACGCTGGCCGAGATCCGCGATCGCTACCTCGCTCTCGAGGGCGAGCTCGAGGAGGCGGGCAGCGTGAGCATGCCGTACCCGCTCACGGCGATCGTCGGCCAGGAGGAGCTGATCGAGGCGCTGCTCGCCAACGCCGTCTCGCCCGAGATCGGCGGTGTGCTCGTGCGCGGCGAGCGCGGCACGGCCAAGACCACGGCCGTGCGCGGGCTCGCGGCGCTGCTCCCTCCGGTCACGGCCGCAACGGGCCAGGCCTTCGCGTTCGGGCCCGGGCGAGCTCACGCCCGAGGGAGCGGTGCCTGCGGATGCACCGACGGAGACACGCCCGGCCACGCTCGTCGAGCTGCCGCTGGGCTCGAGCCTCGATCGGCTCGTGGGCGCGCTCGACCTCGGGCGCGCGCTCAAGGGCGAGAAGGCATTCGAGGCCGGGCTCCTGGCCCGCGCCCACCAGGGCATCCTCTACGTCGACGAGGTCAACCTCCTGCCCGATCACCTCGTGGACGCGCTGCTCGACGCCGCTGCCACGGGCGTCTCGCGCGTCGAGCGCGACGCCGTCTCCGCCGTGCACGCAGCGCGCTTCCTGCTCGTCGGCACGATGAACGTCGAGGAGGGGGAGCTGCGACCGCAGCTGCTCGATCGCTTCGGGCTCGGCGTCGAGGTGCGCGGGCCTCGCGAGCCCGAGCTGCGGGCCGAGATCGTGCGGCGGCGCCTCGCCTTCGAGCGCGATCCCGAGCTGTTCACCGCCGAATGGCGCGCCGCGGAGGAGGCGCTTGCAGCCCGCATCGCCACTGCCACGGCGCGGCTGCCGCGCGTGCGACTGCCCGAGCGCGAGCTGGGGCGCATCGTCGCCGCGTGTGCGGCGCTCGGTGTCGACGGCGTGCGCGGCGACATCGTGACCGCGCGCACCGCGCGCGCCCTGGCCGCGCTCGACGGGGTGGACGAGGTGCACGAAGAGCATGTCCGCCGTGCCGCGGGCATGGCACTGTTGCACCGGCGCCGGCGCGATCCGCTCGACGGCCAGATGCCGTCGCCCGACGACATCGAGCGCGCGCTGGACGACCCGCCGTCCGAGCGACGGGCCGCCCGAGGGCCCGCCGCCCGGCGGTGGCTCACCCTCGCCTGCGCCCGCCGAGGGGGGAGCCGACGCGCTCGCACGCGAGCGCCTCGATGCGCCCGCGCCTGCACGGCTGCCCGCCGAGGCGCTGCACATCGCCGGCACTGGCGGGGGCCCGGGCGGGCGGCGCGCGCGCAGCTCGGGGCTGACCGCCGGCGCGATCGACAACCGGCCCGCCACGCCCGGCAGCAGCGACATCGCGATCGTCGCCACGCTGCGGGCGCGCCTCGCGGGCGATGACCCGGGAGCGCTGCGCGAGCACGTGCGCGGAGGTCGCGAGAGCGTGCTGCTCTGCCTCGTCGTGGATGCCAGCGGCTCGATGGGCGCACGCGCGCGCCTCGCTCGCGTCAAGGGCGCGCTGCTCGAGTTGCTGCGCGATGCCTACGCGCGGCGCGACCGCGTCGCCGTGGTCGCGTTCCGCGACCGCAGGGCCATCTGCTCGTCCCGCCCGGCACACCGCTCGAGCTGGCCGCGGAGGCCATCGGGCGGCTCGCGACCGGCGGGCGGACGCCGCTGGCAGCAGGGCTCGCGCTGGCCGAGCAGGTGGTCAGGCGCGAGTCGGGTCGCGACAGCAGCCGCCGCACGCGTCTCGGTGATCCTCACGGACGGCCGTGTCCAGGATCCGGCGGGCGCCGTGCGCCGCGCCGCCGCGAGCCTCGGTCGCGCCACCGATGCGGCGCACGTGATCGACATCGAGGACGGCCCGGTCCGCCTCGGGCTCGCCGCCGCGCTCGCGCAGGCCGCGGGCGCACGCCTGCACACGCTCACCAGCCCGCCGAGAATGCCGAGGACGGCCGCATGACCGATCCACCAGTTCCCGCCCAGCTGGCGCGCCACGCCGGCGACGACGTCGACGTCCCGCACCGGCCCGGAGGATCAGGGCAGCGCCGAGCCGCTGCGCCGCAAGCGGCGCGACCGGCCGCTGCTGATCGTGCTCACCGGGCACGGCAAGGGCAAGAGCACCTCGGCCTTCGGCATGCTCATGCGCTCCTGGGCGCGCGGCTACCGCTGCGGCGTCTTCCAGTTCGTGAAGTCGGGCAAGTGGAAGGTCGGCGAGGCGAAGGCCGCGAGCGCGCTCGGCGGCATCGACTGGGAGAAGATGGGCGACGGCTGGTCGTGGATCTCGAAGGATCTCGAGGAGTCCGCCGACAAGGCGCGCGCGGGCTGGGCAGGCGTCAAGCAGATGATCGCCGAGGAGCGCTACGAGTTCCTGCTGCTGGACGAGATCACGTACCCGATCAAGTGGGGCTGGATCGACGTCGACGACGTGGTCGCGACGTTGCGCGACCGCCCGGGGTTCCAGCACGTCGTGATCACCGGGCGCGACGCGGCGCCCGAGCTGATCGCGATCGCCGACCTCGTCTCCGAGGTGGTGAAGGTCAAGCACCCGATGGATGCGGGCATCCGGGCGCAGCAGGGGATCGAGTGGTAGCGCGCGTGATCCCCCGCATCGTGATCGCCGGGACGAGCTCGGGCGCCGGGAAGACGACGGTCGCCTGCGGACTGATCGGCGCGCTGCGCGCGCGCGGACGCGTCGTGCAGGGCTACAAGGTCGGGCCCGACTACATCGATCCGAGCTATCACGCGCTCGCCTCGGGTCGGCCCGGCCGCAACCTCGACGCCTTCCTGAGCGGACCCGAGTTGATCGCGCCGCTCGTCCGCCATGGCGAAGGCGGTGCCGACATCGCCGTCGTCGAAGGCGTCATGGGGCTGTTCGACGGAGCCTCGGGACGCGGTGAGCTGGCCTCGACCGCGCACGTCGCGAAGCTGCTGGACGCACCGGTGCTGCTCGTCGTCGATGCCGCATCGATGGCCCGCTCGGCGGCGGCCATCGTGCACGGCTATCGCACGTTCGATCCGGACGTGCAGGTGGCGGGCGTGATCTTCAACCGCGTCGGCTCGGATCACCACGAGCAGCTGCTGCGCGAGGCGCTCGGCGATCTCGGCGTTCCCGTGCTCGGCGCACTGCGCCGCGACGATGGCGTTGCGACCCCCGAGCGGCACCTCGGGCTCGTGCCCGCCCACGAGCGCGAGGCTCAGGCGCGCGCGGCGCTGGCCACGCTCGCTGCGGCCGCCGAGCGCTACATCGACCTCGACGCCGTCGAGCGCCTGGCGCGCTCCGCGCCACGCGCACGACGGCCCGGCCTGGTCGCCCGAGCCTGCCGGGGGAGCCGGTGGCCGGCGCCCGCATCGCCGTCGCCTCGGGCCCGGCGTTCTCGTTCCACTACCGCGAGAACCTCGAGCTGCTCGAGGCCGCGGGCGCCGAGCTCCAGCCGTTCGACCCGTTGAGCGACGAGGCGCTGCCCGCGGACGCCGGCGCGCTGATCCTGGCCGGAGGCTTCCCCGAGGTGTTCGTCGGCGACCTCGAGGCCAACGATCGGCTGCGCGCCGAGATCACGGCGTTCGTGCGCTCGGGGAGGCCGGTGCGTGGCCGAGTGCGGCGGGCTGCTCTACCTGGCCGCCGAGCTCGACGGGCGGCCGATGTGCGGCGTGCTGCCGCTACGCGCCACGATGACGCGCAGGCTGACGCTCGGCTACCGCGAGGCGACCGCGATCACCGCCACGCCCTGGCTCGAGGCCGGCGAGCAGGTGCGCGGACACGAGTTCCACTACGCGCAGGTCGAGCCGCATCGAAGCGCCCGCCACCTGGGGTCAGACCCCGCCAGGCGGGGTCTGACCCCAGGTGGCGATGGCTCTGCGTGGCGGCTTGCGGCGCGTGGCAGCGAGCGCGTGGAGGGCTTCGTCGTCGGGCGCGCTGCAGGCGAGCTTCCTGCACGTGCACTGGGCTGCGTTCCCCCGCTGCGCCGAGCGGCTCGCGCGCGCAGCCGTCGTCGAGACGTCGCAGGTGGCGTGAGCGCGCCGCCGCTCGTCGTCGTGGGGATCGGAGCCGACGGCTGGGGCGGGCTGGGCGAGGACGCGCGCGCCGCCGTGCTCTCCGCCGAGGTGATCGTGGGCTCGCAGCGGCAGCTCGCCCTGTTGCCTCCGACCACTGCCGAGCAGCGCGCCTGGCCGTCGCCGATCGACCCGCTCGTGGAGGAGCTCGTGCAACGGCGTGCCCGCGCGCACCTGCGTGCTTGCGAGCGGAGATCCGATGCTGCACGGCATCGGCGCCACGCTTGCGCGGCGCCTCGGGCCGGACCGCGTGCTGGTCTATCCCCACGTCTCGGCCCTCGCCATCGCCTGCGCGCGCCTCGGCTGGCCGGAGGACGAGGTCGAGCTCGTCAGCGCCGTGGGCCGACCGCCGGAGGTGCTGGCGCGCTGCGCTGCAGCCCGGCCGGCGCATCGTCGCGTACGTCTCGGGCGCCGCAGGCGCGAGCGGCCTCGCGCGGGTGTTGTGCGAGCGCGGCTTCGGCCCGAGCCGCATGGTCGTGCTCGAGCAGCTCGGCGGCTCCGCCGAGCAGGTCACCGAGAGCACGCCCGCGGAGTGGGGGGAGCGGGCTGCCGATCCGCTGCACTGCGTCGCCGTCGAATGCCGCGCGCAGCCCGGCACGCCTGTGCTCTCGCGCTCTCCCGGCCTGCCGGACGACGCCTACGAGCACGACGGCCAGCTCACCAAGCGCGCGGTGCGCGCCGTCACGCTGGCCGCGCTCGAGCCCGCGCCCGGCCTGCTGCTGTGGGACGTCGGAGCCGGCAGCGGATCGATTGGCATCGAGTGGCTGCGGGCCGAGCCGGGCGCGCGCGCCGTCGCCGTCGAGGCGCGTGCCGAGCGTGCGCAGCGCGCCGCTCGCAATGCGCTCGCGCTCGGCGTGCCGCGGCCTCGTGATCCACCAGGGAGAAGCGCCGGCAGCCCTCGTCAGGCCTGCCCGAGCCCGATGCCATCTTCATCGGCGGAGGGCTGACCGCGCCAGGCCTGGTCGAGCAGTGCTGGGAGGCGCTGCGGCCCGGCGGGCGACTGGTCGCCAATGCCGTGACACTCGAGGGCGAGCGGGTGCTCAGCGCGGCCCGGGCGGAGCACGGCGGCGAGCTCACGCGCATCGACCTCAGCCATGCCGAGCCGGTGGGGGGCTTCACCGCCTGGCGCGCCCAGTTGCCGATCGTGCAGTGGAGCGTGCGCAAGGAGGGCGCGTGACGGTGCACTTCATCGGCGCCGGGCCGGGGGCGGCCGATCTGCTGACACTGCGCGCGGCGCGCCTGATCGCGTCCTCTCCCGTGTGCATGTACGCCGGTGCGCTCGTGCCGCCCGAGGTGCTCGGCCATGCACAGGCCGGCGCCCGCCTGATCGATACCCAGCACCTCTCGCTCGATCAGATCGTCGAGGAGCTGCGCGCGGCGGACGAGCGTGGCGAAGACGTCGCGCGCCTGCACTCGGGCGACCTCTCGATCTACAGCGCGAGCGGCGAGCAGATGCGGCGCCTGGACGAGCTCGGCATCGCCTGGGACGTCACGCCCGGCGTGCCGGCGTTCGCCGCGGCCGCGGCCTCGCTGCGACGCGAGCTCACCCTGCCGGGGCTCGCTCAGACGGTGATCCTGACCCGCCATTCGCGCGCGCTCGACGCCGCTGCCCGCGGGCGAGGATCTCGCCGGGCTCGCCGCCCACCAGGCGACGCTCGTGCTGCACCTCGCCGTCGGGGCGATCGAGGAGATCGTCACGACGCTGACGCCCCACTACGGCGCCGACTGCCCCGCGGCCGTCGTCGCGCGCGCGAGCTGGCCCGACGAGGTGGTGCTCACGGGCACGCTCGAGACGATCGCCGGAGCCGTGCGCGACGCCGGCGTCGAGCGCACCGCCGTGATCGTGGTCGGGCGCGCACTGGCGGCGAGCGGGTTTCGCGACAGCCACCTCTACTCGGCGGCGCGCGAGCGCCCGGCCGTGCCGTGACGGTGCTCGTGCTCGGGGGCACGTCCGAGGCCCGCGATCTCGCCGGGGCGCTCACCGCTGAGGGCACGCGCGTCATCTCGTCGCTCGCGGGTCGCGTCGAGCGGCCGCGACTGCCGGCCGGGGAGGTGCGCGTGGGCGGCTTCGGCGGCCCCGGCGCGCTCGCGGCGTGGCTCTCCGAGCACGGCATCGCTGCGGTCGTCGACGCCACGCACCCCTTCGCGCAGCGCATCTCGGAGTCGGCAGCGACGGCCTGTTCCGAGTCGGGGGTGCCCCTGCTCCGGCTCGAGCGCCCCGGGTGGACGCAGCACTCCGACGACGACTGGCACTGGGTCGGCGACACGGCCGAGGCGGCCGCAGCCATCCCCGGGCTGGGGCGACGGGTCTTCCTGACGACCGGCCGCCAGGGGCTCGCGGCATTCGCCGGTCTGAGCGAGACGTGGTTCCTGGTCCGCTGCATCGACCCGCCCGAGCCGCCGCTCCCGCCGGCCTGCGAGGTGCTGCTCGACCGCGGTCCCTACGACCTCGCGGGCGAGCTCGAGCTGATCGATCGCCACGGGCTCGATCTGCTCGTGACCAAGGACAGCGGCGGCGAGTTGACTGCGGCAAAGCTCGAGGCTGCGCGCCTGCGGGGCCTCCCGGTGATCGTGATCCGGAGGCCGCCCCGCCCCGAGACCGAGACCGAGACCGCGACCGTACGCGATGTCGCGGGTGCCCTCGCCTGGCTGGCCGGCGTGCCGTGAGAAGACTGCTGCTGATCGGGATCGGGGCGGGCGACCCCGAGCACGTGACCGCGCAGGCAATCCGCGCGCTCAACGAGGTCGATGTCTTCTTCGTGGTCGAGAAGGGCGGCGAGAAGCACGATCTCGTCGATCTGCGCCGTGAGATCTGCGAGCGCTACATCGAGCGGCCCGCGTACCGCACGGTGGAGCTGCGCGATCCCGAGCGCGACCGCACCGCCGCCGCCTACGGCTCCGCCGTGGAGGCCTGGCGGCACGCCCGCGCGGTGCTCTATGCCGAGGCGATCGCGCGCGAGCTCGCGCCCGGCGAATGCGGCGCCTTCATGGTCTGGGGCGACCCGGCGCTCTACGACAGCACGCTCGCGATCGCCGAGGAGATCCTCGCGAGCGATCCCGATGCCTTCGAGTACGAGGTGGTTCCGGGGATCTCCAGCGTGCAGGCGCTGGCCGCGCGGCACCGGATCGCGCTCAATCGCATCGGGCAGCCGATCCAGATCACGACGGGCCGCCGGCTGTCCGAGGGCCTCCACGACGATGCGGGCGACGTCGTCGTCATGCTCGACGCGGGCTGCGCGTTCCGGCGCTTCGTCGGCCAGCCGGTCGAGATCTACTGGGGTGCGTACATCGGCACGCCGGACGAGATCCTGATCGCGGGACCGCTGGGCGAGGTGGCGGACGAGATCGAACGTGTGCGCGCCGAGGCGCGAGCGCGCAAGGGCTGGATCATGGACACCTACCTACTGCGGAGGACTCACGCCGGATAGTCGCGCGGCGTGTAGACGCGCGCAACACCGCCCGCGTCACGAGTGGCGCGCGTGCGCGACGAGCCGATCAGCAGGATCGTGCGCATGTCGACCGTGGCCGCGTCGAACGCCGCCAGCGTTGCGATCACGACCGACTCCTCGTCGCTGCCGACGGCGCGCGCGACGACGACGGGCGTGTCGCCCGCGCGGTGGCGCAGCAGCGTCTCTCGCGCGCGCTCGAGTTGCTCGCGGCGCGTGCGCGAGGCCGGGTTGTACAGGGCGAGGGCGAAATCGGCCGCGGCCGCCGCCTCCAGCCGGCGCTCGATAACCGACCAGGGCTTGCGCTGGTCGGAGAGCGAGATGACGCAGAAATCGTGGCCGAGCGGCGCGCCCGGCGCGCGCCGCGGCCACCTGCATGGCCGAGACGCCGGGCACGACGCGCACTGCGACCGAGCCGAAGCGCTCGCGATCGCCCTCGATCGCCTCGTAGACCGCGGCGGCCATGGCGAAGATCCCAGGATCGCCCGACGAGACGACGGCCACGCGCGAGCCGGACAGCGCGAAGCCGAGCGCCTCGCGCGCCCGCTCGAGCTCGGCGCGGTTGTCGCTCGCCCGGCGAGCCTGGCCGCGGCGCTCCGGCACACGCGCGAGGTAGGGCCCGTAGCCGACGAGCACCTCGGCTCGTGCCAGCGCGGCCTGGGCCTCCGGGGTGAGCCAGCCGGGCCCAGCCGGACCGAGGCCGACGATGTCGAGGCTGCCCGCGCCGCCTGCAGGCGGGGGCTCGTCGCCGGGCACGAGCACGAGCGACATGTAGGGCACCTCGGCCGGGTCGACCTCGCCGAGCTGCGCCACGCGCTCGCGCTCCGAGCTCGCACGCTCGACGTACACGGCGCGGTCGTCGACGCCGGCCCGCTCCGCTGCCTCGCGTACCTTCGCGAACGTCCGCCCGAGCTTCATCACGACGGCGGCGTCGGTCGTTGCCAGCCGCGTGGCGAGCACGTCGCGCGGGAGCGTCCCCGGCAGCACGGTGAAGATCTCGTCGCGGCGCGCCAGCGGCCGGCCGGCGCTCGCGCTCGCCGCGCTCAGCGACGTCACGCCGGGCACGACCACCGTCGGATAGCGCGGCGCGAGCCGCTCGTGCAGGTAGATGTAGGAGCCGTAGAACATGGGATCGCCCTCGCACAACACCGCGACGTCGCGACCCGCATCGAGGTGCGTCGAGAGCGTCGCGGCCCACTGGTCGTAGAACTGGCTCAGCGCGGCCTCGTAGCCACCGGGATGGTCGCTCTCCTCCGTCGTGACCGGGTAGATCATCGCGAGCTCGATCTGGTCGGCCCTGAGGTACGGGGCCGCGATGCTGCGGGCGATGCTGCGCCCGTGCCGCGCGACGGGATACGCGATCACGACCGCGGCCTCGATCAGGCGGCGAGCCTTGAGCGTGACCAGCTCGGGGTCGCCCGGGCCGACGCCGATGCCGTAGAGCGTCGCCTTCTCCGTCATCGCGTCACTCGCTGTCGGACGCCAGCGCATTCACCGCGGCGGCGGCGATCGCGCTGCCCCCGCGGCGGCCGTGGATGACCAGGTACTCGAGGCCGGACGGGTGGGCGGCCAGCTCGGCCTTCGATTCCGCCGCGCCGATGAAGCCCACCGGCACGCCGATCACGGCTGCGGGCCGCGGCGCACCCTGCTCGATCAGCTCGAGCAGGCGGAAGAGTGCCGTCGGCGCGTTGCCCACGGCCACCACGGAGCCCTCGAGCTGCGATCGCCAGAGCTCCAGCGCCGCCGCCGTGCGTGTCGTGCCGAGCTCGGCGGCCAGCTTCGGAACGCTCGGATCCGAGAGCGTGCAGACGACCTCGTTGCCCGCCGGCAGGCGCGAGCGGGTGACGCCCGAGGCGACCATCGAGGTGTCGCAGAGGATCGACTTGCCGCCCTGCAGCGCACTGCGCGCGGCCGCGCAGAACCCCGGCGAGGCGGCCACGTCCGCGACGAGATCGACCATGCCGCAGGCATGGATCATCCGCACGACGACGGTCGCGAGCGCCGGCTCCATGCCCGCGAGGTCCGCCTCGCTGCGGATCGTCGCGAACGAGCGCCGGTAGATCTCGGCGCCATCCTTGAGGTAGTCGCTCACGACAGGGCCGTGACCGCGACGTGCACGTCCGGTGGACGGCCGCAGCGCCGCTCGCAGCCCGACCAGTGCTCGCTGGGGGCGTCGCTGCGGCGGACGGCCGCGCGGCGCGCGGCCCCCGCTCGCACGTCGAGCAGGGCGTTCGAGCACGCGCCGAGGCCCGCACAGGCCGAGAGGCCGCGCCAGCCCGAGTCCTCGCTCACGGCGAAGCCCGCCTCCTCGATGGCACCGAGGAGCTCCGTCGCCCGCGCGGGGTCGTCGTCTCGCAGCGTGAGCGTGCGCGCGCTCGAGAGCCGTAGCTCGCCGCCCGCGCCGGCGACCAGTGGCAGCAGCGCTGTCGAGCAGCGCCGGATCGAGGCGGCCGAGCGGCGGAAGCGCCGTGACCGAAACGCGTCCGTCGTTCTGCATTCCCGCGCCGAGGGCCGGCCCGGGCGAGAGCGCGAGGCGGCCCGGCCGCAGGCGGGCCACGAGCTCGCGCGCCACCGACTCGGCGCCTCCCGGGAGGTCGGCGATGCGCCACGGGTTTTCGCCCGAGGCCGCCGCAAGGGCATGAAACACCCGCGCGGCCGCGATCGCGGCCTCGGCGGCCGAGCCGGGTGCGAACCGCAGTGTCGTCGGCGCGCCCGCCAGGGCGAGAACGAGCGCCGGCGGGTCGCCCTGCTCCGCGATCAGGGCGATGTCGGCGCGCGGATCGGCCGCCATGCCGCTGCCGTCGTCGACCGCGAACAGGAACCGGCCCGAGAGCGCCTGCGAGCACCGGATCGTGCGCAGAGCGCGCGATCGAGCTCCGACACGATCTCGTCGGTCGCCAGCAGCGAGGCGGGATGACGCCCGGCCAGCGGAGAGGCCAGGATGTTGCGCACGCGCTCGTGCTCGAGCGACGGGCAGCAGGCCGCCGAGCGGCGAGGATGCCCGCGAGTCGCTCCGCGTGGTCGTCGCTCAGCCCGCGAATCTGCACGTTCGCGCGCGCAGTGAGCTCGACGAGGCCGCTGCCGAGCCGCGCGGCCTCGCCGATCGCCTCGAGCTGACGCGACGACACGCGACCCCCGGGCGTGCGCACGCGCGCCAGCCGGCCATCCTCCGCGGGCTGCAGGGCGAGCACGCCGGGGCAGCGGTCGTCGCTCCTCCGGCGTGCTCGCCCCGTGCGGTTGTCGATGACGCTGTCGGCGCGCAGTTCGCCCGTCCCTCTTCTCGCGTCAGTCGACTGCGGGCGCTGGTGCGTTCGCCCTCCGCCGCGGCAGGATCGTCTGTCCGGCCATGACGCGCTGCGCCGTCGCGGCGAACACCAGGCCGATCGTCGCCCAGACCACGAGCTGCATGCCGATCGAGGCCTCGCGGAAGCGGAACAGCGTGACCGCCGGGAACGTCTTCGGAACCTCGTTGATCGCCGGTAGCAGTGCGCCCGCAACGACGACGACGAGCAGGTAGCCGAAGCCGGCGACCAGCGTCGCCGTGGTGCCCGACCAGCGCTCACTCAGCACGTTCCGCAGTCGCACCGCGGCGATCGCGGCCAGCAGCGAGATCAGGATCATGATCAGGTAGAGGGCCGTGCGCTTGGTGATCGTGTCCGGATCGCCGACTGATGGCGGATTGGCCGGGTATTTGATGAACGGCACGAGGTACAGGACCACGAACGCCCCGGCGGCCATCAAGATGCTGGTGCGCGCCGGGCTGGCGCGGCCGATGCGCCCGTAGGCGGCCGCGAAGGCGAGGGCGAAGAGGCCGCCCAGCGCGAGGCCGTAGACGACCGCGGCGGTCAGCAGCCCGAGCGTGCTCTGCAGGCTGCGGGAGACGATCGTGCCTTCTCGGGCGGCAGGCCCTGGGCCTTGTACTCGGAGTCCTCGAAGGCGATCGCCTGGTTGATCTGCGTCTCGCCGACGACGCGGGCGAACCCCGTGGCGAGCAAGCCTCCGCAGAGCCCGGCGAGCAGGCCGCAGAGCAGCAGGTTACGAAGCATGTCCGCGCCTCAGTGGCAGGGGAAGCCGAGGAGGTGCCGCCCGTCGTGCACCCACTCGTGCACGTAGTGGCCGGGCACCAGCGAGGCTGCGCCCTCGTCGACGCCCACGAAGTAGATCAGCGCGAGCAGTGCTGTCCCGAACAGCATCCAGGGCCACGCCTCGCGCAGCGAGATCGCGGGCGGATATGCGACTTCGTGGCCGGCCGACGGAGCGGCGAGGGTATCGGACATTTGCTGAGCCTCCTGGGGATTGCGCGTCCCCGTTGCGGTGTCGGCGATGGCTCGAGTCTCCTGGCTTTCGGATCGACGCTCCCTCCCGCCTTCCCACCCGAAGGGCAGTGGCACGCGTGGGAGGAGCTCTCCGATTACAGTGGCGCGACCGCGCCGGCATCTCACCGGCTTCCCCGCACCATCGCTTCGTCGGCGCCGAGTCTACAGGTCGCCGCGCGTGCGTGCGGGAAAGCGGTGGCGAACCCCGGCACGTCCCGGCACGGGATCGGGCCCGGCCTGCGGGCGCCGGCGCTGCAGGAGAGCTGCCGGCCGGCGTAGGCGACCGGCGGCGAGGCGTCCGCACGGCGCACCCGGGGCGTCGGGGACGGCGAGCGCGCAGAGGACAAAGGCGATGGCGGGGAGTCGCATACCCATCAGTCCCGCCTCATCGCGATACGTTACGAGCGTCGTGTTCGAGCGTTTCACCGAACGAGCGCGTCACGTCGTCGTGCTCGCGCAGGACGAGGCCCGCTCGCTCAAGCACAACTACATCGGCACCGAGCACATCCTGCTCGGGCTGCTGCGCGAGGAGAAGGGAATCGCCGCGCGCGCGCTCGCGTCGCTCGGGATCACGATCGACGAGGTGCGCGGGCAGGTCGTCCGCATCGTCGGCGCGGGCGCAGACGAATCACCCGGCCAGCTGCCGTTCACGCCGCGCGCCAAGAAGACGCTGGAGCGCTCACTGCGCGAAGCGCTTTCGCTCGGCCACCGCTACATCGGAACCGAGCACATCCTGCTGGGCCTCCTGAGCGTCGAGGAAGGCGTTGCCGTCCGCGTCTTCGAAGCCCTCGAGGCCGGGCTCGAGCTCGAGGACGTGCGTGCGCAGGTGCTGCAGCTCGCGGCGGCGAGCGACGAGGATCTCGCGGCCCGGGCTGCCCCGCCGGCTGCTCGGGAGATCCCGCTGTCGCCCGCGACCGAGCGGGCGCTCACTCGCGCGCGGGACGAGGCCCTCGCCCTGAAGCACGACGCGATACGTCCCGAGCACGTCCTGCTCGGGCTGCTGGGCGAGCCCGGCCTCGCTGCCCGCGTGCTCGGCTCCCTCGAGATCTCCGCCGAGAACGTGCGCGCGGAGCTGAGCGCGCTGGTCACGCCCGCAGGAGCGCCGCCGGTCATCGAGGCAGCGCTCACGACGCGGGCCAAGCGGGCCCTCGACCTCGCGCGGCGCGAGGCGCGCGCGCTCCAGCAAGACGCCGTGCGGCCCGAGCACGTCCTGCTCGGCCTGATACGGGAGCAGGCCGGCACGCCGGCGTTCAAGCGGGTGCGCGGCGAGCTCCTCCACATGCTCTCCGCGCCGGACGAGCTCTGACTACAGGACGACCACGGCCGGCCTGTTCAGGCCGGCAGCGGTCGCGATCTCGCCGAACTCGGGCGTGCCGGTGATGATCTCGATCCCGTCCGCGGTGACGAGCGCTGTGTCCTCGGACTTGCCGCCGCCGGCCACCGAGGGGTTCCAGGCGACCGCGCAGGCGGGCGGGAGCTGGGTCTCGTCGCCCGGCGTCGCGAAGACCTCGCGGCCGAGATAGCCCGTGATCCCGCCCTGCCGGGTTGTCGGTCAATGTGACGCCGAGCACGACGGAGAGAACCAGCGTCGTCGCTGCTGGTCGGCCGCCTCGCGCGCTAATGCGCGTCGATGAAGCGCTCGACGCGTGCCCAGGCGTCGTCGGACGCGGCCTGGTGCTCGGCCTGCTTGCGGTCGAAGAAGCTGTGCGGCGCGCCTTCGTAGGTGACGACCTCGTGCTCGACCCCGGCGACCGCGAGCGCGCGATCGAAGGCCGCGTTGTCCTCCGCCGTGATGTTGGCGTCGTCGCCCGCCTGGAGCGCGAGGATGGGCGCCTGCATCTGCGAGGCCAGCTGGATCGGTCCGGGCTGCCCGTTGCGCTCGCCGAGCGAGCCGTAGAAGCCGACCGCGCCGGCGAGGCCGTGACCGCTCGCCGCCGCCAGCCACGAATGGCGCCCGCCGAAGCAGAAGCCGACCGTGAAGATGCGCTTGCGCGAGCCGCCCTCGGGCGAGCGGAGCCACGCGATGGCCGCGGCGACATCGGCCTGGATCGCGGCCGGCTCGGTCTGCGCCACGTGCTCCATGTAGGGGAAGTCGTCGTCGCGCTTGCCCACTCCGCCGGTGCGGCCGAAGTAGTCGATCGCGATGGCAGCCGACCCTCGCTCGGCGAAGCGCAAGGCGAGCTCCTCGTAGAAGCGGTAGAGACCGCGGACGTCCGGTAGGACGACGATTCCAACGGCCGAGGGGTCGTCGGGCGTCGCGGCGAAGGCGGCGAAGCGCGTGCCGTCGGCCGAGGAGAGGACGAGGTCCTGATGGGAGACGGCAGCGCCCGCGATCTCGGGGATGGGAGGCAGGGAGTCGAGTTCGAAGCACACGCGCGGAGTCTACGGCGCCCCGGCGTGGATCCCGACCTAGTGGCTCATCGTGCCGGCGACGTGGCCGACGTTCACGAGTCCGAGCTCGCCCATGTCCACAGCTGCGAACGCATGGCTGACGAAGGGGAAGATCCCCGCCTCTCGGAACTTCACGTCGAACACCATGCCGCCGCCGGCGGGGACGAGCTGTGTCTGCACGCCGTGGAGGACGTCCGTCGTCGTCCCGTCGAGGTAGACCCGGTCGAGGATCGCGCCGACGACGTGAAAGTCCGTATCCAGGCTCGGCCCTGCGTCGACGACGTAGAAGCGGACCGTGTCACCGGGGTCGGCCGTGAGCGGCTGATCCTTGTACTGGTTCGCATAGCCGTTGAATGTCACGAAGTCGGGACGCATCTGGCGGGCCTTCTCGAAGTCGAGCGTG
The DNA here is from genome assembly GCA_963791335.1 of uncultured Solirubrobacterales bacterium. Taxonomy (GTDB): domain Bacteria; phylum Actinomycetota; class Thermoleophilia; order Solirubrobacterales; family 70-9; genus RHKX01. The sequence goes on from CAWBRN010000008.1 coordinate 117,798, forward strand.
GCAGGTTGCGTCTTCCCGTCACCTGCGAGGTACCACTCGCCCGAGACGAGCACGTAGCTCTTCGCAACCTTGGGCATTCCGGCCTTCGGGTCGACGATGATCGCGCCGTACATGCCGTTCGCGATGTGGGCAAGCACCGGCGGCGTGCCGCAGTGGTACATGAAGGCGCCCGGCGTGTCGGCACGGAAGCGGAAGTGCACGCTGCCGCCCTTGGGGATCGTCTTGAACGACTTGTCCGGCGCTGTGAGTGCGGCGTGGAAATCGATCGAGTGCGGAATCGCGCCGCCGTTCACGAGGGTCACGTCGACCCAGTCGCCCTGCCGGACATGAATGACCGGGCCGGGAGACACTCCGTCGAACGTCCAGCCCGAATAGCGGACCCCGGGTGCGATCTCGAGGATCTCATCAGCCAAGCGGATCGTGTAGTGATGCTCCGTGCCGGCGCCCACGGGCGGAAGACTGGCGTCGTACGCCTCGTGCGCCGGAGCAGTAGCAGTTCCGCCTGACGCCGCGCCACTCGGCTCGGCGGCGACGGCGGCGGTCGAGGCTGCTGCGGGAGACGTGGCTTCCATTCCCGGCATGCTCGCCATGTCCGGCGTGCCCTGGGTGGCGGCAGGAATCACGGGAGCGGCCACCGCCGATGGCGCGCCGTTCGACTGCGTCAGGGCCCAGACGACCAGCACGATCAGCACGGCCATGCCGCTGAGGAAAATCGCCAGGGCGACAGCGGTTGCACTCCAACCGTGTTGTCGTTCTTCGGGCGGCACAGACTGCGCGGTCATGACGGACTCCTCGAAGTTGCAGAACCTGAATCCCACGCTATGGCCGCCCGCCTGCGCTGCCTTCGGCGAATCCCGCCGGATCCGGTGCGGATAACTACGCGCGAGGCGAACGCTGTAGCCTCGCCTGGATGAGCGACCTCCAGGCTCCGGCCTTCACGGACGTGCTCGGCGCCCGCCGGCGCATCGCGCCCTATCTGCGGCCGACGCCGCTCTACGCCTACGGTGCGCTCAGCGAGCGTCGTCGACGCCGACGTGCGGGTGAAGCACGAGAACCACCTGCCGATCGGGGCGTTCAAGGTGCGTGGCGGCGTCAACCTCGTGGCTCAGCTCTCCGGCGACGAGCGCAGCCGAGGGGTGATCTCGGCCTCGACCGGCAATCACGGCCAGTCGATCGCGTACGCCTCGCGGCTGTTCGGCGTGCGCGCGATCATCTGCGTGCCCGAGGGCGTGAATCCGGTGAAGCTCGCGTCGATGCAGGCGCTCGGCGCGGAGATCGTCACGCACGGACGCGACTTCGACGAGGCGCGCGAGCACTGCGCGCAGCTCGCTGCCGAGCACGGCTACCGCTACGTCCACTCGGGCGACGAGCCGCACCTGATCGCTGGCGTCGCGACCGCGACGCTCGAGCTGCTCGAGGACGAGCCGGCGATCGACGTGATCATCGTCCCCGTCGGCGGCGGGAGCGGAGCGGCGGGCGCGTGCATCGCCGCCAAGGCGGTGCGCGCCGGCATCGAGGTGATCGGCGTCCAGTCCGATTCGGCGCCGGCCGCGTACCGGTCGTGGCAGGAGCGCGCGCTCCTCGAGGATCGCATGGAGACGTTCGCCGAGGGACTCGCGACGCGCGCAGCCTTCGAGCTGCCGCAGCGGATCATGTGGGACCTGCTCGACGATTTCGTGCTCGTCTCCGACGACGAGATCCGCTCGGCGATCGTGACGATGATCGAGACCACGCGCAACCTGGTGGAGGCGGCCGGCGCCGCTCCGCTCGCCGGCGCGCTGACGCCTGCGCGAGCGTCTGGCGGGCAGGCGGGTCGCGCTCATCTGCAGCGGCGGCAACATCAGCCCGGCGCAGCTCGCCGACGTTCTCGCGCACGCCGGCGCCACGGCGGCGGCGTAGGGGCGGTCGTGCCGGCGGAGCGCCGAGCGCGGTGGGTCTCCATCCTCGGCGGCGTCGTCGGAGGCATCTACGTCGTCTTCGGCGTCGTCGAGGTCGTGGCGCACCTCGACGAGCCGGCCAGCCTCGTGTTCTGGGTGCTCTCGCTGCTGGGCGGTGGGGCGCTCGTGCTCTACGGCGTCTTCGGGCGGCGACGGCGTCTCGACGCGGCTCGTCGTCGCCGGCGCGCTGCTCGGCATCGTCGGCACGGCCTGGACGCTGATCGTCCCGGTGCTCTCGATCGCGCTCGTCGTGCTCACGTTCCACGACGCGCAGCGCCCCCCGGCGGCGCCGTGAGGATCACCGGCGTCCGCACCTTCGTGGTCGGCAATCCGACTCCGGGCTACGGCGGCCGCTACTTCATCTTCCTCAAGCTCGAGAGCGACGGTGGCCTCGAAGGTCTCGGCGAGGTCTACGCGGCGACGGTCTCGCCGCAGCTCGTGGCGTCGCATGGTCGAGGACGTCGTCGCCCGCCACGTCGTCGGGCGCGAGCCGTTCCACATCGAGGCCACCTGGCGCGACGTGTACGCGTCGGGCTACGCGATGCGCCCGGACCCGACGCTCGTCGGCGTGCTCTCGGGCATCGAGATGGCGATGTGGGACCTGGCCGGCAAGGCAGTCGGCAAGCCGGCCTACGAGCTGCTCGGCGGACGCGTGCGCGAGCGGCTGCGCTCCTACAGCTACCTCTACGCGGAGGCCGGGGACGCGACCGACGTCTACGCCGATCCCGACCTGGCGGCCCGCCGCGCCGGTGAGTACGCCGACCTCGGCTTCACGGCGATCAAGTTCGATCCCGGCCGGGCCGTACGCGTCCTTCGATCCCCGGCAGCCGTCGCTCGACGACCTCGATCGCTGCGAGCGCTACGTCGGGCAGATCCGCGAGGCCGTCGGCTCGCGCTGCGATCTCCTGTTCGGGACGCACGGGCAGTTCACGGTCTCGGGCGCGATCCGGCTGGCGCGGCGGCTCGAGCGCTTCGATCCGCTCTGGTTCGAGGAGCCGACGCCGCCCGAGTCGCCCGAGGAGATGGCGCGCGTCGCACGGGCGACGTCGATCCCGATCGCGACCGGCGAGCGGCTGACGACGAAGTACGAGTTCGCGCGCGTGCTCGAGACCGGCGCCGCGTCGATCCTGCAGATGAACCTCGGGCGCGTCGGCGGCCTGCTCGAGGGCAAGAAGATCGCCGGGATGGCGGAGTGCCACTACGCGCAGATCGCGCCGCACCTGTACTGCGGCCCGGTCGTCGGGCGCTGCCAACATCCAGCTCGCCACCTGCACGCCGAACTTCCTGATCCTCGAGGGCATCGGGCGCTGGGACGGCATCCATGCCGACCTGCTGAAGGAGCCGATCCGCTGGGAGGACGGTCACGTGATGCCGCCGACGGGCCCCGGTCTCGGCGTCGAGCTCGACGAGGCCGTCGCGCTCGCTCACCCGTACACGGACACCCACCTGCACCTCGAGGCCTTGCCGGGCGAGCCGCCTGCACGGCGCCACCGCGCGTGAACGCCGGCTTCGTCGGCCTGGGCAATCTCGGCCGGGAGCTGGCAGCGAGCCTGCTGCGCGCGGGCTTCCCGCTGACCGTCTGCGATCTGGACGCGAGCGCCGTCGCAGCGCTCGTCGCAGCCGGCGCTGTGCCGGCCGCGTCGCCTCGGGCCGTCGCGGAGGCCTCCGAGTGCGTGATCACGTGCCTTCCGTCGCCCGCCGCCGTCAGCGAGGTGGTCGCCGGCGCCGACGGTGTGCTCGAGGGCCTGCAGCCGGGCGGGACGTGGATCGAGATGAGCACGAACGACCCGCACGAGCTCGAGCGCCTCGCGGGGATCGCGGCGGCCCGCGGCATCGCGGACGCTCGAGTGCCCCGTCACCGGCGGCGTCCACAAGGCCGCCTCGGGCGAGATCACCGTCATCGCGGGAGGCGACGAGGCCGTCTTCGCCGAGCATCGAGACGTGCTCGAGGCGATGGGCGAGCCGGTCATCCACGTCGGTCCGCTGGGCTCGGCCTCCGTGATCAAGGTGATCACGAACATGCTCGCGTTCGTCCACCTGGTGGCGGTCGGCGAGGCGCTCATGCTCGCCAAGCGCGGCGGCGTGCCGCTCGAGACCGCCTACGAGGTGATCCGCGCGAGCTCGGGCAACTCGTTCGTGCACGAGACCGAGAGCCAGGTGATCCTGAACGGCTCGTACGACATCGGCTTCACGCTCGACCTGGCGCTCAAGGACCTCGGATTCGCGCTCGGCCTGGGACGCGAGTTCGAGGTGCCGCTCGAGCTCGCCGGCGCTCGTCGAGACGACGTTCGCGCGCGCGCGAGAGCAGTACGGCGGCGCGGCGCAGTCGAGCCAGGTGGTGAAGCTGCTCGAGGATGCGCTCGGGGTCGACCTGCGGGCGCCCGGCTTCCCGGAGCGGCTCGACGGAACGTCGCGGGCGCGCGAGACGTAGGTCCCGTAGATGACGCGCCTCCGCGGAACCGTGCTGGTGGCCATGGCCTTCGGTATCCTCGCGGTTGGCGAGCCGCGCGAGCTGAAAGGCCGCCCGCTGGGCCATCACACGGGCCTGCGCCTCGTCGTGGCAGGCAAGCCGCCGTTCACGTTCGACGTCGACACCGGCGCCGTGACGCGTCTCGCGGCGGTCGGCAACACGCTGGACGTGATCGGCGTCTCAAGAGGCGCGGTGGTCGTGGTCGCCGAGCCCGGAACCCCGGTCACCAACAAGCGTCTCTGGATCGTGCGGCGCGATGCGTCAGCGCCGTCGCCGATCGGCGACGGCAGGGACGTGGCCGTCGCCCCCGGGGGAGCGGGAGTCTGGGTCACCCGGCTCGTGAGCCGCAAGCACTGCGCCCTGCTGCGGATCGGCATCGACGGACGGCGAACGGCGGCGCGTGCGGCCCCCTGCGCCTGGATCATCGCGCCCGCCGGGGCTCTCGGGGTCGTCGTCCATCGCACTCGCATCATCGATCCGCGAACGCGGCGCAAGGTGCTCGGAACGCGACAGGGCGTGCTCGCGGTGGCTGGGCGGCGCGTGCTCCTCGCAGGAGGAGTCTCGGACACGCCCGGCTACCGCTTCACCCTGCTGGACACGGTCACGGGCGCCCGGCATCGATTCGCGTGGCCGAGCATCCTCGCCGAGCTCGATGCCCCGGCGGTCGATCCGCGCGGGCGCTATATCGCGATCGCGTTCGGCGATCCCTCCTGGCACAACACCGGAAGCCAGGTGCTCGACGTCTGGGTGCTCGACACCAGCACCGCGAAGCTGACCCACCTCCCCGGCACTCCTGCCTACGTGTCGCTCAAGCGCACGAGCGTGGCGTGGACGCACGACGGCAGGCTCGTGCTCCTGGGCGAGACGAACGGGCGGAGCTTCGTCGGCGTCTGGCGGCCGGGCGACGCGCGCACCGCTCTCGAGCTCGTGCGCTTGCCCGCGCGCGAGGGCGCCAGCGATGCCTTCGCTCCGCTGGGCTAACCCGCGTGCCGCAGAGGCGACGCGAGCATCTCGAGCGAGACCTCCCAGAGCCGCTTCGCGGCCTCGGGATCGAGTGCGTAGTGCGCGCACGCCGCTGCTCGACTCGCGAGTCGTTCGCGACGACGGGCGCCTCGTTGCAGTCCTCGAAGTAGCGGCCGCTGACGCCGGCGAGCGCGGGGGAGGTCGCGAGCAGGACCGACGTGGCGGCGCCCTGCTCGGGCGTCTTGAGCTGCACTCCGCCGGTGCCCTCGCCCTTCGACCAGCCGGCGACGACCGCCGGGTCCATGTAGCGCTGGAGGTTCGTCACGATCCCGCCCGGCATGAGCGCGTTGGCGGTGATGCCGTCGCCGGACCAGCGGCGCGTCGCCTCGACGGCGAACAGCACGTTGGCGGTCTTGGACTGGCCGTAGGCCAGCCACGGGTCGTACGCGCGCCGCTCGAAGTGGATGTCGTCGAACACGACGGGAGAGCGGCGGTGCGCGACGGAGCTGACCGCGACGATGCGGCCGGCGCCGTCGGCCGCGAGCGCGTCGTGCAGGCCGAGCGCGAGCGCGAAGTGGCCGAGGTGGTTGGTCGCGAACTGCAGCTCCCAGCCCTCGGGCGTGCGCGTCTCGGGGCGACGCCATCACGCCGGCGTTGTTGACGAGCACGTGCAGTGGGCCCGTCCAGGCGGCGACGAAGGCCGCGATCGACGCCCGGTCGGCGAGGTCGAGGTACTGCGACGCGCACGTCGGAATTGCCGGTCGACTCGGTGATCTCGCCGGCCGTGCGCTCGCCGGCGGCAAGGTCGCGCACCGCGAGCGTCACGTCGGCTCCCGTGCCCGCCAGCGCACGCGCCGTCTCGACTCCGATCCCGGACGCGCCGCCGGTGACGATGATGCGGCGACCGCTGAGGTCGATGCCGCGTGCTACTTCCGCAGCCGTCGTGTCGTGTCCGTACTCCGTGCTGATGACCGCCATGCTGAGCCTCTCGTCGTGCCGTGAACTCCGATGCGGAGGAATCCTCCGCTTGTGGCACCGTAGCGGCGGCCGCCGTTCGTTTCGCAAGGAATCCGCGGCGCTCTCAGACGGAGACGAGCAGGCTCGTGACGTAGAGGACGCCGATGCCGGCGATCAGGCCGCCCGCGCTCTTCGGATACAGGAACTGGCCCGCCTCGTCGCGGATGAACGGCGCGAGCTGGACGATCACCTGCGCGATCGCGCCGGCTCCGACGCCCAGCAGGAACGCGACGACGCTGCCGTTGAACGCGGAGGCGCCGATCCAGGCACCGACGATCGCAGGGCCGCCGGCCAGCAGGCCGAGGCCGGCGAGCGTCCGCAGCGACGGGCGGTTCTTCGCGACCGGGGCGACGACGGCGAGGCCCTCGGTCGTGTTGTGGATCGCGAACCCGATCACGAGCAGGGCACCGAGCGCGAGGGCGCCGGCAGCGTAGGCGGCGCCGATCGCGAGGCCCTCGCCGAGGTTGTGGAGGCCGATGCCGACGGCGACGAGCAGCGCGAGGTAGAGGCCGCCGGCCTCCTGCCGCCCGCGGCCGCCCGCCGCGCGAGCGCATGTCGACGTCGACCGTGCAGCGCCAGGTAGCCGACGATCGCTCCGAGGTAGACGAGCGCCGGTCCGCCGAAGGCCTGCGAGCCCTGGCCGGCGATCTCGGTGCCCTCGAGCAGGGCGTCCACGATCAGGAACATCAGCAGGCCGATCGTGAACGCGATCAGCACGCGGATGACGGATGGCTTCGAGCGCCGCAGCAGCGGCAGCCAGAGCATCCCGAGCAGCACGGGGATGACGCCCACGTAGGTGCCGAGCAGCGCCATCAGACCGTAGAAGCCCGGTCCGGCCTCGGGCGTCTCGACCGCCACGGGGATCTCCGCGGGGATCACGCCGCCGGTCGAGGTCAGGAGCGAGATCTCGTAGGCCTCGCCCTCGATCCAGGGGTAGTCGACGCTGATCGTGTCGGCGGCGAGCCGCGTGAGCTCGTCGTACTTGCTCGTGAAGTTCGCGAAGCCGTCGTTGACGATGACCTGCCTGACCGAGACGGCGTCCGGCCCGTCGTTGCGCACGGTCAGCTCGATGACCCCGGGTGGAGGGCGATCTTGTCGACCACCAGGTCCTCGACGGGCGGGCCGCGCCGCTCGGCGAGGCCGGGCGCTCCGAGGGCCGCGAACGTCACGACGATCCCGGCCATCAGCGCGAGCGGGATCGAGCCCGAGCAGCCACAGCCGCGCGCCGCTCGTCTCCGGCGGAGCCGCCTCGGCGTTCATCAGTCCTCGACCTCGAAGAAGCCCATCCAGCCGAGCTCGGCGAACTCGGTCTTGTGGGCGTGGAACATGTACTTGCCCGGGTACGGGAACTTCAGCTCGAGGATGCCTCGCTGTCCCTGCACCTGGCTGATCGTGTCCGTGTACTCCGCGGGCAGCGAGCGTCGTGCCCGTCGGGAAGTAGTGGAAGAAGTTGGCGTGCAGGTGGAAGGAGTTGATCGGGTCGTACTCGAGGACGTTGACGAGGTAGATGCGGACGAGCTCGTCGCGCTTCACCTTGATCGGGCTGTTCGAGGTAGGCGAAGCCGACCGTGTTGACGGCGTAGATCTCGTTGCCGAAGTCGAAGTTCGTGTCGAACGCGTTCATGACCATCACGAGCTCGTCGGCCTGCGCGCGCGGCTCCTTGGGATCGACGATGAACATGCCGTAGAGGCCCTTCGCGATGTGCGCCGCGAGCGGCGAGGCGTGACAGTGGTAGAGGTGGAGGCCGAACGGCCCGGCGTCGAACTCGTAGGTGAACGACTGGCCGGGCTGGATCAGCCCGCCGCCGATGTCCTCGCCGAGGCCCGGCACGCCGTCCATCTACGAGGGGTGGATGCCGTGGAAGTGCACCGTGTGCGGATGCGCGCTGCCGTTCCTGAAGCGGATGCGCAGCCGGTCGCCGTCGACGCAGCGGAGCGTCGGCCCGGGGACGCGGCCGTTGAACGTCCAGGCGGCGTACTTGACGCCGGGAGCGATCTCGATCTCCTTGTCGCCCGCGACGAGGTCCCACTCGCGCAGCGTGCGCCCGTCGGGCAGCTGCGACGTACGCGCCCCAGTCGAAGTCGCGCACGATCAGGCTCGGGTCGAAGCCGTTGGCGGCGCTGTCGACGACGCCGCCGCGTGCAAAGCCGGCATGCCCGGAATGCGCCGCGCCGGCAGCCGACGCATCGTGGTCCATGCCGGGCATCTCGTCGGCGGCGGTGGCCGTTCCCGCTCCACCGAGTTGCGAGGCCCCGGCCGCCACCGCGCCAAGCGACGCGGCCAGCGACGAGAGCACCTTCCGTCTCGTGAATGCAACCAACGCGCCTGCCGCCTCCCGTGGCCGAGCTCTGGGCAAAAGGGATATTTAGTGGACTCTAAACCCTCTTTGAGCATAGGCTAGCCGCCGTGCGACGCGTCGCCTGCCCGGCACACGGCACGCACGTGCGGATCTGGCCGAGCGTTGCGGTGCTCGGCTACGCGCCGGTGCCGCGTGCGCTCGAGCTTGCGGATCGTGCGATTGCGCATCCGGCGCAGCACGGGCCCGTAGAGGAAGCGGCCGCCGCCGGTCGTGAGGCGCATGTACGGGCTGCTGTCCATGAACGGCAGGAAGTGGTCGGGGAAGCCCGGCATCGTGCAGGCGATGCAGATGCCGCCCACGTTCGGGCAGCCGCCGACGCCGTTCACCCAGCCGCGCGCCGGCACGTTGCACTTGGCCACCGGCCCTGCGCAGCCCACCTTCGCCAGGCAGGTTCCGTGGTCGGCGAGCGTCTCGGCGAAGCGGCCGTGCTCGGCGAGACCGGCGCGGTCGCACGTCTCGTGCGCGGTCTGCTCGAACAGCCACAGCGGCCGGCCCTGGTCGTCGAGCTCGGTCGGCGGGGAGACGCCCGCGAGCTCGAGGGCGATGCGCTGCAGCGTCTCGGTGATCGCGTCGGGCTGGACCGGGCAGCCGGGGAGGTTGATCAGCGGCGCGCCGCGCCGCGAGACGAAGCGGTGGCCGAGGTGGTCGCGCAGCCCCATCGCGCCCGTCGGGTTGTTGCGCATCGCGGGCACGCCGCCGTAGGCCGCGCAGGTGCCGAGCGCCATGACGACGGCGGCGCGCGGCGCGAGCCTGTCGATCCAGGTGCTCGCGGTGATCGGCTGGCCGTCGCGTCGACGCCGAAGCCGCTCCAGTGGCCCTCGCCGTTGATCTCCTCGTTCGCGACCGACCCCTCGACGACGAGCACGAACGGATCGAGCTCGCCGCGCGCGGCGGCGTGCCACGCGCTTCAGGTAGTCGTCGCCGACGTCGTAGGCGAGCAGCGGGTTGTAGAGCGCGATGCGCGGCTGCCCGGGGATCGCGCCGCGCAGCAGCTCCTCGAGGCTCGGGCTGGTGGCGGCCGTCAGCGAGACCGACTCCCCGTCGCAGCTGAGCCCGCTGGTCAGCCACAGCACGTGGACGATGCATGCGCTCGACGTCGCGGCCGTGGCCGGTGAAGTCGACCGTCCGCCTCACGCGCCGACCGCGGCGTCGGCCGGGCTCGCTCTCGCGGCGTGCGCTCGGCCGGTGGGCGAGCGCGACGAGGTGCTCGCTCGGCGGTGCCGTGCAGGTGCAGCGCGCCGTCGCGGCTCGTGACGAGCCCGGCCTGGGAGAGCCGCGACAGGGCGTGCGAGACCGACGGTCGCTCGGCGCCGACGAGCCGGCCGAGCAGCCGGTGCGTGAGCGGGAGCGCGAGACGGATGCCGCCGGGCTCGACCCGGCCCCAGCGCCCGGCCAGGTGCCAGAGCAGCAGCGTGAGCCGCACCTCGAGGCGCGGCTGCGAGGTGATCGCGCGCTGGACGTCGAGGTCGGCGGCGCGCGCACACGCGCGGGCGAGCAGGGCGTGCGAGATCTGCGGCCACGGCTTGACGCGCTCGGCGAACGCGTCGTCGAGCAGGGCGAGGCGCGCGGCACGAGCGCGTGCCAGGTCGAGCTGCGCTCGAGCAGGTCGTCGGCGCGCGCGGCGAGCGGCTGCAGGACGTCGCCGTCGCCGACGATCTCGGTGGCGGTGCGGTCGCCGACGCGCACGTCGACGCTGAGCACGCCGTCGACGATCGAGCACGCCGGGCCCGTGGCCGACCTGCGGCGAAGCAGCGCGAGAGGTCGCAGTCGCCGGCCGGCGCGGCGAAGACGACGGCGGTCACGACCTGCCGGGCCACGAGCCGCATGCGCAGGTCGAGCTGCTCGGCCAGATCGTCGTCGAGGTCGAGCAGGTAGCGGTAGGACGAGGTCGGCAGCGCGTCGATGCTCGACAGCTCGCGCAGCGCCGGCCACTGCTCCGTGCCCTGCGCTGAAGATGGCGGTCGAGCAGCGATGTGGTCCTCGCCAACTGGTTGAGAGAGCCGTCCCGCCCGGGGCTTCTCGGCGGTGCACCGTGATCCTACGCCTCGTGTACCCCGCGCGAAAGGCCGGTAATCACGATTACCCAGGCGTCCGTCGAGCGGGGTTGGTAACCGCGATTACGTCGGCCCTATCCGCCGCATGCCGGCCGCTGATAGAACGCTTCCGACCGACCGAGCAACACCGCTCTCGCGGCGCACGCCACCCCAGCCCAGAAAGGCACGGTGCGTATGTGCTTGGCGATCCCAGGCCAGGTGATCGAGCTCGTCGATGAGGCCAACCGGCTCGCCCGCGTCGAGGTGGCGGGCGTGCGGCGCAACGTGAACGTCGGCCTCCTCGACGACGACGGGCGGCGTGCAGCCCGGCGACTGGGTGCTCATCCACGTGGGCTTCGCGCTCTCGAAGGTCGACGAGGAGGAGGCGCACGCCACGCTCGCACTCCTGCAGGGCATGGGCGCCGAGTACGAGCAGGAGCTCGAGGAGCTGAAGGCGAGCGTGATCGAGTGACCGCCGAGCGATCAGGCCGGGCCACGCCGGCCTGCGTGGACGAGCACTGCATCACCTGCGGCGATCAGGGCCTCCCCCTGCGCATCGTCGCTCTCGAGGGAGCCGGCCTCGCGCTCTGCCGCGACGAGGCCGCGCCCTCCGAGCCCGACACCACCGTCGACGTCCAGCTCGTCGGCGAGGTCGCCCCGGGCGATCTCGTGCTCGTCCACGCGGGTGTGGCGCTCGTCCATCTCGAGCGGGGCGAGCGCATGAAGTACGTCGACGAGTTTCGCGACGCCGAGCTCGGCCGGGCCGTGTCCGCCGAGATCGCCTCGACGGTCGACGCCGGCCGCCACTACAAGGTCATGGAGGTGTGCGGCGGCCACACGCACTCGATCTACAAGTACGGCGTCGACGACCTGCTGCCGCCCAACGTCGAGCTCGTGCACGGGCCCGGCTGCCCGGTCTGCGTGATCCCCATGGGGCGCGTCGACGACGGCATCGCCGTCGCGCGCCGGCCCGAGGTGATCTTCACGTGCTTCGGCGACATGCTGCGCGTCCCCGGCGCGAACGGGACGCTGCTCGACGCCAAGGCCGAGGGCGCCGACGTGCGCATGGTCTACTCGCCGCTCGACGCGCTGCGGATCGCGCGCGAGAACCCCGAGCGCGTGGTCGTGTTCTTCGCCATCGGCTTCGAGACCACGGCGCCGTCGACGGCGCTGACGCTGCGGCGTGCGAAGGACGAGGGGATCGAGAACTTCCTCTGCCTCTGCAATCACGTCACGATCGTGCCGCCGCTGCGGGCGCTGCTGGAGTCGCCCGACCTGCAGCTGGACGGCTTCATCGGACCGGGCCACGTCGCGACCGTCGTCGGCGCGCGGCCGTTCGAGTTCATCCCGATCGACTACGGCAAGCCGATCGTGATCTCGGGCTTCGAGCCGCTCGACCTGCTGCAGTCGGTGCAGATGATCATGCGGCAGCTCGCCGAGGGTCGCTGCGAGGTCGAGAACCAGTACGCGCGCGTCGTGCCCTACGAGGGCAACTCCGCGGCGCTGCGCGCGATGGCCGAGGTGTTCGAGCTGCGCCCGCACTTCGAGTGGCGCGGCCTCGGCTTCATCTCGCAGAGCGCGCTGCGCCTCTCGGACGCCTACCGCGACGTTCGATGCCGAGGCGCGCTACGAGGTGCCGAACGTGCGCGTCGCCGATCCCAAGGCGTGCCAGTGCGGCGAGGTGCTGAAGGGCGTGATCAAGCCCTGGGAGTGCAAGGTCTTCGGCAGCGCCTGCACGCCGGAGCACGCGATCGGCACCTGCATGGTCTCGCCCGAGGGCGCCTGCGCCGCGTACTACACGTACGGCCGCTTCGCGCGCGAGCGAGAGGTGGTGTGACGATGGCGGCGCACTCCGGCGTCAGCGAGCGCGAGCAGCGCGTGCTGGACGTGATCGCGAAGCAGCGCGCGCGCAGGCCGAAGCTGCGCGACGCCCACATCACGATGGCGCACGGCGCGGGCGGCAAGGCCACGCAGACGCTGATCGAGGGCGTGCTCGTCCCGGCCTTCGCCTCGCCGGTGCTCGACGTGCTGGCCGACGTCGCGACGATCGAGGCCGGCGGCGCGCGCCTCGCGTTCACGACGGACAGCTTCGTCGTCAAGCCCATGCGCTTCCCCGGCGGGTCGATCGGCGAGCTCGCGGTCAACGGCACCGTCAACGATCTCGCCATGGGCGGCGCGCAGGCCGCTCGCGCTCAGCCTCGCGATGATCCTCGAGGAGGGCCTCGCCACCGACGTCCTGCGCGCGCGAGGTCGAGGCGATCGCCCAGGCCGCTGCGGCCGCGGGCGTCGAGGTCATGGCCGGCGACACGAAGGTCGTCGAGCGCGGTCACGCCGACTCGATGTACCTCTGCACGACGGGCATCGGCCTGGTCGACGAGCGCGCCGTGCTGGCGCCGTCGAACCTGCGCGCGGGCGACCGGGTGCTCGTCTCGGGCTCGATCGGCGAGCACGGCACGGCGATCATGCTCGCGCGCGGCGAGTTCGACCTGGACGCCGACGTCGAGTCCGACACGCGCCCGCTGTGGCCGGCGGTCGACGCGCTGCTCGCTGCCGCCGGGCCTCATCTGCGCTGCCTGCGCGACGCGACGCGCGGCGGCGTGGCGTCGGTGCTGAACGAGCTCGCCCGCGCCTCGGAGGCCGCGATCGTCGTGCGCGAGAAGGACATTCCCGTGCGGCCGGCGGTCGCGGGCGCGGCCGAGCTGCTCGGCATCGATCCCATGTACATCGCCAACGAGGGCACGTTCGTCGCGTTCGTGGCGCCCGAGGGCAGTGACGCCGCGCTGGCCGCGCTGCGCGCCGTGCCGAGGGCTGTGAGGACGCCGTCGAGATCGGCGAGGTCAAGTCCTCGCCGGCCGGGATGGTGCTGATGGAAACCGCGTTTGGCGGCAAGCGAGTGGTCGACCAGCTGGTCGGCGATCCGCTGCCGCGCATCTGTTGATCGAGCGAGGGAGCTGAGCATGTCGAGCATCGAGTTCGCGCCGAAGCAGAAGGCCACGGAGCAGGTGACCGCTCACGTGCTCTGGATGACGACGGGCCTCTCCTGCGAGGGCGACTCGGTCGCCATGACCTCGGCGACGAATCCGAGTCTCGAGGACATCGTGCAGGGGATCATCCCCGGCATGCCCAAGGTCGTCATCCACAACCAGGTGATCGCCTACGAGGTCGGCCAGGAGTTCATCCAGGCCTGGTTCGACGCCGAGGAGGGCAAGCTCGACCCGTTCGTGCTGATCATCGAGGGCTCGATCGGCAACGAGCAGATCAACGGCGACGGCCACTGGACCGGCTTCGGTGTCAATCCGGAGGGGCAGCCGATCACGACCAACGAGTGGGTCGACCGGCTCGCCAACAAGGCCGCCGCGGTCGTCGCGATCGGGACGTGCGCGACCTACGGCGGCATCCCGGCGATGAAGAACAACCCGACGGGCGCGATGGGCCTGCCCGACTACCTGGGCTGGAAGTGGAAGTCCAAGGCCGGCCTGCCCGTGATCTGCATCCCGGGCTGCCCGGCGCAGCCCGACAACATGACCGAGATGCTGCTCTACCTCGTGCTGCACCTCGGCGGCCTCGCGCCGGCGCCCGAGCTGGACGATCAGCTGCGGCCGGTGTCGCTGTTCGGCCGCACGGTGCACGAGAGCTGCAACCGCGCCGCCTTCTACGAGGAGGGCAACTTCGCCACGGAGTACGGCAGCGACCATCGCTGCCTCGTCAAGCTCGGCTGCAAGGGGCCGGTCGTCAAGTGCAACGTGCCGCTGCGCGGCTGGGTCAACGGCATCGGCGGCTGCCCGAACGTCGGCGGCATCTGCATGGCCTGCACGATGCCCGGCTTCCCCGACAAGTACATGCCGTTCATGGAAGCGGACTCGAAGGGCACGGTCTCGTCGAACACGGCCAGGTTCACGTACGGCCCGGTGCTGCGCCACTTCCGCAACCAGTCGATCAAGAAGGTCGGCGACCTCGAGCCCGAGTGGCGCAAGCGCGGCACCCAGCTCACCTCCGGCTACCAGAAGCGCTGGTAAGGGCCCCTCACGCGAATTCGCTGACTGAAAAGAGGCACTGGTGGCGACAACGCAGACCCCCGAGGGTCAGAAGATCATCGTCAAGGAGATGTCGTGGGACCCGATCACGCGGATCGTGGGCAGCCTCGGCATCCACACGGAGATCGACTTCACCAACCAGCAGGTGCTCAAGTGCTACAGCACCTCGATGGTGTTCCGCGGCTTCGACATCTTCATGAAGGGCATCGACCCGCGCGACGCCCACTTCATCACGAGCCGCATCTGTGGCATCTGCGGTGACAACCACTGCACCTGCTCGTGCCTCAACCAGAACATGGCCTACGGCGTGAAGCCGCCGAAGCTCGGCGACTACGCCTACAACCTGGCCGAGTCGGCCGACTTCATGTTCGACCACGCGATCTTCAACGACTGCATGGCGAACGTCGACTTCTGCGAGCAGATGGTCAAGGAGACCAATCCGACGCTGCTCAAGACGGCCGAGAACACGCCGTCGCCGCACGGCGACATCCACGGCTACAAGACGATCGCCGACATCATGCGGGCGCTCAACCCGTTCACCGGCAGCTTCTACCTCGAGACGCTGCAGGTGGCGCGCTACACGCGCGAGATGTACTGCCTCTTCGGCGGCCGCCACACCCACCCGTCGACGATCATGCCGGGCGGCGTCTCGGCGGACATCACGCACCAGACCTGCACGGACTACTACGTGCGCCTGATGCGCTACATCGAGTACGTCAAGCGCACCGTGCCGATGCACGACGACCTGTACGACTTCTTCCTGCAGCAGTTGCCGGGCTACGACATGGTCGGCTACCGCGACACGGATCTGGTCTGCTGGGGCTGCTTCGACGATCCCGACTACGTCGACTACAGCTACAAGGGCATGACGGAGTGGGGGCGGCACCGCTTCATCACGCCCGGGCCTCGTGTTCAAGGGCGAGCTGATCACGACGGATCTCGTCGAGATCAACCTGGCGATGCGCATCCTGCTCGGCAGCTCGTACTTCGACGACTGGTCCTCGGAGGAGACGTACGTCTCGAGCGACCCGCTCGGCAACCCGGTCGACAAGCGTCACCCGTGGAACAAGACGACGCTGCCGAAGCCGCAGAAGCGCGACTTCACCGACAAGTACAGCTGGGTCACCTCGCCGCGCATGTACGACAAGCGCAACGACACCTACGTCGCCTGTGACACCGGCGGCGGGCCGTTCGCCCGCCAGTGGGTCACGGCCAAGGCCGGCCTCGTCGACATCGGCTACCTCAAGGCCACGGGCCACAGCCTCCAGATGGTGCTGCCGAAGACGGCCACGATGCCCGAGATGGAGCTCGAGTGGCACGTCCCCGAGAAGTCCAACGCGATCGAGCGCGACCGCGCGCGCTCCTACCACCAGGCCTACTCGGCGCTCGTCGGCCTCCACTGCCTCGAGAAGGCGCTGGCCGAGATCCGCGCCGGCCGCACGAAGAGCTGGAGCCTCGTTCAAGGTGCCGGACGAGGCCGTCAGCGTCGGCTTCCACGAGGCCGCCCGCGGCGTGCTCTCGCACCACATGGTGATCAGGGACGGCAAGATCGCGAACTACCAGCCGTATCCGCCGACGCCGTGGAACGCGAACCCGCGCGATGTCTACGGCACGCCGGGCCCCTACGAGGACGCCGTGCAGAACACGCCGATCTTCGAGGAGAACGGGCCCGAGAACTTCAAGGGCATCGACATCATGCGGGCCGTCCGCTCGTTCGACCCGTGCCTCCCGTGCGGCGTGCACATGTACACGGGCGCCGGCCGCGTGCGCAAGGTCGTCCACCGCCCGACCGGCCTCAGCTGAGGCCGGCCGAGATGGCAATCGAGGCTCAGCGCGAGCAGCCGTCCGAAGGGCAGGAGCTGCTCGAGCGCGTCGAGCAGCTGACGGCCGCCATCGACGCCTCGGCCGATCCGTTCCTGCGCGGGACGGTCGACGAGCTCGTCTCGGCGATCATCGAGCTGTACGGCGAGGGGCTGACGCGCATCGTCCGCGAGCTGGCGGAGCAGGGAGAGGAAGGGCTGCTCCTCCGGCTCGCGGGCGACGGCGTGATCGGCAGCCTGCTGCTGATCCACGACCTCTACCCGGTGCCGCTCGAGGACCGCGTGGAGGAGGCGCTCGCGAGCGTGCGGCCGTACATGGAGTCGCACGGCGGCGACGTGCAGCTCCTGCAGCTCGAGGACGGCGTCGCGCACCTCGAGCTCGTCGGCCACTGCCACGGCTGCCCGGCCTCGGCGGCCACGCTCGAGCTCGCGATCAAGGAGGCGCTCGAGGAGGCCGCGCCCGACCTGCTCGGCCTCGAGGTCGAGGGCGTGGCCGAGCCGAAGCCGATCCGCAAGCCGCTCGCGATGGCGCCAGCCGATCGCGGCGCCCGCGGGCGCGCCGGGCTGGCTGCCGTTCGAGGAGGCCGGGGCGATCGAGCCCGGGACGTTCCGCGCGCTCGCGCTCGAGGGCGTCGACCTGGTCGTCGCGAACGTCGACGGCACCGTGCTCGCCTACCGCGATCGCTGCGCGGCCTGCGAGGCGTCGCTGCGCGGCGGCGTCGCTCGCGGGCCCGCTGCTGACGTGCAGCGGCTGCGGGTGCGCGTTCGACCTCACGCGCGCCGGCCGTGCGGCCGCCGGCGAGGAGCATCTCGACCCCGTCCCGCTGCTGCGGCGCGGCGGGCGCGCCTACGAGGTCGCGCTCGCCTGATGACGGGCGGTGCGCCACCGGCGGTTCGCCGCCTGCGCCGCCTGGCGCAGGCGCGTCCGCCTGCGCCGCCCTCCGCGGCGGCGCCCTCCGACGACCACTGCGATCTCTGCGGCGTCGGCATCGATGCCGAGCACCGGCACCTCCTGCACCTCGTCGATCGCCGCATCCTGTGCTCCTGCGAGCCGTGCTTCGCGATGCGCGCGGGCGATGCCGAGCTGCGGCCGGCGGGGACACGCGTCCAGCTGCTCGACGACTTCGTCCTCGACGACGACCTCTGGGCCAAGTTCCAGATCCCGATCGGGCTCGCGTTCTTCCTCGTGCGCGAGCGCGGGCAGGGCGTCGTGGCGCTGTACCCGAGCCCGGCCGGTGCGACCGAGAGCGAGCTGCACCTCGCCGCCTGGGACGAGCTCGTGGCGGCGAACCCGGTCGTGGGCGAGCTCGAGGCCGACGTCGAGGCGCTGATCGTCGACCGCATGAGCGAGCCGCCGCGCCACGCGATCGTGCCGATCGACCGCTGCTACGAGCTCGTGGGCATGATCAAGTCGCGCTGGGAGGGCATCTCCGGCGGCCGCGCGATCGACGATGCCGTGGCCGAGTTCTTCGGCTCGCTGGAGCGGCAGGGCGCGTGAGCTCCGCGCGCGAAGCCGAGGGCCTGCCCGCCGGCGGGGGTACGCCGGCGACGATCACGCCCGAGTTCGCCGTGCTCGGCGTCGAGGTCGTCGAGGACGCGGCCGCGCCGACGCTGCGCTTCCGGCTCGGCGTCTCCGAGCCCTCGCAGCGCGAGATCTTCACGATCGCGCTGACGGCGCAGATCAACGTCGAGCCGGCTCGGCGCGATCACGACGCGGCCACGCGCGAGCGCCTCGTCGACCTCTTCGGCGAGCCCGAGCGCTGGCCGGCGACGACGCATCCGTTCCTCTGGGCGCAGGCCACGACGCTCGTGCCGACGTTCACGGGCGCGGGGATGTTCACGCTTGCCCGTGCCGAGCACGTTCGACCTCGAGATCGCGGCGGCGCGCTACTTCGCGAGCCTGCGCGGACGGCGACGTGCCGCTCGCGTTCCACTTCAGCGGCTCGATCCTGATGCGCGGCGAGGACGGGCGCGTCCAGGTCGTGTCGGTGCCGTGGTCGTGCTCCACCACGTGGCGCATGCCGATCGCGACGTGGCGCGCGATGATGCGAGCGCCACTATCCGGGGCGCAGCTGGGTCGCGCTGCAGGAGGACACGGTCGAGCGCCTGACGGAGTACCGCCGCGAGCACGGGCTGCACTCCTTCGACGCCTGCGTCGATCGCATGCTCGAGCGCGACCCGGGGGAGGCCGCCGGTGAATGAGTCCCGCGGACGCCTTCGAGACGCTCGTGCGCACGCTGTTGTGGGAGGGCTACGCGCTCTACCCCTACACGAGCGGCGCGGCCAAGAACTCGACGCCGACGCCGTTCGGGATCGTCTATCCCGCGCCCTACGCCGCCACGAACGCCGGCGCGCGGGAGAGCCTCACGCTGCGCGGCCTGGCGCTGGCGGGCGCCGGGGCGCGACTCGCCGCCGAGGTGCGCTTCCTGCAGTCCAGCGGCTCGCGCCACGAGGCCCAGGAGCGCCGCGTGGCGTTCGCAGCCTGTCCGCTCGCCGAGCTCGCGCTCGCGGCCGCGGGAGCAGGCGTTTGCGGAGGGCGGCCTGCGGGCTGCCGTGCGCCTCTCGGCCGCGGAACTCGGGCCGGAGCGCTACGCGGTCGAGTTGCGCGTGGCCAACACGACGGCGTTCGACGGCGCGAGGACGCGAGCCGCGGCGAGGCGCTCGACGCGAGCCTGCTCTCGACGCTGCCGTTCCTGCGGCTCGGCGCAGGGCGCTTCGCCTCGCCGCTGGACGATGGTGCGGCGCTGCGCAGCGAGAACACCTTCCCGGTGCTCGCGACCGCGGCCGACGACGTCCTGCTCGGCGCCACGATCATGCTGCCCGAGCACCCGCAGATCGCGCCCGAGAGCCGGGGTGACCTCTTCGACGGCACCGAGATCGAAGAGGCGCTGCTGCTGCACGTGCTCGCGCTCTCCGACGACGAGCGTGCGTCGATCGAGCGCGACGACCCCGCCGTGCGCGCCATGATCGAGCGCGCCGCGGCGGCCACGCCGGCCGAGATCCTCGCCCTGCACGGGCGCATGACGCTCAGCGACCCGCCATCGGAGGAGGCGTCCCGATGAACGAGCTCGGACCCGTGCCGGAGGACGTTCCCGGCGAGCGCGAGGCGACGATCGACGGCACGACCTTCCGGCTCGGCGCCACCGTGACGCTGCGCCTGGTGGGGCGCTCGGATCCCTACGACCGCATCCTCGACGGCCGCAGCGCCAACGATCGAGCGCATCTTCCTCGACTACGACGACAAGCTGTACTTCGGCGTCACGGTGGACGACGACCCCGGGCAGCAGCTGATGCGCGACACGGGCCGGTTCCTCTTCTTCTTCGCCGGCGAGCTCGAGCTACGGGAGGCGTCATGACGGAGCGCAGCGCGCAGATCCTGATCGCAGGGGTCGGCAACACGTTCATGCGCGACGACGGCTTCGGTGCCGAGGTCGTGCGGGTGCTCAAGGAGCGCGAGCCCGAGCCGGGCGTGACGATCGAGGACTTCGGCACCGGTGGCCTCGATCTCGCCTACGAGGTGATGCGGGGCTACGACTCGCTCGTCCTGATCGACGTCATGCGCGGCGACGGTCCGCCCGGCACGCTCTACGTGCTCGAGCCCGAGGAGTCCGAGATCGCCGCCGGCATCGAGGACGGCGAGATGATCGACCCGCACGCGATGGATCCGCAGACCGTCCTGCGCTTCGTGCGCGCCGTCTCGGGCTGGCCGGGCAGCGTCGTCGTCATCGCCTGCGAGCCTGTCGAGGTCGAGGACTATGGGATGGGGCTCTCGCCCGAGGTCGCCGGCGGCCGTGCCGCGGGCCGTCGACCTCGTCATGGAGACACTCGCAGATCTCGCGCGAGAAGGCCCAGCGCGCGAGCGCCCTCTGACCCATGCACGAGCTCTCGCTGGCAGGAGCGGTGATCGACACGGCGGAGCGCCACGCCGCGGGTCGTCGCGTGCTCGCTGATCCAGCTCCGGCTCGGCGAGCTGCGCCAGGTCGTCCCCGACTCGCTCGCCTTCTACTTCGAGCACGTCGCCCGCGGCACGCTCTGCGAGGGCGCGACGCTGGAGTACGAAACCGTCCCCGCAACCCTCGGCTGCAGCGAATGCGGAGCAACCTGGCCCCTCACCGCCACCCTGGGGTCAGGCTCCGCCACGTGGGGTCAGACCCCGCCAGGCGGGGTCAGACCCCACGTGGCGGCGCGGCCGTCGTTTCGCTGCGCGCGGTGCGGCGCGGCGGATGTCGAGGTGCGAGGCGGGAAACGAATTCGAGGTCGAGTCGATCGAGGTTGAGGAGCCAGCATGCACCGGGTGAAGGTTCGCGTCGTCGAGGATGCGCTCGACGCCAACAACACGATCGCGCGGGCCAACCGTGACGACTTCGATCGTCATGGCGTGGCAGTCGTCAACCTCATGAGCGCGCCGGGCGCCGGCAAGACGAGCCTGCTCGAGCGGGCGCTCGAGCGCCCGCTGGGCGAGGGCATACGCGTCGGCGTGCTCGAGGGCGACGTCCAGGGCGAGTACGACGCGATGCGCATCGCCTCGCTGCACGTTCCGGTGACCCAGATCAACACCGATTCGGGCTTCGGCGGCGAATGCCACCTGGACGCCAACATGGTGCGCACCGGCTTGCCGTCGGTGCCGCTCGCCGAGATCGACCTGCTCGTGATCGAGAACGTCGGCAACCTCGTCTGCCCGGCCGAGTTCCGCGTCGGCGAGGACGTGCGCGTGATGGTCGCGGCGATCACCGAGGGCGAGGACAAGCCGCTCAAGTACCCGCTCATGTACCGCACCTGCGAGCTCGTGCTGATCAACAAGGTCGACCTGCTGCCGCATCTCGAGGTCGACCTGGAGGAGCTGCTCGCCAACATCGACGCCGTGCACCCGGGCGTGGAGACGCTCGTCGTGAGCGCGCGCACGGGCGAGGGCGTGGAGGAGTGGCGGCGCTGGCTGGCCGAGCGCGTGGCGCGGCGCGCCGCCGCGCCGGTGGCGTGAGCCGCACCGTCACCGAGCCCGCCGCGGAGCTGCTGGCCCGCGGTCTGGCCGCGCGCCGCGAGGCCGGCGGGCACCTGTACGAGCGCGAGGCGGCTCGCATCGCCGAGCTCTGCCATGCCGTGGCCGAGCGCTGCGCGCGCGGTGGCCGCCTGCTCGCCTGTGCCTGCTCGCCCGCCGGCGCCTCCGACGCGCGCCATGTGGCGGTCGAGTTCGTGCACCCCGTGATCGTGGGCAAGCGCGCCCTGCCCGCGCTCGCGCTGGTCGGCGACGCGAGCGGATTGGCGCGCGACGTGGCGCTGCTCGCGCGCCCCGACGACGTCGTGCTCGCCTTCGGCGACGCCGAGGATGCGCCGGCGCTGCGCGCGACGCTCGCGGCCGCGCGCGCAGGCGGCTCGCTGACGGTGGCGTTCGCGCCGCTCGGCGCGGACTGGGAGATCGAGCCCTCGGGCGATCCGTACGTGCGGCAGGAGCTGGTCGAGACCGTCTACCACATCGTCTGGGAGCTCTCGCACGTGTTCTTCGAGCATCGCGGCCTGCTCCAGGGGCGCACGGAGCGCCGCGGTCACGACGCCGGCGCATCGAGCTTCCTCTACCCGTTCCTGAGCGAGAGCGAGACCGACCTCGATGCCGTGCTCGCCGACGTGCGTCAGTCGGTGACCATGAAGGCGGGGGAGACCGAGGCCCTGCGCGAGCAGACCGTGGGCGACGGCGCGACCGCGCTCGCGGCCGCCGCGACCTCACTGCGGGAGGTCTTCGCGCGCGGCGGCACCCTGCTCGCGCTCGGCAACGGCGGCTCGGCGACCGACGCCATGGACATCGTCGCCGACCTCGCGCGGCCGCTGCCGAGCGGTGCCGGGGAGGCGCGGCGCGCGCTCGACCTGAGCGCCGATCCCGCGATCGTCACGGCAATCGCGAACGACATCGGCCCGCATGCCGTCTTCACGCGCCAGGTCATCGCCTACGGCGGCGTCGGGGACGCGCTGATCGCGTTCTCGACCAGCGGCGACTCGCGCAGCGTCATCGACGCCCTGGCGGAGGGCCCTTCAGACGGCTTGGCGCTGCGGTTTGAGGCCGATCGGCGCCGGCGTGCCGCCGACGTGGAGTTCGGAGCGCTCGGCGGCGATCTCGATCTGCTCGGGGTCGCCGCCCAGCGACTGCCAGCGGCGACGTGCGGTCGCGTGCAGGTCGTCGAGGAACCCGTCGGTGTGAAGCGGGTCGTGGTGGAAGAGCATGGTCCGCTTCGCCCCGACGCGCTTGGCGAACGTCATCGTCTCGCTGATCGGGGAGTGACCCCAGCCCTCATGGCCGGGGTATTCCTCGTCCGTGTACTGGCAGTCGTGGATCAGCATGTCGACGTCCCGGGCGAGGTTGTAACCCGAGATCCACTCCTCGCTCAGCTCGGTGAGGTCGGCGCCGAGCCCGGGCTCGTGGTCGGGGATGTAACAGATGCTCGTGTCGCCGTCGGTTATCCGATAGCCCAGGGTCGGGCCGCGATGGGTGACGGCCTCCGCCCGGATCGTCGCACTGCCGATCGTCCACTCCGTGGGCGGCGCGTCGAGGAAGGAGACGTCGCACGGGAGTTCACGTACCTCGACCGGCGACAGGGGCGCCGAGATGTAGCGGGCGATCCGCGACTCCAACGAAGCCTCCGGCGAGCTCGGGCCGAAGATCCTGATCGTCGACTCGGCCCGGAAGCACGGCGGGAAGAACATCAGGCCCTGGATGTGGTCGAGGTGCAGGTGGGTGAGAAGGATGTTGATCCGCGGCAGGTCGGGCGGCAGCGAGAACCCCAGCGTCCGGATCCCGGTGCCGGCGTCGAGGATCAGCGTCTCCCCGGACGAGAGGGTCAGCTCGACGCAGGACGTGTTGCCTCCGTAGCGGTTCATCTCGGGGCCGGGTGCCGGGACCGATCCGCGCGCCCCCCAGACCCTGACCCTCACTTCACGACCTCGTGACGGCCGGTGGTCACCTCGCGAGCCTGCTCCTCGTCGACCGGCCAGAAGATGACCATCGCGCCGGAGGCTCCGGAAGCGGCGCCGACGATCGGCATGGCGCTCGCGGCGATCCGGTGCTTGACCCCGTCGGCCGAGCGGACCGAGAACTCGTCGTGTGCGGGCCGGCCCTCCTGCAGAGCCCGCGTCAGGGGCAGATCCTCGAACGGCAGCGGCTTGTCGTTCTCGTCGAAGGGGCCGAACCGCCGGGTCCACTCGAGCAGGTCGAGCTGGCCCGTGTCCTCGAACGGTCGCCCGATCAGGGCGCCGGCGCCCTCGTTGTAGAAGAGCAGCGTGCCGTCACGTGCGACCAGGAAGGCCGGGGTGGTGACGCTGGTCAGGAGATTCCGGGCCAGGATCAACTCGAGGGGTTTCTGCGAGCCAGACATCGCTTCGCAGCATTGTTCCATCGATTGCGCGTTTAGTCACCAGCCGCCGCCGTTCTGGCGGCAACCTCCCATCGCACCCGACCCGGCGCGCCGTAACTATTCGTGCCGTGACCCGCTCGGCGGGCCGCGGGCTCAGCTCATCTTGCCGATCTTGAAGATCTTCGTGCCGCAGTCGGGGCAGGTGCCCGTGACTGCCGGGCGTCCGTTCTTCATCGTGATCTGCTCCGGATTCTGCATTTCGACCTTCTTGCGTTCCTTGACGCAGTAACCCTCCGGCATGGTCCTCTCCTTCCGGGCGCCTGTATCGCCCTGGGTTGAGCGGCGATCGTGCCGTCCGGCACAACCACCTGACAACCGTGAGCCTAGAGCCGTTTTCGGACGCTACGGGTTGGATCCGCCGAGATCGGCGATCTGGGAGCGAAGATCGTCGATGTCGTCCTCGATCACAGAGACACGCTTGTCGGTGGCGTCCTGGGAGGTCGAGAGCTCGTCGACCTGCTTCTGCAGGGAGGAGATCTGATCGTCCAGGGCAGTCGTGTCGGTGGTCGCGACGCCGGTCGCGTCAGCCGCCGTCGTGCCCTGGAGCGCGGCGATCTCCTGCTCGACCCGGGCGATGTCGTCGGCACTCGCCGCGTTGTCACGGGCGTCGAGCGCCAGGACCACGGCGACGATCGCGCAGGCCAGGGCCAGCAGCGACGAAGCGAGGATCAGGTACGTGCGGACGCCGAGCTTGCGGTCCAGGGCGGCGACCCACGCGCGCAGGCTCTCGAGCTCGGTCGGTGGCCTGGCTCCGGTCACCGGCTGCGGCCCGGTCACCGGCCGCTGGGCGCCGGTTGCGGGCCTGGGGCCGACCGGCTGGGCTGCGGGGCGGTGAACCGCGGTGGCCTGCGTCGGCGGCGGTTGCTGGGGAGGCGGGAGCTGCCGGGCCGGCGGTGGAGGCTGCGGCGGCGGCTGTGCCTGGGGCGGCTGCGCCTGCGGAGGCGGCGGCGGTGCGCCCGGCGCCGGCGGCTGGGCGCCGGCGGGCGGAGGAAGCGGTGCGCCGCTCCCAGGTGGCTGGTTCGCGGGGGGTCGTCCCTCCACGGCGGGTCCGCTCAGCTCGCGTCCGGGAGCGGGTCGGCGACGGTCCCGTCGGCGGGGACGATCTCCCGATTCTCGGCGACCCAGGCCTGCAGGCCGCCACCGAGGTTGTACGCGTCGAATCCCGACTCGCGGAAGACCTGCGTCGCGAAGGCCGAGCGGCTGCCGCTGCGGCACTGGAAGACGATCGGGCGCTCGCGGTCGATGCTCTCGATCTGCGCCGGAAGCTGCTCGAGCGGAATGTGGACCGCGCCGTCGATATGGCCGGCCTCCCACTCGTAGTCCTGGCGGATGTCGATCAGCTGGGCGCCCGCGGCGACCTTCTCGCTCGCCTGAGTCGGGTCCAGTTCGGTCTGAATGTCGGTCGCTTCCGTCATCTGCGTGAGCGGTCGAGAATAGAGACTCGCGGACTTTGAAAGGTCCGCGAATCGCGCGGATGCGTAGCATTCTGCAGGCATCCCCAGTTCATCTCATCGAGAACCAACTCTCGTCCAACAAGGAGCACCAATGCCCGAGGCAGTAATCGTCGACACCCTGCGCACCCCGATCGGTCGCGCCTTCAAGGGGTCCCTCGCCCAACTTCGCCCGGAGGAGACCGGCGCCTTCGTCATCGACAAGCTGCTGGAGCGGAACCCGGACGTTGATCCGGCGCTGATCCAGGACGTCATCTGCGGCGTCGGCATGCCGCAGGGGCTGCAGGCCTTCAACATCGCCCGGATCATGGTCCTGCTCGCCGAGAACCTCCACGAGGAGACCACCGGCGTCACCGTCTCCCGGTACTGCGCCTCCTCGCTCGACGCGATCCGGCACGCCTCCAACGCCGTCAAGAACGGTGAGGGCGACGCCTACATCGCCGCAGGGGTGGAGTTCGTCTCGCGCTTCAACGAGCGCAGCGAGGTCGCCGGCGCCGACGACAAGAACGAGCTCCTCACGGGCGACCACGAGGGTTATCCGAACGTCTACATCGACATGGGCATCACCGCCGTCAACGTCGCCGAGAAGTACGGCGTCACCCGCGACCAGATGGACGACTACGCGCTGCGCTCGCAGCACCTGGCGGTCGAGTCGCAGGAGGCCGGGTTCTTCGATCGCGAGATCGTTCCGGTCGAGACGCCGAACGGCACGGTCGACAAGGACGACGGTCCCCGCAAGGACGAGGGCGACATGCGCGAGAAGCTCGGTTCGCTGAAGGAGGCCTTCGGCGGCGGCGGCGTGACCGCCGGCAACTCGTGCCCGCTGAACGACGGCGCGGCCGCTGTCCTGATCATGTCCGACACGAAGGCGAACGAGCTCGGCCTGAAGCCGCGTGCCCGCATCGTCACCGCGGCGACGGCCGGCAACAACCCCGAGTACATGGGCGTTGCTCCGATCGGCGCCGTCGGCAAGGTCCTCGACCGCGCCGGCATGACGATCGACGATGTCGACACGGTCGAGCTCAACGAGGCGTTCGCCGCCCAGGTCATCCCGATCATGGAGGAGTGCGGGATCGCCGAGGACAAGCTGAACACCCACGGCGGCGCGATCGCCCTGGGCCACCCGTTCGGCATGACCGGCGCCCGCATCATGGGCACCCTGCTCAACGTGATGGAGACCGACGATCACAGCGTCGGCATCGAGACCATGTGCGTCGCCGGCGGTCAGGGCGAGGCGATGGTCGTCGAGCGCCTGAACTAGCTCAAATTGAAACCAGGCCCCGGCGGGGCCGGGGTCCATCGGGCACACTCGCAGAGCTCGCGTTGACTGCCCGCTGGACCCCAACCCCACCGGGGCCTGTGTTGTTCTGAGGGAGCCCGTCCCGTCGCGGACTCTTTCGTAGGGTGACGGCGTGGACGTTGCCGCCACGATCTTCTCCACCGGGTGGACGTCGGGGATCAACTCCTACGCGACCGTTCTCGTCCTCAGCCTGATGGGCCGCGCAGGTGTCGGCGGGGTACCGGAGGGGCTCGACCAGGACTGGGTTCTGTTCGCCGCGGCCGGGATGTTCACGGTGGAGTTCGTCACCGACAAGATCCCGTTCCTCGATTCCGCCTGGGATTCGATCCACACTGTCGTCCGCCCCGTTATCGGCGCCGTCCTGGGCTTCTCGTTCGCCGGCGAGCACGGGGTCGACGGGATCCAGGAAGCCGTCGGCGCCGGCGGCTCGGGTCTCACCGCCCTGGCCAGCCACGGGGTCAAGGCCGGCCTCCGGCTCGGCGTCAACACGTCGCCGGAGCCGGCGTCGAACATCTTCGTCAGCCTCGCCGAGGACGGCGTCGTCGGCGTGGTCGCGTACCTCGCGATCCACAACCCCGAGCTCGCCGCGCTGATCGCCGCCGTCTGCCTGATCAGCGGCGGACTGCTGATGCTCCTGCTCTGGAAGAAGGTCATCCATCCGGGCTGGGTCCGGTTGCGCTCCCGCCATCGGACCGACACCGGTTAGGCCGACTGCGACAGTCAATAGGCTGCCTGCGAACTCGAACGCGGAGGTTGAGCAGGTATGTCGCTGGAACAGTCACTTTCGAATCTCAAGGAGACCGAGGGCGGGGGAGCTTTCTCGCTCCAGAACTCGAAAATGCTCAAGGTCGAGCTCGCCGACGCGACGATCCAGGCGAAGCTCGGTTCGATGGTGGCCCATCAGGGCGACGTCAAGTTCGAGTACGCCGGCAGCGGCGGCATGAGCAAGTTCATGAAGAAGGCGATGACCGGCGAGGGCACGAAGCTGATGAAGGTCTCCGGGACCGGAGAGGTCTTCCTCGCCGACTTCGCTCAGGAGATCCAGCTGCTGCAACTCAACGACGAGTCGATCACCGCAAACGGCGCCAACGTCCTCGCGTTCGAGGACGGGATCGAGTGGGACATCAAGCGGGTCGAGGGCGTGTCGGGAATGCTCGGCGGCGGCCTCTACAACATGGAGCTGAAGGGTTCCGGCTTCGTCGCGATCATCTCCGACGGCTCACCCGTGATGCTCGAGGTCAACGGCGAGACCACCTTCGCGGATCCGCAGGCGGCGATCACCTGGTCGAGCGGCCTCAAGTCCTCGGTGAAGGCGGACGTCAACATGAAGTCGCTGATCGGTCGCGGCTCCGGCGAGACCGTGCAGCTGAGCTTCTCCGGGACCGGCTGGCTGTTGATCCAGCCGTCGGAGGGCCGGGTCACCTCGACCGCCGCCGGCGGATCCGGCAGCAGCGGCAGCGCCGCCGGGAGCATCGGGAAGCTGCTCGGCGGCTGAGCGCGTATAGCCTGGGCGCCGTGAGCGACACCGAGAAGTCACCAGAGCCCCCTGCCGAAGCGCCCGCGAAGGATCCGCAGCGCGCGAAGAAGCTGATCCTTCTCGGCGCACTGGTCTTGATCGGCGCCCTCGTCGCGGTCATCCTGATCTCGCGCAGCGGCGGTGGGGACGACACCTCCAGTTCGATCTCGACCGACCTCAACGACGAAGCCGACGATCGAAGTTCCCAGCGGGGAGCCGCCGACCCAGCTCGAGTCGCACGACATCGTGGTCGGCGACGGCGCCACGGCCGAGACCGGCGATACGGTCGACGTCCAGTACGTCGGGGTCGACTACTCGACCGGTACGGAGTTCGACGCCTCCTGGGGCGACGACGGCAAGCCCGGCGATCCGCCGTTCTCCTTCCAGCTCGGCGGCGGCCAGGTGATCCCCGGATGGGATCAGGGCATCGAGGGCATGAAGGTCGGCGGCCGGCGTGAGCTGATCATCCCGCCCGATCTCGCCTATGGGGCGCAGGGGCAGCCGCCGGCGATCGGCCCGAACGCGACACTCGTATTCGTGGTCGATCTCAACGACGTCAAGCCGGGCGCGACCGCCCCCGCGACCACGCCACCCAGCGGCTGAGCTCAGCCGGGGATCTGCATCGGGCCGCTCGCGGCCACCTCGTGCACGATGATCTCCGGGCGCGTCTCGCCGAGCCCGGGTAGCGACTCGACGAGCCGACCGACGTGCGGGGTGCGCAGATGCGCCGCCAGCGCGTCCTGATCGCGCCACTCCTCGACTGCGACGAAGCTGTCGGTGTCGACGACCTCCGAGTAGTAGCCGTAGTTGAGACAGCCGTCGTCGCGACGGGAGGCCTCCTGAACCTCCGAGAGCAGCGCGACGAACTCGCCGCGACGTTCGGGGAGTGGGCGGAAACGGGCGATGACGATGATCAACGCGACCTCCTGTTGGGTTCGCGGAGAACCTAACGCCGGTGCTGGCGCGCGGACGGGCATGCCGGTGTTACCGTCCACAGTCGGAGTGAGGGTTCGTCCGCGTCTCGGCCTGCTGTGCGCGCTCGGCGCACTGCTCTTCCTGCCCGCGGCCGCCCCGGCCGCGGGCCCGAACCGCCTTCCCGGCGACTTCCACTGGGGCGTCGCCGGCTCGGCGTTCCAGAGCGAGGGCACGACGCCGCGCGACGAACTGGAACATCTACATCGATCGAGCGATTCGACGAAGGCGCCCTACGGCGAGGCGGTCGACTTCTTCCATCGGTACCGCTCCGACATCCGCAGGGCCGCCGAACTCGGGGTCGACACCTTCCGGATCAGCATCAACTGGGCCCGCGTGGAGCCCCATCCGGGGAGTTCTCCAAGCGCGGATTGCGGTTCTACGACCAGGTCCTCGACGCGATGGCCGCGCACGGCATCCGGCCGGTGGTGACCCTCAACCACTGGGATTACCCGGCCTGGATCTACCGGCAGGGGGGCTGGACGAACCCCGACACGATCGACGACTTCCTGGACCTGACCCGCAGGATCGTCTCCCGCTACCGGCGCCCGGTCCGCGACTGGATCACCTTCAACGAGCAGTTCTTCTACCAGTACCTCGAGAGCGGCAACTTCCCGCTCGACGCGGTCGGGGCGGCGGAGATGCAGGCGAACATGGTCACCGCCCATCGCCGGGCGTACGGGCTGATCCACCGGATCGATCCGAGCGCCCGCGTCACCTCCAACTACGCCTGGAGCGGAGTCGGCCCGCTGACCGACTCCAATGCCGATCCGTTCCTCGAGGCCGTCGCCGACAAGCTCGACTACATCGGCCTCGACTACTACTACCCGGCCTACGATCAGGTCTCGACGCTGATCGAGCTCGCCAACAACACGTCCTGGGAGGCCAAGCTCGACCCGTTCGGCATGTACACCGCCCTCCGCTCGATGCACCGCAGTTACCCCGGGCCTGCCGATCGTGATCACCGAGAACGGCATGCCGACCGAGAACGGCATGCCGCGCGCGGACGGCTGGACCCGCGAGGACGACCTGCGCGACACGCTCTACTGGGTCCAGCGGGCCCGAGACGACGGTGTTCCGGTCGAGGGCTACTACTACTGGAGCCTCACCGACAACTACGAGTGGGGGAGCTACGTGCCCCGGTTCGGCCTCTATTCGGTCGATGCGGTCGGAGACCCGAGCTTGAAGCGGACCCCGACCGCGGCGGTCGACGTCTACCGGCGGGCGATCCGCCGCGGAGGCGTCCCGCGCGGTTACGAGCCGACGCGGCCGACCGATTCCGCGGACTGCATGACCGCGACGGTCGATCCGGCCGACCGCGACGTCTGCCTCGCGGCTTCGTCTTAGTCGGAGAAGAGCGCGTAGCCGTACTCGCCGCGCTTGTAGGCGAGTTTGGCGATGGCGATCATTCGCTCGTCGTCGTTGTGTTCGATCTGGTCGAGGTGGCCGCGCACGCGGCGCGCGGCGCGTGTGCAGAACGTGTCGGCGATGTAGCGCTCCTGACCGGACGGCTCGACGCCGTCCTCCTCGAAGATCGCGGTGACCCGGCTCAGCACTGCGACCTGCGCGTAGACGTCGGAGATCGCGTCGGAGAGGCGCTTCTGGTTGAGCTGCCTCATCGTCACGTCCTTCTTGTCCTTGCGGATCAGCGCCTCGGTCGCGGAGGCGAGCTCCTTGACCTGATCTCCCACGGCATCGGCGTGAACCGACAGCTCCGGGTGCGCCATCGAGATGCCCTCGGGGCGGACCTCCCGCTTGACGCGGCCCGCGGCGTAGTCGGCGAGCAGTCCGATCGAGCGGATCGGGTCGTTGAGGCCGATCTCGCCGAGCCCGGAGAGCCGCTCGCCGACCGGCTTCATCGCCGAGAGCGCGATGAATGCCCTCATCACGTCGTTGGCGCCCTCGAAGATCGGGAAGATCCGGATGTCCCGCATGATCTTCTCCCAGGGCCGGTCCTTCATGTAGCCCTCGCCGCCGGCGAGTTGCAGCGATCGATTGGCCGCGTACCAGAGGAATTCCGTCCCGGCGACCTTGCAGATCGCGGATTCCAGCGAGTAGTCCTCGACGCCCTGATCGACGAGCCCGCAGGTCAGATAGGCCATCGACTCCAGCCCGAACAGGTAGGAGACCATCCAGCCGACCTTCTCCTGGACGAGCTCGAACTCGGAAAGCGATTGGCCGAACTGACGTCGGTCCCGCGTGTGCTCGATCGTCAGGTCGAGCAGCTTCTTGGCGGCGCCGACCGTGCCGGTGCCGAGCCCGATCCGGCCGTTGTTGAGGACCGACATCGCGATCCTGAAGCCCTCACCCGGCTCGCCGAGGACGTTCTCCGCCGGCACCCTCACGTCGTGGAAGTAGAGGCGGCGGAGGTCGTTGCCTCGCAGCCCCATCGTGTCGAATCGCTCGCCGACCTCGAAGCCCTCCATCCCCTTCTCGAGGATCAGTGCGATGTGGCGGTCCTTGCCGTCGACCTCGGCGCGGGCGAAGGCCGTGAACACGTCTCCCTTCGAGCCGTTGCCGATGTAGCGCTTCTCGCCGTTCAGGACCCAGGAGCCGTCGGGCTGTAAGACGGCCCGGGATTGCAGGTTGTAGGCGTCCGAGCCGGCCATCGGCTCGGTGAGCGCGAACCCGGCGAGCTTGCGGCCGGCTGCGAGGTCGGGGAGGAAGCGCTCCTTCTGCTCGTCGGAGCCGAACAGGACGATGCCCTTGTAGCCGATCGACTGATGGACGCCGAGGATTATCGACAGCGTCCCGTCGATCTGGGCGAACGTCTCGAAGACGCGCGCGTAGCCGGTCTGGGAGAGGCCCTGCCCGCCGTACTTCTCGTCGACGTAGAGGCCGCAGAGCCCGGCGTCGCCGAGCTCGCGGATCACGTCGTCGCCGATCCACCGGTCCTCCTCGACCTGGCGATGGTCGATCGAGTCGCCGATCTCGCGGGCCCGCGCGCAGAGCTCGCGGACGCGGATCTGCTCCTCGGCGTCGGGCCGGGGCCACGGGAACACCATCTCCTCGTGGATCTCGCCGAGCAACAGCGACTTGGTGAACGAGGAGGCGGCCTTGCCGCTCTCCGGCTTTTCGACGACGCTCGATTCCACGACAGCTCCCTACCTTGCCGACTGTTTCTCGAGACCGAGGGTAGTCGACGGCCGTCAGGGGCCCGGGCGCGGGAATCAGGCGATCGCGTCGACCCGGTCGGCGATCAGCTCGGCGAGCGCGAGCGACGAGGTCGCCGCGGGTGAGGGCGCATTCCGGACGTGCACCGCATGGTCGGTCTCGGAGACCACGAAGTCGTCGATCAGCGACCCGTCGCGGGCGATCGCCTGGGCGCGGACGCCGGAGTGTTCGGAGCGCTCGACGTCCTCGAGCCGCAACTCCGGCACGTAGCGCCGGCATTCGTCGACGAACGAGCGCATGCTGACCGCGTGGCGCATCTCGGTCAGCCCCGTGCGCCAGAACTTGCGCATCATCCGCCGGGTTCCCGGCCAGGCGAGGCTCTCGGCGAGATCACGGGGGACGACCCGCCGCAACCGATATGCGTCGCGGGCGCCGACGAACAGGGCGGTCGGCCCGAGCAGGACCTCGCCGGCCGGGTTCCGGGTCAGGTGCATCCCGAGGAACGGCATGTCGGGGTCGGGGACGGGATAGATGTTCGCCCGCACGAGGTCGGCGCGGTCCGGCTTGAGGCGGAGATAGGCGCCGCGGAACGGGACGACCCTCGGGTCCGGGTCGGCGCCGGCGGCGACCGCGAGCCGATCGGCCCACGGACCGGCGCAGAGGACGATCCGGCCGGCCTCGGTCCGGCCGCCCGAGTGCTCGACGGTGACGGACGAGCCGGAGGCCGAGGATGTATGGAGCGACGGTCACCTCGCA
Source organism: uncultured Solirubrobacterales bacterium (assembly GCA_963791335.1). Classification (GTDB taxonomy): domain Bacteria; phylum Actinomycetota; class Thermoleophilia; order Solirubrobacterales; family 70-9; genus RHKX01. The sequence continues at coordinate 150,938 of CAWBRN010000008.1, forward strand.
GCCCGTGACGATCCGCCCGCCCGCCGCCTCGAGGTCGGCGGCCATCGCCCTCGTCACGGCCCGATAGTCGACGACGCCGGTCGCGGGCGAATGGAGTGCCGACACGCCCACCGCGTGGGGCTCGATCTCGCGCAGCTCCTCAGGGCCGATCCGCCGCAGGCCGGGGACCTCGTTCGTGAGCCCGCGCCGCTCGAGCTCGTCAAGGCGGGGAATCTCGGAACCATCCGTCGCGACGATCACCTTGCCGTCCCGCTTCGCTTCGACGCCGCGCTCCTCGCAGTACTCGTAGAGGCGTCGCGCGCCCTCGACGCAGAGGCGCGCCTTGAGCGAGCCGGGGGCGTAGTAGATGCCGGCGTGGATGACCCCGCTCGAATGGCCGCTCTGGTGGGTGGCGAGCTCGCTTCCCGCTCCAGCACGACGACGCCCGAATCGGGGTGGCGCAGCCTCAACTCACGGGCCGCGGCGATGCCGACGATCCCGCCGCCGACCACGCAGATGTCGGTCGTCGGAGGTGGCGTGGCGTTCACGACGGCAACGGTAGAGCGCGGATCGACGCCCGCGCTGGTTGAATCGTGTGCGTGGGAGAGCAGCGCCGGAGGACAGTGCGAAGCCGCGGAGCTTCGATCGTCCTCGCCGTGCTGGGCGCGTTGGTCGCCCTGATCGGCGGATTCCTGCTCTACGCGCGGCAGGAGATCTTCAACCCCGACAACCTCGCCGACCGCGCGAAGAGCGCCCTCTCCGACGAGCGAACCCGGCTCGCGATCGCCCAGCCGATCGTCGACGGGATCGTCGACAGCGGTTCCGGCGAGCTCGTCAACGCGCGGCCGTTCATCGAGTCCATCGTCACGTCGGCGCTCGGGACGCCACCGGCGAAGGCGGCTTTCGCCGAGGCGGTCCGCAGCATCGACGCGAAGCTCGCCGACCGGGCGCCGGACACGCTCTTCCTGAACCTGACCGACGCCACGGTCGTCGCGGCCAAGGCGCTCGACGCACTGACGCCGACGCTCGGCAAGTCGATCCCGAAGCAGCTCACCGACGTCAAGGCCGCGATCCTCGACAGCAGCATCACCGTGACCCCGCTGCACTGGGTCCGCGAGGTCGACATTCTCGGGATCGTCCTTCCGTTCCTCGCGCTGATCCTGCTCGCGGGCTCGATCGCGGTGGCGCCGGATCGCCGCGTGGCCGTACAGCGAGCTGGCACTCTCCGTCGCCGGTGCGGGAGTGCTCGGCCTGATCATCCTGATCGCCGGAAGGTCGCTCGCGCTTGCGCAGATCTCCGATCCCCTCTTCCGCGATGCGGCGGCCGCAAGCTGGGACGCGGTGCTCGGGGACCTCTTCTCGTGGACGCTCGGAATCGGGTTCCTCGCGCTGATCCTCGCCGCCGCCGCCCGGTTCGGCGCGGAGGAGATCGATCCGCTGTCGCCCTTCGAGCGTGGGATCGCGCTCGCCCGGAGCCATCCGGAGCGCCCGATCCTCGGCGTCCTCCGCGGCGTCGGGATCCTGCTCGCCGGCCTCGTCATGGTCGCCGACCCATCCCTCGCCCTCGAGCTGATCGCGGTCGTCCTCGGCGCCTGGCTGATCTATGTCGCGGTCGTCGAGCTCCTCGGGATCATCGCCCCCGTCCAGGTCTCCGAGGACGACGACCAGCCGCATCGCCGGTTCTCGCCGATGCGCCTGGCGTCGGCGGGCGCCGTGATCGCCGGGATCGTCGTGGTGGTCATCCTTCTCGGAGCGGACAAGCGGACGCAGGCCCGTCCGCCCGGCGCTCCCGAGGCCTGCAACGGGTACCCCGAGCTCTGCCACAAGCGGATCGACCAGGTCACCTTCCCGGCGACCCACAACGCGATGTCCGCCGCGGCCGAGCCGGGCTGGTTCCTGCCCAACCAGCGCTACGGGATGATCCGCCAGCTCGACGACGGGATCCGCGGACTGCTCATCGACACGCACTACGGGACCGCCCGTAACACGACCGGCCGTGGGTTCGGCAACGTGATCACCGATCTCGGCCGCGAGAACAAGACCCGCGAGGAGGTGACGAAGGAGCTCGGCGCCGAGACGGTGCAGCGCGCCGAGGAGCTGATCGGCCGACTCGCGTTCGGTGAGGAGCCACACGGGGACTCGGAGCCGTATCTCTGTCACGTCCTCTGCGAGCTCGGAGCGACGAAGCTCGACACGGCGCTCGGCCAAGATCGACGACTGGATGAACACCCATCCCGACGAGTTCCTCGTGATCGTCATCGAGGATGTCGTCAGCCCCGAGGAGACCGCCCAGGCCTTCCAGCGAGCCGGCCTGCTGCGCTACGTCTACACACCCGATCCGAGCTCGGTCTGGCCGACGATGGGCCAGCTGATCGAGCGCGACAAGCGGCTGCTCGTGATGGCCGAACGCGACAACGGCGACGGCAAGTTCCCCTGGTATCAGTCCGCGTTCGACCTGATGCAGGAGACGCCCTACACCTTCAAGAACGTCAACGAGATCAGCGGCCCGCAGAGCTGCCGCCCGAACCGGGGTGAACCGGACAACCCGCTCTTCCAGATGAACAACTGGATCGAGAAGGTCCCCCGCGACCCGGAGCTCCAGGGCGAGATCAACGCGCACGACGTGCTCCTGAAGCGAGCCGAGACCTGCAAGCGGGTCCGAGGTCTGAAGCCGAACGTGCTCGCCGTCGACTACTACAACGAGGGCGACGTGATCGGGGTCGCCAAGGAGCTGAACGGCATCCCGGCCGATCAGGAGCCCGAGGTCAGGACGACGCCGTGACCGATCTGCCCAGACCACCGATGCAGCCGCAGCTGGCGGGCTCGCGGAAGACCGTGCCCGAGGGCGAGGGCTGGGCCTACGAGCCCAAGTACGACGGGTTCAGGGCGCTCGTGTTCAACGGTCCGGAGGAGACCTACGTGCAGTCGCGCGGCGGCAAGCCCCTGGCCCGCTACTTCCCGGAGCTGGAGTTCCCGCCCGGCGACTACACCGTCGACGGGGAGCTCGTGATCCTGGACGACGCCGGCGACGAGGTCTTCGACGCGCTCCAGAACCGGATCCATCCGGCGGAGTCGCGGATCAACCGACTAGCCGAGGAGACGCCGGCGCTCTTCCGTGTCTTCGATCTGCTCAGCCGGGACGGCGAGAGCTTGATGGACCGGCCGTTCGGCGAGCGCCGGACCGCTCTGGTCGAGCTCGTGAAGGGCCTCGACGGTGCGGTCGAGGAGGGTCCCGGCGGCTGGACCGCGGGCTCGATCGAGCTGACGCCGCTCACCCTCGACGCCGATGCGGTCGGCCCGTGGATGGACCACGGCGAGGGCGTCATCGCCAAGGAGCTCTCGGCGCCTTACCAACCGGGCAAGCGCAAGGGGATGGTCAAGGTCAAGCGCTTGCGCACGATCGACGCGGTCGTCGCCGGCTGGCGACCCGGCAAGGAGGAGAACACGGTCGGCTCGCTGATGCTGGGCCTCTACGACAACCGCCCCGACGGCGACGGCGAGCTCCACGTCGTCGGTCACACCTCGGGGCTGAAGGCGGCGCAGAAGCGCGAGCTCGTCGACACCCTCGCGCCCTACGAGACCGGCGACCGCGGCTCGGCGGATCCGAGCCGCTGGGCCGCCGATCGTGACCTCGAGTGGGTCTCCCTGCGACCGGAGCTCGTGATCGAGGTCACCTTCGATCACGTCAGCGCCGGCCGCATCCGTCACGGCGCAAAGATTCTCCGCTGGCGCGACGACAAGGACCCGAAGGAGTGCACGGTCGATCAGCTGGACCAGTAGCTGATCCGAACGTCGTGTGAGTACGTTTCAAACCGAGATGAGCGATCCGCAGACGCTGAACTACCGCCGAGACGGCCGTGTCGGTCGGATCACCCTCGATCGGCCGGAGCGCGGCAACGGCATCACCCTGCAGATGCCGGTGGAGCTCGCCGCGGCGGTCGAGGAGGCGAATCTGGACCCGGCCGTCCACGTCATCGCCCTGGCCGGCAACGGCACCGGCTTCTGCGGCGGATACGACCTGACCGCGGCCGAGGACATGGGTTCCGGTCGCACCGCCGGCGAGGATCGCGGTGGGGACGCTCCCAATGCACCAAATGCGCCGGCCGTCGTCGCCTCCAACCACGATCCCGGTGGAACGTGGGATCCGGTCGTCGACTGGCAGATGATGTCCCGGAACCTCCGCGGCTTCATGTCGCTGTTCCACTCCGACAAGCCCGTGATCTGCAAGATCCACGGGTACTGCATCGCCGGCGGCACCGACATGGCGCTCTGCTCGGACCTGATCGTCACCGAGGACAGGGCCAAGATCGGGTACCCGCCCGCTCGCGTCTGGGGTGTCCCGACCTCGATGCTCTGGGCGCACCGGATCGGGCTGGAGCGGGCACGTCGCCTCCTGCTCACGGGCGACTCGATCGACGGGACGACCGCGGTCGAGTGGGGGCTCGCCAGCGAGGCCGCGCCGCGCGAGGAGCTCGACGAATGCTTCGAGCGCCTGCTCGAGCGGGTCGGCCGCCTGCCGGTGAACCAGCTCGTCATGCACAAGCTTGCGATCAACGCTCCGTTGATGAGCCAGGGCCTCTACGGCAACCAGATGATGAGCGTCTTCTTCGACGGGATCGCCCGCCACACGCCCGAGGGCTACGAGTTTCAGCGTGAGGCGGCGCAGGACGGGTACAGGGAGGCAGTGCGCCGGCGCGACGAGCCGTTCGGCGACCACGGACTCTCATGAACCAGGTCTCGGCAGCACCCGACATCGTCTCCAACATCTCCGCCCTGAGCTCGGCGATGTGGGCCTATACGAGCCTCTCCGCGGCCTTCGAACTGGGGGTTGCCAAGGAGCTGGGTTCGCCGGTGACCGCCGCCGAGCTGAGTGTTCGCCTGGGTATCGAGCCCGAGCTCGTCGGCGACCTCCTCGGCGTCCTCGTCGCGCTGGGTGCGGTCAGGACGAGCGGTCCGCAAGGCGACGAACGCTTCGTCGCCACCCCGGAGTTCGAGACTTTCCGGGCCGGCTCGATCGGCCGCGTGACCCGCGCCGGGATCCGCAGCGACCATCTGCAGACCGCCGAGGCCCTCACCTGCGCGCGCTCCGGCGAGCTTCGTTCCGGTTGGTCGCACTCCGATCCCGACGTTCTCGTCGCTCAGGGGGAGACGGCCGGACTCTTCCGGCTCTCCGCCGAGCATGTGCTGCCCTCGCTCGACGGACTTCGCGAGGCGCTCGAGCGTCCGGGAGCGCGGTTCCTCGACGTCGGCGCGGGCGTCGGCGTGATCAGCTCGGAGCTCTGCATGGTCTACCCCGAGGTCTCGGCGGAATGCTTAGAGCCGAACCCCGACGCCCGCAGGATCGGTCGTGAGCGCATCCGCTCGGCCGGTCTCGAGGAGCGGATCAGCTTCCGTGCCGACGGCGTCGAGGACCTGAACGCCATCGGTCGCTACGACCTGGCGATCATTCCCCAGCCGTTCCTGTCGCCCCGGGCATTCGAGCTCGGCATCGAGCGGATCCGGACGGCCCTGCGGCCGGGCGGCTGGATGCTCGTCCTCGCTCTCGAGGTGCCGGTCGCCGACCCCGTCGCCGCAGCCGCGGCTCGCTTCCGCGCCCGCCTCTGGGGCGGGGGAGCGGTCTCGGCGGACGAGCTGATCGCGAAGCTCGAGGGCGCGGGTTTCGAGGACGCGAGGGTCGATCCGCCGGTCGGCGGCTACCGGATGTTCGCCGGACGCCGAGCCGCTGTCGGCGCCATGCCGCGCGAGACCCTCGAGCACGCCGTCTAGGCGTTCCGGGCATGATTGGCGCGCATGGTGCGCGTTCACAGAGTCCCCTTCTCGACGAACGTGGAGCGGGTCGCGCTCGCGGCCGGCCACAAGGGACTCGAGGTGGAATGGGTCGACCACGACGACGCCGACCGGAGCGCCGTGATCGAGCTCTCGGGCCAGAGGCTGGTCCCGATCGCCGAGTTCGGGACCGAGGTCGTCCGCGGGTCGATGCGGATCATCGAGCGGCTGGAGGCGGAGCACCCGCAGCCGGCGCTGCTCCCGGCCGACCCGGAGCCCCGCGCCAACGCCCTGGTGCTCATGGACTGGTTCGACCGCGTCTGGAAGGGCCCGCCGAACGCGCTCGACGGACCCGAGCCGCCGGACGCCGACGCTCTTCGATCCCGCTTCCGGCTCTGGACGCGCTGGCTCGTCGACGTCCTCGCCGACCGCTCCTACTTCGGCGGCGAGGAACTCGGCATCGTCGACGTCTGCGTCTTCCCGTTCCTCAAGTACGCCGCGATCGATCCCGAACCCGGCGACGACCAGCGCTTCCACGCGATCCTCGCCGAGCTGCTGCGGGCCGATGCGCATCCCCTGCTCGACGAGTGGGTGGCGCGGGTGGACGGGTGCCCGAGGGCCTGAGGGGTTGGTTGGGCTGGTGGCCTGCCGAGGACTCGCCGGCAGGCGGAAGCTGGCTTGGGCTGCGAGGGAAGGAATCGGGACGCTCAACCGCTCGCCCGCCTACCGAGGCGAAGCCGGAGCATTCCCTCGGAGTTATCTAGACCTCGGGGACTCTGTGGATCTCGAACAGGTTCGTGCCCAGTTCCTGGTCCGGGAGGCCGGCGGTGACCGCGATCAGCTCGCCCGGCTTGGCGACGCCCTCGCGACGGGCGATGGCGGCGCAGTCGGTGAGCAGGTCCCGGAGGTCGGGCCAGTGGTCATGGAGGGCGCAGCGGACCCCGAAGAGCAGGTTGAGGCGGCGCACCGTTTCGGGCCGCGGTGAGATGGCGAGAATCGGCACCTCGGGGCGGAGCGCCGAGACGATCCGCGCGGTGCGGCCACTCTGAGTCGGCACGACGATCGCGGCGAGACCGAGCCGGTAGGTCGAGCCCACGGCTCCCTGCGCGACGGACGTCGACACGTCGCCCTCGCCGATCTCGACCCGGTTGAGGAGCCAGTCGCCGTAGGGGAGGTCGCTCTCGGTGGCGCGGGCGACCCGGTCCATCGTGGCGACCGCCTCGACCGGGTGGTCGCCGATCGCGGTCTCCTCGGAGAGCATGACCGCGTCGGTGCCGTCGTAGATCGCGTTGGCGACGTCGGTGACCTCCGCCCGCGTGGGCCGGTCGCTGGTCACCATCGAGGCGAGCATCTGGGTCGCGGTGATCACGGGCTTCGACTGCGCGCCGGCGAGCCGGATCAGTCGCTTCTGGGTACGCGGGACGTCCTCGATCGGCAGCTCGATGCCGAGGTCGCCGCGGGCGACCATGATTCCGCTCGTCGCAGCCGAGACGATCGCCTCCGCCTGTTCGGCGGCCTGGGGCTTCTCGATCTTGGCGATCAGAGGGATGTCGGAATGCCGCTCCTCCAGCCGCTCCTGGACGGGCTCGAGGTCGGCGGGGGAGCGGACGAAGGAGACCGCGAGCAGGTCGACGTCGTGGTCGACCGCGAAGTCGACCCAGCCCATGTCGGCGGCGCCGGCGGCGGGCATGCCCTCGCTGCTGCCCGGCAGGTTCACCCCCTGATGGGACGCGACACGACCTCCGGCCTCGACCGCGCAGCGGATCTCTTCCCCGTCGATCTCGAGTGCCCGCAGCCGCACGCGGCCGTCGGCCAGGTAGATCGGGTCGCCCTCGTGGACGGCGTTCGTGAGGCCGTCCCAGCCGACCGGCAGAAGGTCGCGGGAGCCGATGGTCTTCTCGGCGGTGGTCAGCGTCAGCTCGCGTCCCATCTCGATCTGGACGAAGCCGCCCTCGACCTCGTCGAGGCGGAGCTTCGGACCCGGAAGGTCGCCGAGGATGCCGACCCATTTGCCCATCAGCTCACCGGCGGCGCGGATCCGCTCGATGTTCTCGGCGTGGCTCTCCTCGTCGCCGTGGGAGAAGTTGAGCCGGAAGACGTCGGCGCCGGCCGAGATCAGCCGCTCGAGCATCTTCGGCGATCGCGAGGCGGGCCCGATGGTCGCGACGATCTTGGTGCGGCGGTGGTCGGCCATCAGAGGATCTCCGTCGGTTCTTCGCCGGGGTCGCTCGGCTCCGGGCGGCGTCGACGGGTGAACCGGGAGCCGTGAGTCGCCTCCGGGAGGATCTCGCCGTCCGGCGTCGTCTCCACGGGGTCGTCGTCGGGCATCTCCAGCCGCTGGATGTAGGGCACACGCCAGAGCGCGCTGGCGACCAGCAGGCCCACGGCCACGGAGATCATGCAGATGAACCACTGTCCGGCCGAGAGGAGCTCGAGCTCGAAGAACTGCCGCAGCGGCTCGATCGCGAGGATCGCCGCCAGCAGCCCGCCGAGCAGGGAGACCATCGCGAGCATGTAGCCCTGGATCGCGATGTGGTCCCGTCCGGGGCCGCGTTCGAGCAGCAGGATGAAGGCGAGACCGAGGACGATCAGCGTCGTCGTCGCAGCCGTCCTGCCCTCGTTCAGGGAGCCGCCGAAGATGCCGTCGACGAGCCCGAACGACAGCAGCGAGCCGATGCCGATGCCGATCCCGGCCGGGACCGCGAAGGCGGCGAGCGCACGCAGCAGCCGGCCTCGGTAGAGCGGGCCCTCGCTCGGCGCGAGCGCGAGGACGAACGAGGGAATGCCGATCGTCAACATCGCGGCGACCGTCAGCTGACGGGGCAGGAACGGGAAGGTGAAACCGATCAGGGACGCGGCGACGATCAGGAATCCGGCGTAGACCGTCTTGGTCAGGTAGAGGCGGCCGAGCCGGTGAATGTTGCGAGCGATCCGGCGCCCCTCGGCGACGGCCCGCGGCAGCATCGAGAACTGATCCCGGAGGAGGACGATGTCCGCGATCCCCTTCGTGATCTGGCTGCCCGAGCCCATGGCCACGGCAAGCCGGGCCTGTTTGAGCGCAGGAACGTCGTTGACACCGTCGCCGATCATCGCCGTGAATCTTCCTGAGTCGGATAGGGCCCCGACCAGCGCCTTCTTCTGGTCGGGGGTGATCCTGCAGAAGATGGTGTTGTCCTCGGCGACCTGCGCCAGCCCGGCGGCATCGGAAGGGAGGTCGGGGCCCTCGATCACTCCGGCCTCCGGGTCGACGCCGAGGGCGCTCGCGACGGCGGTGACCGTCTGGCGGGCGTCTCCGGAGATCAGCTTCAGATCGACTTCCTGCTCGCGCATGAACTCGATGGTCTCCGCGGCATCCGGCCGCAGCGTCTCCTCGAGCACGACCAGCGCCACGGGCTCGAGCCGCGGCGGGGGCTGGGCGGCCGGATCGTCCGGCAGTCCACCGAGAGCCTCGCCGAACGCGATTACGCGCCGGCCCTCGCCGGCCTCCGCGTCGAGCCGGCCCTGCAGGTCGGGCGAGAGGCTGAGTGCGCCCGAGCCCACGAGGACGTCGGGCGCGCCGACGACGTAGCTGCGCGGCGAGCCCTCGCCGTTCAGGGTCAGCCCGCTCCACTTCCAGCGGGACGAGAACGGGACCTCGGCGGCGACTGACGCCGCGTGCTCCGGAAAGGCTTCGGCGATCGTCTCGAGCGTCCGGTTGCGCTCGCCGGCCGATGCCGCGAACCGCCCGAGCGCCCGCTCGGCGTTGTCGGCGCGGGCGGGGTCGGCGCTGACGACGTCGATCAGCTCGAGGGTGCCGTCGGTGAGCGTGCCGGTCTTGTCGATGCAGATCGTGTCGACGGCGGCGAGCGACTCGGTCGCGCTCATCTGCTGGACGAGCGTCTCCATCCGGGCGAGGCGCACGGCGGCGACGGCGAGCGTGACGCTCATCAGCAGCACCAGACCCTCGGGGATCAGAGTGATCAGGCCGGCGGTCGCCGTCTGCGCCGCCTCGGTGAAGTCGACCCCGCGAACGAGGAACCCGGCGAACATCAGGACGGCGAGCGGGACCATGATGATGGTCGTCGCCTTGAGGATCTGGTCGACCTCGAGCTGCAGCGGGGAGGGGGGATGGCGGAACTCCTTGGCCTCGCCCGCCACCTTCTCTGCGTACGAGTCGCCGCGGACGGCGTCGATCTCGTAGTAGCCGGACCCGGAGACGCAGAACGCGCCCGAGAGCATCCGGTCGCCTCGCTCCTTGCGGATTCCGTCGGCCTCTCCGGTGAGCAGCGATTCGTCGACGGTCAGGCCGCGCGAGGAGATGACCGGTCCGTCGGCGATCAGCTGATCGCCGGGCTCGACCCGCACGACGTCGCCGGGGACCAGCTCGTCCGCCCGCAGCCCGAACCGCTGCCCGTCGCGGACGACCTCCGCCTCCGGAGCGACGAGGAGCGCGAGGTTGTCGAGCGTCTCCTTCGCCTTCACCTCCTGTCGGATGCCGATGGCCGAGTTGATGATTGCGATGACGCCGAACAGGGCGTCGGCCCAGAGTCCCTGACTGAGGACCAGGAGGAAGAAGACGAGGATGATCGCGTTGAACAGAGTCAGCGAGTTCGCGAGCACGATCGAGCGCAGAGACCGGCTCGAGTCTTCCTCGACCGGGCCGAGGCGCCGGTGCCGCTCGGCGGCCTCGGCGCTGCTCAGTCCCTGAACTTCCGTTGTCGGGTCCATCCCGGCCATCCCTACAGAATGAAGCAGGGGGCCTCAAGCCTCATTCGGGCTCACTCGGGCCAGAAGTCGTCCTCGGTCTCGACCTCGCCGCGCAGGTCGTCGACGCGAATCGAGCACAGCACGACCTCGGCGATCTCGTCGGTGTCGTTGTGGATCGAGCGCAGCGCGTTCGGGGCGATGCGAACCGCCGCTCCGCGGCCCACCTCGAACACGTCGTCGCCCACCTTGAACGTCACCGTCCCGCTGGAGACGAAATAGATCTCCTCCTGGGTCAGATGGCGATGGCCGTAGCTTCCCCGGCCGCCGGTTCGCGGCGGCATCTGACGCCAGGTGAACGCGACCTGTTCGGCTGCGAGCGAATCCGTGTACGAGCGCATCTCGCCGAAACCCTCGTATCCGCCCATGTAGTCGGTCGCGTCCTCACGCTTGGTGATCGCGTAGTCGGCCATGACTCTCTCCTTTGACCTGTCGGGTGTCTCGGTCGATGGTACGCCTGACGGGCCGGTGGAAATCCGATTAGGCTGCCGCCGATGGCACCGAAACTAGGGATCAATCTGGGTTATTGGGGTATCGGACCGCAGGGCCAGGAAGCGGTCGACCTCGTCAAGCTGGCCGAGGCGAACGGCTTCGAATCCGTCTGGGTGGCGGAGAGCTACGGCTCCGACGTCGTCTCGGTGCTCGGGTGGCTGGCCGCGCAGACCGAGACGATCAAGCTCGGCGCCGCGATCATGCAGGTCCCCGCTCGGCCGCCGGCCGCCGCCGCGATGGCGGGCGCCACGATCGATCAGCTCTCGGGCGGGCGCTTCATGTTCGGCTTCGGGCCGTCGGGGCCGCAGGTCTCGGAGGGCTGGTACGGCGTTCCCTACGCGAAGCCGTGGGGCCGCACCCGCGAGTACATCGAGGTCGTGCGCGAGATCGTGGCCCGCAGCGGTCCGCTCGACCACCAGGGCCAGCATTACCAGCTGCCGATGCCCGGCGGAACGGGCCAGGGCAAGGCACTGAAGCTCAACTTCCATCCGCTGCGCAACGAGATCCCGGTCTTCGTCGGCGCGATCGGCCGCAAGTCGGTCGAGATGGCAGCCGAGATCTGCGACGGCTGGATCCCGATCTTCTTCAGCCCCGACGCCTTCGAGGACACCTGGGGGGAGCATCTCGCAGCGGGCTTCGAGAAGGGCGGCCGCAGCCGCTCGGATCTCGAGATCAGTCCCTCCATCCAGGTGGCGATCGACGGCGATATCGAGGTCGCCCGCAACGTGGTCCGGACGGGACTCCTCCTTTACCTGGGCGGCATGGGCAGCCGGGAGACGAACTTCTACGTCGATCTCGCCTGCCGATTCGGATTCGAGAAGGAGGCGCTCGAGGTGCAGTCGCTGTTCCTCGACGGCAAGCGCGACGAGGCCTTCAAGGCGATTCCCGACGAGCTCTGCGACGCGACGTCGCTGATCGGCACCGAGGCCGAGGTGACCGAGCGCGTCGAGCGGTTCATCAGCGCCGGCATCGATCGCCTGATCTGCTCGCCGGTGCATCTCGATGCCGCGCAGCGCAAGCACACGATCGAGCGACTCGCCGCCATCGTCGGTACGGGCGCGACCGCCTGAGCGCCGACGACCTCGGTCGCGACGACCGCGGCGAGGGTATAAACAGGTCATGCCGGATCTGAATCCGGGAACCACTTTCGCCGGGCATCGGATCGAGGGGATCGCCGGCCGCGGCGGGATGGGGACCGTCTATCGAGCCACCCACATCGCCCTCGACCACGTCGTGGCCCTGAAGGTGATCTCGCCGGATCTGGCGGCCGACGACGCCTTCCGCGAGCGCTTCCGGTCGGAATCGCGCATCGCCGTCTCGCTGCGACACCCCAACGTCGTTCCGATCCATCACGCCGGAGAGGAGGACGGCCTCCTCTTCGTGACGATGGATCTCGTCGACGGGCCCGACCTGAGGAAGATGCTGATCGCCGACGGCACCCTGCCCGCCGACCGGACGATCGGGATCATCGGTCAGGTCGCATCAGCGCTCGACGTCGCGCACTCCCGCGGCCTCGTCCATCGCGACATCAAGCCGGGAAACATCCTCGTCGAGCGCAATTCCGGCGACCGCGCGTATCTGACGGACTTCGGGCTCGCGAAGCGGTTCGACCAGGCGACCGAGGCCGGGGCGCTCACCCGCACCGGAGCCTTCGTCGGAACGCTCGACTACGTGGCGCCCGAACAGATCCGCGGCGACCGGGTCGATGCCCGCACGGACGTCTACGCCCTCGGTTGCGTCATGTACGAGGCGATGGCCGGCAAGGCGCCGTTCGCCGACCGCGAGGAGAACGTCGCGAAGATCTACGCCCACCTCCAGGACGAGCCGCCGTGGCTTCCCGGCGAGGGCGGCAACGGGGGGTCGCTCGACGAGGTGATCTCGCGCGCTCTCGCCAAGGAGCCGGCCGACAGGTATCCGTCGGCCGGGGACCTCGCCCGCGCCGCGGCCGCCGCCGTCGAAGGCGGGCACGTCCAGTCCGCCGAGCGCAGCGTCGCCACCGGCAAGGCGGCTCCGGAGACCGGCGAGCCCGCCCAACCGCCGATTGCGCCGATTCCGCCGATTCCAGACACCGTCGAGTCGGAGGTGGCTCCCGAACCCGCTACCGAACCCGAGCCCGAACCCGCCGCGACGCCCGAGCCGGCAGCGACCGAGCCCTTCGCCGTGACGGCCGAGAGCGCCGCCGCTGAGAGCACCGCTGAATATGCGCCCCCGACCCGGGCCCTCGAGGCCGAGGAGCCACCCGCCGAGCCGCCCGAGCCGCCGGTCGGCAAGTCGCCGGCCGGCGACGGACCAGCCGCCCCCAGGCCGCGCAGCTCCGGAGGGGCCCGCGCTGGGTTCGCATCGGCCTGGCGCTGGCCGCGATCGCCGCTGTGATCGCGGTGGGCGTGGTCGTGCTGGGTGGGGGAGGGGACGGCGACGACGCCGGCTCCGGCGGAGTGGCCGCGACCAACCCGAAGGTCGTCGGCGACCCGATCGACGTGCCCGAGATGCCGGTCGGAGTCGCGGCCGGCGGAGGCACCGTCGCAGTCGCAAGTCGTGCGGGTCAGAAGGTCACGTTCATCGACGAGAAGACGCACGAGGTCGGCGGTTCGGTCGATCTCCCGGCGCCCGGGCAGGAGGTTGCGATCATCGGCGATGAGGCATGGGTGACGGTCCCCACCGCCCAAGCGGTCGTCAGGGCGCCACTCTCGGGCGGAGAGCCGAAGACGATCGGCGTTGGATCGGATCCCTACGGCGTGGCCGGAGACGGCAAGTCGATCTGGGTCGCTCAGCCCGAGGCGCAGCAGACTTCGTCCATCGATCCCGGCAGCGACACGGTCAAGCCCGTGCCGATCGCAGAATCGAGCGAACCGACTGAGCTCACCTATGGCGACGGCAAGGTCTGGGTCGTCGATCGCGGTGGCTCCCAGCTCTTCTCCTTCAGCCCGGGCAGCGACACCGAACAGCAGTCGGTCGGACTCGGCGATGAGCCGAAGGGGGTCGCTCTCGGTGACGGCTCGGTCTGGGTCGCCAACACGGGTTCCCACAATGTCGTCCAGCTCAGCGAGAGCGGCGACGAACTCGATGAGGTGGACGTCGGCGGCGAACCTCGCCTCCTCGCCTACGGGTTCGGGCGGGTCTGGGTGGCTAACGGTAAGGGGCGTGTCGACGTGATCGACCCGACCGACGGGAACTCGGTCGAAAGCCTCGACGTTCCCGGGTCTCCGGAGGGCGTCGCCGTCGGCGATGACGAGGTCTGGGTGTCGACGGGCCTCAACGGGAACTCGGTCGTGCGGATCGACCCCTCCGGCTGACTCCGGGTCAAACCTCGCTGGAGGCGGATATACCGCCGAAATCGCAGTCTCGATGTCGACTGGGTCGTTTCGCAACGACGAGACCCCGCCGGGGGTGGGCGCCTAGAGGTCGCGCTCGGAGATCAGCCCGGTCTGCATGGCCCGCTGGACGAGATCGACGCGCTTGCGGCTCTGGGGCGCGTCGGCGAGATCGAACTTCTCGAACAGCGCCCTCAGGTGCGTCTTGACGGCGTCGACGCTGAGGTGCAGCTCCTCGGCGATCTGCGCGTTGGTTGCGGGGCTCGCGAATGCCGCGCCGTCCTTGAACGGTCTGCAGAGAGCCACGAGCACACGCCGTTGCGCGGGAGAGACGCCCGCCGCGCCGGCGAGGTCACTGGAGATCACCGTCGATTCGTCACCGGCGACCGGCGCCCGGAACTGGATCCTCGTCTTGCCGACCCGGATCACGTCGCCGTCGCGCAGCATCCGCCGGCCGCTGACCCGCTCCTCGTTGACGAACGAGCCGTTGGTCGAGAGCCCGTCGTCGACGAGCGTGCAGTCGGAGCCGACGAACTCGATCTGCGAGTGCAGCTTCGAGACCTCGCCGTCGGCGGCGAGGGAGATGTCGGCGGAGGGGCTCCTGCCGATCCAGATCTCGCCCCGGCCGCCCTCGACGGTCCGGATCACCTGCTCGTCGTTCGCGTCCCGGTAGACGAGCATCGGCAACCCGAGCCGCTCCATCTCGATCTGGGCTTTCAGCTCGGGGGCCGTCTGCGGGCGGGGGGTCTCTCCGGGGACGGTCACATCGGGCAAGCTAGCGCCGCCGGAGGATGCGCGGTCGTGAAGCCTCGGAGCACCCCGGACGCACGTCGGGGCGGGGCTTGTATACATTCCCCGCCCGTCCATGCGGTTAGGCGTCCCGAAAGAGTCTCTAGAGGGGGAAAGGCGCGTTGCGCTGATCCCCGACACGGTCAAGTCGCTCGTCGGCAAGGGCCTCGATGTCGTGATCGAATCCGGGGCGGGCGAGGCCGCCGGCCACCCGGACGCTCAGTACACCGACGCCGGCGCCGAGATCGGCGAGGCTTGGGGCGCAGACATCGTTCTCCGGGTCGCCCAGCCGACGCTCGAGGAGATCGGCCGGATCGGATCCGGCAAGGTCCTGATCGGCTTCCTGGCCCCGCTCACCGCCACCGACACGACCAAGGCGCTCGCCTCGGGCAGCGTCACCTCGTTCGCTGTCGAAGCGATCCCGCGGATCACCCGCGCCCAGGCGATGGATGCTCTCTCTTCCCAGGCCAACGTCGCCGGTTACGCGGCGGCCCTGCTCGCAGCCCGTGAGGCCGGCCGCTTCTTCCCGATGATGACCACGGCCGCCGGCACCGTCTCGCCGGCGCGCGTCATGGTGCTCGGCGCCGGCGTCGCCGGCCTCCAGGCCATCGCCACGGCAAAGCGCCTCGGCGCGGTCGTCAGCGGCTTCGACATCCGCCGCGCCGCCTGGGAACAGATCAAGTCGCTTGGCGGCCGCCCGCTCGAGCTCGACTTCATCCCCGACGCGGAGGACGAGGGTGGGTACGCGCGCCCTCTGACCGACGAGGAGAACGCCCAGGTGCGCGATGCCCTCGCCGAGAACGCCGCCCGCCAGGACGTGATCATCTCCACCGCGCTGATTCCGGGCCGCCCGGCGCCAACCCTGATCACCGCCGAGGGCGTTCGCAACATGGCTCCCGGCTCGGTCATCATCGACCTCGCCGGGGAGAGCGGCGGCAACTGCGAGCTGACCCAGGCCGGTCAGACCGTCGTCGAGAACGGCGTCAAGATCATCGCCCCCGCGAACCTCGCCAGCGACATGCCCGCCCACGCCTCGCAGCTGTATGCCAAGAACCTCGAGAACTTCATCGGCCTGATCACCAACGAGGAGGGCGAGCTCGACCTCGCCTTCGACGACGAGGTCGTCGCCGGCGCCTGCCTGACCCATGGCGGCGAGATCAAGAACGAGCGCGCCAAGAGCGTGGTGGAGGGATCCTGAGCCCATGGACCTCGTAACCGAGTTCACGATCTTCGTTCTGGCCGCCTTCGTCGGTTTCGAGGTGATCTCGAAGGTCCCGGCCACCCTGCACACGCCGCTGATGTCGCAGACCAACGCCATCCACGGCATCGTCATGCTCGGCGGGCTGATCGTCGCGGGCTACGCCGACGGAGCGCTGGAGCTGACCCTGGCCTTCATCGCGATCGCCTTCGGCACGATCAACATCGTCGGCGGCTTCCTGGTCACCGACCGGATGCTCGGCATGTTCAGCCGCAAGAAGCCGCCGAAGCAGGACGACGCGGACTCGGGGAGCTGACCTACCGATGCCGATCGTGACCGCACTCTTCGAGCCGGGTGGCGACGCCGCCACGCTGCTCTACGTTCTCTCCTTCTCCCTCTTCATCATCGGGATCAAGCAGGGAACCCATCCGACCACCGCCAAGCGCGGCAACATGATCGCCGCCGTGGGCATGCTGATCGCGGTCGTCACGACCCTGCTGCTGGACGGGATCGGCAACTGGGGCGTCATCTTCGGCGGCATGCTCGTCGGCGGTGCGATCGGCGTCATCGCCTCCGTCCGCGTCCAGATGACCGAGATGCCGCAGATGGTCGCGCTCTACAACGGCGTCGGCGGCGGCGCGGTCGCCCTGATCGCCTGGTCTGAGTTCCGCCACGGCGCCGGCGGCGACTTCCCGCTCGCGGAGTTCGTCCCGATCCTCTTCTCGGCCGTGATCGGTTCGGTGTCCTTCTGGGGCTCGAACATCGCCTTCGCCAAGCTCCAGGACCTGATCCCGACGAAGCCGCTCGCGGTGCCCGGCCAGCAGGTCATCAACGTGGTGCTTCTCGTCGGCATCATCGCCGCGTGCATCGCGCTCGGCATCGACCATGACAGCGGGCCCTCGGAGGGCCTCTTCATCGCGGTCCTGATCGCCGCCGGGATCCTCGGCAACCTGGTCGTCCTGCCGATCGGCGGCGCGGACATGCCGGTCGTGATCTCGCTCCTCAACGCGCTCACCGGACTTTCCGCCGCCGCGGCCGGCTTCGCGCTGGACAACGTCGCGCTGATCGTCGCCGGCACCCTCGTCGGCTCTTCGGGAACGCTCCTGACCATGGAGATGGCGACGGCGATGAACCGCTCGGTCCCGAACATCCTCTTCGCCGGCTTCGGCGGCGCCCCGTCAGGCGGAGGGTCCGGTTCGGGCGAGCAACGTCCGCACAAGTCGGTCACCGCGCAGGACGCCGCGATCTCGCTCGCCTACGCCGACTCCGTCGTGATCGTCCCCGGCTATGGCCTCGCCGTCGCCCAGGCGCAGCACGCCGTCAAGGAGATGGCCGACGAGCTCGAGAAGCGCGGGGTCGAGGTCCGTTACGCGATCCATCCGGTGGCGGGACGCATGCCCGGCCACATGAACGTGCTTCTAGCCGAGGCCGACGTCCCCTACGAGAAGCTCGTCGAGATGGAGGACATCAACCCCGATATGCCCCGCACCGACGTGGCGGTCGTGATCGGGGCCAACGACGTCACCAACCCCGCCGCCAAGAACGACCCCGACAGCCCGATCGCCGGGATGCCGATCATCGAGGTCGGCGAGGCCCAGCAGGTGATCATCATCAAGCGCTCGAT
Organism: uncultured Solirubrobacterales bacterium; assembly: GCA_963791335.1. GTDB lineage: Bacteria > Actinomycetota > Thermoleophilia > Solirubrobacterales > 70-9 > RHKX01. Next base: position 168,840 of record CAWBRN010000008.1, read on the forward strand.
GAGCCCCGGTTTCGCGGGCATCGACAACGATCTCTTCTACCTCGACAAGTCCGCGATGCTCTTCGACGACGCCAAGAAGGCGGCGCAGGAGATCGCGAGCGAAATCACCAACTTGTAGGTAGCCGGTTCCGCCGCTCCTGAGCCTAGATTTGGGCCTCGGATGGCTGAGCTGCGAACCACGAGCACGACCGTTCTGGGGGGCCCGAGGGCCCCGACCCTGACCGAGGTCCAGACATGGATCGGCCAGCGGGTCGACGACGTGAACGGCTCCATGATCGGCAGGGTCGAATCGATCCTCCAGGAGTCGTCGGGAAGCCCGGCCTGGCTGGTTGTCAGCGAGTTCCGGTTCGGCGAGGGCCGCCGGTTCATGGTCCCGGCGCGGGACGCCGTCGGCGGTTCCGGCCGCGTCTGGTCGCCGCATCCCCGCGAGCGGATCCGCGCCACCGCGGCAATGGTCGGCACGAGGTTCACCCCGCAAGCCGACCGCCGGCTCGTCTCTCACTACATGCGAGAGATCCCCGGCCGCGCCCGCGCCGCCTGACTGACGGACCGGGAGGCCGCTGCTCGGCGTCCTCGTCGGCTCACGGCCTGAGGCCGCAGCGCCTCCTGCGTCCTTGACCAGCGGGCTCCCGCCCTCGTCAGTTCTCTGCTTTCTCTTTCTTGCGGCCGCGGCGGACGTGGGGGAGCAGCCATCCCGTCAGCGCCCCGAGCGCGAAGACGATGATCAGGATGAAGAAAAGGGGAGCGGTGGTCGACGCGAAGATGAAGTTGATCTCGACGTCCTGGGAGTTCTGGAAGATAAGGACCAGGGCGATCACCGCGGCGCCGATGGCCACGTAGAAGCGCCAGCTCCGCTGGGCCTTCTGCTTCTGACCCGGCAGCGGCGCCGGGCCGCGGTTCGGGCGCTGTGTGGGTCGGTCCGACATTCCTTTGCGACCCTAACGACTTTCGTCACGAAGACAGCGCCACCCGTGAACCCGCGCCTCCTAGCTTCCGGGCATGGCTGCCACGCAATCCAGCAGGCACGAATCGGAGTGCGGTCAGGCGACTCCAGAGTACGTCGGCCTCGTCCTCCTCGTGGCCGCCCTGATGGGGGGCGCCGCGATCCTCGTGGGTCCCTCGTTGCCGGGGGCCGGGCTGGTCCGGGCGGTCGCGAGTGGGTTGCTCTGCTCGCTGGGATCACGGGCAGCATGCGGCGACACGGAACTCGCCGAGCTGTCCCCCCTCGAGTCGGCATACGGACCCGAGCTCGCGGCGATGGTGGAACACAATGCTCCCGACCTCTTCTTCGAGAGCGACGACTTCGCGTCCCTGCCGGTCGACTTCCGCGATTGCCGGTCGCGGAGCTGTGCCGACACGATTCGAGACGGCGCCGTCCACGCGACCCAGGCCGGGATTCCGCCCACGGCCTTCACACACGTCGTCGACTGCCGCGGCGGCCCGGGTGCGCTCGCTGCCGCTCGGCGGACCGACGGCGTCGACTGCAGCGGCGCCCGGGCCGGGCGCGTCTACATCCAGTACTGGCTCTATTACCCCGACAGCCTCACGCACGGTCTCGGCCGGGTCGGCGGCTACCACCTCGACGACTGGGAGTCGTTCCAGACGCGCGTGGACACCGGTGGCGACGTCTACTCACGCGCGAGCAGCCACCACGGCTACAACGGTCGCAACGGCGGGTTCGGGAGCATCGGGAGCGACACCGGCTGGGCGCCCCGCTCGGCCTGGGAACCCGGCACGCGAGCCCTGCACGTCGCCGCCGGCAGCCATGCCGGGACCACGCAGCCGGCATTCGGCGACGATCGGGCGATCCATCGTGAGGATCTGGTCCTCGTTCCGGCCGAGCCGTTGGCGGGGTCGTCCCGGGCCGACTTCGCGATCACGCCTCCGTGGGAGAAGGCGGTCTGGCGGGATCCGGAGTCGACGGGAACCTGACCCCGCCCGGAACTCACGCTTGCCGAGGAGTGCGGATGGGTAGGCTGGCGATATCCCGGCGCCGGCGAAGGCAACCGATAGGGAGGGGATTGCGGAGCGGCTCTCCGAGGCGCGGGCTCGCACTCTCCTGCTCGTCGAGCAGCTCAGCGACGAGCAGCTCAACACCGTCTACTCGCCGCTGCTCAGTCCGCTCGCGTGGGATCTGGGCCATATCGCCAACTTCGAGGAGCTGTGGCTCGTCCAGACGGCCGGGGGCAGGGAACCGCTGGACGGCGATCTCGGCCGCATCTACGACGCGATCGAGAACCCGCGCGCCGACCGCAACGAACTCCCGATCCTGAGGGGCGACGATCTCCGCTCCTACATGGAGGACGTTCGCGAGCGCTCTCTCGAGGTGCTCGACGAGCTCGACCTCGACGACCCGGAGAACCCGGTCCTCAGGGCCGGCTTCGCCCACGAGATGCTGATCGCGCACGAGCATCAGCACAACGAGACGATGCTGCAGCTGCTGCAGATGATCGACGGCTACGAGCCACCGCTCGCGCCCCCCGCCCCCGGGCCGGCGCCGGCCGACGGCCCGGACACGGTCGCGGTCGAAGGCGGGGTCCAAACGATCGGAGCCGCCGGCTCCGACTTCGCGTACGACAACGAGCGTCCGGCCCACGAGGTCGAGATCGCGCCGTTCCGGATCGACCGCCGGCCGGTCTCGAACGCCGACTTCGCCGAGTTCGTCGCCGAGACGGGAGCGGAGACGCCCCTCTACTGGGAGCGTGACGGCGAGCGGGGCTGGGTGAGCACCACGTTCGGCAGGCCCGCCGAGCTCGATCCGACCGCTCCCGTCGTCCATGTCGACCACCGACAGGCGACCGCGTTCGCCGAGTGGGCGGGCAAGCGACTGCCGACCGAATTCGAGTGGGAGGCCGCCGCGGCGGGCTGCGATCCCGCCGGGGCCAATCTCGATCACGCGGCCTTCGGCACCCGCCCCGCTGCCGCGGGATCCGAATCCGGGTGTAACGCCCTGGCCATGATCGGGGACGTGTGGGAATGGACGAGTTCAGAGCTGGAGGGGTACCCGGGCTTCGAGGCCTTCCCGTATCCCGAGTACTCCGAGGTCTTCTTCGGCCGCGGGTATCCGATCCTGCGAGGCGGCTCGTGGGCGACGAGGCGAAACGTCATCCGCACCTCCTTCCGCAACTGGGATCTGCCGGAGCGCCGGCAGATCTTCTCCGGCCTGCGCTGCGTGGGAGAGGCTTAGATGGCTGAGGACGCCGCCATCGAGATCGAGGTAGACCTCCCGGAGGGCGGCGCCCTCGCGGGTATGGCGGAGGTCGTGCGCGAGGGCCTCTCCTGTCCCTTCAAGGAGCTGCCGCCGAAGTACTTCTACGACGAGCGCGGTTCGGAGCTCTTCGAGCGCATCACCGAACAGCCCGAGTACTACCCGACCCGCTGCGAGCGCGCGATCCTGGACGCCCGGGCCGGAGAGATCGTCGCCGCCGCCATGCCGCGGACGCTGATCGAGCTGGGTTCGGGGGCCGCCTCCAAGAGCCGCGTGCTCCTCGATGCGATGGAGGCCGCCGGGACGCTCGAGAAGTTCGTCCCGGTCGACATCTCCGAGGGGATCACGCGCCGCGTCGCCACCGAGCTCGTCGACGAGTACCCGGGACTCGCGGTCGAGGGAATCGTCTGCGACTACGAGACCCACCTCGAGCGCATCCCGAGGCCGGAGGGGGCGCTCTTCGCGTTCCTGGGCGGGACGATCGGCAACTTCCGACCCGGGCCGAGGCGCTCGTTCCTCGCCCGCATCGCCACTCTGATGTATCCGGAGGATCGCTTCCTGCTGGGCACCGACCTCGTCAAGGACCGCGAGACGCTCGAGGCCGCATACAACGACGCGGCGGGGGTCACCTCCGAGTTCAACAAGAACGTGCTCAACGTGCTCAACCACGAGCTCGATGCCGACTTCGACCTCGACGCCTTCGAGCACGTCGCCTTCTGGGACGAGGACAACGAGTGGATCGACATCCGCCTGCGAGCGCTCTCGGAGCAGTTCGTCGATCTCCGCGAGCTGGACATGCGCGCGCATTTCTCGCGCAACGAGGAGATGCGGACGGAGATCTCGACGAAGTTCACCCGCGAGCGGATCGAGTCGAGCTACGCCGACGCGGGACTCGAGCTCGTCGAGTGGTGGACCGACCCGGACGAGCTCTATGCGCTGAGCCTCGCCCGTCCTCTATAGAGTCGGAGCACGGTGAGCGGGCAGGACGTTTCCGGGAACGGAGTTGAAGGGGAGGAGCACCGATCAGCGGCGCAGGACGCGGCATCGGTGGTGTTCCGCGACGTCACCAAGCGCTACGCCGGCGCGGATTCCGTGGCGGTCGACGGACTCAGCCTCGAGGTCCAGGCCGGCGAGATCTGCGTTCTCGTCGGGCCGTCCGGATGCGGCAAGACGACGGCGATGCGGATGGTCAACCGGACGGTCGAGATCACGGAGGGGGACATCGAGGTCGGCGGCACCTCGGTCCGCAGTCGCACCCCCGCCCAGCTGCGCCGAGAGATCGGCTACGTGATCCAGCAGATCGGCCTGTTTCCGCATCGCACCATCGGCCAGAACATCGCCACGGTCCCGGGGTTGCTGGGCTGGGACAGGGAGCGGACGCGGGCTCGCGTCGCCGAGCTGCTCGAGCTGATCTCACTGCCCGCCGAGATCGCCGACCGGTATCCGTCCCAGCTCTCCGGCGGACAGCAGCAGCGGGTCGGGGTCGCCAGGGCCCTCGCGGCGGATCCGCCGGTGATGCTCATGGACGAACCCTTCGGCGCGATCGACCCGATCAACCGCGAGCGCCTGCAGAACGAGTTCCTTCGGCTCCAGGCCGAGATTCGCAAGACGATCCTCTTCGTCACCCACGACATCGACGAGGCAATCAAGATGGGCGACCGCATCGCGATCATGCGCGAGGGCGGGCATCTCGCTCAGTACGCGACTCCGGCGGAGCTCCTCATGGATCCCGCCGACGAATTCGTGGAGGACTTCGTCGGCGCCGATCGGGCGCTCAAGCGGCTTGCGCTGATGCGCGTCTCCGACGTCGACCTCTGGGAGGCGCCGCTTGCCTTCGTCGGGCAGGACACCTCGGAGATCAGGGCGAAGCTCGCCGGGGCCGAGGTGCCATGGGCCCTGTTGGTCGACGGCGACAGGCATCCGCTCGGCTGGCTGTCGGAGCGCGACCTCGGCGCCGGCACGGTTCCGCAGCGCCCCGACATCTCTCCGGACCCGATCCTCGACCGTGACGACGTTCTTCGCGACGCTCTCTCCAACCTGCTGCAGTCGCAGACGCATTACGCCCCCGTGGTCGACCACACCGGCGCGACGACGGGAATCCTCTCCCTCGACGTGATCTCCGACTTCCTCTCCTCCGCCGAGGCCAAGGTCGAGGAGCACGCGGCCGCGGATCGGCCGCTGACCTGACCGGAGCGCCGTGCTCGCCTCGCTCGCCACTCTGTTCGCCCAGGTCGAGATCCGGGATCCGGGGACGGGGGCGACGACCTGCGAGGGCAAGAACGAGGCGTTCTGCCCGAGCTTCGTGCTCGACAACATCGACGACTACGTCTCACCGGTGCTCGAGCACCTCGTCCTCGTGCTGGCTTCGGTGCTCGCCGGCTTCCTCGTCGCGATGGCCTTGGCGATCTTCTCCCACGGACGCCGCTGGCTGATCCCGGTCTTCATCGGGACGACGGGGATCCTCTACACGATCCCGAGCATCGCGCTCTTCCTGCTCCTGCTGCCGGTCACCGGGCGCGGGACCGAGACGGCGATCATCGCGCTCTCGCTCTACAACCTCCAGATCATCTACCGCAACGCCAACTCAGGGTTGGCCAACGTCCCCGGGTCGGCGCGCGATTCGGGAACCGGGATGGGGATGACGAAGCGGCAGCTGCTGTGGAAGGTCGAGCTGCCGCTGGCCCTCCCGGAGATCATCGCCGGCGTCCGCATCGCGACCGTCTCGACGGTCGCGATCGCCACGCTCGCGATCTTCGCCGGCGCCGGCGGGCTCGGCGAGATCCTCTACAACGAGGGCATCCAGCGCGGAGTGTTCAAGACGAACATCGTCTTCGGCAGCATCCTCGCGGTCGGGCTGGCGATCCTCTTCGACGGCCTGCTCGTGCTCGTTCAGCGCTACGCCGCGCCGTGGCGGAAGGTGCGGGCGCTATGAGCGCGCTCATGGCGCCGACGATCCCGGCCTTCCTCGGCTCCTTCGGCGGAGCGATCGACTTCATCTTCAGCGAGCAGCCCTCGGTTCAGGCCGGGGAGCCGGTCGGCGGCCTCGGCCAGATCTGGGATCTGCTCGTGACGCAGGCGGCGATCAGCGTCCTCGCGCTGCTGCTGGCGATCGCGATCGCCCTGCCGATCGGGGCCTGGCTCGGCCACCGCGGCGTCGGCGAGTTCGCGGCGGTCGCCGTCGGCAACGCCGGGCGAGCGATCCCCGAGCTGGCGTTGATCGCGCTGATGGTCGCGTTCATCGGCACCGGCGTCCTCAACGTGACCATCGCGGTGACGATCCTCGGCATCCCGCCGATCCTCACGAACGCCTTCGTCGGAATGCGCCAGGTCGACCGCGGCGCCGTCGACGCCGCCCGCGGGATGGGCATGACCGAGTTCGAGATCATCCGCCGGATCGAGCTGCCCCTGGCGATCCCGACGATCATGGGCGGCGTCCGCACGGCGTCGGTGAACATCATCGCCACGTCGACGATCGGCTCGATCGCCGGCGTCAGCACGCTCGGCGACCTGATCCTCGGTCAGGCCACCTACGGGACCGAGGGCGTGATCGCCGGGGCGATCGTCGTCGCCCTCCTCGCACTCACCTTCGAACTCATCCTGGCGGGCGTTCAGCACCTGCTCACTCCCGAGGGGCTGGTGCTTCAGAGGACTGCCGCCAGGGCAAGTGCATAGGATCGTCCAGTCCGCGGAGGGGCCGCGGTGGAAATCGCCACAGGGAGGAACCAAAACGATGCGTACCCAGACCCGGCTTCGAGGAGTCTTCGCTCTACTCAGCGTGCTCGTCGCGGCAATCGCCTTGGCCGCGTGCGGCTCCAGCGACGACACCGCCACCGACGCCAGTTCGTCCGACACGTCGACGAGCAGCGACAACCTGATTCAGGACAACCCCGACAACAACGGGGTGAAGCTGACGATCGGCTCGAAGAACTTCACCGAGCAGTTCATCCTCGGCGAGATCTACGCCCAGGCCCTCGAGGCCGCCGGGTACGACGTCAGCACCGACCTGAACCTCGGTTCCGAGCAGGTCGCCCTGAAGGCGCTCGAGAACGGTGAGATCAGCGGATACCCCGAATACACGTCCACCGCATTGACCTCGTTCTTCGATACGGCGCCCGAGGACGTCCCGGCCGACGCACAGGAGGCCGTCGACCAGAGCCAGGAGCAGTTCGCGAAGCTCGGTCTGACCGCCTTCGCGCCGACCCCGTTCGCCGACGCGAACGCCGTCGGCCTGCTCACGTCCACGGCCGACGATCTCGGAGTCGAGTCGATCTCCGACCTCCAGGGCAAGTCCCAGGATCTGACGCTCGCGGGCTCACCGGAGTGCCGTCAGCGGATCGACTGCCTGGCGGGTCTGGAGCAGTACTACGACCTCCAGTTCGGCAAGTTCACACCGATCGACATCGGACTCCGCTACGAGGTTCTCGACAAGGGCGACGCCGATCTGTCGATCCTGTTCACCAGTGACGCCCAGCTGTTCGTCGACAGCGACAAGTACACGCTGCTCGAGGACGACAAGGGCGTGCTGCCGGCCGGCAACGTGATCTTCATCTCCGATCAGAAGACCGCGGACGAGGCCGGACCCGACTACCAGGCCACGATCGAGAAGGTCCAGGAGGGCCTGTCGCTCGAGGTCATGCAGGAGCTCAACGCTCGGGTCGACGTCGACAAGCAGAAGCCCGAGGACGTCGCGGCCGAGTACCTGCAGGAGGCCGGCTACACGGACTGATCCGGTTTGCGCAGCAGCGGCGGGGCCGAACGATCACCGGCCCCGCCGCGCGCCGCGCTCGGATAGGCTCGGTCCACCCATGGACTTCTCGAAGCTCTCGCGCTCGGAGTGGCTCGGACTGGCCGCCTCGGCCCTCCTCGTCGTTGCAGTTCTCTTCCTCCCGTGGTTCAGCCTCAGTGAAGGCCCCTCGCGGACTGCGGCGGACGGATCCGGCTTCCTCTGCGGGACGAATGAGTTCACCTGCGGATCGCTGGGGACGTTTCCGATTCTGAGTTGGCTGCTCCTCGCCGCGGCGCTCGCGCCGTGGATCCTCGCCTACATCGTCGTCCGCGACAACAAGCTCTCCTGGCCCCCGGGCGAGCTGACGATGACCGTCGGCTTCACCGCGTTCGTCCTGATCGCCTACAACGGCATCGTTGATCAGCCGGGTTCCGGTAGCCAGGAGATCGGAATAACGAAGGAGATCGGCTACTACGTCGCTCTCCTCGCCGCGCTCGGTATCGCCGCCGCCGGCGTCGGTCGCGCCATGGAAACGGCGAAGGACGCACCCCGCAAGGCCCCCGGCACGGTCTGATCCGGGAGTTCGCATGGGAGTGATCTCGCAGGACAACCGTCCCGGCAACAAGCCGGACCGAAACCTCGCCCTGGAGCTCGTCCGGGTGACCGAGGCAGCCGCCCTCGCCTCCGCGCGTTGGGTCGGTCGCGGCGAGAAGGAATCCGCCGACGGCGCCGCGGTCGACGCAATGCGACTGCTCATCAACACGGTCCCGATGGACGGGATCGTCGTGATCGGAGAGGGCGAGAAGGACGAGGCTCCGATGCTCTTCAACGGGGAGGAGATCGGCGACGGCAGCCCACCGCGGGTCGACATCGCCGTCGATCCGCTCGAGGGCACCACGCTCTGCGCCCGCGGCCTTCCCGGCGCGCTCGCCGTGATCGCGCTCGCCGAGCGCGGGGCGATGTTCGATCCCGGTCCGTGCTTCTACATGGAGAAGCTGGTCGGCGGTCCCGAGATCGCCGACTGCCTGAGCCTCGAGGAGCCGATCGGAGACGTCGTCCAGCGGGTCGCCAAGCGCCGTGGCGTCAGCCCGACCGAGATCACCACCGTCATCCTCGATCGCGAGCGCCATACCGAGGGCGTGCGCCAGATCCGCGAGGCTGGAAGCCGCATCCGCTTCATCACCGACGGCGACGTCTCGGCGGCTCTGCTGGCGGTCACGGATGGGACCGGCGTCGACCTGCTCTGGGGGATCGGCGGGACGCCCGAGGGCGTCATCTCGGCCGCGGCGATCAAGTGTCTCGGCGGCCAGATCCTCGGTCGGCTCTGGCCTCGCAACGACGAGGAGCGCAAGGAGGCAGAGGAAGCCGGCTACGAGATCGAGCGGGTGCTCGAGGTCGACGAGCTCGTCGGCGGCAACGACGCGTTCTTCGCCGCCAGCGGCGTCACCGACGGCGACCTGCTCCAGGGCGTGAGGTACCACAGCGCCGGGTTCGCGACCACCGAGTCGCTCGTCATGCGGTCCCGCTCCGGCACGGTGCGCCGGATCAGCGGCCGCCACGACCAGGTCAAGCTGCGCGAGGTTACCGGCGGCCTTTACGGGTAACCGGCAACCGATGTACCTGATCGCCGGCGCAACTGGCTACGTCGGCGGACTCCTCGCCGACCGTCTCGTCGATGACGGAAAGACCGTTCGCTGCCTGGCACGATCGCCCGAGCGCGCGTCGGAGACCCTCGATCCGCGCTGCGAGGTCGTTCGCGGCGACGTGCTCGAGCCCGCGACGCTCGGGCCGGCGCTGGCGGGTGTCGACGCCGCCTACTACCTGGTTCATTCGATGGGCCGCGGCGGCGACGGCGATTTCGCCGAGCGCGATCGACGTGGGGCGCGCAACTTCGCCGAGGCCGCCGCGTCGGCGGGCGTGAAGCGAATCATCTATCTGGGCGGACTGGGGGAGGGGACCTCGACCCACCTGAGGTCGCGCCAGGAGACCGCCGAGCAACTGGGTTCGACCGGCGTCCCGCTCACCTACTTTCGCGCCGCGATCGTGATCGGCTCCGGCAGCGAGTCGCTGCGCACGATCGCCTACCTGGTCCGCCGGTTGCCGGCGATGGTGACTCCGAGCTGGACGACGACCAAGACCCAGCCGATCGCCGCCGCCGACGTGGTCTCGTATCTGGCGGCGGCCGTCGACGTGCCTGAGTCGGCCGGACGCGAGATCGAGATCGGCGGCGACGAGGTGACCACCTACGGCGGCCTGCTCGATCTCTGCGCCGAGGCGCAGGGCCTGCGACCTCGCCTTCGCGTCGCCGTGCCGGTGCTCTCGCCGACGTTGAGCTCGCACTGGATCGGTCTCGTCACGCCCGTCGACGCGGGTGTCGCCAAACCGCTGGTCGAGGGCCTGACCACGGAGACCGTCGTCACCGACGAGAGCGGCATGGAGCTGTTCGACGTCGAGCCCACCCCGATCGACGTCGCGATGCGCGCCGCGGTCGAAGAGCTGTTCTGAGTCCCTGGGCGACCGGGTGGTCGCCGGCCCCGCTCAGGGCAACCAGTCGTGCTCGGGCTCCTCGGCCGTCGGCTTCTGAACCGGGAAATCTGCGGTCATCCCGCGGACCGTGCCGGTGTCGTGGAGTTCGAAGCGGAGCGCGTTGATCACGGCTCCCGCGAGCAACCCGAGCGCGACGGCGTAGAACCAGATCAGGACGACCAGGACGAAGCTGACGATCCGGCCGAACTCGCCGACGGTCGAGACGTTGACGAGGTAGAGCGGGAAGATGACGTTCGCGAGGCCGCCCGCGATCGCCATGAAGAGCGCCCCGGGCCAGACGGCCCTCCACGGCAGGTGCCCCTTCGGCACCGCCCAGTAGATCAGGCAGAGGATCAGGAAGCTGAGCATCAGCCCGCCCGCGATCACCATCACGTTGAGCAGCCAGTCGACCCTGGAGAGGCCCAGGGGAAGATCCTCGACACCGGAGACGAGAAGGCTCTCGAGGGCGGGAACGGCCACGCTCGCCGCCAGGAAGAACGCGGAGACGGCGAGCATGATCAGGGCGAAGCGCTTCTGCTTGAGCCAGCTCCTGCACTCGACGTGGTAGATCCGGCAGAAGGCCGTGTCCATGGCGCCCCAGAAGGACGCGCCGATCCAGATGCCGGCGACGATCGCAACGATTCCGATCTCGGTCGAGTTGGACTGGAGCTGATCCAGGGTCGATCGGAGCGTGTCCTGCTCGGTCGATGGAAAGAGCTCGCCGAGGTCGTTGAGGATCGTGTTCTGGACGTCGGGGCTCGAGAGCAGCTGCCCGGTGATGAACAGGAGCAGCAGCGCGAACGGGAACACGGAGAGGAGCAGGTTGTAGGCGACCATCGCCGCCATGCCCGTCACGTTCTCCTCGTAGGCCCGCCGCCAGAACGCGGACAGCGAGCGGGTGGTGGAGCCCCTCAACGCCGCTCTACGGCGTCCCGGAGGGCCGCCGCCGCCCGTCCCGCGATGCGAAGGCCCAGGGACGCCGCCTCCCCGGCGATCGCGATCCCGCCGCGGGCGAGCGCGTCGAGGTCGGCCGCGGGATTGCCCGAAGACGGGTCCTCGACGGGGTCGGGCTCCGGCCGTGCTCCGTTCCTTCGGCTGCTCCGCGGCCGGGTATCCGGCGGCGCCGGGCGGTGTCCGAGGCCGCGGGCTCGGGCTCCCCTTTCTGCTCCTTGCGCCTCGGGCTGCGGACGGAGGGCCGCGTCTTCGGCAGATTGCCGAGGACGCCGGCCTGCGGAACCGGTGCGTCGCCGGCGTCGCCGGTCGCCTGCTCCTCGCCGTCGCCCTTCTCGTCGTTGCTGGCGGGCCCGCTCATACGGCTATTTCAGCGCGTTTGCCGGATGCACGCGCCGCCCCTCGCCGACAAATCGTGATCCGACGGGTGAAATCGGGCGTAACCGGGTAGCAGGGCTGGTGTAGCGGACGTTGGATCCATCGAAATCAGGCCCGTTTTCGGTCTTGACTTCAGAAAGTAAAGTACGTACAATGACGACCTGCGGGGTTTCGCCTGTGGCCGGCGAGACGAACAATCGTGGCGAACGATGGACGGCAAGTGTCCGTGACATCAGGGCCGCGGCTCATGTAGCGAGCACCTGCGCCCGATGAAAGCAGACCGGGCCATGCGGCAAGCGGACCCCAGAGAACTTGACCACTTAACGAACTAGAAGGACGCGGAATGCTGGTAGCTGAACTTCAGGAACTCGAAGAGGTAAAGAACCTGCTGAGCAAGGGCCAGCAGGTTGGCGTGCTCACCTTCGGAGAGATCGCCACCGCGGTCTCCGAGGTGGACGTCGACGAGGGCGACATCGAGGAGCTGTACGGGCACCTCGAGCGCTCCGGCATCGAGCTCGTGGAGGACGTCGACCCCGCGCAGACCGCCGCGCCCGAGCGCGACGACGGCAAGCGCGGCAAGCGCCGAGCCAAGACGACGATCGATCTCAAGCCCGACATGACCACCGACTCCCTGCAGCTGTTCCTCAAGGACATCGGCAAGGTCCGGCTGCTGACGGCGGCCGAAGAGGTCGAGCTCGCCAAGCGCATCGAGCGTGGCGACCTGGCCGCGAAGGAGAAGATGGTCGAGTCCAACCTGCGGCTCGTCGTCTCGATCGCGAAGAACTACCGCAACCAGGGCCTCCCGTTCCTCGACCTGATCCAGGAGGGAACGCTCGGACTGGTCCGTGCAGCCGAGAAGTTCGACTACCGCAAGGGCTTCAAGTTCTCGACGTACGCGACCTGGTGGATCCGCCAGGCGATCGCTCGCGCGCTCGCCGACAAGGCGCGGACCATCCGCATCCCGGTCCACGTCGTGGAGAAGCTGAACAAGATCGGTCGTGCCGAGCGCAAGCTCGTCACCGAGCTCGGCCGCGAGCCGACGCCCGAGGAGATCGCCGACGTCACCGGTATCGAGCCGGACGAGGTCGATTCGATCAAGCGCTCGGCGCAGGCTCCGGTATCGCTCGAGAAGCCGGTCGGCGACGAGGAGGAGTCCGAGTTCGGTCAGTTCATCGCTGACGAGAAGGCGGAGTCCCCGTTCGATCGCGCTGCGGATCTGCTCACCAAGGAAGCGCTTCGCGAGGCCCTGGAGAACCTCTCCTACCGGGAGCGGCGCGTGCTGGAACTCCGGTACGGGCTCGGCGGAGAGCATCCCCGCACGCTCGACGAGGTTGGACGCACGTTCAACGTCACCCGCGAGCGGATCCGGCAGATCGAGAACCAGTCGCTGAAGAAGCTGCAGACGCTCGCCGAGGCGCAGAAGCTGCGCGAAGTCGCGTAGCGGCAACCCCAAGTCGCCCGTCACAGCGGGCGCCCGGCCACGAGCCCCGGAAGGCGACGGCCGAGGAAACGACTCAAAAACCTGGATGCGGCTAGCCGAAGGCGCCGGCGTCCCACGAGAGACGACGAACGGAGACAAAGCAATGAGTACCGCCACCAAGACCAGAACTTCCGACAGCAGCGCAGTGGTCGAGTTCACCTGCGCCCGCTGTGAGGTGACGAGCCGCTGGACCGAGGGTCTCGGCGCCGCCACTCCGCCCAACTGGGTCAAGGAGAAGGGCCTCTACTACTGCCTCGTCTGCCGTCGTGAGCGGGCGATGGAGCAGGCCGTCGAGAAGGCCGGTGGCAAGGAGGTCAGCACGGCTGACCGCGCCAAGCTGCGCTCCGCCGCGGTCGTCGACTTCGAGATCGCCCGCGATCCCGATCGCACCGAGGGCGAGATCGCCAAGGCCGCCCGCGCCTCCATCGGCGCCGTCCGCAAGGCACGGAAGCGTCGGCCCGAGTAAGGCCGTCGCAACACGAGTTCCGAGAGGGCCCCTGATTCAGGGGCCCTCTTTCGTTCCGGGGGCGGGCTTGCTTTCCTCAAGGGATCGCTCGGGCCGCCGATACATGGGCCAGTGTCCTTCCAGGTCGACAATGCACTGCGGTATGCGGTCGAGAACGTGAGCTCGGACCTGCACCTGAAGGTGGGGGCCCAGCCGATGGTGCGCATCCACGGCGCGCTGATTCCGATTCCCGACACCAGTCCGCTGCAGCCCGACGACACCGAGGAGGCGCTGCGGACGCTGATGGCGGGCCTTCCGAGCATTCGCGAGGAGTTCGACGCCGGCGGCGAGGCGGACTTCTCCTACACGATCCCGCAGCTCTCGCGATTCCGCGTCAGCGCCTTCCGGCAGCGGGGGTCGATCTCGGTTGTGGCCCGCGTGATCCCGTACCAGGTGCGAACGATCGACGACCTGGGACTACCTCCTGTGATCCGCACGCTGGCCGAGGAGCGCCGCGGGATCATCTTGCTGACCGGCACGACCGGCTCTGGCAAGTCGACGACGCTGGCAGCGATGATCGACCACATCAACCAGAACCGTCCCGAGCACATCATCACGCTCGAGGATCCGATCGAGTACCTCCACTCCGACAAGCGCTCGATCATCAACCAGCGGGAGGTCGGTTCCGATACCAAGGGCTTCGCTCAGGCCATGCGTCGAGTGCTCCGCCAGGACCCCGACGTGATCCTGATCGGCGAGATGCGCGACGAGGAGACCGTCCGCACTGCTCTGAGCGCCGCCGAGACCGGGCACCTCGTCCTCTCGACGCTTCACACGCTGGACGCGACGGAGACGATCAACCGGATCATCGACTTCTTCCCACCGCACCTTCAGCAGCAGGCGCGGGTCATGCTTGCTTCTACCCTGCGCGGGGCCGTCTCCCAGCGTCTCGTGCCGACCGCCGACGGCGAGGGCCGGGTCGCGGCGAGCGAGGTGATGGTCGTGACGGGTCGGGTGGAGGATCTGATCCTCAACCCCGAGGAGACCGGCAAGATCAGCCAGGTGATCGCCGAGGGCGAGTACTACGGCATGCAGACCTTCGATCAGTCGCTGCTCTCGCACGTCGAGGCGGGGAGGGTCACAGAGGCGGTCGCGATGGACTACGCGTCGAGGCCGCATGACTTCAAGCTGATGCTCGCCTCCGCCGGTAGCAGCGCCAGCGACATGTCCCAGCTCAACTCACGCGGAGCCCGTTGCCCCGGCGGCACCGATCGCCTCCGAACCGGCGCAGACTCCTCACTTCACTTCCTGAAGTATTGCTATTCTTCTGAGTGAGGAGGGCGTGCGCATCCCGCTCCGCCCGCGCTCAGAGGTTCAACGCAATGACTGATCCAGACTGTCCCGTTTGTGCCTGTGCCGAGATCATCTCGGGCAAGTGGACGTTGCTCGTCATCCGTGATCTCGCCGACGGAAACCGCCGCTTCTGCGAGCTCGAGCGATCGCTCGACGGCATCAGCCCGCGGACGCTCTCGCTGCGCCTTCGGGCCCTCGAGGAGTGCGGGGTCGTCGAGCGCCACACCTACCCCGAGGTGCCGCCGCGAGTCGAGTACGCGCTCACCGAGAAGGGTCGCGCCCTCTCGCCGTTGATCGACGACATGCGCGACTACGGCGCCCGCTGGCTCGGCGTCGGCGAGCCGTCCGAGCACGGCTCCCCGGTAGCCGCTTAGCCGCCCCCGCAACGAAAGTTGCAGGGAGGATTGATGAGTGGCCGGGCGAAGACCGCCTCGTGCGCGATCTTCACCTCAGACACACCCTGACCAGCCTGGCCCGTGACGCCTCCGAGGTCTTCAGCGACCTCGTCGACGGCGGCCAGGAGATTCCCTACGAGATCGGCGAGGCCGAAGAGGGCTTCGCCTTCTGCCAGTACCAGCCGCTGACCGCTCGTTTCGTGCGCGACAACGCGACCGAACTCCGCGAACTCGAGAGCTTCCGCGAGGCGACCGAGACGATGCGCAGGTCCGAGCTCGCCGGCACCTACCTCGAGGAGGCCGGGATCACGCCGCCCACCGACGGGACCGAGCGCGCCAACCTGGCCGTCATCTACTTCCTCGCCCGCCTCTGGGACGGCGCCGCCGATTTCGAGATCGACGACGAGCGCTTCTCGTCGACGGTGGCCGAGATCGAGGAGTGCGCGGAGCCCGAGGCCGGAGAGGTCGAGGCCATCGTGCCGCTCGTCGGTTTCCAGATGGATTCGAACCGTCTCGACCTGGCGGGAGCTTCGATCGTGCGCGCCGACGCCGTCGACGTGCCGGCCGAGGCGGCACGCGGCGAACGGCCCGGCGGTGCCGCCTGGGAACCCACCTTCCTGATCAGCGCACGCGTCTCGCTCGACGAGGACGGCGGCCTCGGAGGGGCCGGCGACCGCGTCGCCAGGACCTTCGAGCAGGTCGTCATGACACTGCGCCTCCTGAAGCCCGGCGGAGTCGGACTCGGCCCGCACGGCTGGGTTCGCGTCTCCGGCGATCGCTGGCGGCGGATCGCCACCGGCGCCGGAAAGCCGCGCCCAGGCGGCTACCGGCTCACGGAGAGCGAGTTGATGGACGTCACCGACCTCTCGAGGACCGTTGTCCGTCCATTCGCGGCGGATCTCCCGCCTGCGTCGCGCACTGCTGCGCTTCGAGGCCGGGCTCGACCGCCGTGGGGCCGTCGATGCCCTCAACGACCACCTGCTCGCCCTGCGCTTCCTGCTCGAGGGCGAAGGGCCCGCCGGCGTCGGTCTGCCGATGCGCGTGGCCGCGCTCGCTGAGGACGCCGAGGATCGCGACCACGCAAAGGTGGTCGTCGAGCAGGCGATCTCCCTGGAGCGTGAGCTCTGGAGCGGAGAGCCGGCGCGGGGCGAAGGCCGCCCGGGACCGTCGGAGATCGCCGGTCAGGTCGAGGAGCTGCTGAGGACGATCCTGCGCCGTGGCGTCACGGGCGAGATCGGCACCGACTTCAGGGCGGCTGCCGACGAGGCGCTGCTCGCGGATGGCCTGGCGTTCGGCGAGGGCTCGCCGACGGAGCTCGGCACCGACACCGAATGGGACTTCGAGGCGATCGAGATCGATGCGATCGGCGATCGCGAGGAGGGGGCGGTCACGACCGAATCCGCCGAGCTCGACCTCGGGTTCGACAGCGACGACGAGGAAATCGTCGCCTCGCGCGGCTCCGACGGCGGGATGGACATCGATCTCGAACCCGAACCGAAGTTTCGGCATGGGACACCGAGGCCGAGATCACCGCCGATTCGGGCGTGGAGTCCGACCAGGCTTTCGAAGAGCGACCTGGCCCGAATGGCCGGCCGCAGCGCCATCTGCCACTGATCCGGCCCGAGGACGAGGTCGAGATCTACGCGGAGGCGGGCAACGACGAGGAGATTGCGCCGGCGAGGCAGATCAAGTTCGTCGACGAAGGACTTCTACAGGAGGAGCCGAGCATGAAGGCGCCGTCATCGACAGCGACCGGGGCGGGTTGGTTCGACGAGATCGACAACGACGCGACCATGGACTTCCCGGCCCGATCGAACCATCTCGAGGACCTGGCGCGGCCGCCGCTCGACCGTGAGGAGGTCAAGGCCCGGGTGCAGTATCTGTTCCCGCGGACCGAGACCAACTGGACGGTCGGCAGCCGCAGCCCGCGTCGCGCGGCGGGCTGATCGCCGCCGCGGGTCCAGACCCCGCGGTCCCGCGGGCTCACTCCCCGAACAGGTGACGTCCGAGGGCCGTGAGGCCCTCGATGTCGTGGATCTCGTCGCTGAGCTCGGGGACCTCGAACAGCGGAACTCCGTCGGCCTTCGCGGCGAGCTCATCGATGTTCCTCCGATCCCTTGCCGCAAGGGTGCGGCGATTCGCCGCCGCGGAGACGATCCGGGCCGCCAGATCGGCGTCGCCGACGCCGCCGCGCTTACGGCTGAGAGCCGCCAGCGCCCCCTCTGAGCCGTCGGGGGCGTCGTCCGGTCCCGTCAGCGGGTGTACACGGTTGACGATCAACCCGCCGAGTGCCAGATCGCCCTCTTCGAGCTTCGCCCGCAGGTAGCCGGCCTCCTCGATCGGCTCCCCCGCCGGCCCCGTGACCACGAGGAAGGTGGTCTCCGGGTCGCGCAGCAGGCCCTCGACCCGCTCGGCGCGGTCCCTGAAGCCGCCGAGGAGCCCGGTCATGGCCGAGAAGAACTCCGAGAGATCGGCGATCAGGTCGCCGCCCGTGACGCGACGGAGCACGGAGGTGACGACGCCGAACCCGCGCCCGGCGACCCGGGCGCCGAAGCCGGTCGGGCGGATGAACAGCCGCATCGCCCTGCCCTCGATGAACTGGGTCACGCGCTGAGGCGCATCGAGGAAGTCCAGCGCGTTGCGGGACGGTGGCGTGTCGAGGATCAGCAGGTCGTAGTCCCCCTCGGTGTGCAGCTCGTAGAGCTTCTCCATCGCCATGTACTCCTGCGAGCCGGCCAGCGCGCCGGAGATCTGGCGGTAGATGCGGTTGTCGAGGACCCGGTCCCGCGCCTCCGCGTCTTCCGAGTAGGTGTCGATCAGATCGTCGAAGGTCGCCTTCGGATCGAGCATCATCGCCCAGAGCTCGCCGGTCTCCCCCGAGCCGCCGGTCCTGACCCGCCTCGGTTCGTTGTCGAGCTCGTCGAGCCCGAGCGAGTCGGCGAGCCGCCGCGCCGGATCGATCGTCAGCACCGCGACCTTCCGGCCCCGAGCGGCCATGCCGACGGCGATCGCTGCCGAGGTCGTCGTCTTGCCGACGCCGCCCGAGCCCGCGCAGATGCACATCGACTTGCCGTCGAGGACGTCCACGATCCCGCCGCTCATCGGAGCTCCTCCGCCAGACGCTCGAGCTCGGGGACCCCGAACCGCTCGGCGAACAGAAACGGGAGCTCCGCAGTCGGCGTGTCCGGGATCGATTCGCGGAGTCGCTCGAGCTCGGCCTGCTGGGTGCGGGCGCGCTCGCCCTCGGCGAGGGCGGCCTCCAGGATCGCCTCGAGGGCCTCGTCGGCAGCGCCGTCGTCGCGGAGCCGCCTGACGGCGTCGAGCTCCGCATCGGTGAAGCGGTCCGGCAGGATCGCGTTGGCGATCACCCGGTCGAGGGCGAGCCCGGCCTCGGGCAGCGCCTCGGCGAGCGCAGCCGACTCGTTGACGGCCATCTCCTCCGGCGTCGCCACGATCGCGACCCCGGTGAAGTCGTGATCGGTGATCGTCTCCTCGATCCGTCCCGCCTGATGAGCCAGGGGCCCGGCCTTTGCGATCCGTTTGAACGTGCCGGGCGATTCGAGGAAGCCGATGCCGTGGCCGGTCGCGGGAGCGTCGACGATCACCTGGTCGTATGTGCGGCCCTCGCCGGGGGCGCGACGCTCGTCCTGGGCCAGCTCCCACGCCTTGCCGATGGTCACGACCTCCTGTAATCCCGGGGTGGCCGCGGCCAGGTACGTGAACAGGTTGCTGCGGTGGAGCAGGCGCGCCATCGCCCGGACCGGGAGCAGGACCTCGAGGTACTCGCGGACCATCTCGTCGGGATCGATCGAGATCGCCCAGAGGCCGTCGCTCAGCTCGGTCTCGTTGAAGCCGATCGGGTCGCGCCCGAACAGAGACGATCCCCGCTCCTGCTCGGCGATCTCGCAGACGATGACCCGCTTGCCGCGCGCCGCGGCGGCGAGCCCGAGGGCGTAAGCGACGGTGGTCTTGCCCACCCCGCCCTTCCCGGTCACGAAGGCGAGCCGTTTGTCGGGGAGGTCGGCGATGCAGGGATTCTCGCAAGCCGTCGGCGCGGGTTTTCGATCGCTGGGAGGAAACCGCGTCCGGCAGCCGAATAAGCGGTCACCATGGGCTTGTTCAACAGGAAGAATCCGGAAGGGCGCCACGCGGAGGAGCACACCACCTCCGAGCCGACGAACGCCGAACTCGAGGTTGGGGTGGAGGAGAGGGCCATGCCCGATCCGATCGCCGAGACCGACGACATGAGGATCGAGGCATCAGCCCCCGACATGAGCACTGACACCGACATGAGCACTGAATCTGCAGACCCGTTCGGCGACGAGCTGCGCGAGCTTGAGGAGAAGGCCGTCGCCGACGAGCCGTCCCCGGTCGCCGAGCAGGAGCCTGAAGTCGTTCCCGCCCCCGTCCCCGAGGCCGCTGCCCCGGAGGCCGATACCCCGGCCGGCAAGCTCGACAAGGAGGAGCTGCGTCGTGCCGTCAAGGGCGCGAATGCCGAGGAGGACGAGGCCGACGACGACGGGCGTCGCTCCGCCGACGACCTGATCGGGCCGACCATGCGAAAGCGTCATCCCTACGCGCCGGAACCCGTCGAGCCCGGCAAGACCAGCACGATGAAGGTCTTCGCGTTCGCCAACCAGAAGGGCGGAGTCGCCAAGACCACGACCACCCTGAACCTGGCGGTCGCGCTCTCGGAGTCGGGTCACCGCGTGCTCGCGGTCGATCTGGATCCTCAGGGCAACCTGACCATGAGCCAGGGGATCGACCCGGACACGGTCGAGAAGAGCCTCTACCACGTGCTCGTCGACCGGATGCCGCTCAAGGAGATCATTCAGCACCGTGAGATCGACATCGCAGTCGCGTCGATCGACCTCGCCGGCGCCGAGATCGCGATGAGCACGCAGATCGGCCGTGAGCGGTCTCTGCAGAAGGCGCTCGCCCAGGTCGCCGACGATTACGACTTCGTCTGCATCGACACGCCGCCCAGTCTCGGGCTGCTGACGATCAACGCGCTGACCGCGGCCGACAAGGTGATCGTGCCGGTCCAGTGCGAGTACCTGTCGATGCGCGGCCTGGTCCAGCTCCAGAACACGTTGGAGATGATCCGCGAGAACCTCAACCCCGACGTCCAGATCGAGGGCATCCTGCCGACCATGCTCGACACGAGGACCATTCATGCGAAGGAGGCGGTGGAGATCCTCGAGGAGAACTTCGGCGAGCTCGTCTTCAAGTCGAGGATCCGGAAGGCGATCAAGTTCGCCGAGGCCCCAGTGAAGGGTGCCTCCGTCCTGAAGTACGATCCGCAGAGCAACGCGGCGCAGTGCTACCGCGATCTGGCGGAGGAGGTTCTGGAACATGGCGCGAAGGAATAAGCGGGCAAGCATGAGAGAGGGCCCACTCGCCGACCTGTTCCGGTCGACCGAGGAGCCGGACGACCCGCCCGAGCCCCCGGCTCGCCCCGATTCCCGCCGCAAGTCCGCGGAGGAGGCCGAGACGACCGTCGAGCCCGTCGCCGAGCGTGAACCGGAGCCGGAGCCCGCGCCGCGGGATCCCGAGCCTTCGTATGAGCCTGACGTGCGGGCACAGACCGCCCGTCCGGCGAAGGATCGCCTGCGCGACGTCTTCTCCAGCGACCCGAACGACCGGGAGCCCGCGTACGGGCGCTCCGATTCGTCCCGGATCCCGGCCACGGCGACGCCTCAGGTCAACGATCCGCTGATCCGCGTGGTCGGCGTCGGCGGTGGCGGCGTGAACGCCGTCAACCGCATGGTCGAGGCCGGCATCACCGGCGTCGAGTTCATGGCCGTCAACACCGATCTTCAGTCCCTCCAGCAGAGCGCCGCCGATCTGACGATCCACATCGGCGGCGGGGTCACCCGCGGCCTCGGCTCGGGCTCCGACCCGGAGCTCGGCTACCGCGCGGCCTTCGAGGAGCAGGACCGGATCAAGCGGATGCTCAAGGGCTCCGACATGGTCTTCGTCGCGGCCGGAGCAGGCGGCGGTACCGGAACCGGTGCCGCACCCGTGATCGCACGACTCGCCCGCGACGTCGGCGCACTGACCGTCGGCATCGTGACGAGGCCGTTCGGCTTCGAGGGCACGCGTCGCGCCAAGCAGGCGGAGAAGGGCATCGATGCCCTCGCCGGTGAGGTCGACACTCTGATCGTCGTCCCCAACGACCGTCTGCTCTCCGTCCTCGAGCGCAACACCTCGATGGTCGAGGCCTTCCGGGTCGCCGACGACGTCCTGCGACAGGGCGTCCAGGGCATCTCGGACCTGATCACGCTGCCGGCGCTGATCAACCTGGACTTCGCCGACGTTCGCACGACGATGCGCGATGCCGGGCCGGCGTTGCTCGGGATCGGCATGGGCATCGGTGACACGCGCGGCAGCTCGGCGTCCGAGCGGGCGATCTCCTCGCCGTTGCTCGAGACGTCGATCGAGGGCGCACGCTCGATCCTGCTCTCGATCACCGGCGGTCGCGACCTCTCGCTCGTCGAGATCTCGGAGGCCGCACGGGTGATCCAGGAGGCGGCGCATCCCGAGGCCCACATCATCTTCGGCGCGAACGTCGACGAGACCCTCGACGAACAGGTCTGGGTGACGGTGATCGCCACCCGCTTCGACGCCCGTGGCCGACGTGCCGACGGCAGTTCGACCGGAGTGAACCGATCGACGGCGCGGCCGTCCTCGCGGCGCTCGTCCGACGAGCGGTCTCCGTCCAAGCGAGTGCCGGGCTACGAAGAGCGTCCCGCCGACCTCGGTATAGACGTCCCTGAGTTCATCCCGAATTAGGCGACCGATGGGCCGGACCTGCCCGTGAGCCGCGGCGTCGTCGCCGGTGGCCATCCGGCGACCGCCGAGGCCGGTGCTTGGGCGCTGCGTGAGGGCGGCAACGCCGTCGATGCGGCGATCGCCGCGGTCGTCGCGTCGCTCGTCCGCCGAGAGCCCCCTGACGGGCCTCGGTGCGGGCGGCTTCATGCTCGTCCACAGACCGGGTACCGAACCGCAGCTGCTCGACTTCTTCGTCGCCGCGGGCGGCCTCGGCGGCGGTGAGCGCTGGGCCGAGCTCGATCCGGTCACGATCGACTTCGGCGACACCACGCAGGTCTTCAACGTCGGCGTCGCCTCGTGCGGGGTGCCTGGCGTGCCCAGCGGGCTCGCCGCCGCGGCCGAGCGGTTCGGCTCGATGCCGCTCGCCGATCTCGTCGTTCCCGGTGTCGGGCTCGCCAGGGACGGCGTCGAGGTCAATCAGCAGCAGGCGTATCTGTTCGAGCTCCTCGAGCCGATCCTCGCGCGGGAGCCCGCGGGCGCCGCGGTCTACGCCCCCGATGGCCGGATGCTCGGTCTCGGCGGCGTCGTCCGGTTCCCCGAGCTCGCCGAAACGCTCGAGCGCTTCGGCGCCGAGGGCCCGGCCCCCTTCTACCGTGGCGACATCGCCGCCGCGATCGCCGCGAAGGTCGAGGGAGAGGGCGGGACCGTCGGCGCCGCCGACCTGGCCGGTTACGAGACGGCGGCCCGCGAGCCCGTCCGGGCCGAGTTCGCCGGCTGCGAGATCCTCACCAATCCGCCGCCGTCATCGGGCGGGGTCCTGATCGCGTACGCGCTCGAATTGCTCACGCGGCTCGGCAGGACCGACGTGGAGAGCGTCGTCTCCGTCATGGAGCGGGCGCAGGAGGCGAGGACCCCGGAGTTCGTCGCCGGGCTCTACGAGCCCGGGTTCAGCCGTCGGTTCCTGGCCGACCGGCTCGGGTCGACCACGCACATCACGGCCCTGGACGGCGACGGCGGCTGCGCGAGCGTCACCTGCTCCAACGGCTCCGGCTCGGGCGTGTTCGTCGACGGCACCGGGATCCAGCTCAACAACATGCTCGGCGAGGAGGATCTGAACCCGCTCGGCTTCCATTCGACCGTCGCGGGCCGGCGGATGCCGTCGATGATGTCGCCGACGGTCGCGCTGCGCGACGGTGAACTCGTCCTCGGGCTCGGCAGCGGCGGCTCGAACCGAATTCGCTCGGCCGTCTCGCAGACGATCATTCGCTACCTGGGCGAGGGCATGACGCTCGAGAGCGCCGTCGACGCGCCCCGTGTCCATTTCGAAGGGGGAACGGTCCATGCGGAGCCCGGAATCGACTCAGGGGCCCTGGGATCGCTCGAGAAGCAGGGTCACCGGGTGGTGCGATGGCGCGGTCCCAGCCTCTACTTCGGCGGCGTCCACGCCGTGGGCGCCAATCGCGGCGAACCCGAGGCAGCCGGGGACAGCCGCCGCGGCGGCGCCGTGAGTTGGGCTTGACGGCCCGCGTGGCTACTCGATCTTGGGGATTGTTCCCGGCTTGTGTCCGTTGCTGCGGGCGCGATCGGCGTCCCGGCGGGCCCGCTCGAGGCCCGTGAGCAGGCGGCGGAGCGAGCCGGTCAGGGCCTGCAGGCGCTCGCGCTCGTCCTCCTCCTCGAGCAGGAGCTGCTTGTCGAGCGGTGGCATCTCGATCTGCGCGGCGATCGGGTAGGCCGAGGTGGACGCCTCGGCTCGGGAGGGGTCGGCCCCGACCGCCTCGAGGAGCTTCGCGAACGCCTCGCGCGCCTCCGCGAGTTCCGCCGCGAACTCGTCGGCCGAATCGTCGACGTCGATCATCTCGACGAGCGCCGCCGGCCAGTCGTCGGCTTCGAACCGCTCCAGAACGCGGAACGGTGCCTCGCCGCGGACGACGATGTCCATGCGGCCGTCGTCGTGGCGCTCGACGACGTCCGCAACGAGCGCGCTGCAGCCGATCGAACGGGCGCCCTCCTCGTCCCTGAGGATGATTCCGAAGGGCAGGTCGCGCTCGATGCAGTCGCCGATCATCAGCCGATAGCGCTCCTCGAAGATGTGCAGCGGGACGCGCTCGGCCGGGACGAGCGCGAGCGGAAGCTCGAAGATCGGCAGCTCGCTCGGGTCGGTCTCCGCCACGCAGCCGATGATAAGGACCACGCGACTCCCGCCCGTTGGGGACAATGGGCGAGATGAGCTCATCGATCGACTTCGAGCGAGAGGGTCTGCTCGACGGCTTGGCCGGCGACGAGCGCGAGAGTCGCCTCGCGTTGCTGGAACGCCTCGCCGACGACGGCGCCGAGGTGGAAGAGCTCCGCGACGCCATCGACGGTGGTCGTCTCGCTCTGATGCCGCTCGAGCGGATGCTCGCCGGGCGCCCGCGCTACACGCCGGAGGAGATCTCGGAGCTCTCCGGCGTTTCGATCGACGAGCTGGAGCGTCAGTGGCGCTCGATCGGGTTGGCGGTGCCGAACCGCGACGAGGTGGTGATGAGCCGCGAGGACCTCGACGCCGCCAACCGCATGCGGTCGATCCTCGACGCCGGCCTCGCCCCCGAACAGCTCGCCGAGCTCGGCCGGACGATCGCCGTTGCGATGTCTCAGTTCGCCGCGGCGTCCCGCCAGGTGGTCGGCGGCACGTTCGTCGGAGAGGGCGGCGCCGAGGACGAGGTCTCCGACCGCGTCGCCGAGGGGGCCGGGGGTTTGATCCCGACCGTCGGGCCGACCCTCGACTACGTCTATCGGCGGCACCTCCGCGAGCAACTGCGCCACGCCGCGTTCGACGAGGAGGGCGACAACCGGGTCGGCGCCCTTCCCGACGCCGGCATGATCGCAATCGGCTTCGCCGACCTCGTCGGCTTCACGAAGCTCGGCGAGCAACTCCTCCCCGAGGAGCTCGGGCGCGTCACGGGTCGGCTCGAGGAGGTCGCCCGCGAGGTCGCGCACGGCCCGGTCAGGCTCGTGAAGCTGATCGGCGACGCGGCCATGCTCGCCTCGGCCGACACGACGGCGCTGCTGGAGGCGATGCTCGAGTTGGTCGAGACCATGGCCGCCGAGGACGAGGAGTTCCCGCTCGTCCGGGCCGGGGTCGCCTACGGGTCGGCCTTCACGAGGGGTGGCGACTACTACGGACGGCCGGTCAATCTGGCGAGCCGCATCACCGAGGTCGCCCGGCCCGGCAGCGTGCTCATCGGCCCCGGCGTCGGCGAGCACATCGATCCCGACGGCTACCGGATCTCGCAAGCCGGTACGCAAGCACCTCAAGGGCATCGCTGGGAACGTCGAGCTCTAGCCGCGTGCGAAGGCTCGAGGCCGACTCCGGCGACGACGCGGAGTGATCCGCCCGCCGCCGCTCCCTCGCAGTACCGCTCGTCGACCGGATTCACGAAATGGAAGCTGCCTGACCGATGCTGCTGCTGGTCCTGTTCGCGCTGCTCGCGGGCGCCGGCACGGCCCTCTCCCCGTGCGTCCTGCCGATCCTGCCGGTGGTCCTGTCCGCGGGCGTCACCGGCGGACGCAGGCGCCCGCTCGGAATCGTCACCGGCCTGACGCTCTCGTTCACGTTCGCCGCGGTCGCACTCGTCTACTTGATCGACGCGCTGGGCCTTCCCGACGACATCCAGCGGGTGATCGCGATCGTCGTCCTGTTCGGCTTCGGGATCGCGTTGATGGTGCCGCCGATCGGCGACCGGATCGAGGCCTGGATCTCGCGGATCGTCGGCGCGCCCCGGATGCGCAGCGGCGAGGGGTTCGGGTCGGGGCTGGTGCTCGGCGGCGCGCTCGGTCTGGCCTACTTCCCCTGCGCGGGGCCGATCCTCGCCGGGGTGATCACGGTCTCCGCGGCTCCAGGACTTCACGGTCGGCCGCCTCCTCGTCGCTCTCGCTTACGCGATCGGCTCCGGCGGCCGTGCTCTACGCGATGCTGCATCTTCGGCCGGCGATTCACCGATCGCCTCAAGGGTCACCAGCGCCAGATCCAGGTGGCGACGGGCGGGGTCATGGTCGCCGCCGCCCTGCTGATGACGTTCAACCTCGACGTCCGCTTCCAGAACGCGATCGCCGCGGACCTCCCCGACTTCCTCGTCAACCCGACCGTGCGGCTGGAGGAGTCGCGGCGCGGTCTCGGACCGGCTCGCGGGCCTCAATGGCAGGCGGGCCCGACGGAGCGGCGCCGAGGGCGGCGGGGACGGAGGCGGCCGCGGGCTCGAAGCTGCCGAACCTCGGCCAGGCCCCCGACATCACGGACCCCGGGTGAGTTCTTCAACACCGACGGGAGCCGGTGTCGATCTCCGACCTGACCGCCGAGGGCAAGACGGTGCTCGTCGACTTCTGGACCTACACCTGCATCAACTGCATCCGCACCCTGCCCGAGGTCGAGTCCTGGTACCAGCGCTACGCAGCGGGACGGGCTGGTCGTGATCGGCGTCCACACGCCGGAGTTCCCGTTCGAGCGCGACGCGGGCAACGTCGCCGACGCGATCGAGCGGGACGGGCTCACCTACCCGGTCGTCCAGGACAACGACTACGGCACGTGGAACGCGTTCGGCAACCAGTACTGGCCGGCCAAGTACCTGATCGACTCGAGCGGGGAGGTCCGCTACGTCCACTTCGGCGAGGGCGACTACGACCAGACCGAGGACGCGATCCGGAGTCTGCTCGCCGAGGGCGGCCCGGTCGGATCCGCGCGCCGGTCCGGTCGACGCCGAGCGCGCCGATCCGAAGCTGCGCACGCCCGAGACCTACCTCGGCGCCGCGCGCGCTCAGGGGTGGACGAGCTCGCCCGACGGGTCGCTCCGCCCCGGCAGCCGCGACTACGGCGCATCCCGGGAGGCCGCCGCCACCGAACGGGTTCACCTATTCCGGCAGCTGGGACGTCTCCGACGAGAGCGCCAAGTCGCTCGACGGCGCGCGCCTCGACGCCACCTTCACCGCGCGCAGGGTCTTCCTCGTCCTCGGCTCACCCGATCAGGACCGCCAGGTCCGGGTGCTGCTCGACGGCAAGCCGATCTCGGCCGCGCGACGCGGGGGACGACGTCGAGGACGGCGTCGTCACCGTCGGCGCTCAGCGGCTCTACGACCTCGTCGACCTGCCGCAGGCCGGAACCCACACGCTGACCCTCGAGTTCGATCCCGGAATCGAGGGCTACGCGTTCACGTTCGGCTAGTGATATCCGCAATGCTCCGCTTCGCGTTCGCTTGCTCGGGCGTTGCGCTCGGCAGGGCGTCAGGCGGCTGGTGGCTGGTCGCCGAGAAGACGAGGTTGTAGAAGAGCTCGGGGGGAGGTGCGGCTCCAGCAGCGCGTTGTCGACCCTCTGCAGGCCAGGTAGCTGCGGAAGGCGAAGAGCCGCCAGCGGTCCGGGATCTCGGCCGGCTCGGCGGTCGACTCGACCGTGCGCAGCCACCAGCCGTAGAGGTTCGCCAGCAGCTCCTCGCCGCGGATCCGGACGTCCTCGAAGCCGGCCCCCCGGAAGGTCCGCCGGATCAGCCGGGGCTCGAAGGCGTGGACGTCGACCTCGGCCTCGAGGGCGTGCCCGTAGTCGGGGTCGGAGCCGTCGCCGGTGCCGCGCTTGCCGGCGCCGACGGCCCGCCGCCAGATCGGCGCCGCGGCGATCGCCGCGCGCTTCGGCAGGGCGGCGATCTGATCGCCGTAGGCCGAGGGCTCGCCGCAGAAGACGACGGTGCCCCCGGGCTTCAGCACCCGCAGGAACTCGGCCGCGGCGCGGTCGAGGTCGGGGATGTGGTGGAGGACGGCGTGGCCGAGCACGAGGTCGAAG
Source organism: uncultured Solirubrobacterales bacterium (assembly GCA_963791335.1). Classification (GTDB taxonomy): domain Bacteria; phylum Actinomycetota; class Thermoleophilia; order Solirubrobacterales; family 70-9; genus RHKX01. The sequence continues at coordinate 196,880 of CAWBRN010000008.1, forward strand.
CTCTCGTCGGGGAAGGGAAGTTGCTCGGCGTCGGTGACGACCGTCTCGACCTCGAGGCCGAGCTCGGCGGCGTTGGCCTCGAGCGCCGCGCAGCATCCCGGGGGCGATGTCGGTCGCGGTCAGGCGCCCGATCGTCCCGGCGGTCATCAGGTTGAGCGAGAAGTAGCCCGTCCCGGCACCGATCTCGAGCGCGTGCTCCCACCTGGCGGGCTCGGCTGCCGAGCGCCTTGGTCAGCTTCGAGCGGACCTGCGCCTGCCCGGTCTCGGCGAAGTCGATTCCCCACTTGGCGTCGTAGGAGTCCGCAGCGAGGTCGTGATAGCGGATATTGACGTCACGAATCCGCTCGGCGGTGGCGTCGGCAGCCGCTGGCATGGTCCGGGACTGTACCGTCCGCTCGCCGTGACCTCCTCCAGCCCCGAGTCCGAAAAGCGCTACCTGCAGGCCGATCAACCCGTCGGCGTTCCGCCGCTCGAGCTGACCGGCGAGCGAACCCTCCCCGACGTGCCGGAGGAGAACTACTGGTTCCGGCGCCATCTCGCCGTCTACGAGTGGATCGCCGCCCAGGTCGAGGGATTGCGCGTCGCCGATCTCGCCTGCGGCGAGGGATACGGCTCCGACGTCCTGGCCCGCGGGCCGCCGACGTCGTCGGGATCGACGCCAATCCGGAGGCGCACGAGCATGCCAAGGCCGCGTTACCGGCGCCCGAACCTCCGCTTCGAGCGCGACCTGGTCGAGAACGTCAGGGGTCCGCTCGACGCCGTCGTCTTCCTGCAGACGATCGAGCACATCGAGGACGTGCCCGCGCTGCTGGCGGCGATCGGGGAGGCGGCGCCGCTCGCGTTCATCTCGACGCCCAACCGGCTCACCCTCGCCCCTGAGGGAGCCGAGAAGTCCGACAACCCGTGGCATCTCCGCGAGTACACGATCGAGGAGTACCGGGCCCTGCTCGAGCCGGCCTTCACCGAGGTCGAGATCCACGGCCTGTTCCACACCGGGAAGCTCGCGATCCACGAGCGTGCGATCGACCTCGGCTGGGACCGGGTCCACTCGCTGTCTGCGGATCACGAAGCCGTTCTACGACCGGTTCACGCCGGCGATCAGCGCCTCGGACTTCGTTCTGAAGGCGGATCCGACGCCGAGCTCGGCAAGGCCCTGGACTTCGTGGCCGTCTGCCGCGGTGACCGCCGGCCCCGGGCCGGCTCAGCTGCGATGAGTGACGAGCTGATCCCGGAGGGCGTCGGCGACATCGCGATCGTCCTCCACTCTCACATGCCCTACGTGGAGGGATTCGGGACCTACCCGTTCGGCGAGGAGTGGCTCTTCGACGCGGTCGTCCGCTCGCACCTGCCGGTCCTCGAGCACGCCCGCGACGTCACCGTGACCGTCACCCCGGTGCTCGCCGACCAGCTCGAGGACGTCGGGGTGCGGGAACGGCTGCTGGAGTTCGTCCGCGAGTATCGGATCGGCTCGGCCGAGCTCGATGCCCGCGACGTCGAGCCCGCGCTCGTCGCCGCCTGCGAGGCGGAGGCGGAGCGCTACCGGGATGCCCTCGCATACCTCGAACGCCTCGACGGCAATCCGCTCGATGGCCTTCTCGGAAGCGTCCGCATCGGGGCGGATCGAGCTGGTCACATCGGCCGCGACCCATGCCGTCCTGCCGCTCCTCGCCACCCGTCCCGGGAGGCTCCTGCAGATCGATGCGCGCTTCGCTCCCACACCCGCCGGTTCGGCACTCGACGCGGCTTCTGGCTGCCCGAATGCGCCTACGAGCCGGGCCTCGAGCACCTGCTCGCCGAGTTCGGGATCGAATACTTCTGCATCGACCAGTCGGCTCACGAGCCGGCAGCCGCGGCGCTGCGCCCGATCGCCACCGACGGGCCGATTGCCTTCCCGATCGACTGGGAGGCGATCCAGTGGCTGTGGTCCTGGACGGGCTATCCCTCGGATTCGCGCTACGTGGACTTCCACGCGAAATCGCTGCGAGGTTGCCGGCCCTGGTCGATCGCCGGAGATCCGTACGACCCCGAGGCGGCGGCGGAGCGCGCCCGGGAGCAGGGTCGTCAGTTCGCCGGCGACGTCGCCGCCCGCCTGGCTCGCCACCGCGAGGAGTCGGGACGTCGCGGCCTGCTCACCTTCGCGATCGACACCGAGCTGCTCGGACACTGGTGGTGGGAGGGCCCGAACTGGCTGCAGGCGGTTCTGGCGGAGTTGCCGGCCGTCGGAGTCCGGCCCGTGACGCTCGGGCGGGCGCTGGCCGAGCACGAGCCGGAGCAGGGGCGCGAGTTGCGGGCTTCGACGTGGGGAGAGGGCAAGGACCGGCGCACCTGGGACTCGCCGGCCGTCGCCGATCTCGCCTGGGGCGTCGCGTCGCCTGGAGCTGCGGGTGCTGCGGGAGATCTCCGCCGGTCACCTCCGCGGGCCGGCTCTGGAGCGCGCCGCGCGTGAGCTGCTCGCCGTCCAGGCGAGCGACTGGGCGTTCTCGACTACGGAAGAAAGACTGGCGATTACCCGTTCCAGCGTCTGCTCGATCACTCGCGAGCCATGTTCGACGCCATAGAATCGCGGCGGGTCGGCCGTACCGACGATGCGAAACCTGGCGCCGGACCTACCCCGGCACCGTTGCTCGAACCTTGAGCCCCGTCCCTCCAACGTGAACCGAGTCCTCGATCCTCTCCTGGGAGTATCCGCCGCTGATCGAGGGTGGGCTCGCGCGCCACGTCCGCAAGCTCTCCGAGGGGCTCGTCGAGCTCGGCGTCGAGGTTCACGTCCTGACCAGGGGCGGGGAGGAGTCTCCGCGCAGCGAGGTCGTCAACGGCGTCCACGTCCATCGCGTCCTCGAGCCGACGAGGCCCCGCGACCTCGGCGAGTTCGTGACCTGGGTCGAGCGCATGAACGCCGACATGCTCGCCGCCGGCGTCGAGCTCGGCGACCGCTTCGACTTCGATCTCGTCCACGGCCACGACTGGCTCGTCGCCGCCGCCTGCGACCACCTCGCGCGGCGCTTCGGCGCGCCGCTCGTGACGACGATCCACGCGACCGAGTACGGCCGCCATCAGGGCTGGGTCGACAAGCACCCGCAGTCCTACATCCACGGCGTCGAGCGCTGGATCAGCAACCGCTCCGACCGGGTGATCGCCTGCTCCGCATACATGCGCGAGCAGATCGCCGACATCTTCGCCGTCCCCGAGGGCCGGATCGCCGTCATCCCCAACGGCATCGATCCCGACGACCTGCCCCTCGGCGAGCAGGTCCGAGCTCGAGCGGCTTCGCTCCGAGTTCGCGGCTCCCGGACGAGAAGCTGGTCCTCCTGATCGGCCGCCTCGTCTACGAGAAGGGCTTTCAGATCGCTCTCGAGGCGATGCCCGAGCTGATCGAGCGGGTGCCCGGCACCCGCTTCCTCGTCGCCGGCTCGGGGACCCACGAGTCGGAGCTGAAGAAGCAGGCCGACCGAGCTCGGCCTGATGGAGCACGGCACCTTCCTCGGCTGGATCGGCGACGACGTGCTCCACCTGCTCTACCGGATCGCCGACGTCTGCGTGGTTCCGTCGATCTACGAGCCCTTCGGCCTCGTCGCCCTCGAGGCGATGGCCTCCGGCTGCCCGTGCATCGTCGCCGACACCGGCGGCCTGCGCGAGGTCGTTCCTCACGGCGAGGTCGGCCTGCGCTTCCGGACCCGGGACCCGGAGGCGCTCGGGCGGCATGGTCGAGCGGGTTCTCACCGATCAGGATCTTCGCGAGGGCCTGATCGCCGAGGCGCCTGAGCACGTTCTCCGCTTCGACTGGAGCGACGTCGCCCGCCGCACGGCCGCCGTCTACGGCGAGCTTGCGCGGCCCGTGTCCCGTCGCTTGGTCAGCCCGGGCGCCTGAATCAGATCTGGGCGACGGCCCAGGGCGAGCACGAACCAGACGGGCAGCGCCACCCAGGTGTACATCTCGAGGCGGGGGACCCAGGCCGGGAGGCTCTCGGAGGCGATCGAGGCCATGCGGAGCCCGAAGGCGATGCCCGTGACCACGGCGGCGAGGATCGCAACGAATCCCCAGACGACGATCGCCATGCCGCCGTCGCCGAACAGCGCCCGACTCGCTGCCGATCGCGAGCAGGCCGAGCGAGAACCAGATCAGCGCCGCCAGGGCGCTCGCCGAGGCGATGCCCAGCTGTCGTGCGGCTCCGTCGGGCATTGGGCCAACCTAGCTTGGTTCGGCCTTGCGGCTGGGTAGGGAGGGCCTGTACCCGAGCAGGAGCAGAGACTCATCGAGTACTGCATTGATCATCGTGATCGCAGCCGTTGTGCTGCTGATCATCGTCGCAATCGCGGTCAGTTCCCGGAACAGGGCCAGGGCCCGAGATCGCGACGACCGTCGTCACGTGGCGGCCGAGCATCGCGAGGAGGCCACGACCAGGCGTCATCTCCGCCGACAAGGAGAAGGCAGCCGCCGACGAGCAGGCCGCCAAGGCGCGTCGCCAGGCCGCCGAAGCCGAGGAACGCGCCCGGGTCCGCCGAGCAGGAACGACAGGCGGCCGACGCTCATCGCGAGCGGGCCGACGAGATCGATCCCGACAGCGATGCCGAGCGCTCGGCTCGCGAGGATCCGAGGGCGCCTCGAGACGGGCGCACGGACTCCGGCCGCGGATCACGCCGGGAAGAGCTGGTCGGGAGGGGCCTAACGGGGCCCGGCCGGTCCGTAGCCCTCGGGCTCGACCGGCTTCGGCCACCTCAGGTGCTCGGGCTCGGGGCGCATGCGGATGACGCGCGCCGGTGAGCCGACGGCAACCGCGTTGGCGGGGATGTCCCGGGTGACGACCGAGCTCGCGCCGATGATCGCGTTGTCGCCGACGGTCACGCCGCGGAGGATCTGGGCGCCGTAGCCGATCCAGACGTTGGAACCGACGACGACGTCGCGCTTGTAGATGCCCTGCAGGCGGATCGGCTGCTCGCGGTCGGTGACGTTGTGGTCGAAGTCGATGAACATCGCGCGGTCGGCGATCACGCACTGCTCGCCGATCGAGACGCGCTGGTAGGCGGAGATCGTGCAGTCCTGGCCGACCACGGTCTTGGCGCCGATCTCGACGATCCCCTCGTGGCAGCGGATCTTCGTGCCGTGCGCCGATCCAGACGAAGCGGCCGAAGCGGATCTGACCGGCGCGGCCGATCTGCAGCTGCAGGCGCGGGCCGAGGAAGACCATGCCGTCGGTGCGCCAGCGCCGGCCCGCCGAGGTCAGCAGCGCGGCGCCCAGGAAGCGGGGCGAGGCGCGCGTACTCGGGGTTGAGCATCCCGTGGGCGGCGGCGAACCGAAGCGCGGCGAGGCCCCGCGGCGTGGCGCCAGTGACGGTCGGGCTCGCCGGCAGCGCCGCGGCCGGGGCCTGCCCTGCTCTTTCAGCGTCTCCGAGCCCACGGGGGCGGATCATAGGCTCGGGCGTGGCATCAGTCCGCCGCCGATGGCTCAGGCACCACATCCAGCGATCTCGTCGAGCGCCTGCTCGACGGCGAGAAGCGGGCCCTCGCGCGGGCGATCTCGCTGATCGAGAACGGCGATCCCGCCGGGGCCGAGCTCGTCGCCGAGCTCTACCCGCGCACCGGAGCGGCGCGGATCGTCGGCTTCACCGGGCCGCCGGGAGTCGGCAAGAGCACGCTGATCGGCGCCCTGGTCAAGGAGCTCCGCGCGTCGAGCGGCGGGTCGGGCGTGCTCTCGATCGACCCCTCCAGCCCGTTCACCCGCGGGGCGTTGCTCGGCGACCGGATCAGGCTCTCCGAGCACTTCCTCGACGAGGGCGTCTTCATCCGCTCGATGGCGAGCCGCGGCGCCCTCGGCGGCCTCGCGGAGGCGTCGCTGCAGGCGGCGCTCGTCATGGACGCCGCCGGGTTCGACGACGTCCTGCTCGAGACCGTCGGGGTCGGCCAGGCGGAGATCGACATCGTCGATCACGCCGACACCGTCGTCCTCGCGCTGATGCCGGGCTCGGGCGACTCGATCCAGGCGCTGAAGGCCGGGGTGATGGAGATCCCCGACGTGATCGTCATCAACAAGGCCGAGCATCCGCTGACCGACACGATGGTCCGCGAGGTCCGCACGGCGCTCTCGCTCGGGCCGTCCGGCGATTGGAAGGTGCCGATCGTCAAGACCGTCGCGTCGAAGGCGAGGGGATCGAGGAGCTCCTCGAGGCGATCGAGGCCCACCGCGCCCACGTCGAGGAGACGGGCACCCTGGAGAAGCGCCGCGCCCGCAACCTGCGCAGCGAGGTCCTCGGCCTCGCGGCGGCCAGGATGCGCCGCGAGCTCGAGCAGCGGATCGGCGACGATCCCGAGGTGGCCGCGCTCCTCGAGCGGGTCGTCGCCGTGCGCTCGACCCCGCGACGGCCGCGGCCTCCCTTCTCGAACGCAGCAGGGAGGGTGGGGATGGCTGACACCGTCGAGCGACCCTTGACCGGCGAGCCGGTTGGAGTTCGGGGTTCGACCTCGCCGACGCCGCCGTGCGTCGGAGCACAAGCTCGAGGAGGTCGGAGGGGGAAGCGTCGGCAGTGTCCAGGGCGTGCTCGTCGACGCCGAGGACGGCTCGCCGACCTGGCTGATGATCAAGCTCGGCCGGATCGGCGCGCAGCGCAGCGCGGTCCCCGCCAGGCTCGTCGTCGGCGCTGCCGGTAAGGCGTGGGCGGCGGTTCCCCGGTAGTGGGGCCGCGGCGCGGCCGAGATCGACCCCTCCAAAGGCCTGACGCCGCCGCAGGAGCGCCGCTGGCGGCGCGCTCGGGATGACCGCTCGCTTCGGCCGCCCGGCCGACCTGGCGGACGGTGACCGAGCAAGTTCAGCTCGCTGCCGGACTCCTCGGCGGCCCACGCCGGTCAGGTCTTGTCGGCCTCGGTGTCGTCGGCGTCCTGCTCGTCCTCGGCTTCGGAGGTGGCCGGCTTTGCCTCGGCCCGGCGCCGCGAGAGACTTGGGCTACTGGTCCGAGTAGGGTGCTCGAGAGCGTCTTGGTCGCCATCTCGATCGCGCGGGCACCTCGTCGAGCTCCGAGAGCTGATGTCCGATCGACTCTGCCTGGATCTCTACGGCGAGGGCTCCGGCGACTCGGGCGCGCGGATCTCTGGACGAGCGGCGGCGGATCCTCGCCGCCGAGCGCCCGGTGCAGTCCGGTCGTACTGGCGAAGGCGAGCCAGAGCGCGGCGATGTCCTGCTTGAGTTCTTCCAGCTCCGAGTCCCGCGCCTCGAGGGCCTCGTCGACGTGGTGCGCTTGTAGCCGAGCGGGCGAAGACGCAGTTTCGGTCCGCTCGGGCGCCTCAGATCCGCCGCGGCATGCTCGCCGGCTGACGCTCCGCCCTCTCTGCTCGCTCGTCGGTCTATCTACGGCGTCTCAGAGCCGCCGGAGGTCCTCCGATCCGGCGTGAGCGGGCGAGCGGACGTAAGAGGCGAAAAGAATCACGTAGCCGAACGCCCTTTTGGGGGTACCGTCCGGCCCACGCCGGGACGGATACCGGCGCGGCGGATGGGTCGAAATGATCGCGGCGGACGCATAGGGGCAACAAGCCAAGTTTGAACGAGGCACTCGGATGGATCGGGTTTCGGGTTGACAACATTTACGGCGCCGGCGTTGGCAGGCTCGAGGATGTTGGATCGATCCGGGTACCGGCGCACCGCGCTGGCTGCTCGTCGACGGGGCCGTTCGGCGGTCAGTTCGACCCTCGTTCCGTTCGGCGACGCCACTGCCGGCGACGGCCACGTCTGGTTCCGTACGAGCGGGACGTCCGTAACGCGCCCGGATCAAGCCCGGCGTCCCGCTGACCCGCACGTCGAGGCAACGCTCCGCAACCACTACGCCGCGACGCGACGGCTGCGTCGCGCATCGATCGTCGTCGACCGGACCGCGGGTCAGCCCCGTGCAACGGTACGGCTCGCCTCCGCCCAATCGATCCCCCAATGGCCGCGCGAGCCGGAGCCGGCGCCGTTGCCGCCGCCGCGCCTCCCGCAGCGCCCCCTGCGCCGCCGCGCCCGCCGGCGCCTTCCAGCCGCCATAGTTCCGAAGCGCCGCGCTACGGGATGCCTCCCGCCCGCAGCCCGTCCGCGCCCCGCCCCGCGCCCATGCAGGCTCAGCAGCCATACCCGTACCGGCGGCCTTCCCCAACCGCAGCAGCCTGCGGCGCCGTACAGCTACCGCAGCACGGTTATGAGCAGCCGCCGCAGCCCAATACCCGCAGCCGCAGCCGCAGCCGGATCCGATGGCCGTCCTGGCTGCGATCTCCGGCCGCAGGATCGAGATAGAGCTCGAGGGCAATCTGACGATCATCGGTCGGCCGCCAGGTCCGGATCACGCCTCCGGGCACCGCCGGCTGAGCGCCCGAATCGCTCCTTGATCGACCGGTCCGTTGGCCCTACGCCGCGATCGCGCTTGGTTGGCCCTCATCGGGCCCGATCGTCCCGACTTCACGACCGCGGCCGGCGATCTGGTCGGCGGTCCGGAGAGCGCGCGGCGAACGGGTCGAACTGGGCGCGCACCCGGTCGGCGTCATCCATCCCCGCGGTCAGAGCTTCGGCGCGCCCGGCGATCCATCGCTGAGGGCCGCGATCCGCTTTTGCCGCTCCGAAACCATGCTGTCGGCGATTCGTCGTGCCTCGCCGAGATGGCGCTCGGCATCGACCTCCACCTGCTGCCAGCGGCTTCTGATGCCGGCCTCGGCGTCGCGGCGCATCTCAGCGGTCTCCAGCTCGACCGCTCCGACCATCGTGTTGACGAGGCTGTCGGCGCGGCGCTTCGCGTGGTCCAGGTACTCGCGGGCCTCGCGCTCGGCCTCGCGCATCCGGGTTTCGAACGCCTCCCGAGCGGACGGCGGCTCCGGTGCTTCGGCTTCTTGCTCGGCTGCATCCATGTCCGGGTTGCGGGTTTCACCAAGTCGGCGGGCGAAGTTGCGGGTCGCGCGGTCAAGGCTGCTGAGCGCCTCGGCGAGGTCGGGCGGGGGAGTGCGGTCGAGCGGAAGAGCTCGGAGGGACGGGATCCACGCCGGAATCTGCAGATCCCGGGGGTGGTGCCCTTCGCGATCGGCCATGCCCTTACTCCTTGTCGCAGTGCGTTGACTTCACACAACCTCCCCGCGGGAGCCGATGGGAGGAAGTCGAGGTCGGGTGCGGCGGTAATCGGGCGCAATGGAGCCGCCGCAGCGGGCGTGGGGTGCCTGTCGCCGGCTCGTCCGGCTAGCGGCGACCGGTCATCCAGGGCGCGCGTGCATCGTCGCGGGCGCCGGCGCCGAAGATCTCGTCGAGCAGCGGCTCGGCATCAGGGATCCCGAGCGCGTTGTTGAGGTGCCCGCGCACGTCGCCCCGGGTGCTGCCTGCTGTGGCCATCTGGATGGCGACCATCCTCGCATCGTCGGGTCCGCGCCAGGTCCAGCGGGCGGGCGGGCGGGGTGAGGCTGCTCCTCGTAGGCGGGTGGTCCGGGCCGCGCCATCCATTGCGGAGGCGGGGTTTGCCGCTGAGCGGGAATCGCCGGCGCCGGTTGGGACGGCTGCTCGTAGACGGGGGGCGGGGCGGGAGGAGGCGCGTCGGGCGGAGGCGGCTGGGGAACGGAGCCCTCGAAGCTTCGTGGAAGGGGGGCGGCTCGAAGTCTCGGGATCTCGGTCTCACGGGCGAGCCGTTCGGCGGCGTCGCCGAGCGCGCGGACAAGGTTCTCGAAGCCCTGGCGGACCGGGGCGGCGTCGTCGAGGCGGGCGACGACGGCCTCCGACCTCGCGACCAGCTCGTCGCTCAGCTCGGCGATCCGGCGCCGGCGCTCGGCGACCAGGCCGTCGGCGTGGCGGCGGGCTTCGAGGTAGCGGGCGGCCTCGTCGCGGGCCTCCTCGCGAAGCCTTGCGGCCTCGTGCTCGACCGCGTCGAGGATTGAGCCGACGCGGCGCGAGATCTCCGGCGCCATCGCGGACCCCGGGCCAGCGGGACCCGCGGGGGGCTCCGGCGGCTGGCAGCTCTTTCCTCGTCATCCATGGGGAATTCGGCCGATCGGTGGCCGACACGCTCGGCTATCCCGGGCTAGTGGTCAGCAACCGAGCGCGCGGGCGATGACCATCTGCTGCACCTCGTCGGTGCCCTCGCCGATGGTGAGGATCTTCGCGTCGCGGTAGAAGCGGCAGACGGGGTACTCCTCGATGTAGCCGTAGCCGCCGTGGATCTGGACCGCCTCCTCGCTCGCGCGGACGGCGAGCCGGCCGGTCTTCAGCTTCGCCTGCGCGGCGGTCAGCGAGAACGGCTCGCCGCGGTCCTTCAGGGTGGCGGCGCGATAGGTGAGCAGCCGCGCCGCCTCGATCTCGGTCGCCATGTCGGCGAGCTTCGCCTGGATCGTCTGGAAGCGGGAGATCGGCTGACCGAACGCGCGGCGCTCCTTCGCGTAGGCGATCGCCTCGTCGAGTGCGCCCTGCGCGAGCCCGAGGCCCATTGCCGCGACGCCGATCCGGCCGCCGTCGAGGATCTGCAGGAACTGCCTGAAGCCCATGCCGCGCGGGCCGAGCAGGTTCGATTCGGGCACCCGGCAGGCGTCGAAACTCAGCGGTCGGGTGTCGGAGGCGTTCCAGCCCATCTTCCGGTACGCCTCGCCGATCTCGTAACCGGGGGTCCCGTTGGGGACGATGATGTTCGAGATCTCGTCCTCGCCGGTCCTCGCGGTGATCGTCACGCAGCCGGTGATGTCGGTGCCGGAGTTGGTGATGAACTGCTTGGCGCCGTCGATCACCCACTCGCCCTCGTCGAGCTCCGCCTTCGTGCGGACGTTGCCGGCGTCGGAGCCGGCCTCGGGCTCGGTCAGGCCGAACGCCGCCAGGCGCTCGCCGGAGCAGAGCTGCGGCAGCCACTCCGCCTTCTGCTCGTCGGTGCCCCAGAGGTAGATCGGCATCGTGCCGAGCGACGTGTGCGCGGCCATCGTGATCGCGACGGAGGAGTCGATCCGGGCGAGCTCCTCGACGGCGATCGCGTACGAGAGGTTGTCGGCACCGCCGCCGCCGTACTCGGTTGGAAAGGGGATCCCCATCAGGCCGAGCTCGCCCATCTTCGCGACGAGGTCGTAGGGGAAGGCCTTGGTCCGGTCCAGCTCCTCGGCCTGCGGGGCCACCTCGCGACGGGCGAAGTCGCGGACGGTGTCGCGCAGGAGGCGCTGCTCGTCGCTCAGGTCGAAGTCCATGGGCGCGCGATTGTGTCAGCCGAGCCGCGGGGCCCGGAATCGGTTCCGGGCCAGCTCGACGAGCAGGCGGACGCCGAAGCCGGTGGCGCCCGCCCGACGTACTCGCGGCCGACGTCCCAGGAGGTTCCGGCGATGTCGAGATGGGCCCACGCGACCCGTCGACGAACTGCTCGAGGAACGCGCCGGCGTAGATCGTCCCGGCCTTGCGCTTGGCGGCGGTGTTGGAGAGGTCGGCGAACGTGCCCCGGGTCAGCTCCTTGTACTCGGGGTGGAGCGGCAGGCGCCAGGCGAGCTCGCCGACGATCGCCGCCGGCGGCCTCGACCTCCGCGGCCCAGTCGTCGTCGTTGGCGATCAGTGCCGGCGTAGGTCGAGCCGAGGGCGACCATGACCGCGCCGGTCAGGGTCGCGACGTCGACGATCCGCTCGGCGCCCTGGCGCGCGCACCAGGTGAGGGCGTCGGCGAGGATCAGCCTGCCCTCGGCGTCGGTGTTGTTGACCTCGACGGTCTTGCCGTTGAGCTGGGTGATGATGTCGCCGGGGCGGATCGCGCCGCCGCTCGGCATGTTCTCGACTGCGGGGACGACCGTGACCAGGTCGATCGGCAGCGCCGAGCTCGGCGATCGCCGCCGTCGCCTCGAGCACGGCCGCGCCGCCGGACATGTCCTTCTTCATCAGCTCCATCCCGGCGCCGGCTTGATCGAGATGCCGCCGCTGTCGAAGGTGACGCCCTTGCCGACGAAGCCGAGGGTCGGGCGCCGGCGGCTCCGGCTCGCCGGAGTAGCGCAGCACGATCAGCGCCGGGTCCTTGTCCGAGCCGGCGGCGACCGCGAGCAGGCCGCCGATGCCCTCCGGCTCGAGCTCGGCGCAGGTCGAGGATCTCGACCTCGACCGTGTCGTGGGCGGCGGCGATCTCCAGCGCCCGCTCGGCGAGGTAGGCGGGGTCGAGCACGTTGGCGGGGAGGTTCTGGAGGTCGCGAGCGCGGTTGGCCGCCTCGGCGGCGATGCGGGCGATCTCGGCGATGCCGCGGCGGATCGTCGCAGGCGCCGATGCAGCGTCAGCGACTCGATCGCGCGGCGGGCTCGTCGTCGTCGCGGCTGGCTCTTGAAGCGGTCGAAGCGGTAGTCGGCGAGGATCGTCCCGGCGGTCAGCGGCGGCGGCGCTCGCTGCGGCTCGGCGCGGGCAGACCCAGGCGATCGTCCGGCCTCGAGGCGGCGCGCCTGCGCGACCGCGAGCGCCGCGGCGACCCGGGCGCGCTCGGTGTCGAAGTCGTCGCGGTCGCCGAGCCCGACGACGAGCACCCCCGACGGCGCCGGGGCCGCAGCACCGAGAGGCTCTTGAAGCGGGACTCGACGTCCTCGGCGCCGGGCGCGGCGAGCAGGTGCCGGGCAGGTCCTCGCCGTCGAAGAGGCCGAAGCAGAGCAGGTCGGCGTCGCTCTCCTCGAGGTGCGATGTCGTGAGAGTTCGACGTCGCATCGGGCGGCCACGATATCTACGGCCTGGCTCCGCGCCTCTACGATTCCCCGGCACCCTCGTCCCACCTCGCTCCAGGAGAACCTCCGCATGCCGAAGACCGTGATCCTCTCGACCGCTCGTACCCCCTTCGGGAAGATGGGCGGCGCGCTCGCGACGCTGAAGGCGCCCGACCTCGGCGGCAAGGCGATCGCGGCCGCGCTCGAGCGTTCGGCGGTCGATCCCGAGCAGGTCGAGTCGGTCTCCTACGGCCAGGTCCTGCAGGCCGGCCAGGGTCAGATCCCCTCGCGCCAGGCGCAGATCAAGGGCGGGATCCCCAAGGAGGTCCCCTCGCGAGACCGTCAACAAGGTCTGCGCCTCGGGCATGCGCTCGGTCGGGCTGCTCGACCAGGCGGTCCGCGCCGGTGACGTCGGCGTCGCCGTCGGCGGCGGCATGGAGTCGATGTCGAACGCTCCCTACCTGCTTCCGGGCGCCCGCTTCGGCTTCCGCATGGGCGACGTCACGGCGATCGACGCGATGACCCACGACGGGCTCACCAACCCCTTCACCGGCAAGCAGATGATCAACGAGGCCAGCGAGGTCGGCAACGAGCTCGAGATCACCCGCCCCGACCTCGATCGCTTCGCCGTCCGCTCCCACGAGCTCGCCGCCAAGGCGACCGACGAGGGCAAGCTCGCCGACGAGATCGTCGAGGTCACGGTCAAGTCCCGCAAGGGCGAGACGACCGTCGCGGCCGACGAGGCGATCCGCCCCGACACCTCGATCGAGACGCTCGCGAAGCTGAAGGCGATCGGCGGCGACGACGCCACCCACACCGCCGGCAACTCCCCGGGCGTCAACGACGGCGCCTCCGCCGTGGTCGTCGCCTCCGACGAGTGGGCGCAGGCCAACGGCAAGCGACCCTGTCGCCCGATCGTCGGCTACGGGATGATCGGCGACGACTACGCCTACCTGGCGAGGACCCCGGCGAAGGCCGCGAAGCTCGCCCTCGAGAAGGCCGGCAAGACGCCGAGGACGTCGACCTCTGGGAGATCAACGAGGCCTTCGCCTCGGTCGCGATGAACTCGATCCGGATGCTCGGCATCGACGAGGAGCAAGGTCAACGTCAACGGCGGCGCGATCGCCCTCGGCCATCCGATCGGCGCCTCCGGCGGCCGCATCATCGGCGCCCTCGTGCACGAGCTCCAGCGCCGCGGCGGCGGCCTCGGCTGCGCCGCGATCTGTCCGGCGGCGGCCAGGGCGACGCGATCCTGATCGAGGTCTGATTTCGACCGGCCTGGGCGTCGTGGCGGATCGTTCCGAGCCGCTCCCGAGGGTCGACGTGAAGCCGTAAAGGTCGCGCAGGGCGCGACCCCGCTCCACGAGCGCGTTTCGCTGCGCGGATCAGCCGCCGGTACGTGATCCGGACGCCGTCGACGCTGTTGCGAGGGTGCTGAGCCTGCTCGATCCCGAGCGGAGACGCCGAGGGCGCGGTCCGGATCACGAACGGCTCGGCGAGGCGATCATCGGACGTCGCACGCAGCTGCCGACCCGTCCCTCCTGCAGGATCGCGGCGAGGCCGAGCGCGTGACGGTGGCCCGGCCGTAGGTCCGGGCCACGCGCCGGCATCGCGCCGATCGCCGCGGTCCGCGCTGCTCAGCAGCGGCTCCACCGGAGCTCGGCCATCGGCTCGGGCTCGAGCGGGGCCGGCCGGACCGAGGGCTCTCGACTAGCCTGCCCGGGATGCGCAGCGCGGAGCAGCCTTCTTCGACCTCGATCGGACGCTGATGTCCGGCTCGAGCGGCGCGCAGTTCGGCCGCGCCGCCTTCCGCAGCGGCATGGTCAGCCGCTCGCAGGTCACGCGGTGGGCGATCCAGCACCTGCGGTACCGGCTGCGCGGGGCGACCGACCAGGACACCGACGAGCTCGTCGCCCAGCTCGACGGGCTGCTGCGTGGCGTTCCCGGACGGGACCTGAAGCGGATGGTCCCCGACCTGATGGTGAGGATCCTGCCGCGGATCTACCCGCAGATGCTGCCGAGGTCCGCGCCCACCAGGACGCCGGCAGGCCGGCCTTCATCGTCAGCGCCGCGAGCCATGGCGTCGTCGAGCTGCTGGCCCGGGTGCTCGACATGGAGGGCGGGATCGGCAGCCGCTACGAGGTCGACGCCGACGGCCGCTACACGGGCGAGCTGATCGGCGGGCTCAACTACGGGGCGCTGAAGATCGAGCCGATGAGGCGCTTCGCCGCCGAGCACGACATCGACCTCGAGGAGAGCTGGGCCTACTCCGACTCGGTCTCCGACCTGCCGATGCTCGAGCTCGTCGGCAACCCGGTCGCCGTCAACCCCGACGCCGAGCTCTCTCGCTCGGCCGCGAGCGGGGCTGGCAGGTGATGCGGTTCGAGCGGCTCGGGCGCCGGATCGCGATCGCCGGCGCCCTCGCCGTCGCCGGGCTGGTCGGCGCGGGCGGCACCGTGAGGCGCCGCCGCTCGCCGCTGAGACCCCGGCGGCACTCGTATAGGATCGCGCCCGATGGACGGATCGGAGCTCGCCTTCGCCGGGATCGCCCGCCAGGCGGAGCTGCTGCGCACCGGCGAGGTCTCCTCCCGCGAGCTCGTCGCGCTCTACCTCGAGCGGATCGAGCGCCTCGAGCCGAGCTGAACGCCTTCCGCGTCGTGCTCGCCGAGCGGGCCCTCGCGAGGCCGACGAGGCCGATCGCCGGATCGCCGCCGGCGAGAGGGCGCCGCTGCTCGGCGTGCCGGTCGCCGTCAAGGACAACGTCGACGTCGCCGGCGAGCTGACCACCAACGGCACCGCCGCCTACTCGGAGCCCGCCACCGCCGATTCCGCGCACGCGGCGGCTGCGCGAGGCCGGCGCGGTCCTGATCGGCAAGACGAACCTCCCCGAGCTGGCGATCTGGCCCTTCACCGAGACCGACGCCTGGGGGAGACCCGCAACCCCTGGAACACGGCCACAGCCCCGGCGGCTCCAGCGGCGGCTCCGGCGCGGCGGTCGCCGCCGGGCTGGTCGGCGCCGCCTCCGCCTCCGACGGCGGCGGCTCGATCCGGATCCCGGCGGCCAACTGCGGGCTCTTCGGGCTGAAGCCGCAGCGCGGGCAGGATCAGCCTTCTGCCCGACCCCGATCACTGGCTCGGCCTCTCGGTCACCGGCTGCGTCAGCCGCCGGGTCGCCGACACCGCGCTCTGGCTCGACGTCACCGCCGGCGCCGAGCCGGGCGACGCCGACACGCCGCCGCCGCCGGATCGGCCCTACGCCGAGGCGGCCGCGACGCGACCGGGCCCGCTGCGGGTCGCGATCTCGGTGACGGCGCCGCGGCCGGCCGCGCCGCCGATCATCACCGACGAGGTCAAGGCGGGCGTCGGCCTGATCGGGGAGGTCCTCGCGAGCCTCGGCCACTCGGTCGAGGAGCGCGATCCCGACTGGGGCAAGATCGGCAACGACATCACCCCGCGCTACCTGGGCGGGATCGCCGAGGACGGTGGCGCGGGTGCCCATCCCGAGCGGCTCGAGCCGCGCACGCGGGGCATGATCCGGATGGGGCGCATGATTCCGGGCGGCGTCGTCCGCAAGGCGCGCGAGCGCGAGGTCGATTCACGCCGAGCGCCTCAACGCATCTTCGAGGACTTCGACGTCCTGCTCACTCCGGTCGCCGGCATCGCGCCGCCGGAGATCGGCCGCTGGGCCGGCAAGGGCGCGTTGCGGACGCTGATCGGCATCTCGCGCGCGTACCCCTGCGCGATCGCCTGGAATTACACCGGCCAGCCCGCCGCCTCGATCCCGCTCCCGCCGCAGCTGCCGGGGGCGCTGCCGCTCGCCGGCCAGCTCGTCGTGCCGCCCAACCGCGAGGATCTTCTGCTCTCCCTCGCCGCCCAGCTCGAGGCCGAGATCGGCTGGCCCGACCGGATCCCCGAGGAGTTCGCTTGAAGGCCGTAGCCGTCGGACCCGAGCAGACGCTCGAGGTGCGCGAGGTCCCCGACCCCGAGCCCGGTGAGGGAGAGGTTCTCGTCGACGTCGAGGCCTGCGGCATCTGCGGCTCCGACCTCCACATGCTCCCGTCCGGCGTGCTGCGCCGAGGGCTCGATCATCGGCCACGAGATCGCCGGCGTCGTCGGCGCCGTCGGCGCGGGCGTCGACGGCTGGGCGACGGCGATCGCGTCTGCGTCTACCCGTTCGCCCCGGTCGACGAGCTCGACATCCCGATCGCGATCGCGAGCGGGATCGGGCTCGGCACCAACGACGGCGGCTACGCCGAGCGGATGGTCTGCGACGCGAGATGCTCTGGCGGGTCCCCGACGACGTCGAGCTCGCGCACGGCGCGCTGGTCGAGCCGCTGGCCGTCGGGCTGCACGGGATCGACGTCTCCGGCGCCGACCCCGGGCGCGACCGTCTGCGTGCTCGGCTGCGGGCCGATCGGCGCGATGACGATCGTCGGGCTCCGCGCCCGCGGCTTCGACGACATCGTCGTGATCGAGCCGAACCCGGAGCGGCGCGAGCTCGCGACGCGGCTCGGCGCCGCCCACGCCTTCGGCCTCGAGAACGTCCACGAGGCGGTGCTCGGAGCGCTCAACGGGATGCCGCCCGAGGTCGTGATCGAGTGCGCCGGCCACGTCTCGGCCCCCGGGCTCGCGGTCGAGCTGATCGCCACCGAGGGCACGATCGCCCTGGTCGGGATGCTCGACGAGCCGGTCCCGATCTCCCAGCTCAACGTGATGCTCAAGGAGGCCGTGATCCGCGGCTCGTTCGCCTACCGCCCGAAGGACTTCGACGAGGCGGTCGCGATGCTCGCCGCCGGCAAGGTCCCGGTCGACGATCTGATCACCTCGCGCCATCCGCTCGAGAACACGTCCGCGTGCTTCGAGGAGCTCCTCCGCCCGGCACCCCGGAGCTGAAGATCCTGCTGCAGCCCGCTCTGTAGAGCTGGGCGTGACGCGCAGTCGAGCAGCCCAGAGGGCTGCGAGTCGCGCAGTTATCTAGGAGCGAGACCCTTCTCGCGGGCCTTGCGGATCCCGGCGCGGGTTCCGCCGCCGGCCGCCGAGGATGAACAGCGATCTTCGAGGCGGGCAGCTTGTAGCCGGCCCGGGTGTGCGGCGCGTAGACGGCCCGGTCGCCGTCCACGTCGAGCCAGCCGGTGTAGATGTGCTGCTCCTGGCCGATCATCCTCGGCATGAACTCGTGCGCGGTCAGCCCGGCGCGGCGGCCGCCCTCGGGCCGGACCGACTCCGGGATCACCAGCTCGACGCCCTCGGGACCGACCTCGCCGGCCTCGACCGACGACCGCCATCGGCAGCCCGTCCCCGCCGATCCAGCCGAGCAGGGAGTGGGGGAGGCGGCCGATCTCCTTGGCGAGCCGAGCGGCGTCCGTGCGGGGGGAGGTGCCGTTCTTCGGCGCCGACTGCGGCGGCGCCGGCGCCGCGGGCAGCGGATCGCCGTGGACGACGGGCTCGCCCGCGGCAACCGAGGTCGGGCCAGACGACGACTCGGCTGACGTCGATCTCGATCGGCGACCCGCTGCCAGTAGTAGACCTCCATCCACTTCCCGGCCAGCCCCTTGCGGATCGGCCCGAGGAAGTGCTCCCACTGCCGGGTCGATCGACTCGAGCCAGTCGCGGTCCGGGGTGGGGGAGAAGCTGGCGGTGCCCTGGACGAGGACGAACTCGAGCCGGTCGGTGTCAGCGTGATCGCGGGCGTGGAAGGCGATCGCGACCGACGGGTTCGAGCGGATCCGGTCGAGCTTCTTCCAGAGGCCGAGGGAGGTGGTGACGGTGACCGTGCCGCGCTCCCGGTCGCGGAGGCCGAGCGGCGCCATCGGCGCGATTACGACCCCCTTGGCGGGCGTCGCGTAGACCACTCCCGGCGGCGAGGTCGCCGCCGATGATCTGGTCGACTTCGTCGGGCCAGCTGATCCCCATGGCGGCAACCTACAGGTAGCC
Source organism: uncultured Solirubrobacterales bacterium (assembly GCA_963791335.1). GTDB lineage: Bacteria > Actinomycetota > Thermoleophilia > Solirubrobacterales > 70-9 > RHKX01. Next base: position 215,434 of record CAWBRN010000008.1, read on the forward strand.
TTGCGCCATGGCGATCGAACCCGGATCCGAGCGCCGAGCCCATCAGTGGCTCGAGGAGGAGTACGCGAACGAGCGCGAGCGCGACGTTCGCTTCGAGACGCTCTCCGGCCATCCGATCGAACCTCTCTACACCGCCGACGATCTCGCCGACCACGACCGCGAGCGGGACGAGGGCTTCCCCGGCTCGTTCCCCTACACGCGCGGCGTCTACCCGTCGATGTATCGCGGCCGCCTCTGGACGATGCGCCAGTTCGCGGGCTTCGGCACGGTCGAGGAGACGAACGAGCGCTTCCGCTATCTGCTCGCCCACGGCCAGACGGGGCTCTCGACGGCGTTCGACATGCCGACCCTGATGGGGCTCGACTCCGACCACCACAGGTCGCTCGGCGAGGTCGGGGTGGAGGGTGTCGCCCTCGACACCGTCGACGACATGGAGACGCTCTTCGACGGGATCCCGCTCGACGAGGTCACGGTGTCGATGACGATCAACGCGCCGGCCGCGATCCTGCTCGCCTTCTACGTCGTCGCCGCCGAGGAGAAGGGCGTGCCGCCGGAGAAGCTCGGCGGCACGATCCAGACCGACATCCTCAAGGAGTACATCGCTCAGAAGGAGTGGTGCTTCCCGATCGAGCCGGCGATGCGGCTGGTCACCGACATGGTCGAGTGGTGCTCCCACGAGATGCCGCGCTGGCATCCGATCTCGATCAGCGGCTACCACATCCGCGAGGCGGGATCGACGGCCCAGCAGGAGCTCGCGTTCACCCTCAAGGACGGACTCACCTACGTCGAGCGGGCGGTCGAGCGCGGACTCGACGTCGACGAGTTCGCTCCCCGCCTGTCGTTCTTCTTCAACGCCCACATCGACTTCTTCGAGGAGATCGCCAAGTACCGCGCCGCGCGCCGGATCTGGGCTCGCGAGCTTCGCGACACGTTCGGGGCCAAGAACCCGAAGTCGATGCTGATGCGCACCCACACGCAGACGGCCGGCGTCAGCCTGACCGCCCAGCAGCCGCTGGTCAACATCGTCCGGACGACGATCGAGGCGCTCGCCGGCGTCCTCGGCGGGACCCAGTCGCTGCACACCAACAGCTACGACGAGGCGCTCGCACTCCCGACCGAGGAGGCCGTCCGGGTCGCCCTGCGGACCCAGCAGGTGATCGCTCACGAGTCCGGGGTGACGAACACCGTCGATCCGCTCGGCGGCTCCTACTTCGTCGAGAAGCTGACCGACGAGATGGAGGCCGCGGCCTACGACTACTTCGCCCGGATCGACGAGCTCGGCGGCATGGTCGCGGCGATCGAGTCGAACTTCCCGCAGCGCGAGATCTCCGATGCCGCGTTCGAGCACCAGGCCGCGCTCGAGAAGAAGGAGCGGATCATGGTCGGCGTCAACGCCTTCGAGGTGGACGACGACGACGCGACGAACCTCCATCGGCCCGACCCGGCCGCCGAGGTGCGGCAGAAGGAGCGGCTCGCGAAGACGATGGCCGCCCGCGACGACGCCGCCGCCGAGGCGACGCTCGAGGCGCTGAGGTCCGCCGCCGCGACCGAGCAGAACCTGATGCCGCTGCTGATCGATTGCGCCCGCGCGCGGGTCAGCGAGGGCGAGATGATCAAGGCGATGCAGCAGGTCTTCGGCACCTACACCGAGACGCCCGTCTACTAGCTCGAAGCCGGGGATTCGCGACCGCGAGCGTGGGTAGTTCGATGCCATGAGCGATTTCGAAGTGGTTCGCAGCGACGTCGAGGGCTGGGACGTGCGCCGAACCGGGGAAAAACAGGCCTTGTCCAACTACGCGACCCGCGAATTGGCCGAGGAGGCAGCCCGCAAGCAGCAGGAGGCCGAGCACCACAGCGGGGGCACCGCCGACGCAATCGACGTCCGCCAGGACGTCTTCAGCGAGGGTCCGGAGGAGGATCTCGACGTCAAGAAGACGATTCTCGGCGTCAGCGCCGTGGCGATCGGCGTGATCCTGCTGATCGCCGTGGTGGCGGTCCTGATCGTCGTCACCGGCGTGACCAACGGGAGCTGAGAAGAGACCCGTTCTGGGCGGGATCTTGCATCGGCAGGAAAGCGGCTAACGATTCGCTAACACGATGCTTAGGGTTCCCGGTCATGAACTTCCGCAGCTTCAGCGCCCTGTTGGCCTGTGCGGCCGTCGCCGCGCTCTGTGCCTCGACCGCGTTTGCGTCGTCGACGGTCGACAGGCCCCACGCGCCCGGGACGCACAAGCGGACCTACGACCGGGTCTTCAAGCACAACGTCTCGAAGAAGAACAAGGTGTGGGCCAAGCGCGTCGCCCGCTGCGAGTCCGGCGGCGATCCGAACGCCATCGGAGCCGGCGGCACCTACCGCGGCGCCTTCCAGTTCTCGCGGCCGACGTGGAAGACCTCGCCGCGCTCCCCCGGCGGCGATCCGATCGACTACAGCTACAAGACGCAGGCGTACGTCGCGGTTCGCCTCAAGGCGCGATCCGGTCGCGCACCCTGGCCGAACTGCGGCTGAGCCCGGACCGTCCCGGCCGGATACCCTTCCCGGGCAATGAGCGAGCGGAAGATCAGAGTCGTCGTCGCCAAGCCGGGTCTCGACGGTCACGACCGTGGGGCGAAGATCATCGCCCGCGCTCTGCGTGACGCCGGCATGGAGGTCATCTACACGGGCCTGCATCAGACCCCCGAGCAGATCGCCGCGACGGTGATCCAGGAGGACGCCGACGCCGTCGGCCTCTCGATCCTCTCGGGTGCCCACATGACGCTCGTCCCGAAGATCGTCGCAGATGCTTCGCGAGCAGGGGGCCTCAGACGTCCTCGTCACGGTCGGGGGAACGATCCCCGCCGACGACATCCCGGAGCTCAAGCGCCTCGGGGTCGCCGAGGTCTTCACGCCCGGTGCGCCGACCGACGACATCGTCGAGTTCCTGCGCAACGGCGTAGCCCTCCCGGCCTAGGTAGATAACTGCGCGACTCGCAGGGCTCCGCCCTGCTCGACTGCGCGTCAGGACTATCGACCCGAGCGCTCGGCGATGGTTCAACAGGGCGCCTCCGGGGAAACCGATTGACAAGTCAGTCAATCGCCGTTCAAACCGCTAGCATTCTGCGCCGCAAGTCCCCCAAGGAGGCACCCACTTTGAAGATCTGTTGCCTAGTCAAGGAGGTCCCGGACGCCGCTGTGCAGAAGCGGATCGACTCCGGAACCAAGCGGCTCGACCGCTCAGGCGAGAAAACCCTCAACCAGTTCGACACTCACGGCATCGAGGCAGCGATGCAGATCCGTGAGGGAGGCGTAGTCGACGTCGACGAGATCGTCGCCGTCACCATGGGCCCGGAGACCGCGGCCCGCGCGCTCCACAAGGCCGTCGCCCTCGGCGCCGACCGCTCGGTTCACCTGACCGACGCCGGCCTGGCCGGCTCCGACGTCTGCGCGACGGGTTACGCCCTCGCGAAGGTGCTCGAGTCCGAGTCCCCCGACCTCGTCCTTCTCGGACAGCAGTCGGACGACGGCGAGTGCTACACGATCGGTGCGGTCGTGGCCGACCATCTCAAGATGCCGTCGCTCACGCAGGTCATCCAGATGGACGTCGACGGCGAGAAGCTCCGTTGCGAGCGTCAGGCCGAGTACGGATACGACACCGTCGAGATCCAGCTCCCGGCCGTGATCAGCGTCGGTGACGCGATCAACGAGCCGCGCTACCCGTCGCTGAAGGCGATCATGGGCGCGAAGAAGAAGCCGCTCGACACGAAGGGCTCCGGCGACGTCGGCATCGAGGCCGACAAGGTCGGCGAGGCCGGTTCACAGACTCAGGTCCTCTCGATCAACCCGCCCCCGGCCAAGGAGGCCGGCGAGGTTTTCGAGGACGAGGACACCAACGAGACGGTCGAGAAGATCGTCGCTTGGCTCGACGAAAGGAAGCTGATCTAGATGGCGGACATCCTGGTCTACGCCCTTCACGACGACGAAGGCAACTTCAACAAGAACTCGCTCGGCGCGATCTCCGAGGCGGCCAAGCTGGCCTCCGAGACCGGCGGGACCGCAAGCGCGGTCGTCGTCGGTGAGGTCACCGACGAAGCAGCAGCCGGCCTCGGCAAGTACGGCGCCGCGAAGGTCTACCGGGCCAAGTCGTGCCCGGAGGGTCTCGCCCAGCCGATCGTCGACGTGATGGCGAAGATCATCACCGACAACGGCATCGGCTACGCCCTGTTCGGCGGCGGCCTGCTCGGCTTCGAGATCGGTGCCGGACTGACCGCCCGACTCGGCGCCGGCGTGACCATGGAGGTCACCGCCGTCAAGACCGACGGCGGCAAGCTGATCGCCGAGCGCCCGGTCCTCCAGGACTCGGCCATCGTCGACGTCGGTTACGTCAGCGAGCCCGGCATCATCATCGGCCGCCTCAACGCGTTCGACCTCAAGGAGTCCGGTTCGGGCGACGCTGAGGTCGAGGACGTCGAGGTCGAGCTCTCCGAGTGGTCGACCCGGGCGACGATGGTCACCCGCGGCGAGGCTCGCGGCGAGGACGTCAACATCGAGGATGCGGAAATCCTCGTCGGCGGCGGCCGCGGACTGGGCGAGAAGGAGAACTTCAAGCTCGCCGAGGATCTGGCCGCATCGATGGGCGGGGCCGTTGCGGCCACCCGCGCCGTCGTGGACGCCGGTTGGTATCCCGTACTCGACGCAGATCGGCCAGACCGGTAAGACGGTCGCCCCGAAGCTGTACCTCGCGGCCGGCATCTCCGGCGCGATCCAGCACAAGGTCGGCATGCAGAGCTCCGAGAACATCCTCGCGATCAACAAGGACCAGAACGCGCCGATCTTCGAGTTCTGCGACCTCGGCGTCGTGGGCGATCTCCACAAGATCATGCCCAAGCTGACCGAGGCGATCAAGGCCAAGAAGGGCGGCTGACCGCGGAATGGGCGTAGCTCCGTCAGAGTTCCCGCCGCCGTTCGATCCCGGCAAGCACGTCGGACCTCCGACCGATCCCGAAGAGGAGCGGTTGGAGGCCGGCATCGTGATCGTCGGCGGCGGCCCCGCGGGGCTCGCCTGCGCGAACCGCGTGATGCAGTTGCTCGAGGACGAGCCGGAGCTGACCGAGCAACTCGGTGAGATCCCGGTCGCCGTCATCGAGAAGGGCAAGGTCTGCGGCGCGCACAACCTGAGCGGTGCGAACATGGTCCCGTCGGCCATGGAGAAGCTCTTCCCCGACCTCGATCCGGACGATTGGCCGGTCTACCAGAAGGTCGAGAAGGACGCCGTTTATCTGCTGACGAAGTCGAAGGCGATCCCGCTCAAGCCGCCGCCTCCCAACTTCCGCAACCACGGCAACTACGTCACCTCGATCTCGAAGCTGAGTCGCTTCCTGGCGGATCGTGCCGAGGAAGCCGGCGCCTACCTGCTGACCGAGACGGTGGCAGACAAGCTGCTGGTTGAAGATCGGATCGTCCGCGGCGTGCGGTCGGGCGACAAGGGTCGCGACCGCGACGGCGACGAGCTCGGCAACTTCGAGCCCGGCTCCGACCTGATGGCGAAGGCCACCGTGCTCGCCGAGGGCACGCTCGGGCACCTGACCGACTGCGCCATCGACTACTACGACCTCGCCGGAGACGCCAAGCGCTGGGAGATCGGCGTGAAGGAGGTCTGGGAGGTCCCGAAGCCGCTCGACCGGGTCATCCACACGATGAACTGGCCGCTGCGGAAGTCGCCGAAGTACAACGAGTTCGGTGGCTCGTTCATCTACCCGATGGGCGAGGACAAGCTCTGCATCGGCATGGTCGCCGGCCTGGACACGACCGACGCGACGTTCTCGTGCCACGACCTGCTGCAGCAGTTCAAGACCCACCCGTTCGTGCGCGACCTGCTCGAGGGCGGCAAGCGCGTCGGCTGGGGCGCGAAGACGATCCCGTCCGGCGGCTACTGGTCGATGCCTCGCAAGCTCGCGGTGCCGGGAATGATGATGTGCGGCGACAACGTCGCGATGGTCAACGTCCCGTACCTGAAGGGCATCCACCTCGCGATGCACGCCGGCATGTTCGCCGCCGAGACGATCGTCGAGAGCCTCAAGGCTGATCCCGAGTCGGTCGACTTCTCGGCCTACGAGACGAAGGTCCGCAACTCGGAGATCGAGAAGGATCTCTACCGGGCTCGCAACGTCCGCCAGCACGGCGACAAGGGCTTCGTCGCGTTCGGCGCAATCGCCAACGCCTGGCTGCTCTCGGGCGGCGCACTGCCCCCGGGGCACAAGGAGAGCGAGCCGGACTCCGAGGTCGAGGTCCACCTCGGCACGGCGTCAGAGGGGTACCCGGCTCCCGACGGCGAGCTCACCTTCGACAAGCTCGGCTCGGTGTTCCTCAGCGGCAACGCGACGCGCGACGACGCTCCGAACCACGTCCGGATTCAGACCCACGTTCCGCGTGAGGTTGCGCAGACGTGGGTGTCGATGTGTCCCGGCGCAGGTCTACGAGATTCCCGAGGATCAGCTCGACAACGGAGCGGCCGAGGTCGACGTCCACGTGACCGCTTCCAACTGCGTGCAGTGCGGGGCGATCAACGCCAAGGGCGGTCGCCTGACGATGCCCGAGGGCGGCGACGGGCCCCTGTACCAAGAGGTCTGACGCGGTCGAGCTTCGGGCTCGGCGGCTGATCCTTCAGATGTACGGCGTGATCCTCACCGGGGCTCCCGGCGCGGGCAAGAGCGAGGTTGCGGCCTACCTTCACGACCTGCTCGGTGACGGTGGGGCCGACGCGGCGCTGGTCGAGGTGGACTCGCTCGAGCGCTCCTACCCGGCGATCGATCGCGAGCGCTCCTTCTCCCACCTGGCGATGCTCGCCTCCTCCTATCGGGAGGTCGGCAGCGAGATCCTGATCGTCACGGCCACGATCGAGGACGAGGATTACCGCACCGATCTGCTCGCGGCCGCCGGTGTCGACGAGCACCTGCTGGTCCTGCTCGAGGCCGACCCGGAGACGATGCGCGAGCGCATCCTCGACCGGGAACCGCCCGGATGGTCGGGACTCCCCGACCTGCTCAACGCCTCACGCAGCCTCGCCGAGTCGCTGCGGCTGCTCGACTGCGTCGACGTCACGATCAGCACGGAAGATCGTCAGCCCTCCGACGTCGCGGCCGAGATCGAGCTGGCCTTCCGCAGCGCTTCAGGAATCTGAGCCGGCGGCCAGGACGGCTGCAAGCTCGCGAGCGTAGGCCGCTCTTGAACGCTCGTCGGGAAGCAACTCGCGGATCCTCGGCGAGGAGGAACGCCAGCCCGACGTACTGCGCGTAGGCGATCAGCGCTCGCCGGCGGGCGGCGGCGGGGGGGAGGCCGGAATCGCCGTAGGCCCGCTCGAGGACCTCGAGCCGCCGCCCGGACGCCCGCTCCAGCACCCGACCCACGATCGGGTCGTCGGCCGCGCGCAGGAGCTGGATGAAGATCGAGGGCGGCTTGCGGGTCGCCGCCTGCCCCAGCGCGTCGAGCCGGGCCCGCGGGTCGGGCAGCGCTTCGAGTGCCTCGAGGATCGCGTCCGAATGCTCGCGCTCCCAGAGCTCCAACGCCGCCTCGAGCAATTCGTCGCGCGACTCGAAGTGCCAATAGAAGCTGCCTCGGGTCACACCGAGCCGCCGGGCGAGGGGGACGACGGCGACTCCCGATGGCCCGACCTCCTCGAAGGCGTCGAGTGCCGCCCTGGTCCACGCCGCGCGATCGAGCCGGTCGGTCATGGATCTACCATACACCCATGTCTGGTACCGTACATACCTGTATGGAAGAACTCGCAGACGATCTCAACGTCCTGTCCTGCCGACCCGCGCACGCCTTCAACAGCTACCTGGCCGGAGGCGTCCTCTTCGATGCCGGAACCCGATGGGCCGAGCGGCGCATCCTCAAGGAGGTGAGAGGGCATGAGATCGAAGCTCACGTCATCTCTCATGCTCACTGCGACCACCAGGGCTCGTCGGCACCCGTCGCCGGAGCCCTCGGGGTCCCCGTCTGGGCGCCCGCGGCCGAGGTGGATGCCATCGAGTCCGGCGATCTGAGCGCGACCGGTCCCGTCAACGCGATCACCTCGCTGCAGATGCGGTTCTGGGCGGGTCCCGGCGTCCCGGTGGCCCGGCCGCTCCGCGAGGGCGACGAGGTCGCCGGGTTCGTCGCCCTGGAGACGCCCGGCCACTCGCCCGGACACCTCTCGTTCTGGCGGGAGGACGACCGCACGCTGCTGGCCTTCGACGTCATGTTCGGGCGCCATCCCCTCACCGGCAAGCCCGGACTGTACGAGCCACCCGACCGGTTCACGCTCGAGCCGGACCGCAACCGCGACCAGATCAGGCGGCTTGCGGCAGCTCGAGCCCAGCCTCGTCTGCTTCGGACACGGCCCGCCGTTGCGTTCGGCGGCAGGCCCGCTCTGCCGAGTTCGCGAGCTCGCTCGGTCCGGCCTGATCACGAGGCCGAGACCGCCGGCTTCCGGACGAACGCTTCGATCGCCGTCGCCACCTCGGCGGGTTTGTCGAGCATCGTGAAAGTCGCGGCGCCCGGGATCTCGACGAGTTCGCAATCCGGAATCGCCTGCGCCAGCCGGCGGGCATCCGCGAGCGTGAAGAAACGATCCTCGACGCCCCATGCGAGGAGGACTGGGATCTCGAGTTCGGGGAGCTTCGCCGCCGCGTCCATCGGTAGCGGGGATCGGCGCCGCCGATGAACTTCTTGCCGTCGCGCCGGATGCCCGCGATCGCGAATCGACGGCTCGGTGAACGCTTCAAGGAGTCTCGTCGTCGATTCGCCCGACCGTGAGCGCGCCGTAGGCGATCGGCGAGCGTCGATTCGCCCGCAACCTCATGGAATTGATCAGGAGCGAGTAGACACCGGGTAGCCGGGCTGCCTTCGACCATCGCTTGAAGCGGCCCGGGGGGAACTTCTCGTGGTTGTCGCAGTTGGTCAGGACCAGACGACCGACCCGGTCGGGCTTTTCGGTGACGAGGATCTGGGACACGGCGCCGCCGGAATCGTTGGCGACGAGTGTCACCTCCGACAGGTCGAGCGCCTCGAGGAACTCGTCGATGATCTGCGCGGCTCCGGTCGGACTCAGGTCGGCATCCGGTCGCATCGCCTCCGGATGGGATCCGAACGGCCAATCGGGAACGATGCAGCGGACCGTGGGGGCGAGGTCCGCGACGACCCCATCCCAGAGCCGGCCGTTGACGAGAAAGCCATGGACGAAGACCAGGTCGGCGGCCCCTCGCCCGTCTCCGTGTAGTGGATCGTGCCGCAGCTCAGGTCGACGCTGCTGCGGTTTTCTCCGTCTCGGTCTACGTCCATGATCTGTCCTCGCCCGCCGAGCGCCCGGATCCTCCGGCGCCGCGACGAATTAAGTTGGTTGGTTTGCATACGAACAGAATGTATCTAACATACAAACGCCATGTATGTCAAGCCATCCGAGGTGCGACCGTGCCCGTGACTGAGCGCAGGACCCAGGCCGAGCGCCGCGCGACCACCCGTGCAGCGCTGATGACGGCGGGGCGGCGGCTCTTCGCCGAGCGCGGGTACGACAACGTCAGCAGCGAGGACATCGTGGCGGCGGCGGGGGTCACTCGCGGCGCCCTCTACCACCACTTCGACGGCAAGCGCGGGCTGTTCGCCGCCGTTTACGAGGAGGTCGAGGCGGAGTTCGTCTCCCGGTTCGACTTCTCCTCCCTCGATGGAGCGGATCCGCTCGGGGTGCTGATCGCGGCCGTCGACCAGTTCCTGCTGCTCAGCACGGAGAGCGAGGTTCAGAGGATCGCCCTGCTCGATGCGCCGGCAGTTCTCGGCTGGGAGGAATGGCATGAGATCGAGGCCCGTTACGGGCTGGGCCTGATCGAAGCCGGCCTCGCCGCCGCGGTCGATGCCGGTCAGATCGAGCCGCTGCCCGTCCCGGAACTCGCGTTGATGCTCCTCGGCGCCCTGATCGAGGCTGCTCTGCAGCTGGCCAGGGCCGAGGATCAGGATGAAGCCCGGATCCGATCAGGCGAGGCATTGCGCGCTCTGCTTGCGGGCCTCGGGGCCTGAGCCGTCGAACGGTCCGGTCGCGCCGACCAGTCGCGCTAGCCTCGAGGAATGGAGTCTCTTCGCTGGGGCGTGATCGGAACGGGGCGGATCGCTGCGGCCTTCGTTGCCGATCTGGAGCTGACGGAGTCGGGCAAGACCTTCGCGGTGGGGTCGCGATCCATCGAGTCGGCCACCGCCTTCGCCGAGCTACACGACATTCCCCGTCGCCATGCGAGCTACTCGGACCTCGTCGGCGACCCCGAGGTCGACGCGGTCTACATCGCGACGCCTCATCCGATGCATCGCGACGCTGCGGTGCTGGCCCTCAAGGCGGGGAAGCCGGTTCTCGTCGAGAAGCCGTTCGCGATGAGCGCGGTCGAGGCGGGCGAGATCGCCGGCCTCGCTCGCTCTGAGGGGCTGTTCGCGATGGAGGCGATGTGGACGAGGTTTCTGCCTCACATCATCGAGATCCGCCGGTTGCTCAGCGAGGGGGTGTTCGGTGAGATCGTCTCCGTCTCGGCTGATCACGGTCAGTGGTTCGCCGAGGACGCGAGCTCGCGGTTGTTCGCCCCCGAGCTGGGCGGCGGCGCCCTCCTCGATCTCGGGATCTATCCGGTCTCCTTCGCTTCGATGGTGCTCGGCACGCCCGATCGGGTCGCCGCGATCGTCGATTCGACCTTCACGGGAGTCGACGGCCAGGTCTCGATGGCGTTCGGATACGCGAGCGGGGCCCAGGCGACGCTCTCGTGCACGCTGCGGGCGAAATCGCCGACCAGAGCCGCCATCGTCGGCACCGAGGCCCGGATCGAGATCGACGGCGACTTCTACCGGCCGAGCGCGTTCGAGGTGATTACGCGATCGGGCGATCGCAGCCGCTTCGAGCCCGAACATTCCGGGCACGGCCTTCGCCATCAGGCGGACGAGGTTGCGAGGTGCATCGCCGCCGGCCTGACGGAGAGCCCGGCGATGCCGCTCGACGAGACGGTTTCGATCGCCGCGACGATGGATCGGGTGTTCGAGGCGGCCGCATCGTCCCTGGATCGACACCCGTGAGGACCGTCCGGAACACCTCTCCGTCGAGTTGCCTGTCGGCGAGCGCAATGACGGCGTCGGGGAGGGAGTACGGCTGGCGATCCGTCACGACCTCGAGCGGGCCCATCGGGCCAGCAAGCATCCAGGGCATCTCGCTGTGGCTGAGCAGGAACCGCTACGAGGAGCTCGCTCAGGTCCCGATCGAGGTGACCTGGGCCTGACCGCTCCGGGGTGGACCCGCTTCCGGACCTGAGACCATGGGCGGGTGCAGGCGAGGGCGATCAGATGCATGCTCTGCGCGGCGGGGGTCGCGGCGGGGGTATTGGCAGCCGGCGCCCCCGCCTTCGCGCTGAACCCCGCGTCCCCGCCCGCGAACGCCGGGTTCGACTACCAGATCGGCGGCGACTATCCGCTTCCCTCCGGGGTGTCGGTCGTCTCTCGCGACTGGTTCAGCGGCCGGCCGGCGGCGGATCCGGCCTATTCGATCTGCTACGTCAACGCCTTCCAGACCCAGGCGAACGAGCGCGGTACGGATCGCCCTGACGAGCGGTCGAACTGGCCGCAACGCCTCGTCCTCAGCAGGCTCGGCGACGATCCGCATTGGGGCGGGGAGTACCTCGTCGACATCAGCACCGCCGGGAAGCGCCGGCAGGCTGCCGATTGGGTCCGTCAGATGATCGTCGGATGCGCCGACGAGGGCTACGACGCGGTCGAGTTCGACAACCTCGATTCATGGACGCGGTTCGACGGCACGCCGCTCGAGAACAAGGTTCCGTTCGGAAAGAGCGACGCGCTCGCCTACGCGAAGCTGCTCGCCGTCCAGACCCACGGCCGGGGCATGGCGGTCGGCCAGAAGAACACGGCGGACATAACGCGCGCCCAGTCGAGCGAGGTCGGGTTCGACTTCGCGATTGCGGAGGAGTGCGGCCGCTACCACGAGTGCGACCGTTACACGTCCGTCTACGGCGATCACGTGATCGCAATCGAGTACCGGCAGGAAGGACTTCCGCAAGACGTGCGATTCGGTCGGCGATCAGATTTCGGTCGTCCTCCGCGATCGGCTTGTCAGCAAGCCGGGCTCGAAGCGGTACGTCTATGACTCCTGCTGAGGGCATGAGCTTCGACGACGCCCTCTCCGCGGTGCTCGCGCTCGTCGGCAGGCCCGTCGACGTCCACGTGTTCTCGGCCGGCGAGAGCCCCTACCTCGTCGCCACCTTCGGCGGCGTCCTCCAAGCCGGATATTCGATGACCGGTGGCGAGCCGAGCGAGAACGAGTCGATCTACATCCGAATCGAGGCGGGCAAGGAATCCGGATCGATCAGCCTCAACCGCGAGGTCTACCGCGGTGCGATCGGACACGAGGACGGCTCGCTGACCCTGCAGCTGGGAGGGGTCGAGATGATGATCGGGGTGCGCGAGTCGTAGCCTTGAGGGCGTGAGCGCGACCGCTACGCCGACCCAGACGCCGACCAGGACGGGGATGCCGCCCCGCCCCGACCTCTCCGCATTCATGATGAGCGCGGGGTTCATGCTGACCCCGACGAGGTTCCTGGACGCATGCCACGATCGTTGCGGCGACTACTTCACGCTGCGCCCGGCGCCGGATCGGGAGATCGTCTTCACGGTCGATCCGGCGGCGGTCGAGAAGGTCTTCAAGGGCGATCCCAACCTGCTCTACGCCGGGGAGGGCAATATCTCGCTGGCCCCGATCCTCGGCCCCGGCTCGGTGCTGCTCCTCGACGGGCCGGAGCACCTGCGGCACCGGCGCCTGCTGCTGCCGCCGTTCCACGGAGAGCGGATGCGCGAGTACGGCGCGGTGATGAGCGAGGTGGCCAACCGCCACATCGCCGCCTGGCCGCGCGGCGAGCGGTTCGCCGTGCTTCCCAGCATGCAGGCGATCACTCTCGAGATCATCATGCGCGCCGTCTTCGGCTTCGAGGACAGGGAGCGGCGAGAGCGGATCGGCGACCCTCTGCGTCGCCTGCTCGACACCGTGAGCAGTCGTCCGCGCGTCCTCGCCCTGGCTCTGACCGCGGGACGCAACGGCCCGCTCAGCCCGTGGCGCCGGTTCGCCGCCGTGCGGGCGGAGGCCGACGCGCTGCTCCACGAGGAGATCCAGGCTCGCCGGGCCGATCCGCACGGCGCCGAGGGCGACGACATCTTCTCGATGCTGCTCGCGGCACGGGACCAGGACGGGGCTCCGCTGAGCGACGACGAGCTTCGCGACGAGCTGATGACCCTCCTCGTCGCCGGGCACGAGACGACGGCCACGGCCCTGTCGTGGACGCTGGAGCGCCTGATCCGCACGCCGGAGGTGCTCGCGACACTGCGGGAAGAGCAGCGCGCCGGCCGACCTGAATACCTCGACGCGGTGATCAAGGAGTCGCTGCGGTTGCGGCCCGTGGTCCCGGCTGTCGTCCGCAGGCTGCAGGCGCCGATGGAGTTCGGGGGTTGGGAGTTGCCCGCGGGAACGAACATCGCGCCGTCCATCTACCTGCTCCATCGCCGCCGCGACCTGTACCCGCAGCCGACCGCGTTCCGGCCGGAGCGGTTCCTCGGCGAGGACGTGCCTGGGACCTACGAATGGATCCCATTCGGGGGCGGTGTCCGCCGGTGCCTCGGGGCGAGCTTCGCCCTCTACGAGATGCGGATCGTCCTCACCGCCGTTCTCGAGCAGGTTCGGCTGGAGCCCGGTCGCGGCCTACGACCGGAGAGCGTCACGCGCCGAGCGATCACGTTCGCGCCGTCGCGAGGCGCGCGCGTCGTCGCCACCGCCGCCTAGCGCCGCCCAACGCCGCTGCTTGGGCCGCTACTCGTCTCGGGGGGTGATCCGGAAGAGCGAGACGACCTCGGCGTTGTGCGCCTCGGGATGGACGACGTAGGCGCTGGGGCCGCCGCCGAACCATCCGGCCGCCTCGTTGTCGCCCACGAAGACGCCGGGATGGTGCTTGCCGTCCCCGTCCTCGACCCAGACGAGATCGCCCTCTTTGAAGCCGTGTACTCCGTCGTCCATGGCGCGAACCCTATCCGCTGTCGTCCGCTCGGTAGGTGGCTGCGTCGAGCACTCCGGGTAGGTCTTCGCACAGAGGCAACCAGATCTGCGCTGAGGGGAACAAGACCTGATGCCGCCGGGCGGCCAGGGCAACAAGCCGAGCCAGGCGATCTCGACAAGTACGTGAACGACACGATGGTCCCGACGATTCAGGGCGAGATCGATGGGATCAAGGCGCTCGGCGCCCCGGAGGGGGACGAGGAGCAGGTCACCGCGATCACCGATGCAGCGCAGACCGCACTCGACCAGGCGTCGGACGATCCCTCGCTCCTCACGTCAGGCGATGCCGACCCATTCAAGGAGGCCAATGACCTGGCCAACGCGTACGGGCTGACGGAGTGCGGTGGCTGATCCCGTGGTGTTGACCGTCTCTCTAGACTTCATCCCATGAAGACCGAGATTCACCCCGAATACACCCTCTCCCACGTGCGCTGCGCGTGCGGCAACGAGTTCGTGACTCGTTCAACCAAGCCTGAGATCCACGTCGAGATCTGCTCCGCCTGCCATCCGTTCTACACCGGTAAGCAGAAGCTGGTCGACACCGGTGGCCGCGTAGAGCGCTTCCGCCGACGCGCCGCCAAGAAGTCTTAACTGAGAGGCCGCCATGCGGCGTCTCGTCGGCTCACGGCCTAAAGGCCGCATCACCTCCTGCGTCCTTGCCTGACGGGCTCTCAGTCAAGACTGTGGTGGTCGCGTAGCCTCGACCAAATGGCCCACGAGCACGGACACGACCACGGCGGACACGCCGGCCATTCGCATGGCGTCTCCGCCGACGCCGATCGCTCCAAGCTGACGATCGCCCTGGCGCTGATCGTCGGCTTCATGGCCGTCGAGGTCGTCGTCGGCATCCTCGCCAACTCGCTGGCGCTGCTCTCCGACGCGGCGCACATGCTCACCGACGCCGCCGCGCTCGTCCTGGCGCTCGTCGCGATCCGGCTCGCCGCCAGGCCCGCCAAGGGAGCGCTGACCTACGGCTGGCAGCGCGCGGGAATCCTCAGCGCCCAGTTCAACGGCGCCACGCTGCTCGTCCTCGGGTTGTTGATCGTCTACGAGGGCATCAGGCGGCTGATCGATCCTCCGGTCGTCGAGGGCGGGATCGTCTTCGCCGTCGCGATCCTCGGGATCGTCGTCAACCTGATCGCGACCTGGACGTTGTCGAAGGCCAACCGGGAATCGCTGAACGTCGAGGGCGCCTTCCAGCATCTGCTCACCGACCTCGCCGCCTTCGTCTTCACGGCGATCGCCGGGCTCGTGATCCTGACCACCGGCTTCGACCAGGCGGACGGGATCGCCTCCCTGATCGTCGCCGCGATCATGCTCAACTCCGCCTACCGCCTGCTCCGGGAATCGGGACGCGTGTTCCTCGAGGCGGCCCCCCGCGGGCTCGATCCCGACGAGATCGGCAACGCGATGGTCGCCGTCGACGGAGTGGTCGAGGTCCACGATCTTCACGTCTGGGAGGTCACGTCGGGCTTCCCAGCCCTCTCCGCGCACGTCCTGGTCGAGACGGAGACCGACTGCCACGCCAAGCGGCTCGCCCTCGAGCACGAGATCCACGAGCGGTTCGAGATCGACCACACGACCCTTCAGGTCGAGCATCGCCACCCCGAGGAACTGCTCCAGGTCGAGGTCCCGTCAGACTCGGGCTCATGATCGAGCAACTCGTCAACCAGATCGAGGAGCGGTACGTCGGCCTCGAGCGCGAGATGTCGGACCCCGAGGTGATCGCCGACCGGGAGCGCTACGCGGCGGTCGGCCGCGAATACAGCGAGCTCGAGGATGCGGCGAGGCTCGCCCGCGAATGGCGAACGCTCAACGACGACCTCGAGGGCGCGCGCGAGCTGCTCGCCGACGACGAGGACGAGGAGCTTCGGAAGGTCGTCGCCGACGCTCCGGCCAGGCTGGAGGAGCTCGCCGAGGGGATCCGCCTGGCGATGGTCGAGAGCGATCCCAACGACGACAAGAACGTACTCGTGGAGATTCGCGGCGGCGCCGGCGGGGACGAGGCCGCCCTGTTCGCGGGCGACCTCTACAAGATGCTCAGCCGCTACGCCGAGGAGCTCGGGTTCGCGCACCGAGATCCTCTCGCAGAGCCCTGCCGAGGTCGGCGGCTTCAAGGACGTCACCTTCGCGATCAAGGGCGACGGGGCCTATTCGATCTTCAAGTACGAGGGCGGCACCCATCGCGTCCAGCGGGTCCCGAAGACGGAGTCCCAGGGCCGGATCCACACCTCGACGGCGACGGTGGCCGTCCTCCCGGAGGCCGAGGAGGTCGACGTCGACATCGACCAGAACGACCTTCAGATCGACGTCTACCGCTCATCGGGCCCGGGCGGTCAGTCGGTCAACACGACCGACTCGGCGGTGCGCATCACCCACAAGCCGAGCGGGATCGTCGTCTCGATGCAGGACGAGAAGTCGCAGCTCCAGAATCGCGACAAGGCGATGCGCGTCCTCAGGGCGCGGCTGCTGGAGAAGGCGATCGCCGACCAGCAGGCGGAGATCTCCGCCGAGCGCAAGTCCCAGGTCGGGACCGGCGAGCGCTCCGAGAAGATCCGCACCTACAACTTCCCCCAGGGGCGGGTCACCGATCATCGGATCAAGCTGACGAGCCACGCGCTCGACGAGGTGCTGGCCGGGAACCTGAGCGAGTTCAGCGATGCGCTGGCGGCCGAGGAGAAGCGCCGCAAGCTCGAGGCCCAGGCCGCCGGAGCCTGATGGGCCCGGCCGGTTCGGCGACGGGCCGCCGGGACCGTTCGCGAGGCGCTCGCGGCGGCGACCGACGCGCTCCGGGCCGCCGGGGCCGATTCGCCCCGGCTCGACGCCGAGCTGCTGCTCGCCGAGGCGACGGGTCGCTCGCGCGAGTCGCTTGCGGCCGATCCGGACGGTGCCGTGAGCGGCGCGGAGGCTCGGGCCTTCGGTGGCTTCGTTCGCCGCCGCGTCGCCCGTGAGCCGGTCGCCTACATCCTCGGGCCGCCGCGGGTTCCGCAACATCGAACTGCGCACCGACCGTCGCGTCCTCGTCCCGCGGCCCGAGACCGAGCTGCTGGTCGAGGTCGCGCTCGAACTGGGCCCGGGATCGGTGCTCGATGTCGGCACCGGCAGCGGCGCGGTCGCCCTCGCGCTCGCCGACGAGCTGCCCAACACCGCGTCGATCGTCGCCGTCGACGTCTCGGCCGACGCACTCGCCGTGGCGGCGGAGAACGCCGTGGCGCTCGGTCTCGCGGAACGCGTCGATTTCCGTCACGGGTCGGCCGATGCCGCGGCCGCGGATCGCTTCGACCTCGTCGTCGCGAACCTCCCCTACGTGCCCGACGGCGACCGGGAGTCGCTGGAGCCGGAGATCGTCCGCTACGAGCCCGCGGTCGCCCTGTTCTCGGGGGCCGACGGCCTCGACGCCGTCCGCGCCCTGCTCGTCGCCCTCGCGCCGGGCGGCTCCGGACCCTCGACCGATGCCGTCGCGCTCGAGATCGGTCAGGGCCAGGCGGGGGAGGTGGCCGAGCTGGTCCGGGACGCGGGTTTCCCACGCGTGGAGATCAGGGCGGACCTGGCCGGGATCGAGCGAGTCGTCGTGGGGTTGCGATGACCGAGGTCGTTTCGATCGACCGCGACGGCGCACCCGCCGCCGTCTCCGCTCTCGAGCGCGTCGTGTTCGGCGGCGGGTGGCGATCTTCCCGGCCGACGGCCTCTACGGCATCGCCTGCGACCCACTTCGGGCCGCTTCGATCGAGCGGATCCACCGGGTCAAGGGCCGCGACGACGGCAAGCCGTCCGCCGTCCTCTACTTCTCGCCGCTGGCGATGCGCGAGCTGCTCAGCGGTCTCGGGGAGCGCAGCCGCGAGGCCGTCGCCGCGCTGCTCCCCGGCGCCCTGACGCTCGTCCTCGCCAATCCCGAGCATCGCTATCCGCTCGCCTGCCGCGAGGACGGGGAGCGGATCGGCGTCCGCCTGATCGGCGGACCGCTGGCCGGCGCCTCCTGCCCGATCTTCCAGACGAGCGCCAACCGCAGCGGCGAGCCCGCTCCCGCCCGGTTCGACGACATCGACCCCGCCGTGCTGGCGGGAGTGGACCTGGCGATCGACGGCGGCGAGCTGACCGGGAAGCCGTCGACGGTGGTCGACCTGACGGCGATCGAGACCGGTGGCGGCTGGAAGGTCCTGCGCGAGGGCGCCGTGCCGACGGCGGAGCTGGAGCGGTTGCTGGGGGACGGGGGCGATCTGACGGTAGGCGTGGCCTACCGAGGGACTCGCCGGCCGGTGAAGTTGGTTTGGCTGTGAGGGAGGATTGGGGCGCTCGGCCACCGTTCACCCGCCTGCCGAGGGAGTCTTAGGGGTCGAGATCCGGTCGCTGGAGTGCCGGATCTGCGCCACGTCATCGAGGCCTCGGGAATCGAAACTGCCTAGGCGACTCACCGCGAGCGCAGTCTCGCCGTGAGCGCCCCTAACCGAGCGACTAACACCGCGCTGACGCCCGCCGAGCGGACGCGCAGGCCGGAGCGATCGACGTCGGAGCATTCTGCTCGGAGTTATCTCCCCTCGTTGGTAGCTTCCCTCTGGTGCGCATCGCCATCGGATCCGACCATGCCGGCTACGAGCTGAAGGAAGCTCTGGCGCCTTCGCTGCGGGCCGCCGGGCACGAGCTCGTCGACGTCGGGGCACGAACTCCGAGGAATCGATCGACTATCCGGAGCCGGCGGCCGAGGCGGCGCGGATGGTCGGCGAGGGCGCGGCCGATCGGGCGGTGATCGTCTGCGGCTCGGGGGTCGGCGTATCGATCGTCGCCAACAAGGTCGACGGCGTGCGCGCCGTCAATGCCCATGATGCGGAGGAGGCCGAGATGAGCCGTCGCCACAACGACGTCAACGTGCTCACGCTGGCCGGCCGCCGACTCGACCCGGCCGCCGCGGAGCCGATCGTCGACACTTTCCTGAGCACCGAATTCGAGGGCGGCCGCCACGCGCGCCGGGTGGAGAAGATCGCCGCGCTCGAGCACCGCACACCACCAGTCACCGCGGGTGAGTCCCGCAGGTTTGAGAAGAGAGCGAGAGTCAAGCGATGAGTGAGCTTCCCGAGGACTTCCAGAACGCCCCACTGAGCGAGGTCGATCCCGACATCGCCCGCGTGCTCGACCGCGAGCTGGAGCGCCAGCAGCGGACGCTCGAGATGATCGCCTCCGAGAACTTCGTCCCGCAGGCGATGCTCGAGGCGGCCGGCTCGGTGCTGACGAACAAGTACGCCGAGGGCTACCCGGGCAAGCGGTACTACGGCGGCTGCGAGGAGGTCGACGTCGCCGAGCAGCTGGCGATCGACCGGGCGAAGGAGCTCTTCGGCGCCGAGCACGCGAACGTCCAGCCGCACTCCGGCGCCCAGGCAAACAACGCCGTCTACTCGGCCCTGCTGGAGCCCGGCGACACCTTCCTCGGCCTCGCTCTCGACCACGGCGGGCACCTGTCCCACGGCATGAAGCTGAACGTGTCCGGCAAGCTCTACAACCCGGTCGCCTACCACGTCGATCGCGAGAGCTATCTCGTCGACATGGACGAGGTCGCGGCGCTCGCCGCCGAGCACAAGCCGAAGCTGATCGTCGCCGGCTGGTCCGCGTACCCCCGCCAGCTCGACTTCGCCGCGTTCCGCGAGATCGCCGATTCGGCCGGGCGCGCTGCTGATGGTCGACATGGCCCACTTCGCCGGGCTCGTCGCGGCCGGAGAGCACCCGAACCCGGTCGAGTACGCCGACGTCGTCACGACGACGGTCCACAAGACTCTCGCCGGCCCGCGGAGCGGCATGATCCTCTGCCGCGAGGAGCACCGGGCCGACATCAACCGGGCGATCTTCCCCGGCAATCAGGGCGGTCCGCTGATGCACGTGATCGCCGCCAAGGCCGTCGCGATGAAGATCGCCGCCACCGAGGAGTTCCGCGAGCGCCAGCGGGCGACGATCGTCAACGCGCAGGCCTTCGCCGACGAGCTGATCGCGGGCGGCGTCCCGGTGCTGACGGGCGGCACCGACGTCCACCTCGTGCTCGTCGACGTCACGGCCAAGGGCCTCGACGGAAGCACGGCCGAGGAGCGCCTCGAGGAGATCGGGATCACCGTCAACCGGAACGCGATCCCGTTCGACGAGCGGCCGCCGATGAACCCGTCCGGCCTGCGGATCGGGACGCCCGCGCTGACCACCCGCGGACTCGATGCGGACGACATGCGCGAGATCGCACGGGTGATCTGCGCCGCCCTCTCCGACGATTTCGAGTCCGAGCGGGATTCCCTGAAGGCGCGGACGAAGGCGCTCGCCGACGCCCATCCGCTCTACCCCCGGCTGACCGCAGCGACCGTTTGAGAATCTGGGTCGACTGCACCGCCGCGGCCCATCCGGTGGTGTTGAGGCCGGTGATCGAGCAGCTGCGCGAGCGCGGCCATGACGTCGCGATCACCGCTCGCAGCTACGGGCAGACCGAGGGGCTGCTCGACCGCATCGGCCTCGAGTACGAGTCGTTCGGCGCCCACGCCGGAGCCTCGACGGCCGCCAAGGCGCGCGAGCTCGGGTCCCGCAGCACGGCGCTGGCCAGATGGGCCCGGCCGCAGTCGGTTCGACCTGGCGATCGCCCACGGCTCGGTCGACGTCGCCGCCGTCGGCTCGCTGTTGAGGATTCCCCAGGCGCAGATGCAGGACTACGAGTACGCGGGCCTGCAGCGCAAGCTCGCCTGGCGTGCGGCCAGTCGCGTGATCGTCCCGGACGCGATCCCGATCGAGCGCCTGCAGGCGGCCGGCGCCCGGCCCGGCAAGCTGGTCCGCTACCCCGGACTGAAGGAGGACTACTACCTCTCCGACTTCGAGCCCGACCCGTCGGTCCTGGCGGAGATCGGCCTCGACCGGATGGGCATCCGTCCCGGTGAGGCGCGACGACGCCCGGATCCTGGTCGTCGTCAGGCCGCCGCCGGAGACGTCGACCTACCACGCCGACAACCCGCTCTACGAGGGCGTGCTCGACCGGCTGTGCGCCGAACCCGATGTGGTGACCGTGCTGATCCCGAGGACGGAGGGCCAGCGGGCGGACGCAACGGCGAGGGGAGAGGAGACGCTGATCGTCCCGGAGCGGGCGATCGACGCGCAGAGCCTGATCGCCTATTCCGACCTCGTCGTCAGCGCCGGCGGCACGATGAATCGTGAGGCCGTCGCGCTCGGGGTCCCCGTCAAGACGATCTTCAGCGGCAGGATGGGGGCCGTCGACGAGCGGCTGATCGCCGACGGGCGACTCGGCGAGCTCACCGACGCGGCCGACCTCGAGCTCCGCAAGCGTGAGCACGACCCCGGCCCGGTCGATCGCCGCGACCCCGGGATACTTGTCGACGGAGCCCTGGGGGCCACGGAGAAGTCGCCCACGACCTGATCAGATGCCGGAGTCCATCGACGCACTGTTCGCCTTCGCGGCCGCCGCCGCGATCGCCTGGTTGCTGGTGCCGGTCGCCGAGGCGTTCGCGTGGCGGATCGGCGCGATCGATCAGCCTCGCGAGCGCAGCCTTCACGTAACCCCGACCCCGAAGCTCTCGGGCATCGCGATCCTGGTCGCGGTCTGCGCGTCGGGGGCGATCTTCCTGCCCTGGGACGACCAGACCCGCGCGATCCTGATCGGCGCGATCGTGATCGCCGGCGTCGGCATGATCGACGACCTCTGGGACCTGCCGCCGCTGCTGAAGCTGCTCGGGCAGACGGCCGCGGCGATCATCCCGGTCACCGCCGGGGTCACCGTCGACGTGTTCACGCTGCCGTTCGTCGGCGGCGTCGACCCGGCCGGCACCGAGCTGTTCAAGCTCCCGCTCGTCGGACACGTCGACCTCGGCGAGCTCGGCACGGTGATCGGGATCGTGGCGATGGCGAACGTCGTCAACCTGATCGACGGCGTCGACGGCCTCGCCTCGGGCGTCTGTCTGATCAGCGCCGCGACCCTCGCGATCGTCGCGCTCTCGCTCGAGCGCAACCCGGCGGGAATCCTCGCCGCGATCACCGCGGGCGGGGCGCTCGGCTTCCTCAGGCACGGATTCCCGCCCGCCTCGAGCTTCATGGGCGACACGGGCTCGAACCTGCTCGGCTACCTGCTCGGCGTCGCCGCCGTTCAGGGCGCCCTGAAGACGAACGCCGTCGTCGCGCTCGCGTTCCCGATGCTCGTCCTCGCCGTGCCGATCCTCGACACCGGCTTCGTGGTCGCGAAGCGGCTCAAGTACCGGCGCCCGATCTACGAGGCCGATGCGTGGCACTTCCACCATCGGATGGCCAACATCGGCTTCTCCCAGCGACGCACCCTCGCCTACCTCTACGGCTGGACCCTGGCGATGGCGGGCGTCGCCCTGGCTCTCCGCTTCGTCCCCTACAGCGACGATCGCGGGAACTTCAACCCGGGCTGGACGATCGTGATGCTCGCGATCCTGGTGCTCGGCGCCGCCGCCAGCTTCTACGTGATCTACGTGCTCGAGATCCTCAAGCTCCGCCGCTTCCGCTTCCGGCAGGTCGCGGCGAGCGGCGCGCCCCCCATCGAGGAGGCGATAGATCGTGAGGTTGAACACGAACTCGAGACCGGCCAATTCCGTACTCCTGATGCGGAAACCGGCGAGTTCGACGAGGTCGAGACCAAGCCCTGACGGAAGCCTGCGGAGGGGACCCTTGTAAGGGTCCCCTATCGGGTATATTCGCGGTCCCCGCGCCCGAGCTGCCGGCCTGGGAGAAAAGTTTCAATCGGCACGTCCAAGGCTCGGCGCACACCAAAGTGGAAAGCCCCTACTTCGACAACCCCGGAGATCGCGACCCTTCGCAACGGCACCGCCGTGCTGAGCGATCGTCCGGTGACGTCACCCGGTCGGATCGCCCTCGCATCCGCGACGAACGTTGCCCGTCCCATCTCTACGCCGCGCCCGGCGCGACGGGGGGGTGGAGCCGGGCTCGCCTCCGGCCGCTGACCTGCCGGTAGCCGACCGACCACTGAACATGGAAGCCCTTCGAAACATCGACATCCTCGTGCTGCTCATCGCGCTCCCCGTCTTCGTGCTGGTCGGGGCGCCGCTGTCCGGCTGGGTCGTCATCGCGATCGCCTGGATCGCCGGGCGGATCGGCATGGAGCTCGCCGCCCGCAAGCGCCGCTCCGCGCTCGCCGCCTCGAACCGCAACGCCGCGCTCGGCGTCACCGCGATGGCGACGATGGGCCGCGTCTGGCTGCTGGCCGGGGCGATCCTGGCCGTCGGCCTGATCGACGAGCGCGAGGCCGGCCTGGCCGCCGCGCTCCTGGCCCTCGTCCTGATGACCGTCAGCCTCGGAACCACCTTCCTCATCCACTCACTCGACCCCGAAGCCGACGGGACGCCTGCGATGAGCACCGGCAGAGAAGGTCGCCATCGTCTTCGGCGGCTACGCGCTGCTCCTGATCGCGGTCTTCCTGATCTTCGGCAGCGACGGCAAGAACGACGAGTTCCAGCCGCAGAACGAGTTCAAGCTCGACACCTGGGTCAGCATCCACATCGCCGGCATCGACATGAGCATCAACAAGGCGGTGATGTACATCGTCCTGGCGTCGGTGATCACCTGCGTCGCGATGGTCTGGATCGCCCGCCGCATGCAGGCCCGCCCGAACAAGACGCAGACCGCCGTCGAGGGCGTCTACGACCTGATCCGCGGCCAGATCGTCAACGAGAACCTCGACGTCGAAGATGGCCGCCAAGTACTTCCCGTTCCTGGCGACGCTCTTCTTCTTCATCCTCTTCTCCAACTTCATCGGCCTGATCCCGCTGCCGACCAACACCGAGCACACGATCGACGTCTTCGGGATCGCGGTCCCCAGCTTCGCCCTCTACGCGGCGACCGCCAACATCTCGATCCCGCTCGTCCTGACGCTGGTCGTGTGGATCGGCTACAACGCCGAGGGCGTCAGGGCGCACGGCTTCTTCGGATACCTGGGGACGCTGCTCCCGGCCGGCATCGAGGACATGCCCTGGGCCTTCAAGGCCTTCGTCTTCGTGATCGAGGTCGTCTCGAACTTCGTCCGGCTCGTTTCGCTCTCAGTACGACTTTTCGCCAACGTCCTGGCGGGGCACCTGCTGCTCCTCTTCATGGGCGGCGGGCTCGCCGTGCTGCTCGGGATCTCGGCCCTCGGCGTCCTGACGTTCCCGATGGCCTTCGCCTTCTACATCTTCGAGATCGTCATCGTTGCCGGTCTTCAGGCATTCATCTTCGCGATTCTCACTGCAATCTATCTCGGGGGCGCAACCTCCGTGAGTCACTAGGAAAAAGGAGTCAGTTCAATGGATCTAGTGCTTCTGGCACAGGCCGCCGACCCGGTCGCTACCGGTATCACCGACGCGGGCAAGGCAATCGCCCTCGGCGTTGGTGCCGGTCTCGGTTCGATCGGAGCCGGCATCGGCATCGGCGTCATCTTCGGCTCGGAGATTCAGGCCGTCGCCCGTCAACCCGAGATGAAGGACGAGCTGCAGAGCATCCGCTGGCTCGGATTCGCCCTCACCGAGGCCGTCGCCTTCTACACGTTCATCTTCGGCCTGATCGCGTTCTTCCTCTAGGCCTGTGGAATTCGTCGGCGACATAACCGCCCTCGTAGTCACGGCCGCGACGACCGCGGACGGCGCCGAGGAGGGCGGAGGCAGCTTCCTCGTCCGCCCGGGCTCGGGTTGATGATCTGGACGCTGATCGCGTTCGTGGTCACGATGTACGTGCTCTCGAAGTTCGCGTTCCCGCGGATCCAGGCGGCGCTCGAGGAGCGTGCCGAGAAGGTCAACAAGAACATCGACGAGTCGGAGCGCCTGCGCACCGAGGCCGATGAGCTGCTGGCCGAGTACCGCGAGCGTCTCAAGGAGGCCCGCGAGCAGGCCGACGACATCGTCGCCCGCGCGCGCAAGTCGAGCGAGGCCGCCAAGGCCGACGCGACCGCCGAGGGTCGGGCCAAGCACGACGAGCTCGTCGCCGCGGCCCGTAAGGACATCGAGGCGGAGACGAAGCGCTCGCTCGAGATGATCCGCAAGGAGGTCGCCGAGCTGACCGTTCTCGCAACCGAGAAGGTCGCGCGCAAGTCGCTCACCCCCGACGACCAGAAGCGGCTCGTCGAGGAGGCACTCGGCGAGGTCGACTTCAGCGCCCTGGCCGGTACGGAAGCGGGGTCGCAGAACTAGCCATGGAAGAGGTCGCTCGTGTCTACAGCGAGGCGTTGTTCGACGTCGCCAAGGAGCACGGCTCGCTCGACGAGGTCCGTGATCAGCTCGGCGAGGTCGCCGACGCCGTCGCGGCCGATCGGGATCTGCAGATCTTCTTCTTCAGCCCGTACTTCTCGTCCGTCGAGAAGCGCGAGGGCATCCAGAAGGCGATCACGGGCGGCAACCCCGACCTCGTCAATTTCCTCGAGCTGCTCGCCGAGAAGCACCGGATGCCGGCTCTGTTCCGCATTCGCAAGCGCTTCGACGAGCTCTGGGGCATCGAGAACAAGCGGCTCCAGGTGACCGTGACCAGCGCGATCGAGCTCGACCCCTCGGTGATCGAGTCGGTCGGCGCCGAGATCGAGCGCAAGACGGGGCAGACGGTCGAACTGACGAGCGAGGTCGACGATTCGATCATCGGCGGCCTCGTCCTGCAGGTGGGCAACCGGGTGCTCGACGCGAGCATCCGCAACCGCCTCGACAAGCTGCGGCGCGTCGCCCAGGCCGCATAGCCCGATTAACCCGCGTACGGACTTCAGAACACTTCAACAGCGAACTTCGAAACACAAGGAGCGATAGAGCAGATGGAAATCAAGCCAGACGAGATCTCCTCGATCCTGCGGCAGCGCATCGAGGGCCTCGAGACCGGCAGCGCCGATCTCTCCGAGGTCGGCACCGTGCTCTCCGTGGCCGACGGAATCGCCCGCGTCCACGGGCTCGACAACTGCATGTCCCTGGAGATGCTCGAGCTTCCGCACGGCGTCACCGGGCTCGCCCTCAACCTCGAGGAGGACAGCGTCGGCGCCGTGCTCTTCGGCGAGTGGGAGCACATCGTCGAGGGCGACACCGTCAAGCGCACGGGCCGCCTGCTCGAGATCCCCGTCGGCGACGAGCTCCTCGGCCGCCTGGTCGACCCGCTCGGCCGTCCCGCTCGACGGCAAGGGCGACATCAACACGACCCAGACCCGCCCGGCCGAGTTCAAGGCCCCCGGGCGTGATCCAGCGCCAGGGCGTCAAGGAGCCGATGCAGACCGGCCTCAAGGCGATCGACGCGATGATCCCGATCGGCCGGGGACAGCGCGAGCTGATCATCGGCGACCGCCAGACCGGCAAGACCGCGATCGCGATCGACACGATCATCAACAACAAGGATCAGGACGTCGTCAGCGTCTACGTCGCGATCGGTCAGCGCATGGCGACCGTCGTCCAGATGATGGAGACGCTGAAGGAGGCCGGCGCGATGGACAGCACCATCATCGTCGCCGCCCCCGCCGACGAGGCCGCTCCGATCAAGTTCATGGCGCCGTACGCCGGCACCGCGATGGCCGAGTACTTCACGTACAAGGGCGGCCACTCGCTCTGCATCTACGACGACCTCACCAAGCACGCGTACGCGTATCGCCAGATGTCGCTGCTGCTTCGCCGCCCGCCGGGTCGCGAGGCGTACCCCGGCGACGTGTTCTACCTGCACTCCCGCCTGCTGGAGCGCGGGGTGAAGCTCTCCGACGACCTCGGCGGCGGCTCGCTGACGGCACTGCCGATCATCGAGACCCAGGCCTCCGACGTGTCGGCGTACATCCCGACGAACGTGATCTCGATCACCGACGGTCAGATCTTCCTCGAGCCGGACCTGTTCTACTCGGGCGTCCGGCCGGCGATCAACGTCGGCATCTCGGTCTCCCGCGTCGGTGGTAACGCCCAGACGAAGGCGATGAAGAAGGTCGCCGGCAAGCTGCGCCTCGATCTCTCGCAGTACCGCGAGCTCGAGGCGTTCGCCCAGTTCGGCTCCGAGCTCGACCCCGAGACCCAGCGGACCCTCTCCCGCGGTGAGCGCCTCGTCGAGGCGCTCAACCAGGGCGAGCGTCAGCCGCTCTCGGTCGCCGAGCAGGTGGCGTCGATCTACGCCGGCACCGGCGGATACCTCGACCGGATCAAGGTCGAGCGCGTCCCCGCGTTCCTCAACGACCTGCGCGATCGGCTCCGCAGCGAGGAGGCCGACCTGTTCAACTCGATCAACTCCGACGGCCTGCTCTCCGACGAGCAGGAGGAGGAGCTCGGCAACGCGATCGCCGAGATGATCGACGACTTCGGTCCCGACTTCGATGCCGAGGGCAACGAGCTCGAGGAGGGCGAGTCGGACCGCATCAAGTCCGAGGAGGAGCGCTCCAAGGCCGGCCGCACCGGCGGCGAGTCCCCGACGAGGAGGCCGACGAGGCGGCCGACCAGACCGCCGACGAGGAAGAGGCGGCGACCGTCTAGGCGACCATGGCTACGCAGAAGGACGTCAAGAACCGGATCAACTCCGTCAAGAACATCCGCAAGATCACGCGGGCGATGGAGATGGTGGCCGCTGCGCGCCTGCGCAGGGCCGAGCAGCGGATCGCCGAGATGCGGCCGTACGCCCAGTCGATCCGGCGGGTCACCCAGCGGGTGGCCGAGGCGGCCGGGCAGGACGGCAATCGCGTCAAGCTCCTGCAGCAGCGCGAGGACGTCAAGCGGGTCGGGATCATCCTCGTGACCGGCGACCGCGGCCTCGCGGGCTCGTTCAACACCCAGATCATCCGCGCCGGCACGCACCTGCAGCGCGAGATCGAGGGGGGCGGGTCGGACGTCTCCTATTACGTGGTCGGCCGTCGCGGTAACTCGGCGCTGAGCTTCCGCGGCGAGAGCGTCGCCGAATCCTTCACCGGCTTCACCGACCAGCCGGCGTTCGCCAACGCCCGCGAGATCGGCGACCGTCTCGTCGCCTCCTACGTCGACGAGGAAGTCGATCGGGTCGAGCTGATCTACAACCGCTACGTCTCGCCCCTGACGCAGTACGTGCGGCGCCAGACGCTGCTGCCGCTGCAGGAGGCCGAGGTGTTCGGCGAGGGGATCCCGGAGCCCGAGAAGCCCGCGGACCCCGAGCTCGCCGAGGCGCACCAGCGTGCCGAATGGATTTACGAGCCGGATCCCGAAGAGGCGCTGAAGCTCCTGTTCGAGGAGTACGTCAACCTTTCCGTGTACCGGGCGCTGCTCGAGTCCGCGGCGTCGGAGCACGGCGCCCGGATGACGGCGATGCGCAGTGCCGCCGAGAACGCCGGCGACATGATCGACAGCCTGACGCTGGAGATGAACCGGGTGCGGCAGGCGGAGATCACGCAGGAGATCCTCGAGGTCGTCGGCGGCGCCGAGGCCCTGGGCAGCGCTTAATGAACTTGAACATGACTGAGCTAGGAGACATCAATGGCTGAAAACGAAAACGGAACCAACAAGGGCACGATCGAGCAGGTGATCGGCGTCGTCGTCGACATCGTCTTCCCGGATGGCCTGCCGGAGATCTACTCGGCTCTGAAGATCGAGATTCCGGAGGGCGACGGTCGCAAGGCCATGGACCTCACGCTCGAGGTCCAGCAGCACCTCGGCGACGATCGCGTTCGTGCGGTCGCGATGGACGCGACCGACGGCCTGCGCCGCGGCGACCCCGTGATCGACACCGGTTCCTCGATCACCGTTCCCGTCGGCAAGGACACGCTGGGGCGGATCTTCAACCTGCTCGGCGAGCCGATCGACGAGGGCGCTCCGGTCGAGGGCGAGGATCGCTGGCCGATCCACCGTCCCGCCCCGAGCGCCGAGGACCTGACCCCGACCCAGGAGATCCTGGAGACGGGCATCAAGGTCATCGATCTCCTCGCCCCCTACGCCAAGGGCGGCAAGGTCGGCCTGTTCGGCGGCGCCGGCGTCGGCAAGACCGTTCTGATCCAGGAGCTGATCAACAACATCGCGACCGAGCACGGCGGCCTGTCGGCCTTCTGCGGCGTCGGCGAGCGGACCCGCGAGGGCAACGACCTCTACGTCGAGATGACCGAGTCCGGCGTCATCGACAAGACGATGATGGTGTTCGGCCAGATGAACGAGCCCCCCGGGGCCCGTCTTCGCGTCGCCCTGACCGGTCTGACGATGGCGGAGTACTTCCGCGAGGTCGGCGGCCAGGACGTGCTCCTGTTCATCGACAACATCTTCCGGTTCGTCCAGGCGGGCTCCGAGGTTTCGGCCCTGCTCGGCCGCATGCCTTCGGCAGTCGGTTACCAGCCGACGCTGGAGACGGAGATGGGTCAGCTCCAGGAGCGGATCACGTCGACGACCCAGGGATCGGTCACCTCGATCCAGGCCGTCTACGTCCCCGCGGACGACCTCACCGACCCGGCCCCGGCGTCGGTGTTCGCCCACCTGAACGCGACCACGTCGCTGTCCCGGTCGATCTCCGAGAAGGGCATCTACCCGGCGGTCGATCCGCTCGACTCGACGTCGACCATCCTCAAGGCCGACATCCTCGGCGAGGAGCACTACCGCACGGCGACCGACGTCCAGGAGGTGCTGCAGCGCTACAAGGAGCTGCAGGACATCATCGCCATCCTCGGTATCGACGAGCTCTCCGACGAGGACAAGCTCCAGGTGAACCGCGCCCGCAAGATCGAGCGCTTCCTGAGCCAGCCGTTCAACGTCGCCGAGCAGTTCACCGGCAGCCCGGGACAGGTGGTTGCAGTCGCCGACACGGTGTCGAGCTTCCGCAGCATCGTCGACGGCGAGCACGACGACATCCCCGAGGGCGCCTTCTACATGAAGGGCTCGATCGATCAGGTCCTCGACGCCGCCAAGGGCCGCGGCGAGGACGAGACCGCCGGCGCCGACGCCGAGGCCGCCGAGCAGGCGCGAAAAGGCAGACGAGGCCGAGAAGGAAGAAGCCGGAGCGGCTGCCTGATCCATGGCCGACGAGTCGAGAACGTTCACGGCTGAGATCCTGACCCCGCAGGGGAAGGTCTTCGAGGGCGAGGCCTTCCAGGTCTCCGCTCGCACGATGGTGGGCGAGGTCGGCGTCCGGGCGCGGCACGCCCCGATGCTCGCCCGTCTCGTCCCGCACGAGCTGCGGGTATTCGAGACCGAGTCCGACTTCGGCTCCACGAACGGTGCGAAGCGCTACGCGGCCGCCGAAGGGCTGGCTCGAGGTCTTCGCCAACAAGGTGACGGTCCTGGTCACCGAGGCGGTCGATCCGGACTCGCTCGACAGCGCGGACCTCAAGGCCCGGGTCGAGGATGCCGAAACGAGGCTGGGAGAGGCCGACGAGGATTCGGCGGCCTACCGGACGGCTGAGCAGGACAAGGCGAGGGCTGAAGCATTCTTGGAGATGGCAAGCGGCTGAACCGATCGCACCCTCGCCCGGGCACTCGTTCTACCCTTCCCGGATGCAGGAGCGCCTCCTCGCGGAGAAGCTGATCGGTTACGACTCCTCGACGCCGGAGGGCGTCAGGCTCTGCGCGGGCTTCGTCAAGGGCTGGTTCGAGGCGCGCGACATCCCCACGCGCCAGCTGACGGTGCGCGATCTGCCGATCGTGATCGCCGAGGTCGGACCGCCCGAAGCTCAGCGCGTCATCTTCCACGGCCACATCGACGTCGTGCCCGGGCGCGCCGGTCAGTTCGACCCGATCGTCGACGGCGACCGGCTGATCGGCCGCGGCGCCTACGACATGAAGGGGGCCGCCGCGGCGATGATGCTCGCCCTCGCCGACCTCCGCGATCAGAAGGACGCCCGGGTCCTGCTCGCCTTCGTCCCCGACGAGGAGACGGAGGAGGAGTTCGACCGCGGTACGGAGGTCCTCGTCGACGCCGGCTACACGGGGGAGTTCGCGATCACCGGCGAGCCGACGGACATGCTGATCGGCGTCGCCGCGAAGGGCGTGCTGGCAGTGCGGATCGAGGTCAGCGGCCGAGCCGCCCACAGTTCCACTCCCTGGGTGGGGGACAACGCGATCATCAAGGCGATTTCGGTGTTCCGCGGGATCGAGTCGCTACCGTTCGCGCTTCAGTCGTCAGAGCTGTTCGACCGCCCGTCGATAAACCTCGGCCGGATCGTGGGCGGAGACGCGTTGAACAAAGTGCCCGACACCTGCGTGATCGACGTCGACATCCGCTACCTGCCCGAGCAGGACCCCGACGCGATCCTGCGTCAGATCTCCGCGATCGCCGACACCAACGTCGTCTCGATCTTCCGCTGGCCGCCCGTCGACGTCGATCCGCAGTCGCCCTACGTCCGGGCACTCGGTGACGCCGCCGCACCCAACCACGCCGACGAGGTCACGAGCATCGGCCGCGACGGCGCCTCCGACGCGGTGGCCTTCATCCGGGCCGGCACGCCCGCGGTCGAATTCGGGCCGGTCGGCAGCGGGCACCACGGTCCCGATGAGTGGGTCTCCGTTTCCTCGCTCGCCGCATACAGGCGCACGCTCGGAGACTTCGCGCGCAACCTTCCGGCGGCAGTCCCAAGGCCAGCGCCGATCCCACCTCGTTCCGAGGGGGTGAGCCGATGATCGACGACGACAAGCCCGACGACGGCGATGAGCCCGAGAACGGCGACGCGGCCGGCGGCCATCCCGAGGATCAGGAGGAGAAGGGCATCGGCCTGACCGAGGAGTTCGCGCGCCTCGAGCAGGAGATCAAGCGCGAGGTCGGAGCCGAGCCCGAGGCGGGCGAGAGCGAGACCGGGGACGGGGAGGCCGAAGAGGATGACGCCTCGGAGGAGGCCGTCGACTTCGGCGACACCGATTCGAATGAGTGGGTCGCTCCCGTACCGTCGGGGGAGACCGAGGAATGGTCGGCCGCCGACGGCGAGCCCGACGCACCGGAGGACGAGGGCGCCGGTGCGAGGCCGGTGCCGAGGCGGGCGAGCACGAGACTCCCGAGCTCCCGGAAGAGGAGCCGATCGGCGCGACGAGGCCGCCGACGATGAGGGCCGAGCCCGAAGAATCCGTCTCCGAGGAGCCGCCCGTCGCCGAGGAGGGCACGGCGATCGAGCACACCGTGGTTCGCCGGGGCCCCCCGCCGATCCCGATCGCGGCGGCCGCCTACGAGGACCCCGAGGAGGCCCCTGAGGTCAAGCGACCAGGGCTCTGGTGGCGCTTCCTGACGGCCTCCGTTCTGATCGTGGTCGCCGTGGCCACCGCGACGGCGGTCTCGTCGCTCGTCTTCCTGACCCAGGTGGCCGGAGACCTGCAGACCATCGGCGGCCTGAACGACAAGATCGACGAGATCGGAACCGGCCAGCCGCAGACGATCCTCATCGTCGGCTCCGACAAGCGGGCCGACACGCCCGGCGACCCCGGTCGCTCCGACACGACCATGCTGCTGCGGGTCGACCCCGAGAAGGGCGTGCTTTCGCTGTTCTCGCTGCCCCGCGACCTGAAGGTCGACATCGCCGGCGCCAACTACGGCACCGCCAAGCTCAACGAGGCTTACACCGACGGCGGCATCAAGAAGACGCTGCAGACGGTCAAGGACCTGACGGGCCTCGAGATCAACCACGTCGTCAACGTCGACTTCGAGGGCTTCGCGAAGGCCGTCGACGCGATCGGGTGCGTCTACGTAGACGTCGACCGCCACTACTTCAACGACAACTCGACTGCGCTCAGCTCCCTCGACACGTTCGCCGAGATCAACGTCAACGCCGGTTACCAGCGCCTCTGCGGCCAGAACGCGCTCGACTACGTCCGCTACCGGCACACCGACACGGACATCGTCCGCGCCGCCCGCCAGCAGGACTTCCTCCGCAACGCCCGCGCTCAGGTGCCGATCAGCGAGGTCCTGCCGATCATCGGCGGCGACAAGGGCAGCGACCTGATCGACATCTTCACCAAGTACACGTCATCCGACATCAACGACCCGGCCCAGTTGATCACGACGCTGAAGGCATTCATCGCCGTCAAGGACGTGCCGATCAATCAGATCAGCTTCGACGGCACCCTCGGGGCCAGCTACGTGACCGCGACCCCCGACCAGATCAGCAAGGCGGTGGATGAGTTCCTGAACGGTCAGGACACCCCCGGGCCCACCGGGGGCAAGAACGCCGTCAAGGACGAGTCAGCGGGCGACGGCGGCGGGTCCTCCGACAAGTCGAAGGACAAGGGGCAGAAGGACTCGAACCCGAGCGACGGCGCGAACGTGATCCCGACCTCCGAGGTCCTCGACCCGGAAACCGGCATCAACAAGTTCGAGGCGTTCGGACGGACATCCGCCCGTCGCCTCGGATTCCCGGTGTACATCCCGACGAAGGTCGTTCCCGGATCGACGTACAGCTCGGACTCGCGGCAGTACCAGATCAAGGACGAGGACGACAAGAAGCACTCGGCCTACAAGATGGTGATCGAGTACACGACTCCGTCGACGCTCCCCGAGTACTACGGAGTCCAGGGCACCACCTGGGCCGATCCGCCGATTCTCGACGACCCTTCGGAGACCATCTCGAACGACGGCCGCGACTACGACATCTACTACGACGGCGACCGGATCCGCATGGTCGCCTGGCACGACAAGGACGGCAACTCGTACTGGGTCAGCAACACGCTGGTCCAGACCCTGGACAACGCCGACATGATCGCGGTCGCCGAGAGCATGGAAGAGGCACACGGGTAAGCAAGCCCCCGGGTACCCTTCGCCGCCATGTCAAACGTGAATGAAACCGAACCGGTCGGGGTCGTCGGAGTCGGCTGGGTCGGCCTCGTCACCGCCGCCTGCTTCGCCTCCCGCGGCCACGAGGTGTGGGCGATGGACGTCGACGAGGCGAAGATCGCCAAGCTCTCCTCCGGAGAGGTCACCTTCCACGAGCCCGGTCTGGGCGAGCTCGTCGTCGAGCACGCCGACCGCCTCCACTTCACCACGTCCATGGACGAGCTCCTGGGCAACACCCGACTTCTCTTCTGCTGCGTCGACACGCCGCCCACCTACTCCGGCGACGCCGACCTCTCGCGGGTGATGTCGGTGGTGGAGCGCCTCCCCGCCGACGCCGACCACGCGCTGGTGATGAAGAGCACGGTGCCGTCCGGAACCGGAGAGTCGATCCGCCGCGACATGCCCGAGCTCCCGTACGTCTCGTGCCCCGAGTTCCTCAAGGAGGGCTCGGCCGTGGAGGACTTCCTCAACCCCGACCGCGTCGTGATCGGCGCAGATCCGGGGGACGAGTGGGCCGCAGACGCCGTCGCCGGGCTCTACGAGCCGCTCGGCGGCGAGATCGTCCGCACCGATGTCGCCAGCGCGGAGATGATCAAGCTCGCCTCCAACGCCTTCCTCGCGACCAAGATCTCCTTCATCAACGAGATCGCCAACGTCTGCGAGGAGGTCGGCGCCGACGTCACCGAGGTCGCGCGAGGCATGGGCCTCGACGAACGCATCGGCAGCGCCTTCCTGAAGGCGGGGATCGGCTACGGCGGTTCCTGTTTCCCCAAGGACGTCTCCGCGCTCAAGCAGCTCGCCGGCAACTCGGGGTACCACTTCCAGCTCCTCAACTCGGTGATCGAGGTCAACGAGCTGCAGAAGCGCCGCGTGATCGGCAAGTTGACGAAGCACCTCGGATCGCTCGCCGGCAAGCGGGTCGCCCTGCTCGGCCTCGCCTTCAAGCCCAACACCGACGACATGCGGGAGGCTTCGAGCCTCGTCCTCTCGGCTCGGCTGCAGGGGGAGGGGGCGGAGGTCGTTGCCTACGACCCCGTCGCGAGCGAAGCGGCCGCGGGCCTGCTGGCCTCGACGGAGTTCGCGGCGAGCGCCGAGGAGGCACTCGACGGCGCGGACGGCGCGATTCTCGTGACCGAATGGGCCGAGTTCGCGGACCTCGACTGGCCGGCCCTGGCGGGCAGGATGAGGTCAGCGGTACTGATCGACGGACGCAACTTCCTCGATCCGGAGGCGATGCGCGCCGCCGGATTCACCTTCGACGGCATCGGCCGCTGAGACGGGCGGGGTTGCGACCCCGCGGCATGACCGGGAGACGGTGTAGAAACCTGACTCCATGCCCCAGTTCGAAGTGGACGAAGAGGAGATGAATTGCAGGCGCTGATCCTGGTCGGTGGTCACGGCACGCGCCTGAGACCGGTCACCCTGACGCTGCCGAAACCGGTGATCCCGCTGGTGGATCGGCCGTTTCTGAAGTACATGATCGACTGGCTCGCCCGCCACGGCGTCGACGACATCGTGATGGCCTGCGGCTTCCTGCCGGACGGCATTCGCGAGGTGCTCGGCGACGGCGAGCCCGGCGGCCCGCGCCTGCGTTACGTCGAGGAGCCGGAGCCGCGCGGGACCGCCGGCGCCATCAAGTTCGCCGAGGACCTGCTCGAGGACCGCTTCTTCGCGCTGAACGGCGACGTCCTCACCGATCTGGATCTGACCGCCCTGCTCGAGCTCCACGAGGGCGCCGACGCGAAGGCGACCCTCGGCCTCTACCCGGTCGAGGACGCGAGCGCCTACGGGCTCGTCCGCCGCCGGCCCGACGGCGAGATCACGGAGTTCCTCGAGAAACCCGATCCCTCCGAGATCGACACCGACGAGATCTCGGCCGGCATGTACGTGCTCGAGAAGCAGGTCCTCGACCTGATCCCGCCGAATCAGGACGTCTCGATCGAGCGTGAGGTGTTCCCGAAGCTCGTCGGCAACGGGCTCTACTCCCGGCGCCTCGAGGGCTATTGGATGGACATCGGCACCCCCGAGCGCTACCTCGATGCGTGCTGGGACATCCTCGAGCGCAAGGTCGCGACCGAGCCCGGCGAGATGGTCGACGACCGCGGCAGCTTCGTCCACGAGTCGGCCGAGGTCGCAGACAGCGCCGAGGTCGCTGCCCACAGCTTCGTCGAGGCCAACGCGACGGTGGGAGACGACGTCGAGGTCGGGCCCAAGGCCGTCGTCGGCGCCGGCACGACCGTCGGCGCCGGGGCGTTGATCGAGGCTTCCGCTCTGCACGACAACTGCTTCATCGGCGACGGAGCGGTGGTCCGCGGGTCGATCCTCGCCGAGGGCGTCGTCGTCGAGGCGGGAGCGCTCGTTCCCTACGGCTCCGTGATCGGCGCCGGAGCCACCATCACCTCGGAGGCCGGGCTCGAGCCCGGCGCCCGCGTCCAACCCAAGGAGACAGCATGAGCACGTCCGATCTGGCCGAGCGGATCGGAGCCGTGGATTCGGGCGATCAGCTCGACGCGGCCCTGTCCCTTCCCGACTACCTGAGGGACGCGCTCTGGCGCGTGTCCTCGGCGGACATCGAGCCGTTCGAGACGACCGGCATCGTGATCTGCGGAATGGGCGGGTCGGCCATCGGCGGCGATCTCGCGGCGGCGGCGCTCGGCTCGCGGCTCTGCAAGCCGCTCGATGTGATCCGCGGCTACGCCGTGCCGTCCTGGACCCCGCCGGACCGCGCGATCTTCCTCTCCAGCTACTCCGGCAAGACCGAGGAGACGCTCGGCTGTTACGCGGCCGCCGAGGCCGTCGGCGCCCAGCGCATCGTCGCGACGACCGGCGGAACGATCGGCGAGTACGCCCGCCGCGACGGGGTCCCGGTGATCGGGATGCCCTCCGGCCTGCAGCCGCGCGCAGCCGTCGGCTACACGTTCGCGATCGCCGCCGAGGTTGCGGCACTCGCCGGGGTCGGCCCTGCGATCCGGACCGAGATCGACAGCTCGGCCGCCCATCTCGAGGCCGAGAGGGACTCGCTCCTCGCCAAGGCGGCCGAGGTCGCCGAGCAGCTCCACGGCTCCGTGCCGCTGCTCTACGGCTGCGGGCTGACGGCGCCGATCGCCTACCGCTGGAAGTGCCAGGTGAACGAGAACGCCAAGCTTCCCGCCTTCGACGACGCGCTCCCCGAGATGGACCACAACGAGATCGTCGGCTGGACCGGCGGGGAGCAGGGGGCCTTCAGCGCCGTCTTCCTCGAGGACGAGGACCAGCACCCGCGCGAGCGTCAGCGGGTCGAGCTCACGTCCGAGCTGATCGCCGATCAGGCCCACTCCATCGTCCGCATCGAGACGGTGGGCGAGACGCGCACCGAGCGCCTGCTCTGGTCCGTGATGCTCGGCGATCTGATTTCGCTCGAGCTGGCCGCCCGCGAGGGCGTCGACCCGACCCCGGTCGACGTGATCGAGAACCTCAAGGACCGTCTGGGCAGACCATGAGGGCCATGGTCATGGCAGCGGGCCTCGGTACGCGGCTCAGGCCGATAACCCAAGCGATCCCCAAGCCGGTCGTCCCGGTCGGCAACGTCGCGATCGTCGAGCAGCTGGTTCGTCTGCTCGGCACCCACGGCGTCGATGAGGTCGTCGCGAACCTCCACTGGTTCCCGGAGCAGGTGGAGGGACGGCTCGGAGACGGCTCGGCGCTCGGCGTGCACGTCGCCTACGAGCGCGAGGAGGAGCTGCTCGGCACGGCCGGCGGCGTCCGCAACGTCGCCGACTTCCTCACCGCCGGTGACGACGACGTGTTCATCGTGCTCGCGGGCGACGCGCTCACCGACGTCGACCTCTCGGCGCTCGCGGCCGCTCAGCGGGCCAACGACGGAGTCGCGACGCTCGCGGTCAAGAAGGTCGCCGACGTCAGCGAGTACGGCGTGATCGTGACCGGCTCCGACGGCCGGATCCAGGGCTTCCAGGAGAAGCCCGACCCGGCCGAGGCCCTCTCCGATCTCGTCAACTGCATGGTCTACGCGTTCAGCCCCGAGATCTTCGACTACATGCCGTTCGACGAAATGCCCGATCCGATCGACTTCGCCAACGACGTCTTCCCGGCGCTGCTCGCCGCCGACGTGCCGTTCCACGTTCACGAGATCGACTCCTATTGGAACGACGTCGGGACGCTCCCGGAATACCTGCAGGGCAATCTCGACGCGGTCGACGGTCTGGTCGAGCTGCCGCGTCTGGGCGGGACGTTCGCTCACGGCGAGGCGCCGGCCGAGCTCGAGCTGCCCGGCGACGTCGAGGTGGAGGGGAATGTCCTCTTCGGCCACGGGTGCCGGATCGGCGCCGGAGCTTCGATCGTCGGGCCGGCCGTGATCGGCGCGGGGGCCTCGATCGGAGCGGGAGCGCAGGTCAAGCACGCG
Organism: uncultured Solirubrobacterales bacterium; assembly: GCA_963791335.1. Lineage (GTDB taxonomy): Bacteria > Actinomycetota > Thermoleophilia > Solirubrobacterales > 70-9 > RHKX01. The sequence continues at coordinate 253,582 of CAWBRN010000008.1, forward strand.
CTGCTCCTGCCCGGGGCACAGGTCGCCGACGGCGGCGTCCTCGCCCGTGGCATCTGCGGCGACGCCGCCCGGCTCGCGTCGGGCGACTGGTAGGCGGCGATGAGCGAGCGCAGGCGCATCGTCCGCGTTCCGGCTTCGTCGGCGAACCTGGGCCCGGGTTACGACGTGTTCGGCGCCGCCCTCGCGTTCGAGCTGGAGCTCGAGGTCGCGGAGGCCGGCGAGTTCTCGGTCGTCTCGGAGGGGATCGAGGCACCGACCGACCGCAGCAACCTGATCGTCCGTGCCTTCGAGCACCTCCACCCAGCCGACGGGATTTCGTTCCGCGTCCGCAGCGACATCCCGCTCGCCCGCGGGCTGGGCTCCAGCGCCTCGGCGATCGTCGCCGGGCTGATGGCCGCCGACCACCTCTTCGAGCTCGCCAACACCCGCGAGGACCTGCTCGCCCATGCGACGCGGATCGAGGGGCATCCCGACAACGTCGCCGCGGCCCTCTACGGCGGCATCACGCTCTGCCCGCCCGGCCCCGGCGACGGGACGCAACCGGCCCCGGTCCTTCTCGCCCCGCCCGAGGGGGTGGAGGGCATCCTCGTCGTGCCGGAAGAGGAGGTTTCGACGAGCGAGGCGCGGGCGGCGATGCCGGCGGAGCTGCCGCTCGCCGACGTCACCCACAACGTCGCCGCCGCCGCCCAGCTGGCTCTCGGGATCGAGCGCTCCGATCTCGATCTGATCCGCAGCGGCCTCGCCGACCGGATCCACCAGCCCCGCCGCGCCCACCTGTTCCCGCGCTCGATGGAGCTGATCGAGCGTGCCTCGGAGCTCGGCGCCCTCGGCGCGACGATCTCGGGCGCCGGGCCGACCGTCCTGGTCTGGACGTTCTGGCAGTCCGGGCCGGGCCTGCTGGCCGAGCTCGAGGCATTCGCCGACGGCTGGGCGGAGGTCCGGCGCGCTCAGTTCTCGCCGCGCGGGGCGAGGGTCGAAATCTAAGTCGAGCCGCCAGGGCCTTCTCGCGAGGAGCCTTGGCGAGAGCTGCTCGAGTTCCTCGCTCGTCCAGGGCAGCGAACTCCGGCGGCGGCTCGTAGAGCGCCTCCAGGGCCTGCACACGCAGCGCGGCGCCCTTGTCGGTGAGGGCGATCAGCGTCACCCGGCGGTCGCCGGGGTCGGCGCGCCGCTCGAGCAGACCGTCCTCCTCGAGTCGATCGACCATGCCGGTTACGAAGGATGCGTCGCAGGAGAGCCGGTCACCGATCTCGCGCATGGACATCGTCGTGCCCGGCGGAAGCCGCCAGATCAGCACCAGTTGTTTGGGGGAGAGGCCGAACTGCCGGCCCACCGTCGGCACGCGGGGCTTGCGACCGGCGCCGAACCCGGCGAGGTTCATTATCGACCGCCAGGCTGAGCCCGCGGGGTCGTTCGCTCCTGGTTCCTCCATCCTGATAAATTCTATTGTGGCAGCGCGATAATTGCAATACCTAGATAGTTGTGCTCCAACAACGGAATGTGCTAGGTTGCCGCACATGTCAAAGCTTGCGCAGGGTGAAACGGAGCGGGCCATCGAGGTCGAGGGCCTGTCCCAGCAGTTCAAGAAGGGACCGCTCGCGGTCGACGGAATCGATCTTCACGTCGAGAGGGGTGAGATCTACGGGTTCCTCGGGCCCAACGGGGCCGGTAAGTCGACGACGGTCCTGATGCTGACGACGCTGCTGCCGCCGACCGGCGGTGTGGCTCGTGTCGGCGGCTTCGACATCGCCACCGAGGGCGGCAAGGTGCGATCGGTGATCGGCGCCGCCCTCCAGGAGGCTGCTCTCGACGCTCACCTCACCGCCCGCGAGCACATGCGGCTGCAGACGGCGCTCCAGGGCGTGCCCAAGGCCGAGAGGCGCGCCCGCGGCGACGAGCTGATCGAGCGGGTCGGCCTCGCCGAGGCGGCGGACCGCAAGGTCGGCGGCTACTCGGGAGGCATGAAGCGCCGCCTCGACCTCGCGCTCGCGCTCGTCCACGGCCCGAGGATCCTCTTCCTCGACGAGCCCACGACCGGCCTCGACCCGCAGAGCCGCAGCTCCCTGTGGGAGGAGGTCGAGCGGCTGGCCGACGACGAGGGCATGACCGTCTTCCTGACGACCCAGTACCTGGAGGAGGCCGACCGCCTCGCCGACCGGGTCGGGATCATCGATCGCGGCAAGATCGTCGCCGAGGGAACGCCGACCACGCTCAAGGCGGAGGTCGGCGAGCCGAGCGTGGGGGCAACGGCCGCCGATCCCGCCGATCGGGATCGCCTCGTCGACGTCCTCGGGCGCTTCGGATCCGCCTCGGCGGACGGCGATGGAGACGGCAAGGCGTGGGTCAGGTTGAAGCCGGACGCCGGCGGTCTCGTCGCAGTCGTTCGCACCCTCGACGCGGAGGGGATCGCCGTCGCCGACCTGCAGCTCCACGAGCCGACCCTCGACGACGTCTTCCTCGACAAGACGGGACGCAAGCTGGAGGGCTCCGGGGAGCCCGCCTCCGGGGAGCACGAGGTCGTCCCGGCGCAGACCAGTTCGGCGTGAGCGGGCAGCTCGACAGCATCTACGAGGTCGCGCGACGGTCGTTCCTGCGGTCGGTCCGCCAGCCCGCGGCCTTCGTCCCGGCGATCATCTTCCCGCTCTTCCTGCTCGCCGTGAACTCGGCCGGGCTCGATGCCGCGACCGACATCCCGGGCTTCCCGACGAACTCCTACGTCAGCTTCGCGCTGGCGATCCCGTTCATCCAGGGAGGGACCTTTTCCCTGCTCAATTCCGGGACCGACCTCGCCACCGACATCGAGACCGGCTTCCTCAACCGGATGGCGATGACTCCACTCGGCGGTCCGTCGCTGCTGTCGGGGATGCTCGGCGGGGCGATGGGGGTGGCGGTCGTCCAGACGGTCTTCTACATCGCGATCGGGTTCGTCGTCGGCGCCGACTTCGAGGCCGGCCTCGCCGGCATTCCGCTGCTGTTCCTGCTCTCGCTGACGATCTGCTTCGCATTCAGCTGCGTTGGCACGTTCACCGCCCTCCGGGTGGGCAGCAGCGAGGCGATGCAGAGCATGTTCCCCGTCTTCTTCGTGTTCCTGTTCTTCTCGTCGATGGCGATGCCGCGCGACCTGATCCAGCAGGATTGGTTTCGCGTCGTTGCGACGATCAATCCGCTCTCCTACCTGATCGAGGGCATTCGCAGCTTCTACATCGTCGGCATCGACTGGGAGGCGCTCGGGCTCGCCTTCGGGATCTCCGCGGCGCTGATCGCCGTCTTCCTCAGCCTCGCCGCGGCAAGCCTCCGAACGACCCTGGTGCGCACGTGAGCGGCGGCGCCTTCTCACGGTTCTCGAGCGTCGCCAGGGCGGTCGCCTGGCGCAGCATCCACAACTTCGTCACCAACCCGGCCCTCTTCGTGCCGGCGATGATCTTCCCGCTGTTCTTCTTCGGCGCCTTCGCCGGCGGCCTCTCCGGGATCGACGACTCGCCCGGCTTCGACTACCCGAACGGCTACACCGCGTTCGAGTTCGGTTTCGTGTTGATGCAGGCCTCGGCTTTCGGCGGGGTCTTCACCGGCTTCGGGATCGCTCGCGACTTCGAGAGCGGCTTCGGTCAGCGACTGATGCTGGCGGCGCCGAATCGGCTCGGCATCCTCGGCGGATATGCCCTTTCCGGCCTGAGCAGGGCGCTGATGGTCGACACGCTGCTCTTCGCGCTCGCGCTCCTCGTCGGCATGCAGGTGTCCAGCAGCGCCGCGGAGCTCGCCGCGCTGATCGGGCTCGCCCTCGTCATCAACCTGGGAATCGCCATGTGGGCGGCTGGAATCGCTCTGCGCTTCCGCTCGATCCAGGCGGGGCCGCTGATGCAGACCCCGGTCTTCCTGATCCTCTTCCTGACGCCGGTCTACGTCCCGCAGGAGCTGCTGGCGTCGTGGGTCTCGAACGTCGCGTCCGCGAACCCGATCACGCCGATCGTCGAGGCCTCGCGGAATCTGATCGCCGGCTCCTACGACGGCATTGCGCTCGCCTTCCTCTGCGGCGGCGGGCTGATCCTGCTGTTCGGGGTCTGGGCCGTGACCGGGATGCGCCGGGCCGAGGCCGCCGGCTAAGCGGGCGACCGCAGGCTCCGCGCTCGACTGCGCGTCACGGTCCGCTGCGGAAGGCGGGCGGAGGGTGTCCTGGCGGACCTGCTCCAGCCGCCGGACGCGGTCGTCCATGCCGAGGCGCGTCAGCACCTCGGCGGCGAGGTCGATGTAATCGGCGCCGCGCTCCGGGCGGTAGTCGAGGATCGGACGGGCCCGCTCTGCCGACTCGGCATAGGCGATCGACTGCCTGATCACGGTCTCGAAGACCTTGCCGGGGAATCGCTCCTCGAGCGCGTCGAGGGTCTGCCGGGCGTGCCGCGTTCGCATGTTCGCGATGTTGAGCAGCACCCCGAGCAGCTCCAGCTCGGGGTTGAGCGTGTCGCGCGCAAGGTCGAAGATCTGCATCGCCTGCTCGACGCCCTGGAGCGAGAAATGCTGGGCCTGCGTCGAAAGCATCGCGTGGGTCGAGGCGACGAGCGCGTTGACGGTGAGCAGCCCGAGCGTCGGCGGGCAGTCGATCAGGATCACGTCGTGGCGGCGCTTCAGCTCGCGCAGGGCGTTTCGCATCGTCACCTCGCGGCCGATCTTCCCGGCGAGCACCAATTCGGATTCAGCGAGCCCGAGGTTGGCGGGGATCACCTTGCCGTGAACGGCGTCGACGGCCTTGGCGGTGCCGCCCAGGACCTCGGCGAGCGTCGGTTCGGCTCCGGGGTCCACGTCGAAGTAGTCGGAGAGGTTTCCCTGCGGGTCGGCGTCGATCGCGAGCACGTCGAGCCCGACCCGCTCGAGGACGTCGGCGAGGGAGCGCACCGTGGTCGTCTTGCCCGTGCCCCCCTTCTGGGAGAGCACGGCGATCGTCACCGACATCCGGCCCTCGATCCCTCGCGCGTCAGCGTGCTGGCACCCACCGCCGCGACTATAGACGCGGCCCGCCATCACCGACTGTGGGCGCTGCCGCAGCGGTCGGGGATACACTCGCCGCGATGGGACCGGTCATCGCCGAGATCACGATCGACGCCCCGCGGGAGCGGGTCTTCGACGTCGTGGCCGACCTCGCCAACCGCCCGTCCTTCTGCGACCACTTCCAGAGCTCGTTCCGCCTGCAGCGGATCGACTCGGCCGGAATCGGCGCCGCCGCCCGCTTTCACGTCGATGCCCGGTTCACGGGCTTCTGGATGGAGACCGTGATCGCGACCCTCGAGCCCCCGCACATGATCATCGAGGAGGGGCAGGGAGGCAGGATCGACCGCGTCCCGATGGGCACCGCCTGGGAGCTGACCGACGCGGGCGGGTCGATGACGGACGTCACCGTCAGCTTCTGGACCGAGCCCTCGCGGCACCTCGACAAGCTCAAGGACCACTTGGCGTCGGCAGGCTGGCAGCGGCGGCAGTGGAAGCGGGCGCTCGTTCGCCTCCGCGACCTGATCGAAACCGACGCCCGGATCGACCGATTGCAGGTCGCCGGGTCGAGTCAGTTCTGAGCCTCCGCCGATAGACTTCCGCGGCTGATGCGACCCCGCCACCTCATCCTCCCATTGCTGCTGCTCGCGCTGGTCGGTTTCGCCGGTCTGGCCTCCGGATGCGGCGAGGAGGCGACCGCCGAGGCCAAGGAGGGCGAGCCCCTCGTCCTCGGCGACATGGCCTACAGCATCCAGGTCACGCGGGAGCTGAACCGCTTCTCGCCCGAGGATTCCGCCTATCTCAAGGGCGCGCCGCCGCTCAAGCGCGGGCAGGAGTACCTCGGCGTGTTCATGCAGGTCACGAACCAGGGTGACGAGGCCGGAGTCGTGCCCGAGCCATTCCGCATCGTCGACACCCGGGGGACGATCTACGACCAGGTGCCGCTCGACAACGAGTGGGCGCTCGCTCCGGGAACCCCGATCGAGCCGGGTGACACCACCCCCGGCCCCGAGACTCCCGCCAAGAACGGCCCGATCGAGGGCTCGCTGATCCTCTTCGCGATCTCCGAGGAGGCCAACGAGAACCGGCCGCTGATCCTCGAGATCCCGGGTCCCGACGAGGTCGGCGAGATCGTCCTCGACCTCTAGATGCCCTCGCTGCCCGTCCGGTCCGTGACCGGGAGCGTGGGGCGGCGCCCAGCCATGAGCTTCCGGCTGGTCCAGGGAGCGACGATCACCGCCGGCGTCGGCGCCGTCCTCATGCTGCTCGGCGTCCTCGGCACGACCGTCAACCTGATCGGCCTCGGACTCGTCCTGCTCGCCACCGTCCTGACCGCTCCCGCCGCCCGCGGCGACGGGAACGGCTGGTGGTCCCTGCTGGCCGCAGGGGCCACGCTCTCCGCCCTCGGCGCCCTGCTCTCGCTCGCCACCGACGCCGTCGGCGGCCTCATCACCCTGATCGGCGGCGTAATGGTCCTGGCCGCTGCAGCCTTCGGTTTCCCGACGCGGAGATAGATAACTCCGAGCAGATGCTCCGCTTCGCGTCCGGTCCGGTCGGCCAGCGCGGTGTTACCGCTCGGCAAGGGCGTCTTAGATAACTCCGAGAGGAATGCTCCGCTTCGCGTCCGCTCCGCTCGGCCTGCGCGGTGTTACCGCTCGGCAGGGGCGTCAGGCGGCTGGTGGGGTCGGCAGTGGTTTCGACGAAACCTCTATTTCGGCGGATATTCCGCCCTCAGAGCAGTTTCGTCCGCGGCAGGCCGCGCCTGCCACCGACCCTACAACCCCGCCGAAAGGATCTGAGCCGCGATCGGGGCGGCGACCGTGCCGCCGTCGCCGGGGGCGTTGAAGACCTCGACCGCCACCGCGAGCTTCGCCTTGTCGGCCGGCGCGAAGGCGGTGAACCAGGCGTCGACGTCGAGCTCGGGGTCCTCGCCCTCCGCGGGCGGGGGACCGGAGCTGGTGCCGAGCTCGGCGGTGCCGGTCTTGCCGGCCACCTGGACGCCGGGAAGCGAGGCGGAGGCGCCGGTGCCCGAGTTGACGACGGCGATCATCATCTGCTTCATCTCGTCGGCCGTCTCGGGCGACATGACCTTCACCGTCGGGTAGTCGCCGGCAAGCTCGGGGTCCTTGACGATTGCGGTCGGCGAGCGGACGCCGCCTTGCGGCGATCGCCTGCGAGGCGGAGGCCATGGCGAGCGGGGTCGCCTGCACCTGGCCCTGGCCGATCGAGCTGACGGCGAGGTCGAGGTCGCTCTCGAAGGTCGTCGGGATCGAGCTCATCGGCGGTTGCGTCAACGCCAGCGCCTCGGCGTTGTAGAGGGTCGGGGGTGAGTTGAAGCCGTAGAGCTCGGCGGTCTTGACCATGGCGTCGCCGCCCACCCGGACGCCGAGCGGGGCGAAGACGCTGTTGCACGAGTGGGCGAAGCTCTCGATCAGGCTGCCGCCGCAGGGTTCGTTGTATGCGTTGGAGATCTCGCGGCCGTCGACGACGGCGCCCGTCTCGACCGGGAACTCCTCGCTGAGCTTGGTTTCGCCGTTCTCCAGAGCCGCGGTGGCGGTGATCACCTTGAAGGTCGAGCCCGGGGGCTGGAGTGCGGAGAACGCTTGCCCCGCGAGCGCGAGGACGTTGCCGTTCTCGGCGTCGAGGACGGCGGCGCCGCCGAAGGTGCTGCCGAGGGCGGCGACGGTCGCGTCCTGCAGGTCGGCGTCGATCGTCGTCCGCACGGGCTTGCCGGGAACGGGCGCCTGCTCGGCGATCAGCGTCTTGCCGTCGTCGCCTGAGGAGTAGAGCTTGCCGCCGGGCGTTCCGGCCAGGATCGAGTCGAACGCGAGCTCGAGCCCCGTCTTGCCTCCCACGCCGCCCTCGGGAAAGCCTTCCGCCGTCATCTGGGCACGTCGCTCGGCCGGGGGCTTGCCCGTCTCCCCGGTGATCACACCGCCGCCGGCGGTAGTCGTGCGGGCGATGGCGGGCCCGGAGGCGAGGGGCTTGCGGTCGGCGGCCAGGATGGGCGCGCGCTTGGGCACGACGGTCTTCCGGACGAGCTCGTCGCCTTCGCCCAGGCCGGGGAAGACGATGTTCGGCTGCCAGCTGACACCGTCGTCGGCCACGGGGACGGCGATCTCACCGCTGACCGGGCCGAAAGCGTTCGTCTGGATCGTGGTCGGCAGGGCGACGACATCGGTGCCGCTCTGGTCGATCGGGCCTCGGGCGTCGTCGACCGCGACGGAGGTCGAGGTCGATGTGGTCGCCGCGTCGGTGTAGGCGGCGGCGAAATCCTCAGACGAGTACTTGGATTGCGATTCCGGGTTCAGCTCCGCGTACATCGCGTCGTAGTCTCCGGCGGCCCACGCCGCGCCGAAGCGCTGGACCGAATCTCGTTCATCGGAGCCGCCGGCGACGGCGACCCCGGCGACGAACGCGAGCACGCAGACGATCGCAAGCGGAACGAGGAGTAGCCGTCTGCGCCTCGCAGCCGGATTGGGAGGTTGAGTCGTCACGGGATCGGATGGCCTGAAGGGTCGCCTGCCGGGGCCTCGGGGACCCCGTCGGTAATGAAGGCTACCGCCCGTCCGCGGCGGCCGAGACGCTCCGCGGCGCACTGGCAGCCGCCATTCGGAGCGGGATAGTGCCTTGCGGACGGGCCGAAAGCGCGCGGGGCCGAGTCGGCCCTTCGCTACTCTCGAATGGTGGAAGCCCGCTCCATCGAAGCAGGCCCCGGCGGCCGTTCAGGGCAACCGGACGGCAGACCGGTTCCGGACTCCGCTCCTCCCGTCGTCTGCCATCGCTATCACGAGGCCGTCGAGTTGGTCGGGCGCCGCTGGAGCGGCGCGATCCTGTTCAGCCTGATCGCCGGCCCGCGCTACTTCAGCGACGTGGCTGCCGCCGTGCCGGGAGTGTCGGATCGGCTTCTCTCCCAGCGGCTCAGGGAGCTGGAGAGCGAGGGCGTCGTCGAGCGGTCCGTCCACGAGGGGTCGCCGGCCCGCGTCTCCTATTGCCTCAGCGAGCAGGGAGAGGCCCTCGTGCCGGCCCTCCGAGCCCTCTACGACTGGGCCCAGGAGTGGCGCCCGGACGACGATCGCCCCCCGCCTGCCTCCTGAGCGTCACCAGGCCCGCGGGTTGCCCGCCGGGATGTCGCCGGTGACGAGCGTTCCTTCGATCCGCGGTGCGGGGCATTCCCTCGTCGTTGCTCGGAACTCCTCGAGCTGGGCCGCTCCCAACTCGGCGAACGCCGCCTCCACGGCCCGCTCGTAGGACGCGAGGATCACGGCTCCGCCCGGCGGGCGGGTGGCGAGGTTCGCCGGCTTCGCGGTATAGGTGAAGACCTCGCCGGCCACCCCGACACCGCGCTCGTCGGCCACGGCGCCGGATACCTCGACGCGGTCGTAACGCAACTCACGCCGGTCGAGCCGGGCCAGCTCGTCCGCGGTGACGTCGATCAGCGCTCCGTTGACCCGCGAGCGGCCGGTCGGGTCGGGCTCGACGTTCAGGGCGAGCACCGTCTCGGGGATCTCGCCGTCGGGATCGGCGAACGTCTTCTCGCAGCTGCGGTTGTCGCGGGCGAGCGAGAAGGACCGCTCCCAGCCGATGAGCACGGCGGGACGGGGGACGACGGCGTCGCGCCCCAGCGTCTCCGCGGCGCTGACCGCCGAGACGAGCGATCCGTACGCGAAGACGCAAGCCGCCGGCCGGCCGTCGGTCATTCGGTCTTCCCCAGGGTCACCTCGGGGGGATAGGGGCAGAGCCGGGCCCTCGCGGGGCAGTCGTGACACAGCGAGGGCCCGGGCTCGGCGGTCGGCTCGAAGTCGCCCTCGCGGATCCGGCCCACGAGCTCGCCGACCCCGGCCATCCCGCTCTCGATCTCGCCTCGTTCCAGGGTCCGCACGATCGGGGCGTCCGGAGCCTGCAGGAAGCAGTAGGCGCTCACGACCTCGGGGGACCCGGTTGCCGTCGAGATCGCGGAGGCGTAGAGGACTCGTTGCATCTCGTAGGCGGCGGGGAGCACCGGGATTCCGTCGTCGGGGACGGAGTCGGTCTTGTAGTCGACGAACATCGGAACGCGGCCCGCGCCGGTGACCAGCAGGTCGATGGTGCCGCGGATGACCGTCCCCTCGTCGATCTGGACCCGGAAGGGCACCTCGGGCCGGAGGATCGCGCCGTCCCCCTCGAGCTCGGAAGCGAGTCCGGAACGGAGCCAGCCGTCGATCAGGCCGCCCGCCCGGCCCGCAGCCTCGGAACCGAAGCCCTCGCGCCGCATGGTCGCCTCGATCAGCGATGGGGGTGGGGCGCCCCAGCCGTTCCGCGCCGACCACTCGAGCAGTTCGTGAACCGCCCGCCCGAAGCCCATGCCGCCGCCCGAACGAGCCGAACGGCCCGAACCACCCGTCAGCTCCCGGCCCGGCCCCTCCGGCCCGGCGACGGTCGCCTCGCCGTCCCTGCCGAGTTGGAGGACGCGCTCCGCCAGGAACCGGTACCCGCAGCGGCGATAGTCGGCCAGCGCGGCATAGGAGAGGCTCCGCGCGGCGGCGGTCCCGCGCTCGGCGAGGGCGAGCATCGGAGGCGTTCCTCCGCCGGCCGGCGCTTCGACCCGGCGGCCGCGATCGTCGGCGGACAGGAGAGCGACCTCCTCGGGCCCCGGCCGGGTCACGCCGACGCGGATCCGTGCAGGCCTGAAGGGCGAGCTCTCGGCTGATCGCCCGAGCGCGTCGGGCGCGGGTGCGGTCACGATCTGCCCGTCCTCGCCGCTCACGCCGAGAGCCGGCAACAGGCAGGCGATCGCGCTCAATCGTCGCTGCGGGGCCTCCGACGCGACGATGTCCTTCTCGGGGTCGAACGTGCCGCTGAGGATGAGGCGCTCGCGGGCCCGACTCGCGGCGACGTATGCGAGCCGTCCCGACTCCTCCGCATCGGCGTCGGCCGCCTCGTCGTTGATCTGCCTGTACCCGCGGACGTCGAGCGACGGCGCCCCGGCACGGGCGAGCCTGAGGCCGATCCGAGGCGCCGGCGCCTCGGAGTCCTCCGGGGTCTCCTCATCGTCGAAGGCCAGCCGGAGGTAAGGCGGCTGGCCGCCCCCGGCGAGCTTGCGGCCGAGATCGGCCACCGCCACGCAGTCGAACTCGAGTCCCTTGGCCGCATGCACGGTCATCACCCGCACGCCGGCGTGATCCTCCGCGGCCACGGCGGCCTCCGCCTCGCGGTCGGACATCGCGGCGCGGGTGGCCGCCTGCTCGAGGAACCCCCGCAGATCACGACCCTCATGGGCCTCGTACTCGCCGGCGATCCGGACCAGCTTGAGCAGGTTCGCCGTCCGCCGCAGTCCGTCGTCCATCAGCAGGGCGGCGAGGTCGTAGCCGAAGCCCTCGAGAACCCGCTCGACGAGATCGTCGAGCGGCAGCAGGGCCGCGGTCGACCTGAGTCCGACGAGGGTGTCGTGGAAGCTCGTCAGACGCTCGCGATCGGTCTCGGGTAGGCGATCCTCCCAGAGGCGCTGCTCGGCGAGACGCTCCTCGTGCTCGGGATCGGGCTCGGCCTCCGGCCCCTTCGCGCGATCGGCTTCGGCCTCCGGTTCGGGCTGTTCGCGGGCAGCGGCGAGCTGCTCGATCGCCGGCCAGAGGTGTCGCTTGCCGGCGATCCGGCGGAGGATCCACAGCCCGTCCGGGCTGACCGCGCAGGCGGGGGACGCGAGGGCGCCGAGAAGCGGTTCGTCGTCGAGCGGGTTGGCGACGCAGCCGAGCAGGCCGATCGCGTCGGTCACCTGCTGTGAGGACCAGTAGCCGCGACCGCCGACCACGTATGGATCGAGACCCGCGAGCTCCAGCGCCTCCGCATAGGCGTCGACGTGCGTGAAGGCCCGCAGCAGCAGCACCATCGAGCCCGGGGCGACGCCCTCCTTCGCCAGCTCGCGCAGGCGCCGCGCCAGCCCCCTCGCCTCGGCGATCCGGCTCTGGGGGGTGTCCGTCGCAACCGTTTCGATCAGGGTGCCGTCGTCGGCCTCGCCCCATCCCTTGGCCTGGGTCAGCAGCAGCTCGATCCGGGGCTCGCCGTCGGCATGGCCCTCGGCGGGCGGCTTGCCGACGCTGAGCGGCCGGTAGTCGCCGAGCAGAGTCGAGCCGACGACGTTGACGGCCGCGACTACGTCCGGGGTGGAGCGGAACGATCCGGTCAGCCCGAGCATCGCCGTCGTCTCGACCCGAGGCGCCGGATCGCAGGCGCTCCCGCTCACGGCGGAAGCTGGCGAGGTCGGCGCCGCGGAAGGCGTAGATCGACTGCGCCGCGTCCCCGACGGTGAAGGTGCGGGTCTGCGGCCCGGCGAGCGCCCTGACGAGCTCGACCTGGATCGGGCTCGTGTCCTGGAACTCGTCGACGAGCAGGTGATCGAAGCGGTCGCGTTGCGCCTCGGCCAGCGTCTTCGTTGCCGCGCAGCAGGGAGAGGGCGAGGAGCTGGAGATCGTCGAAGTCGACCGCCGACCGCTCGGCCTTGCGGGCGGCGAAACGGTTCCCGAACTCGGTGGTCAGCTTACGCAGGGCCTCGTAACCGGCCGTGATCGCCGCCGTCTCCGCGGGCGTCGGCGGGTCGTCGCCCTCGAGTCCCTCGAAACGAAGGTCGGGAAGGACGGGCTGAAGCTCGCCGCGGTTGCGCAGGTCCGAATGCGCCGCCATGACGATCGACCCGAGCCGGTTGCGATAACCGGCGGCCGTCAGGGCGACCTCGTCGTCGGTCCCGGCAAGCGCTGCGAGCGCCTCCTCGAACGAGTTCCTGGCGATCCTCGACGCCTCGTCGGCGTCGAGCACCCGGAACCGCGGATCCAGCCCGGCGGCGACGGGGTGCGCCGCGAGCAGGCGACGACAGAACCCGTGGATCGTCGTGATCGGCGCCGCCTCGCCCGCTCTCGCCGCCTCCTGGAGCCGCGATTTCCGCGACGGTCTCGGTCGCCGCCGCGGCGCGGGCGCCGAGCTCGACCCGGACGCGTCGCCGCATCTCCGCGGCCGCCTTCTCCGTGAACGTGAAGGCCAGGATCCGCTCGGGCTCGATGCCGTCGGTGTCCACCGCCTCGCAGTAACGCTCGACCAGCACGCGCGTCTTGCCCGTGCCGGCGCCGGCCTCCAGGAAGACGTCGCGGTCGCGGTTGTCGATCGCGGCCCGCTGTTGGGCGGTCGGGCCGATCGCGGGAGACTCGGCGCGCGTGGCGAGGGCGTCCGGCTCCGGTTCGGGCGCCTCGACGGCCTCGAGGCTGAGCTGCTCGTGCTCCTCGCCGGGCGTCACGCGCGCATCTCCTCGTCGTCCTCTTCCTCGTCGTCGAGGTAGGGGATGCCGCGCTCGATCCGGCAGATCGGGGCGAGCTCGCACCAGGTGGGGCATGAGCCTTCCCGCGGGTTGCGGTCGATCGCGCCGCTCCTGATCTCGCCGACGACGCGGTTCGCCTCGGCCAGGCCGGCCTGCGATGATCTCCTCGAACGCATCCGGCTCGATGAAGTCGGTCCTCACGTGCGCCTCGGTCGCGTCGGGAACCGTGGTGCCCTTATGGGTCTTGTCGATCAGGCCGCGCGGGCGATGTTCGTCCTCCTTGGTCGCCGCGAGCGGGCTGTAAAGGGCGCCGATCGGCTCGAGCCCGAAGCCGCGAGCGGCCAGCATGTACAGGGGCAGCTGGAGCTTCCCCTTCTCGATCAGCTTCGCTCCCGCGACGACCTTGGCACTCAGCTTGTAATCGCGGATCAGCGCGAACGAACCCTCGACGTCGATCCTGTCGATCGCCCCGCGCAACCTGAACTCGCCGAGGTCGGCGGGCGGGAAGTCGTCGCCGGGGCGGTCACCGAACTTCGCCTCGAGCAGCTTCGGGTCGGGCATCATCGGGCCGCCGGTGAGTGCGTCGCGGCGCAGGAAACGATCGAGGATCGCGTCGAAGCGCGCGAGCGAGATCGTCGGCGTGGCGGCGCTCAGGTCCCAGCCGCGTTCCTCGGCCACCTCGCGGACGATCTCGCGAGCACCGCCGGCTCCAGCTGCTCGCGCTCTCGGGCGTGGGTCGGCCCTCGCCGCCGGGGCGTTCGCGAAAGAGACGCTCGAGGGTCTCGTGCACGATGCCGCCGTTCTCGAGCGGCTCCGGGTCCGGCCCGATCCGGCGCGGCTTCAGCTCGTGGTTGACGAACCAGCGGTAGGAGCAGAGGTGGAACTCCTCCAGGGTCGAGGCTCCGAACAGGTCGTGATCGCCCAGCGTCGCCAGCACGTCCGGGTGGCTGAGGGGCCCCGGTTTGCGGGCGGCGGAAACCCTGGAGCGCGCGCCCTCGACGGCCGCCAGTGCACGCTCGCCGGCGCCGTCGGGGAGCGTCAGCGAGGCGACCCTGGCTCGCCGCGTCGACCCCGGGGGCGGCCAGCGCCCGGGCGAGATCGTGGGGTGCGCTCGCATCCTCCGGCGCCGGCACGAAGTCGGCCAGCGTGGCGCGCTCGATCAGCTCGGCCTCGAGTGGGTCGTCGGCCGGGTCGGGGGTGGCGGCGGGGGAGAGGAGGTCACGCACCTCGTCGACGAATGCGCTCCGCGGCGCTGTGCCACCCGCCTCGTCGCTCGCCGGGTAGGAGAGGTGGAGACAGACCTCGGGCTTCGACACGCACGCGTAGAACAGGTAGCGCTCCTCGGCGGCCGGATCGCTGCGGGACTGGAGGCCGAGGGCCCGCCGCCGCTCGTCGGAGAGGAGCGGATCGGCGCCCCCGGCGGCTGGGAAGGTCCCGTCGGCGAGCCCGGCGACGAACAGATGGTCGACCCGCGTCGCGCGAAGCCGGTACGGGCTGAGAATCCGCACCCGACCCTCAGTCGGGCCGCGCCAGAGGGGCACCCGGACGTGACCGAGCAGTTCGGCGAGGCCGGCGGCGTCGCTGGGGGCGGGGTCTCCGAGGCCAGACGATCTCCGCGAGCGCCCTCGCGACCTCGGTCGCGGCTCGCAGCTCGATCGCGGGTCCCCCGGACGGGACGAGCCCCGAGCGGCTGTGCGGCTTCTCGGCGACGTCGGCGGCGAACCGGGTCAGCACACCGGCGATCGCGGCCGCATCGTCGCCGGCCTCGGCCAGACCGTCGAGGGCCCAGATCCGGCGCGGGTCCTCGCCTCTCGCCGCGCCCATTCGGCAAGGGCTTCGTCCGCGGTCTGCATGCGCTCCCTGAGGACCGAGCGCTCCAGCCAGTCCACCTGCCGAGGCTGGGCGCGGCCGGGCCGCCGCAGCAGCGAAACGACGGTCGCCGCCGACGCCTCTCCCGATGCGATGTCGAGGAGCTCGAACAGGCCCGACCCGGTTGCGGTCATCGCAAGCGGAATGCTCGCCTCGGGCGCCAGGGGGATGCCGAGGCGCCCGAGTGTCCGGGCGATCGACGGTGCCTGCCGGTCGGGGCTGCGAACGGTGATCGCGATGGCGTCGGGATCGACGCCCTCCGCCAGCAGGGCTGCGATCTTGCGGCCGATCAGCTCGGCCTCGCCGCGGTCGCCGGCGCCCTCGAGCAGCCTCAGCGACCCGTCGGGAGGAACCGCGCGTCGCGTCGGGCTCGAACAGATTGCGCTCGAGGTGACGCAGCAGCTCCGGACCGCCGCCGGCAGTTGGAGCGGGAGACCTCGGTGACGGTCGCGCCGAGCTCGTCTCGTAGGACGCCGAGCAGCCCGGCACGGGCCGCCAGAGCCTGACGATCCTCGAAGGTGACCGTCGCGGTCACCTCGGCGGCTCCCGCGAGCGCGTCGATGAGCTCGATCTGCTCACGGGTCAGATCGTCGAATCCGTAGAGGAAGACGGGCCGCTCCGACCAGGCGCGCGGATCGGCGCGAAGCGCCTGCGGTCGTTCGCGCCGCGATCTGATGCTCGTCGGGCACACCGCGGCCGTCGCGCAGCTCCTCGTAGGCGGCGAATAGGGCGACGAGCTCGTGCTCGTAGTCGCCGCCCTCGCCCTCGGCGACGGTGGCCGCGAAACCGGCGGCGTCCAGCCCCGAGGCCTGCAGGTCGCTCAGCAGCGCCGTCCAGGGCCGGTGCGAAGCCCTCGCGACGGGCCGAGCGGGCGAGCCGCCGCAGCGGCGCCCGCGCGGCCGCTGCCCGCGCCAGCCAGATCCTCTGCATCCCGCTGAGGGCCTCGCCGGCATCGACGCCGACCGCGCGGCCGACCTCGCCGAACAGGCCCGGAAAGCTCGTGACGGTTCCGCCGAGGATGCCGCCCGGCGCCGTGCAGAGCTCGCGCTCGAGGCGGTCGACGTCGTCGCTGGTCGGCGCGACGAGCACCGGCTCGCGCTCCAGGGATGCCGTGAACGCCGCCGAGCACGGTCGGGCCACGGCCCGAGCCGGGCGGTCCGGCGATCACCGCCAGACTCATCCCTCGGCCCCTGATTCCAACACGCCTTCCATCGCTCTGAGCATAGGTCTCGGGGCGGGCGCCGATTCTGACCGATGCCCTGTCTATCTTCGCCCTGTGCCCCTCTGCTTCATCGATCCGGCCGATGCAATCCGCGTAGTCGCAGACTCGGTCGGCCGCGAGGCCCGCAGACAGCTGCTGGGCGAGGCCGTTCGCGCCTGGGTCGACGAGATTCCCGACGACGAGCTCGAGGCGCACTACGCCAAGGCGATCCAGGAGCTCGACGAGCACGACATCTCGATGCTCGCCGCCTGGCACGCCTCGATGGACATCGCGCACCCGATCCCGAACCGCGACTTCCTGATCAACGCCTTCGGCTCGCTCGGTCAACACCGGCGCGAGGCCCTGAAGCTCGCCGCCGGCTTCCGCGGCGAGGAGGCCGTCGACCGCGGCCTCACCGAGGAGCGCGCCCTGGAGACGGTCCTCGAGTGGCTCTCGCCGATGCGCCAGGAGGAACTGGCCGTAGAGGCAATGGAGCTCTATCTCTGGGACCGAGCAGGTTCTGACAACTGATCTGGCGGGCCGGGAGGCGCCAGCTCGGGCTCCTCGTCGGCTCACGGCCCTGAGGCCGCTTCGCCTCCTGCGTCACCCGATCTGGCGGCTCCCGACCTCGCCAGATCCGCTCGCGGGGATTACGGCTTCGGCCGTCCGGGTCAGACCCGTTCTGGCGGCGGGTGCCGGGGGAGGGGTCCCATCGCACCGAGCAATGCCGGTGGCGCAGCGTGCGATGGGATACCCCCGGCAGGACCCGCCGCGCGCCGACTTCCGCCCGGAACGCCGACCAACAAACTTCCGCCCCCGGAACTCCTACTGACGGCTAGAGATCGGCCTCGTAGATCCGGTACGTCTTGACGATCTCGCCGCCCATGGCCTCCATGCCGCGATTCATCGGCACGTTCGTCTCGAGGATCCAGCCCGTCTCGCCGCCGTGCTGGGGCGTCGTCGCGGCCATGTCGTAGTGGCGGGCGTAGAGGCCGGCGGCGACGCCGGTGTGCTGGTACTCGGGCTTGACGCCGAGCGCGAAGACCCGCACGGTGTCGATCTTCTTGCGCTCCCGTAGCGCGGTGAGCCAGCCGAACGGCAGCAGGCGACCGTTGAGCTTCTTCAGGACCTGGTTGTAGTCGGGGAGGGTCAGTGCGACGCCGACGGTCTCGCCCTCCTTCGTCTCGGCGACCATCGCCCAGTTCTCGTCCATGATCGGCTTCAGCTCCTTGGCGTAGGCGCGGATCTCGGAGTCGGTCAGCGGCACGAAGCCCCAGTTGTTCTCCCAGGCGGCGTTGTAGATCTCCATGAATCGGGTGATCTCGCCGTTCATGTCATTGCGGCGCATTCCGCGGATCGTGATCCCGTGCTCGGGCTCCAGCTTCTCGGCGAGCTCGAACAGGACCGGCATGACCTCGTTGCGGCCGGTCACGTGCAGGCTCCACTTGTAGAGGTCCATCGCCTTCGCCAGTCCGTAGCTCTCGAGCAGGTCGGCGTAGTAGGGGTGGTGCCAGTTCTCGAGGATCTGCGGCCTGAGCTCGTGGCCCTGGACGAGCAGCCCGCATTCGTGGTTGGTCGAGAAGTCGAGCGGGCCGATCACGTGGTCGCGCTTGCGTTCGCGCAGCCAGCCGAAGGCGGCGTCGAGCAGCGCCTTGGCGACGGCCGGGTCGTTCTCGCTCTCGAAGAAGCCGAACTGCCCCCAGTCGTTGCCCTGGACCTCGTTGAAGCGCTCGTCGACCTGGGCGGTGATCCGGCCGACGACGCGTCCGTCGCGGCGCGCCAGGAAGTACTCGGCCTCGGCGTGCTCGAAGTACGGGTTGTGCCTGCGGTCGAGGTGGCGCTTGCGCTCGCTGATCAGCGGGGGGACCCACTGGTCGACGCCCTCGTAGAGCCGGAACGGCAGCATGATGAACTCGCGCAGATCGGCGCGACCGGACACGGGGTGACTGAGATCTCACTCATCGAGCGCCGACCTTAGTGCTATCTCGGCGATCGCCTGGGCGTTGTCGCGGAAGTGCACGGCGTGCATGCCGAGCTCTCGCGCCGCGTCGCAGTTGACCTCGGTGTCGTCGATGAACAGGCACTCCCCGGCGGCGATCCCGTCGAGCCGCTCGAGCGTCAGCTCGTAGATCGCGTGGTCCGGCTTGCGCATCCCGACGAACGCCGAGTCCACGACCGTCTCGAAGATCTCGTCGACCGGCAGCTTGGCGCGCCAGATCGGCTCCCACTCCCGCACGTTGTTGGTCAGGATCGCCATCCGGTGATCGGCCGAGAGCTCACGGGCCAGGTCGATCATCTCCTCGTTGGGGTGAAGGCCGTCGAAGTAGGTCTCCTTGAAGCGGTGCAGGTGCGGGCGCTCACCCATGATCGGCTCGAGCCCGTCGCGGAGGATGTCGAGGAAGCGATCCTCGGTGATCCGCCCGCACTCGAGCTCGAACAGCGGGTTGGCGCCGTCCGAGCTGTTCGGCCCCGGCCGCCATCGCCATTCCGAGCTGCTCCATCGTCACGCCGGTGTCGGCCTGGAAGTTGGCGAAGGCGCCCATCAGCGGCGAGGTCAGGACGCCGCCGAAATCGAAGATGAAGGCACGGATCGGCACGGCGGGAGATTCTCCCGGAATCGGGGCGGCGCCGGGAGGGCGATTCAAGGGGTGAGGATCTCGTAGCCGCCGACGGCCGGTGAGCCGCGCGATGCTCCACGCGAACCGAGCGGCCTCGAGGCGTCCCTGCGGGGTCGGGAGGGCGCCACCGGCGATCCTCCGGCCCCCGCCGCGCTCGGCCGGCCCGTCGCCGTCGGTCCAGAGCTCGAGCGTTGGCGCGCGTGTGAATCCCGTTCTCGTCGTACTCGGTGGAGAGCAGCGGCTCCGACGTAGCCGTACGGCTCGTCGCGGGCCAGTATCCGCGCCGCGCCCGACCAGTTCCTCGCCGTGATCGCGAACGTCCTCGGGCCGCAGCGAGATCACGACCAGGAGGTCGCTCTTCGCCGTGATGGCCCAGATCGTGCGGAGCGCGGAGTAGCCCTCGCCGGGGAGCTCCCAGGCGATCCCGGGACCCGAAAGCGATCGATCGCCGAGGCTGCCGCTCGCAGCGATCCCGTAGAGCGTGACGACGGCTGTTCGATCGCGAACTCCAGCATCGGTCCGGCCGGGCTCCAGGAGATCTCCAGCGGGCCCGCATCCGACTGCAGCGTCGCCCGGCCCTCCTCCGTCGTCTCGGCCGAGGCGCGCACGACGCCTTCGTCGCCGACCAGCGAGGGCGTTCGAGCCCTCCGGGCCCTCGAGCAGGCTGCAGTAGCCCTGCCCGCCGTCGATGAAGGAGATCAGGCGCACGGCTCGCGGTCAGTCGCCTTCGGGACCGTCGAGGGGTCGCCGGCACCGGGATCGAGCTCGGGCGAGTCGTCGGGGATCTCGCGGGCGCTGCCGTCGAAGTCGTAGGTCCGGCTGGCGCTGCTCGACCGCGACGGACCGGCCCGGGGCGGTTGGGCCGGCCGGGGCCGCCCTGCGGCTGCCCCTGGCCGCCGCGCGGAAAGCGGTCGTAGACGAAGAAGACCGACCGGGTGGGGCCGACCCGCCGCGCGATGCCGAGCAGGACGCGCCGCAGGGCGGCGCGGGTCGGCGGAATCAGCAGCAGGAAGCCGAAGATGTCGGTGATGAAGCCGGGCGTCATCAGGAGCGCGCCGCCGAAGATGATCGCCGCGCCGTCGTAGACCTCCTTGGCCGGGAGCCGCGAGGCTGGCGAGCGCCTCCTGGAAGCGGCGCCAGGCGACGCGGCCCTGCGATCGCGAGCAGCCAGGCGCCGAGGAGGCTGTCGAGCAGCAGCAGCGCGATCGTCTGCCAGACGCCGATCGCGCCGCCCACCTGGATGATCAGGTAGAGCTCCGCGATCGGGAGCAGGATGAAGAGCAGAACGAGAACTACGAACACGCCGCTCAGCGTAGATGACGCGAGATCCGTGGTCGGACTTGCCGGTTCGCTAACTTGGACGCCATGGCCGACGAAGTCAAGATCACCGAAGAAGAGGTTTACGAGGCCCTCGAGGAGGTCATCGACCCCGAGCTGGGGCTCGATTTCGTCTCCCTCGGACTCGTCTACGACGTCGAGATCGAGGAGAACAAGGAGGTCTACGTGACCTTCACCCTCACGACCCCCGCCTGCCCGATCGGGCCCCAGGTCTCCGAGCAGATGAAGGAGTTCGTCGGCGACATCGACGGCGTCGCCAACGTCTTCCCGAAGATGGTCTTCGACCCGCCTTGGTCCCCGGAGATGATGACCGAGGACGCCAAGTTCGCGTTGGGCTTCTGAGCCCCTTCCCGAGCGGAATCCCGGCTCTCGCGCGG
Organism: uncultured Solirubrobacterales bacterium; assembly: GCA_963791335.1. GTDB lineage: Bacteria > Actinomycetota > Thermoleophilia > Solirubrobacterales > 70-9 > RHKX01. The sequence goes on from CAWBRN010000008.1 coordinate 274,240, forward strand.
TCCTCGGTTTGTCGCGTTCTCGTCATGCCCGCGCGCGCTCGAGGATCTCGAGAACCTCGACGGCGTCGCGGGGATTGACGGGTGGCGGCCCTTCCCCGGTGATCAAGGCGACGACGGCAGCGTAGAAACGTGGCCAATCACCAAGCTCCGGGCGGACGACCTCGATGCTGCCATCGCCGCGATGCAAACGACCCCAATGCGATTTCGGCTCGACGCCCCACGGCTCAGACCCACCCGGCTTCCCGCCGGCGCGAAGCGCATCCTCCTGAGAGTCGACGGCATCCACCGTGAAGGCTCCCGCCGAGCCGAGCACCCTGAGTCTCGGTCCTGGCGCGGCCGCGAACTCGGAGGCCCAGAGGTGGCTGCGCACACCGGATTCGTGCTCGAGTGCAACGAAGGCATCGTCGTCGGCAGGACCGCCTCGGCGATGATCAACCTCTCCGTAAACGGCTCGGACCGGGCCGAAGAGTGCCAGGGCCTGATCGACGAGGTGCGTGCAGAGGTCGAGGAGGAGCCCGCCACCAAGCGCTGGGGGCGACTCCTGTCGCCACGCACCTGAGCGGGGTCCCGGCCGCCACCGCTCGAACCGCGACTCGTAGCGGAGCACGTCGCCGAGCTCCCCCGCCTCGATGAGCCTGCGGAGGGTTAGCTGGTCTGAATCCCAGCGGCGGTTGTGAAAGACGGTGAGGGGAACGCCCGCGCGCTCGGCATGTTCAACGACGTCGATCGCGCCGTCGGCCGTCGGAGCGAGAGGTTTGTCGACTACGACAGCGATCCCGAGGTCGATCGCACGGGCTGCGAGCGCAGCGTGCGTGTCGTTGGGGGTCGCGATCACAACGAGGTCGTGGTCTCCGGCTCGCTCGAAAACCCCTTCCGGCGAGGCCTCGATCCGGACGCCGGGATAGGCCTCGCGCGCGGCCTCGCCCCGGCCTGGTCGCCGGTGACCACGGTCGCGAGCTCGAGTCCGTCGGTGGCGGCGATCAGCGGTGCATGAAATACGGACCCGGCGAGCCCGTAACCGATCAGCGCAGCCCTCAGCGGCGGGGTCAGCGCGCCTGCTCGCGTCGCTGGCGGGTCACGGCATCGATGATGACCGCGGCCAGCAGGACGGCGCCGGTGATCATGAACTTGACGTCGGAGTCGAGCGCCAGCAGGTCCATGCCGTTGGAGATCGATCCGATCACCACGGCTCCCAGCAACGCCGACCAGACATAACCGCGCCCGCCGAAGAGGCTGGTGCCGGCGATCACCGGACCGGCGATCGCGAGCAGGAGTACGTCCCCGGAGCCCGATTGCTGGTTAACGGCCAGCAGACGCGAGGCGGCGAGAATCCCGCCCGCCGCCGCGAGCATCGAGGCCAGGGTGAACACGCTGATCTTGATCCGATTGACGCTGATGCCCGCCCTCCGCGCTGCTTCGGCGTTGCCTCCCACGGCAAAGATGTGACGTCCGTAGCGAGTCCGCTCGGTGATGAACGTGAAGAAGATCAACAGAGCTACGACGATCAACGCCGCAAGCGGGACTCCGCGGTCGGCATTGAGGATCGTGACCGCCACGATCACCGCCGCGGCGACCAGACCGATTCGCAGCGCGGCTCCGGTGATCGGACCCACGTCGAGCCCCGCAGCCTGGCGTCGCCGTCTCGCATAGATCTGAGAGCCGGCGTAGAGGACGATTCCGGCAATCCCGAGGGCCCAGCCGATCGCGGAGGAGAAGAACGTGCTCGTGAGGTCGGTGATGATGCTCGGCGGCAGGTTCACCGATCCGGTGTCACCGAGCACCCATAGCAACGCGCCCTGCCAGGCGAGCAGCCCGGCCAGCGTCACGACGAACGAAGGCACTCCGAACTGGGTGACGATGAAACCGTTGAACAGGCCGATCGCGGCTCCCACGCCGAGTCCGGCGAGGATCGCGAGGATCGGCGCCCAGCCATGTTGGACGCTGAGCACCGCCATGACTCCAGCCGCGAGGCCGCTGACGGCGCCGACCGACAGGTCGATCTCGCCGAGCAGCAGCACGAGTACGACCCCAATCGAGATCGTCGCGATCGCCGCGATCTGCAGCGTCAGATTGGAGAGGTTGACCGCGCTCAGGAAACGGTCATTGGCAATCTGGAAGATCGTCCAGATCACCGCGATTCCGATCAACACCCGGACCGATGCCAGGTCGCCGCGACCCAGTGCCGTCAGCCCCCGTCGGACCGAGAATCCCTCGACGGCCTCGGCCGGAGCCGTCCCGATTTTCGGATCCGGTGCGGTGCTCATAGCTCGGTCTCCTCGGTAGCGCGGTCCTTGACGTCGGCTCCGGTGATCGCCCCGACGATCTCCTCGCGCGACGAATCCGCGGCCTTGAAGGTCGCAGTCATTCGTCCGAGGCGCAGCACCGCAATTCGATCCGCGACCTCGAAGACGTTGGCGAGGTTGTGGCTGATCACGATCACCCCGAGTCCGCGATCGCGGAGTCGCTCGATCAGTCTCAGGATCTGCTCGGTCTGGACGATGCCGAGAGCGGCAGTCGGCTCGTCGAGCATCACCAGCTCGGGGTCACCGAGTAACGAGCGTGCGATCGCAACCGCCTGGCGCTGGCCGCCCGACAGCATCGCGACCTCGGTGCGAACGCTTCGCAACGTCGTGACCCCGAGCGACGAGAGCAGTTCGACCGCTTTCTTCTCCATCGCCGTCTCGTCGAGGACGGCCACGCCGGGAATCGTGTTGGCGATCTCCTGACCGAGAAAGAGGTTGGCCACGACGTCGAGGTTCTCGGCCAACGCCAGGTCCTGGTAGACCGTCGCGATGCCGAGCCTCGTCGCATCGTGGGGGGTGTTCATCTGAACCGGCCGACCGTCCCACGAGGCCTGGCCGGCATCGGGTGGCTGGGCGCCCGAGATCGCCTTGATCATGGTGGACTTTCCCGCGCCGTTGTCGCCGACCAGCGCGACGACCTCGCCCCTGTGGACGTCGAAGGTGACGTCCTTCAGGGCCTCCACCGGCCCGAAGCTCTTGGTGAAGCCCTTCAGCGCGAGGAGAGGTGGCGAATCAACATCCGTTCCGGACGTTCGGACCTTGCTTGGGTCTTGATTCATCTCTTCCTCTCCTCGCGCGTCAGGCTAACTACCTGGACTACTTGATACCCGCGTCCTTGCAGTCCTGTGCGTACTGCTTGGTGCAGATGTCGTCTGCCGTCCAGTAACCGTCAGCGACGATCGTGTCGTTGACGTTGTCCTCGAACACGGGAATCGTGTCCGTGATCGCCGCCGGCACCTGTTCGGAGCCGTTGTCCTCTTCGCCGGTGATGACGTCGGACTCGGCCGGATCCTCACCGTTGACGACCGCGACCGCGAGGGTGGCGGCGTTGTCGGCGAGCGGCTTGATCGGCTTGTACACCGTCATGTACTGCTCGCCGGCGATGATCCGCTGGACCGCAGCCAGCTCCGCGTCCTGGCCGGTGACCGGCACGGTCGACGGGTCGATTCCGGCGCCCTTGAGTGCCGCAATCGCACCACCGGCTGTGCCGTCATTGGCGGCGAGGACGCCGGAAAAGCCGTCCTTGCCGACCGCGGTGATCGCCTGGTCCATTTCCTTCTGGGCGTTCTCCGGCAGCCAATCCGGAGTGTCGTACTCCTCGGCCACATCGATGCCCTTGTCCTCGAACACCGCAGTCGCGCCTTCCTTGAACAACTTCGCGTTGTTGTCCTTCGGATCGCCGTTGATCTGGACGATCGGGCCCGACGGGCTGCCGTTGTCCGCAAGGGCTCCGGCGAGTGCTTCGCCCTGCTGCTTGCCGACTTCGGAACTGTTGAACTCCGCGTAGGCGGCCAGGTCGGCGTCCAGGATCAAGCGGTCGTAGCTGATCACCGGAATATCGGCCTGCTGAGCCCGCGTGACCATTCCCGCCGCCGATGTGGAATCGACCGGATCGAGGACGATCACGTCGACGCCCTCGGTCACCGCAGCCTCAACCTGGGACTGCTGCTTCGTCGGATCCTGGTCGGCGTTCTGGTAGAGGATCTCGCAATCCGGGCAGAGCTCCTGCACCTTCTGTTCGAACAGGGGCTTGTCCTGAGTCTCGTAGCGTGCCGTTTGCGTCTCGGGCAGTAGGAAGGCGATCTTGCCGCCTCCGGAACTGGCGCTCGAGCTGTCGCTGCTGTCGCTGTCATCGCTGCTGCCGCAGGCGCCGAGCACGACGGCGACGCCGAGCCCGACGACCGTCAGCAACAGAAGCCGCGTTCGTTTCATCGCCTTCATCGGAGTCCTCCTGTGTTCGCCTGTACCTGTTCCATCGTCAGTTCCTCGCTCTCATGTGTGTTTGCCCCGGTTGGTTCATTTCAAGCTTCATGCGGCCACGCCGAGCCCCGTCTGAGTGAAGAGGTCGGCCTGGTGCAGCACCAGCGCCAGCGCGCCGAGCATCTCGGCTCGCTCCCCGAGGACCCCGGCGATCAGTTCGAGGTCGGCCACCGCGCTCGGAACGGCCATCCGCCTCACGACGTCGTGGATCGGGTCGAGGAGCACGTCTCCGGCCGCTCCAAGGTCTCCGCCTACGACCACGCATTGCGGATTCAGGATGTTGCACAGGCTGGCGACGGCGACCCCGATCGCCCGCCCCGCGTCGGCGATCAGCCTTTGGGCTGCCGTGTCGCCGCCGGCCGACAGTTCGAGCAGCTGTTGTGTCGACATCGGCTCGCGACGGCTCGCGGCAAGGAGGTCTGCGACCGCGCGGGACGACGCAAGGGTCTCGAGGCATCCTCGGTTACCGCAGCGGCAGACCGGCCCCCCGTCGGCGAGCACCATGTGCCCGATTTCTCCGGCCGTGCCGGAGACGCCGCGTTGCAGCCGGCCATCCGAGACCAGCCCGGCGCCGATGCCCGACGAAACCTTGAGATAAACGACTTCCGAGCGGCCTCTCGCGGCGCCCCACGTGTATTCGGAAAGGGCACCAAGGTTGGCGTCGTTCTCGACCTCGACCGGCAGACCCAGTCGCTTGCTCGCTTCCTGCGCGGCATCGACCCCGACCCAGCCGGGGAGGATGGAGGATTCCTGCACCGAGCCGCTCGCCCGGTCGATCGGCGCCGGCAGCCCCATGCCCGTACCGATGACCTGGTCACGGTCGGCCCCGGCCTCCTCGAGGACGCGGTCCACGAACTCGGCAGCACGGTTGAGACCCTGTTCGGAGGAGTGGTCAACGTCGAGCTCGCACCACGCCTCGGCGAGGACCGTATGCGAGAGGTCCGAGACCGCCACGCGCAGGTGGCGGTGGCCGAAATCAAGGCCGAGTGCGACGCCGGCGGAGGGGTTCAGCGAAACCATCACCGGCGGGCGCCCCGTGTGTGTTTCGCGGTCGGGCTGGCCGTCGCGCTCTCCGGCGAGGCCGGCGTCGAGAAGATCGGAGACGATCGTCGAGACGGTGGACCGCGACAGGCCGGTGACCCTGGCGAGTTCCGCGCGACTTGCGACCCCGCGCACGCGGAGGGCATCGATCACACGATCTTCATTGGCCTCGCGCAACGAGGCCAATGAGCCACTCCTCTTCTCCATGGGGCAATCAAACCCATAAGAACCCGCTTTTGTCAAGGCTTAGGTCAAACCCCTTCCGCACAGAGGGGCTTAATGACTGAGGTCAAACAAACTCGCTGGGTGCCGGTCGGCGACGTCAGCTGAAGACGACGTCTACCGCAAATTCCGATTCCCGCGATAAAACGGATGTCACGGCGGGCCTCGCGGGTGTCTATAGTCCGACTGGCCGGTCCGTTCCAACCGGCGGTGATCGCAACCGCGTGGCGGCTGCGGTCCCTCGAGGACGATCAGGAGAGCAATGACAAGATGAAGCCCACGCGCAGGGTTGTCGTAGTCATCGTCCTGCTCGCGGCGGTGCTGATCCCCACCTCGGCAGCCGGCGCGACCGTCGATCGGCAGATCAACTTCCAGCCCGCCGCGGCACCGGTCCCGTGCCGGCTTCACCGCCGACACCGGCGCTCCCTACTCGGATACGGCCGGCCAGGGCTGGGTCCGCGAGGACAGCCTCGACCAGCGCGAGCCACACTGCCGCTCGACGTGACGCCTGAACACGCGCGATCGCAACATCGTCAGCTCCCAGGCGCTCGACACGTTCATCCACATGCAGTACCCGACCGCGGCGACCGGGCCCGGGGTGAAGACGCCGGCGGCGTGGGAGCTGGCGGTCCCGAACGGCAACTACGACGTGACCCTGTCGGTCGGCGACGCCGCCGACAACTTCGACAGCACCCACCGGATCAGGGTCGAGGGCCAGGTCGCGATCGACTCGTTCGTCCCGACCGCGAGCAATCACTTCAAGTTGGCCTCGGCGAGCGTCACCGTGACCGACGGCCGGCTGACCGTCGACGCGGTCGGGGGCACGAACACGAAGCTCGACTACGTCATCGTCAAGAGCGCCGGGGCCGACACGACGGCACCGGCGGCGCCGGCGAACGTGAGTCGCGAACGCCGGCGACGGACAGGTCGCGCTGAGCTGGAACGCGAACACCGAGGCCGACCTCGCCGGCTACGACGTCTACCGAGGCACGTCACTGCCGGTCGCGACCACCGGGACGCCGTTGAACGGCTCGGCGCCGCTGACGAATCCCGGCTTCACCGACCGCAGCGTCAGCAACGGGACGACCTACTACTACGCGGTCGCCGCCAGGGACACCTCCGGCAACTCCGCCGCCGCCGCCGCGGTCAGCGCGACCCCGCAGGCAGCGGCCAGTCCCGGACTGGAAGATCAACTTCCAGCCCGCGGCGAGCACCGGTCCCCTCCGGCTTCACGGCCGACACCGGCGCGGCCTACTCCGATGCGGCCGGCCAGGGCTGGGTCCGCGAGGACAGCCTCGGCAATGCGAGCCACACTGCCGCTCGACGTCACCCTGAACACGCGCGACCGCAACCTGCTCACGGACCAGTCGCTCGACACGATGATCCACATGCAGTACCCGGCTGACGGCACCGGGACCGCCGTGAAGACGCCGGCGGCCTGGGAACTGAAGGTCCCGGACGGGGATTACGAGGTGACCGTGTCCGTCGGCGACGCCGCCGACGAACTTCGACAGCAGCCACCGGATCAGGGTCGAGGGCCAGGTCGCGATCGACTCGTTCGTCCCGACCGCCTCGAACCGGTTCAAGTCGGCGACGGTGCAGGTGCCGGTGAGCGACGGCCGGCTGACGGTCGACGCGGTCGGAGGGACCAACACGAAGCTCGACTACGTCACCGTCAAGACACTCTCCACCGACACGACGCCGCCGGCGCCGCCCTCGAACGTGAGCGCGAGCGCCGGTGACGGCCAGGTCGCGTTGAGCTGGAATCCGAACACCGAGAGCGACCTCGCCGGCTACGACGTCTACCGCAGCACGTCGCTGCCGGTCGGGACGGGCGGAGCACCGCTGAACGGGTCGACGCTGACCGGCACGAGCTACGTCGATCGCAGCGTCGCCAACGGGACGACCTACAACTACGTGGTCGTCGCGAAGGACCGGTCGGGCAACCGGGCCACGTCGAGCCCCGTCACCGGGACGCCGCAGGGAACGGCGCCGCTCGACAAGAAGATCAACTTCCAGCCCGTCGGGGTGCCGGTCCCGTCCGGCTTCACGGCCGACACCGGCGCTGCCTACTCGAACACGGCCGGGCAGGGCTGGGTCCGCGAGGACAGCCTCGGCAACGCCACCCACACGCCGCTCGACCTGACCCTGAACACGCGCGACCGCAACCTGGTCGCCGACCAGTCGATCGACACGATGATCCACATGCAGTACCCGGCCTCGGCGACCGGGACCGCGGTGAAGACGCCGGCCGCCTGGGAGCTGAAGGTTCCCAACGGCTCCTACACGGTCAAGGTCGCGGTCGGCGACGCGGCCGCCAACTTCGACAGCACCCACCGGATCAGGATCGAGGGACAGGTGGCGATCTCCGGGTTCCAGCCCACGACCGACGACCGCTTCGCGACCGCCAAACGGACCGTCAACGTCGCCGACGGCCTGTTGACGATCGACGCCGTCGGCGGCGTCAACACGAAGCTCGACTACGTCACGGTCGTCAACGACGTCGGTGGAAGCCGGCCTTCGGTGACGAAGGTCACCCCCGCCGACGGCGCCAGCGGCAGCTTCCGGGATGCCCCCGTCACCGCCGAGGTGAACCTGCCGAACGTCGGCGACGGGATCGACCCCGCGACCCTGACTTCGAACACGGTCCGGCTGACGAGGAGCCGCGACGGTGCGCCGGTCGCCGCTCACCTCAACACGACGGGCGGCGGCGACGCGATCATCGTCCAGCCGACCGCGAACCTCGACGCGAGCACCCGCTACACGTTCGAGGTGACCAACGGCCTCAAGGACTTCAGCGGCGCGCCGTTCCTTCCCTTCGACAGCTCGTTCACGACCGGGACCGGGACGAGCGGCGGCGGCGGGTCGGGCAGTGCCGCCTTCGAGCAGGTGCCGCTGCCGACAGCGCAGGGTCAGATGTTCACGAGCGTCGCCGTCGGTCCCGACGGCAAGCTCTACGCCGCGACCTACGACGGGTTGATCTACCGCTTCCCGATCGCCGCCGACGGGACGACCGGCTCCCCGCAGATCATCAACTCGATCCAGACCGCGAACGGAGGGCCGCGGTCGATCATCGGGCTCGCGTTCGACCCGGCGAGCACCGCGTCGGCTCCGATCCTCTGGGTGAGCCACAGCGAGGACGCGTTCAACGACGGCACCGACTGGACCGGAAAGATCACGCGCCTGAGCGGCCCGAGCCTCGGGACGGTCCAGGACTACGTCGTCGGTCTGCCGCGCTCGGTCCGCGACCATCTGACCAACAGCCTCGCGTTCGGCCCCGACGGCAAGCTGTACGTCACTCAGGGGTCGAACAGCTCGAACGGGGCGCCCGACAGCGGCTGGGGACTGCGGCCCGAGCACGCCCTCAGCGCCGCGGTCCTGCGGATCGACCAGACGGCGATCACCTCGCCCCCGCTGAACGTGAAGACCGAGGACGGCGGGACCTACGACCCGTTCGCGTCCCTGGCGCCGGTGACCGTCTACGCGAGCGGGATCCGCAACGCCTTCGACCTCGTCTGGCACACCAACGGCGAGCTCTACGTGCCGACCAACGGCGCGGCCGCCGGCGGCGCCACCCCCGCGTACGCCGAGCACCGCTGCCGCCGTCCTGCCAGAAGCGGATCGACTCGGCGACGAGACGGCGCCTACACGGGCCCGGCGGTGCCGGGCATCGCCTCGCTCAACAGCGCCCAGGACGACTTCCTCTTCCGGGTTCGCCAGGGCGGCTACTACGGGCACCCGAACCCGGCGCGGTGCGAGTGGGTCCTGAACGGTGGCAACCCGACCTCCGGCACCGATCCCGCCGAGGTGGGCCAGTACCCGGTCGGCGTCGCACCGGACCGGAACTGGCGCGGCGCCGCCTTCGACTTCGGACAGCACTACTCCCCCGACGGGGCGATCGAGTACCGCGAGCAACGCGTTCAACGGTGCGCTCCAGGGCAAGCTGCTCGTCGCCCGCTACAGCGCCGGCGACGACATCATCGCCCTGACTCCGGGCTCCTCGAACCCCGACATCCAGTCCTCGCAGACGGGCATCCCGGGCCTGACCGGGTTCGTCGACCCGCTCGATCTGACCGAGGACCGCAGCAACGGCAACCTCTACGTGACCGAGTTCGGGGCGAACCGGATCACGCTCCTGCGGCCGATCCAGCAGGCTGCGGCGCCGAAGATGGAGATCACCCAGTCGCGGCTGATCTTCAACGACGTCGCCGGCGGAGCGGCGAGCGCCGCGAAGACCGTGACCGTCCGCAACACCGGGAACGGGCCGCTGTCGGTATCCGGCCTGTCGGTGTCCGGCGCCGACCAGGGCCAGTTCCGGGTCACCTCCCCGTCGTCGCTGCCGGCATCGGTGCCGGCGGGCGGCAGCCTCTCGGTCCAGGTCGTCTTCGACCCGACCGCGACCGGCCCGAAGCGGGCCAGCCTCACGGTCGCGGGCAACGACACCACGAACCCGAGCGCCTCCGTCGCTCTGCGCGGGCTCGGCACCGCGGGCCTCGGCGGCGCCAGCGAGCCCTCGCTGCAGTGGATCCTCGACACCTACGACATCCCGGTCAACGTCGGCGACACCGATCCGACGAACAGCGCCCTGTCCTCGACGAGCTCGCGGATCGGCGACGAAGTCGACCTGCAGCGGATGGTCAAGGCCGGCTCGGGCGACGTGACGATCGAGCCGCTCGCCGTCTTCGGGCCGCAGTCGAGCGGCGGTCAGGTGACGAACCTCGGCTGGTACCCGGCATCCGGCGGGTCCCGTACGCAGCTCTTCAGCGTCGCCAACCCCGACTACCAGTCGCTCGACCCGCCCGTCAGCGGCACCACCTCGTTCGACCCGGGGACGACCACGTTCGGGTTCTCGTCGATCTGGCCGTTCTTCTCGAACCGCGAGGTCTTCAGCGAGGACGCCCGGAACACGTTCGCCGGCGCGCTCCCGCACCACTTCCGCGCCTACCCGCTGAAGGCGGCCGACGGCAGCACCGTCGCCGACAGCTACGTGGTCGCCTTCGAGGAGGACACCTCCGGCACCGACTACCAGGACCTCGTCTTCATCGTCCGCAACGTCAGGCCGGTCGGCAGCGGCAACGGCAACATCTCCGTCCAGGGGCTCGACGGCGTGCCGTTCAACGACCGGCTCGTCTTCAACCGGATCGGCAGCCTGACCAGCCCGCCGCCGGACGCGGTGCACGACCGCTCGACGCTGCGGATCTCGAACACGGGCAGCGGGCCGCTGCGGATCACCGGGCTCAACGTCACCGGTCCGTTCACACTCGTCAACCCGCCGGCGCTGCCGGCGACGATCGCCGCAGGCGGCCAGCTCGACGTCACCGTCAGGTTCATCGCCTCGAGCGGCAGCGTGTCGACCGGCCAGCTCGCGATCGCGAGCGACGATCCGGCGACTCCATCGCGGAACGTCCAGCTCGCCGGGGTCTGGCAGACCGTCCCCGAGGGCGGTAACGAGCCGACCCTGAAGACGCTCGTCAACGACCGTCTTCGGCTACACGTCGCCACTCACCTACAGCGGCCAGACCCTCAACCGCGCCGGCAGGATCGAGACCGCCGGCGAGGAGATCCTCTCGCCGTACTGGAGTCGCGTCGACACGACGAAGCCGGTGACCGTCCGCCAGCTCGACGCCTTCCACACGCAGGGCAACACGGCGACCGTCTTCTGGCACCAGCGCGGCAGCTCCACGACGACGCCGATCTTCACCCATGCCGGAGTCGACGGACAGTCGATCCTGCCGCGGCTGAACGGGAACCTCAGCCAGCCGGCGGCGGGAACGCTTCTCGCCGAACGGCCTCTTCGGCTTCAAGATCGACACCGAGTGGAGCTTCGACGCGAGCAACGACCAGACCCCGGATCAGAACGCAGGCTGCCCGGGCCCGTGCGGCCATCACGTCAGGTTCTGGCCGGCGCTCGATCGCAACGGCAACTGGATCCCGAACACCTTCCTGATGGCGATGGACTACTCGGGCGTCAACTACGACTACAACGACAACGTCTATCTGGTCGGCAACGTCAAGCCGGAGGGCACCGGGCCGATCCTCCATCGCCTCGACGTGGCGGGATCCGCGAACTACACCGACACGCTCAACCGCATCTGGAAGCCGGACACGGGGCTCTTCTCGCCCTCGACCGCGATCGCCGAGGGCGCCAACGTGACGCCGCTCGCGATCGCGAACACGCGCGACGATCCGATCTTCCAGACCTATCGCGGGAATGTCGGTTCCGTGCCGCTCGACCAGCGCAGCTTCAGCTACGCGCTGCCGGTCGGGAGCGCGAGCCGGGTCGACGTCCGGCTCTACTTCGCGGAGCGCTCCGGCGGCAACAACGCCGTCGGCAAGCGCGTCTTCGACATCTCCGCCGAGGGGAACCTGCTCGTCGACAACTTCGACATCTTCGCCCGTACCGGCGCCATCAATACCGCCTACCAGCTGCCGCTGGACAACATCGCGGTCAGCGACGGGACGCTGAACCTGCTCTTCAAGCCCGAATCGGACTACGCGAGCATCGCCGGGATCGAGGTCTTCTGCAGGGTCGGATGCTGAGCCGGCTCGGGCTTGCGTGCAACCGCTATCGGGGTTAGCGTGCCCGCCATGTTGCCTCGTCGCTCGCAGCTCGCATTCCTGCTGGTCCTTCCGCTGCTCGCGCTGCCGGCGAGCGCAAGCGCCGATCGCAGCGTCTATGTGAGCAACAGCGGCGACAGCGGCAACGGCGAGCCTAACCGCATTCAACGGCGGCGAGGACGGCGTGCTGACGACGCTGCCGGGCTCGCCGCTCGGCGCGGGTGAGGACGCCAACGGTGTCGCGATTAGCCCCGATGCTCGCCATGTTTACGTCGCCAACACGAGCGATGACACCATCGGGCGCTACAAGATCAACACCGACGGTTCCCTGACCGACCAGGGAGCGACGCCGGACGGTGGCAACCAGCCGACCGGTCTCGGCTTCACCCCGGATGGCAAGTTCCTGCTGGCGACGAACCGTGACTCGACCGACGCGGCGCCTTCGATCTCCGTCTTCTCCGTCGCCGCCAACGGCGCGCTGACGCTCGTGCCCTCCTCGCCCGTCTCGATCGGGATCAACGACCCGTGCTCCGTCGTGGTGTCCCCGGACGGCCGCTTCGTCTACGTGACCGGCCGTCGCGGTCCGCTCGGGCCGCCGGCGAGCAACGCCGACACCGCGATCGCGGCCCTGACGATCTCCCCCGACGGCAGCCTGCACACGATCACGGGGTCGCCGCTCTACCTCGCCGGTCAGGTCGGCGGCTTCGGCGCCTCGATGACGCCGGACGGCAAGCACATGTACGTCGCGCAGTCGATCGGCGACAAGATCCACGGCCTCAACCTCAACCCGACGACCGGCGCACCGACCGTGATGGCCGGCTCCCCGTTCCAGGCCGCGGGGGACACCCCGGGCGAGCTGGCGGTGGAGCCCGACGGCGATCAGCTGTGGGTGAGCGAGGTGTTCGGCAAGTCGATCGAGGGGTTCGCGATCAACCCCACGACGGGTTCGCTGATTCAGGACGTCGATCCTGTGATCCTGACCGGGCAGGCTCGCGGGATCGCGGTCAGCCCCGACGGCGACTTCCTCTACGACTCACTCCTCGCCAATCCCGGCGCAGTCGCGGGGTTCTCGATCAACGGCGCGGCCCTGACGCCCCTCGGCGGCACCCCTTTCCCGACCGGGGGAGTCTTCCCCAACTTCTTCAGCATCGCGGTGACGCCCACGCAGACACCCGACGCAGCGTTCAAGGGAGCCGGAGGCAAGGCGAACAAGCCGCTGCCGTTCAACGCCTCCGCGACGACGGTGGCCGGCGGGTTCGCGACCCGATACGACTGGGACTTCGGCGACGGCTTCACGCTCGGCAACGGCGGCCCGAAACCGACCCACCTCTACCTCGAAGACGGCACCTATGACGTCAAGCTGACCGTCACCAATGACTGCGCGCCCGACGCCGGGTTCACGGGCGACGTCGTCGCGGTCGGCAGCGCCGTCTACTGCAACGGCCCTGCGACCGGCACGGTCACGCACAAGGTGACGGTCGATTCCAAGGTCGACGGCAAGCTGAAAGCCAAGAAGACGCAGAAGCAGAAGCAGGGCAAGGTCGTCGTCAAGGTCAAGGTCAAGGCCGGGGAGCAGCTGAAAGCCGCGGTCAAGGGGAAGATCAAGAAGGGCGGCAAGTCGTTCGCCTTGAAGGGGAAGAAGAAGACCGTCAAGGCCGGCAAGTCGAAGACGCTGAAGCTGAAGCTGAAGAAGAAGAGTCAGGCCGCGCAGGTCACATCGGGCAAGGCGAAGGCGACGCTCAAGGGCAAGCTCGTCGACGATTTCGGCAACACCTCGAAGAAGAAGCTCAAGGTCAAGCTGGTCCCCAAGGGCTGAGCACCGATAGGTTGCCGCTGATGGCCGCCGACCTACAGCTTGGGCTGAACACCGGTTACTGGGCGGGCGGACCGCCGCCGAACGCCGAGTCGCTGATCGCCGAGGCCGAGAAGCTGGGCTTCGACTCGCTGTGGACCTCGGAGGCATACGGGTCCGATTGCATCTCTCCGCTCGCATGGTGGGGCTCGAGGACCGAGAAGCTGAGGCTGGGCACCGCGATCATGCAGATGTCGGCCCGTCAGCCCGCCGCGGCGGCGATGGCGGCGATGACGATGGACCACCTCTCCGGCGGCCGGTTCATCCTCGGGATCGGCGTTTCCGGGCCGCAGGTCGTGGAGGGGTGGTACGGCGTCCCGTTCCCGAAGCCGCTCGCCCGCACCCGCGAGTACATCGGGATCATGCGGGACATCTGGGCGCGGCAGGGCCCGGTCACCAGCGAGGGGCCGCACTACCCGCTGCCGTTCGACGACCCCGACCGCTCGAGCGGTCTCGGCAAGCCGCTCAAGTCCTCGATCCACCCGGTCCGCGAGGACGTTCCGATCTTCCTCGGCTGCGAGGGCCCCAAGAACATCGCGCTCTGCGCCGAGCTCTGCGACGGCTGGATGTCGATGCTCTTCTCGCCCGCCCACCAGGACATCTACACGCCCTCGCTCGAGGAGGGCTGGGGCCGTGAGGGCGCTCGCCGCGGGCCGGACGACTTCGAGGTCGCCTGCATGGTGCCGATGATCGTCGGGGACGACCCGCAGGCCTGCGCCGACCAGCTGCGTCCCTTCTACGCGCTCTATTTCGGCGGCATGGGCGCGAAGGGAAAGAATTTCCACGCCAACGTGCCGATCAGGATGGGCTACGAGAAGGAGGTCCTCCAGATCCAGGACCTCTATCTGGAGGGCAAGAAGGACGAGGCCGCCGCGCTGATCCCCTACGAGCTGATCGACGCGATGTCGCTGATCGGCCCGAAGGACAAGATCGCCGATGACCTGGCCAAGTGGCGGGAGTCGGTTGTCACGACCCTGCTGATCCAGGCGATGGACCCGGAGTTGCTGCGGACCGCCGCGGAGCTCGTACTCGGCTCCTGACCGACCTGTGCCTATTGCGCCTCCGCCGCCCTGACCGGCGCCGGCGTCAGCGCGGCGGCTCCGAGGACGAGGACGAAGGCGGCGATCCGGGCGGCGACGCCGAGCGAGTCACTGGGCGCCGGGTCGCCGAAGACGATCGGGCCGGAGGCGATCGTCAGGGCATTGGCGGCCACCGTGGTCATCGCGATGACTGGAACGGCCTTGCCGATCTGGAGGCTCTTCGCCGAGACGGTCAGGCCGACGAACGACGCGACGATGATCAGCAGGACGAGGGGGGAGAGGAAGACGTCGACGAGGCTCTGCCCGAAGACGCCCGTCTGCGCCTTGATCGCCGTATCGGAGACGGCCCAGAACAGGCCGGCGGATGCCCCGAGCGCGACGCCCGCGTGATCGGTTCGCCAGCCGACCACCGCGACGCCGATCGCCATCGCCGTGACGGTCACCAGGAAGATCGCCAGCGTTGCCGGCTCGTAGTCGGAGTGGGCGCCGCTGCTCGAGCCGTCGATCGAGGCGGCGAGAAAGGCGAGGCCGAGCGCGGCCAGGCCGACGCCGATCCACTCGCGGCGAGTGACGTTGTGGGCGAACAGACGGTCGGCGACGACCGTCAGGAGGACGAGGCCGCCGGCGATGACGGATTGGACGAGCGAGATCGGCGCGAGGGCGAGGGCGGCGACGTGGAAGCCCCACGAACCGATCGCGATCACGATCCCGAGCACGTACCAGCGGTTCCGGAAGAGTGTCAGCGAGGTCCGCACGGGATGGGACCACTCGACCGGCGGTGAGCCGACTGCCCCCCTGTGCTTGTAGAGAAAGCCGACGACGGCGAAGAAAGCCGTCGCGACCGCCATCAACAACCCGATCTGTACGGAGAGGCTCATCGTGAGCGGGGCAGGCTAGCGACCGAGGGCCGCCGGCAGACCACGGACGCGGGCTTCAGGCCAGCAGGTCCGGGGGCTCGGGACCGTCGGGTTCCGGGCCGGAATCGTCGTCGGTGTCCGGCTCGCCGTCGTCCTCGAGCCTGATCGCCGCAATCGCGTGCTCGTCCGGAAGCATCTCCAGGACCTCGCCGATCACCCGCCGCGCCTCCGGCCGCTCCTCACCGAGCGCGTCGAGGAGGTCGCGGAGCGCGTCGTGGGTCAGCCGCAGTTGGGCCGGGGTCAGCTCGAGGTGGTACTTGAAGGGGCTCGGGCCGGGATCGCTCACGCTCAGGCCGACGCGTTCGTGGCCTGGTCGGATCCGGCAGGCTTGCGCCCTCTCGTGCCTTTGGGCGCCCTCTTCTTGTCGGACTTCTCCGATTCCTCGGCGGCCTCGAGCAGCTGCTTGATCTCCGCCTCGATCCCCTCGGAGATCAGCAGGATGTCCTCCATCGAGTCGTAGTCGCCAAGCAGGCCGAAGTCGATCTTGCCGTTGTAGGACATGATCGCGATTGCCAGCGCGTGGTTCTCGGGCAGGAAGGCGACCGGGAAGATGTCCAGGAGCTCGCGGCCGAGCACGTAGAGCGGGATCTGCGGACCCGGAACGTTGGTGACGATCAGGTTGAAGAGCCGGGTGGAGAAGTTGATCCGGGCGGCCTGGGCGAGCAGGGTCGGGGGAGCAAAGTCGTTGAACCGCGAGATCACCTCGGCGCCGAGCGCCTTCTTCGACGACTTGACCCCGTCCATCGCCTCGCGCACCGTGCGCAGTCGCGCCACCGGGTCCTCGACGTAGACGGGAAGCGGCCCGCGGACGGCGGCGATCTGGTTGCCGAGCTCGCCGCGCTGGTCGGTCGCCCGGATCGACACCGGCACCAGCGCCCGCAGCTCGAGGCCCTCGGTGCGGACGCTGCGGGCGTGCAGCCAGCGCCGCAGCGCGCCGGCCACCGCGCAGAGGACGACGTCGTTGACGGTGCCGCCGAGCTCGGTCTTGATCTTCTTGAAATCGGCCAGGTCGCCGCGCACCCACGTGTAGCGGCGATGTGGGCTGATCGCCGTGTTCAGGGGCAGGTCGGGAGCGGGGTTGGCGAACTCCCAGGCGACCTCGCCGACGCCCTCGGCGGCCTCCTGGATCTGCCGCGCGGCCGAACCGGGCGAGCTGACGACCGAGGCGACCCGGCGGGCGGCGCCGATCGGCGCCTTCGCGAGGCTCTCGACGCCACGGGCGGCGAGCGCGGCGGACGACGGGCTGGGACTCGGGATCCACTCGCGGTCGGGCTTGGCGGGCTCGGGCACCGGCTTGACGTCGAAGAGGACCGTGGCGATGTCGACGCCGGAGACCCCGTCAACGAGCGCGTGGTGGGTCTTGGAGATCAGGGCGAAGCGGCGCTTGCGGAGGCCCTCGACGAGCCACAGCTCCCAGAGCGGCTTGGTCCGGTCCAGCTGCTGGGAGAAGACGCGAGCCGCCATCCGGCGCAGCACGTCCTCATCGCCGGGTGCGGGGAGGGCCGAATGGCGGACGTGGTAGCCGAGGTTGAACTGAGGGTCGTCGACCCAGAACGGCCGACCGGTCTCGACGGGCGGGAAGGCCAGCTTCTGGCGGTACCTGGGCACCAGGTGAAGGCGACTGTCGATGTGGTCGAGGAGGTCCTCGTAGCTCGGCGGCGGACCCTCGAAGATCGTGACGCCGCCGATGTGCATGTGGCTCGTCGACGACTCGTTGGTCAGGAATGAAGCGTCGATCGACGTCAGCCGATCCATGTGTCCCTGAGACATGGCCCTAACGTATCGCGCATGCCCGGGGCTCGCCATCGTCCGCTGATCGCGGCGCTCGCCGGCCTGATCCTGGCGGCCTGCCTGCTCGGGTGCGGCGATTCCGCCGATCCGACCGCCCAGGCGACGACCGGCGACCGCTCCGACGGCGAGCCGACGCCCGCGATGCGTTCGACGCGGGTAGGGCCTTCGCCGACCTCCGCGACCAGGTCGACCTCGGCCCCCGCCCGGCGGGCTCACCGGCCAACGAGGAATCGGCCCGCAGGCTCGCCGCCGAGCTGCGCCGGGCCGGGGTCGAGGACGTCAGGATCCAGCGCCCCGAGCGCAACGTCGTCGGGACGATCCCCGGGCGAGGTCAGGGCTGGATCGTCGTCGGCGCCCACCACGACACGAAATCGGGAATTCCCGGCTTCGTCGGCGCCAACGACGGCGCGTCCGGTGTGGCCGTCGTCCTCGAGCTCGCCCGATCGCTGCCCAACCCGATGCCGGGGCCCTCGGTCGCGATCGCACTGTTCGATGGGGAAGAGGCGCGCGGTGACCAGGATTTCGAGGTCGACGGAACCCGCGGCAGCCGCCAGTACGTGGAGGACGCCCGAGCCGGGCGAGGGGGTTCGCCCCCGCTCGACGAGATCGAGGCGATGGTGCTCTTCGACATGGTCGGCGACTGCGACCTCGCAATCCCCAGGGAGGCCAACTCCGACCCCGCGCTGTACGGCCTCTTCGCCGACGCCGATCCGTCCACGTTCTCAGGCGAGGCTCCCGGCGTCGACGACGACCACACCCCCTTTCTCGACGCGGGGGTTCCGGCGCTCGACCTGATCGACTTCAGTTACGGGCCCGGGCCGGCTCCCGGCGAGTACTGGCACACGCCCGAGGACACCGTCGATCACGTCTGCCCGGAGAGCCTCGACGCCGTCGGCGGCGCCGCGCTGAAGGCTCTGCCGCAGATCGGCGGCGGTTGATAACGGGCTTCCGGCATAGACTCGTCGTGGAGTGAGCGACCGAGTCCCAGCCGACGGCTCGCGGCCGGATGTGCCGATCGGCGGCAGGCTGCTCGAGGGCGGAGCAAAGGGAGTCGGCCGGCTCGCCGGCGTCACCGGTATGGATCGCACCGTCGAGGTCGCGGTCGAGGAGGCGATCGTCCGAGCCCTCGAGAGCGCGGCCGTGGAGCGCGCGATAACGCGATTGATCGAGGACGGCAGGCTCAGCGAGGCGATCGAGGAAGCGATCGACGGCGACCAGATCGAGGCCACGGTGAAGCGGGCGATCGACACCGAGGTCGCCGACCGGATCTGGGAGGACATACTCGCGAGCGACAAGGCGCAGATGCTGGTCGAGCGGATCGCCGAGGCGCCGGAGGTCCGGGTGGCGCTCGCCTCCCAGGGCGCCGGATTGATCTCCGATCTCGGACGGCAGATCTCACGCGCCGCTTCGGCGGTGGACGACTTCGTCGAGCGGATCCTCCGCCGGGTGTTCCGGCGCAAGCAGCGCGCCGAGCCGACCGATCACGTCGGGCTCGTCGGTCGCGGCGTCGCTCTCGCCGCGGATGCCGGCATCCTGGCGGCAGGGTTAGCCCTCTTCATCGCGATGCTCTCCGGGCTGCTTCAGCTCTTCAGCGACCAGAAGATTCCCGGTTGGCTGGCGGGCCTCCTGACCCTTGCAGCGTTCGCCGCGATCGGAATCTACTTTGTGGGCTTCTGGGCGTTCGAGGGTCAGACGCCCGGGATGCGGTTCGTCGGCATTCAACTCGAGCACGAGGGGACGCCGGAGATCGGGGTCCGCCGGGCATTCCGCCGGCTCTGGACGACGGTCCTCGCCGTGATCCCCTTCGGACTCGGCCTCCTGCCGATCGCCTTCCGGGACAACCGGCGCGGATTCCAGGACCGGGTCTCGAGAACGGACATGGTCAAGCGAGAGAACCGCATCCTCGCGCCGTGGTCGCAGAATCGCGTCCCCGGCGCTCCGGGCTGAGGCGCCGCAGGCCCGTCGCTACCCTTCAGGCGATGGCCAACGCCGTTCTCAACACACCTTCACGCGTCCTCCTGGCGGCGCCGCGCGGCTATTGCGCGGGCGTCGACCGGGCCGTTCAGACCGTCGAGCACGCCCTCGACCTCCATGGCGCGCCCGTCTACGTCCGCAAGGAGATCGTCCACAACAAGCACGTCGTCGAGCAGCTCACCGAGCGCGGCGCCATCTTCGTCGACCAGGAGACCGAGGTCCCCGAGGGCGAGCTGGTCGTGTTCAGCGCCCACGGCGTCTCCCCGGCGGTCCACGAGAACTCCGCGCGGCGCAACCTGCGAACGATCGACGCCACCTGCCCGCTCGTGACCAAGGTCCACGTCGAGGCGCGGAAGTTCGCCGAGGAGGGCTACACGATCATCATGATCGGCCACGACGGCCACGAGGAGGTCGAGGGGACCACCGGCGAGGCGCCGGAATCGATCGTGCTCGTCGAGACGATCGAGGACGTCGACCGGCTCGAGGTCGACGATCCCGATCGCGTCGCCTTCATCACCCAGACCACGCTTTCCGTCGACGAGACCGCCGGCGTGATCGCCAGGCTGCGTGAGCGATTCCCGAACATCACGAGCCCGAAGTCCGACGACATCTGTTACGCGACGACGAACCGCCAGCTCGCGGTCAAGCAGCTCGCGGCTGAGTGCGACCTCGTTCTCGTGATCGGCTCGCGGAACTCCTCCAACTCCAACCGCCTCGTCGACGTGACGAGGGAGCTGGGTACGGCCTCCTACCTGATCGACAAGGCCGCCGAGGTCGACGAGGAATGGCTCGACGGCGTCGAGACCGTGGGGATCACATCCGGGGCAAGCGCCCCGGAGGAGCTCGTCACCGAGCTCGTCGACATGTTCCGCGACCGCGGAACGACCGACGTGAGCGAGCTGAAGGCGATCGACGAATCCGTCCGCTTCATGCTGCCGAAGAAGATCCGAGTGGACCTCGAGAACTCCGTCTAGATAACGGCGCGACTCGCAGAGCTCCGCTCTGCTCGACTGCGCGTCGGCCCGGAGCCGCGAGTCGTGCGTCCGGCCCGGCGAACGAGACCGACCAGACCCTGATCGGACCGTTCAGGTCGAGTCGCACCTCGTGCATCCCGTGGGCCGGGTGCTCGGCCAGCCGGTAGAGCCCCGGGCCGTCGAGCTCGATCGAGCGGGACTCGTCGTCGTCGACGGTCACGGTCACCGATCCGGAGCCGTCGAGTGCCGCCCAGGCGCCGCCGGCCGCGTACTCGACGATCAGCGGTTCGCCCGGCTCGCTCGGCTCCCAGGCCTGGTCGTGGCTGCCGCCGGGGAACACCTCGTCGCTCGGTCGCTCCGCGTCCGGTGCCTTCCCGGACGGTGGCGGATCGAGCGTCGGCTCCGGGAGGTCATGGCCCTCGCCGGCGACGAGCTCGGCCCGGATCGCGGCCTCGGTCTCGTGGTAGGCGCCCTCGCCGAAATGGACGTAGCGGAGAGTTCCGCCCTGGCCCCAGAGGAACGTCGAGGGCCAACCCTGGCAGCCGTAGGCGTGCCAGATCCGGTGCTCGTGATCGTTGGCGACGGGAAAGGGAACGTCGACCCGTCCGAGGGCAGCGGTCAGCGCTGCGTCGGATGCCGCGAGGGCGGAGCGGGGGGAGTGCACGCCGAGGACCGAGAGGCCGTTGGCGGCGTATCGCTCGGCGACCCCGGCGACGAACGGAAGCGTCCTGACGCCGCTCAGCTCGCCGAGCTCGAAGAAATGGACGAGCAGGGCCGCACGGGCCGTCAGGCGCTCGCTTACCGGGGCCTCGGTGCCGATCCATTCGATCCCCGGAGGGAAGGGCGGGATGGCGATGTTGTCGCGCTCCGGACGCATGAGGCGGGCATCGTAGAGATTGCGGCGATCCCCGAGAATCAGTTGCGGACGTGGGTATGCTCAGTTTCCCGTAACCGAAGTCGAGGAATAGGGAGCAGAGCAATGGCAAACACCGTCTGGGATCGCATCGAGGAAGCACGCGCTCGGCACGACGTCCTTCAGCACCCCTTCTACATCCGCTGGTCCGCCGGCGAACTGACGAGCGACGAGCTCGCCCGCTACTCGGGCCAGTACCGGCACGCCGTCACCGCGATCGCCGATCTCTCGGACGAGGCCGCCGCGGAGCTCCCCGAGCACCCCGAGCTGGCGAGCCATGCCGACGAAGAGCGCGCCCACATCGAGATGTGGGACGGCTTCGTCGAGGCGGTCGACGGCGACTCGAGTGCCGCTGCCAATGCCGAGACAGCCCAGTGCGTCGAGGTCTGGACCGAGCGCGACGGCGCCCTCAGCGCCCTCGCTCGCCTGTACGCCATCGAGAGCGGCCAGCCGGAGATCTCGAAGACCAAGCTCGAAGGCCTGGCGGAGCACTACGGGGTCGAGTCGCCCGAGGGCACTCGCTACTTCACGGTCCATCGCGGCCGCGACGTCGAGCACGCCGCCGAGGGCAGGGAACTGCTCGAGGAGCTGATCCGCACGCCCGCCGACGAGGATGTCGTCGTCGCCGCCGCGGAGCGCGCGTTCGAGGCCAACTGGCGCCTTCTCGACGGCGTCTAGACCTCAGCGCCGCAGCACGGGCCGATCCGAATATCCCGGGCAAGGGGCCGTGTCACCGCGGTGGCTGTGTACGGTTCCGGCATGGATCGGGCAACCATCCGCTCGCAGCGAGGCGCTGCTGCCTTCTTCCTGGCGATCACGGCTCCGCTGGCCGTGGCGATCGCCGCTCGCGGGCGGCATCGTGGCGCTGGCGCCGTTGCTCCTGCTCGTCCTGCCGATCCTCGCGACCGGCCGGGCGCCAGGCATACGGACGCTCGAGCGCGTCCGCCGGCGCCTCGACCACAGGCGTCGCGCCCCCCGCGACCTCGCTCCGAAGCCGGCCACGCTCGTCGCAGGCTTTCGCATCCCCGGCCTGCTCCATGCGGGCCCACTGGCCGGCCGCGGCCCGCCGCGCACGACTTGACCGGCCGCGGTCAGCCGCCGCCGGGCGCCGGAGTTGATCGGCTAGCCTCCTCCCGATGAGCCGGACCGACCGCGCCATCGGAATTGGGCTTGGCCTGATCATCGGCCTGGTCGCTCTGATCCTGTTCGTCTTCGCCGGAGGTTCGGACCAGTCGATCGACGCTCCGTCGCTTCACCAGTCTCAGGGCGCCGCCGCTCAGCCGGCGACGACCACCCAGAAGTAACCCTTCAAGGAGCAAATCCGATGAACTCGAACGGATCCCGAATCATCGCTGCCGTGATCGCGGTGGCGCTCGTAGTCGTCCTCTTCTTCGCCTTCAAGGGCGGCGACGACAACGACTCGACCACGGCGACAACCGCCGCGGAGACGACGACCACGACGACCGAGGGCGGCGGCGGAAAGCCCGACAAGCCCGAAGCCGCCCCAGACGACCACGGAGCCCACGATCACGATCAAGGACGGTCAGCCCGTCGGTGGGATCGCCGACCTGACGTTCAATCAGGGCGAGGACGTCCGGTTCGTCGTCGACTCGGACACGGCCGACGAGGTCCACGTCCACGGCTACGACATCGGCGAGGACGTCGAGGCGGGCGGCACCGTGAAGTTCGACTTCCCGGCCGACCTCGAGGGCGTCTTCGAGGTCGAGCTCGAGAGCTCGGCCACCCAGATCGCCGAGCTGACAGTCAACCCGTGAGGCGGAGCCTGAACCGCTGGGCCGCGACGCCGGGATTCGTCCCGGCGTCGCTCTGGGCCCTCGGCCAGTGCGGCGATCATCGCCGTGCTGCTCCCGTCGACCGCCGGCGCCCACGGCCTCGTCGGCCGATCCGACCTGCCGCTTCCGGACTGGCTCTTCGCCTGGGGCTCTTCGATCGTCCTGATCGTCTCCTTCGTCGGGCTGACGCTCGGCTGGCGGCAGGTGCGGTTCGAGAACTACGAGTGGCGCCGCCTCGGTGACAACGCCAACGCGGCGCTGACGGAGATGCCGGTTCAGGTCGTCTGCGGACTGATCGGAGCGCTCCTGCTCGCATTCGTCGTCTGGACCGGCATCGACGGCGTCGATGCACCGGACCGCAACTTCTCCGTGACATTCGTCTTCGTCACGTTCTGGCTCGGCGTCGTCGTGCTCAGCGTCCTCTTCGGGGACGTCTTTCGCGCCTTCAACCCCTGGCGGGCGATCGGGCGTGCCGCGGGCTTCGCGTTCGGCAAGCTCGTCGGACAGAAGCAGTCGGCTCCCTTCACCTACCCAGAGCGCCTGGGCCGCTGGCCGGCCGTCATCGGTCTGGTCGGGTTCGTCTTCCTCGAACTCGTCTGGGGGCAGACGGGCTTCGCTGCGGCCGGCCTCACGCCCCGGACCCTGACGACGGCGGTCGTCGCCTATTCGCTCTACACGTTCGTCGCAATGGCGCTGTTCGGGGTCGAGCGCTGGATCGACCGCGGCGAGGCCTTCTCCCAGTACTTCGGGATGTTCGCCAGCCTCTCGATCTTCGAGGCTCGCGAGGGCCGGATCGGCCGCCGGCCGTTCCTCGCCGGCACGACCACCTGGGCACTCCCGGCGGGATCGCTCGCGCTAGTCCTCGCGGCGATCGGATCGACGACGTTCGACGGCGCGCAGGAGGGGGTCCTCAAGGAACCGATCGCCTCCACGTTCCAGTGGATGACCGACTCCGGTCTCTCGCCGATCTCCGCGTTGCGGCTGACCAATTCGCTCTACCTGCTTGGCCACGCTCGCGGCTGTAGCGGCCATCTTCTGGGGTGGCATCTACGGGATGCGCATCGTGGACGGGAAGCGCAGCGCGATGGAGCTCGCTCGCAAGTTCGCCCACGCGTTCATCCCGATCGCCCTCGCGTACCTGGTCGCGCACTACTTCAGCCTCGTCGTCTACCAGGAGCAGGCTCAGTTCAGTTACCTGCTCTCCGACCCGTTCGGGGACGGGTCGGACTACTTCGGCACGGCGGGCTCGGGCATCGACTACGGCCTCGTCGGCGCCACGGCCATCTGGTACGTGCAGTTCGGCGCGATCGTCGTCGGGCACGTCGTCGCGCTTGCGCTCGGCCACGACCGGGCGCTGGCGCTCTGGAGGGACCCGCGCGAAGCCGCCTGGTCGCAGGTCTGGATGCTCGTGACGATGGTGTTCTTCAGCGTCCTCGGCCTCTACCTGCTCTCGCAGGCGAACGGCTGACTTGCCGGCTCCGCCCCCACTGCCCGTTCTGCCGATCGCTCACGCGGGCCATTGGCTGCCGTACGTGATCCCGGCGGTCGTCGTCCTGGTCGCCGTCGTCGTCACCACCGTCAGGGAACGGCGCCGCCGCGAGAGCGACGACTAGTCGATGACGGCGGTCTCGGAGCGGGCCCCCGCGCATCCGGCGCCGCCCTTCGGCTTGACCTTCGCGTAGTAGGCGCCCGACTCGAGCGTGCCGACGGGCACCTCCCAGCGTCCGGTGCCCGCCGAGCGGTCGCCGCCGAGCAGCTTCGGATCCTTTCCGGCCCGCTTGCGGAAGAGCTGGACGCGCCGATGGTTCTTGCAGATCTTCACGCCGCTCTTGACCCGCCCGTGAAAGGCAGGGACGCTCGACGAGATCGAGATCGAGGTCGCGTGGCGGGCGCCGCCGCCCGCGGCCGATCCGAATCCCGCCGGCGGGAGGGTCAGGGCCAGGCCAGCCAGCACCAGCACCGGTGCGATCGCGAATCTCCGTGCTCCCTCTGCTCATTGATCCCGTTTCCTCGCATTCGTTCCGAAAATCGGTCATCGAGCTGTTCTGCCACCGTTTCGGCGCTCTAATCGCTCGGCGTGGCGATTCCCTCGACGGCGCCGAAGATGCGCGCCCGGTCGCCGCGATGAAACCCTCGGTGTCGAAGGCACGACGCTCGCCGGAGCCGCACGCGGTCGTCAGACACGCGACTGCGACCATCATCAGGAGGCCCAGGCCCCGCAGGGGTTTCAGCCCTCGAGCAGCTCGCCGAGCCGGACGTCCAGCGCCGCGGCCAGTGCATCGGCCAGCGACCCGGCGGGAAGCCGCTCCACCAGCTCAGCCAGGAACCCGCCCACGATCAGCTCGCTCGCCCGATCTGCGTCGAGCCCGCGCGAGGTGAGATAGAAGAGCTGCTCGGGGTCGATCTGAGCGACCGCGGCGGCGTGGGTGCAGGCTACGTCGTCGGCCTCGATCTGGAGACCGGGAATCGCGTCGGCGTGAGCCCGGGAGGAGAGGATCAGGTTGCGGCAGTCCTGGAATGCGTCGGTGCGCTGGGCACCGCGGTCGACGTTGATCATTCCGCGCCAGACCGCGGTGGAGCGACCGTCGAGAACCCCCCTGAACGACAGGTCCGAGGTCGTGTCCTCGGCCGCGTGCTCCTGGGTGGTGTCGTAGTCGATGTGCTGGCGGCCGTCGGTGACGTAGGCGCCGGTGACCCGCGCTCCGGCGCCGCGGCCGGCGAGCTTGGTCTCCATTCGCACCTTGCCGTTGCCGGAGCCGAATCCGAGAGCCACCCATTCGAGGTTGGCGTCGCGCTCGACCTCGGCGCGCTGGCTCGCGAACACCCACGTCTTCGGGGAGAGGTCCTGCCCGCAGACGTAACGGAGGTTCGATCCGGCCCCGAGCACGAGTTCGGTAACGCCGTTGAACAGTCCCTCCGACTCGTCGTCGGCCGAGACGTATCGCTCCCAGACCTCGGCCTCGGCACCCTCCTCGAGGACGATCAGCGTTCTCCAGTTGAGGCTTCGGCCGCCCGCCTGCTTGATCGCGGTCAGCGAGATCGGTGTGTCGGGACGTGAGTTCTTCGGCACGTAGACGAGCGCGCCGCCGCTCCAGCCCGCGTCGTTGATGGCGACGAAGGGATCGGTTCCCGCCGGGACGATCGTGCCCAGGTGCTCGCCGACGAGGTCGGGGTAGCGCTCGGCTCCCTCCGACAGGCTCATCACGGCGACGCCGTCGGGGCGGCCGTCGCCGGTGGGAGCGGGGAGGAGTGATTCGTCGATGCTGGTGGTGGCGTCGACCTGCGTCAGGCCGGCCGCCCCGTCCGGGATCTGGAGCCGCGCCTCGACGATCTCAGCGCTCGCCAAGTCGCCGCCCTCGGCGGGATCGAACGAGGCGAGGTCGAGCTTCGAGAGGTCGGTGAACTCCCAGCCGCGGGTCTTCGGGCCCGGGAGCGCCAGCTCCTTCGCCGCGTCGATCGCCTGCGCCCGCCGCTCGACGAGCCACGCGGGTTCGGTCACCCCGGGCTCGCTCTGGGCCGTCGCGCTAGCCAATCGAGCCCTCCATCTGCAGTTCGATCAGCCGGTTGAGCTCGACCGCGTACTCCATCGGGAGCTCCTTGACGACGGGCTCGATGAAGCCGTTGACGATCATCTTCGAGGCTTCCTCCTCGTCGAGACCGTGCGTCTGCAGGTAGAAGAGCTGCTCCTCGCCGATCTTCGAGACGGATGCTTCGTGGCCGACGTTGGCGTCGTTCTCGTCGATCCGGATGGTCGGGTAGGTGTCCGATCGTGATTCCGGGTCGAGCAGGAGCGCGTCGCAGACGACCTTGGAGCGAGCCTCGGTCGCACCCTTGGCGACCTCGAGCAGCCCGCGGTAGGTCGAGCGGCCGCCGTCCTTGGAGATGGACTTGGCGAAGATCGACGATGTGGTCTTCGGCGCCGCGTGGATGATCTTGCCGCCGGCGTCCTGGTGCTGGCCCTTACCGGCGAAGGCGATCGAGAGGATCTCGCCGTGGGCGCGCTCGCCCATCAGGTAGATCGACGGGTACTTCATCGTCACCTTCGAGCCGAGGTTGCAGTCGACCCACTCCACGGTCGCGTCGCGCTCGGCGATCGCCCGCTTCGTGACCAGGTTGAAAACGTTCTGCGACCAGTTCTGCACGGTCGTGTAACGGATCCTGGCGCCGGGCCTGGCGATCAGCTCGACGACGGCCGAGTGCAGCGAGTCGGTCGAGTAGACGGGTGCCGTGCAGCCCTCGATGTAGTGAACGTCCGATCCCTCGTCGGCGATGATCAGCGTGCGCTCGAACTGGCCCATGTTCTCGGTGTTGATCCGGAAGTAGGCCTGAAGCGGCATCTCGACCTTGACGCCGGGCGGCACGTAAACGAACGAGCCGCCGGACCAGACCGCCGAGTTGAGCGCGGCCAGCATGTTGTCGTTGGCCGGAATCACGGTCGCGAAGTGCTCGCGAATGATGTCCTCGTGCTCGCGGAGAGCCGTGTCCATGTCGAGGAACTGGACCCCGACGTCCTCGAGGTCCTTGCGCACCTGGTGGTAGACGACCTCGGACTCGTACTGAGCGCCGACGCCGGCCAGGAAGCTGCGCTCCGCCTCGGGGATGCCGAGCTTGTCGAACGTGTTCTTGATGTCGTCGGGGACGTCGTCCCAGCTCGTCTCCGGGCGCTCGGAGGCGCGGACGAAGTAGTGGATGTTGTCGAAGTCGATCTGGTTCAGGTCGGCGCCCCACTGCGGCACGGGGCGGGCGAGGAAGTGGTCGAGCGCCTTCAGCCTGAAGTCGCGCATCCACTGCGGCTCGTTCTTGTACTCCGAGATGTCCTCGACGAGCTGGCGGCTCAGGCCCTTGGGCGCCTTGTAGACGTAGCCCGTCTCGGGGTCGTTGAAGCCGAACTTCGTCTTGTAGTCCTGGTTGATGTCCTTGATCGCCTCGCGCTCGGCCTGCTTGGGGTCGAGGGTTGCGGCTGTATCGGGCGGCGGGTTCATGTCAATCGACCTCCAGCTTGATCTTCCCGTCTTCCGCGCGGACCGGAAAGGTCTCGACGGGCGCGAAGGCGGGGAGGGTCTTGGGGCGACCGGATCTCAAATCGAACAGCGATCCGTGTCGGGGGCACTCAACGGTACAGGCCGACGCATCGAACTCGCCCTCGGCGAGCGGTCCGTCGTCGTGCGAGCAGCGGTCCTCGATCGCCAGGAGCTCGCCGGCGCAGTTGAACACGCCGATCTCGACTCCGTCGATCTCGACGAGCTTCATGCTCCCCTCGGGGAGCTCCTTTGTGCTGCATACGGTGTGGTCTGCCATCGAATCCCTACTTTGAGAGTCGGATTTTAGCGGTACCCCGGCGGCAGCCCCCGTCGCGAGGCCCGACAATGGCTGCGAGAACAGAGATGAAACGAGCCGATATCGAGATCACCGGAGCCGCCGGCCGCGCTGACGGTTTCACCGCCGGACCCGATCCGCGTCGGCGCCGGAACGGCCTTCTTCGTCGGCGGGACGATGCCCGCCGGCCGGCCCGGGCGACGGGTTCACGGTCCGGGCGTCTGGGCGTCGAGTTCCCGGATCGATGCCCGCGCGATGCCCGAGGAACGCAGCTACGACGCCGGCGACCTCTGGTGGACGATGGTCACGGTCCCGGGCCCCTGTCCAAGGCGACGAGCCGTTCCCGGCGCCGCTGCCGGACCCGCCGCCGGGCTCGGGGCCGCTGGTCGCGATCTGCATGGCGACCTACGAGCCGGACGCGCATCGCCTCGCCCGCCAGCTCGACTCGATCCGCGATCAGACGCACGAGAACTGGATCTGCGTGATCAGCGACGACTGTTCCTCGGATGGAGGCGTTCGCCGAGCTCGAGCGCCAGGTGGCCGGAGATGCGCGCTTCGTCGTCGAGCCGCACGCCCGAGCGGCTCGGCTTCCTGCGCAACTTCGAGAGAGCGATCGCCCTCGCCCCGGCGGCGGCGGAACTGATCGCGCTCGCCGACCAGGACGACCGCTGGGACCGCGACAAGCTCGACGTCCTCGCGCGGCGCCCTCGAGGCCGAGCCGCGGGCGCTGCTCGCCTACAGCGACGTTCGGATCGCCGACTCCGACGGCAACGTCCTCTCCGAGACCTACTTCTTCGAACGCCGCAACAACGCCGCGAGCATGGCCTCGATGATGGTCACCAACAACGTGACCGGGGCGGCCTCGCTGTTCCGGCGGGCGCTGCTCGAGGTGGCGCTGCCGTTCCCGCCCGGCGGCACGGGCCAGGAGCTTTACCACGACCACTGGCTGGCGCTCTGCGCGCTCGCTCAGGGCCCGCTCGCCTACCTCGAGCGCCCGACCCACGACTACACCCGCCACGACGCCTCGGTGACGCTCACCGAGGCGGACGGGCATTGGGTATCGCCGCCCCAGGACCGCCTCGACGCCGTGCGGATGCGCGCCCGCCGGCTCGCCCGCCGGCTTCGCCTCGCCTCGCGCAGCCCCGGCTGGCGCTCCGCCTACACGGGCCGCTACCTGCTGATCCGCCAGCTCGGCACGATCCTGCTCCTCCGGCTCGGTCGCGAGCGGATCGCCCCGCAGCACCTCCGCGACATCGATCGATTGCTGCCGCCGAACATTCTCCGCGCGCCGCCCTCTGGCTTCTCGGCCGCTCGTTCCGGCCCTGGATCGGCCGCAACGACACCCTGGCCCGCGAGCGCGTCATCTTCGGCGGGATCGTCTGGCGGAAGCTGGTCGGCCGAAGATGACTGCGCGACTCGCAGCCCTCCGGGCTGCTCGACTGCGCGTCGCGTTGCCCTAGATCTCGTCGGCCAGCGTGGGTTCGCCGTCGACGCCCTCGTCCTCCCAGTCGGCGGGCTCACCGAGGCTGGCGGACTTGACGACCTTGAGGCCGAGCATCGCGCACTTCATACGCGTCGCAGAGATGTCGATCCCGAGCAGGTCGAGGACGGTCTCCTTCGGCATCCGCAGGATCTCCTCGCGGGTCATGCCGGTGAGCTCGTCGGTGAGCAGCGAGGTGGCGGCCGTCGAGATCGCGCACCCCTGACCCTCGAACTTCACCTCGGCGACCCGGTCGTCGTCGTCGAGCTTGATGAAGACGTGCTGCTCGTCGCCGCAGAACGGGTTCGTGTCCTCGTACTCGAGATCGAAGGAGTCGAGGCGGCCGAAGTTGTGCGGCCGCTTGTAGTGCTCGAGGATCTGATCCCTGTAGAGCTCGTCCATCAGAGTCCGAAGACCTTCCGGGCGTCGTGGAGACCCTCGACGAGGCGGTCGATCTCCGCCTCGGTCGTGTAGATGCCGAAGCTGGCCCGGGCGGTCGCCGAGACGCCGAGGCGCTCCATCAGCGGCTGGGCGCAGTGATGGCCGGCCCGAACGGCGACGCCGTGACGGTCGAGGATCTCGGAGACGTCGTGGGCGTGGATGCCGTCGAGCTCGAAGGAGACGGGTCCGATCCGCTCCGGACCGGGGGGAGGGCCGAAGACGCGGAGGCCCGGGACCGTGGCGAGCCGATCGAGGGCGTATGCAGTGATCGACCGCTCGTGGTCGAGGACCGCGTCCATTCCGACGGCGTCGAGCCAGCGGATCGCCGCCGCCATGCCGATCGCCTGAGCGATTGCGGGCGTCCCGGCCTCGAAGCGGGCCGGCGGGTCGGCGAACGTCGTTCCCTCCTTGGTGACCTTGCGGATCATCGATCCGCCGCCGAGGAAGGGCGGCATCTCGCGCAGCAGGTCGAGACGGGCCCAGAGGGCGCCGATGCCCGTCGGCCCGTAGGCCTTGTGACCGGTGACGGCGTAGAAGTCGACGTCGAGCTCGCCGACGTCGACGCTCATCTTCGGCATCGCCTGAGCGCCGTCGACGAGGATCAGCGCGCCGGCCCCGTGCGCCATGTCCGCCATCTCCGCGATCGGGTTGAGCGTCCCGAGCACGTTGGAGACGTGGGCGACGGCGACGAGCTTCGGGCTACGGGCGAGCGCCGCCTCGTACTCGCCCATCAGCAGCTCGCCGTCGTCGTCGATCCCGATCCAGTCGATCTCGGCGCCCGACGCATCCGCCAGCTGCTGCCAGGGAACGATGTTGGAGTGGTGCTCCATCTCGGTCAGGACGATCCGGTCGCCCGCGTGGACGTTGGCCGCGCCCCAGGTTCGCGCGACGAGGTTGATCGCCTCGGTCGCGTTGCGGACGAAGACGACCTCGCGGCGATCGGCCGCACCGAGGTGGTCGGCGAGGGTCGCCCTCGCGCCCTCGTAGGCGGCCGTCGCCTCTGCCGACAGCGTGTGCGAGCCGCGATGGACGTTCGAGTGATGACGGCGCTCGTAGCGGTCGACCGCTTCGATCGAGGCGAGGACCCGCTGCGAGCTCGCGCCCGAGTCGAGGTAGACCAGCGGACTCGTCGCCGATCCGGCGGCTCAGCGTCGGGAACGACTCGCGGATGCGCTCGACGTCGAGCGCTCCGGTCCCGTCTGACGCGGCCTTGTCGGACGTGACGGCCATGATCGGGGCGAGGCGACGGCGCCGGTCAGGCGCTCGCCGCGACCTCCTCCTTGATCCAGCCGTAGCCCTTCTCCTCGAGCTCGCCGACGAGCTCCGGGCCGCCCTCCTTGACGATCCGCCCCTCGTACATGACGTGCACGCGGTCGGGCTTGACCATGTGGAGGATCCGCTGATAGTGGGTGATGATCAGAACGCCCATGTCGGGGCCGGCGAAGCGGTTGACGCCCTCTGCCACGGTGCGGAGCGCATCGATGTCGAGGCCGGAGTCCGTTTCGTCGAGGACGGCCATGCGGGGCTTCAGCAGCGCCATCTGGAGCATTTCCATGCGCTTCTTCTCGCCGCCCGAGAAACCGTCGTTGAGGTAGCGGCTGGAGAACTCGGTGGGGATGTCCATCATCTCCATCGCCTCCTTGGTGGTGCGCGCGAAATCCTTGAGCTTGATCTCGGGCTCCCCGTGCGCCTCGCGATGGGCGTTGACGATCATCCGCAGGTACTTGGCGACCGTGACGCCGGGCACGGCGACCGGGTATTGGAAGGCCATGAAGAGGCCGGCCCGCGAGCGCTCGTCCGGAGCCGCCTCGGTGATGTCCTCGCCCTCGAAGTTGATCGTTCCCTCGGTCACCTCGAGGCCGGGGTGGCCCATGATCGAGTTGGCGAGGGTGGATTTGCCGGACCCGTTCGGGCCCATCAGCGCGTGCACCTCGCCGCGTCCGACCTCCAGATTGAGGCCCTTGAGGATGTCCTTGTCCTCGGCGGACACGTGCAGGTTCTTGATCTCGAGATCGGCCAATTTGACTCCAGTTCGCAGTTCGGTTTCGTGGTTCGCGGGTCGGCGGCGGCGCTCAGGCGGCGCCGGCCGTCGTCAGTTTCTCGTTCGGGCTGAGCTTCTTGTCGCGGCCCTCGAACTCGATCAGCTCGGCGAGGGTCGTTCCGGCCAGGGCCCGCGTGATCCCGCCCTGGACCCTGGTCCAGAGCAGCTTGGTCGAACAGGCGACGTCCCCATCCGACTCGTGGGAGCAGAGGACCCGCCCATCGCCGCCCTCGACGAAGCAGTCCATCGGGGCGATCGGACCCTCGAGGGCCTCGACGACCTCCAGCATCCTGATCTCGGACGCGGGCATCGCCAGGCGATAGCCGCCGTGCGCGCCCCGCTGGGAGCTGACAAGGCCTGCATCGCGCAGCTTCGCCACGAGATGCTCGAGGTAGGAGAGCGGGAGCGTCTCGGAGTTCGCGAGGGAGGCGAGCGCGACCGGGCGCTCACCGCCCTCCCTGCCGAGCGCGACCATCAGTCGCACCCCGTATTCGGCCTTCGTCGAAAACAGCATGACCTAAATCCTAGCGATCAGGTCGGTTTTACTCGGGCCCGGATTCCCCCTCGCCGGGGGGTGGGGCCGTGCCCGGGCGTTGAATCCCCTGCAGCCGCTCCTTGATCAGCCGCCACGGGTGAATGACGACGTTCCCGCTCGCGGCGCCGTGCAGCGCCCGTCCAAGCGCCGTCCCGTGGACCTGGCCCTCGGGCACGTCGATGACCAGTTCCAGGTATCCCTCTGGGGTGCGCGTCGGCGTGCTCTCGTCGCCGCTGATGCTGCGGAACAGGTCGAGCGCCTCGGCGTTCTCCTGCAGGACGAGGGCGACGAAGCGCTCGACACCGTTCTCGGAGGCGCGTTCGGTCAGGCGCTCGAGCAGCGCGGTGCCCGCGCCCTTGCCCTGCCACGCATCGCCGACGGCGACGGCGACCTCGGCGGATTTCGGGTCGTCGCTCCGAACGTAGCGGGCGACGCCGACCGACTCGCCCGCCTCGTCGAAGGCGATCACCGCCTCGTGGTCGTGATGGTCGACCTCGGTCAGGTAGCGGAGGTCGGAGGCGGAGAGGCGATCGCGCGCAGAGAAGAACCGGCGATAGCGAGACTCGGGGCTGAGTCGCGAGAACCCCTCGGCGATCGCCTGTTTGTCGTCGGTCCTGACTTCACGCAGCTCGATCCACGAGCCGTCGAGCAGCTCGCGCCTGGTGGGCTCGTGTGAGGCTTCGGCAGACATCGGTCTCCCGGGCCGCGACGCGGTCAGGGCGAGTGCAACGTATCCGAGGCAGTCGAGGCCGGATATCCCGGCTAGGGCTCGATCAGCCCGCGACGGATCGCGTACCGGACCAGCTCCACCCGGTCACGCATGCCGAGCTTCCGCATCGCGTTGGAGCGGTGATTCTCGACCGTCTTCTCGGCGAGCCCGAGGATCTCGGCGATCTCCTTGTTCGTGTGCGCCTCCGCGACGAGCTTCACGACCTCCTCCTCGCGAGGGGTGAGCTCCTCCTCGCGGTTCTCGCCGCCGTCGAGGACGTCCCGGATCAGCATCTGCTGGGCTTCGGGCGTCAGGAACGGTTCCCCTCGCTCGACCGCTCGGATCGCGTCGATCAGCTCGCGGTCGGCGGCGGCTTTGAGGACGTATCCGGACGCGCCGGCCTTCAGCGCCTCGAACAGATAGCGGTCCTCGTCGTGCATCGAGAGCATCAGGATCGCCACCTCGGGCGCCGATTCGCGGATCGCGCGGGTCGCCTCGAGGCCGCTGAGGTGGGGCATCTTGACGTCGAGGATCGCGAGATCCGGCCGCAGCTCGATCGCGCGGTCCCGGGCCTCGGCCCCGTCGGCCGCCTCGGCGACGACCTCGATCCCCTCCTCGCTCTCGAGCAGCTTCCGCAGCCCGGAGCGGACGATGCCGTGGTCGTCGGCGATCAGGATTCGCATCGTGCCTTCGCGACTCGGGTGATGAGGGCGTTCGGTGAGTTGAGGGGCGGTAACGGCCATTTCATCAAACCCCATCGGCATCTCGGGCCCGGAGCGTTACCCGCGTGCCCTCGCCGGGCTCTGATTCGACCGTCAGATGGCCCCCGCACAGCAGCGCCCGCTCGCGCATCCCCGCGATCCCGAGGCGTTCGTGGGAGCGACTGCCGTCCCAACCGATCCCGTCGTCGCTGACCCGCAGCTCGAGGCCGTCGCCTGCCCCGATGAGGCGGACCCGCAGGTGCTCGGCCGCGGCGTGCTGGACGACGTTCGTGACGGCCTCCTGGGCGACCCGGTAGGTGACGAGCTGGACCTCGTCGGAGAGTCCGTCGAGATCGCCCTCCGCCTCGAAGCCGGCAGTGATGCCGCGGTCCTTGTCGACCTCCTCGACGAGCGTCGCGAGCGCCGCCTGCAGGCCGAGGTCGTCGAGGGTCGTGGGGCGGAGTCGTCGCGCCAGGTCGAGCAGCTCCCGCATCGCCTTGGATGCGACCGCACTCGTTTCCTCGAGCTCGGCCGCGATCTCGGGATCGTCGGCGCCGCGGCGCAGGGCCTCGAGCCGCAGCAGGAGCCCGGTGAGCGCCTGGTTGACCTCGTCGTGGAGGTCGCGGGCGATCCGGGCACGCTCCTTCTCCTGGGCGTTGAGGGCGGCGCTCGCCGCGCCGCGCCGCTCCGCCTCGAGCCGCTCGAGCATCTCGTGGAAGGAGCGCTCGAGGCTGAGCACTTCCTTCGGGCCCTTGGTCTCGATGGGGAGGTCCGTCGCCGCGGGCCGGCTCAGGTCGGCCTGCTCCATCTTCGTGACGAGGCGCTCGAGCGGCTCGAACCGCCGGGTCAGCAGCCAGATGTTGCCCCCGACCGTGAGGGCCAGCGCGAAGCCGAGAACCAGGCCGATCGTGGCGCTGTCGCGCAGCGGGTTGTCGGGATTGGTGGCGATCGACGCTGCGATCACGGCCGCTGCGATCAGCAGCAGGTTGACCAGCAGTACCTGGGTGAGAAGCGTTCCTCTTCGCATGCACCAGATGAATCGACCGGAGGCCTCGAATCCCTTAGTTCCGCAGGCTCAAAGGCACTCCGGGGCGGCACTTAGGCATCCCTTATCGGTCGTTTGCAACCATTCCCGGTTCACCGAGCACGCCTCAAGGAGCTACCCGATGAAGACCACCCGCAGTTCGAACGTCGCCGCCGCAATCAGAACGACCGCACTTCTCGCCGGCCTGACCGGCCTGCTCGTGGTGATCGGCGCGCTGATCGGCGGGCCGCAGACGGCGCTTCTGTTCCTCGTCATCGGGCTCGTGATGAACCTGGGCGTCTACTGGTTCAGCGACAAGATCGCCCTGAAGTCGGCCGGCGCGCAGCCGATGACCGAAGAGCAGGCGCCGCAGATCTACGAGATGGTGCGCGAGCTGACCACCGCCGCGAAGATGCCGATGCCGGCCCTCTACGTGATCCCGCAGGCGGCCCCCAACGCCTTTGCCACCGGCCGCAGCCCCGACAAGGCGGCGGTCGCGGTCACCGCGGGCATCACCAAGCTGCTGTCCCCGGAGGAGTTGCGCGGCGTGATCGCCCACGAGCTCGCCCACATCCGCAATCGCGACACGCTGATCCAGGCGGTCGCCGCCGCGATCGGCGGAGCGATCACGTACCTGGGTTACATGCTGCTCTGGTTCGGCGGCGACGACGACAGCCCGATCGGTCTGATCGCGTCCCTCGCGCTGGTCCTGCTCGCCCCGATCGCCGCCTCGATCATCCAGCTGTCGATTTCCCGTCAGCGTGAGTACTCGGCCGACGCCACCGGTGCGCAGATCTGCGGCAATCCCGAGAGCCTCGCCTCGGCGCTGCTGCGCCTCGAGGAGGGCAGCAAGGCGATCCCGATGAAGGTGAACGAGTCGACCGAGTGCCTCTACATCGTCAAGCCGCTCGCAGGCGGCAAGGGGAAGGCCATGGCGAGCCTGTTCAGCACCCATCCTCCGATCGAGGAGCGGGTCCGCAGGCTCCGTCAGATGCGCCCCTCCCTGGGGTAGGTTCGAGGCCTTCCGCCTCGCATTCGACCTCGCTATACTTTCTGAAGTAATGAGCAGCACCGAGACCAAGTCCCGCGCCAGCGGCGCCGATCTGATCGCACAGGCGAGGGTCGGAGTCGAAGAGATTCAGCCTCCCGAGGCGGCCGAGGAGATGGATCAGGGCGACGTCGCCCTGATCGACGTCCGCGAGCAGCACGAGTTCGAGGAGCGCCACATCGAGGGCGCGATTCACGTGCCCCGCGGATACCTCGAGCAGCGCATCGAGCAGTTCGTCCCGGACCGCTCCAAGCGCGTGGTCCTCTACTGCGCCTCCGGCGTCCGTTCGGTCCTCGCGGCGAAGACTCTGACCGAGGAGCTCGGCTACGAGGACGTCGCTTCGATGGCCGGCGGGATCACCCTGTGGCGTGACCGCGGCCTCCCCGTCGTCACCCCGCGCTCGCTGACCCAGGAGCAGAAGGAGCGGTACTCCCGCCACGTTCTCGTCCCCGAGATCGGGCTCGAGGGCCAACTCAAGCTGCTCGACGCGAAGGTCCTCCTGCTCGGTGCCGGCGGCCTCGGCTCCCCGACCGCGCTCTACCTCGCCGCCGCCGGCGTCGGCACGATCGGCCTGGTCGACGACGACGTCGTCGACGCCTCCAACCTGCAGCGCCAGGTGATCCACAACACCGAGCGGATCGGCATGCCGAAGACGGAGTCGGCGAAGATCGCGATCGAGGCGCTCAACCCCGACGTCAAGGTCGTGTCGCACAACGGCAGGCTCGACTCCGACAACGTGATCGAGCTGCTCTCCGACTACGACGTGATCGTCGACGGCGCCGACAACTTCCCGACCAGATACCTGCTGAACGATGCGTCGGTCAGGCTCAAGAAGCCGGTCGTCTCCGCTTCGATCCTCTCGTTCGACGGTCAGATCTCGACCTTCGTGCCCTTCGAGGGGCCGTGCTACCGCTGCCTCTACCCGACCCCGCCGCCGGCCGAGCTCGCACCGAGCTGCGGCGCCGCCGGTGTGCTCGGCGTGCTGCCGGGGATCATGGGCCTGCTGCAGGCTCTCGAGGTCGTCAAGCTCGTCACCGGAGCCGGGCAGCCGCTGATCGGTCGCCTCCTCCTGTTCGAGGCGCTCGGCACCGAGTTCACCGAGCTCAAGGTCAGGCGCGATCCGGACTGCCCGATCTGCGGTCCCAACGCTCCGCACGTGGCGGACGAGGACCTCGGGAAGTTCCCGGATTACGAACTCTTCTGCGCGGGATAGTCTCCGCGGGCAGATGGGAGTCCAGGAGCTGACAGCGAGGACGAGGCACGCCCTCGGGCGGATGCGGCCGGTGGTCGCCGCCGGGCAGATGCTCCATCGCAAGCAGCTGACGCCGACCAAACGCCGGTACCGGGACCTCGATCTGAACAAGCCGTGGTTCGCCTCGGTCCGCCACGAGGAGGTCGCCGGCCGCGGCGCCGGGGAGCCGCGGTTCGACACGCCTGACGGCCTCGACGAGCTCGCGGCGGATTCGCGGTTCGCGGCTCTCGGCGAGGGACTCCAGGACGCGCTTCGCGGCTGGCCCGAGCAGGGCTATCTCGTCGCCGAAGGTTTCTTCGACCCCGAACGAGGTGGCGGCCCTGAACGCCGAGGTCGACGCGCTCGCCGCGGCCGGCACGGTTCGCGAGCACCATCTCGACCCCAGGTACATGAACGTCCATCGGCATTCCGGGATCGCCGAGGGGGTCGCCACCGACCCACGGGTCCTCGAGTTGCTCGACCTGATCCTCGGTCGCCCGGCGGGGCTGTTCCAGACGATCTACTTCCGGACGGGGAGCCAGCAGGAGGCGCACTCGGATGCGTTTCACATGATGACCGAGCCCGCCGGGTTCCTGATCGGCATGTGGGTCGCGCTCGAGGACATCGACGAGGGCAGCGGACCGGTCTTCTACCTGCCCGGCACCCACCGACTGCCGTACGTGATGAGCGAGGACCTGGACATCGCCGAGCCGACCCCGATGATGATCTCCGACAAGGGCGACGCCTACGTGAACAAGATGCGTGAGGTCATCGCGGCCTCGGGGGTCCAGCCGGTCCAGTTCACGGCAAAGGCCGGCGACATGCTGCTCTGGCATCACAACCTGATCCACGGCGGCTCTCCCGTGACGCGCCCGGGCGCGACTCGC
The DNA here is from genome assembly GCA_963791335.1 of uncultured Solirubrobacterales bacterium. GTDB lineage: Bacteria > Actinomycetota > Thermoleophilia > Solirubrobacterales > 70-9 > RHKX01. Next base: position 313,011 of record CAWBRN010000008.1, read on the forward strand.
CGCAGCCTCGTCGGCCACTACTTCGCCGACGACGTGCTCTGCTACCACGAGGTGACCGAGAGGGCCGCCCTGATGCCCGCCGGTTTCGCCTGAGGAGATGTAGGGTTCCGCGCATGCCGAACGTCAAGATTCCACCCGTCCTTCGCGCCCAGACCGGCGGCGAATCGGTCGTCGAGGTCGAGGGGGCCGACGTCGAGTCGGTTCTCAAGGCGCTCGCCGACGCCCATCCGGGCGTCACCGGGCAGCTGTTCGACGACGGGGGGGAGTTGAACCGCTACGTCAACGTCTATCTGAACGACGAGGACGTGCGCCTGCTCGGGGGCCTGGGCACCAGCGTCGGCGCCTCCGACACCGTGGTCATCCTGCCGGCGATGGCCGGCGGACGCTGACCCTAGCCGGAGCCGTCTAGGGAGTTCCGCCGGTCAGATCGGTGAAGGCGATCCACGACGCCTTGCTGTCCCGATCGGCATCGACGAGCCCGGCGGTCGCGCACCAGCCGCACGATCCGACGCCGCTCGTATCGGCGTCGTGCCACGTGTACCAGACGACTCCGTCCAGCGCCCCATGCCTCGCGGTGTCGTAGAGCGTCGGTGAAGCTGTCCATCAGCAGCTGCGCCTGTTCCGCCGGCGTCTTCGACAGGTCGTTGCCCGATTTCGGGTCGGAGCCCCAGCCGATCTCGGTGATCCACATCGGCGCGTCGGTCCCCGCATCGTCCAGCGCCTTCCGCGTGTCCTCGACCTGACTGGTCACCGCGTCGACGTCGGGTCCGTACGGGTGGACGCCGACGACGTCGATCGCATCGTCGACCCCGCCCTGGTCGTAGAGATCCTTGAGGAAGTCGTAGGAGACGATCGCCCCGTCCGACTGCGGCGTGGCGAACATCCCGCCGCTCATCACCTGGGCGTCGGGATCGACCCCGTCGAGGACCTTCGCCGACCGCTTGATCATCGATGCGTAGGCGGCCGGGTCGGGAGTCGGCGACCAGAAGGTCGAGGAGTTCGGCTCGTTCCAGATCTCCCACTCGCGAATCGGCTGCGGCGGCAGTGTCGGGGAGGGCGGGGGCGACCGCCTTCCAGAAGTCGCCGTCCGTTGCCGTAGCGGGCGGCCGCGGCCTTCAGGAAGTCCGTCCAGGCGTCGAAGGTCTTCGCGTCGTTGGTCGGCGCGTAGGTGACGTCGTCGGCGTACAGGGCCGGTGTGCCGAAGACGGTCGCGATCGGTTCGAGGCCGGCCACGGCGAGCTCGGTGAAGCATCTGGTCGAGCGAGGTCCAGTCGTAGACGCCCTTCTCGGACGCCTCGACCGCGGACCACTGGATGACGATCCGCACCGTTCCCATGCCGCCCGCCTTCATCCGCGCGTAGTCGGCGCGGGTCTGCAGCCCCTCGGGCGCGACGCCGTAGAAGGCGGAGCTCTGGTCGGCGGTCGTCGAGTCGGTGTCGTCGGAGCCCCCGCAGCCCGATCGCGACCAGCCCGCAGAGCGGAGGCGAATAGGAGTGCGAGGGCGACCGACGGTCGCCGCGGGCAGCTTGCGAGGCGTCATCGTGCCTCGGATGGCCGTTCGAGTCGGCGAGTGAGCGGGGCGGCCAGCGCGATCGCGATCAGCGCCGCGAGCCCGACGACCAGCGCGCCCGGAACCGAGCCGAGCGTCGAGATCATCGAATCGAGCGGGCTCGAGGGCGGATCGGTTTCGCCGACGACGCCGAGCCGTGGCGCGTTCGAGGCGGCGGTCTGCGGCGCCGGTCGCGGATTCGCCGGCGGAGGTGGTCGGGCTCTGCCGCACGCCCGGAATCTCGAGCACGTACTCGTCGTTGGCGGGGGCGTCGGCGAGGGCCGCGCGGGGTGAGGACGACGGCGGCGAACATCGAGGCCAGGGCCGCCAGCGCCGCTACGATCGCGGGCGTCAGTCTGGCCACCGAGTGGGTCGGGCGATCCATCGTCGGTCAGAAGATAGTGAAAGCCACATCAGGGATTGCCGGCGGGGCCTCGGGCCTCTTGCCGTCGGCCACGATCGCCGTCGCGATCGTCGCGATCGCGCTCGTCGACGGCGGCTACGGCGGCGTCGCGATGGGGCTGGGAACGCTCGCGGTCTGGGCGTCGATCGTCCTGGTCGCACTTTTCGGGCGGCCGGAGCGCACGGTTCCGGTCCGCTTCCCCGCGGCGGCAGGAGCCCTCGCGGTGCTGGCCGTGCTGGCGGCCCTGTCGCTGGGCTGGTCGCCGGACCCCGGCGCCGGGTTCGTCGACGTCGTCCGGCTCTCCGCCTACCTGGGGATCTTCGTCCTGGCCGGCCTGCTGCTGCGCCCGGGCGCCGGCAGGGCGGTGCTCTCGGGTATCGCGGCGGGGCTCGTCGCCGTCTCGGTGATCGCGGTCTCCTCGAGGCTCCTCGGTATCGGCGCGGGAGACTCGGCCCTCGTCGAATCCTTTCCCTCCTCCAGCGGCCGGCTCAGCTACCCGCTCGGCTACTGGAACGCGCTCGGCGCCATGGCTGCGATGGCCGTCCCGCTGCTCGTCTGGCTCGGCGCGGCCGCGACGCCGGTGGAGGATCGGGATTGCTGCTCGCCTGCTTCGTGCCGGTCCTGCTCGCCAACTACATGACCTCCTCCCGCGGCGCCCTGATCGCCGCCGCCCTCGGCGCCGGTGTGGCGATCGCCGCCGGCTCGGATCGAGCGCGGTCGTTCACGACCCTTCTCGTCGGAACGGTCGCGTCGGTCCCCGCGGTGTTGCGGCGACGTTCGCGACGCGGCATCCTCGACGTGCCCTGGTCGGGCTTCGGCCGGCCCGAGCTCGTCGTCTGTTGCGCCGTCGTGCTCGGGATCGCGTTCGCCGCGTTCGCCGGCCCGGCCCTCGTCGAGCGCTTCGGATCGACCCGCATCCCCGGATTGCGCATGCGGCATGTCGTCGCGGCCGCGCTCGCCGCGCTCGTAATTCTCGTCGCGGTCGTCGGCCCGGGAGAGGTCGCGGGAGATTTCGCTGCCCAGCAGGGCCGGGAGTCGACCGGGTCGGGAGACGCGACGCTCTCGGTCTCCGGCTCCGGACGGGCTCAGTTCTGGCGGGCCGCGGTCGACGCCTTCGCGTCCGAGCCGGCCAAGGGCATCGGGGCGGGCGGGTACGAGACCTGGTGGAACCGACACGGAACCCTGGAGACGCCCGCTCAGAACGCGCATTCCGAGCCGCTCGAGCTCCTGGCCGAACTCGGGCCCGTCGGCCTGATCGCGTTCCTGGCCTTCTTCGGGATCGTGGGAGCCGAGGGCATCAGACGGGCGCGCAGCGGTGACGGCGCCGCGTGCCGGCGCCGCCCTCGGGCTGCTCGCGACGGCGATGGTCAGCCTCCTGATCGACTGGACCTGGGACCTGCCGGCGGTGATGCTCCCGGTGCTGGTCGCCGCTGCGGTGCTCTGCACGCGCGCGCTCGACGCGGCCGAGAGCGCCGCTCGTCGGCGACCGGCGTCTGGATCGGCCGGTGAGCGTGCCCGCCCCGGCGCTGGCGATCGTCGCCGTCGTATTCGCCGTGCCTGCCGTCTGGGCCGGTGGAGTCCTGGCCGCGGCCACGAACCGCCTCGACGCCAGCGACGACGCCCTGGCGCAGGGTCAGCTCAACGACGCCGCGCAGGCCGCGAGGTCGGCTGCGTCGGTCGAGCCGTGGGCGGCGGCGCCCTGGCTGCGGTTGGCCACGATCGAGCAGGCGGCGGGCAACGTCGACGGGGCAAGGCGTGCCGTCGCGGAGGCGATAGACCGTTCTCCCGACGATTTCCGTGCCTGGCTGCTGGCCTCGAACCTCGAGGCGCAGCTGGGCAACGAGCGGGTGGTCGGCGCATACGGCAGCAAGGCCCTTTCCCTGGCTCCGCTGGTGCTTCCTCGCGCAACCATCGAGCCCGAGGCGGGTTTGGAGCAACGGGCCATGATGTCCGCGCCGCCGGTCTATGCTCTCTCCAATGCACCATTGTTTGCGGTCATCAGGCACAGGATCCGGGAGGATCGTCCGATAGATGCCCAAGTTGGCTCGACAGCAGGCAGTCGCCGAGGGAACGGCGGACGGCGCCGAGCGCGTCTCGAGCGTCGCGACGACGAATCTGGGCGCGGTCAGCTCCCCGAGGGGCCGCTGGTGGCGCGACGCACACCGGCGGCGCTATCTCGCCCTCGCCGACGTCGGCGCCGCGGCCATCGCCACCCTCGCCGTGACCGTGCCCGCCACGGGAACCTTCTGGGGCTTTCTCTTCCTGCCGATCTGGCCCCTGTTCGCGAAGCTCTTCGGGCTCTACGACCGCGACCACCGGGAGCTCCGGCACCTGACCGCCGACGAGGTCCCCTCGATCTTCGCCTGGGTCGGCGTGACGACGGCCGTCCTGGTGGCGCTGCTGTCGCTGACGCCCGTCGGTCTCCTCGAGTGGGGACCGGCGATCGCACTGTTCTTCGCCGCCTCGTTCGCCGCCATCGGCTTCCGGTCGCTGACTCGCTGGCTCTGGTGGAAGCGCACGCCGCCGGAGCTCGTCGGTCTCGTCGGCGACGGCCCGGCGTTGGCATCGCTTCAGCGCAAGTTCCAGCTCTTCCAGGAGATGCATCTCGAGCTCGCCGCGGTCGAGGACATCGAGGAGCTCGGGATCGGCAGGCAGCGCGACGAGGAGCTGACGGCGCTCGCCGATCGCGTCGACCGGATCGTCGTCGCCGCGACCGGGGTCGAGGCGGACCTGATCAGCTACCTGAAGGACCTGTGCAGGGCCCGCCAGGTCAAGATCAGCGTGGTCTTGCCGTTGCGCGGGAAGGCCCTGCCCTCGGAGCGCTTCGTCCAGCTCGCCGACCTCCCGATCCTCGAGTACAACACCTGGGACCCGTCGCGTTCGACGCTTTTCATCCGCAGGCTCTTCGACATTGCGGTGGCTGCGCTCGGGCTGCTGCTCTTCGCTCCGTTCGCGATCGTCATCGCGGTCGCGATCAAGCTCGACAGCCCCGGGCCCGTGCTCTTCTCCCAGATCCGCGCCGGGCTCGACGGCCGGCCTTTCCGCATGTACAAGCTGCGGACGATGATGGCCGGCGCCGAGGCCGAGCTCGCGCAGTTCGTCGACATCGAGGGCCTCGACGAGCCGGTCTTCAAGCTCAAGGACGACCCGCGCGTGACCCGGGTCGGCAGCTTCCTGCGGCGGTTCAGCATCGACGAGATTCCGCAGCTGATCAACGTCCTCGTCGGCGAGATGAGCATCGTCGGGCCGCGGCCCGAGCAGGTCGAGATCGTCGAGCGCTACAGCGACGCCGAGCGGGTCAGGCTCAGCGTCAAGCCCGGCGTGACCGGGCCGATGCAGGTCTTCGGGCGCGGCGAGCTGACCTTCTCCGAGCGCCTCGCGGTCGAGATCCAGTACATCGAGAACCCCTCGCTCGGCCAGGACCTGAGGATCCTCATCCACACGTTGCCCGCCGTCATGCGGGGCACCGGCGCTTTCTGAGCATCGCAACGGGTTGACCGCCGCCACGGTGATCGTCCCGTCGCAGGCACCCGCCGGGGGCCGCCTCGACCGGTTGCTCGACTCGCTCGCGGCGCAGACCGTGCCGCACGAGACGATCGTCATCGACAACGCCTCTCCAGGGGGATCGGTGACGACGACCGCAGCGCGGTACGACTTCGCCGACGTCGTCTCCCTCGACCGCAACGCGGGGTTCTCCGAGCCCATGAACATCGGCGCGCGCCGGGCGTCGACCGGGACGCTGGTGCTGCTGAACGACGACTGCGTCTGCGATCCCGACTTCGTCGAGCGCCTGATCGTTCCGCTCGACCCGGCCGCCGGCGTCGTCATGAGCTCCGGCGTGCTCCGGGATTGGCGCTTCCCGGATCTGATCGACAGCGCCGGGATGGAGCTCGATCGCACGCTGCTCGTCTACGACTACCTGAACGGCGAGCCGATGAGCGTGCTCGCCGACGGTCCGGCCGACCCGATCGGGCCTTCGCCGAAGGCGGCGGCCTACGACCGCGATGCGTTTCTGGCCGTCGGGGGTTTCGACGAGAACCTGTTCGCCTACTGGGAGGACGTCGACCTGACGCTGAAGCTGCTCGAGGCCGGCGGGACCTGCAGGCTCGCGCCGGACGCCGTCGGGGTGCACGAGCACTCCGCGACGCTCGGTTCCGGGTCGAGCGAGAAGAACTACCTGACCGGCTTCGGCCGCGGTTACGTGCTCCGGAAGTGGGGTGTGGCGAACGCCCGCAGGGTGCCGTCGATCCTCGCCCGCGACCTCGTCGTCCTCGGGCGGGCAGGCCGTGATCGACAGGACGCTGTCGGGCGCACGTGGTCGCCTGCGCGGGTGGCGAGCGGCGACGCCGACCCACGCCTTCCCGGCTCGGGTCGCGGCAGAGGGGGGAGGGTCGCCGTTCCTCCGCAATCTCCAGCGCCGGCTGCAGCGGCGGCGCCTGATCGCGGCGGGCCGGCAGCAGGCCGACGGCGAGGGACGGCGCTAGAGCCGGGCGATCGACTCGAAGATGTCGAGCAGGGGCTTCGGCGACGCCGCCGCCGTCGATCAGGCCGCTGCTCAGGCACCACAGGCAGATCGGATCGGGATGGTCCTGCCACTGGTACCAGAGGAACCTGTCGAGGCCGATCCTCCGCCGCTGGTCGGCGGCCATCTGGAGCAGCTTCCGAAACTCGGTCTCGAGCCTGGCCTCGGGCATGATCAGCGGATGGTTCTTCGGGCCCTCACTGCCCCAGCCGATCTCCGTCACCGCGATCGGCGTCTTCTCCATGCCGACCTTGCCGAGCGTTTTCCGCGCCGACCTGAGCTGGCGCTCGACGTCCCTGCGCGGTCGGTGCGTACGGGTGGAAGGCGACGACGTCGGTCGCCCTGCGGGCGGCCTTCGACTTGTAGAGGCCGCGTAGATACTCGTTGCCGGGTATCGCTCCCGAGTTGGTCGGCTCGGCGACGATCCCGGCGGTCAGGACGCGGCTCTGCGGGTCGGCGGCGTGAATCGCCTTCGCCGACATCACGAGCAGCTTCCCGTACTCCTTCGGATCGGGCCGCGGTCGCCACCAGGTTCGCGAGTTCGGTTCGTTCCAGACCTGCCAGTCCTCGATCGGGCGGGGGGTGAGCATCGGGGTTCTCGGCCCAGAAGTCGCCGTCGGAGCCGTAACGCTTGACCACCGCGGTCACGTAGTTGGTCCAGATGCCCTCCCAGCTGCCGATCGGCGGCGTCGCGACGTCGCTCGAGATCCACGGCGGCGCACCGAAGAGAACCGGCATGAAGTCGATCCCCTTCTCCGCGGAGCCGCGAACGAGGCCGTCGAAGTAGGACCAGTCGTACGGATCGCCCGGATGGGACTTCGCCTGGGCGAACTCGAAGCCGGAGCGGACGACGCCGACGTCGGCCTCCTGCATGGCGTCGTAATCGCTCGGGGTCAGCGCCCAGGAGGAATCGACGCCGAGGAACCCCGGCGGCGGCTGAGCGGCTTCGACGGATCCCGCCGTGGCCAGGATGGCCACCGTGACCAGGAGGCCGGCGATTGAGGCGCGAGGTCTCAGAGCCGGGCGATCCCGCTGAATACGTCGAGAAGCGGCTTCGCGACCCCGTCCTGCTCGAGCAGGCCCGACGTCGGGCACCACTTGCAGATCTCGTCGGGCCCGTCGCGCCACTGGTACCAGATCATTCGCCCGATCCCGAGGCGGTTTCGCTCGCGCAGGGCGAGCTGGAAGGCCTTCCGGAGGTTCTCGGCTTGCTTGGCCGGCGGAACGACCAGCCGATTGCGCGAGTCCATCCCGGAACCCCAGCCGATCTCGGTGATCCAGATCGGCGCGTCGACCCCCGCCTTGTCGAGCATCTCGCGTGTCGACGTCATCTGGATCTTGATGTCCTTGACGTATGCGGCGTACGGGTGGATGGCGATGACGTCGACCGCCCGCCTCGCGGCCTTCGACTTCAGCATCTTCTTGAGAAAGGTCGCGCCGGGTATCGCCGCGGGGTTCTGGGGGGTCGAGATGACGCCGCCGGTGACGATCTGAGCGTTCGGGTCCACCGAGTGGATCGCGTCGGCGGAGATCGTCAGCAACCGGCCGTACTCGCGCGGCTTCGGATCGAGCTCCCAGTTGGTGAGCGCGTTCTCCTCGTTCCAGATCTGCCAGTCCGTGATCGGGTGAGGGGCGATGTCGGGGTTGAGGGCCCAGAACTCCCCATCGGGGCCGTAGCGCGCGACGAGGCCTTCAGGTAGTCCCGCCAGTCGCTCTCGGAGTTGCCGAGGGGGGTCGCGCCGGGGTTGGTGGACACGTACGGCGGCACGCCGAGCAGGACGGGGATCACGTCGATCCCGTTCGCCGCCGCCCCTCCCACGATGCGGTCGAAGTCGGACCAGTCGTAGGGATCGTTCGCATGAGCCTTCGCCCGGCCGAAGACGAACCCCGTCCGGATGACGCCGACGTTCGCTTCGCCCATCCGCTCGTAGTCGGCGGCATCCGCATCGGCGAGCGATCGCGGGTGCACTCCGAAGAAGCCCGGCGGGGCCAGGGCGGCGGAGGAGGCGGAGGGCATCAGCAGCGCCGCCACGGCCGCCAGCAACCCCAATGCCGGCGCGAATCTGCGGAAGGCCGTCACGGCCGCGAAAGGTACCGGCTCGGGCAGCGCCCTGAGCCGGTTGATTGACCGCGGCCGAGTCGGATCAGTGCTCGAGCACGAGGCCGAGGAACTTCTTGGTCCGCTCCTCCTGCGGATCGTCGAGCACCTGCGACGGCGGGCCCTCCTCGACGATCACGCCGCCGTCCATGAAGATCACCCGGTCGGCGGCCTCGCGGGCGAAGCCGATCTCGTGGGTGACGACGATCATCGTCATTCCCTCGCCGGCGAGCTCCCGCATCACGTCGAGGACCTCCTTGACGAGCTCGGGGTCGAGCGCGCTGGTCACCTCGTCGAAGAGCATCACCTGCGGGTCCATCGCCAGCGCCCGCGCGATCGCGACCCGCTGCTGCTGGCCGCCGGAGAGGCGGTCGGGGTACTCGTCGAGCTTCGCCGCCATGCCGACGCGGTCGAGCAGCTCCTTGCCGCGCTTGCTCGCAGTCGTCCTTCGGGCGCTCGAGCACCGTCTCGGGCCCGATCGTCACGTTCTCGAGCGCCGACATGTGCGGGAACAGGTTGAACTGCTGGAAGACCATGCCGACGCGGCGGCGGACGAAGTCGATCGCCGTCCTTGCCGGATCTCTCGGTCCTCGAGCAGGATCCGGCCCTGCTCGGGCGGCTCGAGCAGGTTGATGCAGCGCAGCAGCGTCGACTTGCCGGAGCCGGACGGCCCGAGCACGCAGACGACCTCGCCGCGGTTGATCGTCAGGTCGACGCCCTCCAGCACCTTGAGGCTGCCGAAGCTCTTGTGGATGTTCTCCAGCTGGAGGATCGGTTCACCGGTGCTCGTCATCACACGTCCTGCCGCGCCGCCGGTCGTCGGCGGCATGCCGCCGGCGAACTGGGTCATGTCGGGCGAGTCGTCGTTCGAGTTGCCGCTGCGCTGCGTGCGTCTCTGCTCGCGGGCGATCAGCCAGTCGACGAGGCGGGCGAGCGGGATCGTCACGATCAGGAACAGGATCGCTCCCAGCACGAGCGCTGAGCCGTTGAAGGTGTCCGACTGGATCTGGCGACCGACGTAGACGACATCGGCGGCGCCGAGGATGCTGACGAGCGAGGTGTCCTTCATCAGGGCGATGAAGTCGTTGAGCAGCGGCGGGATCACCTTGCGGACCGCCTGGGGGACGATCACGTGGCGCATCGCCTGGCCGTGGCTCATGCCGAGCGAGCGCGCCGCCTCCATCTGCCCGCCGGGCACGGCCTCGATCCCGGCCCGGTAGACCTCGGCCATGTAGGCGCCGTAGGTGATCGTCAGCGAGATCACGCCGTACCAGAAGGGACTCGTCTCCCCGAGCCAGGTCGGCTTGCCGAGGAAGTCGGGGATCACGTCGCCGCCGATCGGGTGAGGAGAGAGCGCTGAGCCCGCCCGAGACGAGCAGCAGGACGAGCAGCAGCGGGATGCCGCGGAAGGCATCGATGTAGCCGATCGACAGCCAGCGCACGGGCGCCAGCGGGCTTGCCCGGCAGCTGCCTCAGCACCGCCAGGATCAGACCCCAGATCAGCGAGAAGATTCCGCCGAGGATCGAGAGCTTCAGCGTCAGCCAGAACCCGTCGAGGATCGGGCGAGAGGTTGTCGCCCATCAGGCCGAAGTCGAAGTAGTACTGCCGGATGAACTCCATGCGCCCTCGTTCCTAGCTGGCTCGTGTTGCCCGTTACCGGCGTTTATATCCGCCCGCGAACGAAGAGGAGCGCCTGGAGGCGCCCCTTCTTCCGATTCTCGTGTCGGCATCGCGTTGCCTTCGGTCTACTTCGCGTTCGTCACCGACTCGGGCACGTCGGTCGAGAAGTACTGCTGGTACAGCTCGTCCATCGTGCCGTCGTCGATCAGCTGACCGATCGCCTCGTTGATCGCGTCGATGCAGCGGGTTGCCCGGCGCGGTCGGGAATCCGTAGACCTCGTCGGTCGGGATCTCCTGTGCGATCTCGATGCCGCCCTGCTTCTCGACGGCGTCGGCCGCGAAGGGCTGGTCGACGATCGCTGCGTCGACCTGCTCGGTGGTCACGGCGGCGAGCGCGTCGGCGCCCTTGCCGAAGCCGCGAACCTCGCTCGCGTCGGTCTCGTCCTCGGCGTAGGGTCTGACCGGTGGTGCCCTGCTGGGCGCCGACGATCTTCGCCGGCGAGGTCGTCGGTCGAGGTGATGTCGGAGCCCTCGGGCACGACGAGCGCCTGCTGGGCCTCGTAGTACGGACGCGAGAAGTCGACGACCTTCGAGCGCGCCGGCGTGATCGTCGCCGCGGCGGCGACGATGTCGAACTGGCCGCTCGCCACGTCACGGAAGATCGTGTCGAACGAGCTGTTCTGGTAGGTCGGCGTGAGGCCGAGCTTGGCGGCGATCGCGTCCATCAGGTCCTTGTCGAAGCCGCCGAAGTCGCCACCCTCGGGGGTACCGATCTCGAACGGCGGGTACGGCGCGTCGGTGCCGACCAGGAGCTGACCGTCCTTGATCAGGTCGCGTTCGAAACGTCGATCGGTCGCCGGAGTCGGTGCTCGCCGAGGTGCTGTCGCTGCTCGTGTCGTCGCTGCTGCCGCAACCCGCAACCGCGATGACGGCGCAACAGGCCGACCACGAGTGCGAGAAGCGACCAAAGGCGGGTCTTCGTCATCTTCGTGAACTCTCTTTCAATCGATTAGCCACCTGCCCCATGCGGGTGAAGTCCGGCTGGAACCCTACCCATCCGGGCTAGCCGATGGGTCCGGGAAACGACAGTCTCAGGCATGTTGATCGGCGCCCCGGGACTCACTACACTTATTGAAGTAATGGGTGGAGAACTGCTCAATCGGCCCTGCGGAGGACAGTTCGAAAACATTCTCGAGGCGATCGGCAACACGCCGCTCGTCGAGCTCCAGCGGCTTTCGCCTCGGCCCGAGGTCCGCGTCTACGCGAAGCTCGAGGGCCGCAACCCGACCGGCTCCGTCAAGGACCGGGTCGCCAAGTCGATGATCGACCGCGCCGAGGCCGAAGGGCCTGATCTCGCCCGGGCAGACGATCCTCGAGCCGACCTCCGGCAACACCGGGATCGCACTGGCGATGATCTGCCGGCGCAAGGGCTACTCGCTGAAGGCGGTGATGCCCGACAACGTGACCGCCGAGCGGTCTCAGCTGCTGCGCATGTACGGGGCCGAGATCGTCTACTCGGAGGGCCCGAAGGGCTCGAACGGCGCCGTCGAGATGGCGCTCGACATGGCCGAGAAGGACCCGTCCTTCTACATGCCCTACCAGTACGGCAACGAGGCGAATCCGCTCGCCCACTACAACGGCACCGGGGTGGAGATCCTCGAGGAGCTCGACGACGTCGCCGCCTTCGTCGGCGGCCTCGGCACCGGCGGCACGCTGATGGGCGTCGGCCGCCGGCTCAAGGAGCACAACCCGGAGACGAAGATCGTCGCCTCCGAGCCGATGCAGGGCGAGCTCGTCGACGGCCTCCGCTCGCTCGACGACGGCTTCATCCCGCCGATCATCGACCTCTCGGTGCTCGACCGGAAGATCATGGTCTCCAACCGGGACTCGATCGTCTGGACGCAGAAGCTTCTTCGCGAGGAGGGGATCTTCGCCGGCGTCAGCTCCGGCGCGATCGCCTACGTCGCGAACCGGATCGCCGGCGAGCTCGACGAGGGCAACGTCGTCTTCCTGATTCCCGACGACGGCTGGAAGTACCTGTCGTCGGGCGTCTACACGACCGATGTCGACTCGATCGACGACCTCGATTCCACCAATTGGTGGTAGCGCCCGGGTGCGCATCTCCCGAGCACTGATCGACGAGATCGTCGCCCACTCGCGCGAGGCGCGACCCCGCGACGAGCGGGGGGAGGAGTGCTGCGGTCTCCTCGGCGGCGTCGACGGAGAGATCCGCTCCGTCCACCGAGCGAGGAACGCCGCGGCCACCTGGCTTCGCTTCGAGCTCGACGCGATGGACCAGTACCGGATCACGCAGAGGATCGAGGAGGAGGACGGCGAGCAGGTGCTGGGCGTCTACCACTCCCACACCAAGAGCGAGGCGTATCCGTCCCAGACCGACATCAACAACGCCAAGCACATGCCCGGCTACATCTGGCTGATCTGCTCGCTCGAGGACTACGACGAGCCGGTCGTGAGGGCCTTCTGGATCAATGACGGCGAGGTCGAGGAGGAGGATCTCGACGTCGTCTGATCGCGCCCTCGTCTGCCGTGGATGCGGCGCTCGCCCATGCCGGACGGCGAGCGCTTCTGCGACGAGTGCGGGATGGTCCTGACCGGATCGGGACCGGCGCGAGGTCGAGGGGGTCGACGAGTGGACGCAGCGCGCCCGCAAGATCCAGCCGCGGCTGGCGCGCGGCGAGCTTCACCGGGTCGCCGTCGGCCTCAACCTCGCCGAGGCCGAGCTGATCCAGGGGATCCTGCTCGAGGAGGGCATCCCGAGCATCCTGCGCCGTTCCGGCGGCTTCGACGTACCCGACTTCCTCGCCGCGGGACCGCGCGACGTGATGGTCCCGGAGTCGGGGTGCGAGACGGCCCGCGAGCTGCTCGCCTACGACGGTCAGCAGCTGATCGAGCCGGAGCCCGAGGATTTCCGGAGGTTCGCCTTCCGGCTGGCGGCGGTGCTGCTCATCTGCCTGCTCGTCTTCGGCGCGCTGACGACCCTCATCTGGTCGCTCATCTGAGCGGATCGGCGCTGCTGATCGCACCGACGCCGCCCCGCGCCGGAGGCGAGCCGGAACCGGAGGCGAGGTCGTCGACGTGGTCGAGCCAGACCGGCTCGATCTCTCGCATTCGCGCTCCGAAGGCCGTCTCGAGCGCGGTTGCGGGGCCGCTCTTCGGCAGCCGGCTGACCAGCAGGTCGCACGCGTGCCGGCCGACCTCCCGATCGAGCAGGTCGAAGACGCTGCCGCCGAGGATGCTCGCGTCGCGGGCCGAGGGTGGGAAGGACGGCGTCCCGCCCTCGTTGAGGCGCCGCAGGACGGCGGGCCGGAAGCTCGCGTACTGGCCCGAGTAGTACTGGGCGCCGCCCTCGATCAGCCACGCCCAGCGCAGGTACCGCGCGAACGCCCGCGGTCCCCACGGCGGCGGGATCCTCGGGTTGTTGGCGGCGAGCACGACCTGCGTGTAGAGGCGCTCCGACGTGCCGAGCAGCGCCCGCAGCGAGTCGGCGCCGCCCGCCCGCCGCTCGAGGGCGCTGTCGTTGAGCGTGTGCAGCTCGGTCCGGGTCGCCCAGCCGGCCAGGTAGCGCCGACCCGCGGGCGCCGAGGCCAGCCGGGCGGCGGGGAGGAACGGGTGCGCGGCGGACAGCCATGCCGAGCTGGGGTGGAGGATCACGGTGATGCCGCCGGGAGCCCGCTCGAATCGGTCCTCCAGCCGCAGCCTCAGGTCCTCGAGCTCGTCGAGGGTCCGCTCCGCGCATTCCTCGTCCCCCTCCTCGAAGCGGGCGATGAAGCTGAGCGAGTCTGTCTCGGTCCAGGGCACGGGTACGAGGGTAGAGCGGAGCTGGCTCCGGCAGGCGTTTGCGGAAGGCGGATGACAGTCGGATGGCGGCGGTCTCAAGTCGTCGAGGGTCCTGCCGAGGTAGACCGCACCGCCGCTGCGCCCGCTGGGTCGGCCGCTCGCGACGCGGAAGACGTCCCACGATCAAGGACCCTTCAGCTCACCCCACCAGCCACCGACGCCCCTGCCGAGCGGCAACACCGCGCAGCCGAGCAGAGCGGACCGCGAAGCCGGAGCATCTGCTCGGAGTATCCAAGACGCCCCTGCCGAGCGGCAACACCGCGCAGGCCGAGCAGAGCGGACGCGAAGCCGGAGCATCTGCTCGGAGTTATCCAAGACGCCCCTGCCGAGCGGCAACACCGCGCAGGCCGAGGGAAGCGGACGGCGAAGCCGGAGCATTTCCTCGGAGTTACCTATGCGAGGGGTACTCGACGGCCTGTTGGAACGTCGGGCGGTTGATCCAGTGGAACTCGTTGACCGGCGCCGCCGTCAGGTCCGTCGGGTTGACCGCGTCGTGTGCACATCTGGGGTGACGCCTGGGTGCCGTTGTTGAGCTCGCAGCCCTCGGTGCCGTAGAGGTCCTCGGCCGGGGTGGCGGCCGCCTGCTCGAGCGTGTTGAGGAGGAGCTTGCGGCAGGCGTCGAACTTGCCCTTGCCGCAGTAGACCCGCGAGTACGGGGCCTGGACGTTCTTGCCGAGGGCGTCCATGAGGTCCTTCTTGACGAAGCCGTAGACGTTGTTCTGGAAGGCGGAGCCGATCGGTCCCGGCGCGTCGTGGATCGAGTGGCCCTCGCCGATGAAGATCGAGTTCAGCTTCGCTCCCAGCGTCGGCTGGAACTGCTCGTGGACCCAGAGCGGCCACCAGGCGTCCATGATCCGGACGGCCTCGGCCTGGTCGTAGGCGCCGTCGTCGTCGTGGTCGATCCGGTGGGCGCCCGACTTGACCCACGACTTCATCGTCGCGATCGCGGTCTTCAGGGCCGGGTCCTTCACCTTGCCCTTGCCGATGATCTTGAGCGCGTACGGGAGGACGACCAGGCCGCGCAGGTCGGTGGTGCCGGCGCTCTCCATCGCGTCGATCAGCTCGGTCAGGCTCATCTTCTTGTCGCCGCGAATCCCGTGCTTGATCTTCTTGTCGAGGGAGTCGACGCGGTAGACGGACGAGTAGCAGCGGATCCCGTCGCAGCGGTAGCCCTTCGCCTGCTTGTTGTTCCAGCTGGTCAGGAACTTCTGGTCGATCACCTGAGCGTGCTTCGCGTTCGGGTCCCTGGCAAAGGTGTTGGCGTCCGCGTCGTAGTTCTTCCACATGAACTTCGGCTTGGCGAGGACCGGGAAGTTCGGGTGGGTGTTCCTTCCCCGAACCGGATTGGCGCCGGAGTTGTAGTAGGCGACGTGCTTGTCGTCGGTGTAGAACCAGTTGAAGGTGAGCTGGTCGCTGAAGCCGGCCTTCGTCCACGACTTCGCGTCCTTGACGACGTCGGGGCTGTTCCAGTCGGCGAACGAGACGGCCGAGTCGACCTCGTGGTTGTAGGTCGCGCGCAGCTTCGTGAACGCGTAGGGCTTGCCGTGGATCGTCGCCGTCGCGGTCACGATGCCGGCCTTCGTGCGGTAGGCGTGTCAGCGTCTCGCTGCCCGGGGGCGTCTGGTCGGCGACGTTCGGCAGCCAGCGAGTTCGTGTGGGTCAGCACCTCCATCGGCAGGCACTGGCCGTTGAACTCGTAGTACTGCGACGAGCGGGTCGGCGTTCCGCCGCCGGGCTCGCAGAGCTTGACGGCGAAGGTGTCGATGATGTCCTGGCCCGCCGAGGTGGCCGACCACGAGTAGTCGCGCCCGCGGCCGAGCTGGACGTAGAGGTTCGAGCCGGTGAAGGCGACGCCGCGCGCGTCGATCGCCGGGCCCTCGGGGCCCGACGGCGCGTGGATGTCCTGCTCCATCAGCAGCTGCGGCGCGAAGTAGCCCGTCTGCGGGCCGAAGACGGCGAGCGGATGTCCGGTCTCGGACTCGCTCGCGCCGACGACCATTGCGTTCGAGGCGGCCGTGATCTGATCGAGCCCGTCGAGCAGCGCTCCGCCCGGATCGCGCTCGGAAGCGGTCTGCGGACTCTTCTCGGCGACGACGCCCACGTCCTGGACGGAGCCGGGATCGGGCATCGCCATCCCGCGCGCCTTGCCCTTGGGGGCGGGGCCCGGTACGGGAAGACCTGCTTGTGGACGGTGCGCGGCGCGTCGGGGTCGTCGGCCTCGCGGAAGTCCCTCCAGACGAGCTTGCCCTTGCGCTTGCCGAGCACCTGCTTGGCGTCCTGGAGCGCGGTCGCCGCCTGCAGCTCCTCGCCGCCGCCCTTGCCGAAGATCCCGGCGACGAGCGCGCCGGTCGCGATGATGTCGGTGACCTTCCACGGGTCCGGGCCGAGCGGATGGTTGGTGAGCGTGTAGAGGGCGTCGAGCTTGGTCGGGTTGGCCTTCGTCTCGGCGATCCACTGGTTCATGCCGTCGACGTAGTTCTGGGCGTCCTCCTGGATCTGGACGCCGCGCTGCCCGTAGAGGTCGTCGGCGCGGTCGAACTGGGCCTGCAGCTCGGCGTCGTTCGCGTACGGAGCGTTCGCGAACGTATCGCGGTCCTGGCCGACGTTGGCGCCGCCGGCGAACGACGAGAGGTCGCCACGGCCCGCGTGGCGCAGGGCGTCGGCGAGGAACAGGCGGTCCTCGCCGGTCGCGTAGCCGATGCCGAACATGAGCGCGGCCCGGTCGGCCCCGTAGATGTGGGGGACGCCGAACCCGTCGCGCTGGATCGTCACGTCGTCGCAGTGCGGGCTGTTGGCCGACGGGGGGACCACGACCAAGCAGTTCGGCGTCTCGGTCTTCTCGACGTCGCCGGGCTTGACGCCGAAGCTGCCGTCCTTGAAGTAGTCGAGGATCTGCGACTCCTGCAGTCCCGGCGTGGCGTAGACCAGGTTCGCGTACATGTCGTTCTGGTCGTACTGGTGCGGTGGGCGCACGCCGTTGGTCAGGAATTGGAGGACGTCCGTGGTGCTCTCGAAGCCGTTCTGCCCCGGAGGGACGATGTTGTAGGCGTTGCCGTCGGCGTAGTCGTCCTGCTGGTAGGCGCCCGGCGATCAGGCGGATTCGCTGCCGCCAACGGTGGGCAGCGCGAACGCCGCGATTACTCCGACGAGTGCGGCGAAAGCCGCCCGGATTACCTGATTCAACTCACCCTCCCTGCTGAAGAAACGAACGCCTGCTCTCCGAGGCGGGACGTCTATCCTCGCAATCGATGAGCGAGCAACCCGTCGGAGCCCACGTGGAAGGCCGCGATCCGCTCGCCGAGGCGAGCGAGGTCGAGGCCGATTGCATCCAGATGTTCCTCTCGAACCCGCAGGGATGGGAGAAGCCGCCCGAGCGGGACGACGCCGAGGAGTTGCGCACGTCGCCGGTCGGCGTCTACGTCCACGCCCCGTACCTGATCAACGTCTGCTCGCCGAAGCCGAACATCCGCCACGGGTCGCGGAAGATCCTCACCCAGACCTGCGAGGCGGCCGCCGCCGTCGGCGCTCTCGCGGTGATCGTCCATCCCGGCCACGCCGAGGACGGCCTCGATGCCGGGGTCGGGCGCATGGCGAAGACGCTCGAGCAGCTCGAGTCCGAAGTTCCCGTCTACCTCGAGAACACGGCCGGGGGAGACCACGCGGTCGCGCGGCGCTTCGATGCGCTGGCGCGGCTCTGGGAAGCGGTCGAGGGCGCCGACACCGGCGTCGAGGTCGGCTTCTGCTTCGACACCTGCCACGCCCACGCCGCCGGCGAGGAACTCATCCGACGCGGTCGAGCGGGCGATCGCGATCACCGGCGGCATCGATCTCCTCCACGTCAACGACTCGCGCGATCCGGCCGGAACCGGAGCCGATCGGCACGCCAACATCGGCGCCGGGACGATCGACCTCGACGTCCTCCGGCACATGATCAGGGCGGCACGGGCGCCGTCGGTGGTCGAGACCCCGCGCGAGGTCGAGGCGCTGCGCGCCGACGTTCAGTTCGTCCGCGACGCCCTGGCGGGCTGAGCGCTTACTCGGCCGGGAAGTCCGGGAAGGCGGTCCGGGTCACGAAGGCGTCATAGGGCTGGACGACGGCGCGGAGGTGCCTGCCGTTCCGTATCGCCTTCTCGAGCTTCTTGCTCGAGGTCGAGCTCCACGTCGCGTCCGATCCGGCCCGCCCTCCGACGGCGGTTGCCATCCGAAGTTGAAGCGCCCCTTCGTCCGGGCGTTACCCGACCTCGTCTCGAGCACGACGGTGCCCGCGCAGCGGCTGTCGAAGTCGTCACGGCGCTTGATCGGTGACCGTCGCGCCGCCGCCCAGGTACAACCCGTTCGCCCGCACGTCGCAGGCGATCGACGACTTCTTCGTGCAGTGCTTGCCGGGCGAGCCCTTCGGCACCGGCGGGCGCGAGACGTCCATGTTGCACATGGTCTTCTCGAGGCGCATCGGCTGCGCCGACATGATCCCGTCGACGCCGAGGTCGAAGAGGTACTTCATCGTCGGCTCGTCGTCGATCGTCCAGGGATGGACGGCGTAGCCGTCGCTGTGCGCCTTGTCGACGAACTCCGGCGTCACGACCGGGATGCCGCTGAACGTCATCGGGACCTGGAAGACCTTCGAGCCCTCGGGCGGCGGCGTGTTGCCGAGCACGTAACCGGCGACGCCGCCGGTCGCCGGGGCGAGGTCGATCTGCGGCGCCAGCTCGTGGAAGTGGGCGAGGGCTGCGTCGTTGAAGGAGGCGACGACGATCCCCCGGGTCCGGCCGAGCTTGTTCAGAAAGTCGGCGAGGACCTCGGCGTTGTGCATGTAGGACGCGATGTCGGCGTCGGATCGGCCCTTGATCTCGATGTTGATCGGGACGTCCGGGTACTTCTTCATCACCTGCGGCAGGGTCGTCGATCCGGAAGTCGGACGGCTTGAAGCCGGGCGGCGGCTTGACGTCGCCGGTGGCGACGCCGCGGAAGGGGTAGTCGGAGGCGGGGCGCGAGGAGTGGTCGGTGCCCTTGCCGGGGACGGTCCAGTAGCCGGCGTCGAGCGCCTGGATCTGGTCCAGGGTCAGGTCGTAGACGCTGCCGGTGCCGTTGGTGGTCCGGTCGACGGTCGAGTCGTGGATGACGATGAGCTTGCCGTCGGCGGAGACGTGGATGTCGGTCTCGAGCATGTCGGAGCCGAGGCGCATCGCCGGTCGTAGGCGTACATCGTGTTCGAGGGCACCTCGTCCTCGCCGCCCTGATGGGCGATGTTGAGGGTCCGCAGCTCAGTCCAGTCGGTCGGGCCGGCCGACGCGAGCGACGGTGCGGCGAGCGATCGCGAGGGCGACGGTCAGGAGCAGGCAGCAGGGCTGAGCAGCGGTGTCGCTCGAGACCGAGCGATTGTTCATGGCGCGAGTGGACGACGAACCGACGCGCTCCGGTCGCCAAGGTGCCAAGGTTTCGCTTCAGGCGTTCGATTCGGCGACGCGCTCGCGCTCGTAGTCGAGCTCGGTGCGGATGCCCTCCGCTTCCATCAGGGACCGCGCTTCCTCGAGCGAGCCGCTGTCGACGATCAGCTCCGCGAGCGGCGCGGCACCGCCGATCGCGCCGCGGGCGCCGAAGACGAATCCGAGGGCGCCGATGGGTCCGAGGTCGACCGTTCGCCTTCCTCCGCGAATCGACGTGGCGCCGCTCTCGCCGAGCGCGCATCGAGCAGCGAGCAGGCTCGCCTCGGTCGGGACGGCGGCGGCGAGGGAGACCGTCTCGCGTGCCGCCTCGGCCGTCGGGGAGATCGTTCCGAGCCAGTTGCCCTCGCGGCCGAGCACGGCGACGCGGGCCAGGACCTCGGCGGCGGTCAACTCACCGTCGCAGCCGCTGCCGTAGGCGCAGCCGACGACCTCCAGGCGCTCCGGCAGGTGGCGTGCCGCCGCGAGCACGAGCGCGTCGCAGAGCGGACTCGAGAGGCCCGCCTCGAAGCCGGTCGCAAGCACGTCGCCGCCGACGTCGAGGAGGACGACCAGGTCGCACTCGAGGCGGTCGGCGAGGGTGACGATCGCGTCGGCGACGGCGGCGGGGCCATCGTTGACGTCGACGAGCGCCGTGGCCCGACCGAGGTGCGCGGCGACGCCGGCCTCGGCGAGCCGCACGCCCTCCGGGGTGGAACCTTCGCCCCCGGTCAGGGCCGCGCCCCCGCCGAGCCGCTCGATCCCGGAGAGGTGTTCGAGCGGTCGCGGCCCGGCGTGGTGGGGGTCGACCGAGAATCGCTCCCAGGCGACACCGCCGACCTCGACCTTTCGCCCCGCTGACTCGAGCCCGCGGGCGACGGTCAGCGCGCCGACGACGTCGCCGCCGCCACCGATCCCGAGCAGGAGCGCGCCGCCGCTACCGCGGGTAGAGGACGTCGGGCAGCCGTGCCGAGCCGCGGTCGGTCAACGCCGGCCGCTCCCGCCGCCTAGGCGAGGGCCGGTTCGAGCTCTTCTGAGTCGGTGCAGGTGGTGCGGATCGCGGCGGCCGCGCGGTCGAACTCGTCGTCGGCCATGACCGGGACGCCCTCGAACGGCAGGTCGCGGTCGATCTCGACCCACGAATGACAACCGATGTGCTCGTCGCGCACCCGGACCGTGACCGGCCGCGGGATGCGATGCACCTTGAGCAGGAATACGTGAAGGGGATGCGTCCGCTTCCAGCGCAGGCGCTTGCGGGCGTAATCCTGAGTCCACACGTGGTAGGGGCTCAGCGAGTCGACGATGCGGGGATCGTCGGTCGTGAAGTGATCGGAGACCTCGGCCCAGGCGCGGATCCGGACGCGATCCGGCTGCGGGATGCCGCCGTCCTGGAGCAGGGCGCGCGGCGGCGGCTCCTCCTCGGGCCAGACGCCCTCCTCGAGAGCGCGTCGAAGCTCTGGATGGTGCGACTCACGCACGAGGTCGTTCCGCTGGTGGTCGAAGGTCGGGTAGAGGAAGAAGCGCTCGTGCTCGAGCTCGAAGTGCTTGTTGTCCTCTCGGATTCCGCCCTTGCGAAGGGTGACGAGCTGCTCGCCCTCGGCGAGAGCGCGAACCGTTACCGACCATTCCTTGAAAGCAATTGGCATGGGTTATTTGTCCGGTTGTCGGGGGTTTCAGGCGAGGTCGCGTTGACTCGGACGAGGGCGACCCGGCCGGGGCCGCTGTGGGGCCCGTCGGAGAGCCGCGAGTCTAGAGCAGGTCGGGCTGAACGGCAAATAAGTGACGTCTCGCACATTGTCTTGCAGAGGCCATCCGGGCCTTCACGAGTCGCCGGGGGGCGGTCCGAACCCGCCGCCGCCCGGAGTCTCGATGGACAGCACGTCGCCGGGCGAGAGCTCGCCCTCGCATTTGGCGGGCAGCGGTTCGCCGTTGAGCGTGTTGCGACCGGGCGCGCCGCTGCCTCCGCCCTCGCGCCCGGCCGGTGCGCTCGAGCGGCGCTCGGTGATCAGCGAGAAGCGGAGCGGGGCGAGGGCCTCGATCGTGCGGACGATGCCGTCTCCGCCGCGCATGTCCCCGGAGCCGCCGCTGCCGCGACGTACCGCGACCTCCCGGACCCGCACCGGCAGGTCCGCCTCCAGCGACTCGACCGGAGTGTTGAGCGTGTTCGACATCGCGACGTGGACGGCGCTCGGACCGGGGGCGGTGCGACAGGCGCCCTGCCCGCCGCCCATCGTCTCGTAGTAGGTGAGGTCCTCACCGTCGGGAGAGCGGCCCGAGAGCGTCAGGTTGTTCATCGTTCCCTGGCCCTGGGCGGGCCCGTCGGCGACCTCGGCCAGCGCCGCGAACACGAGGTCGGCGACACGGCTCGACGTCTCGACGTTTCCGGCGACGACGGCCGCCCCCGGTCGTGCGTTCAGAACGCTGCCGAGGGGCGCCGAGATCCTCACCGGGCGGAACGCGCCGGCGGAGGCGGGTGCGTCCGGGTCGGTCAACGCCCGCACCGCGAACAGGACAGCCGCGTGGGTCACCGGCATCGGGCAGTTGAGGTTGCCCTCGACCTGCGGCGCCGAGCCGGTGAAGTCGAAGCTCATCTCGTCGCCCTCGATCGCGACCGAGACGCGCAGCGGTATCGAAGTGCCGTCGGGCGCCTCGAGCGAGTCAGCCGCTTCGTAGATCCCGTCGGCGAGCCTCGCGATGGCCGCCCGGCTGCGGCGCTCCGCGTAGTCGAGGACGGCCGTCATGCCGAGGCGGAGCCGGCCCTCGCCGTTGCGATCGCAGAGCTCGGCGAGGCGACGGCCGCCGAGCAGGTTCGCCGCCCGCTGCGCCCGCAGGTCGGCGAGGCGCTGGTCGGGCCGGCGCATCAGGCCCGCGAGCTCGATCAGGCCGGCCTCGTCGATTCGCCGGGGCTCGATCACGACGCCCTCCTCCTCGAGCGTGCGGGAGCCCGCCGGCATGCCGCCCGGGGTCGGACCGCCGATGTCGGCGTGATGGGCGCGGCTCGCCGCCCACCCGATCTGTCCTGCGGCGCCGAACAACGGCGAGATCAGCGTGATGTCGGGCAGGTGGGTTCCGCCCTTGAACGGGTCGTTGAGGATCCAGAGCTCGCCGGGCTCGGGGCCGCCGTCCTCGCCGGCGATGCCCGCGACCGCCTCGACCGCAGCCGGCATCGACCCGAGGTGGACCGGTATGTGCTCGGCCTGCATGACGAGCTCGGCGTTCGCATCGAAGAGCGCCGTCGAGCAATCCCGGCGCTCCTTGATGTTCGGCGAGTGAGCGGCTCGGATCAGGACTGCTCCCATCTCGTCGCAGATCGCGCGCAGGGCGCCGGCCAGAACCTGGAGCTCGATCGGGTCGATCTCCCGTTCGCCCCTCACGAGCCGGCCCCGTTCGCCTCGGCCGTTCGCTCCGCGACGATCGTTCCGCAGCGGTCGACGTTCGCGCGCCAGCCGGCTGGGAGCAGCAGCGTCGTCTCGGGCAGGTCGAACACGCACGGACCGTCGGCCGAGAGACCGACCGGCGGCTCGCCCGCGATCGCCTCCAGTTCGAGCCACTCACCGCCGAGACGGGCGCGCCTGGGTCCGCGGCCCGGGTTCGTCCCCGCCGGCCCCCTCAGCTCGACGCCATCGACGGGCAGTCGTGCCGCAAGGCGGATGTCGACCAGTTCCACCGACCCGTCGTCCTCCCGGTAGCCGTAACGGCTCTCGTGCTCGGCTGCGAAGTCCGCGGCCAGCCGGGCCGGGTCGGGTGCCAGGGGTCCGGGGACGGGCAGCTCGAAGGACTGACCGCGGTAGCGCATGCCGTAGACCGCCTCGAGCGTCGAGTCCGGGGCGGGGGAGAGCGAGACGGCCGTCGCCTCCACCTCTCGGGCGATCCTCGCCGCGGACAGGTCATCGCCCGAGAGCATGACCGTCCTCGTCGTGTCGCGGCGGCGCTCCGAGCAGACCAGACCCAGCGCGGACAGCACGCCTCCCGACCTGGGGCAGAGGATCCGGTCGATGCCCAGCTCGTCTGCGATCGCCGCCGCGTGCAGCGGCCCCGCGCCCCCGAACGGCATCAGCGCGAAGCCGCGCGGGTCCACGCCGCGTTCGACGGTGACGACCCGGAGCGCCCGGATCATCTCCTGGTTGGCGACCTCGACGATGCCCTCGGCGGCGGCTAGCGGCTCGAGCCCGAGTTCCTCCGCAAGGCCCCCGACCGCGGCCTCCGCGGCATCCCGGTCCAGAGCGACCCCGCCCGCGAGCCCGCCTTCGGGGTCCAGGCGGCCGAGCATCAGGTTCGCGTCGGTGACGGTGGGCTCGGTCCCGCCCCGGCCGTAACAGGCCGGCCCGGGCTCGGCACCGGCCGATCGAGGCCCGACGCGCAGAGCGCCGCCATCGTCACGCCAGCCGATCGACCCGCCGCCGGCGCCGACGGTGTGGACGTCGACCATCGGCAGCTGGATCGGGCCGGCCGTCGAACTCGCGCGAGTCGGTGCGGCCGACCTCGCCCGCCTCGACCACGCAGACGTCGCAGGACGTTCCGCCCATGTCGAGTCCGAGCGCGTTGCCGTCGCCGCTCGCCGTCGCCACGAGCCCGGCGCCGACGGCGCCCCCGGCCGGCCCGCTGAGGACGCTCCACGCGCCGCCGCTCGCCGCCTCGCTCGTATCGGCGACACCGCCCGACGAGCGCATGATCAGGGGCTCGGGGACGCCCGCCCGCCCGCAGCGCTCGGTGAGCCTGCCGAGGTAGCCCGCGAGCAGCGGCGAGAGGTATGCGTCGAGCACGGTCGTCGCGCACCGCTCGTACTCGCGGAACTGCGGCAGAACCTCCGAGGAGACCGAGACGTGCAGGTCCGGGAACGCGGTGCGGAGAGCGGTCGCGAGACCCTCCTCGTGGCTGGGCTCCAGATAGGAGTGGAGAAGGCAGATCGCGACCGACTCGGGTTCGAGCCGGCCGACCTCGTCGATGACGCGGGCGATCTCGTCCTCCGAGAGGGGCTCGACGATCCCGGAGGGGTCGACACGTTCTCGTACCCCGATCCGTGCGTCAGGCGGGGCGAGCGGAGGCGGACGGTCATCGCAGAGCCGATAGAGCGACGGCCGATTCTGGCGGGCGATCTCGAGCAGGTCGGTGAATCCGGCGGTGGCGATCAACGACGTCCGCGCACCGCGCCGCTCGAGCAGCGCGTTGGTGCCGACGGTCATCCCGTGGGCGAATCGCTCGACGTCGGAAGGGTCGGCGCCCGCGTTCTCGAGCACGGACTCGATCGCCGCGATCACCCCGAGCGATTGATCGTCGGGGGTGGTCGGCGACTTGGCCGTGTGGATCCGGTCGCCGTCGACGAGGACGGCGTCGGTGAACGTTCCTCCTACGTCGACGCCGAGCAGCACTCCGCCAATTACAGCGGGACTGCCGTGACATGGCCAGGCCGCTACGCGGCGAGCTGTAGCTCCGCCTCCTGGGCGACGGGCTCCGGCGTCAGTGCCACGTCCTCCTCGAGATGCTTGTGAGAGGGGCAGTAGTCCCTTCCCGGCAGCGGCTCACGCTGGCAGGGAGTCCCCCTTCGGGTGTGGGCCTTGCACTCGCGCTCGACGAGCAGTGCCAGCTCCTCGGCCGGAACCTCGTCGAGGTAGCGGATCGCCATCTTCACGTTCCGGTCGACGACCTGGAACACGAACATCTGCTCGTTGATCGGGAAATGCCCGCGGAGCTCGGTGAAGAGCGCCTTGGTCGGCTTGGCGAAGTAGCGGCGGTCGTTGAGGAGCCGGCGCATCGTCGCCTCGCATGCTTCGAGGACGTGCTGCTTGCTGGCACATCCCGCGGTGTGTGCTCTCCGCGATCCTCGGGGCAAGCTCCCGATAGATCGATCGACTGAATTGGTACATAGGTTGCCCTGAACCTTTCGGGTCCGTGGTAACCCCCCGCAGTTCACAGTGTGACGGTCAGCACATGAAGTGCGTACCGAGCAACGTTAAGTTCGCGTTAAGAGGTCAGGGCCACAGCCGGCCGTAGTGGGTCAGTTTGCGGCCGGCCAGCGTTCCGTTCGCATCTCGCCGTCGGCGGAGACGACGTGGTGGTGGAAGTCGAGCGCCGGGTCGGAGCTCGTGAAGTCGGAGCGGCGATGCACGCCACGGGACTCGCGCCGCGCCAGTGCCGAGGCGGCGATCAGCCTGGCGAGCGGGTAGGGGTCGTCGAGCAGGCGGGTCAGATGCTCGGCGTCGCGGACGGGCCCCGCCAGATCCCAGACCGCCTCCCTCGTTTCCGTCGTCGGGGCCGGAAACGCCGGATCCGGTTCGGGGACGGACGGAGAGCCTCCCGCCTGCCGGGCCGCGAGCCCCGCACGAGCTGCCCGTGATCCGAACACGAAGCACTCGCTGAGTGAGTTCGACGCCAGGCGGTTGGCCCCGTGCAGCCCGGTGCAGGCAGCCTCGCCGACGGCGAGAAGGCCGGGGAGGCTGCTCCGGCCCTCGAGATCGGTGCGCACGCCTCCGATCAGATAGTGGGCGGCCGGGGCGACCGGCACCAGGTCGGTTTCGGGATCGAGGCCGATCGACCGCAGGGTCCGGACGATGGTCGGGAACCTCTCCATCGGCACGGGCCTGAGGTCGAGGTCCACGGAACCCGTGCCGTCGGCGGCCATCCGGTCGAGGATGGCCGCCGTTACCTGATCGCGGGGCGCAAGCTCGTCGGTGAACCGGCGGCCGGAGGCATCGAGCAGCAGTGCGCCCTCGCCGCGAACCGCCTCCGTGATCAGCCAGCCGTCGAGCTCCCCGCCGGGAAGCGAGAGCGCGGTGGGATGGAACTGGCAGAGCTCGAGGTCGGCCAGTTCCGCGCCGGCGGCATGGGCGAGCACGGCACCCGCCCCGATCGCCCCGCGCGGGTTGGTCGTCCGCTGCCATAGCGCGGCGCCACCGCCCGTCGCCAGGATCGTCGCGCCCGCCCGGACCGGACCCCCGTCGGTCAGGACGCCGTCGCAGCGCGACCCGTCCGACCACAGCGCCAGGGCCGACGCTCCCTCGAGCACCTCGATCAGCTCGTGCTCGCCGGCGAGCTGGGCCAGGCGGCTGGTCAATGCTCGGCCGGTCTCGGCACCGCCCGCGTGCACGATGCGCCGAGCCGAATGACCACCCTCGAGCCCGAGCGACAGCGATCCGTCGGGTTGCAGGTCGAACTCGACGCCGCGTCGCATCAGGGATTCGACCGCGGCGGGGGCCTCCTCGACGAGCACCTGGACCGCGGCCGGGTCGCAGAGGCCGCGACCGGCGTTGAGCGTGTCCTCCGCGTGGCGCGCCGTCGAGTCGTCGGGAGCGATCGCCGCCGCGAGGCCTCCCTGTGCTCTGAAGCTCGCCGTCTCGGTCAGCGGTTTACGCGAGATGATCACGACCCGTCCGCCGGCTTCGGCGGCCTCGAGCGCGACGTGGAGGCCGGCCGCTCCGGCGCCCACCACGGCGAGGTCGGCGGGCTGGGTCACGCTGTTGTTCGAGGTTCCCGCTTGCGTCAAGTCGGCGAGTACCGTACCCGGCATCCATGGGCCTCTATTTCCGCCATCCCTCCTCCCTGCTCCATGACACCGGCCCCCATCCCGAGAACGCCTCCCGGATACGGGCGATCGAGGCGGTGCTGGACGACGCCGGATGGCCCGGACTCGAGCGGGTCGAGCCGCCGCTCGCCGAGCGCGACTGGCTCGCTCGGGTTCACGATCCCGGCGCTGATCGACGCGATCGAGGGCTTCTGTGCGGCCGGCGGGGGCATGATCGATGCCGACACGATCGTCGTCGCCGAGTCGTGGGAGGCTGCGCTCCGGGCCTCCGGTGCCGCCGCCACGGGTGCCGAGCGCCTGCTGGCGGGCGAGGCCGACTACGCGTTCTGCGGCCTCCGGCCCCCGGGCCATCACGCCGAGTCGCGCCGCTCGATGGGTTTCTGTCTCTTCAATCACGCCGCGGTCGGCCGCGGCGCATGCGATCGCCGAGTGCGGCGCCGAGCGGGTCCTGATCTTCGACTGGGACGTTCACCACGGCAACGGGACGGCCGAGATCTTCGACGAGCGCAGCGACGTCCTCTACGCGAGCATTCACCAGAGCCCCTTCTACCCGGGCACCGGCGCGGCCTCCGAGACGGGTTCCGGGGCCGGGGAGGGGATGACGGTCAACCTCCCCGTTCCCGCCGGCACGGGGGGCGCGGAGTTCGTCGGCCTGACCGAGCACGTCGTCGTGCCCGTCGCTCGTGCATTCGCGCCCGACCTGGTCATCGTCTCCGCCGGCTACGACGCCCACATCGACGACCCGCTCGCCGGACTGCCGAGTGGAGACGAACGACTACGCGACGATGACGGCGCTCCTGCGCACCCTCGGGACCCCCCTGCTCTTCTGCCTCGAGGGCGGCTACGACTCCGACGCTCTCGCGAAGTCGGTTCTGGCGACGGTGGAGACGCTCGCCGGCGATCGGGATGCCGAACCGGCTTCGGCCGCCGCGGTCCCGGCGATGGTCATCGACGCCGTCGAGCGCATCGCCGGCGGCGAGCGCTGGCGCTCAGCCTTCTGAGTCGCTCCGGGGGCGGAGCCCGATCCGCCCTCGGCCCGGAGCGATTTCGTCTGGTCGCGGAGCCAATCGGCGGCGGCCTGGCGCACCTCGCTGATCGTGGCGGCGGCCTCGGCCTCGACGGCCTTGGCCCGCTCCTCGGCCTCGTCGGCCCGCCGGTTCGCCTCCTCGACCTTGGACTGGACGTCCCGCTCCGACTGCTCGGCCGCGGCGATCGCGTCGTCGAGCTCCTCCTCGCGGTCGCGCATCCGTTCGGCGGTCGCCTGGTCGGCGACGGCCTTCGCCTGCTCGATCGCGATCTCCAGCTGGGCCGCCGACTCCTCTCGCAGGCGAACCTTCTCGGCCTCCAGTTCCTGCTCCGCGACCCCGACGCGCTCGGCGGCCTCGATCGCCTGGCGCTCGATCTGCGCGAGGCGATCGTGCGACCTCTCGACCGCCGCCGCCTTCTCCTCGCGCTCGTTCTGAAGGTCCTTCTCGCGGGCGCTGAGCAGTTCCGTGAACCGCTCCTCGGCCGCCTTCCGCGCCACCGAAACCTCCGCCCTGATCCGCTCGTCGGCGTCTGCTTCGACCCGGGCGATGCGCTCGGCGATGCGCGCCTCGGCAGCGGCCACGGCGCGCTGTTCGAGCTCGCGTCGTCGCGGCTCGTCGTTGCGCTCCATCTCGGCTTCCGCCTCGGCCCGGCCCGCGGCCCGTGCGGCCTGGATCCGCTCGTCGGCGTCGCCGCCGGACTCGAGCGCCTCGCGCTTACCGGTCTCCCGAGCCTCGGCGACCCGCGCCGCGGCCTCCTCGCGGGCCAACTTCAGTTCGCTCCGCAGGCCCTCGGTGTCCGCCGTCGCGGCCACGCCGGGATCGCCCGATCCTGAGGCCGCCTCTTCCCTGATCCGCTCGACCTCCTCCCGAACCCGCTGCTGGGCATCGGCCTTGAGCTTGATCACCTGGCCGCGAAGCCACTGAGTCGCGTCCTCGCGGGTCTTCGCCTCGAAGTCGGTGCGCTCGGCGGCGAGGGCATTCGCTCGTTCTTCGGCCTGTCGTGATCGCGTATTGGCCTCCTGGAGGCGAACTGCCATCGCGTCGACCTCGGCCCGGGCCTGCTCGAGGTTCCTCTCGAGGGCGAGGATCTCGTCGTGGGAGCGCATCTCGGCCACCTGTGCGGCCTCGTCGGCTGCCGCCCGGATCCGTTCGCCCGTGTCCGGACCGGAGGATTCGGGCGCGGGCGGCTCCGGCTCGGGCTCGGGCTCGGGCGGGGGTTCAGGATCGTCGAGGGGTTGTTCGGCCGATGCCGGCTCGAGCTCGATCTCGGCCGAGATCTCTTCCTCCTCGATCTCGAACTCGGCGCTCGGCGGCTCCTCGGCCGGAGCGGGCCGGCGGCGAGAGTCCACCCGTGACGGCGGCGCCCATTCGGCAGTGCCCGTGTCCGGTTCCGATCGCCGGCAGCCCGCGCGGGCGGCCCGGCTCCTCGAGCTGGTCAGGTTCCCCGGCAGTCTGCGGGTAGAGCGCAGTCGCAGGATCCTCTCCGGAATCCGTAGAAACGGACGGCGTCGCATCGGGCTCGCCCTCGCGTTTGCCCTTGCGACCGAAGATCCCTCTCCATCGAGCCATCGGCCGCCGCAGGTTACGCGATCCCGGCCGGTCATCCGATCCGACTTTCACGGGATCGGCACACCCGCGTTCGGGGATCGGCACATCGAGGCATTGATCGGTGCGTCCGCAGGGCAAAGCATCGATGTCGTCCAACGACCCGGTGCACGACGCCGGGAAAGGAGTTTCCGATGTACGCATATTTCGGTCTCGTCCACGCCCGGGCGGCGCATGCCGCCGATCGGCTCCGGACTCGGCTGGCGTCCGAGACGCGGCCAGGGCACGGTCGAGTACGTGGGCCTCGTACTGCTCGTCGCGGCGTTGATGGGCGGCATGGTCGCCGCCGTCGGCGGCCTCGGCAGCCTGTCGGGGATCGGCAAGGAACTGGCCGAGGCGATCACCAAGAAGATCATCCAGGGCGTCCAGAAGATCACCTTCGGGGGTTGACGGATCGCAGGCCGGCGGTCGCCCGTCCACGGGCGGGTGACCGCCGATCTGGAACACTGATCCGATGCCTGAGGAGATCGACATCGGCGAGCGCAGCTACGGGCGCGGACCCGAGGGAATCCGCCCCGTGACCATCGAACCGGGATTCGTCCGTACGGCGGACGGATCCGCGTTGATCTCGGTGGGGGAGACCCGGGTCATCTGCACCGCCTCCATTCAGGAGGAGGTCCCACGCTGGATGCGCGGCCGCGGCAGCGGATGGGTCACCGCGGAATACGCGATGCTCCCGGCCTCGACCGGCGAGCGCAAGGAACGCGACTCCAAGCGCGGCAGGCCGGACGGCCGCTCGATCGAGATCCAGCGGCTGATCGGTCGGGCACTTCGCGTCGTCGTCGATTTCGAGGCGCTCGGCGAGCGGGCCGTCTGGGTCGACTGCGACGTGCTGCAGGCCGATGGGGGCACGCGCTGCGCTTCGATCACCGGCGCCTATGTGGCCCTTCATCTCGCGCTCGCGAATCTGGTCGAGGCCGGCGAGCTCGCGGCCCTTCCGTTCACGGGCTCGATTGCCGCGATCAGCGTCGGCGTCGTGGACGGACGTGCGCTCTGCGATCTCGATTACTCGGAGGACTCCACCGCGGAGGTGGACGCCAACGTCGTCATGACCGGGGACGGCGGACTCGTCGAGGTACAGGCGACCGCTGAGCGCACGCCCCTTTCCCGAGCATCGCTCGACCAGCTCCTCGCCTACGCCGAAGCCGGGATCACCGAGCTTCGCGCCGTGCAGGAGCAAGCGACCGGCGGGTGACCGGGCGGCCGGCCGGGGGGTCGATCGTCGTCGCCACCCGCAATCAGCACAAGCTCGGCGAGCTGGGAGAAATCCTGACCGGCTTCGAGCTCGAGCCCCTTCCTCCCGAGGTCGAGCTGCCGCCCGAGGACGGCGAGACCTTCGCCGAGAAC
The DNA here is from genome assembly GCA_963791335.1 of uncultured Solirubrobacterales bacterium. Taxonomy (GTDB): domain Bacteria; phylum Actinomycetota; class Thermoleophilia; order Solirubrobacterales; family 70-9; genus RHKX01. The sequence goes on from CAWBRN010000008.1 coordinate 343,981, forward strand.
GCGCTCGGCAAGGCCCGCGCCGCACGAGCCGCGACCGGGCGGGCCGTGCTCGCCGACGACTCCGGGATCAGCGCCGCTGCGCTCGGTGGGCGTCCGGGCGTCAGGTCGGCGCGTTTCGCCGGCGCCGATGCCACCGACGAGGAGAACCTTCAGCTGCTGATCGATGAGTTGAGTGGGGCCGACGACCGTTCGGTCGCCTACGTGTGCGCGATCGTCCATATCGACGAAGCCGGGGTCGAGACGGTCCGCGAGGCGCGCTGCGAGGGTCGGCTGGCGGAGCGGCCGCGTGGGGACGGCGGCTTCGGATACGACCCCGCCTTCCTTCCGGACGACTTTCCGGACGGCCGCACGATGGCCGAGCTGACGAACGCGGAGAAGCACTCGATCTCCCATCGCGGCCGTGCGGCTCGTGCGGTCGCCGAGGCGATCGGAGCGAGCCGATGACCTCCAGCAAGGCCGGCGCGGCGTGGCTCTCGGTCGTCTCGAATGTGGTCCTGATCGTGCTCAAGCTCGTCGCCGGGCTGCTCACGGGATCGATCGCGATCCTGACCGAGGCGATCCATTCCTCGATCGACCTGGTCGCATCCCTGATTGCGCTGTTCTCGGTGCGCAAGGCCGAGGAGCCAGCTGACGAGGATCACCCCTACGGTCACGAGAAGGCCGAGAACGTGGCCGCCGGAGCCGAGGCGATGCTCATCCTGCTCGGCGCGGTCATCATCGTCATCGAGGCGATCCGCCGGTTGGTCAATGGGTCCGAGATCAGCGACGTCGGGATCGGCATCGCGATCATCGGCATCTCGATCGTCGCCAACCTCGTCGTCTCGGGCTATCTCTACCGGCGAGCGAAGGCGCTCGAATCGCCCGCCCTCGAGGGAGACGCCGCCCACCTCCGGGCCGATGCCATCACCTCGATCGCCGTCCTCGTCGGGCTCGTGCTCGTCGAGGTGACCGGTAACGCCGCCTTCGACTCGATCGCCGCGCTGCTCGTCGCCGGAGCGATCGTCGCAACGGGTATCCGGCTGGCTCGCAAGTCTGGCCGGGTCCTGATGGACGAGGCGCTACCCGATAGCGAGTTGGACCTGATCGAGCGGGTGATCGCCACCTCGACGAACGCCCGAGTTGGCGGGCTACCACAAGCTCCGCGGGCGCAGTGCGGGGTCGCGGCGTCATGTCGACCTGCACGTTCAGTTCCGGGCCGGGACGAGCCTCGAGGAGGCTCACCGGCAGGCCCACGAGCTGCGTGACGCGATCGAAGCCGAGTTCACGAACGCCGACGTTCTGATCCACGTCGAGCCCGAGGAGTCCTACCGCGGCGAGGACGAGGCGGATGGCCGGTTCCGCCACGGATGAGCAGTCGCCGGCGTCAGGTCAGGTTCACGGCGCCGGCCAGACCGACCGCCAAGACGGTGATCGCATAGCCCGTGTAGCCGTCGATGGCGAGCAGTACCGCGGCGATCAGGCAGACCACGACGAGCGTGATCCAAGAGGTTCTGGCGAGGTCCACGCCGCTATTTTCCACGAGATGACGAATGCATGGGGGCCATGCGGCCGGATGAGCACCGAAACTGCCGGTTCCACCGGCTCCGGCGAGACCGGCCCCGAGGGAGCGGTCGCCGAGCTCATGGCGGAGAGCTCCGGTATCCGCGCCTGTGCCGTCGTCGCAGCGGACGGCACCATCCTCGCCGAGAGCTCCGAGAACGAATGGACGACGGCTGTTGCCGAGCTTTGGTCGGCCGCGGCGGCTGAGGGCGAGCCGGAGCCGGCCCAGGTCCACGTCGCCACCGAGGACGGCGAGGTCTATGCGGCTCGCGAGGACGGCCCCACCGCCGTCGCGGTCACCGATCGGTTCACGCTCGGCTCGCTGATGTTCTGCGACCTCCGCTCGGCGTTGCGGAAGCTCCGGGAGCAGGGGTGACGCGGTGATCGAAAAGCCCCACCGCTTCCTGATCGACCGGGTCAGCTCCTACGGCGAGGAGGGGAAGGCCTACTTGCGGCGTCGCAAGATGAGGGCTCGGCCGTTCGCCCGCGTCTGGTTCCGGGGCGGACGGGAGGTCGCGCTCGAGGCGGAGCCCGCCGGGGCTCGCCTGACCGAGGCCGCGGGCGTTCTGATCGACGGCGAACGCCGCGCCCGGGAAACCGACTAGCCGGACCCGCCCGTGGGGATTGGGGGGCGCCGATCGGCCCGCCGGGGTTGACGGGGGGAATGGCAGTCATCGACGACTCCGGCCTCCCGGAGGCCGAGCGAGACAGGGCCCGTGTCGCAATGAGCCGCGACCCGGCGCTCGAGCACGAACTGGAAGCGATCCTCCCGGCGCTGTCCCCGCATGCGCGATCCGCCTTCTGGCGCTCCTTCGTACGCCGCGCAGAACATTGCCGACGGCCCGCGAGCGCCGTGCTGGAAGCACTGGTCGAAGCCGGCGGCGCGGGCGAGGGCTGACCCGGACGAGTGCGTGGGGGCGTGGTCGCCCGGGTCGGGCTTGTCGGGTCGAGGCGCCCGCAGACGGGCGCCGTACCCGACCGAAGGTGACCGATGAACCAGCCCGTCAACTCCCGTCGCATCGCCGGCGTCCGCACGTTCGCAGCCCTCGTCTCCGCCGCCGCCGCGCTGATCGCGCTGGTCGTCCTTCCGGACGACGCCCTGGCCGGGCGCTACGAGGTCGTCCAGTGCGATCGCTCGAACCGAGGTTTCACCGACGCGATCTTCGATCGCGTGAACGGGGCCGACTACGGGTTCCTGTATCGCTGCGAGGAGGACGAGGACGAGAACTCGCTGCAGATCCGCTCGATCACCGGAACACCCCAGGGACGGTACGGACGGGTGTCCTGGAAAGCGCCCGCGGAGACGCGGATCGTCGGCGTCGATGTCGAGGCGAGGATGCGTAGCGACGCGGGCCATCAGGCCAGGCTCTCCTTCTTCGGCGGCGACGGCCGGGAGGCGGGCAGGATCGCGACGGGTGGCGACTCGCCCGGGGGTTTCGAGAAGTACGCAGAGGGCCTCGGCGACGGCGGCCGTCAGGAATTCGGCGCCGAGCTGCATTGCACGGACCGCGACGGGTGCCGGGCCAGCGATCAGGCCCGTAACTGGATCCGCTCCATCCACCTGACGCTCGACGACAGGGTTCCTCCGGCGGTCGTCGCGGGCGGTTCGCTCGCGGGGGACGGGTGGATGCGAGGCCAGGGCACGCTCGGCGCCGTCGCCTCCGACCTGGGTTCCGGCGTGCGCGTCCTCGACGTCCGGGTGAACGGCACCGGGATTCCACCTTCGCGGACCGTTCCGTGTTCGGTGATCGCCGGGACCCCGCGAGCCACCAGGCTTCGTCCCTGCCCGTCGGTCCTCGCGGTCGAGTCGGGCGTCGACACGACGAAGCCGCCCTTCGTCGACGGTGCCAATGCCGTCCGCCTCTGCGCGTCGGACTTCGGCACCGGGGCGACTCCCGGATGCGTGGAGCGCACCGTGATGGTCGACAACGCTCCGCCGGAGGTGACGTTCGTCGAGCGCGACCGTGACGATCCCGAACTGATCGAGGCCGAGGCCACGGACCGGCACTCGGGCATGGCGGGCGCCTCGATCGCCTATCGCCCGGTCGCCGGAGGCGCCTGGCACGAGTTGGCAACGTCGCTCTCCGCGGGGAGGCTCACGGCTCGGGTCGACTCTCTCGCCGAACCCAAGGGCCGGTACGCGTTCCGGGCCGTGGCGGTCGACCGCGCCGGCAACGTGGCGGTGGGGACGACGCGGCGGGACGGCTCCGAGATGGTCCTGGAGTTCCCGCTTCGCGAGGCGACGCGTCTCAGCGCGTCGATCGGGGGAGCCGCGAAGGCTCGAGGTCGGCTATGGCGAGAGGCCGCGGCTGGAGGCGGTCCTGCGCGGTCCCGGCGGGCCGCTCGGAGGTGAGCAGCTCGACGTCGTCGAGCGGTTCGCGCCCGGCTCGTCCCTGGAGCCGGTGAGCAGAACGGTCCGCACCGACTCGAGGGGCCGGGTCAGCGTCCGGCTGTCTCGCGGTCCCTCCCGAAAGGTGCAGGTCGGCTACCCGGGCTCGCGGCGTTATCGCCCGGCCGACCCGACGGGAGCCGCCTTGCGCGTCCGGGGCTCGGCGTCCCTCGACCGCTTCGCCCGCCGGGTACGGGCAGGCAGGCGAGTGGCGTTCCGTGGTTCGATCGGCACCTATGGCGCCGCGACCCCGCGCGGCAAGCTGGTCGAGCTGCAGGTCCGCGGCGGGGGAGTGCCGCGGTATCGGACGGTGGGCCGGGCGTTCCGCACGGACCCGCGGGGCGGGTGGCGATTCCGGTACCGGTTCGACCGGTTCTACGAGCGGCCGACGCGCTTTCGCTTCCGGCTCAAGGTCTCGCGCGAGCACAGCTTCCCGTACCTCACACCCGCCTTCTCGAAGGCCCGGCGGCTGACGGTCGTGCCGCGCGGGTGAACGGCTCGGCTCAGCCGTACAGGTCGAGGTCCTTCTGCAGGCGATCGTCCTCGGAAGTGGGAAGCGCGGGTGGCGGAGCGTCGTCGTCGTCCCGCCGGCTCCGCCGCCAGCGCACTGCGGCGGCGCCGACGATCGCGGCGCCGGCGAGCACGCCGACCGCGGGAAGGATCCAGCCGCCGACGAGGTCGAATCCGTCGCTGCTCGGCACCGCCAGGACCTCGGAGCCGTATTCGTCGACCAGGGCCGTCTTGATCTCGTCCTTGGTCTTGCCCCGTGCGATCAACTCGTTGATGAAGGCCCGCTCGCGTTCTGCCTGCGGGGAGTTGGACAGCTGCAGGGTCGTGCCGCAGATCGTGCACATGACCTCGTCCTCGATGTCGGGAAGCGAGGCGGCCTGGGAGAAGGCGGCGGTCACCGGCACCGCTGCTGCGAACAGGATCAGTGTCAGGAGCCCGACTGCAATTCGCCTCATTCGGGCGCCGTCCCACCGTCGATCAGCGGTTTGACCTGCTCGTTCAGGAACTTCTCGTCGACGGGTCCGCGCTGGATCAGGGCCAGGTCTCCGTTCGGGTCGATCAGGAAGGTCTCGGGGAGGGCGAAGATCCCGTAAGCGTCCTTACGCTCGCCGTCGCCGTCGTGCAGCATCTCGTACGTGAGGTCGAATTCGCGGACGAAGTCCTGCGCGTCTCCGCTCAGATCCTCCGTATCCATGCCGATCACGACCACATCGGGGTTCTGGTCGGCGAACTTCTGGATTGCGGGAGCCTCGGTTCGGCACGGCTCGCACCACGAGGCCCAGAAGTTGAGGAGGACCCACTTGCCGCGGTGATCGGCGAGGCTGGCCTCGCCGGTGCCGTCCAGCGTTTCGACCGCGCCGTCGGGCGCCGGCTCGCCGACGGCGATCTGGGCACCGTTCTTGGCGACCAGCCCGAAGGCGAGCAGCGCGATGAATGCGATCGCCGCGATCACGGCGAGAATTCCACGGTTGCTCATCGGCGGGGAAGGTTAAGGACTCGCAGGGTTCGCCCTCGCGGATCGCGCGAGTCACGCCTCTGGGCACCGGTACCCTGACGGCACAGATGGCCGACGATCCGCCCAACGAGGAGCCTGTCAGCGCGGGACGTGAGCGGCCGCGAGCCGCCGGTCGAGCCGGTGCAGATCGCCGCGCCCGGCTTCTACCCCGACCCGAAGGACCCCGGCAGGGAGCTCTACTGGGATGGGGACAAGTGGACCAACGAGTCGGTCGACACGGCCCCCGACCCCGGCTTCTATCCCGATCCGAACGACCCGAAGGTCGAGCGCTACTGGGACGGCCGGAAGTGGACGGAGAGCCGCCAGCCCGCCGGCCTCGGTCGAGGCGCCGTCGCGACCGGGAGCAAGCAACAGGACGCGAGCGGGATCATCATCGCCGGCTACATCTTCGCCGTGCTGATGCCGCTCGTCGGCTTCATCATCGGCCTGACTCAGATCAACAAGAACCGCCACGGCATCTGGGTGGTCGTCGTGGCCGCCGTCGCCTTCGTCGCCTGGCTGGCGATCTTCAGCGGCGAGCAGAACAACTCAATCCTGAGCAGCGATCATTCGCGACCCGCGGGTGTAGGCGGAATCCGAGCCCCAGCGTATCGACCAAGCTTGGGAAGCTGGTGCTCTGCCATTGAGCTACACCCGCAGGGGGTGGCAAAGATAGCTAGGTGGGCTGCGACGAGGGGCGGATCAGGATCTCGTTGACGTCGACCCTGTCGGGCTGGGTGATCGCGTAATGGACCGCCTCGGCGATGTCGACCGCCTCGAGGGCGCCGGTCGGCTTGTTGTCGAAGAACGGCGTGTCGACCATGCCGGGCTCGATCAGGGTCACCTTGATGCTCTTGTTGTCGTGCATCTGGCGGAGTTCCTGGCGGAGCGATTCGCCGATCGCGGTGGCGGCCCACTTGGTCGCCGAGTAGAGCGATCCCGGCAGGGCGCGGCGGCCTGCCACCGAGCTGGTGATCAGATAGTGGCCGTCTCCGCGCTCGAGCATGTGGGGGAGGGTCGCCCGGATCGTCAGGGCGGGACCGAGCACGTTCGTCAGCACCATGGAGTGCCAATGCTCGGGAGATTCCTCGAGGAATCCACGGGACGCGCCGAAGCCGGCGTTGGCGAAGACCACGTCGATGCCGCCGAAGCGCTCGATCGCGGCCGCGGCGAGCGCCTCGTTCTGGTCCCACTCGGTGACGTCGCAGGTCTTGACCATGACGTCGTCGCCGCCGCCGAGATCGGCGGCGAGCTCGTCGAGCGGCTCCTGTCGGCGGGCGGAGAGGACGAGCCTGTTGCCGTCGGCGAGGAGGCGCTTGGCGGTGGCGGCTCCGATGCCCGTGCTGGCTCCGGTGATGAGAATCGTTCGTGGGTCGGTCATGGCTCACATTGATACCAGTGCGCCGACTCCGGCTCGGCGGCGAGATCCCTCGGCCGGAGCCTCGACCCTGCGATAATCCACCGCCCGATGGATCACGACCGAAAGCGACAGATCCGTCTCGTCATCGCGCTCACGGTGGCGGTGTTGTTGGCCGTTGCGCTGATCTACACCTCCTTCAACGCGGGGACCGAGGCGCGCGAGCCCTCCGACGTCCTCGCCCAGGGCCCGAGCAACGAGACCTACCAGCTGACGGGCGAGGTCACCGACTACAAGCGGCAGGGCTCGGACCTCGAGTTCGACATCACCGATCGCGACGGCGGCACCGCGGAACTGCCCGTCTCCTACAGCGGCGTCGTCCCTGATCCGTTTCGCGAGGGCCGCGAGGTGATCGTGACCGGCAAGCTCGACTCCGACGGCGTCTTCCATGCGGAGAAGGACAGCCTGATCACCAAGTGCCCGTCGAAGTTCGCGGATCAGGCTGCGGCCGATCCCGAGCACGTCGTCATCGATCAGTGAGCGCACTCGGCTCCGCCGCCCTCATCTCGGCGCTGCTCGTCGCGATCTACGCCTGCGTCGCGGCGCTGATCGGAACGCGCGGCGATCGCCGTTGGGTGATCTCCGCGCGACGGGCCATCTACGCGATGTTCGGCCTGCTGCTGATCACCGCGATCTCGCTCGAGGTCCTCTTCGTCCGCACCGACCTGACCGTCTCGCTCGTCGCCAACCACTCGTCGACGACGACCCCGCTGCTCTACAAGCTCACCGCTCTCTGGGGCAGCCAGGCGGGCTCGCTGCTGCTCTGGGCCTTCGTGCTCTCGATCGCCTCGTCGGCGGTCCTCTACATCACCCGCAATCGCCACCGCGAGGTCGTGCCCTGGGCCACGGCGGTACTCGCAGGCGTCGCGGTCTTCTTCCTCGGCCTGATGGTCGCCGGAATCTTCTTCCCCAGCGCCGACAGCTGGCCGTTCGCCGCCTCCAACCCGGTGCCGGCCGAGGGCGTCGGGCTGACCCCGTTGCTCCGCCACCCGGCGATGGCCATGCATCCGCCGTCGCTCTACTCCGGCTACGTCTTCTTCACGATCCCGTTCGCGTTCGCGATCGGCGCCCTGATCACCCGCCGCCTCGATGCCAGCTGGATCCGCTCGACCCGCCGCTTCGCTCTGATCGCCTGGATCTTTCTCACCGTCGGCCTCGCGCTCGGGTCCCGCTGGTCCTACAGCGAACTCGGCTGGGGCGGCTACTGGGCCTGGGACCCGGTCGAGAACGCCGCCCTGATCCCGTGGCTGACCGGCACCGCCTTCCTGCACTCGATCATGGTCCAGGAGCGGCGCGGCATGCTGCGCGTCTGGAACGTCTCCCTGATCTGTGCGACGTTCGCGCTCTCGCTGCTGGGGACGTTCCTCGTCCGCTCCGGCGTGCTGCAGTCGATCCATGCATTCGGCGAGTCCAAGGTCGGGCCGCCGTTGCTCGTGCTGATCGGGATCGTCGTGATCGGATCGACGATCCTGATCGTCTCGAGGCTCGACTCGCTGAAGTCCGAGCGCAAACTGGATTCGTTGTTCAGCCGGGAGTCCATCTTCCTGCTCAACAACGTCCTCCTCGTCGGCCTCGCCGCGGTCGTCGCCTGGGGCACCTTCTTCCCGCTGATCTCCGAGGCGGTCACGGGCGAGACCTCGTCGCTGGCGGCCCCGTGGTTCGACCGGTATGCGACCCCGCTCGCAATCGTCCTGGTCTTGTTCATGGGCATCGGCCCGCTGGTCGCCTGGCGCCGCGTCACCCTCGCCGGAATGCGCCGTGCGATCGGCATCCCGCTCGCGGCGATGCTGGTCATGGCCGTGGTCCTCGCGCTGACGATCGGCGTCTCCGACAGCCCGACCGCCTACGCGCTGTTCCTCGTCGCGACGTTCACGATCGTCGCGGTCGGCCAGGAGTTCTGGCGGGGGACCATCGCGCGACGAAGCCTGGTCGGCGGCAGCATCCCCGCCGCGTTCGGATCGCTGATGACGAGGAACAGGCGGCGCTACGGCGGATACGTGGTGCACGTCGGCCTGGTGCTGGCGCTGTTCGGCGTCGCCGCCTCGTCGAGCTTCCAGACCAGCCGCGACGTGCGCCTCAGCCCCGGCGAGTCGGCGCAGGTCGGCGACTACACGGTCACCTACAAGGAGCCGACGAGCGTCATCGACACCGCCGAGCAGAAGCTCGCCTTCGGCGCCGTGCTCGAGGTCGCCAAGGACGGCGAGCACGTGACGACCCTCAACCCGTCTCGTGACTACTACTCGGGGGCGGCGGCGGACCCGAGCGCGCCGCTGCAGAGCTTCTTCGAGGGGGAGACGACCAGCGAGGTGGGGCGCCAGGAGGGCTTCTCGAAGGATCTCTGGAGCGCCATGCAGCCCGATCTGACGACCTACGACCCGATCATCGCCGAGGGCGACCGACGCTACGCCAAGCTTGCCGCCGGGACACCCGACACCCCCGAGGCACAGGCTCAACTCGCGCAGGTCCAGGGCGATCTGATCGGTGCGCTCTCGCAGCGCTACCTCGCCGACACTCCGCCCGCCGAGATCCGCTTCAACGTCAACCCGTTCGTGATCTGGTTCTGGCTCGGGGCGATCGTCGCGATCGGCGGGGCGCTGTTCGCGATCTGGCCCGCGCCCGAGGGCAAGCGCCGCCGGGTCACCGACATCTACGGGGCCCGGCTCGCTCGCGAGCTCGACAAGGCGACCGGCGCCGGCTGATCGCCGCTCGCCCTTCGGAATGGAACTAATCCTCGTGATCGTGCTCCTCCTGCTCGCCGCGGCGTGGATCTCCGTGCCGCTGAGGCGCGAGGCCAATCAGGAGGAGCCGACCCTCGAGGACCCGCGCATGGCCGATCTCGAGGCCCGCAAGCAGTCGAAGTACCGCGAGATCCGCGACACCGAACTCGATCACGCGCAACGCAAGCTCTCCGACGAGGAGTTCGCACGCCAGGACGCCGAGCTCCGCCGGGACGCGATCGCGATCCTCGAGGAGATCGACGAGGCGCGGTCGGAATCCGGCTAAACTCCCGGCCTCAATGGGGACAGTTCTCTCAGTCATTCAGGTCCTGATCGCGGTCATCGTGATCTTCCTCGTGCTTCTGCACTCGGGCAAGGACGCCGGCCTTTCAGGCGCGTTCGGGATCGGCGGAGGCGGCAGCTCGTTCGGCGGCGGCTCGCTGGTCGAGCGCAACCTCGACCGCTGGACGATCTTCTTTGCCGTGCTCTTCGTCGTCAACACGATCGTCCTGCTCAAGATCTGAGCGCCGGCGGGCGGCGTTCGCCGTCGCGGTGCTGGTGTGCGTCGTCGCAACCCTCGCCGGGTGCGGCGACGGCGACGTGCCCGTCTCCGACGCGCGGCCCTCGGCCCCCGAGCCCGGGGGAACGCTCACCGTCGTCGTGGCGGATCCGATCGAGACGCTCGATCCGCTTCGCGCGAGGACGCGGTCGGAGCGCCTCGCGTCCCGTCAGATATACGAGCCGCTGCGATCGATCCAGCAGGGCCCGTTCGGCGCATCCCGCCGCCGGCCCGGCGTGGCCGCCTCGTTCCGCCCCAACGCGGACTCGACGATCTGGACCGCCCGGCTGAGAAGGGGCGTCACCTTCTCCAACGGCGAGCCCCTCGACGCCGACGCGGTGCTCGTCAACGCCGACCGCTGGATCGGCTCGACCGCCGGGGCACGGCGATTGGCGGACCTGGCAGCCGTGGACTCGCCCCGGCCCGGGCGGGTTCGCTTCCTCCTGGACCAGCCATCGAAGAACTTCCCGAGAGCGCTGGCGGACCCTCGGTTCGGCCTGGTCGCTCCTGCGCCACTGCTCGGGTCCGCCGCGGCGGACCTCCGCCTCGATGCGAGCGGGACGGGTCCGTTCGAGCTCCGGGAGCACGACGGCCGCAGCATGCTGCTCGCCCGTAACGCGGCATGGTGGGGGACACGCCTCGGCCTCGGCCCCGGCGTCGATCAGGTCGAGCTGAACGCTGTCAGCGGCGGCGCGGCGCGGGTCAGCGCGCTCGTGGGGGAGGGGGCCGAGATCGCCGACGAGCTCGGTCGCACCGCGGCGGGACGCGTGGCCGACGATCCGCTCCTGACTACCGTCGCGCGGCGGCGCCGTCACGCTCGGCCTCGAGCGCTCGGTTCGTGGCTTCGACTCGGCCTCGGCGGCCCAGTCGCTCGCAGACGTCTGGCTCACCGACTTGCGCTGAGTCGCCTGCGACGGATCGGTGAAATCCTTTCCCGACCTTTTCGATCAGATCACTAGACATACGTCGGACGATGTTGCTAATCTGCCGCGCCGTTGTCCACCAACTCAATCGAAAAGGTCAAGATGCACCCCAACAACCTGATGCATAGACGCGGCATTCGCGCGTCGATCGCGGCCACCGCCGCGCTTGCTCTCGGGATCACGGTGTCTGCGTGTGGCAGCTCCGACTCCTCGAGCTCAGACTCCACGAGCGGCGGAGCCGTCAGCGGCTCGGTCAGCCTCGTCGCCTACTCCTCGCCGCAGGACGCGTACGAGAGCACGCTCGAGCCCGGCTTCAACGACACGCCGGAGGGCGCTGAGGTCGATTTCTCGAACTCGTTCGGCGCTTCGGGCGACCAGTCCCGAGCGGTCGAGGCAGGCCAGCCGGCCGATCTCGTCCACTTCGCGATCGAGCCCGACGTCGCCCGCCTGGTCGACGCCGGCCTGGTCCCCGACGACTGGACCGACAACCAGTACAAGGGCATCATCCAGGACTCGACGGTGGTGTTCATCACCCGCAAGGGCAACCCGAACGACATCCAGACCTGGGACGACGTCGCCAGCGGCGACAACGAGGTCGTCGTGCCGAACCCGTTCACGTCGGGCGGCGCACGCTGGGACATCATGGCCGCATACGGTGCTGCTCTCGAAGAGGGCAAGTCCGAGGAAGAGGCCCTGCAGCGCGTCGAGGACATCCTGACCGCGACCGTCCAGCAGGACGCCAGCGCCTCGGATGCACTCGAGACGTTCACGTCCGGCAAGGGCGATGTGCTCCTGGCCTACGAGAGCGACGCGCTCCGTGCCCAGGCCGCCGGTGAGGACGTCGACTACGTGACGCCCGATCAGACGATCCTGATCGAGACGCCCGGCGCCATCACCTCGGACGCGCAGAACCCGGAGGCCGCACAGGCATTCCTGGATTACCTGTGGTCCCCCGAGGGTCAGCAGGGCTTCGCCGACGCGGGTTACCGCCCGGTCGATCCTGCCGTCCTGAAGGAGAACGAAGACAAGTACCCGACCCCGAAGGACCTCTTCACGATCGAGGACCTCGGCGGCTGGGACAAGGTCACCGACCGAGTTCTTCGATCCGGAGAACGGTTCCGTCGCTCAGATCGAGCAGGGACTCGGAGTGACCACCGGCTGATGAGCGGAAGCGCTCAAGCCGCTGCAGCAACGCTCCCGAGGCCGGCCGCAAGGCCGCGCCTCGGGGGCGCTTTGCTTGTCCCGTGGATACGTGGTCACGTGGCTCAGCCTCGTCGTGCTGATCCCGATCGCCGCTCTCGTCTTCAAGTCGACGGAGGGCGGGTTCAGCGAGTTCTGGGATTCGGTGACGCAACCCCAGGCCATCGATGCCCTGCGCACGACCTTCCTCTGCGCGCTCGCCGTCACCGTCATCAACTCGGTCATGGGCCTGGCCATCGCATGGGTCCTGGTCCGCGACGAGTTCCGCGGCAAGGCGGTGCTCAACGCGGTCATCGACCTGCCGTTCGCCCTGCCGACGGTCGTCGCCGGCCTGACGTTGCTCGCCCTCTACGGCAACGACAGCCCGCTCGGCATCAACATCGCCTACACCAGCACCGCGGTCATCCTCGCTCTCAGCTTCGTGACCCTGCCGTTCGTGGTCAGGGCCGTCCAGCCGACCCTGATCGAGCTCGACAGGGACATGGAGGAGGCGGCGGCCTCGCTCGGCGCCGGGAGCATGACCATCTTCCGCCGCATCGTCCTTCCCAACCTGCTGCCGGCGATCCTCGCCGGCGCGTCGCTGGCCTTCGCCCGCGCGATCGGTGAGTTCGGATCCCTGGTCCTGCTCTCGGGCAAGGTCCAGATCGCCTCGATCTACATCTACGCGCAGATCGAGAACGGGAACACCAACGGCGCCGCGGCCGTGTCCGTGGTGCTGCTGGTCATCTCGCTGGTCGTCCTGCTGATCATCGGCGGCTTCGCCCGCCGGAGGATGCCCGATCTGATGGAAACGAACAAGGTAAGCCGCCTCGGCCTGCGCTTCATCGTCCTCTTCTACCTGTCGGCCCTGCTGTTGATCCCGCTGCTGATGATCTTCATCCGCACGTTCGAGGACGGGTTCTTCAACTCGTTCGAGGCGGTGACGAGCGAGGCGGGCCTGCACGCGCTCAAGCTGACGCTGATCACGGTCGCCATCGCGGTGCCGCTGAACACGGTGTTCGGCGTCACCGCGGCCCTCGTGCTGGTGCGCCAGAAGTTCCGCGGCAAGACGTTCCTGAACCTGCTCATCGACATCCCGTTCGCGATCTCCCCGGTCGTGATCGGTCTCGCGCTCGTGCTCCTCTACGGCCCTCGCGACGGCATCGTCGGCGAGTGGTTCTTCGAGCAGGGGATCAGGATCATCTTCTCCACTCCGGGCATCGTCATCGCCTGCATCTTCGTCTCGCTGCCGTTCGTGGTCCGCGAGGTCGTACCGGTCCTGCACGAGATCGGCGACGAGCAGGAGCAGGCGGCCTCGACCCTCGGCGCCAACTGGTGGCAGACGTTCTGGCGCGTGACCCTGCCGGCGATCCGCTGGGGCGTCACCTACGGCGTCGTGCTCTCGGTCGCCAGGGTTCTCGGCGAGTTCGGCGCGGTCAGCGTCGTCTCCGGGCGGATCTCGGGTCAGACCGAGACGCTGCCGCTGTTCGTGCGACGGCAGTTCGAGACGTTCAACGCGGGCGGCGGCTATGCGGCCGCGCTCGTGCTCGCGGTGGTCGCACTGCTGACCCTTGTCTTCATGAACATGATCAATCGACGGAAGGAAATCTGATGGGTATCACGGTTGAGGACGCGACCAAGCGCTTCGAGGACTTCCTCGCCCTGGACGACGTCTCGCTCGAGGTTCCCGACGGTTCGCTGACGGCCCTGCTCGGTCCCAGCGGCAGCGGCAAGTCGACCCTGCTGAGGCTGATCGCCGGCCTCGAGGAGGCCGACAGCGGCACCGTGCTGCTGAACGGCCAGGACGTCACCCACCTGAGCGTGCAGGAGCGCGGGATCGGATTCGTCTTCCAGCACTACGCCGCGTTCAAGCACATGACCGTGCGCGACAACATCGCCTTCGGCCTGAAGATCCGCAAGATGCCGAAGGACCAGATCCGTGCGCGCGTCAAGGAGCTGATCCGCCTCGTGCAGCTGCAGGGCATGGCCCATCGCTATCCGTCCCAGCTCTCCGGCGGCCAGCGGCAGCGCATGGCGCTGGCGCGGGCCCTGGCGGCCGAGCCGAAGCTGCTCCTGCTCGACGAGCCGTTCGGCGCCCTCGACGCGAAGGTCCGCAAGGAGCTGCGCGAGTGGCTCCGCAAGCTCCACGACGAGGTCGAGGTGACGACGATCTTCGTCACCCACGATCAGGAGGAGGCGATGGACGTCGCCCAGCAGATCGTCGTCATGAACCAGGGCAAGATCGAACAGGTCGGCGAGCCGAAGGAGCTCTACGAGGAGCCCAAGACGGAGTTCGTGATGAGCTTCGTCGGCGAGGTCAACCGGTTCGGCAACGCCCTGATCCGCCCGCACGACCTCGACCTCGCGCTGGTCAAGGTCGACGGCGCCGAGGAGGCGATGATCGAACGGGTCAGCCACCTCGGCTTCGAGGTCCGGGTCGAGCTCTCGATGGCGAGCGGCGAGCGCGCCTGGGCGCAGGTCACGCGTGCCGAGGCCGACGAGCTCGAGCTCGAGCAGGGTCAGATCATCTTCGCGCGGCCCAGCCGGGCGAAGGTCTTCGAGGACGAGGGCGGCTATCGATGCCGCGGACCCTACGAACGAGCTCCAGGTCGCCTGAGCCTGGATCTCGATCCAAATAGAGCCGCGGAAGCGGTCGACGGGGCAGTCAACGGCAGGCCGTCGTGAGCGCCCTCGAACTGATCGCGGCAGCGCTGATCGTCGGCTCGCTGATCGTCTGCCTACTCGCGGTCGTCGCGAGTGCCGCCGACGCCGGCCGGATCGCCGCCCGTCGCCTTCAGGCGCGAGCGGACGAACGCGCGCAGGAGCATTCGCCGCCCGTGCCTTCGGGATCGCGGGCCCGGGGGCCGCACGCCCCACACGGCCGAGGGCCTAGCTCGACTCCCAGACCTCCGGGCGGTCGACGATTGCGGTGACCGACGCCGGCAGCTCGCCGGCGACGATCTCTGCGAGCGTCACCGTCTCGAGGATTTCGCGAATGTTGGCCCGCAGCCCGACCCACACGTCTTGAAGCTTGCCGGCGGTTCCGAGGTACTCGAGATCCTCGGGCCGTTCGCCGCGCACCGTCGCCAGCGGCCCGTCGACGGCTCGGATGATCTCCGCGACCGTTACCTCGGCGGCCGGCTTGGCGAGCCAGTAACCGCCCTCGGCGCCGCGCTGACTCTGCACCAGCCCGGAGTGCCGGAGCTCACCGAGGATGTTCTCCAGGAAGCGCAGCGGGATCCCCTGCGATTCCGAGATCCGATCGCCCTTCAGCGGCCCGTCCTGTTCGGGAGCCGCGAGCGCGATCGCGGCGCGAACGGCGTAGTCGGCTTTGGCGGAGATCCTCATCTCCCGCCCATTGTTCCGACTTGCGCAGGGTGGCGCATTTCACGCTCCCCGAGCCGCTCAATCCTCATCCGAAGCGCATGACGAGCGACCAGTGAGGCGCCTTCGTTCGCACCGCGACGAGCGCTCCCCGCCGGTGGCCCCGGAGGGCGAGGGCCTTGCCGAGGTTCTGCCCCTTGATGAACCAGAGGTGCTTCTCGGGGAACCAGAGCTCGATCGGCCCCGACCCCGGTCTCGCACCGCTCCCCGAGGCTCGAAGCACCCGCTGGACCGGATCCCAGCTCATGTTCGTCAGGCGCCCCGGTGCGCGGCGCACATAGCCGCGCCGCAGGTCCCTGGCCAGCTTGCGGTGGATCCCGACGATCTCGTTACCGCCGCCCGAGCAGTCCATCGCAAAGACGTTCCACGGCGGCAGTGGGGGCTCACCACCGTGGGTCGCTGCGTGGGGGTCGCCGCAGGACTGCTTCCAGGTCCAGAGCGTCGCCCCGATCCGGAACTCGTCCTGGAGCGCCTGATGGACGTTGAAGTAGTCGTCCGGCTCGCCCGTCGCCCGGGCTGGGTCGCCGCCCCACTCGCCGGTGAGCACGGGTGCGCCACCGAAGTTGGACGCGGACTCCGTGACTGCAGTCTCGAACTGCGCTTCGCTGGGTGGACCCTCGCCGCCGATGCTGCCGCCGTACAGGTGCGGTGAGTAGACGATGTTGCGATCGTGGTCGAAGGGAGGGGGAGCCCCCTGGCCGATGAGCGACCAGAGCACGCTCGGCTCGATCAGGACCAGGTGGCCGAAACCATCACCCCGCCGCTCGCCCCGCCTGATCGCCGTCAGCGACCGCTCGTAGAAGGTTCCGAGCTGGGCCGTCTCCTCGGCTCCGAGCGCGTTCGGCTCGTTCATCACATCGATCCCGGCCACGGCTCGATCGCCGGCGAAGCGCTCGGCGACGTGGGCGAGCATCCGCAAGTAGCGGGTCTGGACGCCGACTCCCCCCGGTCCGGGGGCGTCGGCGAAGAAGTTCCTCCAGGCGGCGCTCACGGCCGGGTTGACCTCCCGGGCGCTGAGGAAGCATCGCGGCTGATCCTCGTCGAGGGTCGCCCAGCCGGGAGCCCCGTCCCAGCCGAAAGCGGGCTCGTAGCCGGCAGGGCACGTTTCGTCGGGCCCGGCGGCGAGCGTCGCTCCCCATGCGTCCTGATGGAAGTCGATGATCGTGTAGATGCGCTCGTCCTCGAAGCGACGAACCCACTTCTCGACCCGGTTCAGATAGCGCTCGTTGTACTGACCGGGCTTCGGCTCGACTCGCGACCACGAGACGATCAGCCTTACCGAGTTCCAGCCGAAACCCGCCATCTCGCCGGGGTCGTCCCGTTCGAGCGGCAGTGTCGGCTTGACGTCGGTTCCCTGCCAGTACTCGCCGAGCGAGTTGACGTTGACGCCGCGCAGGATGACCTCGCGGCCCCGCGAGTCGACGATCCTCCCGCCGTGCTCCGGATCCGGTTCGGCGCTCAGCCGCGGCAGGGCGGCCGCCGCGCTCGGCAGGACCGTCGCCAGTGCGAGCACGGCCAAGATTGCTTGTACGACCCTCCGCATCGGGGGCGAGCGTACCGGTGCCGGCAAGGTCCGGCGCCGGGTCTAGGGCGTGCCCGTGTATCCGTTCGAGAAGCAGTAACTCGGGTTGGCGCAGGGCGGGATTCCGTCGCCGTCCAGGAAGCTGACGACCTGGCTCTTCCCGTCCGTTGCCGCCCGCGGATAGCCGTGGGGGTCGCCGCCGTATCCCCACTCGGTCCGCGGTGGGACGTTGGCGCTCGGCGCCACTGCGGTGCCGGGCCCGTTGGCTCCCGTGAATCCGACCGGCCCGCCGTCGTAGTAGACGAGCATGCTGCCGCCGGTGTAGGGGAACGTGCTCACCTTCGTCAGCAACGGAAACGGATCGGAGTCCCAGTGACGCCCGGGCAGGAGGCCCGGTGAATAGACCGAAGCCCCGATCGTCCTCGCCTCGACCTCGGCGCTCACGTTGGCGACCTGATGATCGCCCACCGCGGCCTGCAGGAGCATCTCGTGAGGGGGCGTGTTCGGGAGCGGATCGGTCGTCATGTTGTGGGCGTAGCCGTCCGCTTCGCCGCGATCCCACAACAGCTGAATCAGCGAGAGCAGGACGGGGCGTTCGATCTCGTCGGGGTAGTTGGAGTACAGCCCGATGCCGGGAATCTTGAAGTACTCGTCGGAGTCGACGCTGCGGCGCAGCAGGGTCGAGTAGTTCATCCCGGTCACGTTGAGCACGCCACGATCGACGTCGGGCTCGAGTGCCGTAAGCGCTCCGCCCATGATCGCGCCCTGGCTGACTCCCATGTATTGGAGGCGCGTCGCATCCCCGGCGCTCGTGTCGATCACGGAGTCGTCGCCGGGCCCCATCTCGAAGGCCGGATCGGTCGCCAGCCCTTGCGGATGGATCAAAGCCCGACCCAGATACATGAAGTTCAGCAGGCCCTGCTGCATCCGGTCGGCGAGCTTGTCGAAGTTCGACATGTCGATCAGCGCGGAGATGACCGTGCTCAGGTCCTGGTCGGCGAACCCCTCGAAGTCCATCGCGCACCAGATCGTGTTCGCCTGGTCGGCGACCGCCGCCTGCCCAGTCAGCTGACCCTGGGACCCGAGGAGCCCGTGGCCGTAGATGCCGACCGCCGCCGGGGTGATCGAACCCGGGTTCGTCGTCTCTACGGAGTTCGGGATTTCGCAGGTGAACTTCACGTCCCGGCTGTAGTCGGGGTTCCAGGTGATGTCGCCGTTGGCATCGTGGTCGAACTTGGCGCCGGTCGGACAGCCGTCCTGGTTCAGATAGCAGGGGACCGTGATCGTCCCGACCACGCGACGGGTGATCTGCGAGGGGAGGTCGCGTTCCCCGTCGGGTACCTCGGAATCGTCGTTGTAGACGTGATCGATGTGCCAGGTGGGCGAGTCGCCCTCGATCGTCCGGTTGGCGAGGTTCGTGTCGCCGAGGCGTGCGAATGCGTCGTCGCGGATGGTCGTCGAGCGACCGGTGACGCTGTTTTCACTGGCAACGGTGAAGTCCCAGGCCATATAGAGGCTGTCGCGATCGACTCCGGCATCGGCCGTCAGAGTGTCGATGATCGACTCCATGTGATCGCGCCGTGCCTCGACCACCGGCTGATCGGTGATGTCGTTGTCGCGGTAGACGCGGAAGCCGATCGGCGCCTGAACGGGCCGATCGTCGGCGTCCCTGAGATTTCTGAGCGCGACGATGTAATGGCCGCCGAAATCGAAGTTCTCGGCCGGGCGGATGATCAGATTCACAGGACCGGTGTGGGTCGGGTTCTGGCCGATGCCCCCGTTGCCTTCGTCGCTGGGATCGACCGCGGTCGGGTTCGAGTCGAGCTCCGCCCAGACGGGCTGCCGCTCCCCGGTGTCGGCGTTGATGACGATCACCGGCTGGTCGGCGTCGTCGTAGGCCCTGAGGTCGTTCTGCCCCACGAAGCCCGAGTTCTGGAAGGCCGCAGGGGTCTCGACCTCCGGAATCTTGATCGTGATCAGGTTGCCCGGGCTGAACCCGTCGGCACGATTGATGTCGGTCGGGTCGATGTGCGTGCCCGCCGTGTTCGCGGGCATCGACTCGGGGTCGATTGCAAGTCGCTTGCCCGTCTCGGTCGAGGGATCGTCGACCGTGAAGTCGTCGTTCGGGAACGGCTGCAGGCAGACGGCGGGATCGAGGAAATCGCAGCGGTCGGCGTTGTCGACCGGGACCGGCTCGTACGGTTCGCAGAGCGTTTCGTCCGGCTTCAGCCTGATCGAGTCGCTCGCCGTCCGCTTCTTGCCGTGGTCGCGGGCCGTCCCGGTCGCGACGATCCGCCCCGGCTTGCAGCTTCCGAGCTCGCTGCGGCCGGCGCCGGTCAGGTCGAGCTCGACCGTCTTCTTCGCGCGCTCGCCGATCTTCACGGAGTCGGATTCGAAGAGCTTCTTCCGCCCGCCCTTCAGGTTGGCGGTGACCTTGACCTTCGGAACACCCTTCGCCTTGACCCGCACCGAGAGCTCGCCGCTCCTCAGGAGTTTGCGCTGGTTCTTCGTCTCGATCCTGACCGAGGTGACGTGCTTGCCGCCGCCCTTCGCGTCGGCGCCCGACGGGAACTGGGTGAGCAGGATCAGCCCGCTCAGGACGGCGAGGAAGGAAAGCGGCGCGCGCAGCGGATGGAGGCGACCGAGGTGCATTTGTTGTGGACTCCCTGTTGGTGGTGCAGCCGGAGCCCGATCCCCTCGTGGCCCTCCCCGTGTCGGCACGTGACGTTGTCGAGATATACCAGAGGGCACAGGAGGAATGCGCCGGTTGCCGAACGACGGCGGCCCGCCGGAGCGGGCCGCCTGTCCTAACACCTATGCGGCTGAGAGGAGTCGAACCTCCACGGGCTTATACAGCCCACAAGGCCCTCAACCTTGCGCGTCTACCAGTTCCGCCACAGCCGCAGGCGGCGGCAATTGTACGGGGCGGGAACGTTCCGACGGCGTCACGTTGATTCCATCCGCCGACCCGGTTACTCTACGAACATGTGTTCCCTGGTGCGAGAGCGCCGACGGTCACTGAACGGCAATCGAGAACAATCGTAAGTCACCCCAGGAGGGCGAGCCCGGACATGGATCTGAACCTGACCAAGCGCCAGAGCGAGATCTTCGAGTACATCAAGGGTCATCTCGACAAGACCGGATATCCGCCCACGGTTCGCGAGATCGGCAGCGCCCTCGGACTCCACTCACCGTCGACGGTGCACGCCCATCTGGCCAAGCTCGAGAGCTCCGGCGTCCTGCGCCGGGACCCGTCCAAGCCGCGAGCGATCGAGATCCTCGTCGAGCGGACCAAACGCGTCATGCGCCCGTCGATCCCACTGGTCGGCGAGGTCGCCGCCGGCGCCCCGATCCTCGCCGAGGAGAACATCGAGGACCAGCTCGAGATTCCGGCCGTGATCGGCGCCGACGACGGCGACTTCGCGCTCAAGGTGCGCGGCGACTCGATGCAGGACGCCGGCATCCTCGGGGGCGACTACGTGGTGGTCCACCCGGCCGACGACGCCGACAACGGCGAGATCGTCGTCGCCATGATCGAGGACGAGGCCACCGTGAAGCGTTTCTTCCGTGAGGGCGAGGCGGTCCGCCTGCAGCCCGAGAACTCCGCCTACGAGCCCATCATCTCGACCGAGGCCCAGGTACTCGGCAAGGTGATCGGCGTCTTCAGGAGGGTCTAGTGGCCGCCGCACGGACATCCGAGGCGCGTCGTCGCACGCCGCGCCGTGAACGTCGTGGCGGCCGCGGGCCCGGGGCGGGATCGTCCCGCTCGCTCGAGGACCTGGTCGTCGGCGCTATCGGAGATCTTCGGGCCGCCGGTGTCGCCGGCTGTCCGGTCTGCGGCGAGCGCTCGCTCCAGGCCGACGGCTGTATGGCCTGCGGTTCCGAGCTCACCTGAACCGGGCCCCGGGGCCGACTTTCGGCCGCCGATCAATGCGATCGGCCCATTTGCCATCGACGGTTTTCGCCATTTCGCGTGAATTCCGGCTTCGGTGATCTATCCTTGCCCGGCGGGTCAACGCGATCGCGGGGGAGGTATCCCTCGAGGAAAGTCCGGACACCGAAGGGCAAGGCGGTGGGTAACTCCCACCCGGGGAAACCCGCGGGAAAGTGCCACAGAAACAAACAGCCGATGGCGCCGCCTCGTGCGGCGCACAGGCAATGGTGAAATGGTGCGGTAAGAGCGCACCGGCGTCGCGGCGACGCGGCGGCCGGGTAAACCCCGCCCGGTGCAAGGCCAAGTAGGACCGACGACCCGGCCCGGCGAGGTCCAGGTAGGCCGCAGGATCACGGAGAACGTGATCCCTCGGAGCCTCAGGCTCCGTGAGATGGATGGTCGCGCAAGACAGGATCCGGCTTAGAGATCCGCTGTCGAGGGGCTCCGGTCTTCACGGACCGGGGCCCCTCTATTCATGTCGTCCGGGGGATGCCTTTGCTAGATTGCCGCCACCGCTGAATCCCCGCCACATACCGCGGGGAATGGGGGAACCACCAAGTTCCTATTCAGGGGCGAATCGCACCACCTGGTTGCGTAGCGCAAGACCTTTCCGCGCGAGCCCGACAGCTAACCCCGTAAGCGTCGAAAGAGCAGATGAACGACCCGACCCCGCGCCGTCAGGCCGGTTTCAATTCGAGAAGCTTCCGCGAGACCGACCGGATCGGCTCGCGTCCCGACCGGATCGCCTTCTGGGCCGTGGTCCTTGCCGTCGTCGTGCTGGTCGCGGCCGCCGCCAGCGCTCACGCGTCGGGCGGTATCGGCGGCTCGAGGTGTTCTGACACCGACTTCGGCGCGCGGAAGCTGAGCCGCGGCGATTGCGGCGCCGACGTGCAGACGCTCAACTGGATCCTGCGCTCGCGGGATCTGAGCGTCAGGAACGGTCTCGGCGACGAGTTCAACAGGGGAACCGAGGGTGCGGTGTCGAGCCTTCAGGAGAACGCCGGCCTGCGGCGGACGGGCGTCGTCGACGCGAGCACCGGCGAGGCGGTCGTCGGCGCAATGCGGAAGGACGGCGCCTCGTGGTACGGGCCCGGGTTCTGGGGCAGCGAGACGGCCTGCGGGCAGACGCTCAGGCGGACGACGATCGGCGTCGCCCACAAATCGCTTCCCTGTGGTGCGAAGGTGACGATCGAGTACAGGGGCCGATTCCTACGGACCCAGGTGATCGATCGCGGCCCCTACGTCAAGGGCCGCAAGTGGGACCTGACCGCCGCCGCCGCCCAGCAGCTCCACTTCACGGGCAGCGGCGACGTCCGGTCGGCGATAGTCAGGTAGTCTAGGCGGCCGAGGGCAGGACCGACGCGTCGATCTGGTCCTGGGGGAGGCCGGCTGCGTTCGCGACGAGGCTCTGGAACTCGTTGAGGGCTACCTCACCGAGGGCCTCGAGCAGCTGCTCGTCGGTCCAGTCGGTCTCACGTGCCTCCTCGAGCAGGAACGCCGGCGGATGGCCGTCGGAGTCCATCGTCCCCTTGACGAAGGCGAGCAGCGCCGCCTCCTTGGGATCGTTCGAGGAGAAGCCGCGGGCCAGCGAGATCTCGTCCAGTCCGATGCCGCTCAGGCGAGCGGATCGCGCGTGCTGGGCGACGCTGTAGCCGTCGCCTCTTCGCTCCGCGACGGCGAGGCCGATCCTGATGGCCGTCACGTTCGGGAGCGAGCCGCCGTGCAGCTCAGAACGCATCCGGGCGAAGGCGCGCAGCGCGGCGGGGGAGCCCGCGAGCACGCCGACCAGCTTCGAGACCGATCCGCCCGCGGTGGAGATGCTCTTGAGGAGACGTTCGCTGCCGGCGGGGGCGGTCAGCTCGTCGTGAATGTCGAAGCGGGCGTAGTCGGTCTTTACGGTCATGGCGTCACTCCAGGTCGTTGGTCGGTCTCGACGCTCAATGCCTTGAGAGGCGGTTCATCGAGCCTTTACTTTACTTTTAGCCGGTTACTTACCTTGCGTAAGTTATACCGCTGCCCTCGGCGTCGTGCAAGCTTGCCCTTGCCCTTTTCAACGGCCGTCAACCGCGACTGGATCAGCGTCCAGGTGACCGTCGGGGCCCTTGGCGGCGACTGCCGATCATCTAGGGTGCTGCCTTCAGCGACCAAGGAGTTCCAGCCAGATGAGCGGCGCCGACCCGACCACGACTAGCCCGAAGACCGCCGAAGACGTGATCGCCGAGGTCGCCGAGCGGAACATCCGTTTCATCAGGCTCTGGTTCACCGACGTCCTCGGCCAACTCAAGAGCTTCTCGATCAACTCGTCGGAGCTCGAGGACGCCTTCGCGGGCGGCAACGGCTTCGACGGCTCGTCGATCACCGGCTTCAACCCGATCGAGGAGTCGGACATGCTCGCCGTGCCCGATCCGACGACGTTCACGACCCTGCCGTGGAGCCCCGACGAGCAGCCGACCGGGCGCATGTTCTGCGACATCAGGGTCCCGGGCGGGGAGGCCTACGAGGGCGATCCGCGGTGGATCCTCCAGCGTGCCATCAAGCGGGCCAACGACATGGGTTTCGAGGCATTCAACGTCGGGCCGGAGCTCGAGTTCTTCTACTTCCGTGACGCGCGACCGGAGAACGGCATCCCCGAGGTGCTGGACGAGGGCGGCTACTTCGATCTGACGACGCTCGACGCCGGCTCGGGAGTTCGCCGCGAGACGGTGTTGGCGCTCGAGCAGATGGGCATCCACGTCGAGTACACCCATCACGAGGTCGGTCCGTCCCAGCACGAGGTCGACATGCGTTACAAGGACGCGCTCGCGATGGCAGACGACTGCATGACCTACCGGATGACGGTCAAGGAATACGCGATGAAGAACGGCTGGCACGCGACCTTCATGCCGAAGCCGCTGAACGGCGAGAACGGCAGCGGGATGCACGTGCACCAGTCGCTGGGCCGCGACGGCTCCAACGCCTTCTACGACCCAGACGACCAGTACTTCCTCTCCCAGACCGCGAAGCAGTTCATCGCCGGGCAGCTCAAGCACGCGCGCGAGATCTCGTGCCTGTTCGCCCAGTGGGTCAACTCCTACAAGCGGCTCGTCCCCGGCTACGAGGCTCCCGTGTACCTGGCCTGGTCGCGGCGCAACCGCTCGGCGCTGATCCGGGTACCGCTCTACCACCCCGGGCAGGAGTCGGCCACCAGGGCCGAGCTTCGCTGCCCGGACCCCGCCTGCAACCCCTACCTGTGCTTCGCGGCGATGCTGCAGGCCGGGCTGGAGGGAATCGAGAAGGGCTACGAGCTTCCGGAGCCCATGGAGCAGAACCTCTACCACCTGTCCCCGGAGGACCGCCATCGGCGCGGAATCGAGCAGCTGCCCGAGAACCTCGGTGAGGCGGTCGAGCTCGCGGCAGAGTCCGAGCTCGTGCTCCGGACCCTCGGCGAGCACACGTTCAACCGCTTCATCGAGATCAAGCGGGCCGAGTGGGACGACTACCGGGTGCGCGTCACGCCCTGGGAGATCGGGCAGTTCCTGCCCGTTCTCTGAGCGATCCGAGCAGTTCACCGGCCGCGACCTTCGCGTTGAGCGCGGCGGTCATGCCGCGCTCGGCCACCGAGCCCCGCGGCGGAAGGGCGCCGAGCTGGCGCGCCATCTCGGCTGCGTTGAGGTAGGCGTGGTTATCGACGATCAGTCCGTCCTTGACGGTGAACACGTCGCAGCCTTCGAGGTCGACTCGGGCTCCATTCGGCGTCAGGCCCTCGAACTCTGCCGACCCCGTCGAATGTGCCCGCCACCCGATAGCGGACGGCTGCGGTGTCCTTCTGCGCCGTGATCGAGAGGACCTCGAATCGGATGTCGGGGAACGCCGCGAGCAGCGCGCCGAACCACTGCATGAAACCTTCAGGCATCCGGAACTCGACGATGCCGATGATCCTGTCCGTGCGCCCGGCCTCCCAATGAGCTGCCGCCGCGGGGAGGTCGTGGTCGTTGAGTGCCTTGAAATAGGACCGCGTGACTGTCGTCGGGCCCCGCCGCGAGCCCTTCGCGGTCACCTTGTCCTCGACGTCGGCCATCGGGCCTGAGCATAGGCGCGGTGCGCGATTCGTGCGTCCGCGGGGTTCGGCAAGAACGTCCAGCATGCGGCGATTCGACTCAACAGTGCCCGCCGGTTTGCCGAAGGGATAGTCGTGTCCGTCCCCGTCCACCGAGGCCGTTTCGGCCCGAAGGAAGCCGAGCGCCTCCTCTGGCGCGCCGGCTTCGGCCCGGCGCCCGGCCAGGCCGAGAAGCTCGCCCACAAGGGGCTGCGCGGCGCTGTGCATTCGCTCACGCGGCCGCAGGGCAAGGCAAGGCTCAGCGGGCCCCAGCCCCACGACGACGACGGGCTGCCGCTCGCTCCCGAGGATGCGTGGGGCCACGACCTCCTCTGGTGGCTCGATCGGATGGTCCGATCGAACCAGTCGGGTGTGGAGCGGATGACCCTCGTCTGGCATGACTGGTTCGCCACCGCCGACGTCGGGCAGGTCTCGCTCAACCTCGGACCAGAACAGCATGTTCCGCAAGCGGGCGCTCGGCGCCTTCGACGATCTCCTGCTCGATGTGACGACCGACCCGGCGATGCTCGTCTGGCTCTCCGGCAACGAGAACGAGAAGGAGGCGCCGAACGAGAACTACGGCCGGGAGATGATGGAACTGTTCACGCTCGGGGCCGCGAACGGCTACACGGAGGACGACGTCCGCGAGCAGGCCCGGGCGCTCACCGGCTGGACCAACGACTGGGACGACGACCTGGGGATGATCAATTTCCGGTTCGAGGACGATCGCCACGATCACGGCCGGAAGGTGATCTTCGGCCAGACCGGCAACTTCGACTGGCGCGATTCGTGCCGCCTCTGCCTCGAGCACCCCGCCCATGCCGCCTACTTCGTCGAGCGGCTCTGGACCTACTTCGTGCCGACCGAGCCGTCGAGCAAGACCGTCGCCGGCCTCGCGAAGGTCTACCGCCGCGGATACGGCATCAGGCCCGTGGTCGAGGCGATCCTCATGCATCCCGAGTTCCACGAGGGACCCCGGATGGTCAAGCCCCCGATCGTCCTGATCGCCGGGATGCTGAGGGCGCGCAGGGCCGGGGTGACCACCGAGGCCTGGACCTGGATCTCCGACGAGGCCGGGCAGCGGCTCTTCGATCCGCCGAACGTCGCCGGCTGGGACGAGCTGCGCTGGCTCGACACGGCCCGCCTCAGCGGGCGCTGGTCGGCAGCGGGGCGGTCGACGGACGAATCCCAGGCGGACACCGAGGACTACGACCCCGAGGAGACCGCCAACGCGGCCGTGAGCAAGGCCCTGAAGTTCTGGGGCAAGCCGGCGCTGAGCTCGAAGACGACCAAGGAGCTGCACAGCTTCGCCGCCCGGGTCGAGGCGGCCGCCACGGCCGACTGGCAGCAGGAGGCGTACCGGGCGTTGCGCCAGAACGCCCTTCGCATGTTGATCGCCGCGAGTCCGGAGTTTCAGACGTCATGAGCACGGGACCACGGAAGAGCTGCGGTTGCAACGAGTTCACGCGGGCCGATTTGGCCCGGCGAACGATCGCCGAGGCCGGGCGGGGCCTGCCCTCGATCGAACACGGCATGCCCGCTCCCGCCGGCACCGGCCTGTCCCGCCGCTCGTTCCTCCTCCGTACCGGCGGCCTCGCCCTGAGCGTCTACGGGGCGAGCCTGCTGAGCCCTCGCGCCTTCGTCGACGGCATCGCCGAGGCCGCGAGCAGCCAGGGCAAGGTGCTCGTCTCCGTCTTCCTCGAGGGCGGGATCGACGCCCTCTCCGTCCTCTCTCCGGTCAACGACAGCGTGTACAGGCAGCTTCGGCCCACCCTGCGGCTCGATCCCGGCGCCGGTCCGACCTGGACGGAGGACTCGCGGCTGCAGTGGCACCCGTCGGCGCAGCCGCTGCATCAGCTTCACGGCGAGGGCAAGGTGACGGTCTTCCCGGGCATCGGCTACGCGAACGCCGACCAATCCCACTTCACCTCCCGCCATTACTGGGAGGTCGGGGAGCTGAGCGTCCACACGAACACGGGGTGGCTCGGCCGCCTGCTCGACGCCGTCGGCAACGACGACAACCCGCTGCAGGGCCTCTCGCTCGACGGGTCGCTCTCCCCGAGCCTCGCCACCGCTCGCGTCCCGGTCGCCGCCACCTGGGGCGCCCGCTACGACCTCTGGGCCCCGGGCGTCTGGGGTGACGTCGAGGACCTGATGTTCGAGAGCTTCGGTCGGCTCGGTGACACGGCCGAGCATTCGAGCGATCCTCAGCTCTCGGGTGCCGGGCGCGTCGTCCGCCAGGCGAGCACGCTTCGCGGCCAGCTTCGCGAGTTCTCCGGACGACATCGTCAGCCCGGTCCCGTATCCGGACGAAGAGCACTTCTCGCAGAGCCTCGCGGGCCTCGCGGCGATGCTCGATGCCGGTCTGCCGATCACGGTCGCCTCGGTCGGCGCGCCCGGAAGCTACGACACCCACGACGAGCAGACCGACACGTTCGGCGAGGACCTCGCAGCCACCTGCGACGGGCTGCTCGCGTTCCAGCGCGATCTCGAGGCCCGCGGGCTCGACGACCGAGTGCTGACACTGGTCTGGTCGGAGTTCGGTCGCCGGCCGGAGGAGAACGGCGACGGCAGCGCTGCCGGCACCGATCACGGAGCGGGCGGCAACGCGTTCCTGATCGGCACTGCTGCCAAGGGCACGATGGTGGGGGAGTGGCCCGGTCTCAACACCCTCGACGAGGACGACAACCTGCGCGCGACCGCCGACTTCCGCTCCGTCTACTGCTCGCTCCTCGAGCAGTGGTTCGGCGTGGATTCCGCAGCGGTGATCCCTGGCGCGTCGGGCTTCGCTCGTCCGACCTTGATCGGATGAGCTCCGGCCGCGCCCTGCGCCTCGCCGGAGCGTCGACGGCCGTCGCGACGGCGCTCGCCCCCGCCGGTGTCTTCGCCGGGCCGGCCAAACCCGTCAGTCGTGTGAATCCACCGCCGTCGCGGCTGCTCGTCACGGCGCGCGAGTTCTCGTTCACGCTCTCGAAACCGAAGCTCGACGCCGGACAATCGATCATCCAGCTCTACAACTACGGCGAGGACCCCCACGACCTCGAACTCCAGCGGGTCGGCGGGCCGACCGTCAAGGATCTGGGCGAGGTCCTGCCTGGCGAGACCGGCCAGCTCGCGACGAAGCTTCGGCGCAAGTCGACCTACACGCTCTGGTGCTCGATTCCCGGCCACGCCGATCTCGGCATGGTCGCGACGCTGAAGACCTCGGCCAAGCGGCCTCCCCGCGGCAGCTAGGAGCCGAGCAGGGCTTCGAGCTCCACGACCGTCGCCACGGGCGCTCGACAGCTGAAGCGCTCACAGACGTAGGCGGTGGCCGCTCCGCCGACCGCGGGGCGGTCCGCCAGCAGCGGGGGTTCCGAATCGCCCTCGATGCCGCCCGCCAGCACGAGGCCGGGCCGGTAGCGGGCACGGACCGCGGCGGCCAGGTCGTCGATCTCCGCCGGCCGACCGGCCGGGGCGATCAGCGCCACCTCGCGGCTGGGCGACTGGTATCGGTCGATGGCGGCGAGCAGGTAGGTGAGCCCCTGGGGGTGGCGACGGGCCGGCTCGGCCAGCAGGACGAGGACGCGACGAGCCTGCTCCTCGTAGTCCGCCTCACCGGTCAGGGCGGCAAGCCGGAGCAGTCCGGTCGCCGCGGAAGAGTTGCCCGAGGGCGCCGGATGGTCGTCGAGGTCCTTGCGGCGGGCGATCAGCTCCTCGTGATCGTCGGAGGTCGTGAAGAAGCCGCCATTCTCGGGGTCGCCGAAGCGGTCGATCATCGCGTCGGCGATCTCACGGGCCGCCTCGAACCAGCGCCGCTCGAATGTCGCCTCGTAGAGGGCCAGGAGGGCTTCGAGAAGGTAAGAGTGATCCTCGAGGTAACCGTTGAGGCGGGCCTCGCCGCCGTTGTAGGTGCGAAGCAGGCGTCCCTCGCCGTCCCTCATCTCGGTGAGAACGAACTCGGCGCAGTCGCGGGCGGCGTCGAGGTATCGCGGCTCGCCGAGCGCGGCGCCCACCTCCGCGAGCGAGCCGAACATGAGGGCGTTCCAGGCGCAGAGACGTTTGTCGTCGAGTCCCGGACGGACCCGTTGGCTCCGCGCCGCGAGCAGCGCCCGCCTGGCCGCGTCGAACCCCGCGGGTGCATCGGCGCCGAAGCCGAACGGGAGATGGAGCACGCTCCGGCCCTCGAGGTGCCCGTGCTCACCGATCCCCAGGTAGGCGAGGGTCGACGGCTCGGTGTGGTCGAGTCCCGCCCGATCGAGTGCGGCCCTCGCCTCGGCCGGGGTCCACGTGTAGAAGAGGCCCTCGACGCCCTCCGAATCGGCGTCGAGAGCCGAGTAGAACCCGCCCTCAGGCCCGCGCATCTCGGCGAGCGCCCAGTCGCAGATCGCCGGCCGCAACGTCCCGGTAGCGCTCGCGCCCCATCTCGAGGTAGCCCCGCAGATACGTGCGTGCGAGCAGCGCGTTGTCGTAGAGCATCTTCTCGAAGTGGGGTACCAGCCAGCCGGCGTCGACCGCGTAGCGGGCGAAGCCGCCGCCCAGCTGATCGTGGATTCCACCGGCCGCCATCGAGTCGAGGGTCAGCTCCACCACGTCGCGGTGCCCCCGGGCCAGCAGCAGATCCAGCGCTCCCGCGGGCGGGAACTTCGGCGCGCCTCCGAACCCGCCGTTGATCGTGTCTGCCTCCTCGATCAGCGTGGCTACGGCCTGGTCGACGAGCTCATCGTCGAGCCCGTCCGCGGCCGCCGGCATCCGCCCGATGGCGCCGAGCTGCTCGCGGGTCCGCTCGGAGGCCGCGTCGATCTCGTCGCGCTGCATCTCCCACGCCGCGCTGACCGCCTCCATCACCATCAGGAACCCGGGCATGCCCTGGCGCGGCTCGGGCGGGAAGTAGGTGCCGCAATGGAATGGGACCCCAGCGGGATCGCAGAAGGCGGTCAGCGGCCACCCGCCGTGTCCGGTCATGCCCTGAAGGGCCTCCATGTAGATCGCGTCGACGTCGGGGCGCTCCTCGCGATCGACCTTGATCGGGACGAAGTGCTCGTTCATGTACGCGGCGATCGCCTCGTCCGTGAACGACTCCCGCTCCATCACGTGGCACCAGTGGCACGACGAGTATCCGATCGAGATCAGCAGCGGCACGTCCCGCTCGGCGGCCAGAGTCCTGGCCTCGTCGCCCCAGGGGTACCAGTCGACGGGGTTGTCCTTGTGCTGGAGGAGATACGGCGACGTCTCGCCGGCGAGTCGGTTGGCCACCGGGGCGGAGGCTACCCGCAGGTGGCTTCGCCGTCGGCCGTGAGGCCGTCGCCGACGTCGAGCTTCTCCCAGACGCGGGCCAGATCCTCGAGGTCGTCGGAGTCGAGGCGGCTGACGAACTGCTCGCGGATTCCGGCGAGGTTCGTCGGACGGGCTTCGACGAAGACCTCGTGGCCGGCGTCGGTGAGACGTGCGAAGGTGCCGCGCCGATCGCTCGGGCAGGTGTGCCGTTCGACGAGCCCGCGAGCCGCGAGCCGGTCGACGAGCCGCGTCAGCCCGCTCCGGCTGAGCAGGAGCTGGTCGGCCAGGTTCCCCATCCGGATCGAGTTGTCGGGAGCCCGCGAGAGGAGCAGCAGCACCTCGTAGGAGCTGAGGGCGAGGCCGTGCTCACGCTCGAGCCGCTCGTCGATCGCCGCCGTCATGTTGCGATAGGCGAAGAGCATCCCGCGCCATGCGGCCAGCTCCCGGTCGTCGAGCTGGCGGGAATCGGGTGCGGTTTCGGTTTCTGCCTTCACTGTCATTTGCGCCATGAAACGATCGTATCAGCGGTCGTTGACGATGCAACCATAATGTTGAGTGCATCTGATATCCCTGAAAGGACACCATGAAGCTCGAAGGCATCCACCACATCACGGCGATCACCTCCGATGCCCAGGACAACATCGACTTCTATGCCGGCGTGCTCGGGCTGCGGCTGGTCAAGAAGACGGTCAACCAGGACGATCCGAGCGTCTACCACCTCTTCTATTCGGACGAGCAGGGTCAGGCGGGGTCCGACATCACCTTCTTCGAGTTCCCCGGCGCCCCTCGCGGCCGGGCCGGCGACGGGATGGTCCACACGATCGCCTGGCGGGTCGCGGCTCCCGCCGCTCTCGACTTCTGGACGCAGCGCCTGGGCGAGGCCGGCATCGACGTCGAGCGCGACGGCGACGAGCTGCGCTTCGAGGATCCCGAGGGGCTCGGCCATCTGCTGACGGTCAGCACCGTCGACGACGAGCCGCTGATCGCCGACCACCCGGAGGTCCCGGCCGAGCATGCTCTGCGCGGCTTCGACGCGGTTCACGCCTACTCGTCGGCTCCGGAGGCCAGCGAGCCGCTACTGCGGAGGCTCGGCTTCGAGGGCGGCGATGGTGAGTGGGAAGCGCGGGGTGAGAGCCGCGGCGGATTCATCCGCTACGACGAGCCGCCGTCGGCGCCCGGGCTTCAGGGCGCCGGAACGGTGCATCACGTGGCCTGGGCCTCGACCCCGGAGGAGCACGAGGCGTGGCGGGACCTGGTCATCGCCGGCGGCGCCCGGCCGACGCCGGTCATCGACCGCTTCTACTTCAGGTCGATCTATTTCCGCGAGCCCAGCGGGATCCTGTTCGAGATCGCGACGCTCGGGCCCGGATTCGCCGTCGACGAGCCGCTGGAGTCGCTCGGCGAGAAACTCTCACTGCCTCCCGACTACGAGCACCTCCGCGATCGCGTGGAGGCGAACCTCAAGCCGGTGCACAGCCCCCGTCAGGTCAGCGCCTGACGGGGTTCGTCACGAGACGTCGCGGCGACTGAGCCTGACCGCGCCGAGCACGATCGGGAGAACGACCCATGCGAGCCCGGCGGTCAGGATCTTCGACCACTCGTCTCCGGTCGTCGTCGCGTCGGTGAGCGCTCCGAACGCCGACGGGTCGATCCAGGCGATCGCGTCGTCGACCGAGCTCGAGATCGCGCCGATCGCCGCGACGATGACCGGCGTCGTGAAGTTGAGGACGATCGCGGCCGCGGAACTCATCAGGACGGCGGCGAGCCCGAAGCCGAACAGGACGACCAGCGTGTCGTAGAGGATGATCCGGCCCGCATCCCCGGTCGGGAGGGAGAGATCGGCTCCGGTGGCGACGGTGGCGAGGAGGGCCAGGATCGCGCTGATCGAGACCATCGCGGCGAGCAACCCGGCCACGGCGAGCAGCTTCGCGCCGAGGATCCGCTCGCGTGCCGGCACGAGGGCGAACGTGCTGAGCGCCGTCCGCTGGGTCCACTCGCTCGTGACCAGGAGGATCGGTACGACCGGGAGGAGGACGCTCGCGGCAAGCATCCCGTCGGCGAAGTAGTCGCCGGCGCTCAGCGTGTCGGGGTCGCCGGTGACGAGTTCGGCCACCACGGCTGCGGCAGCGGACAGGATCGTCAGCGCGACGAGCCAGATCCCGGCGCGAGTGTCGAGCATCTTTCGGCCCTCCACGTAGCCGAGGCGCAGAAGGGACGTCCGCTCGGACCGGGCGGTCAGGGCGACGCCGCTCATCCGCCCGCCTCCGTCTCGCTCGAGGTCAGGGAGAGGAACAGGCCTTCGAGCCCGCCTCCGTCCGCCGGTCGCAACTCGCTCAGCGGTACCGCTCCGGCGTGAGCGGCGGCGCCGACCGCTTCGGGCTCGGCGTCGGCGATGAGGGAGCCGTCCGTCGCGGTGAACCGGATTCCGGCGGCGGTCAGGGCCGTTGCCAGCGCGGTCGGATCGGGGCTCCTCACGGTCGTCCCGGTGGTCGCCAGGAGCTCGGCCTTGGAGCCGGAGGCGACGAGCTTGCCCTTGTCGATGAGCAGCAGCCGATCGGCGATCACCTCCACTTCGTTGAGCAGGTGCGAGGAGAGCAGAACCGTTCCGCCGTCGTTCGCGAACCCCCGCAGCAGCTCGCGCATCCAGATGATCCCCTGGGGATCGAGGCCGTTGGCGGGTTCGTCGAGGATGAGGACGGAAGGGCCGCCGATCATCACCTGGGCGAGCCCGAGGCGCTGGCGCATGCCCAGCGAGTACTTACCGACCCGGCGCTTCGCAGCCGCATCGTCGAGGCCGACCAACGTCAGCATCTCCCCGATCCCAGCGCGATCGGCCCCGATCGTGTCGGCGCAGATCCGCAGGGTCTCCCTGCCTCGCCGGCCGGGGTGCTGCGCGCTGGCGTCCAGCATCACGCCCACGTGCAGGGCCGGGTTGGAGATCCGGCGGTAGTCCTCACCGAGGACGGTCGCAGCACCCGCCGTCCGCGAGCAGAGCCCGCAGATCATCCGCAAAGTCGTCGACTTGCCTGCGCCGTTCGGGCCGAGGAAGCCGGTTACCGTGCCGGGCTCGCAGCGGAATGAGAGGTCGTCGACGGCCGTCTGCGGCCCGAACCTCTTGGTCAGCCCGGAGGCTTCGATCATGCGCGGGTCGGGATCCAGGACGCCGGGAAGGCTCCGGCGGGAATCCGGCCCTCGGGCTCGCCGAACCAGCGCGTCGCGACCTCGCTCGCGGCCGTCCCCTCCAACAGGCCGTCGAAGTCGCCGATCGACCGCAGCACCTTGATCGTCGACCCGATCTGCAGGTCTGCCGCGTTGGGTTGATCCCCGCCGATCACGCCGTCTTCGGCGAGCGACTCGATGTGGTCGATCTTCGCGGGAAGGCCCGCGAGCTCGTCGGCCAGCAGGACCGCGGTGATCCCGTGGTAACGCCAGGTCGAGTGGATGAACTTCATCGCGAAGTCGACTCCGGCGGGATCGAGCTCGCCGCCGCCGATGAGCAGGCCGAGCGCCTCCGGACGGAAGTGGAGCGCCCCCCAGCCCAGCGAGCGACCAAGGTCCTGGAGCTCTTCGTCCCCCCAGCGATCCGCCTCTCGGACCTGCTCGGCGATCGGCTCGGGGAAGAGCGGCGGGTCGGGAGCGACCTCTTCGAGCTTGGCGAAGATCGCGCGAGAGCCGTGGACCGCGTCCCCGTCGACGACCATTCCGGGGACTGTCTTCGCGCCCTCGCCGTAGATCGCCTCCATCTGCTCGTTGTGGGATCCGTAGGTCATCTCGACCTTCTCGAACTCCAGGCCCTTGAACTCGATCGCCGCGGCGGCGGCGTGCGAGGGGTGGGAGGGGGGGAGGACGTGCAGCGTGATGCTGGGTGAGGTGCTCATCGCCCGGACTCTAGATGGCGACCGTAAGGCGGCGTCCCACGATCAGGGCCAGCGTGCTCGCCGCGACGGCGCCGACCGCCGCAACGGCGAAGGAGGACCCATAGCCGCCGAGTGCCGCCGCCGCGCCCGCGATCGGAGCTCCGAGGCCGACGCCGAGGTCGAAGCAGGCGGTGAACGTCCCCATCGCGATGCCGCGCCGGTCGCTCGGGACGCGGTCCATGACGAGCAGGACGAGGCTCGGGAAGATGAGCGAGAAGGCTCCGCCGACGGCGATCGCGCCGAGGGCGGCGACCGGCAGGGTCTGCGCCAGGGCGATCACGACCAACCCGACCGCCTCCAGCAGCCCGGCGCCGATCGCGCAGCGCATCCCGCCGAAGCGGTCGGGCAGCCAGCCGAAGAGGACCCGCGCGGTGACCACGGTCAGTGCGAAGGCGGTGAAGATCGTCGAACCGTGATCGATTCCGCGTGCGTCGAGGTGGAGCACGATGAATCCCGCAAGTGCGGCGTAGCCGAGCGTCGCCAGGGTCATCGCCAGCCCCGGGCCGAGGGCCTCCGGCGCGTAAAGCCGGGTTCGGCGGCTTTGGCCCTGCCGCTGGGTCGCGCGGAGCGGGGCGTCGTTCGGGAATCCGCGACGCGATCACGGCAGCGGCGAGCGGCGCGGCCGCGGCGAACGCCCATACGGCGTCGTAGCCGAGCTCGCGATGGAGGAGGTCGCCGATCGGCGGCCCGAACGAGAGCCCGCCCCAGATCGCCAGCCCGTAGAGGCCGATGATCCGCCCGCGCCGGGCAGGATCGGTGATGTCGACGACCCAGGCCGAGCTGGCCGTGTAGACGACTCCCTCGCCGGCGCCGAGGATGAGCCGGGCGACGAGCAGCCCGGCGACCCCGAACGGCAGGAAGTAGAGAAGGCTCGCGACGACGGTGACGATCGCGCCTGCGACGACCACCGGCCGGCGGCCGACCTCGTCCGCGATGCTGCCGGCGATCGGCCGGCAGGCGAGGCCGGTGAGCGCGTAGGCGCCGACGACGATTCCGACCGCCAGGTCGGTCGAGCCGACGGGGCCCTTCACGTACTGGGGCAGGACCGGAAGCGTGGCGCCGATGCTGAGCAGCACGAGGAGCGTGACCGCGAACAG
This sequence comes from uncultured Solirubrobacterales bacterium, assembly GCA_963791335.1. Taxonomy (GTDB): domain Bacteria; phylum Actinomycetota; class Thermoleophilia; order Solirubrobacterales; family 70-9; genus RHKX01. Next base: position 379,393 of record CAWBRN010000008.1, read on the forward strand.
CGCTGCGAAGGTCCCTCGCGGCGCCTGCGTCAACTCGGCTCCGCCGGCCCGTCCCCGCGCAACTCGGCGCGTTTGATCTTCCCGCTCGCCGTCTTCGGCAGGGACTCGGCGAACTCGACGATCCGCGGGTACTTGTAGGGAGCCGTCTCGCGCTTGACGTGCTCCTGCAGTTCCGCGGCCAGGGCATCACCCGGATCGCCCGAGCGCAGCACGACCACGGCACGGACGACCGATCCGCGCTCGGGATCGGGCGCGGCCACCGCCGCCGCCTCCGAGACGGCGGGATGGGTGAGCAGGGCCGATTCGACCTCGAACGGGCCGATTCGATAACCGGACGAGAGGATCACGTCGTCCGTCCGCCCGTCGAACCAGAGGTAGCCGTCGTCGTCCGCGGTGACCAGATCGCCGGTCCGCCACCATTCCTCGGCGAAGGGCTCCGAGCCGATGTAGTTGCTGAAGAAGGTCGGGCAGGTCTCGGCTCGCAGCACCAGTTCCCCCTCGTCGATCCGCACCTCGATGCCGGGCAGCGGCAGACCCATCGAGCCGTCCCGGACCTCTCCGCCGGCCAGGGCGCCGGTCAGGGCGCCCGTCTCGGTCTGCCCGTAGCCGTCGTGGATGTCCATACCCATCTGCTCGCGGAACGCCCGGATCACCTCGGCGTTGAGCGGCTCGCCGGCGCTGACGAGCCGCCGCAGCGAATCGACGGCCCGTAGCTCCGTCCGCCTCGCGAGGATCCGGTACTCGGTCGGCGCCTGGCAGAGCACGTTGATTCCCTCGCGCTCGCAGATCGCCAGCCGCTCGTCAGCGTCGAACCGACCCTCGTGGATGTAGGCGGCCGCGCCGCACAACCACGGAGCGATGAAGGAGTTACGGGCGGACTTCGACCACCCGGTCGCGGCTGTGCACCAGGCGAGCTCGCCCCGTCGCGCTCCGAACCAATGCTCGGCCTGGGTCCGCTGGCCGACCAGGTACCGGTGGGGGTGGACCGCCGCCCGGGCCGAACCCGTCGTTCCCGAAGTGAAGACGATCAGGGCCGGGTCGCCGGGATCGAGATCGGCCGCGCCCGCGGGCGGCGCCTGCGGGCGCTCCTCGTCGAGAACCTCGTGGATCTCGTCGAGCGTCATGTAGGCGACGCCGCCGGGAAGGTTCTCGAGGTAACGCTCCTCGCCGAGTGCGATGGCCGGATTGGCAACAGCGATCCGATGGGCCAGGTCCGCCGGTCGCAGCTGGGTGTTGCACGGCAGGGCGACCGCGCCGATCCGGAAGCAGGCGAGCATCGAGAGAACCCACTCCGACCGGTTGCCGATCAGGGTGATGACCACGTCGCCCCGCCCGACGCCGCGCGCCTGAAGGGCGCCGGCGAGTCCGGCGGCGCGCGCGGCGATCTCGCCGAATCCCCAGACCTTGCGATCGCCGTACTCGTCGACGGCGACGAGTGCCGTGCGCGCGGCGGGGAACGAGCTGAGGACTTCCTCGGTGAAGTTCATCGGCCCGCGCACGCTAGCGAGCGCGGGCGGGGGCCAGCGTGGCCGCTACTCGTAGAGCTTGACGATGCGGACGGTGCCCTCGGGGGCGGCGTCCACGCAGAGGTTGCAGAGCACGCACTCGTCGAGATTCTCGCGGACGATCGTGACGCGATCGGCGTCCGCGGCGAAGATGTCGACGGGGCAGACCTCGGCCAGCTTCCGGGCGAGCTCGGGGTCGCCGGCGACCGAGTCGTCGACCTCGACGTCGATGAAGGTTCCCTCGAGTGACTTCGGGTCATCGCTCATCAGTTGCCTCCCGCGAGCGCTTCCTTGACCCGGTCGGGGATCTCGTCGATCCGCTCGACGACCGGGATGCCGGCGGCCTCGAGCCTGGCGATCTTCTCGGTGGCCGAGTCCTCGGCGCCCTCGACGATCGTTCCGGCGTGGCCGAAGCTCATCCCCTGCATCTCCTCGTCGTCCATGAACCGGCCCGCCATGAAGGCGACGATCGGCATGGTCGATCCGGCCGCGTCGCGCCATTCGACCAGCTCGGCCTCCATCCGGCCGCCGGGCTCCGTGTAGATGACGATGGCCTCGGTCTGGCTGTCCTCCTCGAACAGCGGCATCAGCTCGGCGTAGGTGGAGCCGATGATCGCGTCGCCGCCGATCGAGATCGCGGTCGAGACGCCGAGGCCGGCGGCTGTGAGGGTGGAGGAGATCTCGGTGGTCATGCCGCCGGAGCGGCTCATCACGCCGACCGAGCCGGCCACGTAGGCCTTGGCCGCATCCTTGGCGGGGCCGCCGATGCCGCCCATCTTGGCGACGCCGGGGGTGATCAGGCCGAGGCAGTTCGGGCCGATGATCCGGGCGCCGCGGAGGTTGGCCAGCTCGACCATCTCGGCGACGTCCTTGCGCGGGATGCGCTCGGTGACGACGACGATCAGCTTGATGCCGTTCTCGATGGCCTCCATGACCGCGTCCTTGGTGAAGGCGGGGGGGACGGTGGCGACGGCTCCGTCGATCGGCTTGCCGTGGTGGGCGACGGCCTGCTCGACCGTGTCGAACACGGGCACGCCGTGGACCTCGCGGCCCTTGCGGCCCGGGGTCACTCCGCCGACGATCTTCGAGCCGAAGTCGAGGCACTCGCGGGTCAGGTTCACGGCCTCGCGGCCGGTGATGCCCTGGACGATGAAGGTGAAGTCTTCGTTGAGCAAGACGGCCATGGCTACGCGACCTCTCCCTGGACCTTGGCGACGGCGCGGCCGGCGGCCTCCCACATGGAGACGCTGCGGTCGCAGTACTCGACGCCGTACTTGTCGAGGATCTTGTAGCCCTCGTCCTCCCAGGCGCCCGGGATACGGAAGATCGCGATCGTCTCGGCGGGGTCCTTGCCGAGCTCGAGGCAGGCCTTGATCACGCCGCGGGCGACGATGTCGACGCGGGTGTTGGAGACGATCGACATCATCACCGCGATCTTCTCGACGCCGTCCTTCTGCAGGACCTCCTTGGCGAGGCCGCAGGACTTGGCGACCGACGGGTTGCCGCCGATCTCCGCGTAGTTCGCCGGCTTGCCGCCCTGGCTGCGAACCGCGTCGGTCAGCGTCAGCGATCCGCCGCCGGCGCCGATCACGAGGCCGATGTTGCCGGTGAAGCCGTGGTCCTTGCCCTGGATCACGCCGCGATGGTCGGCGGCGTCGATCGCCTTGACGTTGCGCTCGAACTCGCTCGGCTCGTACATCTCGCGCGGCTCGCTGAGGTCGACGCCGATCTCGGTGAGCATCTTCTTGTGGCGGCCGACCGCCTCGTCCTCCATCTCCATGTGCGCGTCGAGCGCGACGAAGGAGCCGTCGGCGAGGCGAGCGACCGGGTTGATCTCGGCCAGCGTCATGTCGTAGTCGCGCTGGAGCCGGGCGAGCCGGGCGAGGATCATCGTCGCGCGGGTCAGCTCCTTGCCGGTCATCCCGCAGCGGGCGACGGCCTCCTTGGCGGTGAAGTCGGCGATCTCGTGAAGGTTTGCCAGGTGCGCACGGCCGACATGATCGGGGTGCTCCTCGGCGACCTGCTCGATGTCGATGCCGCCCATGTCGCTGAACAGCATCATCGGCCGGCGAGCGCGCAGATCCCAGAGGACCGCGGCGTAGTACTCCTGCTCGACCTCGGCCTTCGGGTCGACGAGGACGCCGACCGGCATGTGCCCGCCGATCTCGAGGTCGAGGATGGCCAGCGCGTGCTCGGCCGCCTCGTCGGGCGTGTCGGCGAACTTGACGCCCCCGGCCTTCATCCGGCCTCCGGTCAGGACCTGCGACTTGACGACGACCGGTCCGCCGATCTCCTCGGCGGCCTGCTTCGCCTCGTCGGCGGTCGTGCAGAAGCCGTACTTGGTGACCGGGATCCCGGCCCGTTCGACGATTCGGCGTGATTCGTATTCGTAGAAGCGCATGAGTGGCTGAGTGGCTGAGTCTCTGGGTGTCGTCGGCCAACGTGGGTGCACGCGGCCGAGCGCCGCGGAACCCTACCGACTCGATGCGCCAATAGGATCGGCGGCATGTTCGGTCGAAGGGACGATCCGGCCCCGCGCGAGGTGGACGTCGCCGTGGTCGGCGCCGGCCTGGCCGGGCTCTCGGCCGCTCGGGCCCTGCGCGCGGCGGGGAAGCAGGTCGTCGTCCTCGAGGCGCGTGACCGGGTCGGCGGCCGGACCCTGAACGAGCCGATCGGCGACGGCAAGGTCGTCGAGATCGGCGCGCAGTGGGTCGGACCGACCCAGGATCGCGTGATCGGCCTGATCCGCGACCTCGGACTGAAGACGTTTCCGACCCACGACAAGGGCACCAACCTGTTCGAGCGGGGCGGCACGCTCGGTCAGTACAAGGGCACGATCCCGAAGGTCAACCCGGTCGGGCTCGCCGAGGTCGGCCTGATGCTGAAGCGGCTGAACTCGATGGCGGCGAAGGTCCCGCCCGAATCACCGTGGACGGCGGAGAAGGCCGCGGATTGGGACTCGCAGACGTTCGAGTCGTGGATGCGCCGGAACGTTCGCACCGGCGTCGCGCGCGACATCCTGCGCCTGGCGATCATCGGGGTCTGGGCCGCCGAGCCTCGCGACGTCTCGCTGCTCCACGTCCTCTTCTACATCCGGTCCGCCGGCTCGATCGAGATCCTCACCGACACCGACGGCGGCGCCCAGCAGGACCGGATCGTCGGCGGCTCGCAGCTGATCTCCCTGCGCATGGCCGAGGAGCTCGGGGAGGGGGTGGTCGAGCTCGAGGCGCCGGTCCGCCGGATCGGCTTCGACGACGCCGGCGTCGAGATCGCGACCGACCGCCTCGACGGTCCGGGCAAGGCGGGCGATCGTCGCGGTTCCGCCGACCCTCGCCGGGCGCATCTCCTACGCGCCGGCCCTCCCGGCGATCCGGGACGGGCTCTCCCAGCGGATGTCGCAGGGCAGCGTCGTCAAGTGCATGGCGATCTACGAGCGGCCGTTCTGGCGCGACCGTGGCCTCTCCGGTGCCGTCACCAGCGTCACCGGACCCGTCTCGGTCGGGTTCGACAACTCGCCGCCGGACGGCAGCCCGGGCGTGCTGCTCGGATTCCTCGAGGGTCGAGCCGCCCGCGAGGCGATGGATCGGCCCAAGGAGGAGCGCCGGGCGATCGTCGCGGAGTGCTTCGGCAGGTTCTTCGGGCCGGAGGCGGCCGAGCCGGTCGGATACGTCGATCGGGCGTGGGCGGCGGACGAATGGTCGCGGGGTTGTTACGGGGGCTTCATGCCGCCGGGGGCGTGGAGCGACCACGGCCCCGCGCTCCGAGCTCCGATCGGCCCGATCCATTGGGCGGGGGCGGAGACGGCGACCGTCTGGAACGGCTACATGGACGGCGCGGTCGGCTCCGGCCGCGAGGCCGCGGCGGCCGTTCTGGTCCACCTGGCGTGAGCCTCCCGGTAGCGAGCCGCAGGGCGTTTCCGTAGTCAGTCCCCGGCATTCCCTGCGGTTTACGGCACAATGGACCCAACCTCTAGCCCTGCACCAACGCCGACCTCGCCGACCGCGGGCGGCACCCGATTGCAGACCCCCAGATAGGAGTTGAGCAAGCCCACGATGACCGACGCAACCGCCACGCCCGAGGCGCCCACGCAGAACGATGCCCTGACCGACTGGGTCGAGGAGATCGCAGCCCTCACCAAGCCCGAGTCCATCTACTGGTGCGACGGTTCGGCCGAGGAGTACGACCGCCTCTGCAACGAGCTCGTCGAGGCCGGCACGTTCCAGCGTCTCTCCGACGCGAAGCGCCCGAATTCGTACCTTGCGTGGTCCGACCCCAGCGACGTCGCCCGGGTCGAGGACAGCACCTACATCTGCTCCGAGGACGAGAAGGACGCCGGTCCGACGAACAACTGGAAGGCGCCCGCCGAGATGCGCGAGACGCTCTCCGACCTCTTCGACGGCTGCATGAGCGGCCGCACCATGTACGTGGTCCCGTTCTCGATGGGCCCGCTCGGCTCGGACAAGTCCGAGATCGGCGTGCAGCTCACCGACTCCCCCTACGTCGTCGTCTCGATGCGGATCATGACCCGCATGGGCGCCAAGGCCCTCGAGGTGCTGGGCGCCGACGGCGACTTCGTCCCCTGCGTCCACTCGGTCGGCGACCCGCTCGCCGACGGGGCCGAGGACTCGACGTGGCCGACGAACGCTGAGACCAAGTACATCGTCCATTACCCGGAGACCCGCGAGATCTGGTCCTTCGGCTCCGGCTACGGCGGCAACGCCCTGCTCGGCAAGAAGTGCCTGGCGCTCCGGATCGCCTCGGCGATCGCTCGCGACGAGGGCTGGATGGCCGAGCACATGCTGATCCTGAAGCTGACCTCGCCCGAGGGTCAGGTCAAGTTCGTCACCGGCGCCTTCCCGTCGGCGTGCGGCAAGACCAACCTGGCGATGCTGATCCCGACCCTGCCCGGCTGGAAGGTCGAGACGGTCGGCGACGACATCGCCTGGATGAAGTTCGGCGACGACGGCCGCCTCTACGCGATCAACCCCGAGGCCGGGTTCTTCGGCGTCGCGCCGGGCACCGGCGTCGACACCAACCCGAACGCCATGGCCTCGATCGAGGGCGACACGATCTTCACCAACTGCGCCCTGACCGACGACGGCGACGTCTGGTGGGAGGGGATGACCCCCGAGCCGCCGGCCCACGCCATCGACTGGCACGGCAACGACTGGACGCCCGACTCGGAGGCGCCGGCCGCGCATCCGAACGCCCGCTTCACCGTCGGCGCCGAGCAGTGCCCGGTGATCGCCGACGAGTGGGAGGATCCGGTCGGCGTGCCGATCGACGCCTTCCTGTTCGGCGGCCGTCGCGCCTCCGTCGTCCCGCTCGTCCGCGAGGCGTTCGACTGGGAGCACGGCGTCTTCCTCGGCTCGACGATGTCCTCGGAGATGACCGCCGCCGCCTTCGGGACGGTCGGCCAGCTCCGCTTCGACCCCTTCGCCATGCTGCCGTTCTGCGGCTACGACATGGGCGCCTACTTCGAGCACTGGCTCGAGATGGGCCGCAAGGGCGACGCCGACAAGCTGCCGAAGATCTTCTACGTCAACTGGTTCCGCAAGGACGCCGACGGGAAGTTCATCTGGCCCGGGTTCGGCGAGAACAGCCGCGTCCTCGAGTGGGTCTTCCGCCGTTGCAACGGCGAGTCGGCGGTCGTCGAGACCCCGATCGGCTACGTGCCCGCCGCCGGCGAGCTCAACGTCGACGGCCTCGACATCAGCGACGAAGCTCTGGCGGAGCTGCTCGCGGTCGACACCGAGGCGCTGGCCGCCGAGCTGCCGCAGGTCGAGGAGCACCTGGCCAAGTTCGACAACCTCCCGAGCGAGATCCAGGCGCACCTGGACAAGCTCAAGACCGACCTCGGGCTCGAGGCGCCAAGCAGGACCGGGGCGACCTGCTTCTTCCGGCTCATCACGCCGGGAAGCTCGAACAGGCCGTCGGCGTTGCACTCGCCGAAGGCGCGGGTCACGACCGTGTCGTCGCCGGCGGTGACGAGCATCGTCCGCTGCTCGACGATGTCGGTGACCATCAGCGCGGCGAGCGCGTAGTCGTTGCGATCGCGAACGTCGGCGATGGCGGCGACGAGTTCGTCCCGGCGCTCGAGGACCCGGGTCCCGACCGTCTCGATCTGGGCGATGGAGATCGTCTCCCCGGAGGGCAGCTGGTACTCCTTCGCGTCCCGCGTGACGATCTCGTGCGCGGGGACCTCGGAGACGTCGGACGTGCTGTCGAACATCTCGCGGCCGAGCTGCATCGCGTTCAGGTCGATCAGGTCCTCGAGGTAGTCGATCGCCGCCCGGTCCCGGTCGGTCGTCGTGGGCGAGTTGAGCAGGACCGTGTCGGAGAGGATCGCGCAGAGGAGCAGGATCGCCGTGGTGTCCATCGGCTCGATCTCGTTGCCGATGAAGCGCTCGGTGATCAGCGTCGCGGTCGATCCGACCGGATCGAAGGTCGCCGTGACCGGAATCCGCGTCTCGATCGAGCCGATGTGGTGGTGGTCGAGGATCTCGACGATCTCGGCCTGCTCGACGCCGGGCACGCTCTGCGCCGACTCCGCGTGGTCGACGAGGATCACCCGGCGTGGCTTCGGCGACACGAGGTCGCTGCGCGTCAGCAGCCCGACGGGACGGTTGCGCGAGTCGACCGCGACCGCGGCACGGTAGTGGACGTCCTTGATCTGTTCGGAGATGTCGACGATCAGGTCGTCGGGGTCGACGGTCAGCGGCTCGCGGTCGGCCATGCCCTCGCACGGGGAGGCCAGGGTGACCATCCGGCAGCTCACGTAGGAGTCGAGCGGACTGATGATGATCCGGGTGCCGTGCTCGCGGGCGAGCTCGCGGATGCCGTCGGCCGGCGGCATCCCGTTGCTGGTGATGAGGACGGCGGCACCGAGCTCGATCGACTGGCGCTGGGCGTCGGCGCGGTTGCCGACGACGACGATGTCGCCGTCGGAGATCCGGCTGTCGCTGCGCGACGCGTCGATCGAGTGGACCCAGACCCGGCCGGACACCGTCCCTTCCTCGCCCTCGATCAGCTCCCCGTCCAGGACGCCGACGATCGCCGAGATGGTGGTCGGCGCGTCGGCGAGGCTGTGGGTCTTGCCGGTCTCGCGGATGTAGCGGTGGGCGAGAGAGCGCTCGGTCATGACGCCGATCAGATCGCCCTCGTCGCCGACGATCGGGACGATGTCGAGGTCGCCGGCAGCCATCGTCCGGCCGACCTCCCGGAGTGGCTCGCGATGGTCGGCGATCGGGAAGGTCTCCTGCATGACGTCGCTGACCCGGAGGAGGACGTGAAGCATCGTGACGGGCCGCGGGGCGCCGCTGCGTTCCAGCACCCAGTCGGTCTGCGCGTTGACCTTGCCGAGCCGGACCGGCACGTACTCGCTCTCGGGGTCGAGCTGCTGCTTCAGCTCGGCGTACGCGATCGCCGATGCGATCGAGTCGGTGTCGGGGTTGCGATGGCCGGTCACGTAGATCCGGCGGCGTCTCGGGTCGATGGCTTCCTCGTCGCTCACGACTGCAGATGATCGAACATTCGGCCGTCAGGCGGGCGTCGGGTCGTTCCCCTGGTCGACATAGGGCTCGAAGGCCGACCGGACGGCGGCCGGGATCGAGGTCGGCCTGCCGCCCTCGCGGGCCAGGAACACGTGGCGCAGCTCGCCCTCCGCGACGACCGTCCCGTCCCGCACCACCTCGATGGCGGTCGTCATCGAGGTGGTCCCGATCCGCGACACGGTCGCCCGCAACTCGAACTCCTCGTCGAACCTGAGCGAATCGCGGTATCTGATCCCGGCCTCGGCGACGACGAGGTCGACGCCGGCCCCGGCGGTCGCCGTGTCGTAGGGCCCGATCGCCTCGCGCCAGATCTCGGTCATCGCAACGTCGAAGTACTCCAGGTAGCGGGAGTTGAAGACGATCCCCTGTGGATCGCACTCGGCGAAGCGAACCCGCATCGCGTAGACGAGCGCCCTGCTCATCTCGTCGTCCTCCCGCCGGCAACCCATTCGCCGAGCAGCGGGTCGACGACCCGGTAGCCCGTCTTCGTCGACGGATCGGGGTAGATCTCCCCGGTGTCGAGCAGCACGTCGACCGCCGCCTTTGCCGATCCGCCGCGCGATCCGCCGTGCCGGCGTCCGGCGGCGTAGATGCCCTCGCTGTTCTCGGCGACGGCCGTGAGCGCGCGGCGCTGCCCGGCGCTGAGGCCGGTCCAGATCGCCCGCAACTCGTCCTGGACCTCGACCATCGCCCGTTCGGCGGCATCGACCCACTGCTCCTCGCCGGCCCGCGAGCCGGCCGGGGTCCGCTCCCAGAGCAGATGAGCGAGCAGCATCGTCCGCTGGGGATGACCCTGTGCCAATCCGAGCAGCGGGTCGAGCGCGTCGCCGATCTCCCGGTTGGTGGCCCGGAAACGGCGATCGAGGTATTCGGCCACGTCCTCGGGATCGAGGGGGGAGAGGTCGAGCGCCCGCGCCTGCCCGTAGAGCGCCCGCCGCTTGTCCGCGAACAGGCTCCGCATCATCCCCAGCTGCGAGCCCGCGAAGACGTAGCTGGCCGCGTCCCCGTGGTGCTGGATCTCGCTGCGGATCACGGCGTCGGCGCGGTCGGAGGCCGTGAGCACGTCCTGGAACTCGTCGAAGACGACCAGCGTCCTGGTCCCGGTCCGCTCGAACATCCGCTTCGGGATCGAGAGGCGCTCGAGGAGCGGCGGTTCGGCGGCCGGGTCGAGGGCGAGCTCCACGTCGGCGCTGACGCCCTCGTCGGCGCCGATCCTGATGCTCGGCCGCAGGCGCCTGCGGAACCCGGCGAACCAGGCGGCGACCTTGCCCTCGAGCTGGGTCGCGTACGCCCGCTCGACCCGGGCACTCACGTCGGCGAGCGTGAGGACGCCGAAGAAGTCGACGTAGACGGCGTTCCAGCCCTCGCGCCCGACCGTCTCGCCGAGCCGGTTGAGCAGCGACGTCTTGCCGTAGCGACGGGGGGCCACCAGGCGGCTGTTGTTGCCGCTCACGGCGGTCTCGACGAGGGTCGTCGTCTCGGCCTCGCGGTCGATCAGCTCGTCCGGAGGCACCGGCTCGCTGTAGCGGAACGGGTTCAAATCGATCGCGCCAAAGAGTAGAGCAGAACCGCTCTAATTTCTAGAGCAACCCTGCTCCACCAAACGGCGGGAGGGGCGGCGGCCGTCGAGGCTAGAGGCCGTACGCCTCCTTCAGCTCCGGATCCTTCTCGGCGAGCATCTCGGCGAGGTTGACCATGACCTTGCACTGCTTCCAGGTCGCGTCGTCCTGCATCTTGCCGTCGATCATGTGGACGCCGCGACCGTCGGGGATCGCTTCGATCACCTTCTTGGCGAACTTGACCTCGTCGGGATCGGGGCTGAACACCTTCTTGGCGATCTCGATCTGGACCGGGTGCAGGGTCCAGGTGCCGACGCAGCCGAGCAGGAAGGCGGACCGGAACTGCGCCTCGCAGCCGGCGACGTCCTTGATGTCGCCGTACGGGCCGTAGAACGGCAGGATCCCGGCCGACGTGCAGGCATCGACCATGCGGGCGATCGAGTAGTGCCACGGGTCCTGCTGGGCGGTCGCCCGCGGGGCCTCGGGATCGTCCGGATCGGGGTCGTTGATGACGAGGTAGCCCGGGTGGCCGCCGCCGACGCGCGTGGTCTTCATCCGCCGCGAGGCGGCGAGGTCGGCGGGGCCGAAGCTCATGCCCTGCATCCGCGGGCTCGCGGTCGCGATCTCCTCGAGGTTGACGACGCCGAGCGAGGTCTCGAGGATCGCGTGGACGAGGATCGGCCGTTCGATGCCGGCCTTCGCCTCGAGCTGGGCGAGGAGCCGGTCGACGTAGTGGATGTCCCACGCGCCCTCGACCTTCGGGACCATGATCACGTCGAGCTTGTCGCCGATCTCGGTCACGAGCGTCGTCAGGTCGTCGAGGACCCAGGGGCTCTCGAGCGAGTTGACGCGCGTCCAGAGCTGCGTCTCGCCGAAGTCGACCTCCTTGGCCACCTTGACGAGTCCCTCGCGGGCGGCGACCTTCTTGTCGACGGGGATGGCGTCCTCGAGGTTGCCGAGCAGGATGTCGGCCTGCTTCGGCCATGTCGGGGACCTTCGCCGCCATCTTCTCGTTCGACGCGTCGAAGAAGTGGATCATCCGCGAGGGGCGGAAGGGCACGTCGAGCACCGGATCGGGCGCGCCGATGGCGAGGGGCTGGGCGAAGGTACGTGGGTTTCTCAAGTCTGCTCCTGAAGTTCTCGTTGGTGAGGTCCTGACGCTACCGAAGCTCGACATGCGGTTACGTCCCGTCGACCCTTAGACTGCAGCCCGCAATCGGCCCCGGATTTTCCCGGCGGGGCCTCTACTTCAGGGAGCTTCATGCGCGTACTGAGAATCTCGTTCATCGTCCTCGCCCTCTTCGGGCTCGTCGCCGTCGCGGGTTGTGGCGGAAGCGACAGCTCCGACAGCTCCGACAGCAGCAGCTCGGAGGCCCTGTCGAACGAGGAGTACGCAGCGCAGGCTCAGCAGATCCTGCTCGACTTCGGCACGAGCTTCCAGCAGCTCGGCACGCAGATCTCCTCGTCGAAGACCCCCGAGGAGTTCGCCGACCTGGTCAACCAGGCCGAGGACGAGATCCAGGGCGCGATCGACGACTTCAGCGCTCTCACCCCGCCGCCGGACGCCCAGGAAGGTCACGACCAGACGCTCTCGGCCCTCGAGAACTTCTCGTCGAAGCTGACCGACGTCAGCGATGCGGCCGACTCGGGCGACGACAAGGCCCTCCAGGAGGCGGCGCAGTCGCTCCAGCAGGCTGGAGTCGACTTCCAGACGGAGCTGACTCAGGCGGCCCAGTCGCTGTCCGACGCCGGCATCGACCTCAACGGCTCCTCGAGCGGCTCGACGGACTCGACGGATTCCACGACGGGCTGATCCACGGCCGAAACGACCTCTCGAACAGAGGCTCCTCCGGAACGGTCCGGGGGAGCCTCTTTCGCTTTCGGCGTGCGGGGGTTGGCGCCGGTATCCTTCATGCCTCGCCGGCGACCTCGAGACCGGAATTACCCTCGGCGCCGCGCGAACAGAGAAAAGTTCCGACCTACTCCCCAGAACCCCGCAGGAGCCCAAGACATGGCCGTAGACGCCCCCAGCTTCGAAGAGAAGACCGACATCCAGAAGGAGATCACCGAGATGGTGCATTCCTTCGTGGACAACGAGATCATCCCCGTCGCCGAGGAGTACGACCACGAGGACAAGTTCCCGGAGGCGATCGTCGAGCAGATGAAGGAGCTCGGCCTGTTCGGGGTCACGATTCCCGAGGAATACGGCGGGATGGGCCTCGATCTGACCACCTACACGATGATCGTCGAGGAGCTCTCCCGCGGCTGGATCTCGATCTCCGGCGTCGTCAACACCCACTTCATCGGCTCCTATCTGCTGATGAAGTTCGGAACCGACGAGCAGAAGGACTACTTCCTGCCGAAGATGGCGACCGGTGAGATCCGCGCCGCCTTCTCGCTGTCGGAGCCCGAGGTCGGCTCCGACGTCCAGGGCATCAAGGCTACGGCCAAGAAGGACGAGGCCAGCGGCGACTGGATCCTCGACGGCCAGAAGATGTGGGTCACGAACGGCCTGCGCTCGTCGGTCGTCTTCACGCTGATGAAGAACGACACCAAGGCCGACCCTCCTCACACCGGCATGACCTGCTTCATCACCGAGAAGGTCCCGGGCGAGCACAAGAACACCGGTGAGTTCGCCGGCCTCGAGGTGCCCCCGCAGATCAAGAAGATGGGCTACAAGGGCGTCGAGTCGACCGAGCTGATCTACGACGGCTATCGCTGCTCCCCCGATCGCATCCTCGGCGGCGAGGAGGACGGCCTGGGCAAGGGCTTCTCCCAGATGATGGACGCGCTCGAGGTCGGGCGCGTCAACGTCGCCGCCCGCGGCGTCGGCATCGCTCAGCGCGCCCTCGAGCTCGCCCTCCGCTACAGCCAGGAGCGCAAGACGTTCGGCAAGCCGATCGCCCAGCACCAGGCGATCCTGTTCAAGCTCGCCGACATGGCCACCAAGATCGAGGCGGCCCGCCTGGTCACGCTGAAGGCCGCCCGGATGAAGGACGCCGGGCAGCGCTCGGATCTCGAAGCCGGCATGGCGAAGCTGCTCGCCTCCGAGACCGGCAAGGAATGCGTCGAGCAGTCCTTCCGGATCCACGGCGGCTACGGCTATTCGAAGGAGTACGAGATCGAGCGCCTCTACCGCGACGCGCCGCTGCTCCTGATCGGCGAGGGCACGTCCGAGATCCAGCGGATGGTCATCGGCAAGAAGCTGCTGCAGCGCAACAAGATATAAACCGTCCAGCTTGAGTTCCATCACCCAAGACCTGATCGAGATCGCCTACAAGCGAATCGTCGATGAGCTGCCGTCGCTGGCCAAGCTGAAGCTCGTCGGGCGCCTCGAGCTGCGTGGTCGCGGCGACGTTCAGATCTTCCGGGTCAGCGCGCCCGGGCCGGAGATCAGCAAGGAGGAGCCGGAGGATGCGCGCATCACCATCTCCCTGCCCCGTGCCGATTTCAACGATCTCGCCGACGCCGACCTGGAGCATTGGCATACGGCCTACGAGCACGGCGTCGTCAAGATCGGCGGCGACCCGGCGGTCGTCCGCCTGCTCGGCGGTGTGATCGCCAAGCACGAGGCGCGCTCCAAGTTCAAGCACGTGAAGTAAACGCCGAGATCCTCCGCTTCGCGTCCGGCGCCGGCGGTTCCCGCCAGTCGTCGACCGCAGGATTGACGTCCACCTACCATCCCCAGAGGGAGCAAATGAACGAGAACGAGAACCATGTCTTGACCACCGACCAGGCCGAGCGCGAGGCGTCGGGCGCCCACGCATACGGTCGCTATCTCGAGGAGTTCGAGATCGGCGCGGTCTACAAGCACTGGCCGGCGAAGACGGTCACCGAGTCGGACGACCACCTCTTCTGTCTGATCACGATGAACCACCACCCGTTGCACCTGAACGACGTCTACGCCGGTGAGTCCCAGCAGGGCCAGAACGTCGTCGTCGGTCCGCTCGTCTACTCGCTCGCGCTCGGGATGTCGGTCAGCGACGTCTCCGGCAAGGCGATCGCCAACCTCGCGACCGAGGAGCTCAGCCACCCGAACCCCGTGTTCCACGGCGACACGCTCTTCTGCGAGTCGGAGGTACTGGACGTTCGCCCGTCGAAGTCGAAGCTCGATCGCGGGATCGTCAAGGTGCACACCCGCGTCTACAAACAGGACAACACGCTGGTCGCGGAGTTCAAGCGCACCGTCCTCATCCCCCGCAAGAACCCCGGGGAGTAGCCGAGGCCGAGTGGCCGATCCGTACGCCACCCGCACTCCCGACCTGAGCGGGAGGCCGGCCGGCCCGCCTCCCTGGGAAGGGGAGGTGACCGGCCGGGGCGGGGCGCTGATCGGCCCGGACGGCTCGTTTACGGGCGGCGACCGGGAGCCGGACTTCCTCGTCGTGCCCTGTTGCGGGATCGGCACTCTCGCGCCGTTCGCCGCGGTCGATCCGGCGATGGCGGTACTGCTCTGGATCGAGCACGTCGCTGCGCCGCGCGAGGCGGGCACGGCCAACGACCTGCTGACGCGACTCGGCGGGTTCGGTGGGCGCGTCTATGCCGTCAAGCAGGGATCGGTCGGCGGGCCGGACGATCGGGCCGGTTGCGAGCGGGTCGAGCCGGATTTGGTCGCTCGCCTTCTCGACGCCCGCGAGTCGATCGCCTGGGAGCGGGATCCGGACTTCGGATACGAGGTGCCCGCCTCGGTCCCCGGAATGGACGATGCCGCCGCCCGGATCCTCGCCCCGCGGCTCCTCTACGCCGATCACGACCGGGTATACGAGCACTCCGGCCTCGTCGTCGACAAGAAGCGCGAGCGCAACGACATCGCCGCGTCCGTCCCCGGGCTCGACCCGACGGTCGGCGCCGCCGCCGACTGGCCACCGACGCGTTACGTCCGGCGACTGGCGGGACTGATGCGACGCCACTCGGCCTCGGTCGAGCTGGCGCTTCCGGCCGACGCCCTCTGGCGCTCGGTCTGCAGGCTCGAGGGCGTCAACTACGAGCTCGGACCGATCCTGCGGATGACCGTGCCGAGGGGCCTGCGCTTCGAGCATCGATGAGGTCGAGGTCGGTGAGCCGATCGGTCGCAGCTGGCTGCTGCTCGGCGGGCTGATCCCGGTCGACTACGACGACTTGCGCATCGTCGAGCTCGAGCCGCCTCGCCGGTTCCTGGAGCGGTCGACGATGCTCACGATGACCGTCTGGGAGCACGAGCGGACGTCGATCCGGTCGGTGACGATTCGGTCCTGACCGACCGCCTCGGCTTCGAGTTGCGGCCTGCGTTGCGGGCGCTTCCGGGGGTCGAGCGCCTGGCGACGGCGATCGTCGGGGCCCTCTTCCGGCATCGGCATCGCCGGCTTGCGAAGCTACACGGACACCACCGTAGCCACAGAGGAGAAACCACCGCCAGATGAGCAAGACACCGAAGTCACTCGACGCCCTGATCCGCGTGCCGGCGCCGTCCGGCTATGAGACGCCCGCGGCAGAGGTCTGGCGCGAAGCCGCTTCGTTCGGCGAGGTCAAGGCTGACGTGCTCGGATCGTCGACGGTGTCGGTCGGCGTTTCCGACGACCGGCCGACCGTGGCGATCGTCGGTCACATCGACGAGATCGGACTCTTCGTCAGCCACATCGACAGCGACGGATTCCTCTGGTTCGGCCCGATCGGAGGCTGGGATCCGCAGAACCTGGTCGGCCAGCGGGTCATCGTGCGCGGCCGCGACGGCGAGGTGCCCGGCGTGATCGGCAAGAAGCCGATCCACCTGCTCGAGCCCGACGACCGCAAGAAGCCCGCCGAGATCAAGGCGATGCACATCGACATCGGCGCCACGGACCAGGAGGACGCCGAGAAGTACGTCAGCGTCGGCGATCCGGCTGTGCTCGCCGCCGAGCCGCTGAGCCTGCCGAACGGCCGCCTCGCGTCGCGCTCGATGGACAACCGGCTCGGCTCCTACGTCGCGCTCGAGGTCGCCCGCCGGATCAGCGAGGGCGACGACGTTGCCGTCGGTGTCGTCGGCTGTGCCGTCTCGCAGGAGGAGATCGGCCTGTTCGGCTCCGCGACCACCTCGTTCTCGCTCGCTCCCGACATCGGGATCGCAGTCGACGTCACGCACGCCACCGACGCCCCCGGCATCTCCAAGCAGGAGAACGGCGACCACGCGCTCGGCTCCGGCCCGGTGATCGCCCGCGGCTCGACGCTGAACCACATCGTCGCCGACCTATTGAGGGACGCCGCCGAGGCGGAGGGCATCGACTACACGCTCGAGGCCTCGGGCCGCTACACCGGCACCGACGCCGACTCGATCCAGATCTCGAAGGGCGGCATCGCGGCCGGGCTCGTCTCGATCCCGCTCCGCTACATGCACTCGTCGGTCGAGATGGTGGACCTGGCCGACGTCGAGGGCGCGATCGAGCTCCTGGTGGCCTTCATCCGCAGGCTCGACGGCACGGAGAGCTTCATCCGGTAGGGGCGGGGTTCGATGGGCGTGGCCTGCCGAGGGACTCGCCGGTCGGCGAAAGTTGGTTCGGCTGGGGAGGGGAGGATTCGGGGGACTCGCCCACCGTTCACCCGCCTAACGAGGGAGCTTCAAGGTCCGGTGGCGCTGATTTCCCAGTCATAGACGGGGAAATCCGCACCACCCCAGACGAAACCTCGTTAGAGGCGGTATATCCGCCCAAATAGAGGTCTCGCCAACGCACTGCCGACCCCACCAGCCCCCTGACGCCCCTGCCGAGCGGCAACACCGCGCCGCCCGAGCAGAGCGGACGCGAAGCGGAGCATCTGCTCGGAGTTATCTCAGTGCGCTTCGTCGGCCGCGTGAGCCGGCGGGCGGCTCTCCTCGGCCAGCGAGGTGATCTCGAGCGGGCCGCGGGCGGCGCCCTCGAGCACGTCGGTCGCCTCGTTGGGCGAGCGGGCGTAGAGCTCGACCAGGAGGTGGATGACGATCCGCTCCTCGTCGTGCTTGTGGAAACGGACGTGGGTGAAGAACTCGCGTGTTCCGGCATCGCCGAAGGCGCCGTAGGTGAGACTGTCGGCGGCCTCGGGTCCGGAGCAGACCTCGACGAGGTCCTGGTCGACGGTGACGGTGCAGGAGGCGACCCAGGGGGTGCCGGCGACCAGGCGCTCCCAACGGTCCTCGATCGGTACGACCTTGCCGTTGTCGACCGAGAGATGGGGCTGGTCGTGCATGCAGTCGAGGCACTGGACGACCGATTCCTGAACCTCGTCGATCCGCTCGGCCGGTTCACCGGATTCGGGGTCGATTCTGAGGATCGCGTCGTAATGGACCTGCGCCTCGAGTCGCTGCGACCAGCATCGGTAACAGCGCAGCCAGGCGCTCCGGTCGGTGGTGTTCAGCTCTTCGCTCATACCCGCACCCTCAATTGTGGCGGGTCGGGCAAGGCGGCGCGACCGGATGGGCGGCCCTGTGACTCGCCTTGCGAGCCGGTCAGGCGGGCTGGGAGGCGGCGGAGCGCTCGGCGACGAGTTCGGCGATGTCGACCATGATCTTGTTGAGGTCGAAGTCCTTGGGCGTGTAGACGCGTGAAACCCCTGCATCGGCGAGGGTCCGGGCATCGGCTGGGGGAATGATCCCGCCGACGATGACCGGGGCGTCGACGCCGGCTTCCCGAAGCAGTTCGACGACCCTGGGAACCAGTTCCCGATGCGAGCCGGACAGGATCGAGAGGCCGATCACGTCGACGTCCTCCTGTACGGCCGACGCGGCGATTTCCTCGGGCGTCAGCCTGATGCCCTGGTAGATGACCTCCATGCCGACGTCGCGAGCGCGGACCGCGATCTGCTCGGCGCCGTTCGAGTGGCCGTCGAGCCCGGGCTTGGCGACGAGGATCCGAATCTGGTGCCCGATCGTGGCGCCCACATCGGCCACCTTCTCGCGAACGTCCGCCAGTAGTTCGGCGTTGCCGCCCGCGGCAGAGCCGTCGAGGCCGGTCGGGCCGCGGTAGGGCCCGAAGACGTTGCGCAGGGCCTCGGCCCACTCGCCCGTCGTCACACCCGCCTTGGCGGCTTCGATCGTCGCCGGCATCAGGTTCGCGGATTCGTCGCGGGCGGCTTCGGCGAGGGCGGTCAGGGCGGTCTCGACGGCGCCGGCGTCGCGGCCTGCCTTCCATTCCTCGAGCGCTTCGATCCGCTCCCGCTCGACCTCGGGGTCCGGGGTGAGGATGCCGCCGTCGTCGCCGACGGTGAGGGGCGAGTCCTCGCTCTCGGTGTACGAGTTCTGGCCGATCACCTTGAGGTCGCCGGACTCGATCCGGGCGAGCCGGTCGCGATGGGACTCGACCAGACGGGCCTTCATGTAGGCCACCGCCTCGCTCGTCGTCGCGCCGCCGTGCTCGGCGACCACGGCCATCTCGCTGCGGGCGCCGTCGATGAGCTCCTCGACGAGGCCCTCCATGACGACGGAGCCCTCGAAGATGTCGGGGTAGTCGAGGAGGTCGGTCTCGTTGGCGAGGATCTGCTGGATCCGCAGGCTCCACTGTTGATCCCACGGGCGGGGGAGGCCGAGGGCCTCGTTCCAGGCCGGCAGCTGGATCGCCCGGGCCCGGGCGTTGCGACCGAGCGTCACGGCGAGCGCCTCGAGGACGATCCGCGGGACGTTGTTCTCGGGCTGCGCCTCGGTCAGTCCGAGCGAGTTGACCTGCACGCCGTACCGCATGCGCAGGAAGCGGGGCTCGGTGACGCCGTACCGCTCACGTCCGAGCTCCTCCCAGAGCACGCCCATCGCGCGCAGCTTGGCGTGTTCCTCGATGAAGCGGACGCCGGCATTGACGAAGAAGCTGATCCGGCCGAAGACCTTCGGGAAGTCCTCGTCGGAGACCTGACCCCGCTCCTTGACCGAGTCGAGGACGGCGATCGCGTTGCTGATCGCGAAGGCGATCTCCTGCACCGGCGTCGCCCCGGCCTCCTGCAGGTGGTAGCTGCAGATGTTGATCGGGTTCCAGCTCGGGATCTCGTTCACCGTGAAGGCGACCATGTCCGCGATCAGGCGCATCGAGGGCTCGGGCGGGAAGGCGTAGGTGCCGCGCGACAGGTACTCCTTGATGATGTCGTTCTGGGTCGTTCCCTTGAGGTCCTTGCGCGGGACGCCCTGCTCGTCGGCGACCGCGACGTACAGCCCGAGCAGCCAGGCGGCGGTCGCGTTGATCGTCATCGAAGTGTTCATCTCGGCCAGGGGGATGTCCTCGACGAGGGTCTCCATGTCGCCGCGGTGAGCCACCGAGACGCCGACCTTGCCGACCTCGCCGCGGGCGAGCACGGCGTCGGGGTCGTAGCCGGTCTGCGTCGGCAGGTCGAATGCGATCGACAGGCCGGTCTGACCCTTGGCGAGGTTGCGCCGGTACAGCTCGTTGGAGCGGCGTGCGTCGGAATGGCCCGCGTAGGTGCGCATCACCCACGGTCGGTCTCGCTCGGGCAGGCGGTGGTCGCTCATTGCAGGGATTCTAGATCGCGGGGGAGGGGCCGGGCGTTGTACGGTCCCCCGCCGTGGGCGAGACGCTGCTCATCGACACGATGCATCTCGGCCTCGACCGGGTGATCGGCGCGTGGTCGCGGGACGACGTGATCGTCGATCCGGGGCCGTCGAACACGGTCGACAACGTCCTCGCCGGGATCGAGGGGGACGAGCCGCGCGCCGTGCTCCTCACCCACATCCACCTCGACCATGCCGGCGCCACCGGCACCCTCGTCGAGCGCTTCCCCGGCCTTCCCGTCTACGTCCACGAGGTCGGCGCACCGCACCTCGTCGACCCCTCACGGCTGCTGCGGAGCGCCGGGCGCCTGTACGGCGACGACATGGACCGGCTCTGGGGCGAGGTCCTTCCGGTTCCCGGGGCCAACATCACGACGCTGACCGGCGGAGAGACCGTCGAGGGCATGCGCGTGCTCGCCACACCCGGGCACGCCTACCACCACGTCTCCTACTTCGACCCGGATCGCGGCGAGGTCTTCGTCGGTGACACGGGCGGTGTCCGCGTGCCTCCGAGCAACACGGTCTGGCTGCCGACGCCGCCTCCGGACATCGAGGTGGACCTCTGGCGCGAGTCGATCGCCGCGATCACGGCTCTCGGCCCGGAACGGCTGATGCTGACCCACTACGGGTCGGTCGAGGATCCGTCGCGGCACCTCGCAGAGGCGGAGGAGGAGCTCCTCAGGATCGCCGAGGCGTCGCGGGCCGGGGATCGTGAGGCCTTCCTGAGGGATCTCGAGGCGCGAATCGATTCGGAGACCCCCGAACTCGCCGAGCGCACGCGCTCCGCGATGCCGCCTGAACAGACGTGGCTGGGGCTCGAGCGCTATTGGCGCAAGCGGGAGGGGTAGGGACCGCGGCGGGCCCCTCGCCAAAGACCGCTACTTCTGGCCGAAACCGGTGTTCGCAATCTTCGAGGCACCACGTCCGAGGCAGCGTCCCGACGATCCGGTCCTCCGGCTACGCTCACTTTCACATGATCAAGCGAATCGCACTCACAGCAACGATCCTCGCCGTCCTTGCGGCGGTCGCCGTGCCTTCGTACGCGGCGATCACCGTCTACAAGAACTCGTTCTCCTCGAAGGCCGAGTACGCGGCGGTGACGAAACAGTCGGGCAAGAAGAAGAAGTGCAAGCGCACGTGGCGCAAGAAGTCGGCGCTGGGAGTCACGACCAAGGGGGGCAAGCAGAACTGCGCCCTGAAGACGCCGGTCGAATCCGATTCGATCCGCGCGGACATGACGGTCCAGGTCGAGGCGAAGATGACCGAGGCCACCGAGAAGGCCGCCCGGAAGGGCGCCTACCTCGGCGTTTCGCTGCGCTCCAGCCGCAAGGAGGGCTACGTCTTCCGCGTCTTCCCGAAGACCCGCAAGTGGGAGCTGCTCAAGAACCGCGTGGTCGTCCAGAAGGGCGACGACAAGGCCGTCAAGGGCATGAAGAAGAAGAACAAGCTCGAGATCGGCGCTCGCGGCGACACGATCGTCGGCAAGGTCAACGGCAAGCAGCAGGTCTCCTACAAGGATCCGGCTCCCGACGAGGTCGAGGGCTACGGCACGGGTCTGGTCTACGGGATCAGCCAGAAGGTCAAGAAGAAGAACGCCGTCGCGTTCTTCGACAAGCTCAAGGTCGGCGTCCCCAAGCCCTAACGAGGCCCTCGGTAGCCCGTCCGCGCTAGATTCCGGCGGGGGCAGGACGACCATGACGACCGAGACGATCGAACGACCGCGAGTCGCCGGCCCTGGATCGGGGTCCGGGGGTGGTTGGCGTGTGATCGTGCGCAACGATGATCACAACACTTTCGAGCACGTCGCCGGGACGCTCGCGCGAGTGATCCCGGGGCTGACCTACGGCAACGGGATGGCCTTCGCCAACACGATCCACAACACCGGCCAGGCGATCGTCTGGAGCGGGATGCGCGAGCCCGCCGAGCATTACTGGGAACAACTCTCGTCAGCCGGGCTGACGATGGCCCCGCTAGAACAGCATTGACGCCACCAGCCGACTGACGCCCCTGCCGAGCGGTAACACCGCGCAGGCCGAGCAGAGCGCACGGCGAAGCCGGAGCATCTGCTCGGAGTTATCTAAAGTTGCAATAGGCGGCCGCCGCCGCCCGGAGGGGAGCCGGGGAGGGCGCCCCGGGAGCGGGGGATCCGCGGGATGCGGAGCCGCTTGGTCCGTCGTTCGGACTTGTCGCTGTTGGTTCCTGGCTTTCTCATGGATCCAGAGTTCCATGCGTACACAATTAGCGCAATAGGAATGCGCAGCCAGTCTGATAAGCTGCACTGATGCTGGATCTGAAGCGTCTCAGGGTGTTGCGTGCCGTCGCCGAGCGCGGGTCGTTCTCCGGCGCAGCCGAGGACCTCTACGTCTCGCAGTCCGCCGTCAGTCAGCAGATCGCGACGCTCGAGTCCGAGGTCGGCGAGCCGCTGCTCCTGCGACTGCGGGAGGGCCCGGTGCTGACCGACGCGGGCCAGTTGCTCGTCTCGCACGCCGAGGTCGCGATGGCGCGGCTCGAGCAGGCGGAGCGTGAGCTGGCGTCCCTCTCAGGTCTCGAGAGCGGGGAACTGCGCCTCGTCAGCTTCGCCAGCGCGAGCGCCACGGTCGTCAGCCGGGCGATTTCACGCTTTCACGAGACCCACCCCGGGATCCGCCTGCATCTGACCGAGGCCGAGCCGGAGGACTCGATTCCGGCCCTCCGTCGCGGCAGTTTCGACATCGCGGTCGTCTACGACTTCGAGCTCGCTCCCTTCCCGCCCGACGAGGACCTAGCGATGCGCCCGGTCATCGACGAGCGGATGCACCTGGCACTGCCGCCCGATCATCGCCTTGCCGGCTGTTCTGAGGTCGCCATCGCCGAGCTCGCCGACGATTCCTGGCTGTGCGGGAGCAGCGATTCCTCCTGCCGCCGGCTGACGCTCCGAAGCTGCGAGCTCGCCGGGTTCGTGCCCGATATCGCCTACGAGAGCGACGAATACACCGTGATGCAGGCGCTCGTCTCCGCTGGTATGGGGGTGACGCTGGTCCCGGATCTGGCGCTGATGCTCCCGAGCCCGGACATCGCCCTCGCCGAGGTGGTGCCCGATCCGCCGGTCCGCCGCGTCTGGGCTGCGACGCTCCAGGCGGGCTGCCGCAGCGCGGCGGCGGTCGCGATGGTGGACACGCTCAGCGAGGTCGGGGCCGAACTGGCCGCCACCCCAGCAGCCGTCTGAAAGCTGCGCCCACGCCCACGCCCACCCCGGCCGGCCTCAGCCGCGGGTGTTGGATTCCATCTCGGCGGTCGGTATCCCCGGCGGCACCCATCCGGGGCCGTGGTAGAGCACTCCGAACTTGGCGCGCAGCCCGTGCGAGCGCCTCATGTCGTGCCACATCGCGACGTACTCGTGGAACGCTGCGCGAACCGGGTTGTACGTGCCGATGTTCTTGGTCAGCCCGTAGCGGACCCGTTCGCCCTCGGGCGCGTAGGTCCCGAAGAGCTTGTCCCAGATGATCAGGATGCCGCCGTAGTTGCGGTCGAGGTAGACCTCGTTGGAGCCGTGATGGACCCGATGATGGGATGGCGTGTTGAGGACGGCTTCCAGAGGCCTCGGCAGCTTCCGGATCCGCTCCGTGTGGATCCAGAACTGGTAGATCAGCGACCAGGCCTGGGCGAGTAGGACCATCCACGGCTCGAACCCGAGGGCGGGCATCCACAGCCAAAAGGGCAGGTAAGTCATCGGCACCCACGTCTGCCGCAACGCGGTCGAGAGGTTGTAGTGGGTGCTCGAGTGGTGGACGACGTGGCTGGCCCAGAAGAACCTGCTCTCGTGGCTGCACCGATGGAACCAGTAGTAGGAGAAGTCGTCGGCGAAGAACAACAGAACCCAGGTCAGTGGGTTGCCCGGATCCATGCGCAGCGGGGTCAGTTCGTAGATCAGGGCGTAGAGCGCGACGACGACGAGCTTCCAGGCCACGTTGATCACGACGTTCCCCGTGCCCAGGAGCAGGCTGGTCCGGGTGTCGGCTGCGTCGTAGCCGATCATGTCCTCCTCGTCGCGGGCATACCGGAACGAGAGCGCC
Organism: uncultured Solirubrobacterales bacterium; assembly: GCA_963791335.1. Lineage (GTDB taxonomy): Bacteria > Actinomycetota > Thermoleophilia > Solirubrobacterales > 70-9 > RHKX01. The sequence goes on from CAWBRN010000008.1 coordinate 403,531, forward strand.
TCGACCGCGAGAAGCAGGACGAAGAACGGGATCGCGTAGTAGAGGACCTCGGCCACGGCTCAATCTAAGCAGCCCGGTGAGGGCGAGACCGGACTGGTTGGACCGGCTAGGTGTGCTCGGCTGCGAGCTGTACGTGCCAGACCGGGTAGACGGGCTTGTTATAGATGTCGAACGACGCCTGTCGGGCCTCTGCGACCTCGTCCGAGGACCAGAAGCGATCGAAGTCGCCCCGGTTCTCCCAGGTCGTGGTCTGGAGGAAGAACAGATGGTCCTCCTCGGACCTGGTCAGCGAGAACGAGGTCGCGCCGAACGAGGGGGCTCGTTCGAGCGCGGGCATCCAGATCGCGTACCAGCGATCGGCCCGCCAGGGGTTGATATGCCAGTTGACAACGTTGACCTCGGCCATCAGCAGGTCCGCATCTTATTCACCATCGGCGGCGCTCGGCAGGGACAGGGTGAAGAGCGCCCCGCCGAGGTCCGAGTCGGCGACCGAGATCGTGCCGTCCTGGCCTTTTGCGAGCTCGCTCGAGATCGCCAGGCCAAGGCCGAAACCGTGGTGCTCGCCGTCGTCGAAGTCCCGGCTTCTCGACTTCTCGAGCCGGCTGAAACGCTCGAAGACGCGCCGCCGGTCTGCGGCGGCGATGCCGGGCCCGTCGTCGCCGACCGCCACAGCGACGGACCCGCCGGCCCGGCGGATCTCGACCTCGACCGCTCGCTGCCCGTACGCGAGGGCGTTCTCGACGAGGTTGCGGACGATCCGCACCGTGTCCTCGCGGTGCCCCAGGGCGCGGACCGGCCGGCCGGTATCCGGCGGATGCATCCGCATCCGGACCCGCGCGGCGGCGTCGGGCGGCAGCGCGGCGAGGACCTCGGCGGCGACGGCTGCGAGGTCGAACGGAGTCGCGGCCTCGGCCGGCCCACCCGAGTCGAGGCGGGCCAGTTGGAGCATGCCGTCGATCAGCGTGCGCATCCGCCCCGCCTCACGCTCGATCACGGCCGTGACGCGAGCGACGTCGCCGGCGTCGGGAGCCGGGTCGGCGGCCAGTACCTGCGATTGACCGAGAATCGCCGTCAGCGGAGTGCGCAGCTCGTGGGAGGCGTCGGCGAGGAAGGCTCGCTGAGAGGCGAACGAGTGCTCGAGCCGATCGAGCATTCGATCGAAACCCTCCGCCAGCGCGGCGATCTCGGCGACGTTCGAGTCCGCCCGCATTCGAACGTCGAGCCGCCCTGCATCGACGTCGGCGACCCGCTCGGCCATCTCCTCCAGCGGGCGGGACGTCCGGGTGGCGATGAGAAGCGCGACCCCGACCGCCGCGACGAAAGTCAGCGAGCCGATCAGCAGAAAGGTCTTCGCGACCTGCTCCTGCGCCTCGTCGGTCGGTTTCGAGGGCTCGCCGGCCTGGAGCACCGCCTCGCCGCCGTCGATGGGAGTGTGGCGCGTCAGGAGGCGCAGTTCGCCGATGTCCTCGAGGTCCATCGTGGTGAACCCCTCTTCCGCATCGAGCAGGTCGCGGAGCTGACTGCGCTCGGTGACGGCCTCCTCCGACAGCTCGTGCTCACCGTCCTCCCCCGAGTCGGAATGCACGAGGTCGAGCAATGTGGATTGGTTGCTGATCGGCAGAACCGTTCCCGGCACCTGGGCGACGAGCAGTCGCGAGCCGGACAGCGCCTGCCCGTCGATGAACCGGCGCGCGGCCGCCGCCTCGCCGCCGGGCGCCGCCGCTTGGATCGCCTGCTCGAGGCCGTCGACCTGGACGGCCAGCTCGTCGTCGGTGCGTCCGTCCAGTTGGCTGCCGACGATGTTGTAGACGGCGATGCCGAGGGCCGCGATCGAGACCAGGATGAGGCCTCCGATCGCGATCGTCAGCCGGCTGCGCAGGCTCACGCTCCCTCTCCCGCCTGCAATCGGTATCCGGCCGACCGGACCGTCTCGATCGGGGACGGGTCGCCGAGCTTGCGCCTCAGGTAACCGACGTAGACGTCGACGACGTTCGTCCCGGGGTCGTGGTCGTAGCCCCAGGCCTCCGATAGCAACCTGTCCCGCGAAAGTGCCTGTCCGGGATGCCGGGCGAAGCAGGCGAGCAGGGCGAACTCGCGCGGGGAGAGGGTGATCTCCTCACCCGATCGCCAGACGCGCCGGCTGATCAGATCGACCTCGACCTCGCCGGCGCGGAGCCTGCCGCCCTCGGCCGCCCCCGTGCGCAGGTGGGCGCGAATCCGGGCCAGGAGCTCGGGCACTGAGAACGGTTTCGTCACGTAGTCGGTGGCGCCGCTGTCGAGTCCGGCGATCCGGTCCTCGACCTCGTCCTTGGCGCTCAGGATGATCACGGGCAGCAGCGGCCTGACCTGGCGGATCGAGGTGAGGACGTCGAGCCCGTCACGGCCTGGCAGCATCAGGTCGAGGACGACCAGGTCGGCCTCCCCGTCGAGGATGAGGCGCTCCCCGGCCTCGCCGTCGGTCGCGAGCGCGACCTCGTAGCCCGCGGCGCCGAGGCCGCGGACGAGGAAGTCGGCGATGGCCGGTTCGTCCTCGACGACCACGATTCGCATGCCACGACTCTAGAGCCGGATCGGGCTCCGGAACGGGCCTCGTCCATCACCTAAGAGGAATCTCACGGATCGCTGCACGACCCCCTATGGACGAGACCAAGCATGCCCCGCAACGTACGAACGACCAACGAAAGGAATCGTGGGCGTCTTCGTCTCCGCCGGCATGGCCGCCGGGTTCATCGCCTCCGGACGGCGGTCTCCCCGGCTTTCACGAGGCCGAGTGGGAGCTCTCGGGGATCGTCTCGGTCCTGCTCGAGATCGGCTTCATCGGCTGCGCCGCCGCGGCCCTGCGGGCGCCGCGACAGGCGATGGCCTAGAGCACGACGACGACCGAACGACCGAACGCTAGACGGGCGTCCGCCGGAATCAGGCGGGCGCCCGTTTCAATTTCTACGCGCCGACCTCGGCCCAGATCGCGCCCTCGCCGTCGGCGGTCTTGCCCTGCTGGTCGTCGGTCGCGCCGACGCGGACGGTGATCTTTCCGGAGTGCCGGTTCTCGTGCATCATCTGATGAGCCTCCGGGACGCCCTCGAAGCCCATGGCCTTCGACAGCACGGGCCGGACCTTGCCCTCCGCCATCAGCTGGTTGGCCTTCATGCACTCGTAGGCGTTGGCGAAGTGGGATCCGAGGATCTCCTTCTGCTTCATCCACAGGTAGCGAACGTCGAAGTCGAGCGTGTAGCCGGAGGTGGCGCCGCAGATCACGACCTTGCCGAACGGCTTCACGGTGAAGACGGAGGTCGGGAACGTGGCCTGACCGACGTGCTCGAAGACGATGTCGGGCGCGTCGCCGAGGATCCCCTTGACCTTCTTGGCGAAGGCGCGGGACTCCTTGAAACGCGCCTTCTCCTCGTCGGCGGTCTCGGTGCCGGTGCGCATCATGCCCTTGAACTCGTTGCGGTCGATGTAGTCGACTGCACCGAGTTGCTTGATCAGCTCGCCCTTCTCGGCCGATGAAACGACGCCGACGGCGTTCGCCCCGGCTGCCTTGCAGAGCTGGACGGCGAAGACGCCGAGCCCGCCCGCCGCGCCCCAGATCAGCACGTTGTGGCCGGCCTGGATCTTGGCCCGGTTCATCAACATCCGGTAGGCGGTGAAGTAGGTGAGTCCGTAGGCGGAGCAGTCGACCCAGGACAGGTTCTCGGGCTTCGGCAGCAGCTGCTGAGCCTGGACCTTCGTGAACTGCGCGAAGGAGCCCCAGGTCGTCTCGTAGCCCCAGATCCGCTGCGACGGAGCGGCCATCGGGTCGAGTCCGTGGACCTCGACGTCCTCGTAGGAGGCCTGATTGCAGTGGATGACGACCTCGTCGCCGGGCTTCCAGTTGGTGACCCCGGGGCCGACCTTCCAGACGATCCCGGACCCGTCGGAGCCACCGATGTGGTGGCCGTACTCGGGGTGGTCGCCATAGCCGAAGACCGACACCGGCTGACCGAGGGAGGCCCAGACGTTGTTGAAGTTGACGCCGGCGGCCATCACGCGGACGACGACCTCGAAGGCGCCGGGCTCCGGTACCTCGACCTCCTCGACCTGGAAGGCGTCCTTGGGCTCGCCCTGACGTTCCTCGCGGATCACCCATGCCGCCATCGTCTCGGGCAGGGTGCCCGGCTCGACGTCCAGCTTGGAAACTTCAGCGATGTCTACGGCCACGATTCTCCTTCTACGTAGGGCGAGCTAGCGGCCGTGGATGGTATCGACGGACGGCGGGTCAGTCGGCCCCGACGCCGGCCAGGCTCGGGACCGGCTCCTCGGGCGCCCGCGCTCGGCTCGTCCTGCGCCGGCTCGGGCTCGGTCCCGCCCGGCTTGCCCGCGATCAGGAAGTAGGCGAGGACCGCCCCGGCGGCCGCGACGGCGGCGGAGATGCCGATCGAGGTCGTCAGTCCGGAGATGAAGGCGTCGTGAGCGGCCCCGGCCGCCTGCTGGGCGACGTCGGGAGGAAGCTTGTCGATGGTCTGAGTCAGGCCGCCGCTCCCGAGCTGCTCGGCGATCGAGTCGATCTGGCCGGAGTCGATCCCGGTACCGGTCAGGCCCGCCTTGAGCGAGCTCTCGCTGTTGGCCTGGAAGATCGCTCCGAGAACCGCGACGCCGAAGGTGCCGCCGACCATGCGCGACATCGAGAGCAGGCCCGACGCCAATCCCGACTTGGTCACGTGGACGGCGTTCATCGCGGCGGTCGACATCGGCGACATGGTCAGGGCGATGCCGAAGCCCATCAGGATGAACGGCACGAGCAGCGAGCCGTAGCCGGAGGTGTCGGAGATCTGCGCCTGCAGGAACAGGGACACGGCGACGAGGGAGAGGCCGGCGATGATCGGCGGCCGCGGGCCGATCCGGTCGGTGAGCCGACCGGCGATCGGCGCCACGAACATGATCACCAGCGTCGTCGGCAGGAACCGGACGCCCGCCTCGAGCGGCGAGTAGCCGAGGATGTTCTGGATGTAGAGCGCCATGAAGAAGAACATCCCGAGCATCGAGAACGAGATGATGAAGGCGACGATCAGGGCGCCGACGAAGTTGCGGTTGCGGAGGAACTCGAACTGGACGATCGGGGCGCGAACGCGGCCCTCGAGCTTCACGAAGGCAGCGAGCACGACGATCGAGATCGCGACGAGGGCGACGATCCGCGGCGATCCCCAGCCCCAGCTGTTGCCTTCGATGAGGGCGAGTACGCCGGCGGTCAGGCCGACGGTGAGCACAGCCGTGCCGGCCCAGTCGATCTCGCGGCCGACGGTCTCGTCGCGCGACTCGCGCACGGCGAAGAGGGTCGCGGCGATCGCGGCGGCCGCGACCGGGATGTTGAGGTAGAAGATCGCGCGCCAGGAGACGTGTTCGGTGAGGAATCCGCCGAGCAGCGGCCCGAGCGCCAGGGCCAGCGCCGAGACGCCGGCCCAGGTCCCGATCGCGCGGCCTCGCTCGGCCGGCGGGAAGGCGTTGGTGATGATCGAGAGCGTCGCGGGCATCATCAGCGAGGCGCCGATGCCCTGCGTGACGCGGCTGGCGACGAGCGCGCCGGTCGACGGCGCGAGCCCGGCGGTGGCCGACGAGATGGCGAACAGCACCACGCCGGTCATGAACATCCGGCGGCGACCGAGGATGTCGCCGAGCCTGCCGCCGGTGGCGAGGAGGACCGCGAAGGAGAGGCTGTAGCCGTTCACGACCCATTCGAGGGAGGAGATCGATGCGCCCAGGTCCTTCTGGATCGACGGCAGCGCCACGTTCATGACGGTGTTGTCGAGCATGATCATGAACAGGGCGAAGCACATCGCCGCGAGGGTCCACCACTTGGCGTTCTCGTCGGTGATCAGGTGTCCGAAGCGCTGGGTCACGAGCTCGCCTCCTCGAGGCCGAGGGGGGCGAGGGCGTCGATCAGACCGTCGAGCACCTCCGGCTCGAGGGTCTCGAGGAATTGCTCGATCTGGGCCTTGCGGAGGTCGGCGATGCCGGCCGCGAGCTCGACCCCGGCGTCGGTGGCCTCGAGCAGGCGGACCCGCCGGTCGTCGGCGCATTCGCTGCGGGTGGCCAGGCCCTTCTGGATCATCGAGTCGATCGCCCGGCTGGCGGCGGCAGGGGAGATGCCGAGACGCTCGGCGATCTCGCCGCCGGTGTGGCGGCCGCCCTCCACGAGGAGCAGCAGTGCCTTGACCTGGGTCATGCTGAGCTCGCTCTCCTCCAGCTTGCGGATCCGCTCCGCGGTCGTCGTCAGCGTGACGCGGCGGGTCAACGCGTAGAGCAGCTCGGCGGCGTGCTGGGTGGCGGTGGGGGCGGACCGTTGCTGAGGCGAAGATATTTGCACTGACGCAATCATTGCGCCGGCAATGGCAATCGACTGTGAGAACCGTCACGTCAGGAACGCATCCGGAGGCGCGACTACCTTGAAGAGTCCGATGGAAGCGTCACGCAGAGACAGATTCGAAGCCCCCAGCCAGCTGCCGCTTGATGGTGATTCGGCGTCGGTTCGGGCAATCGGCGACCGGATCGTCATCGAGAACCTCACCGTGGCCGACGAACGCGCCGCGAAGGTCGTGCGGGAGCGCGCCGAGGCAGGCACGCCGGCGACCGAGACCGTCTCCAAGGCGATCGAGATCGGCACGCGGGTGATCGACTCCGAGAGCACCGCGACCAACGTCGACTACGTCCAGCGCGTGTTCGAGGAGCGGGTCGGGAAGCTGGGCGAGGACCTGAGCGAGACTCTCGACGAGGGCAGCGCCGAGATCGCCAAGCACATCGCCGACCGCTTCGACGTCGACCGCGCCGACTCCGTTCAGGGCGAGATCAAGGAGATGCTCGTCACCGCCGTCACCCACCAGCAGAAGGAGCTGCAGCGGATGCTCACCGCGGAGGATGCGAGCAACCCGCTCGTCGCGACCCAGTTGCGCGCGACGGCGAAGATGATTGAAGCCGAGGAGCGCCATCGCAAGCAGCTCGCCGAGATGCGGGATGGATTGTCGAAGGAGAACCGCGCCCTGCACGCGCAGGTCCGCGACCTGACCGAGCGGGTCAGCGTCCAGCTCGAGCGCAGCGAGGGGGACGAGCGCGTCGCCGAGGCCGAGGAGGCCGGGACCCGCAAGGGCTTCACGTTCGAGGAGCGCGTCAACGCCGCGATCGAGCGGATCGCCGGGACGCGAGGCGATTCCGCCGCGCACACCGGCGCCGAGGGAGCGGAGGGCGGCGGCAAGAAGGGCGACGTGCTCGTCGAGCTCGGCGCCGCCGACGGTCCCTCGAACGGCCGGATCGTCTTCGAGGTCAAGGACCGCAAGCTCTCCAAGAACGTCGCCTGGTCGGAGCTCAACGAGGCGATGGCGGCCCGTGCCGCTTCGTTCGGCGTCCTGGTGGTCGCGGGCGAGGAGCAGGTCCCGGCGGGCCGCGAGCAGCTCCACGAGTACGAGGGCAACAAGCTGATCGTCGCCGTCGATCGCGAGGAGCCGGAGTCGCTGGCGCTCGCGGTCGCCTACAGGCTGGCCGCGGCGCGGGTCTCGATGGCGCGGGACCGGGAGCTGACGGTCGACGCCGCCGAGGTCAGGGCGGTCGCCGAGGAGGCCGTCTCGTGCCTCAAGCAGGCGCAGGCCATCCGCACGGCGCTGACCGGGATCAAGACCTCATCGGACAAGGCGCGGAGCGGTCTCGACGAGATGGTCGGGTCGGTCGAGATGAAGCTCGACCGCATCGACGCATTGGTCGCAGAAGCGGCCGACACCGAAGACTAGGCCCGGTCCAGCACCTCGGGCGAGAGCTGATCCGGCGACGTGAAGCCGGAGAGGCCGAGCGTCAGGTCGAGTTCGGCGAGCACGTGGTTGAGCACCTTCTCGACCCCGTCGGCTCCCTCCAGGGCCATGCCCCAGAGGTACGGTCGGCCGAGCAGGACCGCGTCGGCGCCGAGTGCGAGGGCCTTGAACGCGTCGGCCCCGCTGCGGATTCCGCTGTCGAGCAGGATCTTCAGCTCCTCGCCGACGGCGTCGGCGATCGCCGGCAGCGCATCGAGGGAGGGGATGGCGCCGTCGACCTGGCGACCGCCGTGGTTGGAGACGACGACCCCCTCGACTCCGCGGTCGCGGGCTTCGCGAGCGTCGTCGGGGTGGAGCACGCCCTTGAGCAGGATCGGCAGCGAGGTCCGGGCGCGAAGCCAGTCGAGGTCGGACCAGGTCAGGCTCGGGTTGCCGAAGACGCCGATGAACTGCCCGATCGCGGCGCCCGTGTCCTCCTCGGGCGGCTTGTCGAGCTTCGACCGGAAGACCGGGTCGGAGAAGAAGTTGGCCATCCCGATGCCCTCGATCGCCGGCAGGTAGGCGTTCTGGAGGTCACGGGGCTTCCAGCCGGGGAACGCGTTGTCGACGGTCACGACGAGCGCCTCGTAGCCGGCCGCTTCGGCCCGCGTGACGAAGCTCTCCGCCAGCTCGGGGTCGTTCGGCCAGTAGAGCTGGAACATGCCGGGCGTCTCGCCGAGCTCCTCGGCGATGGCCTCCATCGTGTGGCTCGCCACCGTCCCGGCAGTGATCGGCACGCCGAGCCGGGAGGCCGCCCGGGCCGCCGCCAGCTCGCCGTCGGGGTGGACGATCGTCTGGACGCCGACCGGGGCGAGCGCCAGCGGCGCCGGCCATTCCGAGCCGAACGGCGAGGTCGTCAGGTCGCGGACGGCGACGTCGCGCAGCATCCTCGGGACGATGCGCCAGGCGTCGAAGGCCGCGCGGTTCGCCCGCTCGGTCGTCGCCGCTGCCGGCGGACCCGAAGACGTAGCCGGCGTCGCGCTCCTCGAGCGCCTCCTCGGCCCGCTCGGCGAGCAGTCTCCAATCGACGGGGATGGACGGCACCTGGCCGCCCGCTCCAGCCAGGTAGATGGACCTGTAGTGGTCGCCGAACTGGGTCAAGTCAGGGCAGCAGCAGGATGTTCTGCGATCCCGGCCGCTCTTCGCCGACGGCCATCCGGGTCGGGTTGATCGTCGAGATGCTCGGCTCGACGGTGTAGTCGCCGGTCTCGAGCTGGAACTGGACGCTGCCGACCCCTCCTGCCGGGATCTCCGGCGACTGCGCGTTGGTCGGTCCGTCGAAGGCGAGCTGGACGTCGTCGGCGGACTGATTGGAGATCGTCATGTTGACCAGTCCCGCGCCGACCGCGTCGGGTACGACGACGACGTTGCGGTCGTCGATCTTGGCGCTCAGCTCGAGCGGCGCCGGGGGCGGCGGCTCGTTCGGGTGCGACTCGGCGCCGCATCCCGCTGCGACGACCGCGGCCACCACAAGCAGTCCTGCGGTGAATCTCCCTCTCATCCGCGCTTGAATCTACCCGAAGTTACGGCGTCCGTTGCGGAGGGAGGTCAGTCGCCGACGGCCGCGACGACGGCCTTGACCGTTTCGCCCACGGAGACCTCGGCGCCCGGCTCGGCCTCACGTCGCAGGATCGCGAGCGCCAGCGGGCCGCGGGCGGGGGAGATGACGGCGGTCCCGATCGTCCCGACCTCCTTGCCCTCGGCGCTCACGACCGCGTCGCCGGCGGCGACGGGCTCGGACGGCTCGAGCAGGCGCAGGTGCCGGTTCGGCTTGCCCTTGTAATGAAGTCTCGCGACGGTCTCCTGGCCGATGTAGCAGCCCTTGGTGAAGCTGACCGCGCGATCGTTGATGCCGGCCTCCTGGGGCATGGTCGCGGTCGTCGATCTCGTGTCCGACGCGCGGCCTGCCGGCCTCGACCCGGACGATCTCGGCGGCATCGTCGGCGACGGGTGCGGCGCCGTTCGACGTCAGCCATTCGACGACGGCCGCTGCGGCATCGGCTGCCACGAGCAGGTCGGCCCCCAGATCGGTCGTCACCGCGAGGCAGGATGCCCCGCCGACGAAGATCCGGCGGCTCGAGTGCTCGGAGCCGAGCGGGCCGTCGCCGAGGAGCTTCGGCGTGAGCGGGCCGATCAGCGAGATCAGTACCTGGTCCTCCGGCGCCGGGTCGACCTCCGCGTCGCGGCCGATCTTGTACATCCCGAGGTGCTTGAGGATCAGATCTCCCGACGAGGGCTCCGTATCGATCAGGAACTCGTCGTCGGCGAGGCGGAGGACCCGCATGTCGGCTCTGATCTTGCCCTTGCGGTCGAGCAGCGCCGCATAACAGCCCTGCCCCGGCTCGAGCGCCTCGACGTCGTTGGTCACCTGTCCCTGCAGGAACTCGGCGGCCTCGCTGCCGGTGACCGTGATCCGGGCCCGATCGGAGCGATCGAGGATTCCCGCCTCCTCCCGAAGCGCGCGGTATTGGGCGTCGATTCCGAGTGTTGCCTCCATGGCGACGCATTGTAGGAGGGCGCTTTTCGGGCGATTACGCGGCGGATCGCAAAAAGAAGTTTGATATGGCAAACTTTCGCCCCGATTCAGCGATGACTTCACTTGCGACACCCGGAAGCCACGGCCGTGACCGCCGCGCCGGCGGTTCCGAGGCGATCGAGGACTACGCCAAGGCGATCCACGCGCTCGCCGCCCGCGAGGAGGGTCCGGTTGGTACGACTGCCCTCGCCGACCGACTCGCCGTCTCGCCGGGAACCGTCACCGCGATGGTCAAGAAGATGGCCGATCTCGGGCTCGTGCGCTACGAGCCCTACCGCGGCGTCGAGCTGACCGAGACCGGAGAGCGCATGGCCCTCGAGGTGATCCGCCATCACCGCCTGCTCGAGTCGTTCCTCGCCGAGGCGCTCGGGATGCCGTGGGATCGCGTCCACGACGAGGCCGAGGTGCTCGAGCACTACATCAGCGAGGACCTCGAGGAGCGGATCGCGGCGGCTCTCGGCGATCCCGATCGGGATCCCCACGGCGACCCGATCCCCGATCGCAACCTGACCCTCAGCGATCCGGAGCCAGGCGTGCCCCTGACCGAGCTCGAGGCGGGAGACGCGGGAGTGTTCACGCGGGTCTCGGACGGCCACCCGGAGATGCTCAGGTACCTCGACAGCCACGAGATCCGTCCGGGATTCGCCCTCGAGGTAATCCGGCGGGAACCGTTCGGAGGAGCGGTCGTCGTCGCCTGTGGTGCGGGGGAGTGCCCGCTCGGTCCCGATCTGGCGGCCCGAATGCTCGTCGTCCGCAAGGGGGGCGAGTGAGCGAGCAGGTTCAGGACCCCCCGGAGCAGGAGGTGCTCACCTCCGAGGTCGATGCGGCCCTTCCCGGGGAGGCGATGGTCGCCGACGCCGCGCGCCGTTCGCTCGACGGACATCGCCGGGGGCTGTCGCGACTCTGGCCGTTCCTCGGCCCGGCCTTCGTCGCCTCGATCGCCTACATCGATCCCGGAAACTTCGCGACCAACATCGCGGCCGGCGCCCAGTTCGGGTACCTGCTCCTCTGGGTGGTCCTCGCAGCGAACCTGATCGGAATGGTCGTTCAGACCCAGTCGGCGAAGCTGGGGATCGCGACCGGGAAGAACCTGCCGGAGCTCTGCCGCCAGGAGTTCCCCCGCAAGACGTCGCTCGGGCTCTGGGTTCAGGCCGAACTCGTCGCGATGGCGACCGACATCGCCGAGGTGATCGGTGCGGCCCTGGGGCTCTACCTGCTGTTCGGCATCCCGCTGTTCTGGGCCGGCGTGATCGCGGGCGCCGGCTCGTTCGCGATCCTCGCGATGCAGCAGCGGGGCGTGCGCAAGCTGGAGGCCCTGATCATCGGCTTCCTCGGCGATCGTGATCACGGCGTTCGTCTTCGAGGTGACCCAATCGAACCCGGATCCGAAGGGGATCGCCGAGGGGTTGTTCATCCCCGGCTTCGACGGCACCGAGAGCGTGCTGCTCGCCGTCGGCATCCTCGGCGCGACCGTGATGCCGCACGTCGTCTACCTCCATTCGGCCTTGACTCAGAGCCGGGTCGTCGGCCGCAACAGCGCCGAGCGGAAGAAGATCCTCAACTTCGAGAAGGTCGACGTGATCGTGGCGATGACGCTCGCGGGCCTCGTGAACATGTCGATGATCGTCGTGGCCGCCGGACTCTTCAACGCCGGCGGCCTCGTCGACATCGACTCCATCGAGGGCGCCTACGCGGGCCTCCAGCAGACCGTCTCCGACAACGCCGCGACGATCTTCGGCATCGCGCTGCTCGCCTCGGGACTGGCCTCGACTTCAGTCGGCACGATGGCCGGTCAGGTCGTCATGCAGGGCTTCATCGAGCGGCGCATCCCGCTGGTCCTGCGCCGGGCGATCACCCTGACTCCCGCTCTGATCGTGCTGGCGATCGGTGTCGACCCGACTCGGGCACTTGTCGTCAGCCAGGTCGTCCTGTCCTTCGGGATCCCGTTCGCGCTGATTCCGCTGTTGATCATCGCGAGCCGTCGCCGGGTCATGGGCGACATGGTCAACCCGCGCTGGCTGACCGCCATGGCATCGGTCCTGGCGGCCATGATCATCGCCCTCAACCTCTTCCTGCTCCAGCAGCTCTTCTTCGCATAGCGCCGGGAGAAGTAGGAGAAAGTAGGCTGTCGGCATGGCCCTATCGGAGTCGTTTCAGGAGATCGTCGACGCGCTGCCCCGCGACTGGACCGACATGCAGGTCGACCTCAGGATCACGGACGAGACGCGTTACGTCGACGCCTCGATCCCGATGACCCAGATCAACGCACAGCCCTACTCGGAGGCCGACTGGCACTGGCGGATCAACGTGGCCAACGGCTTCGGTCACGGCGCTGCCCCGGAAACGGTCGCCTGGGTCCTGCAGATGCTCGACCGGCAGGAGATCGAGGGCGAGCTGATCGTCCGCGATCTCAACGAGGGCCGGGCCGAGGTCGTGCAGATGTGGGGCAGGCCCGAGAGCGTTCGCGCCGAGTACCGGCGCCGGCGCTCGATCTGACCCATAGATATGGCGCGCGTCCTCGCTCTCGTCTCCGACCTGATGCTGGCGAGCCGGGTCGAGGCGCCGCTCACCGAAGCGGGCCACGACGTCCAGGTGAGGGCCGTGCCGGGCGACGATGCCGTCGGCTACGACCTGATCGTGGCGGACCTCGACCTCGTCGATGCGGGGGCGGTCGCAGCACTCGGTCCGCCGACACTCGGTTTCTATTCCCACGTCGACGTCGAGACCCGCAGGCATGCCGAGGACGCCGGGTTCGATCTCGTCGTTCCGCGGTCGCGGATGGCTCGTGAGCTCCCGGAACTCGCGGCCGGTCTGCTCGACTGAGACCTCTGCGCCCGGACGACCGGCGATCCCGGCGGATCGGCGTACTAGACTCCGCCCGCTTAGTCGCGCCTACAGCGCGTGAATGCCTTACAGGAGGTTTTAAGAGTGCAGGATCGAGGACTGGCCGCGTACATCGCGGAGTTGGTCGGAACGTTCTTCCTGGTCTTCGTGATCGGGACGGTCATCAGCCTTTACGTCGCTGCCGGAGGCTCCGCGCAGTTCGGCTCCGATTTCGCAGTCGTCGGGCTCACTCAGGGCCTTGTCCTGTTCGCCCTGATCATGGCGTTCGGAGCGGTGAGCGGCGGGCACTTCAACCCGGCGATCACGACTGCCGCGGCCGTGCTCAGGCGCATCGACCCGATCGACGCCGTCGTCTACATCCTTGCGCAGCTCTCCGGAGCCGTGCTCGGGGCCCTCGCCGTCAAGGGCTTGCTGCTCGACGAGGGCCGCGCCGTCGACTGGGGCGCCGCCAACGTCAGCCCGCTGCTCGGCAGCGACTTCGCCGGCATGGTCTGCGAGGGCATCGGCACGCTGTTGATCGCTCTCGGCGTCGTCGCCGTCGCGATGAACAAGCGCGCCCGCAACGAGTGGGGCCCGCTCACCGTCGGCTTCACGTTCGCCTTCTGCGTGATGATCTTCGGCCCGCTCACCGGCGGCTCGTTCAACCCCGCCCGCTGGTTCGGCCCGGCGCTCGTCAGCAACGACTGGGGCGGCGTCTGGCCCTACATCGTCGGCCCGCTGTTGGGCGCCCTGATCGCCGTCGCGCTCTACAAGTTCGTGATCAGCGCCGGCGAGACCGACGTGGAGCTCGAGAAGGCCACCGGCCCTTCCAAGGGACCCGAACGGCCCGCCAAGTAGCGGCCGAGTCACAGATTCGCTCGGATCGGGGCGCGCCGCATCTTGCGGGGCGCCCCGTTTCGTTAGCGTGAAGACGATGCGGCGCGTCACCTATTCCCGAAACCTGACGCTCTCGCTCTCGCGGACCTGCCGCTGCTATTGCAAGTACTGCGCGTTCGCCACCCACCAGGCGCACATCCACCCGCCCGAGGAGGTGATCGACCGCCTCGACAAGGCCGCCAGACGCAACGTCAAGGAGCTGCTCGTGCTGACGGGCGAGAGGCCGGAGGTCAACCCGATCGTGGCCGAGCGGCTGCGGTCCTGGGGGCACGAGGACTTCACCTCCTACGTCGAGTGGGCGTGCGCGGAGGCCCTGGAGCGGGGGATGCTCCCTCACACCAACATCGGCGTCGCCGATCGTGAGGACTTCGCACGGCTGCGAGCCGTCACCGCGTCGCAGGGCTTGATGCTCGAATCGGTCAGCGACCGCCTCATGGAGACCGTTCACGCCGGCTCGCCGACGAAACATCCGGCGGTGAGGCTGCGGGCCATCGAAACGGCCGGCGAGCTGCGCATTCCCTTCACCAGCGGGATCCTGGTTGGGATCGGCGAGACCGAGGAGGAGCGGGTCGGCTCGCTCGAGGCGCTGGCGGCCGTTCACGAGAAGCATGGCCACATCCAGGAGGTGATCCTCCAGAACTTCGTCCCCCATCCGCGGTACTACGGGGCCGAGGTCGCGGACATCGCCGAGGAGGCGTCGGAGCGACGCTGGGCCGAGGGCGACTCTGCCGCCGGCGGCGACGACCTGGACCTCCCGACCTGGGCCTCGCCCGTGTCCCTCGACGACATGAGGAGGCTGGTGGCAGAGTGCCGCCGGTTGATGCCGGACGTCGGTATCCAGATCCCGCCGAACCTCTCGGATTGGTGGGTCGACCTCGTCGATGCCGGTGCGACCGACCTCGGCGGGCTCTCGGCCAACGGCGACCACATCTCGCCCGAGCACCCGTTCCCGAGCCCGCTGCAGGTCCGCAAGCGGTTGCGGCCGCTCGGATACGCGCTGACCGAGCGCCTCTGCGTATACCCGCAGTACATGAACCGGGAGTGGGTGGATCCGTCGGTGCTCGGGGTGCTCGCCGCTCGCTTCCCGACTTTCATGCCGAGGGTGGGGATGCCGGCTGTCAACGGGAGCGGCAACGGTCCCGCCTCTGCCCCGGTATCGGGCAGCGGCGACCTGACGTCGCGGGCGGTCGAGCGGGCCCGCGACGGGCACGAGCTCACGAGCGACGAGCTGGTCGCGCTGTTCAGCGAGACCCGCCCGGAGGCGATCGAGGAGATTCGCGCCGGCGCCGACGAACTCCGCGCCGAGCTGGCCGGCGACGTCGCGACGTTCGTCGTCAACCGCAACATCAACTTCACCAACATCTGCACTGTTGGCTGCGCCTTCTGCGGCTTCGGCCAGACGAAGCGGTCCCCGGACGCCTACGAGGTCGATCCCGGCGAGTTCGCCGAGCGGATTCGCGAGGCCGTCGACTTCGGGGCGACCGAGATCTGCATGCAGGGCGGGATTCACCCCGACTACGACCTCGAGCACTACGGCGCAGTGGCTGAAGCGAGCCAAGGACGTCGCGCCCGACATCCACCTCCACGCCTACTCGCCGATGGAGGTCCACTTCATGTGCGAGCGCTCGGGTCGCGACCCCGATTACGTCTTCGGCTACCTGCGGGATTGCGGGCTCGGGTCGACGCCGGGGACGGCGGCAGAGGTGCTCGAGGACGGCGTTCGCAATCGGATCTCTCCGAACAAGCTGACGGCCGCGCGCTGGGTCGAGATCATCGAGGCGTCCCATCGGTCGGGCCTGCGCTCGACGTCGACGGTGATGTTCGGCCACATCGAGACGCCGGAGGAGCTGGCCGAGCACATGCGAGTGGTCAGGGCCGTTCAGGAGCGGACCGGGGGCATCACCGAGTTCGTGCCACTCAGCTTCATCCCGTACCACACGATGCTGGGGCGCACGCACGGGATCGAGGAGATCTCCGACGCCGAGAACCTCAAGCACACGGCCGTCTTCCGCCTCGCCCTGGGGAAGTCGATCACGAACCTCCAGGCGAGCTGGGTGAAGATGGGCCTCGGGGCCGCTACGGAGGCATTGAGGTGGGGGGTGAATGATCTGGGCGGCACGCTGATGGAGGAGAGCATCTCCCGCATGGCGGGCTCCCAGCACGGCTCCCGCCTCGAGCCTGAGGACCTGATCGGCGCCGCCCGCGCCGCCGGCCGGACCCCGGCGCAGCGCAACACGCTGTACGAGGTCCTCGAGACCTACTGAGCTAGCGGAAGAGGTCCTCGGACCGGTCTCGCTGCAGGGCCACTGCCCCGGGTCCGTCCCCTTCGCTCACCAGATTGGACAGGCCGCGGATCCGCACCGCCGGGATGCCGCTCGCCTTGTCCCGGACGAGGTCGGCGGCGGCGGCGAGGTGGTCGGCCGTCGCGATCAGCGTCGCCTCGAGCTCGCGGCCGTCGCGGTCCCGGCGCCCCCGCCAGTCCGCGAGCGGATCGATGCCCGCGAGACCGATCGCGACCTCGACCTGACCGACCCGCCACGCCCTGCCGAAGCTGTCGCCGACGATCACCGCCGTCCTCGCCCCGGACGCAGCTGCGATCTCCGAGCGAAGCCGCCGCGCCGAGGCGTCAGGGTCGCGCGGCAGCAGCAGGACTTCGTCGCCCCGCCGCCGACGTTGGACGAGTCGATGCCGGCGTTCGCGCAGATCAGCCCGCTCCGCGTTTCGACAGATCAGGACGCGCTCGCTGCGGAGGACGCTTCGGCTCTCGCCGAGGATGAGCTCGACGAGCCGGGGGTCCTTATCCGAGCGAGCGGGCCAGCTCGATCGCCTTCGCCGACGGCTCGACGCCGCCGAGCCGTCGCTGCCGGCCCTCCGCCTTCGAGACGACCTTCTGGGCGATCACGACGACGTCGCCGTCGGCGAGATCGGTCGCCGCGACGATCATCCCGGCGAGATCGTCGCCCTCGCCGACCTCGGGAAGGCCTTCGATCGGATCGACTGCGATCGGTGTGCTCACGCGAGCGGGTCCTCGAGGAGGGCGAGGGCCGCCGCGGTGGCGGGCGCCATGGCGGGGTCGGCGGCCAGGACGGCCGAGAGCTCGCGGAGGTCGTCGCCGGTGTCGAGGTCGAGGGCGAGGGACGCGATCTCCGCCACCTCGGCCGGCACCCCGGCCTCCCGGGCCAACTCCAGGTGTCGTTCGCGGCTGCCCGGGCCGAAGGCGGGGGAGATGGCCTCGGGAGGGGACAGGATGAGCCCGTTCGTGCCGCTCCCGTGCCGATCCGGGATCACCGCGACTCCAGACCCCTGACCCGCGAGCGCGGCGTCGATCTCGGCGGCCCGGACGAGGGGACAATCGCCGGGGAGCAGCGCGACGACGGTCGCTCCGTGCGCCTCGGCATGCGCGATTCCGAGCAGGGTCGCTTCGGAGTGACCGATGTCGGAGGGGTCGTGAACGTGGTCGGCGCCGAGGTCCCGAGCGATGGTCGCGACCGCCGGCTCGCCGCTGACCACGAAGATCCGATCCAACCTCTCGCATCGGGTCAGCTCGCTGAGGACGTCGGTGAGCATGGCCTCCGCGAGTGCCGGTCGGAGGCCCGACGCAGAAGTGCCCGACAGCCGGCTCTTGGCGTTGCCGAATCGCTTGATCGGGATGATCGCTGCGGCCGGCACGGCGATCCGGTCAGCGCGCCGCCGCGGCGGCGTAGTCGAGCGTGGACCCGGCGACCCGGCGCCTGCCCTTCGGCCCCGTCCATCAACGTGTCGAAGCGCGTCGTGGCGACGCCGTCGACCTCGGGATCGGGGTCCGGATCGGCGGCGTCGACGACCAGCGCATCGGCCACGTCCGCGTAGGCGTCGGCCACTCCGGCGGCGGACGGGTCGCGGCCGATCGCCCTCATGAACTTTTCGGTCGGGCCCTTGATCACCTCGCCGGCGACGAACGGGCTGACGGCGACCACCGGGGCGGCGGCCCCGGCGAGGAGTTCGGCGCATCCCGGGGACGGCGAGGATCGGCCCGATCGAGATGACGGGGTTCGAGGGGCCGATCACGATGGCGTCGGCCGCATCCACCGCGGCTCGGACCTCCGGGCTCAGGGAGGCGTCCTCGACCCCGGCGAATTCGACCTCCTCGATCGGCGGCTCGGCATGGTCGCGGACCAGGTACTCCTGGAACTCCCGCCAGCCGTCAGGCGTCCGCACCCGGGTCCTGACGGGCTCGTCGCACATCGGCAGGACCGTTGCGCCGACACCCAGAGCGTGCGCGAGCTCCGTCGCGACGGTCGTGAGGCGGTCGCCGCGATCGAGGCGACGCCGCCGCTCCAGGCAGAGGGCGAGGTCGCGATCGGAGAGCCCGAACCAATCCGGGGCGCCGAGTGCCTTGAGGCGCTCGAAGACGGTGAAGGAGTCGTCCCTGATCCCCCATCCCTGCTCCTCGTCGATCTGATCGCTCAGCCAGTAGGTGCAGAGATCCGGGTCGGGGGATACGTGGACGCCGAGCGTCTCGATGTCGTCGCCGGTGTTGGCGATCACGGTCAGGTCGTCGCCGACGAGATCCTGGAGGCCCGCCGCCAGCTTGGCGCCGCCGGTGCCCCCGGCGAGGGCTACGACCTTCACGCCCAGGGATCGGTGTCGGGCAGCCCGACCAGCTTCAGACCGGCGTGGGCCTTGTAACGGACGTTGATCGAGATCAGCAGGGGCGTCAGCTGCTCGGCGATCCGGGCAGTCTCGAGCGGGCCGGCGTTGACAGCGCGCAGGCCGTCGATCCGCTCGATCAGCCTGGCGACCGGCGCCTTGTCCTTCTTCTTGTCGCCGCAGACGAGCACGTCCTCACCGAGCTTCGCATCGAGGTCCGCGAGCGTCGGTGCGCCGACCGTGTGCAGTGCGGAGACGACGGTGACGCCCTCCGGCACCATCTCCTGCGCCTGCTGAGCTGCCGACCCCTGCCAGACGCCGAGCGAGCGGGTGGCCTTCCCGCTCACCGCGGCCGCGAGCGGGACGGTGCAGTCGACGAGGATCTGGCCGGGTTCGAGTGCATCGCGAAGGTTGTTCAGCGTCTCCGACTGGGCACGGAACGGGACCGTCAGGAACACGATCGGGCCGCGGGCCGCCGCCTCGGCGTTGCCGAGGCCTTTCACGTTGGCGCTGTCGACTACGGCCGAGACCTTCTCGGCCGCCTCGGCCGCCCGGTCCGCGTCGCGGGATCCGATCACGACGTCGAGGCCCGCCTGCGCCCATCGGACCGCCAATCCGTAGCCGAGTGCGCCGGTTCCCCCGAGGATCGGGATCGGCGGCGTCGGTGAGTTCTCGTCGGTCAAGGTCGGCTCCTCGGGGTAGGTGCTCGGAGTGGCTCTGTGGGGCGCGAGTCTATGCTCCTCCCCGATGACCGGACCGGCCGACTCACTCGACCTGCCGAAGCCCGAACGCGACTCCGGCGGGCCGAGCCCGCTCGAGCCCGGAGCGGAGCGAACCGATGAGTTCGAGGTGACTGGCCCGCTGCTCACCGACGTCGGCGGGACCATCGGAATCTCGGTGCTCTCGACCCCCGGGATGATCGGAATGATGGAGCGGACCGCTGCCGTCCTGGCCTACGCGAATCTCCCCGAGGGCAGCGCGACGGTCGGCTTCGAGGTCTGCATCAAGCACGTGGGCGGGGCGGCCGAGGGCTCGACCTGCACCGCCTGGGCGAAGCTGACGGACGTGGTCGACGGCCGCAAGCTGCACTTCGACGTCGAGGTCAAGGAGGGTGACCGGACGATCGGAGTGGGGACGCATCAGCGGCGGGTCATCCAGGTTCCGGACCAGGGCCCTCCGCAGGAAGGCTGAGCGGTGGCCGACTACCCGAGTCGCGTCACGATCCGCGAGGTGGGGCCGCGGGACGGCTTCCAGAACGAGCCGGAGGTCATCCCGACGGCCGAGAAGGTCAGGCTGGTCGAGATGCTGATCGCCGCCGGCTTGAGGCGGATCGAGGTCACGTCCTTCGTCCGCCCCGACGTTATCCCGCAGCTGGCTGACGGCCCCGAGGTGCTCGCAGCCCTCGAACGCCCCGAGGGAGTGGCGTTCTCGGTTCTGATCCCGAACGAGCGCGGCCTGGAGAACGCACTCCGGAGCCGCGAACGCTTCGACGAGATCAGCGTCTTCCTCTCGGCCTCGGAGACCCACAACCGCAAGAACGTCAACCGCTCGGTCGCGGAGTCGCTCGACGGCCTGGAGCGCGTGCTCGCCACCGCCCGCGGCGAGGGCCTGCGGTGCGAGGGCGTGATCGCGACCAGCTTCGGCTGCCCCTACGAGGGCGAGGTGCCCCAGGGGCGGGTCTTCGAGATCGCCGAGAAGCTCCGCGCCTTCGGCTGCGAGGAGGTGGGTTTCGGGGACACGACCGGGATGGCCAACCCCCGCCAGGTCGACGGCTTCTACGCCGAGGCGCGAGAGCGGCTGGCCGGCGCCCAGCTCACCGCCCACTTCCACAACACGAGGGGCCAGGGCCTCGCCAACGCGGTGGCGGCGCTCTCGCAGGGCGTGGATTCGTTCGAGTCCAGCTTCGGCGAGCTCGGCGGCTGCCCCGTCCCGGCCGGTTCGACGGGCAACGTCTCGTCCGAGGACCTGATCTCGATGTTCCACGAGATGGGCGTCGAGACCGGGGTGAATCTCGACGGCCTGCTCGCCGCCTCTCGCGCCGTCCAGGAGACGCTCGGCAGGCCGCTCGGCGCTCACCTGCTCACGGCCGGCCCGATCGACTGGAGCGGAAGCTGAGGGTCGCGGCCTTCCTGCGGGGGATGAACCTCGGAAATCGGCGGATCACCAACGCCGATCTCCGCAGCGAGTTCGAATCGCTCGGCTTCGAGTCGGTCGCCACGTTCAGGGCCAGCGGAAACGTCGTCTTCGAGGCGCCGAAAGCAGTCGAAGAAGGCACTGATCGAACGGATCGAGACGGGCCTCGAGAAGGGTTTCGGGCTACGCCGTCCCCACGGTGCTCAGGACCGAGGAGGAGCTGGAGAAGATCGTGGCCGAGGAGCCGTTCGACGCCAGGGCCGTGACCGCCTCGAAGGGAAAGCTCCAGGTTTCCCTGCTGGCCAAGAAGCCGACCGCCGCCGCGCGCAAGGCGATCCTCGGCGCTGGCGACCGACGAGGACCTGCTGGCGTTCGGCGCCGCCGAGCTCTTCTGGCTGCCGAGCGGCGGCACCCTGGAGACGGGGCTCGACCTGAAGGCGATCGACGAGCGCCTCGGGCTCGCGACCATGCGGACCAAGGGGACGATCGATCAGCTCCACGCCAAGCTGATGAGCGGATGAACGAATAGGCTCACGGCATGCGATCCGACGCCTTCATCGACGTAGTCCATTCGATGGCCACGAATCCCTCCCGCGAGCGCTTCGAGGCCGTCTTCCACCCCGACGTGCGCTTCTTCAGCCCCGTCACGTTCCGTTCCTACGACGGGCGCGATCTCGTCGTCACGATCCTCATGGAGGGCCCCGCCAAGCTGTTCGAGGAGTTCGAGTACGTGCATACGATCGAGAACCCCGAGGAGTCGACCGCCGCGCTCATCTTCCGGACCAGGGTCGGCGACCGCTGGATGGACGGTCTCGACCTGCTGACGTTCGACGACGACGGCCTGATCACCGAGATGAAGGTGATGCTGAGGCCGAAGAGCGGCGTCGATGCGATGGCGGCGGCGATGGCCAAGCGCTTCGAAGAGGTCGGCCTGTCTCAGCCTTCCGCCTGATTCCGCCCCGAACTCTCTAGGCTGCGCGGCCCTACACCGCGCACACACTTACGAGGAGAACATGGCGATCAGCAAGGTTGGAATTGTCGGCGGCGGCCTGATGGGCCACGGAATCGCGCAGATCTGCGCGCAGGCGGGCTGGGACGTCGTTCTGCGCGAGGTCGACGACGAGCACCTTGCTCTCGGGATCGGCAAGATCGAGAAGCAGCTCGGTCGGGCCGTCGAGAAGGGCAAGATGGAGCAGGCGGACGCCGACGCCGTCCGCGGCCGGATCGACGGCACCACCGACTACGCCTCACTCGCCGACTGCGACCTCGTGATCGAGGCGATGACCGAGAACCTCGAAGGCAAGCTCGAGATGTGGGCCGAGGTCGACCCGATCGTCAAGGACGATGCCTTCTTCGCGACGAACACATCCTCGCTCGCCGTGATCGACCAGGCCGCAGCGACCACGCGACCCGACCGCTTCCTCGGCCTTCACTTCTTCAACCCGGCCCAGGTGATGCCGTTGCTCGAGGTCGTCCAGACGGTCACCACCTCCGACGAAGCTCTGAAGGTGGGCTTCGAGGTCGGCGAGAAGCTGAACAAGACCGTCGTTCACGCGAAGGACAAGACGGGCTTCATCGTCAACCGCCTGCTCGTCCCCTACATGCTCGATGCGATCCGGGCCTACGAGGAGGGCGTCGGATCGATCGAGGAGATCGATGTCGCGATGAAGGCCGGCGCCAACCATCCGATGGGCCCACTGACCCTGGCCGACTTCGTCGGGCTCGACACGCTCGAGTCGATCGGAAACGTGATGTTCGACGAGTACCGCGAGCGCCGTTTCGCGGCGCCTCCGACCCTGCGGAAGATGGTTTCCGCCGGCTGGTACGGCAGGAAGTCGGGCAAGGGTTTCTACGACTACTCGGGCGATTCTCCCGTGCCGAGCGAGCTCGGCCTCTGATCGCGTCCCGTTTCGTCTGAGGCTGCTTGGGCAGGTATCTATCCTGCTCGTATGGCAACTGATCGAATCGAAGAATTGAAGAGCGTTCAGTTTCCGACTGAGCGCAGAGGCGGATACGACAGGCGCGCCGTTGACGCGTACCTTGCCGAGCTGGCCGACTGGCTCGAGACCGGGAGGCGGTGACGAGTCGCGGCGGTCGGTGATCCAGCGCGAGATGGCGCGGGTCGGCGAGCGGACCGGTGGGGTCCTCGCCGCTGCGCAGGAGAGCGCCGACGAGGTGACCGCCCAGGCCGAAGCCGAGGCCGACGCGCTGCGCGGCGACGCCGTACGCGAGGCGGGGGAGGCCCGCACCGCCGCGGACGAGTACGCGGTGAGGACGAGGACCGCCGCCGACGAGCAGGCCAAGGCGACGATCGAGACGGCCGACGCGCAGGCGAAGCAGACCACCGAGGCGGCGGCCCTGGCGGCCGCGCAGCTGAAGGACGAGGCCGACGAGCATCTCCGCAAGGCCGAGGAGGCTGCGGAGGCGCGGACGCGCGGAATCGAGCAGGAGATCGCCGATCTCGTGCGCAAGCGGCGCGACGTCGTCGCCAACCTCGAACAGCTCAACGCCGAGATGAAGCTCGCGATCGACGGACCCGGGGAGATGGACCTGGGCCTGCCCGACCGCGTCGCTGCCGCCGTCGACGCGCCCGACCAGCCTGAGCGCGGAGATCGAACCGGAGGCGGAGGTCGAGCCCGAGACCTCCGATCGCCGACGAGGCGCCGACTCAGGTCTCGCAGGTCGTGGAGTCCGAGATCCTCGAGGAAGAGATCGAATCCGAGACCGACGAGCGCGAGATCGCCGAGGCGGAGACCGCCGAGCGCGAGCGCCGGAGGCGATCCGTCGACTCCGTGGACCCGCCGACCGAGGACCAGAAGCTCACTGAGCTCCTGTAGCCGACCCGTCGCAGCCCGCCGTTTCCCGGCTTGTAGTTAGCTTCGCGGCGTGAGCGAGACGACCGATCAATCACCGCTGGAGCGCGCCCGGGCAGCCGGGCTCGCCGGCGGTCCCGAGCGCCACCACCAGAAGACGGCCGAACAGGGCAAGTTGCCGGTCCGTGAGCGGGTCGGCCTGCTGCTCGATCCGGACAGCTTCTCCGAGGAGGCGATGCTCGCCAACTGGGACGCCGACGGACTCGGCGCCGACGGGGTCGTCACCGGCCTCGGCACGATCGGCGGCCGCCGCGTCGCCCTGATGGCGAACGATCCGACCGTCAAGGCGGGCTCCTGGGGCGCGAAGACGGTCGAGAAGATCATCCGGATCCAGGAGCGGGCCCTCAGCCTGGAGCTGCCGATGGTCTATCTCGTCGACTCCGCGGGAGCGCGGATCACCGACCAGGTGCAGATGTTCCCGGGCCGCCGCGGCGCCGGGCGGATCTTCCACAACGAGGTGAAGATGTCCGGCCGGGTGCCGCAGGTCTGCGTGCTCTTCGGTCCCTCTGCCGCCGGCGGCGCCTACATCCCGGCCTTCTGCGACGTCGTGATCATGCGCGACGGCAACGCCTCGATGTATCTCGGCTCCCCACGCATGGCGCAGATGGTCATCGGCGAGGAGGTGACCCTCGAGGAGATGGGCGGAGCGCGGATGCACACCGGCGTCTCCGGCTGCGGCCACTTCCTGGCGAAGACCGACGAAGAGGCGATCGGGATCGCCAAGGATTACCTCGGCTACATGCCGACGAGCTTCCGCGAGGAGCCGCACGCGGTCACGCCGGGCGAGGCCAACCCCGAGCTGCTTCCGTCGGAGGTCGTCCCGGGCGACGAGAAGACGCCCTTCGACATCCGCGACCTGATCGACGGGGTCTGCGACGCGGGGACGTTCCTCGAGGTCCACGCGCGCTGGGCCAAGGAGCTGGTCGTCGGCTACGCGCGCCTCGACGGCCGGGCGATCGGGATCGTCGCCAACCAGCCGAAGCAGAAGGGCGGAGTGCTGTTCGTCGACTCATCCGACAAGGCCGCCCGCTTCATCAACACCTGCAACGCCTTCAACATCCCGCTGCTCTTCCTCGCCGACGTTCCCGGGTTCATGATCGGCAAGGCCGTCGAGCGCCAGGGGATCATTCGCCATGGCGCCAAGATGGTCAGCGCAGTCAGCTCGGCGACCGTGCCGAAGATCTCGGTCGTCGTCCGCAAGGCCTACGGCGCCGGCCTCTACGCGATGGCGGGCCCCGCCTTCGAGCCCGACGCCTGCATCGCCCTACCGGGAGCGCAGATCGCCGTGATGGGACCCGAGGCCGCGATCAACGCCGTCTACTTCAACCAGATCCAGGCGATCGAAGACGAGGCCGAGCGGGCCGAGTTCGTCGCGACGAAGCGAGCCGAATACTCCGAGGACATCGACATCCTCCACCTCGCCTCCGAGCTCGTCATCGACTCGGTGATCGAGCCGGACGAGCTGCGGGTGGAGCTGATCCGCCGTTACGCCGAGGCGGCGGGCAAGGATCGCCACTTCACCGAGCGGCACAACCCCATCACCCCCGCCTAGCAGCTCTTCGTCCTCAGGCGCCCTCAGCGGTACTCCGGGTTCGGGTGGTCGAACCTGGCGCCGGCATCCCATTCACGACGCTGATTGCCGTAGGCGGGGATGCCGCCGGCGCGCTTCAGCATCGCCGCGAGGTGCATCAGGTTCCAGGTCATGAACGTGGTGTTCCGCTTCGTGAACTCGTTCTCGAGCCCGCCGCTGCCCTCGTCGGCGTAACTGGGCCCGGGCCCGGCCTCGCCGATCCAGCCGGCGTCGGCCTGCGGCGGGATCACGTAGCCGAGGTGCTGCAGCGAGTAGAGGACGTTCATCGCCACATGCTTGATGCCGTCCTCGTTGCCGGTCACGAGGACGCCGCCGACGCGGCCGTAGTAGATCCACTGGCCGTTGTCGTTGAGCTCGCCCGAGTACCCGTAGAGGCGCTCGATGGCCTGGGTGCAGACGCTCGACTTCTCGCCGAGCCAGATCGGTGTGCCGAGCACGAGGATGTCGGCGTCGAGGACCTGGCGCTGGATCTCGGGCCAGTCGTCGCGGTCGAAGCCGTGCTCGGTCATGTCCTCCTGGACGCCGGGCGGGATGACGTGATCGGTGAGCCTGATCGTGTCGACCGAGACGCCGTTGGCCTCCATGATCGCGATCGAGTTGTCCATCAGCACCTGTGTGTTCGAGGTCTCCGCCGAGGTCTTCAGCGAGCAGTTGAGGAACAGCGCCTTCAGGTCCGAGAAGTCGTGGTCGGGCATCGTCAGCCTTTCGAATCGTGAGTCGAGGTTGCGCGTTTACGTCCTCCCGACACGGCGATTCATTACAAGCGGGTAGATTCCAGCAATGGCTACAGATCGAGTGACCGAGGACCTCGACGACCTGCTGCTGTCCGACATCGAGCACTGGGAGGACGGCCCGCCGAACGAGATCTTCCGCGAGATGCGATCCAAGTGCCCCGTGCACTGGAGTCCGAAGATCACCGAGTACCCGGACGAGGCGGGCTTCTGGTCGGTCACGACCGCCGAGGACGTCCACACCGTCAGCCGCGACTGGCAGACGTACTCATCCGCCTACGGGATCACCGCGCTCACCGACGCGATCCTGCCGCTCGAGCTGACGCAGGCGATGTTCATCGGCATGGATCCTCCGAAGCACGATCGGCTCAAGGCGCTCTTCCAGCGCGGCTTCACGCCGAAGCGGATCGCCGAGCACGAGACGGCAATCCGCGAGATCGCCGCCGACGTCCTCGACGGCATCGAGGGTCGTGAGACCGTCGATCTCGTCAACGAGGTCGCGCAGCCCTTCGTCTCGCGCGTGATCGGCAGCTTCATGGGCATTCCGAAGGGCGAGGACGAGATCTGGGCGCGGCTGATGAACTCGATCCTTGCCGCCAACGATCCCGACATCAACCCCGAGGGCGTCCCCGCGGTCATGGAGCGCGACGTCCCCGAGATGTTCGAGCGCTGCACGAAGCTGATCGCCGAGCGCCGCGAGAACCCGACCGACGACCTGACCAGCATCCTCGTCCACGCGGAGGTCGACGGCGAGCGGCTCGAGGAGCACGAGATCGTGATGGGCTTCTTCCTCCTCGTCGCCGCCGGCAACGACAGCACCAAGGCGACCTACTGCAGCGCGATGCGAGCGTTGATGGAGGATCCGACGCAGAAGCAGCAGCTGCTCGACGATCCGGAGCTCGTCGGCCCCGCCGTCGAGGAGGCGCTGCGGATGTTCCCCGCATTCGCCCACTTCCGGCGTACCGCGATGGAGGACACGGAGCTGAACGGCAAGACGATCAAGAAGGGCGAGAAGGTCGTCCTCTGGTACGTCTCCTCCAACCGCGACGAGACGCGCTACGAGGATCCCGACCGGTTCGACGTCACCCGCAACCCCGAGCACCAGGCGTTCGGCGCCGGCGGCCGGCACTTCTGCCTCGGCACCGCGCTGGCCCGGCTGGAGCTCAAGGTGCTGATCGAGGAGACCCTGAACCGCTATCCCGGCATCGAGCTCGCCGGTGAACCGCGCCACGCGGCGACGCAGTTCGTCAACCAGCTGAAGTCACTGCCGGTTCGGCTGCAGCCTGAGGCTTAGTCCGGCCGAGGTCGCGGTCGAGGAGGCGGATCGCCTCGACGGCGAACGATGCCGCCCGTCTCGACGGCCGCGGGATCGACCTGATCCGGCAGGTCGGCGGGTGTGTGGTGGCCGATCGGCAGCGCCTCGCGTCCCTCCCGGCAGGTGATGGCGATCGCCGGGTAACCGTAGGCGCGCGCGGTCAGCGCGGCGCTCGGGCGAGCCGTCTCTGATCGGCTCGGCGTCGTACGGTGTCGTCGCCGCTGTCATGGGCGATCGCGACGGCGGCGCAGAGTTCGGCGAGATCCGGATCGAGGGGCAGGCTGACGGCCGGTCCCTGCGAGAGCGCGAAGCGCGGCTCACCCCGGCCGACGGATTCGAACGAGACGAAGCGGGTCGCCTTCTTGTCGAGCTCCTTGCGGTGGCCCCGGACGAACGAGCGCATCCCCTGCATCGTGGTCTCGCCGCCGCCGCAGAGCACGACGTCGACCTGCAGGTTCTCGGGCGGATCTCCGTCGAGGATCCGGAGGGCCTCCATCACCGCGGCGACGCCGGAGGCGTTCGCGTTGGCGCCGGGGGAGGCGGGGGAGAGCGCGATCTCGCCGAGCAGGAAGCAGGCAACGATCAGGATCAGCGTCGGCAGGAGCTGGACGACGTCGAGCCAGGACGCGTCGAGCCCCGCCATCCGGGCGCCGAGCGGGATCAGCAGGAAGGCGATCGACCAGAACCAGATGCGGGTCGGCGAGGACACGACGGGGAACCGTCGCGAGGCGGCATCGAGAATCCGCATCGGCAGCGGGTTGTAGGCGGCGCCGGTGCGCGGCGCATCGAGGTTGGCGCAGAGGACCACCCGCGGCGCCTCCGGCCCTGCCGGCCCCCTTCCAGTCGCATGCACGTTCTGGGAGGCCCGCCGGAACAGCAGGCGGCGGATCAGGTACCAGCGTCCCGAGAGGTCGAGATATGCGGACGTCGCGGCCACCAGGACGATCGCGAAGCCGATCGCGGGATCGTCGGCGGCCACGACGCTGCCGACGATCGCCAGCAGGCAATGGAGCAGATGGACGACCGCCCATTGCGGCTGCACCCAGATCGATTCGACCTCGACCCGCCGGCCGGCCGACTCGAGCTCGACGGCCAGCGAGTTGGCGAGGCGTCGCTCGGCGTCGGTCCCGGCAATGCGGTCCTCGAAACCGCAGATCGCCTCGATCCGCCCGCTGATCTCCGTCTCGCCCACACGTGGAGCATTGCGAAGCGCGCGGACCGGTGAGCCGCCCAGCGCTTCCCGCCCTCCGGTTTGCCTCCTAGACTCGGCCCCAACGAGCTCCTGCCCCCGTAGCTCAGCTGGATAGAGCGCCGGCCTTCTAAGCCGGATGTCGCAGGTTCGAATCCTGCCGGGGGCATTCCGCGCCGGCCATTGCCATGCCGCGAGAGCTGGGCTAGGCTCGTCATCGATGACTCAAGCGCAGCCGGCCGGCGCGACCGCTCCCGCCAACGAGGAGGCGGTGCGCGCCTGGGACACGGTCCTCTACGAACGCTGGAACAAGAACCGGAAAGTGTTCGTCGGCGCGCTGGCGGAGGTGACCGAGCAGGCTTTCGACCTGGCTCCGCCGCCCGTAGGGGGAAGTTCCATCGACATCGGCTGCGGGTTCGGGGACACGACGCGGCGCCTGGCCGAGATCGTCGGGCCGGAGGGATCTGCGCTCGGGATCGACTCCTCGCCCGAGTTCATCCGGGACGCGCGGGTCGAGGCGGCGGAGGCCGGCATCGACAACATCGCCTTCGAGGTCGCCGATGCCCAGACGGCGCGGTGGGAGCCCGAGTTCGACCTCGCGTTCTCGCGGATGGGCACCCAGTTCTTCGCCGCGCCGGTGCCCGCGATGCGGGCCATCCGCGGGGCGCTCAAGCCGGGCGGCCGACTCAACAAGATCTGCTGGCGGCGCAAGGACGAGAGCGCCTTCTTCGCCGAGACCGAGCAGGTCGTCCAGCGATTCCTGTCCCGCCCGGAGGAGTACGACGCCGACACCTGCGGGCCGGGTCCTTTCTCACTCGGGCAATCCCGACACGACTCGCGGCATCCTCGAGGCCGCCGGGTTCGAGGAGATCGAGCTGCACGCCCGTGAGTTCGACTACTTCATGGGCGGCGACATGGAGGAGGCCGTCGAGGCCATGCTCGCGATCGGACCGGGCGCCGAGCTCATCCGGCTCAACGGGGACCACGGCGAGAGCCTCCGGCCTGAGATCGCCGAGGCGGTCGCCGACCACTACGCCAAGTGGGAGCGTCCGGACGGGTCGATCGTCGGCCGCGCCGCCGTCTGGAACGTCGTCGCGACGAAATCCGGCCTAACGTGCGCCGATCAGCTCGTAACACGCCATCGGTCCCTTGCCCTTGACCTCGACGATCCCGCGCGAGCGCAGGTCGAAGCGGTCCCTGAGCCTCTCGTAGGTGCGCTCGGTGACCTGGATCGACCCGGGTTGCGCATGGGACTCCATCCGGCTCGCCGTATTGACGGTGTCGCCCCAGAGGTCGTAGATGAACTTCGCCTGGCCGATGACGCCGGCGACGACCGGGCCGGTGTCGATGCCGATCCGCACCTGCAGCGGCTCGCCGATCTCGGCGGAGCACGCGGCGACCTCCGGCCCCATCGCCAGCGCCATCGCGGCGATCGCCTCGGCGTGGTCCGGCATGGGCAGCGGAATCCCGGCGGCGACCATGTAGGCGTCACCGATCGTCTTGATCTTCTCCGTCCCGTGCATCTCCGCCAGCCCGTCCCAGCGGGCGAAGATGCGATCCAGCAGCGAGACGAGCTCCGAAGCTGAAAGCCGCTCCGAAAGCGGCGTGAACCCGACGATGTCGGCGAAGAGCACCGTCACCTCGGGGAAATCGTCGGCGATGATCCCCTCGCGCTCCTTGAGACGGGCGGCGACCGGTTCCGGCAGCACGTTGAGGAGCAGGCGCTCGGACTTCTCCTGCTCCCGCTCCAGCTCCACGTGCTGGCGGGAGAGCTCGTCCATCGCCCGCTCCCGGGCCCGGACGAAGTACTGGAGCAGGGCGTAGGTCGTCACCGCGACCCCGGTGATGTTGAGCGCGAAGAACGCGACGCGGACTCCGTGCGGCACGTCGGCCGCGTTCGCGGAGAGCGTCGGATCGATCAGCGCGGACACCCCGAGCAGGCCGACGAACGCCCCGAACCACGGGATCGACTGGCGCGAGCCGAGGAAGAGCAGCGCCCCCAGCGGCGACGTGATCCCCCACAGGCAGACGGCCGAGGAGGCCTCGAAGCCACCGAGGCTCCACTGGAGGACGAACGGGAACACGAGGCTCATGATCAGCTGGCTCGTGCGGAACAGGGAATAGCGGCGGGTCCGGGCGAAGATCCAGATGCTCGAAGCGGACGCAACCTGGTAGACGAACGGGATCGCCGCCGGCACCCAGAGGCCCAGCAACGCGTAGGTCACGACCCAGACGACCGACAGGCTCGCCATCAGGGCCGCCGAGAGGACCAGCACCGCCTTGCGAACCCGGAGCTCGTCGGGATCCGACGGGTCCGCGCCGATCTCGACGAGCCGCTGGAGTCGACCCGGCAACCGGTCGATCGTCTCGTGAAACCGAAGCTCCATGATCCCGAGCATAGGCCCGGGTTCCGCTACCGCAAGGGTCGGCCTACTCGAGGTTCTCCTGCTCGATGCGCGGGGCGGAGTGGATGCCGATCAGGTGCAGGGTCTCGGTGCCCGAGTTGACGAACTTGTGCGGGGTGTTCGGCGGTGCGATCACGATCTGGCCGGGACCAGCCTCGATCGTCTCGCCGGCGACCGTGAACGTCACCCGCCCCGATTCGATGATGAACGTCTCCTCGTAGGGGTGGCGGTGCAGCGGTGGGCCGGATCCAGGGGGCCCGTAGACGTGGAAGAACGACACCATCGCGCCGTAATCGGCGCCCTCGAACTTCCGAGCCTCGTCGCTGCCCGGCAGCGAGTCGAGTTCGATGGGCATCTCGGTTTGCGTCGCCACGGCGAGGGCTCCTCTCGTCGTCGTGTTTCAGAGGTCCCAGCCGAAGTAGACCTCCACCCTGATGATCTTGTCACCGTCGAAGGTGAGGATCTCGGTGTTGCGGAAGCGCTTGCCGTCGGATTTCGTGCTCTCGTAGGTGACGATCACCTCGTCGTCGTGTTCGAACAGCCGGACGAACGCGAAGCTCTCGATCAGATCGGCGTTCGGCCAGCATCGTTCGAAGTAGGTCGTCCGGTCGATTCCGGGGTCCGGTGGCGAGTAGAACTCGAAGTCGTCGGTCAGCAGCGCCTCCACGACGCCGCGGTCGCGCTCCTCGTAGGCGCGATAGATGTCGCGCGTCAGCTGGATCCTGTCGGTGCCTGCCATGCCCTGCTCCTATCTCGCGGGTTCACCCAACGGGACTACCCGGCGGCGCCGGACTCATCGGGGACAAGCTAGATTGAGGCCACGCACGGTGGGCGTAGCTCAGTTGGTAGAGCTCCTGGTTGTGGTCCAGGTGGTCGCGGGTTCGAGCCCCGTCGCTCACCCTCCGTCGAACGGCATGGCCGCCAATTCAAGCGGCAGAGGAAACCCGCGTGGGCCGGTCGTGTTCAGGCCTCGGCCTCGGCAACGACCGTACAGCGGTCCACGGAGGCTCGGGTACCCGGGGTGTCCCCGGGGTCCATCGCCTCGAGCGCTTGCTCGCTCGTTCGCATGTCCGCTTCGGATGCGAAGCGCTGGATGACGACGGCAGTGCGCTGGTCGGGGTCGTGAAGGAATTGGACCCCAGTCGACACGACACCGTCCGGTGGCCCTCCTCGCTCGTCGAGGCGGGCTTGAAAACCGTCGGCCCATTCCGATTCGACATCAGTGAAGCGGACAACTCGTATGTGCATGACACCCTCCAGTGGTTGCTTCCATCGCGACCCTAACCCAAGCGAGGCCCCTTGCGAGGGCATCTCGCGAGCCACCGTCCACGGCTCACCGGGCCGAGATCGACACCGGGCCGGTGATCGGTTCGGGGAGGCCGGCCTTGGACGGTGTCAGGGTCTTCGCAGCCCAGGCCAGAGTGTTGGTCGGTGAGCCGAAATCCATGCACCCGAAGAGCACTGAGAGGTATGAGTCGGCCTGCACGGAGCTCGCGGTCGAACGGACGGCCGCGACATAGCGTTCCCCGTCGCGGAATCGCAGCAACTTACCGGCCGCGAAAGGCGGTCCCCCACCCGTCGTCGGCGCCGGGATGTATTGGGTCCCGGAACAGCCGGCGCCCGAGTAGACGGCGAGGATGCCGATGGGGTCATCGGGAATGTTGCCCTGCCAGTCGAGCGAGGCCAGGTAACCGGTCGTCGTCAGGACCCGCAGGCTGTCGTCGTCGGCAGTCAGCAGCGAGCCGATCGTCGCTCCGTCGGCGTCCTTGACCGTAAGAACTCGCCCCGCCGGGCCCGCCGGGCCCCTGGGGCCTCGAATGCTGTGGAGCGTCGACTCCTTGATGTCAGCGCCCCGAATCCCGTTGTCCTCTACGTCGGCGCTCTTCACCTCGCCGTTTTGAATGCTCTCGCTGGTGACCGTGTTACGCGCTACCGTCGCGGCAACTGCGCCGCTCGTCAGCGCGAGAAAAATCGCTACGTAGCCGACCAAGTTGGCGCGTAGGTGCGCGCCGATCCGGTACCACATGTCTCAACCTTACGCCGATCCGTCAAACAGGAGAGGTGTCTCCCGAGTTCTCAGAATCCCTTGCGCCGCCACTCGTGTGTGTGGACGCCCGTGACCCGACAGTTTATGCTCCGGACAGCTCCGGAGCGAGCAGCGCTGGTCATGGCGTGTTCTTTTGGGGGAAATGGGTCATAGAACCCGTCATCGAGGGAAGGGTATTCGAATGAGTCGAGTCGCAAAGAGGATGGGCGTTGCCATCGTGCCGCTGGTTATGGCGGCGGTCGCAATGCCCGGATCCGCCCTGGCGGCTCCCTGCACGATCACCGGTACACCGGGCCCGGACCTTCTCAAGGGAACCAAGAACAACGACGTGATCTGCGGCCTTGGAGGTGACGACGTCCTCAAAGGTGCCGCCGGCAATGACGAGCTCAACGGCGGCAGCGGGGCCGACAAGCTGGACGGTGCCAACGGAACCGACACGCTGAACGGCGGGACCGAGGACGACAACCTCATCGGCGGCAACAACAACGACGTCCTCAACGGCGACGCCGATTTCGACACCGCCAGTCTTCAGACGCGGTCGGCGACAGTCACCGTCACGATCGACGACATCGCCGACGACGGCACGGTCAACATCGACGCATCGACCGGGTCCGGGCCCGCCAACGACAATGTCACCACGACAGTGGAACGGGTCATCGGCGGTTCGGGGAGCGACTCACTCACCGGCAACGGCGACCCCAACGTACTCAGCGGCGGCCGCGGGGATGACTCCATCGCCGGCGTTGGCGGCGCGGATCAACTCACAGGAGCGGCTGGGGCCGACAACCTGGACGGAGGCGACGGAGCGGACACGATCAATGGCGGCGGCGACGATGACATCGCCAACGGCGATGCCGGCGACGACGATTTGAACGGGGTGTCGGGCAACGACACCCTCAACGGCGGTGACGGCGTGGACTTCATGACCGGCAGCGGTGACGACGACACTGTGAGCGGCGGCGATCAGGCCGACACGGTGGACGGTGGAATCGACAACGACACCGTGAGCGGCGACGGCGGTGACGACCTGGTGATCGGCGGCGACGGTTCGGGCAGTGACATCGTGAATGGCAACGCCGGCAACGACGAGTTGCACGGCAATAAGGGCACGGACACGCTCAACGGGGGCACCGAGGACGACTTGCTCATCGGCGGCGACAACAACGACGCGATGAACGGGGGTACCGGGATCGACACTGTGGATTACAGCGACCGCGGGCCCGTGGTCACGGTGACCACCGGCGACGCGACCGCCAACGACGGCAGCACGAACCTCGACGCGGCGACCGGCACGGGACCCGCAGCCGACAACGTCGCCTCCGACGTCGAGAACGTCCTCGGCGGCTCCAACTCGGACTCGCTGAGCGGGGCGGCCGGCGTCAACAACGGTCTGACCGGAAACCTCGGCAACGACACACTCAGCGGCCTCAGCGGCGACGACACCCTGAACGGGAACGACGGCACCGACACGCTGAGCGGCGACGCCGGCAACGACACGCTGAACGGCGGCAACGACAACGACGCCCTGGACGGCGGCGACGGCACCGACACGCTGAACGGCGATGCAAACGACGACACCCTCGTCGGCGGCAACAACAACGACGCGATGAACGGCGGCACCGGCACCGACACAGCCGACTACAGCGCCCGCGCCGTGGTCGTCACGGTGACCACCGGCGACGCGACCGCCAACGACGGCAGCACGAACCTCGACGCGGCGACCGGCACGGGCCCCGCGGCCGACAACATCGCCTCCGACGTCGAGAACGTCCTCGGCGGCTCCGCTGCCGACTCGCTGACGGGAGCGAACAGCGTGGTGAACGTCCTGACCGGTAACAGCTCGGGCGACACCCTCGCCGGCCTCAGCGGCGACGACACGCTGAACGGTAACGACGGGGCCGACACGCTCAGCGGCGGCGACGGTATCGACACGTTGAACGGCGGCAACGACAACGACACGTTGAACGGCGGCAACGACAACGACACTCTGAACGGCAACGACGGCAACGACGGGCTGAACGGCGACGCCAACGACGACACGCTGAACGGCGGCAACAACAACGACGCCCTGGACGGCGGCGACGGCACCGACACGCTGAACGGCGATGCAAACGACGACACCCTCGTCGGCGGCAACAACAACGACGCGATGAACGGCGGCACCGGCACCGACACAGCCGACTACAGCGCCCGCGCTGTGGTCGTCACGGTTGCCGATGCGGTCCTGCTCGGCGCCGTCGGCGGCCCGAAATGGGACACCACCTACCCTACGCCCCGCTGCCGGAACAGGGCGCGCCGGGCCTGCGGGAAGGGATGGGCCTCTACGCCAACCTGCGTCCGGTGCGGCCCAGTCCCGCCCTGGTCGGGGCCAGCCCGCTGCGCGAGGAGCGGATCGCCGGCACCGATCTGCTGGTCGTGCGCGAACTCACCGGCGGCATCTACTTCTGGCTGATCCGGCCGCTCGGGCGACGTCGCCCACGACACCTGCGAGTACTCGGTCGAGGAGATCGACCGGATCGCCCGCACCGCCTTCGAAGCCGCCCGCCGTCGCGCCGCCGGCGGCGCCCGTAAGCCCAAGGTCACCTCGGTCGACAAGGCCAACGTGCTCGAGCATGCCGCCTCTGGCGCGAGGTGGTCGGCGAAGTCGCCAACGAGTTCGCGGACGTGCAGCTCGACCACCTGCTGGTCGACAACGCGGCGATGCAGCTCGTCTCCCGCCCCGCCGACTTCGACGTCGTCCTCGCCGAGAACCTCTTCGGTGACATTCTCAGCGACGAGGCGGCGATGCTGACCGGCTCCCTGGGAATGCTGCCATCCGCCAGTCTCGGCGCCGAGGGCGCCCGGGGCTCTTCGAGCCCGTCCACGGCTCCGCCCCCGACATCGCCGGCCAGGGCGTCGCCAACCCGCTCGCGACCTTTCTCTCGGCGGGGATGATGCTGCGCCACGGCTTCGGCCGGGCGGAGGACGCCGCCCGGATCGAGGCCGCCGTCGACGCCGTCCTCGCGCGGGGCCTCCGTACCGCCGACCTCGCCTCCGGGACGGTCGTCGATCCGCCCACCGGCGGGAGAGACGGCGCCCGCGGAGACCGAAGTCGGAACCGCGGAGATGACCGCGGCGGTTCTGGAGGAGCTTCTCCGTGAGAACCGCCGCGGCCGCAGCGCTACGGCGCCGTCACCGCCCATTGCCCGTACACCTGGTTCACCGGTTCGGCGGGAACCCGGCGGGGAGGCCGAAGCCACCCGGTTGGTTGCGCCGTCGATGAATTCGAGGCCTTCGAATTCGGTCGATTTCGAGGTGATGTAGACGCAGAGCTGGCCCGGGTTCGCCTGCGGCATGTGGTGCCGGTTATGCCGGGGCAGCCGGCGCTCGTTTTACCGACGTCGAGGACGTTCTTTTTCGGCGCCGCCGGCCGGTTCGTCAGCGGGAACTGGAAGCTGACGCGAGTCCAGCGAGATTTTGTCGCTCGCGCGGCGAGACGCCGAAGGTCTGCCCGCTTTGAGCTGGCCCGTCTGCGCTCCGCCCCTCTGCCGAGTTCGCGGCGTCTCCCCGCTGCGAGTTTGAGGACGTTGACGGCCCGTCGTCGAGCTTGGCGAGGGTGACCGCGCCGTCGGCCAGCTTGCCGGTCGTAGGCCCCGTTGTTCAGTTTGTTGGTGGTGACGACGCTGTTCTTGATCTTCGTGGCGATCACGGCGCTGTCGGCGAGCTTGTTGGTGGTGATGATCCCGTTGCCGAGGTTGCCGGGCAGGACCGCGTTGGCGCCGAGCTTGCCGGCGGCGACGGCCTTCGGGGCGATCTTGCCGGCGGTGACGGCGTTGCGCTTAGGTTTCGGCGTCCGACCGCGCCGCGCTTGAGCTGGTTGGCGCCGACGCTGTTTTCGGCAGGTCGGCGGCGACGGCGACGCCGCTGAGCGCGACGAAGAGCGCGAGCGTCGCGATCACGTTCGCGTAGTTGAACTGGGGACGGGGAATGTGCATCGTTGGCCTCCTTGATTCGGTTCCTGAGGGTCATTCGCGGTCTCTGCCCTGAAGCCCTTTGACCCATCGGGCATACTTCCCCAACATGGATCCGGTCGAGTTGATTTGGCGAAACGGCGAGTTCGTTCCCTGGGAGGATGCCCAGACCCACGTGCTGAGCCACGGGCTCCACTACGGGACCGGGGTCTTCGAGGGCATCCGCTGCTATGAGACCGCCCGCGGGCCGGCGATCTTCCGCCACCGCGACCACCTCGACCGCCTCGCCAAATCGGCCGAGCTCTATTACCTGGAGCTGCCGTACTCGACCGAAGAGATCCGCCAGGCGACCCACGAGCTGCTGCGCCGCAACGACCTCAAGTCGGCCTACATCCGGCCGCTCGCCTACCGCGGCTACGGCAGCCTCGGCCTCTACGCGAAAGACGCCCCGATCGACGTCATCATCGCCGCCTTCCCCTGGGGCGCCTATCTCGGCGAGGAGAGCAAGAACGGCGGCATCCGCGCCAAGGTCTTGAGCTGGCGGCGGATCAGCCCCGGCGGCTCGATCCCGCACGCCAAGGCCTCGGGCTCCTACCTCAACTCGATCCTCGCCAAGACCGAGTCGCACAACGCCGGCTACGACGAGGCGATCCTGCTCGACGAACGGGGCTTCGTCTGCGAGGGCTCGGGCGAGAACATCTTCGTCGTCCGCGACGATGAAATCCTCACCCCGCCGCACGTCGCCTCGATCCTCGACGGGATCAACCGCAAGTCGGTGATCCAGATCGCCCGCGACCTCGGCTACACCGTGGTCGAGCGCGACATCGCCCGCGCCGAGCTCGACCCGGCCGAGGAGGTCTTCCTCACCGGCACGGCGGCCGAGCTGGTTCCGGTCCGCGAGATCGACGACCACCCGCTGGGCGGGCCCGGCGAGATCACCCGCCACGTGCAGAGGAAGTTCGAGGAAGCGCTCTGCGGCAAGGCCGAGGAGTATCAGGAGTGGCTCGACTTCGTCGACGCCCCCGCGGAGGCCGATTCCGAGTCGATCGGGCGAATTACCCCTGCCGCCTAGCGGCCGGCGCGGCTTCGCCGCGCACGCGGGCCCCCGTGGCCCATCCCGATCTTTCGACTCGAAAGGCAGCAGACGATGGAACAGGTGAAGCTCTACGACACGACCTTGCGCGACGGCATGGGGGGACGGGGAATGTCCCTCTCGGTCGGCGAGAAGCTGAAGGTGGCACAGGCCCTCGACGTTCTCGGCGTGCAGTTCATCGAGGCCGGTTTCCCGAGCAGCATG
>CAWBRN010000009.1:0-162500 GCA_963791335.1 uncultured Solirubrobacterales bacterium
ATCGCCATCGATGCCTATGACAGGACACGCCTGCTCGAAGACCTTTCGCGGACCTTCTCCGAAGCAGGCGTAAACATCATCGAGGCCCGCTGCTCGACCAAGTACCCCATGGTTCAGAACCGCTTCGTCGTCGAGGTCGGAGACACCGACCAGCTGAAGACGGCGATCTCCCGCCTGCGCCAGATCGATCAGGTCTTCGACGCCTACCGCATCACGCCCTAGTACCGGCCGGAGTCGTCGACCGCGGGTCCTGTCGCTGCGTCGCTGCCGCTCGGCCCCTCTCGTGGGGCTTAGCCCAGTTCTGCGCGGATCCGTTCGCCCGCAGCATCCATCGCCTCCTGGTCCTCGTAGGGATTGCGGGGCCAGAAGAAGCCGCGGAGGCCGTCCTTGCGGACCCGGGGGACGATGTGGACGTGGAGGTGGGGGACGCTCTGGCTGACCGTGTTGTTGAGGGCGACGAAGGTGCCCTCGGCGCCCATCGCCCGGCGGACGGCGCCGGCGAGGGTCGCGGGCGTTGGCGAAGACGGGCTCGACGAGCGTGGGAGGGAGGTCCTCGATCGTCTCGTGATGCTCGCGGGGGATGAGCAGCGTGTGGCCGGGAAAGAGCGGTCTGTTGTCGAGGAAGGCGATCGTGTCGTCGTCTTCGAAGACGATCGTCGCATCGAGCTCGCCCGCGGCGATCGAGCAGAAGAGGCAGTCAGGGTCTGGGCCCGCCACGGTTAGGAGATGAAGCGGATCGAGCCGGGATCGACCTTGAGGTCGAGCTCGCCGTGCATGCCGATCGGGTCGCCGTCGAGCTGGACCGGGAATTGGCGCCAGGTCCCGTCCTCGTTCTTGGAGGCCGATTCGATCCGCGCCTCGGTGATGCCGTCGAAGACGTCGATTCGCCGATGATCGCCGGCGCTCGAGCGCTTACCGAGGACGCGGCGGGCGATGAATGGGCACGTCGCGCTGGGTCGCCTTGTGAAGCACGGCGAGCGAGAGCTTGCCGTCGTCGATCTCGACGTTCTGGGAGATCCTGATCTCGCGGCCGCGGAAGTAGGTGAACGGGTCCGTGTTCTGGCAGATCGCCGTCACTCCCTCGGTGTCGCCCTCGTCGCTGGTCACCTTCATCTGGACCGGGTTGCGGAGATAGCTGCCGTAGAAGCCCTTCACGGCCGCCCACGTGTAGTAGTAGGGGCCGAACCGGTGCTTCATCTTCGGGTGGGAGTCGACCTGGTGAGCCGCCGTCGCGTCGAGCCCGGCGCCGCAGGCGAAGACGAAGCGCCGGCCGTTGGCGATTCCGAGGTCGATCGGCCGCGGGTTGAAGTCGTCGGCGCAATTGAGCAGGTGCTCGGTGGCGTCGACGACGTCGTTCGGTATCCCGAGTGAACGGGCGACGACGTTCGTCGATCCGCCCGGGGAGCACCGAGATCGGGATGTCGGTCCCGGCGAGGCCGTTGACGACCTCGTTGAGCGTCCCGTCGCCGCCGAACGCGACGACGATGTCATAGCCGCCGTCGATCGCCTCGCGACCGATCTCCGTCGCGTGGTTCTGCGCCTCGGTGCTGACCGCCTCGACCTCGAAGCGACCCTGGAGCGCGTAGACGACGAGGTTCTTCAGCCGGTCCGAGACGGTGGTCGCGTACGGGTTGACGATGATCAGCATCCGCCGCTTGGGCCGCCGCTCCCCGGCGCTCGGATCCGGCGTGCTCACGAGCGGATGAATCCGAGCATCTCGTCCCGCTTCGCCTCCATGTCCTCGCGCGAGATCAGCGACTCGAGGTTGAGGCGCAGCAGCGGCTCGGTGTTCGACGGGCGGACGTTGAAGTGCCAGTCCGGGTAATCGACCGAAACGCCGTCGAGCCAGGTGACCTCGGCGTCGGGATGCAGCTCGGCGATCTCGTTCATCTTCGCCTCGCGGGTCGGCGACCTCCGAGTTGATCTCGCCGGAGATGAAGTACTTCGAACGCAGCTCGCCGACCAGGTCCGAGAGCTTGCGCCCCGACTTCGAGATCAGCTCGAGGACCAGCAGCGCCGGGATCGTTCCCGAATCGGCGTTGTAGAACTGACGGAAGTAGTAGTGGCCGGAGACCTCCCCGGCGAACTCGCCGCCGATCTCCTTCATCGCCCGCTTCATGAACGCGTGCCCGACCCGGTTGATGTGAGCGGTTCCGCCGTGCGCGGCGACGGTGTCGGGGACGGCGCGGCTGGCGCGGACGTCGTAGAGGATGTCGGCCCCCGGGACCTTCTCCAGGACGAGCTCGGCGAGCAGCGCCGTCAGGAAATCTCCGTCGACGAACTCGCCCTCGTCGTCGATGAAGAAGCAGCGGTCGGCGTCGCCGTCCCAGGCGATCCCGACGTCGGCCCCCTCGGCCCGGACTCGATCGATGATGAACTTGCGGTTCTCGGGCAGGAGCGGATTCGGTTCGTGGTCGGGGAAGTTGCCGTCGGGGACCCAGTAGGTGGAGGTCAGCTCGACCGGGAACTCGTCGAGCATCGGGCCGACCATCTCGCCGGCCATCCCGTTGCCGCCGTCGACGACGACCTTCAGCGGCTTCAGGGCGTCGACGTCGATGAACGAGAGGGCCCGCTCGCGGAACTCGGTCGCGATGTCGACGCCTTCACTGTCGCCGCCGCCGGGAGCGTCGCCGAGCCCGGCGAGGATCAGGTCGCGGATCGCGGTGATCCCGGTGTCGCCGGAGAGAGCCAGCGCGCCCTCGCGGACGAGCTTCACACCGGTGTAGGCCTTGGGGTTGTGCGACGCGGTGACCATGGCCCCGCCGTCGAGCTCCCGCTTGCCGACCATGAAATAGAGCATCTCCGTGCCGACCATCCCGGCATCGAACACGTGAGCGCCCTCGGCGATCAGTCCCTCACTGAGGCGACCCGCCATCTCAGGGGCCTGCAACCGCATGTCGCGGCCGACGCCGACGCGAAGGTCGGAGGCGTCCTTTCCGCGCAGGTCGGCGAGGACCCGGGCGAACGCGCGGCCGAGCAGAAAAGCGGTGTCGCCGTCCATCTCGTCGCCGTACAGGCCGCGGACGTCATAGGCCTTGAAGATTCCCTCGGGGACCGACCCCGATCCACCGTTGTCGTCTGCGCTCAAGTGAAGCCTCCCGTGAGGGCGTCGTAGCTCTCCTCCAGCGACTGGGGCATGACCCGCGTGTCCGCCAGAACTGGCATGTAGTTGTTGTCGCCGGCCCAGCGCGGGACGACGTGTAGGTGGATGTGCCCTTCGACTCCGGCTCCCGCGACCCTGCCCTGGTTGAGGCCGATGTTGAAGCCCTCGGGGTTGTAGACGTCCTCCATGCGGCGCATGGCCTGTTGGGCGAGGTCCATCATCTCGGCGGTCACGACCGGCTCGATGTCCTGGAGCCGGCCGAGGTGCTCGTACGGCATCACCATCAGGTGCCCGCTGGTGTACGGGTAGAGGTTGAGGATCACGAAGCAACGCTCGCCGCGATGGACGATCAAGGCCTCGCGATCGTCCCCGAGTTCGGGCTTCGTGCAGAAGACGCACTCGTCTGACTTGTTCGCATCCTTCACGTAACGAAGGCGCCACGGCGCCCAGATCCGTTGGTTGGCCATCGGCGGCTGATCCTACCTGTGCGACCGCCGCCGACCGGGTTCACGCATAGCGTTCGGCGAGCCGACTTCCGTGCTCCCGCCAGGCGTCCGTGAGGCGATCGGC
The DNA here is from genome assembly GCA_963791335.1 of uncultured Solirubrobacterales bacterium. Lineage (GTDB taxonomy): Bacteria > Actinomycetota > Thermoleophilia > Solirubrobacterales > 70-9 > RHKX01. The sequence continues at coordinate 3,674 of CAWBRN010000009.1, forward strand.
GACGAGGATCCGCGGGCCGAGCGTCGGGTCCTCAAACAGCACGCGGCTCAGCAGCCCGATCGTGACGTCATGTTCGGGACGCTCGACGATCTCGATCCGGTCGCCGGCGCCGACGTCGCCGGGCTCGATGATTCGCAGATACGCGCCGAGCCTCATCGCCTTCGCGAAGGCCCTGACGAAGCGCTGGTCGCCCATCTTCGCCCCGAGCTTGCTGCAGGGTTGTCGGGGCTCGGAGATCTCGAGCAGGGCGGTCCCCACCCGCCAGCGCTCACCGATCCGGGCGTCGCGGGGATCCAGGCCGATGAGCGTCAGGTTTTCGCCGAACCATCCGAGCGGCAGATGTCGTCCAAGCTGTTTCTCCCACCACCCGTAATCCTCGGCCGCGTAGCTGTACACGGCCTTGTCGTAGCCGCCGTGGACGGCGGTGTCGACGACCCTGTCCCCGATGACCTCGTCGTCGCGAAGCTCGACCCGTTCGTCGACCGGCTCCTTGAAGATCCCGGTTTTGTTGGGCTCGCCGTTGATCATGATCAACCGCGCCCTGGCAACGTTGACCGAGGCGACCGAAGCAGCCGAAGCATCCGGCTCCGGCAGTTCGCTCAAAGCCAGTCTCGCCGCCGGAAGTAGGTGAGCATGCCGACCAGGATCACCAGCATCGCCCCGATCACGAGGTAGAAGTCGAAGTCGTCGCCCTCGCCGGGAACGCCGACGTTCATTCCCCAGATGCTCGCGATCAGGGTCAGCGGCAGCACGATGACGCTGATCGAGGTGAGGACGCGCAGGATCTCATTGACCCGGTGATTGAGGACCGATTCGTTGGTCTCCTCGAGCGCCTCGATCACCTCCTTGTAGTTCTCGAGCATGTCCCAGATCCGCTCGTGGGCGTCGACGATGTCGTCGAAGTAGATCTCGAGGTCGAGGCTGGGGGCGAGGAAACGCTGCTTGTAGTTCTCGAGCTCGCGGAGCACCGGCCGCTGCGGGCGGATCACCTTGCGGAAGTTGATGATCTCCTGCTTGACCTTGGAGATGTCGCGGACGACCTCCTCCGAGCGCTCCTCCTCGAAGATGTCGTCCTCGATCGCATCGAGCTTGTTGCCGATCTTCCGCAGCATCGGGAAGCAATAGTCGAAGCTGTCGTCGACGATCCGGTAGAGCAGGTAGCCGGAGCCGCGGGAGAAGACCTTCTCCCGGAACTCCTCGTTGGAGCGGACGCGCTCGAACAGGTACTCGACGGGCTGCAGCTCCTGGTTGGGGATCGTGATCACGAAGTCGGGGCCGACGAACATGTCGAGCTCGCCGACGTTGAGCCGCCCGACGGAGGGATCGAAGACCGGCAGGTGCAGCACGATGAAGAGGTAGTCCGGGTACTCGTCGATCTTCGGACGCTGGTTGCGCGAGGCGACGTCCTCGAGGTCGAGGGCGTGGAAGTCGAAGTGCTCCTGCAGCCAGCTCCATTCGAGCGGCGTCGGGCGTTCGATGTTGACCCAGCGGAGGCCGGCCCCCTCGACGATCTCGACGCGGGGCTCAGTCGGCAGTGAAGGCGAGGCGGCAGCCGGCTTCTGGGCGCGGGAAGTGCGCCTGAGTCTCGGTTTCGGAAGGCTCGGCATCGGTCTCTTCCGTTGTGTCGCTCGCGTGCATGACGCCTGCAAGACTACGCCACACGGTCGCCGATCCAAGGCTTGTCCGTTTGGATGGGCTGTTATATTGCGACCCACATAGACCGCCACATCCAGAGGGGTGGAGGGAACTGGCCCGACGAAACCCCGGCAACCCCCCCGACGACTCACGTCCGAAGGGGAAGGTGCCAATTCCAACAGGTGATGAACCTGAGGAGATGTGAGTGGAAGTCCCACTCAGGACCTCTGCTCACGAGGCAGAGGTCTTTTTTGTTGAAACCGAGTGGGACAAGGAGTAATCAAATGGCAGTAACTGCCCTCAGATGCAAGGAATGCGGAACCGAGTACCCGCTGGAGGCGCTGTACGTATGCGACCAGTGCTTCGGCCCCCTTGAGGTCGCCTACGACCACTCCGGGCTCGAGGCCGAATCCGTCAAGCGGCGGATCCAGGCCGGCAGCAGCGGGATCTGGCGTTATTCGGACTTCCTGCCGTTCACCGGTCGCCCGGCGAGCGCCATCGAGCCGGGGCTGACGCCACTCGTTCGCGCCGATCGGCTCGCCAAGCACCTCGGCGTGGGGGAGATCTGGGTCAAGAACGACGCCGCCAACCCGACGCACAGCTTCAAGGACCGCGTCGTCGCCGTCGCCCTCGCCAAGGCGCTCGAGCTCGGCTTCGACACCATCGCCTGCGCATCGACCGGAAACCTGGCCAACGCTGTCGCGGCGCACGCCGCGGCGGCCGGCGTCGACTCCTACGTCGTCGTGCCCTCGGACCTCGAGGAGCAGAAGCTCCTCGCGACCGACGTCTACGGCACGACGCTCGTCGGCGTCGACGGCAACTACGACGACGTCAACCGGCTCTGCACCGAGCTCGCCGCCGAGCGCGGCTGGGCGTTCGTCAACGTCAACCTCAGGCCCTATTACGCCGAGGGCTCGAAGACGCTCGCCTACGAGACCATCGAGCAGCTCGGCTGGCGCCTTCCGGACAAGATCGTGGCGCCGATCGCCTCCGGCTCGCTCTTCACCAAGATCGGCCGCGGGTTCGACGAGTGGCGCGATCTCGGCCTGGTCGAGGGCGACAAGCCCGTCTTCCACGGCGCTCAGGCCGCGGGCTGCGGCCCGGTCGCGACCGCGTTCGCCGACGGCCACGACGTCTGCCGGCCCGTGCGCCCGGATACGATCGCCAAGAGCCTCGCGATCGGCAACCCGGCCGACGGTCCCTACGCGCTCGAGCTCGCCCGTGAGACGGGCGGCTCGATCGAGTCGGTGACCGACGATGAGATCCGTGCCGGGATCCGCCTCCTTGCCGAGACGAGCGGCATCTTCACGGAGACGGCCGGCGGCGTCACCACGGCGACCCTGGCCAAGCTCGCCGAGTCCGGTGAGCTCGGCCCCGACGATCGGGTCGTGGTCTACATCACCGGCGAGGGCCTGAAGACCCTCGATGCCGTTCGCGAGGGTTTCGCGATGCATGTGATCGAGCCGACACTCGAGTCGTTCGCGGAGAACGTGCCGGAGCACCGCGCGGTCACGGTCTAGCGCCTCAGCTAACTTGCACCCAACCCCTTCGGCACGAAACCCCTTCGAACGGAGCAATCGCGATATGGCAGTAAAGGTGAAGATCCCCGCCCAGCTTCGACCCGCTACGGGCGGAGAAGGCGAAGTCGAGGTCGAGGCCGGAACCGTCGGCGACGCGCTCGATGCCGTCTTCGCCAAGCACGACGGGCTGCGCGAGCGGATCACCGAGGACGGGGACCTGCGTCGCTTCGTCAACGTCTACGTCTCGGGCGAGGACATCCGCTTCCAGAACGGACTCGAGACCACCATCGCCGACGGCGCCGAGGTCACGATCCTGCCGGCCGTCGCCGGCGGCTGAGCGACGGGCGATAGGGCGTGCCTGAGCGCGCCGAGAGGGTCGCAATCCTCTGCGGAGGGCGAGGGACCCGTCTGCAGGAGCGAACGCACGCGATTCCGAAGGCGCTCGTCGAGATCGGCGGGATGCCGATCGTCTGGCATGTCGTGCGCATCTACGCCGCCCAGGGCTTCCGCCGCTTTCTGCTGTTGACGGGGCACCGAGGTTCGATGATCGAGGAGTTCTGCGAGGTCGCGGACTGGCCCGCGGGCGTGACGGTCGAATGCCGGGACACCGGCGAGGACACCCCGACCGGCGGCAGGGTCGCACGGGCGGCGACCGATCTCGGGGGAGGACACCTTCGCCCTGACCTACGCCGACGGCGTCGCCGACATCGACCTGGGCGAGGCGCTCGACTTCCATCGGGGGCACGGATCCGCGGCCACGGTGACCCTGGTCCGGCCCCACTCGCAGTGGGGCGTGGCGAGAATCGGTGACGACGACCGGATCAGCGGCTTCACCGAGAAGCCGCGAATGGAGCAGTGGGTCAACGCCGGGTTCATGTTCGTCGAGCCGCGAGCGCTCACCTACCTCGAGGACGGCTCCGTCCTCGAGCGCGAGCCGTTGGAGCGACTGGCGGCGGACGGGGAGCTGAGCGGGTATCGCCACACGGGGTTCTGGGACTGCATGGATACCTACAAGGACGCGATCCTCCTCAACGATCTCTGGGACGGCGGATCGCCGCCGTGGCGCGTCTGGGACGCAGCCGCAGTCGGCTGAAAGCGTGAAGAGCGCACTCGTAACCGGTGGCCGCGGCTTCGTCGGCGCATGGCTCTGTCGGGCGCTGCTCGAACGGGACATCGACGTCGTCTCGTTCGATCGCAGGACTCCGCGCGAGCGACCTTCGACGATCGAAATGATCGGGATCGAGGGGCGCATCGAGGAGCGGACGGGCTCGCTGCTCGAGGGCGAGGAGATCGCGCGGACGATCGCCGAACACACCGTCGATACGGTCTTCCACCTGGCCGCGGAAACGATCGTCGGCACCGTTCAGGCCGATCCGGCCGGCGCCTTCGAGACGAACGTGAGAGGTACCTGGACATTGCTGGAGGCATGCCGCGAGGGTGGGGTGGAGGGCGTCGTGTTCGCGTCTTCCGACAAGGCCTACGGGGCGCATGACGAGCTGCCCTACCGGGAGGACTTCGCGCTGCAGCCGACCGCGCCGTACGAGGCGTCGAAGGCCGCGGCAGATCTGATCGCTCGCTCCTATTGGCCCAGCTACGGGCTCCCGGTGGCGGTAACCCGGTTCGCCAACATCTACGGCGGCGGGGACCTGAACTTCTCGCGCCTCGTCCCGGAGGCCGTTTGCGCCGCGCTCGACGGGCGCCCTCCGGTGCTGCGGTCCGATGGATCCCCGATCCGCGACCTGCTCTACGTCGAGGACGCTGCCTCCGCCTACCTGGCAATCGCCGATCGGCTCGGTGTGGACGGGGTCCGCGGCGAGGCGTTCAACGCCGGCGGCGAGCGCCCCTACAGCGTGCTCGAGATCGTCGAGACCATCAGCGAACTGGCCGGCACCGGGGTCGAGCCCGAGATCCGTGGAACCGGGAACCCCGACGGGGAGATCGACCGGCAGTTCGTCGACGCGGCCAAGATGAGGGACCGTTGCGGATGGGAGCCGCAGGTCGGGCTCGAGGAGGGCCTGCGTCGGACGCTCTCCTGGTACGCGGAGCATCCGGAGATCAGGCCGGCCGCCTGAAGGCGCAGCCGGCCCGATCACTCCCGATGCGTTCGGTCAGCCCTTGATCCGGGCGGCCTTGTAGGTCGTCGTCGTCTTGCCGGCGACCCGGGTCTTGCGCTTGATCGTCAGTCGCTTGGCGCCGCTGACGTCCTTGCGGTACTTGCCCCTGATCCGGAGCTTCACCTTCTCGGTTCGACCCGCCTTCACCCGGGCCTTCTGGGTACTCGTGACCTGCGGTCCCTTCTTGCTGAGGCGCGCGTTGAGCTTCGACTTGCACTTGCGCTTCGGTGCCTGCTTCCCGCACCTGACCTTGGCGACGACGAACTTGCCTTTGACCTTGACCGTGTTGCTGATCACGCCGCCGGCGCCGTCGGCTCCGTCGGTTCCGTTGTGACCGTTGTGACCGTCGTGGCCGTTCCCGTGGTTGCCACCGCCGCGGGTCGTGATCGCCTTGAGGGCGATGTTGTCGTAGCCGGCCGAACCGCCCGGGAGTACTGCCGCTCCGGACTCGAACTGCGTGCTGATCTGCAGCTGGTAGGTATGGCCCAGCTTCAGGTCCGACGGGTCGAGAGCTGCCGACGGCAACTTGGTGAACGACGTCGCGCCCTCCAGGCTGCTGGCCGGAAGCGCCGTGGCGTCCGCGCCTCCGCTCTTGTCGACGAGCTTCACCGAGAACGTCGCCGAGTTGCCGGCAACGGACAGCAGCGATTCGACATCCGACTCTGCGGACGAGGTCCACCTGGAGGCGGTCGGGGCTCTTGCCCTTGACGCCGTTGTAGGTGAATTCGGGCCCGGTGAACGTTCCGATCGACGTCGCGCCGACGCCGAGCAGGCTGCCGAGCGAGGTGTCGAGGTAGCCACTGTCGTCCTTACCGCCGGACGAAGGCACCGAGTTGGTGATCTGCGGGCAGAGCACCACCGGTACACAGAGCCCGGATGAGCTCGTCGAGCCCACCCAGCCGGCGGAACCGGCGTTCAGTGTTCTCGCACCTTCGTTCTGCGGATAGAGGCTCTTGGCCGCCTGGGCGCTCGAAGTTCCCGCGAGCACGAGGGCAGCGACGAGCAATGGCATCAGCCATGTCTTCCTGCACATGTTGTTGTCCCTTCCTTGGTCCAGCCCCCGAAGGCCGGTATCCCACCGCGCGCCCCTGGCAACGCGGCCTTGTCTTGGACCCAGAAAACTCTGGGTGAAACGAAGTAATCGGCTCAGCGAGCGGCTTGATTAGCTGCAGTCGCAACTCTGGACCGCGTACGAGGCCGGGCTGGACGGTCGTCTAGGGCCGGTTCAGGAGATTTAGGACCGTTTCAGGAGATTTCGCGCAGGAGTGAGGCGTAATTACCGGCCACCACGGCAGGCGAGAACCGGCTGAGGACGGCGCGGCGCAGCGCCGGCCTGTCCCATTTCCGCGAGCGCACCGACTCGATCGCCGCGGCGACGTTCTCGGGGGTCGGGTCGAAGATCGGCTCACCGATGTCGATGCCGACACGCTTGCGGATCTCGGTCAGGGTCGGCCCGTACCCGGCGACCGGGGTGCCCGCCGCAAGCGCCTCGAGGATGACCAGCGCGAAAGCCTCGCTCCGAGACGGCAGGCAGAGGAGCTCGGCCGAGCGCATCACATCGATCACCGCGTCGACGTGCTCGCTCTGCTTCAGGTAGGGGGCGAAGGTGACTCGGTCGTCGATCCCGAGCTCGGTGCTCAGCGCCCGCAGCTCGTCCTCGATCGGCCCTCGCCCCTGCATCGTCAGCTCCACGCCCGGCAGGGAGGCGACGAGCCCGGAGCAGGGATTGCGGGTTCTTGCGGTCGTTGAAGGAGCCGACGAACGCGATACCGCTGCCGCTCACCGTCGATTCGCAACTCGGGATCGGCGAACGCCGCCTGGACCGGGTTGTTGATCACGACAGCCCGCTCCGGGTAACGGAGCCCGAGCTCGCCGCGCCCCAGATCGCGGGTGTGCTCGGAGGGGAAGACGACGCCCGAGACGCTGTCGAGGGCGCCCTGGGCCGCGGCACGGTATTCGTCGGACTGCTCCTGTTCCTCCTTGGCCCAGATCGCCCGCCACTCGTGCACGACGGCGACGGTCGGCAGCTCCGGCGCGACCTGCGCCTGAACCCGCGCGTACCGAGCGCCGTTGAAGGCGGCGATGTTGTTGATCAGGACGACGTCGGGCTTCTGCTCCTCGAGCAGCAGACGGGTGAAGCGCCGCGGGCGACCGCCCTCGGGCTGCATGAAGATCGGCATGGGTGCGCGCTTCTCGGCGAGGCGGCGATGGATGCGCTGCGGAGGGGGGATCAGCACGCCGATCGGCTCGACGCGGTGTCGCCACGGATGCTTACGCAGCTCGTCGAGAAGCGTCACGTTGAATCGCGTCACGCCCCCTCGCAGCTTCCCGCCCCATTCCGGGGGAACGGGTCCGACGGTCAGCAGACGCTTGACCACGGCCCCCGGCGGCCGGGGAGCGCGCAGCTTCGTTCCGGCGGCCACGCTTCTCAGTCGGGACGGCTCGTCTCGGCCGTCCTCCCGCACACCGGGCAGGCGTCGCCGTCTGGCGGCCCCTTCCCGTCGCAGTACGGGCAGGTCCCGATCTCCTCGAGCACTCCGAGCAGTTCGTTCACGCCGCAGACGAGCAGGCGCTCCTCCTCGACCTCGACCCAGACGCCGGCGCTGGCCGGGAACACGACGTGGTCGCCGACCCCGACCGGCATCTTCACCCCGGCGGCCTCCCACCAGTCGAGGCCCGGGCCGATCGCGACGACGATCCCGTGCTGGGGCGGCGGCTCGCGGGTGCCGGGCGGGACGACCAAGCCGGACTGCCGAACCCGATCGGGTTCGAGTTCCTTGATCACGACCTGGTCGAAGAGTGGTCGGAGCAGATGCCGCATGGCCTTGAGGTTAGGAGGTCGCGAGGTCGGCGGGGCGGGCGAGATGCGACATTTCGCGGCGTGCGCTGCCGCCGATCACTCGCCGCCTCGCTCCTGCTCGCGCTGCTCGCCGGATGCGGGGGTGGGGAGGGGACGTCGGACGAGCGCGAGGCGACGGCGTCCGACCCCCCGACCGTCGCGGCGACCACGACCGCCGAGCCGTCCGAGGTGGAGACGCTGAAGGCGCCCGCGTGCCCAGCGGGCGCCTCCAATTGCGAGCGCGCCTCGGGGCGGATCCTGTACGTGGAGCGGGTCGATCCCGACGGCGACGGCGACGCACACTTCGTCCTGGTCAGCGACGAGAGCATCACGGCCCCCGGGGTCTCGGTGATCGACGTGCGCGCCGACCTCCGGCCCGATCCGTTGCCCGGCCCCGGCGACGATCTGGCGGCGTCGGGGCCGGTCTACCGCGGTTCCTTCGGCCAGCGTCAGATCCAGGCCGACCGGGTCGTCGTCGGCACGGATGGACGCTGAGGTGAAAGGCTGCGGCGAATGAGCAGGCCGGGCCTCGAGAAGAGCGCAGAATCCCAGCGCCGGGAGCTGGATCGGGTCGGCGCGTTCAGCGACGGCGTCTTCGCCGTGGCGATCACACTGCTGGTCCTCAACATCGAGGTCCCGGATCTGAACCCCGACGAGACGCCTCGGCGACGCCCTGATCGACCTGCTGTCGTCGATCCAGGCGTACTTCGTCGCCTTCGCCGTGATCGGCCTGTTCTGGTACGGCCACCACGTCGCCTGGTCGCCGTCTCGAGAGGTCGAGCGGGAAGCTCGTGGCGGCCAACCTCCTCCTGCTCTCGCTGATCGGCCTGATGCCGTTCACGACAGCACTGATCGGCGGGCCCTATGACGGCACCGACGAAGCCGTCGCGGTCTCGGTCTACGCGCTCAACGTCGGGCTCGCGGCGCTCGCCGATTCGTTCATGGATCGAATCGTGATCAAGGGCGGCCTGGCGATGCCGACCGACCCGATCGACCAGCGGGCGCTGCTGGTGGGCGGCTGGCTCCGGTTCGGCTTCTTCTTCATCTCGATTCCGGTCGCGTTCCTGATCGACCCGACCGTCGCGGAGCTGATCTGGCTGGGTCTGCTGTTCACGTCCCGACTGTCGTACCGGTTGATCGGCGAACGCCCTCAGCCGGACCCGACGCGCTCGTAGTACTGCTCCGCTCGCTTCTCGAAGTCGTTCCAGACCAGCCGTGGTACGAGCTTGTGGATCAGGCCGGCGAGCGGTTGCAGCGGCGCCCCGTCGCCGGTGTAGGCCGGAATCTCGTAGGTCTCGCCGTCGGCCGTCACGGAGGCCGACACCATCGAGCCGCCGATCGGGGGGTCGCTCGACGGGTCCTGATCGCGGAGCAGGTCGTCGTCGACGAGGCCTTCGTAGAGATTCCGCATCGCCGCGCTCTCGACGTCGAACTGCGCCATGTAGGTCGGCGTATCGGTGCCCGGATAGCCGGCCGCGTATTCCAGGGTCCCCTGGACGGCGTCATCGACGTCGAGCGTCCATTCGGCGTGGTCGGGGGGAGGGACCGAGCCGTCGACGTGGTGAATCGTGATCGCGAAATCGTCGGGCGGGTCGGTGACCTCGTCGCCGGCTCCGCCACAGCCGACGAGCAGGATCGGTAATGCGACGGCCCAGGCGGCCCCGCGGTGAGTTGGCGCATCGCCCGGAACCTTTGCAGGCGGATTGGCGCATCCGCGTCGGGAGGGCCGGTTGTCGGTTGACGGTGTGTTAGCTCGGAGCAATAGGATCGCCTCCATCGGCTCTCCCGGGGAGGAGGGCTCCCGACGGAAATGGAGAGTTCCTTGACGTACGCTGCCCGGACCGGCCAAGTTCTCGTCTGCTGCCTTGCCGCGATTGCCCTGACGCTGACCGCGGCGGCCTCCGCCGACGCCGGAACCGGGAAGACCGGCAAGCCGAAGATGCGGGTCGAGACGACCAAGCAGGCGCAGCTGACCGACAGTCCGGCGAGATCGACGTGAGCGTCGAGTCGAAGCAGAAGCTGAAGAAGCCGAAGCTGAGCGTCGCGCTCAAGCAGGACGGCGATAAGACCAAGGTCGACAAGCCCGCGAAGCCGAAGCTGAAGAAGGGCAAGCCGAAGACGATCTCCTTCCAGCTCGGCAAGTCCGAGCCGCTCGTGCAGAGTTGCCTCAGCACCAAGATCGTCGCGACGCTCCAGTACAAGGCGAAGCAGGGCAAGTCGGGCAGCGCAAAGCGCCAGGCGAAGACCGTCAAGCTGACCAAGACCGAGAGCGTCAAGCGCGATCCGGCCCAGTGCGACGGGAAGAACCCGGTCGGCGTCGAGGTCGAGACCGCCGATCGTTGCGATCCGATCGCCGCCCCCGGTGAGCAGTGCCTGTTCCCCTTCCCGAACGACTTCTACACCAAGCCCGACTCCTCGACGCCGACGGGCTTGCGGCTCGACCTCAAGGAAGCCTCGATGCCCACCAACGCGAGCGGCACGCCGGTTGATCCGACGGAGATCAACACGAGCGACGGCTTCAGCCCGGGTGCTCCGATCGTTCTCCGGGTCCCGGGCATGGACACCCCGGAGGCGTTCGCGGCCACGAATCCGGTTCCGATCACCCGGATGAGCGAGTCCTTCGACGCCGAGCAGCCGATCGTCGTCATCGACGCCGACACCGGCGACCGGCAGCTGATCTGGACCGAGCTCGATTCGAATGCCACATCCGCCGATCAGACCGACCTGCTCATCCATTTCGGCAAGAACCTCCAGGACGGGCATCGCTACATCGTCGCCCTGCGCGGGATGAAGGACGCCAACGGCGATCCGATCGAGGCGCCGAAGGGCTTCCAGCTCTACCGCGACGGCATCCCGACGGGGATACCGGCAATCGAGCAACGCCGCGATCACATGGAGGATGTCTTCGACGATCTCGGGTCGGCGGGCATCGGTCGCAAGAACCTCTATATGGCCTGGGACTTCACGGTCGCGAGCACCGAGAACATCACCGACCGGATGCTGTCGATGCGCGACCAGGCGTTCGACGATCTCGGTGATACCGACCTGACGGACGGCGGCGTCGACGGCACATCGCCGGAGTTCACGATCAACCCGAATGACGGCAATCCCAGCAATGGGCCCGACGGGGTGGTCAATTATCCGACCGCGACCGGGAACGGCGTCGAGAACATCCGCGAGGTCACGGGTACGGTCAAGGTGCCTTGTTACATGACCGATCCCGACGGGGCCGGCGGCCCCGCGGGGCCTTGCGATCCGGGAGCGATCTTGAATGTCGACTCGAACGGGACCCCGCAGCAGAACGGCTTCTACAACGCTCGGTTCACCTGCAACATCCCGCGTTCTGCGATCGACGCCGGCACCGGCGACGTGGTTGCTCCGGTTCGCACGTCGATGTACGGCCACGGCCTGTTCGGCGACTACACCGAGGTACATACTGGCGACGTCAGGAAGCTGGGCAACGACCACGGCGTGATGACCTGCGCAACCGACTTCATCGGCATGTCCGAGGACGACGTCGGGCCGGTTGCGATCCCGGCTCTCGCTCGACCTGTCGAACTTCAAGCCGCTGCCGGATCGTCTCCAGCAGGGGTTCCTCGACTTCCTTTACCTGGGCAGGGCCATGATCCATCCGGACGGCTTCGCCGACAACGACGCGTTCAAGTTCAACGGAGACCCGGTCATCGACACATCGAAGCCGCTCTTCTACTACGGCAACAGCCAGGGCGGGATCGCCGGCGGCGCTCTGACCGCGGTCGCGACCGACTTCACCCGCTCGGTGCTCTACGTGCCCGGGATGAACTACTCGACCCTGCTGACGCGCAGCGTCGACTTCGAGGACTACGCGCTGATTCTGTACCCGAGCTATCCGGTCGAGTCGACCCGGCCGCTGCTGCTGTCGTTGATCCAGGGGATGTGGGATCGCGGCGAGCCGAACGGCTACGCCAACCACATGACGTCCGATCCGCTGCCCGGAACTCCGGCGCACAAGGTGCTGATCGAGATGGCGTACGGAGACCACCAGGTCGCGAACGTCCAGACCGAGGTCGAGGCGCGGACGATCGGTGCACCTCTGCGAATGCCGGCGCTCGACAGCAGCCGTCTGCCAACCGGTTTCGACGAGCCTTTCGTCGGCCTGTCCACGCTCGGCGACCTGAGCGGGCCGGCCGCCCAGGGCAGCGGCTATTACATCTGGGACATCGGGCCGAAGCGGCCGAACGAGTCGACCCCGGATCCGAACGACTTCCTCGGGACTGACCCGCCCCCGATCACCAACACGGCGCCCAACGACACCTTCGGCCTCGATCCGCACGATCGGGTGATCCGCAACACGCCGGACATCCGGGCCCAGATCGCGGCCTTCATCGACGAGAACGGGACGATCACCGAGCCGGGGACGAGTTGCACGGGGCACCCGTGCTACGAGGCAAACTGGGACGGCTCACTGCCCTAAATGAGCTGATGGACCGCCCGAACGTCATCCTGCTGATCACCGATCAGCAGCGTCGGCCGATGCATTGGCCCGACGAGCCGGGCTGGGTCGATGCCCTGATGCCGAACCTCGCCGAGCTCGCGCGGACCGGGCTCACGTTCAACAACGGGTTCTGCAACACCGCTATGTGTTCGCCGAGCCGCTCGACGCTGTTCACGAGCCGCTTCCCGGCCGAGCACGGCGTGAAGCTCACGCTGACCGCTGCGGACCTGAAACCCGATCCGAAGAACCTGCCGGGTGTGCTCGGCGAGATGCGCAAGATCCTCAGCCGCGGCGAGGCGCCACCCAAGCGGGTTGCGACCCAGTTCGCCCGCGGGCTGTTCGGGATCGGCTCCAGCCGGGGTGGAGAGACCGAGCTGCCGACCGACATTCCGAATTTGCCCCGGCTGCTGCGGGCGCGCGGCTACGACGTCGCCTACAAGGGCAAGTGGCACCTGACCCACCCACTCGGCGGCGAGGGGTCGCTGCTGGCCGGTTGGACCGAGCGCGATGCCGAGCGGATCGAACGCGATTATGGGTTCGCCGACTGGGAGGCCCCCGACGCCGGTGAGAACGCGAAGGCCGCCAACTTCGGCGGAGGCAACGCCGGCGAGGGCGAGGGGTGGGACGAGGTCTACACGCAGCAGCTTGAGGGTTGGCTTGCCAATCGGTCTTCGGAGAAGCCCTTCTGTCTCGTCGCGTCGCTCGTCAATCCCCACGATGTGCTCGGCTACCCGGCCCAGCACATCGGTGGCGGATACACGAACGACGAGTTTCGCGATCTCGGCGTGCTCCTGCCGCCGAGCGTCGACGAGACGCTCGAGGACAAGCCCTCGGCCCACTCGCTGATGCGCATGGGGATGGCCGCCTACCTCGGCGCCCTCAGCAACCGGCGCATGCAGCTCGATTACGTCAACTTCTACGCCTACCTCCACAAGATCGTCGACGACAAGATCGGCCGCCTGCTGGCCGCGCTTGGAGATCCCGGCGGACCCCGGCTCGCTGCGGTCGCGCACGGTGATCGTTCGCGTCGCCGACCACGGTGAGATGGGCCTCTCGCACGGCGGGCTCCGGCAGAAGGCATTCAACGCATACGAGGAGACCCTCAACATCCCGATCGTGATCTCCAACCCCGTGCTGTTCCCGGCAACCGAAGGAGACGCAGGCGCTCGGGTCGCTGATCGACGTGTCTGCCGACCGTGCTCGACCTGGCGGGCGAGCCCGAGGGTGGGGCGGAGGCGGACCTCGAATCTTCGCGGACGGAGCCTGACCCCGATCGTGGCGGCCAAGGCGGCGCCGGAGCGCGAGCGGGTCGAGCGCTCGCCGGTCGATCTGAGCTCGGTCCTCGAGCACGAGGCGCCTGCCGAGACGGTCCAGGACGAGGTTCACTTCACCTACGACGATCATCAGGCGGCGACGGCGCTGACGGAGGCGCCGGGTCAGCCGAATCGCGTGCGGGCGCTGCGGACGGCGACCCACAAGTACGCCTTCTACTTCGATCCCAAGGGTGAAAAGCCGAACGAATACGAGATGTACGACCTGCAGCGCGATCCGAACGAGGTGCGTAATCTTGTCCTTGTTGACTCCGGGTCGACAAGGGATCCATCCGATGGAGGAGCGCTCGAGGAGATGAAGGAAAGGCTGGACAACGCAATGGCGGACGCGAGGACAGCGCCGTGAAGCGCGTCGCCGTTCTGCTGATCGCCGTCGTGGCCGCCCTACGTGCGGCGACCGGTCGCCGATGCCCGACCCGACGGCGCCGGCAAGGACAAGCGCCCGAACATCCTCGTCGTCATGACCGACGACATGGCCAAGTCGGATCTTCAGTTCATGCCGAAGACCCAGCGCCTGCTCGGCGACAAGGGCACGACCTTCGCCGATGCGGTCGACTCGTTCCCGCTCTGCTGTCCGGCCCGCGCGACCTTCATCACCGGGCAGTACGCACACAACCACGGCGTCGAGGGCAACTTCGCCCCGTTCGGCTGGTACGGGATGAAGCACCGCGGCAACACGCTTCCCGTCTGGCTCGACGACGCCGGCTACGACACGGCCGCGATCGGCAAGTGGCTGAACGGCTACGGAGCCCTCGACGCCCACGGCGAGGTCCCGAAGGGCTTCGACACCTGGCGCGGCCTGCTCGACGTCTCCGCCTACGACTACTTCAACTACGTGATGAACCGGGACGGCAAGCTCAAGGCGTGGGGCGACAAGGAGTTCGCGCACAACCTCGTCAAGTTCGCGAAGATCGAGGTCGACGATGAGCCCGACTACGCTGGCGATCGATCTTCGCCAAGCTGACCGAGCTGTTCGGGCCGGCGCCGTACGACTACTGGGGAGCGGAGAAGACGAAGGACTACTCGCCCGACGTGACCGGCCAGGTCACGCAACGGCTCGTTCGCGGCGAGCGCCACTCGAAGAAGCCGTTCTTCATCTGGTGGTCGCCGGCCGCTCCTCATCGCGAGGACGTCTCGACCACGCTGATGGGCCGCCCGGGTGCGGATCCGCGCCCGGCGCCGCGCTATACGGACGACGTCGCGAACCTGAACCTGCCGCAGCCGCCGAGCTTCAACAACCAGGGCACCGGCGAGATCCCCGCGAACATGAACGCCGCCGGTCCGCTCGACCAGGAGGACATCGATCAGCTCAACCTCGACTACCAGGGCCGTGCCGGTGCGGTCATGGCCGTCGACGACCACGTCGGGGAGCTCGTCAAGACGATTGCGAGAGACGAACCAGCTCAAGAACACGGTGATCGTCTTCGTCTCCGACAACGGCTGGCTCCAGGGTCAGCATCGGATTCCCGGGGACAAGTACCTGCCCTTCGAGGAGTCGCTGCGGGTGCCGCTGATCATCCGCGGGCCGGGCGTTCCGAAGGGGGCGACGGTGCACGGGCAGGTCTCCAACATCGACTTCGCCCCGACGCTGCTCGACTTCGCCAACGCACCGGCCGGCCGCACGATGGACGGCGTATCGCTCGTGCCGACGATCAAGGATCCGAGCAAGCGGCCGAACCGGGCGCTCGGTATCGAGGCGCTCTCACCGCTGTTCCTCGGCCGCGATCCCGGTCAACGGCTGGGACCGCCCCTACACGGGCGTGCGCACCGACCGCTACACCTACGTCGTCTACGAGGAGACCGGCGACACGCAGCTCTTCGATCGCAAGAACGACCCGCACGAGCTGCACAACCTGCACGGAGACCCGGCCTATTCGGACATCGAGGACGAGCTCCACAAGAAGATGAACAAGCTCGCCGTCTGCGCCGGCAAGGCCTGCTCGAAGGTCAAGCCCTGAGCGGTTGATGGCGGAAGCCGGCTTTCGGTGGGCGTGGCCTGCCGAGGGACTCGCCGGCTGGCGAAAGTTGGTTTGGGCTGTGAGGGGAAGACTCGGGGCGCTCGCCCACCGTTCACCCGCCTACCGAGGGAGCTTCAAGGTCCGGTGGCGCTGATTTCCCTGCCATGGACTGGGGAAATCCGCGCCACCGCAGACGAAACTGCTTTAAGGGCGGTATATCCGCCGAAATAGAGGTTTCGGCAACGCACCGCCCGCCCCACCAGCCGCCTGACGCCCCTGCCGAGCGGTAACACCGCGCAGGCCGAGCAGAGCGGACGGCGAAGCGGAGCATCTGCTCGGAGTCATTCAGGGACGCGCCCGGCAGGATTCGAACCTGCGACCTCCGCCTCCGGAGGGCGGCGCTCTATCCAGCTGAGCTACGGGCGCTTGGAGCGGGGAGTCTAGGCCTCAGCCTTGATGCACGCCGTCGACGACGGTGATCGCCGTGATGCGCTTGCCGCCGAGGGTCTGGACGGTCATGTAGGACTTGCCCCGGCCCTCGATCAGGTAGCCGGTCTTGCCGGCGGTCTTGATCGCGTCGGGGTAGGCCTTCGGGATCTTGCGGCCCATGTCGCCGAGGCCGATGCCCTCCGGCGTCTCGAACTTCCTCAGCTTCCCCTCGAAGACGTAGTTGCCCTCGTCGTCGCGGCCGGCCACGATCGAAAAGGAGCTGACCCGCTTGTGGACGGCGGCGTCGATCCAGGCTCTGCCCTTGCGGGGGTCCTTGCTCTCGTAGGCGCAGGACTTGAGACCGGGGGAGAGGTCGCAGTCGCCATTCCGGCCCCAGACCTTGTCGGCGTCCTTGAGGCGTTGTCCCAACTCGACGCCGCCGATCGAGGCGGGGACGACGACTAGCGGATCGCGTGGTTTCGGCAGCGCGGCGAGACCGCTCGCGGGGAGCAGGAGCAGGCCGACGAGTGCCGCTGAGAAGTGGCGGAGACCCCGATTCACCCCCGAAACGGTAACGAGGGCATCCGGCGGGCGCGCCGATGCCCGAGTCGGTCGGCGCAGTGAGCCGCGCATTCCCGTTGCCCATACGCTCCCCGGCATGGATCTCGACGTCATCTTCCTGGGCACGGGGGGATCCGTTCCCTCGGCCCGGCGCAACACGGCGAGCGTGCTCGTGCGCCGCGGCGGCGACCGGCTGCTCTTCGACTGCGGAGAGGGGACCCAGCGGCAGATGCAGCGGTCCACGGGACTGATCCCCGTCGACGCGATCTTCGTCACCCATCTGCACGCCGATCACTACCTGGGCCTCCCCGGCCTGATCAAGAGCTACGAGATGCAGGACCGGGACGAGCCGCTGACGATCTACGGCCCCCCTGGGCTGGTCTCGCTGTTCGGTTCGATGTCGCGAATCATCGGCCGCCCCAGCTACGAGCTCGACCTGGTCGAGCTCAATCGCAGCGAGGAGGTCGCCTTCGACGACTACGTGATCGAGCCGTTCGACGTCGACCACAGGATCGTCGCCAACGGCTACGCGCTCCACGAGGACCCGCGGCCGGGTCGCTTCGATCCCGAGGCGGCGAAGGCGCTGGGCGTCAGCCCCGGCCCCGACTTCGGCGCCCTGCAGAGGGGGGAGGAGGTCGACGGCGCAGACGGGCCGGTCGGTCCCGATCAGGTCATGGGCCCCGACCGGCCCGGACGGAGCATCGTGATCACCGGAGACACCCAGCCCTGCGAGAGCACGACCGAGGCCGCGGACGGTGCCGACCTGCTCGTCCATGACGCGAGCTTCTCCGCCGCCGAGGCCGAGCGGGCTGCGGAGACGGGCCATTCCACCGCGCTCGGCGCCGCCGAGTTGGCTGCCGACGCCGGCGTCGGCATGCTGGCACTCGTCCACATCTCCTCCCGCCACTTCATTCCCGACATCGTGGCCGAGGCGCAGGAGGCGTTTCCGGACACGATCGCCCCACGGGATTTCGACCTGGTCGAGATCCCGCTCCCGGAGCGCGGCGGTCCCGAGTTGATCCCGAACGGTGCGCGTGAGCCACGGGAGCCCCGCGAGGCCCCAACCGGCGCGGACGACCCCCCGGACCGGTAGAAATAACCCTGATGAGAGGGAGTGGAATCCGGGGGATCGCGCTCGCCGCGGCGGTTTGCGGCGTTGGTCTTGACGGCCGCGACGGCCGAGGCCGTCGGCCCGAACGGCGTCAAGTACGCCGGCGAGACCGAGCAGGGTCGCGAGATCAAGCTCGTCACCGACACGAAGGGGCTCGTCAAGCGCGGCGCCTTCTCGGTCTCTCACCCAGTGCACCGGCCATTTCAAGCCGTTCTCGGCCGAGATTTCGTTCGATCGCCCGATGAAGCGCTCGAACGGACGCGGGTTCCGGGACCGCGGCAACCGGCTCGACACCGACGGCACCTACAGCGGGCGCTACAAGTACGACATCAAGGGCGATCGCAAGACCTCGAAGAAGTTCAAGGGCAAGATCGATCTCGAGATCGTCTTCCGCAGGAACGACAAGAAGTACACGACCTGCACCGCGGAAGATGTCGCATACAAGGTGAAACGAACCGATCAGAAACGCCCCGCGGCGGCCTGAAAGCCCGAAACCGCCGGACCACCCTGATAAGTTCCTCACGTCGTTTCCTTTAACCCGGTCCAGAGAGGCCAGGAAGGGGCGCCCATGAGCGAGAGAGTCGTCCTCGACGAGGACGATCTACGCCGGACGCTGGTGCGCATAGCGCACGAGATCATCGAGAAGAACGCCGGAGCCGAGGCCAGGGGCGGCGGCGTCGAGGATGATCCCGATTCCGCGATCGCCGTCGTCGGCATCCACACGCGCGGTGCGATCCTCGCCCGCCGACTGCACGAGCAGCTCGCCGAGATCTCCGACGCCGACATTCCGCTCGGCGACATCGACATCTCCTTCTACCGCGACGATCTCCCGGGTCGCGAGCCCGCCGGCGCGCCGATCGTCCACGCATCTCACCTCGACTTCGATCTCGAGGGCCGCACGATCGTGCTCGTCGACGACGTCCTCTTCACGGGGCGAACCGTCCGCGCCGCGATCGACGCCCTGTTCGACTACGGCCGGCCGCAGCGGGTCCAGCTCGCCGTCCTCGCCGACCGCGGGCACCGCGAGCTTCCGATCCGCCCCGACTACACGGGCAAGAACCTGCCGACGGCGCGCGACGAGCGGGTCTACGTCCGCCTCGAGGAGGTCGACGACGTCGACGAGGTGACGATCGGCGAGCCGGCCCTTGCCGGGGCCGGAAATCCGAACGGGGAGGCAACCCAATGAGGCATCTGCTCTCGATCGAGGACCTCGATCGCGCCGACATCGAGCGGATCTGCGACCGCGCCCGAAGCTTCGCCGAGGTCGGGCGTCGTGACATCAAGAAGGTTCCGACCCTGCAGCGGCCGGACCATCGTCAGCCTGTTCTACGAGTCGAGCACGAGAACGAGCTCGTCCTTCGAGCTCGCCGCCAAACGACTGTCTGCCGATGTCGTCTCGGTGAAGTCGGTCGGCTCCTCCGTCGACAAGGGCGAGTCGCTGCGCGACACGATTGCGACCCTTTCGGCCTACGAGCCCGAGGCGATCGTCATCCGCTCGCCGGAGGCGGGCGCCGCCGCCCTGGTGGCCGGCTGGACCGATGCGGCCGTCGTCAACGCGGGCGACGGCAAGCACGAGCACCCGAGCCAGGCGCTGCTCGACGTCTACACGCTGATCGAGCGGGTCGGCCCACTCGACGGCAAGCGCATCTGGATCGTCGGCGACGTCGCCCACAGCCGCGTCGCCCGCTCCTGCATCAGGGCGTTCATCGAGATGGGCGCGAAGGTGACCGTCGCCGGCCCGCCGACCTTGATCCCCCGCGGCATCGAGACGCTCGGGTGCGAGGTCTCCTACACGCTCGACGATCTCGGCGAGGCCGACGTCGTCTACGCCCTACGGATGCAGAACGAGCGGATGAGCGAGAGCTTCATCCCCTCGCTGCGCGAGTACGCGATCCACTACCAGGTCAACGCGCGCCGCCTCGGGGCCAGGCAGCTGGTCATGCATCCAGGCCCGGTCAACCGCGGGGTCGAGCTCTCACCCGAGGTGATCGACGGCCCCGCGTCCCTGATCACCGCCCAGGTCGCCAGCGGACTGCTGGTCCGCATGGCGATCCTCTACGAGATCCTCGCCGGCAGCGAGCGACCGCGGCCGGTCAGCCGGATCGGCGCCGACCACTCCGAGTCCCCCGAGCCGTCGCCGATCGGGGAACCCGCATGAGCGGAACGAGCGGAATGAGCGGACCGGCGACGATCGGCGGCCTGGACTGGCGCGGACCGGGAGCCGGCGGCGATCTGGTGATCCGCGGCGCCCACGTCCTCGACCCGCGATCCGGTCTCGACGAGGCCGCACGACCTGGTCGTCAGGGATGGTGCAATCGCGGAGGTGGCCGAATCCGGAGAGGCCTCGGCGCCCGACGGTGCGGAGGAGATCGACGCCGCCGGTCTGCACGCCTTCCCGGCCTTCTTCGATCCGCACGTCCACCTGCGCACTCCCGGCCAGGAGTACCGGGAGGACATCGAGACCGGAACCCGCTCCGCCGCGGCCGGGGGCTACTGCGGCATCGTCGCCATGGCCAACACCGATCCGGTCGTCGACGATCCCGCGATCGTCTCGGCCCTGCGGGAGCGAGCCGCCACCGAGGCCTCGATCCCGACCGGCTTCACCGCCACCGTCACGCGCGGCATGCAGGGTGAGGACCTGACCGAGATGGCCGCCCTGCGAGAGGCGGGCGCAGTCGCCTTCACCGACGACGGGCTGCCGATCGCCGACGCGGGCGTGATGCGCCGGGCCCTGCAGTACCAGCACCTCGTCGGCGGCAACATCCTGCTCCACGAGGAGGATCCGGCGCTGACGGGCAACGGCGTCATGGGGGAGGGCGCGGTCTCCGCCGCCCTCGGCCTGGCCGGTGTGCCCGACGTCTCGGAGTCGACGATGATCGCCCGCGACGGCGCCCTCTGCCTCTACGAGGGCGCTCGCGCCCACGTCCAGCACCTCTCCGCTCGCACCTCGG
This sequence comes from uncultured Solirubrobacterales bacterium, assembly GCA_963791335.1. GTDB lineage: Bacteria > Actinomycetota > Thermoleophilia > Solirubrobacterales > 70-9 > RHKX01. The sequence goes on from CAWBRN010000009.1 coordinate 24,597, forward strand.
TCGAGGCCGTCGCCGTCGCGAAGGAGGCGGGAGCGCGGCTCACGGCCGAGCTGACCCCCCATCACCTCGTGCTCACCGACGAGGAGGTGCGCAGCCTCGACGCCCGCTTCAAGATGAATCCGCCGCTGCGGACCGAGGACGATCGCCAGGCGCTGATCGAGGCGCTGCGGAGCGGCGTCGTCGACTGCATCGGCACCGATCATGCGCCCCACGCGTCGAACGAGAAGGAGGTCCCCTTCGAGGTCGCCAACATGGGGGTGACCGGCCTCGAGACGGCCTTCGCGGTCCTCTACACGGAGCTGGTCGAGCCGGGCGTCATCGACCTCGGTCTCCTCGTCGAGAAGATGGGTTCCGGTGCCGAGCTCTTCGACCTCGAGCCCTCCAGGATCGAGACCGGCGCCGAGGCGAACATCGTCCTCGTCGACCTCGACGCCGAGTGGGACGCCGGCGCCGACGGCTGGGAGAGCCGCTCCGACAACTCCTGCTTCGCCGGCCGTCGCCTGCGATCGCGACCGGTGGTCACGATCGTCGCCGGCTCGGTCGCCTTCCGGCGCCGCGAATTCACGATGAAGGTCGCCGGTTGAGCGCGGCGGAGGGTTACGTGCTCCTCGAGGACGGCTCGAGGCTCGAAGGCGAGCTCTGCGGCGCGGCCGGTCCCGGCGCCCGTGCTGCTGATTCGGGACGGGCTCTCGGCGAGGTCGTGTTCAACACCGGCATGACCGGCTACCAGGAGTCCGTGACCGATCCGAGCTACGCCGGCCAGATCATCACCTTCACCTACCCGCTGATCGGCAACTACGGGGTCAGCGCCGCCGCCATGGAGTCCGACGCCGTCCACGCCCGCGGCGTGATCATGCGCGAGGCCAAGAACGGCGAGGACGCTGCGACGGCCGAGCGTGGATGGCTCGACTGGCTCGCCGATTGCGGCATTCCGGCGATCAGCGGCGTCGACACGCGGGCCCTCGTTCGCCACATCCGCGACCGCGGGGCCATGCGAGGCGGCATCTTCGACGCGGGGACCCCGGTCGACGAGGCGATGAGCGTCGTTCGAGGCCGAGCCCTCGATGCAGGGCGCCGACTTCGCCCGGACGGTCACGCCCGCCGAGCCCGTCCTCCTCGACGGCGACGGCCCCCACATCGTCGGCATCGACACGGGGATCAAGCTCTCGATCGTCCGACAGCTCCGCGAGCGCGGCTGCCGGGTGACGCTGCTGCCGTGCGGCTCGACGCCCGAGGAGGTCCTCGCCCATGACCCGGACCTGATCTTCCTGGCGAACGGTCCCGGCGACCCGGGCGCGCTCGACTACGTCGTCGGCACGGTGCGGGAGCTGATCGGCCAACGGCCCGTCTTCGGCATCTGTCTCGGCCACCAGCTCCTCTGCCGCGCGGTCGGCCTCGAGACGTTCAAGCTGCCGTTCGGCCATCGCGGCGCGAACCATCCGGTCAAGGACCTGGAGACGGGCAGGATCGAGATCACCTCCCAGAATCACGGATTCGCCGTCGCCGGCCCGAACGGAGAGACCCGCATGGAGACCGACGAGCCGATCCGGTGGGAGACCGACTTCGGCGCCGCCGAGCTCTCCCATCTGAACCTCTACGACCGCACCGTCGAGGGACTGCGCCTGCTCGACGTCCCCGGCGGGACCGTCCAGTACCACCCCGAGGCCGGGCCGGGCCCCCACGACGCCCGCCACCTGTTCGATCGCTTCCTCGAGCTGGCGAGGAACTGATGCCGCGGCGCGACGACATCGAGAAGATCATGCTGATCGGCTCCGGGCCGATCGTGATCGGCCAGGCCGCCGAGTTCGACTACTCCGGGACGCAGGCCTGCAAGGTGCTGCGCGAGGAGGGGTACGAGATCGTGCTCGTCAACTCGAACCCGGCGACGATCATGACCGACCCGGAGTTCGCCGACCGCACCTACATCGAGCCGCTCATCCCGAGCGTCGTGGCCCGGATCATCGAACGGGAGCGACCCGATGCGCTGCTGCCTACGCTCGGCGGCCAGACGGCGCTCAACCTGGCCAAGAGCCTCCACGACGACGGCACGCTCGAGCGCTTCGACGTCGAGTTGATCGGCGCCGACTACGACGCCATCCACCGGGCCGAGGATCGCGACGAGTTCCGCAAGACGATGGAGGCCGCCGGGCTCCGGGTGCCGTGGTCGCTGATCGCCGAGTCGGTCGGCGACGCCGAGGCGGCGCTCGCGGACGGATCGCTGGAGCTGCCGGCGATCATCCGCCCGGCATTCACGATGGGCGGCCAGGGCGGCGGCGCCGCCCGAACGGAGACCGAGCTCCGCCAGATCGTCTCCGAGGGCCTCGCGGCGAGCCCCATCAACCAGGTGCTCGTCGAGGAGTCGGTCCTCGGCTGGGGTGAGTTCGAGCTCGAGCTGATGCGGGATCGCAACGACAACGTGATCGTCGTCTGCTCGATCGAGAACATCGACCCGATGGGGGTCCACACCGGCGACTCCGTCACGGTCGCGCCGGCCCAGAGCCTCAGCGACGCGCTCTACCAGGAGCTGCGCGACCAGGCGATCGCCGTGATCCGCGCCGTGGGCGTGGAGACGGGCGGCTCGAACGTCCAGTTCGGCGTCGATCCCGAGTCGGGCGAGATCGTCGTGATCGAGATGAACCCGCGCGTCTCACGCTCTTCGGCGCTCGCCTCGAAGGCGACCGGGTTCCCGATCGCGAAGATCGCCGCACGTCTGGCGGTCGGCTACACGCTCGACGAGATCCCCAACGACATCACCCGCGCCACGCCCGCGGCCTTCGAGCCGACGATCGACTACGTCGTCACGAAGATCCCGCGGTTCGCGTTCGAGAAGTTTCCCGGTAGCGAGGGCCGGCTGACGACCCACATGAAGTCCGTCGGCGAGGCGATGGCGATCGGCAGGACGTTCCGCGAGTCCTTCGCGAAGGCGATGCGCTCCCGCGAGCTCGACGCGCCGGTCGACATGCCGGCTGACGACGGGGCTCTGCTCGACCGTCTCGAGGTTCCCTCCTCGGACCGCTTCGACCTCGTTCTCGAGGGCTTCCGGCGCGGGATCGGGGTCGATGCGATCCACGCCCGGACGTCGATCGACCTCTGGTATCTGCGGGAGCTCGAGAAGCTCGCGACCGAGGGTGACGGAACCGATGCGCCGGGCCTGGCACGCACCTACAAGTCGGTCGACACGTGCGCCGCGGAGTTCGAGGCGAGGACGCCGTATTACTACTCGTCCCACGAGCGCGGGGCCGGCCCCGACGCCGGGCCGATCTCCGACTCGGGTGCCATGGGCGAGGTGCGCCGCGGGCGATCGGCCGAGCGTCGTCATCCTCGGCTCCGGACCGAACCGGATCGGCCAGGGCATCGAGTTCGACTACTGCTGCGTCCACGCCGCGATGACGGTTCGCGAGTCCGGTCGCGACGCCGTGATGGTCAACTGCAATCCGGAGACCGTCTCGACCGACTACGACACCTCCGATCGCCTCTACTTCGAGCCCCTGACGGCGGACGACGTACTGGCGGTGATCGAGCGGGAGCAGCCCGAGGGCGTGATCGTCCAGTTCGGCGGGCAGACGCCGCTGCGGCTCGCAAAGACGCTCGAGGACGCCGGTGTGAAGCTGCTCGGAACGCCCGTCGACGCGATCGATCTCGCCGAGGACCGAGGACGATTCGGGGCCATGCTGGAGCGGCTCGGGATCGCTCATCCGCCGTACGGGACGGCGCTCAGCGCCGAGGAGGCGGAATCGATCGCCGGGCAGGTCGGATTCCCGCTGCTCGTCAGGCCGTCCTACGTCCTCGGCGGCCGGGCGATGGAGATCTGTTACTCGACCGAGGATCTGCGGACCTACCTCGACAAACACGTCAAGGCGAGCCCCGAGCACCCGTTGCTGCTCGACCGCTTCCTCGAGGATGCGATCGAGGTCGACGTCGACGCGCTGTCCGACGGTGTCGACTGCGTACTCGCAGGAGTGATGCAGCACGTCGAGGAGGCCGGCGTCCACTCCGGCGACTCCGCCTGCGTCCTGCCTCCGATGAGCCTCGGCGACGAGATGCTCGGCCGGATCGCGGACACCACCCGTGCGCTCGCCCTCGAACTCGGGGTGATCGGCCTGATCAACATCCAGTACGCCGTCGCAGCCGGCGAGCTCTACGTGATCGAGGCGAACCCGCGGGCGTCGCGGACCGTCCCCTTCGTGAGCAAGGCGATCGGTGCGCTCCGATCGCGAAGATCGCGTGTCGCCTCATGCTCGGCGAGCCGCTCGCCGACCAGGACGTACCGGCGATGCCGCGGAGTCACGTCTCCGTCAAGGAGGCCGTACTTCCCTTCTCGCGCTTCACCGGCGCGGACACCGTTCTCGGCCCGGAGATGAAGAGCACCGGCGAGGTGATGGGAGTGGCCGGCGACTTCCCGACTGCGTTCGGCAAGGCCCAGGCCGCGGCCGGGGTGAACCTCCCGAGCTCCGGGACGGTCTTCATCACGGTCACCGACAACGACAAGGCGGCTGCGACGCAGCTCGCGACCCGGTTCTGCGACCTCGGCTTCAACATCGTCGCCACCGGCGGCACGGCCCAGGCGATCTCGCGGATGGGAGTGCCCGTCGAGGCGATCAACAAGATCCACGAGGGCTCGCCGAACGTCGTCGACTACATCGAGCGGGGCGAGGTCGACCTCGTCATCAACACGCCGACCGGCTCCGGCGCTCGCGCCGACGGCTACGAGATCCGGGCGGCGGCGACCCGCCGCGGGATCCCCTGCGTGACGACGATGACGGGCGCCTCCGCGGCCGCTCGCGCGATCGGCGCGGAGCAGAGCGAGGGGGTGGCCGAGGTTCATGCCCTGCAGGACCTGCAACGAGGCCCCTCAGCCGCTCGCGGAGAGCTCCTGAGGGCCGGATGAGCCCGGGCGCGGCAAGCGAGCCCGATGGCTCCAGGACCCTGGCGCCGTTCGGACGCCGTCGCAGCGACGTCGTCGCGACCGAGGTCACGGGCGGGTATCGGATCGTCACGGTCCGCGACCCATCCGGGCCGATGCCGGAGGCCGGGCAGTTCTACATGCTCACGGGCGAATCGGGGTGGGGCGGAGGCGGCGAGCGGCCCTTTCTTCCCCGCGCCTTTTCGGTCGCCGAGGCGACCGAGGGGCCGGATGGGGTCAGGCTCTCCTTCCTGCTCGAGGACGTCGGGCCGGGGACCCACGCGCTGGCCGAGTTGGAGGCCGGCGACGGGCTCCTGCTCACCGGACCGCTCGGACGGCCTTTCTCGATGCCGACCGAGCTGAATCCGGATGCCGCCGGGGCGATCCTGGTCGGCGGCGGGATCGGCCTGGCGCCGCTGGCGATCTGGCGCCGCACCCTGGCCGCCCGGGGCGTTCCGGAGAGATCTTTGCTCGGGTTCCGCGATCGCGACCACTCGGGAGGGATGGAGCTCTTCCGCTGCTCGGAGGTGCGGCTTGCCAGCGAGGACGGCCATGCGGGGCATCGCGGTTACGTGACCGATCTGCTCGCGACGATGCTCGAGGGAGATTCGGCCCGCACCGCGGTCGTCTACTCGTGCGGCCCCCCGGCGATGCTCGAGGCAGTTCGCGCGATGTGCGAGGAGCGTGGGGTCGAGGCGGAGCTGGCGATGGAATCGCCGATGGCCTGCGGTTACGGCGCCTGCTTCGGCTGCGCCATGCCGCTGCGCGCCGGCGGCTACATGAGGCTCTGCGTCGACGGGCCGGTCGTCCGGGCCGCCGACGTCGAGACCGCGGTGGTCGAGGGAGCCGGGCATAGATGAATCGTGCTGCCGCCACCAACGTCGATCTCTGCGGCATCCCGCTCGCACACCCGATCGTCAACGCATCGGGGACCTTCGACGCGATCGCCGCCAGGCGAGCGTTCGGGGACGCCGTGCTCGAGCGCTTCCCGTTCAGCGCGTACGTCTCGAAGACGATCACCCCGGCGCCCGCGCGTCGGCAACCCGCCGCCGCGGCTCTGGGAGGAGCCGGCGGCGATGGTCAACTCGATCGGCCTGCCCAACAAGGGCCTGGAGGGTTTCCTCGCGGCCGACCTGCCGCAGCTGGCCGAGCTCCCGGTTCCGTTGATCGTCTCGGTGATGGCGACGAGCGTCGAGGAGTTCGGGCCGCTCGTCGCGGCCGTCGGCGAGCGCGACGAGGTGGCCGGGCTCGAGCTCAACGTCTCCTGCCCGAACGTCCATTCCGGATTGATCGTCGGCGAGCAGCCGACGGAGACCGAGTCGCTGCTGGAGGCGCTCAGGCCGCTGACGGCGAAGCCGCTGATCGTGAAGCTGACGCCGAACGTCGCCGAGCCGGCAGCGATCGCCATCGCCGCCGAGCAGGGCGGTGCGGATGCGGTCTCCCTGATCAACACCCTGAAGGCCGCCCCGCTGCTCGACGACGGCTCGCCCTGGCTCGGCGCCGGCAGCGGCGGGCTCTCCGGCCCGGCGGTGCGGACGATCGCGCTCAAGCAGGTCGGCGACGTCGCCGCCGCGGTCGAGATCCCGGTGATCGGAATGGGCGGCGTCGAGCACGGCGCTCACGTCTCGGCCCTGCTCGGAGCGGGAGCCGCGGCGGTCGCGGTGGGTACGGCGAGCTTCCGGGACCCGCTGGCGGCGGAACGGATCCGTCTCGAGTTCGAGGCCCTCGCGATCCGACGACGGCCGCCTCCGTCTGAGCGCCCGAAAGTTCCGCAAAGAACGGAGAAAGAGCCCGCCCGGGGCCTGGACGGATCCGTCCGGGGGCCTTGGCCGAGCCTCGACCTCGACCTGAGGTCTAGCTGAATTGGGTGAAAAACCCGTCCAAAGCGGTTGCGCGTGGCCGAGCCGTGTATATGATCGCCGCGCCCCGATGAGCCCCGCCACCTCGACCTCCACACCCGTTCCGGCCCGAAGCCACGACCAGCGCATGAGGGCCCTGGAGGCCGCCAACGAGATCCGCACGCGGCGGGCTCAGCTGAAGCGGGATCTGAAGGCCGGCAAGATTCAGATCGAGGGCCTGCTGCTCGATCCGCCCGAGTTCCTGGAGACGGCCAAGGTCTTCGACATGATGCTCGCCGTGCCCAAGTACGGCCGCGTCAAGGTCAATCGGATTCTCAACCAGTGCAGGGTCTCGCCGTCGAAGACCATCGGCGGCCTCTCGGTGCGGCAGCGCTCCGAACTCGTCGCCCTGCTGCGTCGCCGCTGAGCGGCCGCCCCGACGCCGCACGAGCAGTAAGAATCGGCCGTCGTGTCGGCCGTATTCGTCATCACCGGTCCCTCCGGCGTCGGTAAGGGAACCGTCATCCGCGCGCTCCGCGGTCTCGTTCCGGAGCTCGAGCTCTCGACGTCGGCGACGACGAGGCGCCCGCGCGACGGCGAGGAGAACGGCGTCGACTACCACTTCCTCGCACCCGAGGAGTTCGCCGAGCGGGTCGAGGCGGGGGAGTTCATCGAGCACGCCACCTACAGCGGCAACCGGTACGGGACCCTGCGCTCGGAGGTCGAGGAGCGGAACCGACGGGGCGCTCCCGTGGTCCTCGAGATCGAACTCCAGGGCGCCCGTCAGGTCCGCGCGAGCATGCCGGAGGCGGTCCAGATATTCATCGCTCCGCCCGACCCCGCCGACCTCAGGCGGCGCCTGGAGGGCCGTGGGACCGACGACGCCGAGACGATCGAGGCGAGGCTGAAGGTGGCCGAGGAGGAGCTCGCCGCGCAGGGCGAGTTCGCCCACTCGATCGTCAACGACGACGTGAATCGCGCCGCCGCCGAACTGGCCGAAATAGTGCGAAAGCGGCGCCTGAGCACGCAATGGGCGAGACGTTTCGGGGCTTGCCCTACACTGCCCGCCATGGTCAAGCCTCGAGTAGACAAACTGATGGATCGCACCGACTCCCATTACACGGCGGTCGTCGTCGCGGCGAAGCGGGCACGGCAGCTGAACAGCTACTACCGCGCGCTCGGCGAGGGCACGTACGAGGAGCACACGCCTCCGATGGTCGAGTCCGAGAGCGACAACTACCTGACGATCGCGCTCGAGGAACTGGCCGCGGGCAAGATCAACTACGAGTACCGGCACTAGCGCCTCGGCCCGGCGCTTGCTCGCGTAGCCGGCCCGGCTTCGCGGCCCCGTTCCGGACGGAGGCAAGGTGGCACGAATCCTGATCGGCGTGAGCGGTGGAATCGCCGCCTACAAGGCGGTCGAATTCGCACGTCTGGCGACGCTGGCCGGTCACGGTGTCCGCGTCGCCATGACGGCGACCGCTCAGCGGTTCGTCGGTGCTCCGACGTTCGAGGGAATCGTGGGATCCCCCGTCCTGACGGACGAGTTCGACCGCGATCCGATGCGAGGCGCCTATCCGGGCCAGACGGACGTCGGGGCGCCCGAGCACGACCCGATCTCCCATCTCGCGGTCGTCGACGGAGCGGACGCTTTCGTCGTCGCCCCCGCATCGGCGAACACGATCGCGAAGCTCGCCGCCGGGATCTGCGACTCGCTGCTGACGACTTCTTTCCTGGCCTGCACGGCGCCGCGGATCGTCGCCCCGGCAATGAACGACCGGATGTGGGCCGATGCCGCCACCCAGGCGAACGTGGCGGTGCTCCGCGAGCGCGGCGTCCGGGTGCTCGAGCCCGGCGAGGGCGCGCTCGCGTCACGCGGCGAACACGGACGCGGCCGGATGCCGGAGCCCGCCGAGATCATGAGCGCCCTCGAGGCCGCGCTGGGCGGCGATCCCGGTTCGTTCGGAGGCGACCTGGAGGGCGTTCGCGTGCTCGTCACGGCCGGTGGGACGCGTGAGGCGATCGACCCCGTGCGCTTCATCGGCAACCGGTCGAGCGGTCGCATGGGCGTCGCCCTGGCCGAGGCAGCCGCCGCCCGGGGCGCCGACGTCACCCTGATCGCCGCCAACGTCGCGCTGCCCGACCGGTGAGGGGATCGAGCGCATCGACGTCGTCAGCGCCGCTGAGCTCGCCGCCGCGGCTCACGTGGCATTCGAAGCCGCCGACGTCCTGATCATGGCCGCGGCGGTGGCCGACTTCCGCCCGGTCTCGCCCCACGAGGGCAAGATCGTCCGCGACGGCTCGAGCGGGCTGCAACTGGATCTCGAAGCCACCGAGGACGTACTGGCGGGCCTCGCCGAGGGTCGGCGCGAGGACCAGTTCCTCGTCGGCTTCGCCGCCGAACACGGCGGGGACTTCGTCGAGCGGGCCCGCGGCAAGCTCGAGCGAAAGGGCATCGACGCGATCGTCGTCAACGACGTTTCGGACGTGACGATCGGCTTCGAGGGGACCGACAACGAGGTCACCGTCGTGACAGCCGGAGGCGAGATTCCGATCGGCCGCGGAGCAAAGCACGAGGTGGCCGCCTCGATCCTCGATGCCCTGCCGCTCAAACCCGGTTCCCCGCGTTCCTACACTTCCTGAGGTGAAGGAAGTACTGATCCTCGGGTCGACCGGCTCGATCGGCGAGCAGGCGATCGACGTGATCGATCGCTCCCCCGATCTGGGGATCGGCGCACTCAGTGCCGACAGCAGCTGGGAGCGGTTGCTCGCGCAGGCGCAGGCGGCCGGCGTCGGTACCGTCGCGCTGGCCGACGAGACGGCCGCGGATTCCGCCCGCAACTCGGGCTGGGACGGACGGGTCCTCTCCGGCGAGGAGGGGATTCGCGAGCTCGTCCTGCGCACCGAACCCGATGTCGTGCTCAACGCGATCGTCGGCTCGGCCGGCCTGGGCCCGACGATCGTCGCCCTCACGGAGGGCATCGGGCTGGCCCTCGCCAACAAGGAGAGTCTCGTCGTCGGCGGTGAGCTCGTGATGGCGCTCTCGGAGGCGAGCGGCGCCCGCATAGCCCCGGTCGACTCGGAGCATTCGGCCCTTCACCAGCTGATCTCCTCAGAGCCGCCGGGCGTGGTCGATCGGCTCGTCCTGACGGCCTCGGGCGGCCCGTTCCGGGGTCGCACGGACCTCGCCGGCGTGACTCGCGAGGAGGCCCTCGCCCATCCGACCTGGGAGATGGGCGGCAAGATCACGATCGACTCGGCGACGCTGATGAACAAGGGCCTCGAGTTGATCGAGGCCCATCACCTGTTCGGCGTCCCCTACGAGCGGATCGACGTCGTCGTCCACCCGCAATCGCTGATCCACTCGCTGATCAACCTGGTCGACGGCTCAACCCTCGCCCATCTCGGCCACCCCGATATGCGGGTGCCGATCTCCTACGCCCTGCACGGCCCCGACCGGATCGATCTCCCGGTCGAGCACCTGGATCTCGCGGCGCTCGGCTCGCTGACGTTCGAGGAGCCGGACATCGACTCCTTCCCCTGCCTGCGCCTGGCGCGTGAAGCGGGCGCGGCCGGCGGGATGGCGCCCTGCGTGCTCAACGCCGCCAACGAGGTCGCCGTGGCCGCCTTCCTCGACGGCACCCTGCCGTTCACCGGGATCCCGGCACTGGTCGAGCGGGTGCTCGAGGTCGTCCCGGCGCCGCCGGCGACTCATTTCGAGGATCTCTTCGACTGCGATCGCGAGGCGCGCGAGCGGGCGGTCGCTGAGCTCGGCGCCGTCGCGGGGTCGGTAAACGGGGGCGTGGCGCTGTGAGCTGGGTGCTCGCGATCAGCGGCTTCGCGTTCCTCGTCGTCATCCACGAGGCCGGCCACTTCACGGCGGCAAAGGCCGTCGGCATGCGGGTCGAGCGGTTCTTCCTCTTCTTCCCCCCGAAGGTCGTCTCCGTCACGCGTGGCGAGACCGAGTACGGGATCGGCGCGATTCCCCTCGGGGGCTTCGTGAAGATCACCGGGATGAACCCCGAGGAGGACATCCCTCCGGAGGTGGTCGAGCGCGCCTACTACCGCCAGCCGGTCTGGAAGCGGATCGTCGTGATCGCCGCGGGTCCGTTCGTGAACATCGCCCTCGCCCTTTTCCTCTTCTTCATCCTCGCGGTCGGATTCGGCCTCGACACGGGTCCGACCAACCGCGTGGGCACGGTCAGCCCCGACCTGCCGGCCGCCAAGGTCCTGGAGCCGGGCGATCAGCTCGTCTCGGTCGACGGCGAGCGCGTCGAGGGCCTGCCGCCGCTGAAGCTCGCCGACGCGGTCCGCGAACAGGTCGCGACCCACAAGTGCGCCGGTGAGCCGACCGACGGCTGCGTGGCCACGACCGCCGCGGTGATCAAGGTCATCCGGGACGGGGAGCCGATGACGTTCCGGGTCAAGCCCCAGTACGACACCCCCGAGACGGCGCCCGGCCAGCCGACGATCGCGCCGCGGATGGTGATCGGCTTCGGCTACGAGGCCCAGCGGGAGACCGTCTCGGCGGGCGAGGGAGTCAGCTTCGCCTTCGACCGGCTCTGGTACGTCACGACCCAGACGGCCCACGTGTTCGCGAACATCCTCGACGCCGAGCAACGGGATCAGATCTCGGGCGTCGTCGGGGCCACCGAGGTGACCCAGCAGAGCTTCCAGTTCGACACGCGGCAGGCGATCGGCGTTCTCGCTGTGATCAGCCTGTCCCTCGGCCTGATCAACCTCCTGCCGTTCCTGCCGCTCGACGGCGGTCACATCTTCTGGGCCCTGGTCGAGAAGGTGCGCGGCCGACCGGTGCCGCTGAAGATCATGGAGCGATCCGGATTGATCGGCTTCGCGCTGGTGATGATCCTGTTCGTGATCGGACTCGAGAACGACATCGGCCGGCTTACCGGCGAGGGATTCAACGTACGCTGAGGAGCACGCTCTAAGGTAGGTTTGAGCGCAACGGATAACCCTGGAGGAGGGCGTAGAGGATGGAAGTCACGACGGCTCAGCGGCATGCGAGCGGCGGTCCCGGGGAAGCCCCCGTGGCGCCCAGCCTGGCAAAGGCGTTCCACGCGACGGTCGACCGGCTCGGCGATGCGGTCGCGATCCGCGACGGAGAGCGGGAGTTGACCTGGGTCGAGTTGCGCGAGCAGGCACGAGCGGTTGCCGGAGGCCTCGCCGCCCTCGGTGTGAGTCGCGGCGACACCGTGACGATGATGCTCTCCAACCGGCTCGAGTTCTTCCCCTGCGACCTTGGTATCTCGACCCTCGGCGCGGTTCCGTTCTCGATCTACCAGACGGCCTCTCCCGAGCAGATCGCCTACGTCTGCTCCGACGCCGCGACCAAGGTCGCGATCGTCGAGACGGGGTTCCTGGAGGTCTTCACGAAGGCCAAGGGGGATCTCCCCGACCTCGAGCACGTGATCGTCCTCGACGGCGACGGCGGCACGATGACCTACGACGAGCTGCTGGCCACCGACCCCGATTTCGACGACGACGCCGCGGCTGACGAGGTTCAGCTCGACGACACGCTGACCCTGATCTACACGTCCGGCACGACGGGGCCCCCGAAGGGCGTCGAGCTGACCCAGCGCAACCTGCTCAGCCTCGTTTCGAGCATCGATCACCTGATCGAGTTTCCCGAGGAGGGAGCGAAGGTCATCTCGTGGCTGCCTGCGGCTCACATCGCCGAGCGCGCCGCCCATTACTACCTGCCGGTGATCAAGGGCGTGCAGGTCTCGGTGTGCTCGGACCCACGCAAGATCATCGAGTTCCTGCCGTCCGTACGGCCGACCTGGTTCTTCGCCGTGCCGCGGGTCTGGGAGAAGCTGAAGGCAGGTCTGGAGACAATGCTCGACAGCCTTCCCGACGAGCAGAAGGTGCCGGCCCAGAAGGGCATGCAGGCCGCGATCGCGAAGGTCCGCGCCGAGCAGGCCGGCGAGGAGGTCCCGGAGGAGATCGCCGCCGCCGCGGCCAAGATGGAGGAGAGCATGTTCGGCGGGCTCCGCGCCCATCTCGGGCTCGACGAGATCGTCGCCGTCAACGTCGGCGCCGCCCCGACCCCGGTCGAGGTGCTCGAGTTCTTCCATGCGATCGGCATTCCGGTCGCCGAGCTGTGGGGAATGTCGGAGACGTGCGGGGGCGCGACCGTCAACCCCCCGGACAGGGTCAAGATCGGGACCGTCGGACCGCCGCTGCCGGGGGTGGAGATCAGGCTCGCCGAAGACGGCGAGGTTCAGGTCAAGGGCGATCTGATCATGAAGGGCTACCGGAATCTGCCGGAGAAGACGGCCGAGACGATCGACTCGGAGGGTTGGCTCTCGACCGGCGACATCGGCGAGCTCGACGAGGACGGTTACCTCAAGATCGTCGACCGCAAGAAGGAGCTGATCATCAACGCCGCGGGCAAGAACATGTCGCCGGCGTCGATCGAGGCCCACCTGAAGTCCGCGAGCCCGCTGATCGGACAGGCGGTGGCGATCGGCGACGCGCGCTCGTACAACGTCGCGCTGATCGTCCTCGACGGCGAATATGCGCCGGTGTGGGCGAAGCAGCAGGGCATCGAGGACTCCGATCTGGCCTCGCTCGTCGAGAACGAGAAGGTCCTGGCCGCGGTCTCCGACGCCGTCGACGCTGCGAACGCGAAGATGTCGCGGGTCGAGCAGATCAAGAAGTTCAAGCTGCTCCCGGAGGAGTGGATGCCGGGTGGTGACGAGCTGACGCCGACGATGAAGCTGAAGCGGAAGCCGATCGGCGAGAAGTACGACGACGAGATCGAAGCTCTCTACAGCTGAGACGTCGGTTCGATCTGAGCAGCGCCGCGCTGCGGCCGGGTGTCGAGGCCGTCCTGCGCGAGGTCGGTGTCCCCGCCTCGTTCCCGGAGGAGGTCCAGCGAGAGGCCGAGTCGGCGCGGCCGGCGAGTTCCGGGCGTGAGCGGGTCGATCTCGACTTCGCGACGATCGATCCGCCCGGGTCGCACGACCTCGATCAGGCCATGCACATCGAGCGTCTCGAGGGCGAAGCCGGTGGCTTCCGGGTGTCCTACGCGATCGCCGACGTCGGCTCACTGGTCGACGCGGGTACGGCCCTGGATGCCGAGGCGCATGCGCGCGGGGTGACGGTCTATGCGCCCGACGCGAAGGCGCCGCTCTACCCGCTGCCGCTCTCCGAAGGCTCCGGAAGCCTTCTGCCGAATGAATGGCGACCGGCGGTCCTCTGGACCATCGACCTGGACGAGCGCGGCGTACAGACCGCCGTGGACGTTCGCCGCGCCGAGGTCAGGAGCGTGGCTCAGCACACCTACACCGACATTCCGGCCGGGCTTGCCGACCTGCTCGCCGAGGTCGGCGAGCTGCGCGCCGCACTCGAGCGGGAGCGGGGCGGCGTCAGCCTCCGCCTGCCCGAGCAGGAAGTCGTGGCCGAGGCCGACGGATCCTGGACGACCCGCTACCGGGCGCCCCTGCCGAGCGAGGACCACAACGCCCAGATTTCGCTGCTCACGGGCATGGCGGCCGCCGGACTGATGCTGAAGGCGGGAGTCGGGATCCTCCGTACCCAGGAGGCCCCCGACGAGCGCTCGCTCTCGCGGTTCCGGCTGCAGGCCGAGGCGCTCGGTCACGAATGGCCCGAGGAGACGCCGTATCCGGAATTCATCCGCTCGATCGATCCGGCGGATCCGCGCGGCGCGGCCCTGCTGCAGGAGGCCGCGGGCATCGGCCGCGGAGCCCGCTACGAAGCGTTCGACGGCGATCCACCGGCCGAGATCGCTGACCGATTCCACTTCTCGATCGCCGCCGATTACGCCCATGCGACTGCGCCCCTTCGCCGGCTTCAGGACCGCTACGTGTCGGAGTGCTGCATCGCCGCCGCCACCGGCGAACCACCTCCGGAATGGGTCCGCGCAGGGCTTACGGCGCTCCCGGACCTGATGCAGGAGGCGGATCGCCGGGCGTCGGCGGTCGAGCGTGGAGTCGTCGACCTGGTCGAGGCGATGATCCTCACCGGCAGGGAGGGGGAGACGTTCGACGCCCTCGTGGTCGATCACGACACCCTGCAGCTCGTCGAGCCCGCGGTGCGAACGCGAATCGAGGGCGAGTGCCCTGAGCCCGGGGTCCGGGTGCGGGCCAGGTTGGTCGCCGTCGACACCGCCCTCCGGAGCGTCTCCTTCGAGGTCGACGGAGGCGCGGCCTCGTGAACACGTTCGTCGTCGAGATCGAATCCCTGGGAGAGCTGGAGGGGCGGCTGGCCCGAGCCGGTGACCTGCGAAACGTGGTGGTGCAGGGCGTCGATCTGGCCGGCGCGCGGATCGACTGGGAAGCGACCGATGTCCGCGGCGCCTTCTTCATCGCCTGTCGCATCGCCGATCCCGCCGTCGCGATGGCCCTGCAGTCTCGCGGAGCCGTCGTCATCCCGGATCTCGATGGACGGCCCTTCCAGGTTTACCCACCGTGCCTCTACGACTACGAGAAGCTCGTCGCCGGCGGCGTCGACGAGGCGGTTCAGGCGTATTTCGACCGTTCCCGAAGCCGCACCGGCGACCCGGAGCCGGATCAGCCGGTCGAGGCAATCGCGCAGCGGCTTCACGACACGGCGATGACCGATGCGATCTGGGATCTCGTCGCCCCTGACGACGGTCCCGCCAGGCGGATGGTCGGGATCATGGGCGGCCACGCATGCCGGCGGGACGATCCGGACTACTGGGACGTCGTCGAGCTGGCGTTCACCCTGACGCAGGCGGGGTTCACGATCGCCACCGGGGGCGGACCCGGAATCATGGAAGCCGGGAATCTCGGCGGATTCCTCGGCGGAACCGGCGACCGCGCGGCGATTGACCGCGCCCGCGAGCAATTGTCGGCGGCGCCGACCGTTGATCACCCCGATTACGGCGTGAAGGCGGACGCGGTCCATGCCGCCCAAACCGGCAGGTCGGTCCCGGGCGCGAGCGGGGGAGGGGTGAGCCTCGCAATCCCGACGTGGCTCTACGACCACGAGCCGGTCGGTCGCTTCGCCTCCCACATCGCCAAGTACTTCGCCAACTCGATTCGCGAGGACGGTTTGCTGCGGGTCGCCGCAGCGGGGATCGTCTTCGCCCCCGGCGGGGCGGGCACGGTTCAGGAGGTGTTCCAGGATCTGGCCGTCAACACCTACGCCGAGCCGGCTTCCAGGGCGCCGATGGTCTTCCTGAACCGAGATCACTTCACCCGCTCGGGGGTCTACGACGTGGTGAAGCGGATGGCGGAGACGGCCGACCCCCCGTTCCCCGATCTGATCTCGATCACCGACGACGTCGCCGAAGCGGCCGCGGCGATCGTCAGCGCGTGAGCTTCTTGTAGCTGATCCGGTGGGGCCGGTCGGCCGCGGCGCCGAGGCGGGCGTGACGGTCCTCCTCGTAGGCCTCGAAGTTGCCCTCGAACCAACGGACCTGGGAGTCGCCCTCGAAGGCGAGGACGTGCGTCGCGATCCGGTCGAGGAACCAGCGATCGTGCGAGATCACGACCACGCAGCCGGCGAACTCGAGCAGCGCCTCCTCCAGGGCTCGCAGCGTGTCCACGTCGAGGTCGTTGGTCGGCTCGTCGAGCAGCAGCACGTTGCCGCCGCTCTTCAGCAGCTTCGCCAGGTGAAGGCGATTGCGCTCGCCGCCGGAGAGGGTGCCGACCTTGCGTTGCTGATCGGAGCCCTTGAAGTTGAAACCGCTCGCGTAGGCCCGCGAGTTCATTCGCATCGAGCCCACCTCGATCTCGTCGAGGCCGCCGGAGATCTCCTCCCACACGGAGCGGTCGCCGGCGAGTGCGTCCCGGCTCTGGTCGACGTAGGCGAGGTCGACGCTCTCACCCACCCGGAGCGCTCCCGTGTCCGGCTTCTCGTCCCCGACGATCATCCGGAAGAGGGTCGTCTTGCCGGCGCCGTTGGCGCCGATCACGCCGACGATCCCGGCGCGGGGGAGCGAGAAGCTGAGGTCCTCGATCAGCAGCCGGTCCTCGAAGCCCTTGCTCAGCCCTTCCGCCTCGATGACCACGTCGCCGAGGCGGGGCCCGGCCGGGATCTGGATCTGGACGTCGTCACGCTTGACGGCCTGCTGCTCGGCGAGCATCTCCTCGTAGCGGGCGAGGCGGGCCTTCGACTTCTTGCGCCGGCCCTTTGGGTTCTCTCGGACCCACTCGAGCTCAGCCGCGATCGTGCGCTGCCGGGCGACGTTCTTGCGCTCCTCGTGCCCGAGTCGCTCCTGCTTCTGCTCCAGCCATGACGAATAGTTGCCCTTGAAGGGGATCCCGCGGCCGCGGTCGAGCTCGAGGATCCAGCCTGCGACGTTGTCGAGGAAGTAGCGATCGTGGGTGACGGCCACGATGGTCCCCTTGTAGTCCTCGAGATGCTTCTCGAGCCAGGCGACCGACTCCGCGTCGAGATGGTTGGTCGGCTCGTCGAGCAGGAGCAGGTCGGGAGCACTGAGCAGGAGCCGGCAGAGCGCGACGCGGCGCCGCTCACCGCCGGAGAGCTTGGTCACGTCGGCGTCGGACGGGGGGAGGCGAAGGGCGTCCATCGCCGTGTCGAGCATCGTGTCGAGGTTCCAGGCGTCGGCGGCGTCGATCCTGTCCTGGAGCTTCGAGAACTCGGCGGCTGTCTCGTCCGAGTAGTTCATCGAGAGCTCGTTGAAGCGGTCCAGCATGTCGCGGAGCTCCCGGACGCCGTCCTCGACGTTGCCGCGCACGTCCTTGTCGGGGTCGAGCTGCGGCTCCTGCTCGAGCATCCCCACGGTCGCGTTCGGGTGCAGGGCGGCCTCGCCCCGGTACTCGTCGTCGGTGCCGGCCATGATCCGCAGCAGCGACGACTTGCCGGCGCCGTTGTAGCCGAGGACGCCGATCCGCGCGCCCGGGAAGAAGCTCAGCGAGATGTCCTCGAGCACCTTCTTGTTCGGAGGGTGCGTGCGAGACACCCGGTGCATGGAGTAGATGTATTCGGTGGGGGCGGCGCCGGCCATAGGACCGCGCAGAATAGAGCGCATGACATCCGCACACAGCACGTATCTGCCGATCGAGACCGAGCGCCTCGTCATGCGCGCATTCGCGGCGCGAGGACCTCGAGGCGCTCTACGCCCTGCACCGGGACCCCGACCTCGTCCGCTGGATCCCGTGGGGGCCGCGGTCACGAGAGGAGGTGCGAGCGGTGCTGGAGCGGAAGATGGCTTGCACGACCTTCGAGCGGGAGGGCGACGGACTCGGTTTCGCGGTCTGCATCCGCGAGAGCGGCGATCTGATCGGTGACTTCACCCTCCAGTACGAGAGCGAGCCGTTCCGGACGGCCGAGATCGGCTTCATGCTTCTCGCCCGATGTCAGGGGCTGGGATACGCCGCCGAGGGTGGACGGGCGATCCTGAGGCTCGCCTTCGAGGATCTCGGGATGCATCGCGTGATCGCTCGCCTCGAGGCTCGCAACGAGGCCTCAGCGGCCGCCTGCGAGCGTCTCGGGATGCGCCGCGAGGCGCTTCACGTCGAGAACGAGTGGATCAAGGACGAGTGGCAGAGCGAGCTGATCTACGCGCTGCTCGACCGCGAATGGCCTATTTCTTGATCCGCTTGAAGCTGTAGGTGGCCGGCGTGGGGTCCGGCGTCCCGGCGAGGACCGCTCGCACTCTGAACACGTGCTTGCCGAGCTTCACATTCTTCAGGGTCAGCGGCGAGGTGCAGGTCTTGAACGGGCTGTCGTCCAGCTTGCACCTGAACGTGGCCCCCGCATCAGGTGAGGAGAACTTGAACTTCGCCTTCTTACCCTTGATCTTCAGCAGTGGGCCGACGTCGATCGACGTCTGCGGGGCAGGCGGGACGCAGG
Source organism: uncultured Solirubrobacterales bacterium (assembly GCA_963791335.1). Lineage (GTDB taxonomy): Bacteria > Actinomycetota > Thermoleophilia > Solirubrobacterales > 70-9 > RHKX01. Next base: position 43,167 of record CAWBRN010000009.1, read on the forward strand.
GCGTCTCGGTCGGGACAACCGAGTTCGGACGCGGGTTCGGGTCGGCGTTGACGGAGAAGTCCGCGGCGGAGTCGTTGGTGTCGTCGGAGCCTTCGAAGAGGGTCGCGCATCCCGGGGCGATGCTGCGGACGAGCGAGCTGCCGTCGGGGATGCCGGTCGGAGCCACCGGCGTGCCGGCCGGGCTCGGCAGGGCGCTCAGCCCCGTCGGCGTGATGTCGCCCCAGGCGACGCAGTCGAGGGCCTCGAAGCAGGCGGCTCCGCCGCTCGGAACGATGTTCGTCCCGATCGCGGTGTTCGTGAAATCCGCGGTCACGGCATCGGGCGGGAATTGATCCGCGATCAGGATCGTCCGCTGGCTCTGGGCGTTCGGGACGTTCGCGTTCATCGTCACGGTCAGCTTCGGGGCCCCGTTCTTGTCGAAGAACGTGACCTTGTGGCCGTTCACCTGGTTCTCGCCCGTCGAGGGCGATTGCAGCTCGACGAAGGCGCAGTCGGGACACAGAGCCGTACCGGGGTAGACCTCGCTGATCCGGTTCAGGTGGAACGTGGCCATGGCCGACGAGGGCGCCGCGATGCCGACTAGGCACGCTGCGACACGATCAGGAGGCCCGCCTTCCTTCCTCTGCTACCCATTAGAGAAGACCGTACCCCATCCAGCCAGGAGCCCCAATGCCCCAGACGAACGCGATCCAGGCGCCCAGCGCCGGCGCCCCCTTCGAACGCACGACGATCGAGCGCCGCGAGCCTCGCCCCGACGACGTCGCGATCGACATCGCCTTCGCGGGCATCTGCCACAGCGACATCCACCAGGCCCGCGACGAATGGTTCCCGGGAACCTTTCCGATGGTCCCCGGGCACGAGATCACGGGCACGGTCTCGGCGATCGGCGCGGACGTCACCCGCTTCGCCGTCGGCGACCGGGTCGGGGTCGGCTGCTTCATCGATTCGTGCGGAGAGTGCGAATACTGCCTCGAGGGCGAGGAGCAGTACTGCACGAAGGGTCCGGTCCTGACCTACAACGGTCGCGACTACGACGGCGAGGTCACGTACGGCGGCTACAGCCAGGCGATCGTGGTCAAGGAGGGATTCGTCGTCGGGATCCCCGACGGGATCGAGCTCGACGTCGCGGCGCCTCTCCTCTGCGCCGGGATCACGACCTACTCGCCGCTGCGTCACTGGGACGTCGGCCCCGGCTCCAAGGTCGCGATCATCGGCATGGGCGGACTCGGGCACGTCGCCGTCCAGATCGCGAAGGCCCTTGGCGCCGAGGTGACCGTGCTCAGCCAGTCGCTGAGCAAGCGGGAGGACGGCCTCCGGCTGGGCGCGGACCACTACTTCGCGACCAGCGAGCGGGAGACGTTCAACGAACTCCGCAGCAGCTTCGATCTCATCCTCAACACCGTCTCCGCGAACCTCAAGGTCGATCGCTTCCTGGCGCTCCTCCGCGTAAATGGCACGCTGGTCAACGTCGGCGTGCCGACCGAGCCGGACTCCTATCGCGCGTTCTCGCTGATCGGCGGCCGCAGGAGCATCGCCGGCTCCAACGTCGGCGGGCTCCGAGAGACGCAGGAGATGCTCGACTTCTGCGCCGAACACGGGATCGCCGCGCAGATCGAGAAGATCGGCGCCGACGAGGTCGACGAGGCCTACGAGCGGGTCACCGACAGCAGGGTCAGGTACCGCTGCGTGATCGACGTCGCGACGCTCGACGCCTGAACGTCGTTTCGGGGATGATCGGGGCGTGAGGGAGAAGCTGACACCGCTGATGCGTTGGGCCGGCGCGGCCGTCCTGGCCGCGGCCGCGGCACTCGTGCTCGCACAGTCCGCGTCGGCGCTGGAGGACTGCCCGAAGATGCCGTCCGTCAGGACGATCGACACGCAGACGGGAAAGCTCGAGTCGATCGCCTTCGACTCAAAGGGTCGCCTCTTCTACACGGCCTTGGACCAGGGACTCCTCCTGATGATCCCCCGGGCGGGCGCCGAGCCGCGTGTCGTCCTCGACGGCATCGACGGCCCGGGAGGAATCGTCACGAGGAAGGACGGCGACGTCCTCGTCGGTTTCGGGAACAGCGCCGCACAGGCGGCGGACGGGATCCTGAATCCTGAGGCGGGGCTGATCCGGGTCGATCCGGACACGGGCAAGAGCAAGGTCTTCGTCGAGGGCCTGCAGATGGCCAACGGCGTCACCAGGGCCCCGGGAGGTCGCATCTTCGCCTCCACCGACTTCGGCACCGGCGTCGATCTCGTCCAGGACGGCGAGGTGCAACTCGAATGGGCGACGCTCGAAAGCCCGAACGGAATGATCGTGGACAGCGCCAAGCGCCACCTGTTCGTCAACGAGACCTTCACGGCGACCCCGACGATCCAGCGGATGTCGCTCGACGATCCACCCGGGAAGCCGTGGTTCACGGCGCCCGAGGAGCCGGCGGCGTTCCTCGACGGACTCACGAGGGCGCCCGACGACACGTTGTACGCGGCGGCCAACGGCGCAGGCGACGTCTGGCGTATCGACGGGCCCGACAGCGGATGCGTGCTCATGGACGGGACCCCCATCGGCCCCAGCGCCCTCGCCTTCGGGCGCGGGAAGGGGCGTTTTCCCAAACACAGCCTCTTCGTGACGACCTTCGGCGGGAATCTGCTCGAATTGCCCCACGCCCGCTGAGCGAGCGGCACCCCGCGATTACCCGCCGCTAGCCTGTAGGCATGGCTTCCAAGCGGCAGATATTCGTCGGCGGCGTGCCGATCGGCGGCGGCGCCCCGGTTGCGGTCCAGACGATGACCAAGACCGAAACCGCCAACCTCGCGGCGACCATGGATCAGATCCGGACCGTGGCCGAGGCGGGCGCCGACCTCGTCCGAGTCGCCGTTCCCCGCGAGAAGGACGCCGACGCGCTGCGGACGATCGTCAAGGAATCGCCGATCCCGGTGATCGCCGACATTCACTTCAACCACACGCTGGCGCTCAAGGCGATCGACGCCGGCGCTCACTGCATCCGGCTCAACCCGGGAAACATCGGCGGTCGCGACAAGGTCGCCGAGGTGGCCGTCAGGGCGACCGAGGCGAACGTGCCGATGCGGATCGGCGTCAACTCGGGATCGCTGCCCAAGCACCTCCATGAGCTCGAGCGTCGAGCTCCCGTCGAGGCGCTCGTCGCCGCTGCGGTCGAGTTCGTCGACCTCATGGAGGGTCTCGACTTCACCAACTTCAAGGTCTCGATCAAGTCGACGAACGTGCCCAACACGATCGCCGCCAACCGCTTGCTCGCCGAGAAGATCCCGTACCCCATCCACCTCGGGATCACCGAGGCGGGAACGAAGTGGTCGGGAGCGCTGAAGTCCTCGGTCGGCCTGGGCACGCTGCTGGCGGACGGGGTGGGGGACACCATCCGGATCAGCCTCTCGACGTTCCACGCCGAGGAGGAGGTAAAGGTCGCCTGGGAGATCCTCAAGGCGCTGCAGCTTCGTGAGCGCGGCCCGGTCCTGATCGCCTGTCCGACCTGCGGACGGCTTCAATTCGACATGGACACCATCGTCGCCGAGATCGAGCAGCGGCTCGAGGGCTACACCGAGCCGATCGAGGTGGCCGTACTCGGCTGCGCGGTCAACGGCATCGGCGAGGCGTCGCACGCGGACTTCGGAATCACCGGCGCCAAGGACGAGGGCCTGATCTTCGCCCACGGAAAGCCGCTGCGGAAGATTCCCCAGGACCAGCTGGTCGAGACGCTCTTCGAGGAGATCGACAAGTCCCTGGGCCGCGGGGGCGAGATCGAGGTCGACGACTCCGAAGCCGCCGAGGGCGCCGAGTGGCTCCGCCGGATCGAGGAGGAGAACGCCGGCGACCTGACGCCCGAGAAGCTCGCTGCGATGGAGAAGGCGGCGGCCGAGAACGGCGAGGACATCACGGCCGACCTCTCGCCGAAGGGCAAGAAGATCGAGCTGGGCGAGGAAGCCAGCCCCACGGCAAGCCGCCGCTTCACCCGCGCCTAATAACCGCCCCACCAGCCGACTGACGCCCTGCCGAGCGGCAACACCGCGCAGGCCGAGCAGAGCGGACGGCGAGGCCGGAGCATCTGCTCGGGGTTATCTAGAGTGTCTCCGCATGGGAGCGGAGGAGCAGACGACTGTGCGAATCGAACGGGCTGAGGTGCTCGACCTGCCCGTGCTGATGCCGATGATGCGGGCCTATTGCGACTTCTACGAGGTCGATCCGCGGGACGACCGGCTGATTGCACTGTCGCGAGCGCTGATCGACGATCCCGGACAGGGCGAGCAGGCCATCGCCCGCGACGGCGAGGGGAAGCCGCTCGGCTTCGCGACGGTCTACTGGACCTGGCAGACGCTCGATGCGGCGCGGATCGGCGTTCTCAACGACCTCTTCGTGATCCCGGACGCTCGCGGGCTCGGGGTCGGCCGAGCGCTGATCGAGCACTGCCGCGGCCTCTGCCGCAAGCGCGGGGCCGCGAAGCTGGTCTGGGAGACGGCCCCCGACAACGAGACCGCCCAGCGCCTCTACGATGGGATCGGCGCCGAGTCGTCGACCTGGCTCGCCTACGAGATCGACGCCTGGTAGGCGCCGGCCGCCAACCAGCTTCACCCGCACTTCCCACACCGATGACCCGTCTTTCCAACTATCTCCTGCCGACGCTCAAGGACGCGCCCGCCGACGCCGAGGCGAACTCGCACAAGCTGATGGTCAGGGCGGGTCTCGTCCGCCAGCTGGGCACCGGAATCTGGACCTGGATGCCCGCTGGTTATCGCTCGGTCAAGAAGGTCGAGGCGGTCATCCGCGAGGAGATGGACGCGATCGGCTGTCACGAGATGCTGATGCCGATCCTCCAGCCCGCCGAACCATGGAAGAAGACGGGCCGGTACGAGATCGACGAGCTCTTCAAGCTTCGCGACCGCAAGGACTCCGAGATGGTCCTGGCGATGACCCACGAGGAGGCCGTGACGTCCCATGTCGCCAAGGACGTCCGCTCCTACCGCGATCTGCCGCTGATGCTCTACCACCTGCAGACCAAGGAACGGGATGAGCCGCGGCCGCGCGCCGGGATCCTCCGGACCCGTGAGTTCACGATGAAGGACGCGTACTCGTTCGATCGCGACGAGGAGGGGCTCGCCCGCAGTTACGAGCTGCAGGCCGGCGCCTACGAGCGGATCTTCGATCGCTGCGGCCTGCGCTGGTACGCGGTCGAGTCCGACGTCGGGATGATGGGCGGCTCCGGCGCCCACGAATACATGGCTCCGTGCGCCGCCGGCGAGAACGAGGTCGCCCTGGCTCCCGGCTACGCAGCCAACGTCGAGGTCGCCAGCGCCCTGCCGCAGCCGGTCGAGCTGCCGCCGCCGCTCGACGAGCCGCGGGAGGCTCCGACCCCCGGATTGACCACCGTCGATGACGTCGCCGGCGCGCTCGGCGTGCCCACCGGCGCGCTGATCAAGGCGATGCCGATGGTCGTCGAGGGCACCGGCCTCGTAATGGTGCTGATCCGCGGCGACCATCGTCTCAACGAGATCAAGCTCGCGAACCACCTCGGCGCCTCCGCGCGTCAGGCCAGGCCCGAGGAGATCGAAGAGGCGATCGGCCCGGTCGGCTTCATCGGCCCGGTCGGCGCGAACGTGCGGATCCTGATGGACAGGGCGATCAGCGGAGCGGGGCTGGTCACGGGCGCCAACCGGCCCGACGCCCATCTGATCGGGGTGGAGCCCGGCCGTGATTTCACCTACGAGACCTGCGACGTCCGCGCCGTGGAGGCGGGTGACACCACCCCGAGCGGCGACCCGATCGAGATCGAGACCGCGATCGAGATCGGCAACATCTTCAAGCTGGGCACCCGCTACTCAGTCCCCCTCGGTGCCACCTACCTCGACCCCGACGGCGTCGAGCAACCGATCGTCATGGGCTCCTACGGGATCGGGCCGGCTCGCATCGTCGCCGCCTCCGTCGAGCAACGCGCCGACGAGATGGGAATCTGCTGGCCGCTCTCGGTGGCGCCGTGGCAGGTCCATATGTGCGCCCTCGGCAAGGGCGGGGACGAGGTCGCCGACGCCGCCGACGAGCTCTACGACGCCCTCGAGGCGGCCGGGGTCGAGACCCTGCTCGACGATCGCCCGGCAGCCGGCACGGGCGAGAAGCTGACCGACGCGGAGTTGATCGGTTGCCCGCTGCGGCTGACGATCGGCAAGCGCGGACTCGCCGACGGCGTCGTCGAGGCGCAGACCCGCTCCACCGGCGAGGAGGAGAAGATCCCGCTCGCCGGGGCGACGGAGCGCGTCCGGGAAATCCTCGAGGACATCGCCCAAAGTGGCTAGGGGTTAGGGGATAGGAGTGCCCGTCGAGGGGAAGCGCCGCCGCCTGTCGCGCCGCCGCCTGCTCGGCCTGGATCGCTCCGGCCCGGAGCCGCCGCAGACCCGAGCGGGTCAGCCGCTGCGGCCGTTCACGCTTCCCAACCTGATCGGTTACGTCCGGCTGATCGCGATCCCGATCTTCCTCATCCTCGCCTTCGACTCCGGCGACGGCCGAGATCCGGTGGCGGCCCTGATCTTCCTGGCGATCGCGCTCGGCGACCTGCTCGACGGTTTCGTCGCTCGGGCAACCGGTCAATACAGCCGCCTCGGCGCGCTCATGGATCCCGTCGTCGATCGCCTGACGATCCTCGCCGGGGCGGTCGTCTGCTGGCACTTCGAGCTGCTCCCGCGGGTCGCGATCGCGATCTTGGCCGTACGCGAGGTCGCCACGCTGATCCTGGCCCGCTACGGGCTCCGCCACGGAGTCGACCTCGAGATCACCTGGGTCGGCAGGATCGCGGTGTTCCTCGTCATGGGCGGGATCTTCTGGTCCATGGTCGTCGACTGGGCGATCATCCGAGTCGGCTTCTGCGTCGGCGTCGGACTGGCCGTTCTGGCGACCGTCCTCTACGTGCGGGCCGCGATGCGCCAGGCCCGCCGCAACAGAGGGGACGCGGCCGGAGGCGGGTCCGGGCCGCCGGATTCCGTGCACCCCGACGTTCAACCTTCAAGTTCTGATTGACCCTTCGGGAGTCGGGCCTATAATCGCTGTCCGCCGACCGATTACGTTTGCGGCCGGCACTGTTCACGCGACGGACTAGAAGGTTTGGGTGAGTGATGGAAGCGGAAGGGACATTTCCTGACATCGGCGCAATGGACGACGCGGAGCTGAAGGAGATGATCGACGAGCTCACCCGCGAGGAGCAGGAGGTCTCGTACCGCCGGCGCATGCTGCACGGCAAGATCGACATCCTTCGGGCCGAGCTGGTCAATCGCCTGCGGACGAATCGAGAGTCCGGCGACGCATTGATCAGCGGCGCCGACGTCGAGAAGCTCTCCGACATCCTCGCCGGCCGGGTCAGCGGCGACGGCAGGATCTAACGGCGGATGGCGCTCCACTGCCATGAATGCGGCTTCGTCAACGACGAGGGCGCCAATTACTGCCAGAAGTGCGGTGCCTATCTCGGGCGCCCCGAAGGCGCCGACGAGCCGTCCACGCTGACCTACAAGATCGCCGAGACGGGCGATTTCCAGCCGATCGACATCGAGGAGCTCGTCGAGGAGGAGGGCGCCGCGCTGGTGATCCGCTCCGGCGGCGGCAGGGCGGGGGAGAGCTTCGCCGTCGACCAGGAGCGGATGAGCATCGGGCGAACCCCCGACGCGCCGATCTTCCTCGACGACGTCACCGTCTCGCGCAATCACGCGTTGCTCGTCAGGCGGCGAGACGGCCTCTACATCGACGATCTCGGATCGCTCAACGGGACGTACGTCAATCGCCACCGGATCGAATCCCACCTCCTCGAGGACGGCGACGAGATCCAGGTCGGCAAGTTCAAGCTCAGTTACCTGGAGCGCTGATCGCGTGAACGTCTCCACCCAGCCGACCGCTCGGAGCAGCGAGTCGCGGGATTCGCGACCCCGAAAGGCGCTGACGATCGGCGCCGTCTGCAAGGTCCTCGGCCAGGAGTTCGACGACATCTCGATCTCGAAGATCCGTTACCTGGAGGATCAGAAGCTGCTGACCCCGCGCCGCACGCGCGGCGGCTATCGCCTCTACAGCCAGGCCGACGTCGAACAGCTGCGCGCGATCCTGCGGATGCAGCGCGACGAGTTCCTCCCGCTGCGGGTGATCCGCCAGGAGCTCGCCGCCGGAAAGATCGGCGGCGATCGTGGAGGAGCCCGTGCCGCCTCCAGCCGGAAGGCGATGACGCTCGACGAGCCCGACGAGTGGGTCAGCCACGACGACGTCATCGAGCAGACCGGCGCCACCCCCGACCTGATCAGAGAGCTCGAGGAATTCGGAATCGTCCAGCCCCGTCAGCTCAACGGGACGAAGCTCTTCGACGAGACGGACGTCGAGATCGTCCGCGCCGCCACCGAGCTGGCCAGATTCGGCGTCGGCGGTCGCAACCTGCGGGTCTTCAGGACCTCGGCCGATCGCGAGTCCTCGCTGCTCGAACAGGTGATGGCGCCGTCGCTGCGCTCGCGAAGCGCCGCCCGGCGCGAGGAGGCGATCGAGAGCCTCGAGAGCCTCGCCGCCACGTGCACCCAGCTCAAGCACCTGCTGCTGGTTCGCGACCTGAGGCGCCTCCGCGGCTAGCGGATGCCGAACGTCGCCCGCAGTCGCATCATCGGGGCGAGCGCAGATCGCGTCTGGGGCCTGGTGTCCGATCCCCACAACCTGCCTCGCTGGTGGCCCGAGACGAGCCGCGTCGAAGACGTTGAGGGCACGCCGGGATCGCGACGCAGCAGCTTCACCCAGGTGATGAAGACGAGCAAGGGACGCACCGTCAGGGCCGATTACCGCTGCACCGCGTCGACGGCCGGCCGTCGCATCGTCTGGAGCCAGCAGCTGGAGGGCACCCCGTTCGAGGGCTTCCTCAGAGAGGCCGAGCTGGAGCTCCGGCTCGATTCGTCCGCCGACCCCGTCGACGCAGGCGAGTCCACGAGCGTCACGGTCGAGGGGCGGCGACGCTTGCGCGGGATGTCGAGACTCGGGGGGTTGATGATGCGCCGGGCGACGGGTCGCACGCTGAATCAGGCGCTGGACGGGATCGAACAGGCCGTCGCGAATCGCGGCACCGCATGACGCCGACCCGCGACCTGCTGAGACGCGATCAGGCCTTCGACCGGTGGGGTGAGGAGGGTCAGGCGCCCGAGCTCGGCCCGACGACGCGAGCGATGCTCGCCGAGCGGATCGGGTCGGGAGAGACCCGGCCGCGCGTCCCGCTCGGATCGATCGATCTCCCGCAGGCGGCGACGATCCCCGACTCCATTCTCACCGCCGCGGGCGGAGCCGATGCGGTCAGCGTCAGCGACGAGGATCGGATCCGCCACTCCGGCGGAAAGGGATACCCGGACCTGATCAGGATGCGCGGCAGCCGGATCGACCAGGCCCCCGACGCCGTCCTCGCGCCCCCGGACGCGGATGCTGTGGCCGCAGTGCTCGAAGCGTGTTCGAACGAGCGCATCGCAGTCGTCCCGTTCGGCGGGGGCACGAGCGTCGTCGGCGGTGTCGCGCCGGAGCGGGGATCGTTCGATCGGCTCGTCGCGCTCGACCTGACGGCGCTGCGGCACGTGGACGTCGATCCGATCTCGATGACCGCGAGGCTCGGGCCCGGTCTGCGCGGTCCCGAGGCCGAGGCGGCGCTGAACGACGCCGGGTTCACGCTCGGACACTTCCCGCAGTCCTATTGCTACGCCACCATCGGCGGGTTCGCGGCGACGAGGTCAGCCGGCCAGTCCTCGAGCGGATACGGGCGTTTTGACGCCGTCGCCAACGAGATCGAGCTGACGACCCCGGTCGGGCGCATGCGGACGCTCTCGACGCCGCACACGGCCGCTGGCCCGTCCCTGCGTGAGCTCGTGCTGGGATCGGAGGGCGTCTTCGGCGTGATCACCGACGTCGGAGTGCGGGTCCGGGTGGATCCCGAGCACAAGGTCTACGAGGGCTGGTTCGCCCCGGGCTTCGCCGAGGGCATCGAGATCATCCGCGCTCTCGCCCAGGAGGACTGCCTACCCGAGGTCGTCCGCCTTTCCGACCGCGACGAGACGGAGGTCTCGCTGGCCCTGTCGGGCCTGGAGGGACTGAAGAGCTCGGCGCTGGCGGGATATCTGAAGATGCGAGGCCGATCCGAGGGCTGCATGGTGATCGCCGGCTGGGAGGGCGAGCGCGAGAGCGTCGAGCGCCGCCGCCAGCTGTCGCGGCGGATCCTGCGCCGGGGCGGCGCCGTACCGCTCGGTTCCTCGCCGGGCCGATCCTGGGCCCACGGCCGGTTCGAGGGTCCGCATCTCCGCGACGTGCTGATCGACGAGGGAATCCTCGTCGAGACGCTCGAGACGTCCCACACGTACGCGCGGGTGGGCGAGCTCTACGACGCCGTCCGCGGCGCGCTCCAGGCCGAGATCGAGCGGGGCGGTGGAGAGGGCGGCGGCATCGTCATGTGCCACGTCTCCCACGCCTACCGCGACGGCGTATCGCTGTACTTCACGTTCCTGACGCCCGCCCATCCGGGTGAGGAGATCGAGCAATGGCGCGGCCTCAAGGGCGCGGCCTGCGACGCGATCGTGTCCACCGGGGGGACCATCACCCACCATCACGCGGTCGGCATCGACCACGTTCCCTACATGCCGGCCGAGGTCGGCGAACTCGGGATCGACGCCCTGCTCGGCGTCAAGTCGCGGCTCGATCCGGCCGGGATCATGAACCCCGGCAAGCTGGTCGGGCTCAGCCGCCCGGCTGCTTCTGGCCCGACTGCCCCGTCTGGTTCGACTGACCGGGCTGACTGACCAGCGGGATGTCGCCCGAGGCGAGTTCGGTTCCGGTGAACGGCAGGATCGGGACCTTCTGCTTCGCCGCCTGCTTGATCTCGGCCTGAAGCGCCGAGACCGAGGTGGACGAGACCAGGACCGATCGTGCCTGATTGCCGACCGCGACCGCGATCGGGGTCGGGACGGCGAGGCGCCCCGTGAAGCCGCCGTTCTCGTCGGCCTCGAGGCGGTCGATCGGATAGCCCGCGCTGTCGCCGACCATCAGCCAGACGAGGTATGACTTCCCCGGTCTTGGCGCCCGGGTCGAGGCCCTGAACGTCGACGTCGACGTAGAGCTGCTGGTTCGAGACGAGCCCGAAGGTCGCTGTGCCGGCCACGCCGCTGCCCCCGACGGGCTTCAGCGTCACTTGGGTGATGTTGTCGTCCCCGGCGGTCGTGGTGGTTCCGTCGCTCGTGGTGGCCGAGGTCGACGACGTGGTCGAATCGTCGCCGCCCGAGAAGACTCCGGCGATCAGCAGGATCACGACGATCAGGATCAAGCCGAGCGCTGCCAGGCCTGCGATCAGCCTCGTCTGGTGGCTCGATCCACCGCCGTCGCTCTCAGGCTCGCCGACCGGGGGCGCGGCCGGGGCGACGGTCTCGTCGGGAAGTGCGGCCCGGCGGCGCTTGCCGCGCGCTTCGGGAAGCTTCGGCTGCTTGGCGTCGGGGGCGATCTCCCGGAGGCCCGCCTGGATGCGCTCGGCGAGCGCGAGGGTCTCGGGATCTCCCTGCAGCTGGCGGACGGCGTCGGCACGACCGATGGGGTCGGCCTGCCCGAGCAGGTAGTCGGTCAGACCGACGTCGGCGTCGGGGTCCGAGCCGCCGATCTCCGTCAGGGCCGCGCGAGCGCGCTCGCGGACCTCGTCCGCCGGGACGCCGAGCAGGCCGGAGATGTCCTCATAGCTCTGTCCACGCTCGCAGAGAAGTTGCAGCAGCGCCCGTTGGTCCCCTTGCAAAGGCATCGCGGAAGCCTATGCAAACGCCGCGACGGGCGGGCCGGTGCGCGCTGAGAATCCCCTGGGAATCACGTGAAATAGGATCAGCCGATGGCGGATGAACCGGACGCGGCCCCCGAGGGGACTCTCGACGATCTCCTCGGATTCGAGGGTTACGAGTTCGACGGAGAGGGGATCGCGACGGCCCGGATGCCCGTGCACGACGGCGTCAAGCAGCCCTTCGGCATCGTCCACGGGGGCGCCTACGCCTCGCTGGCGGAATCGCTCGTCTCGAGGGCCACGTTCGAGGGTTCCGATGAGGGCATGATCGCCATGGGTCAGGCCAACGAGTCGATCTTCCTGCGCCCGATCCGCTCCGGAACGATCAACGCCCGCGCCCGGGCGCTGCATCGCGGCAGGACGAGTTGGGTCTGGGACGTCGAGATGACCGACGACGAGGGCCGCCTCTGCGCGACATCCCGCCTGATCATCGCCGTAAGACCACGTCCCGACTGACCGCAGGATTCTCATGCGGGTCACGGCCGATCGTCCGGGGGAAGCGGACGGCGAAGCCGGAGCATTTCCCGGGGTTAGTCCTTGAACCTGTTGGTGATCGGCAGGCGCCGGTCGCGGCCGAAGGCCTTCGTCGTGATCTTCACGCCCGGGGGGGCCTGCCGGCGCTTGTACTCGGCGCGATCGACGAGGCCGGCGACGCGCATCGCATCGGCGTGGCCGAGGCCGGCCGCCATCAGGTCGGCGCGGCTCCCGTCGCCTTCGATGTAGATCGCGAGCGCGGCGTCGAGAATCTCGTAGGGGGGCAGGGAATCGGTGTCCTTCTGATCGGGCCTGAGCTCGGCCGACGGAGGGCGATCGATCGCCGACGTCGGGATCAGCTCGCGCTCGCTCCTCGCGTTGCGGGCTTCGACCAGCTCGTAGACGAGCAGCTTGGGCACGTCCTTGATCACCGCGAAGCCGCCGGCCATGTCGCCGTAGAGCGTCGCGTAGCCGACCGACATCTCCGATTTGTTGCCCGTGCTCAGGGGCAGCCAGCCGAACTTGTTGGAGAGCGCCATGACGAGGTTGCCGCGGATCCGCGCCTGCATGTTCTCCTCGGCGATCCCCGGCTCGGTGCCCTCGAAATGGGGTCGCAGCAGGTCGGCGTAGGCGTCCATGACCGGCTCGATCCCGAACTCGATCGCCCTGCAGCCGAGGTTCGACGCGATCGTCCTCGCGTCGTCCTGGGTCTCGGAGCTGGAGTGGGGTGAGGGCATGATCACGCAGGTGACCTTGTCGGGGCCGAGGGCGTCGGCCGCGATCAGGGCGACGAGGGCGGAGTCGATGCCGCCGGAGAGGCCGAGCACGGCGTGCTCGAAGCCGTTCTTGCGCGCGTAGTCCCGCAGGCCCAGCTCGAGGGCCGCGTAGACCTCTTCGGCATCGCTCAGCAGAGGGCGGATCCGGGGAGGCGCGGGCTCGCGTGCCGCGGAAGGCGCCGTCGAGAGGGAGGCGGAGAGGGGGGAGGGAGCCGTCCCGGCCGGCTTGCCGGTCGCAAGTTCGAGGTCGCAGACCAGCAGCTCCTCCTCGAACTGCGCGGCTCGCGCGATCGTGACGCCGTCGGCGCCCACGACCACGCTGCAGCCGTCGAACACGAGCTCGTCCTGCCCGCCGACCATGTTGCAGAGGGCGACCGGAACGCCGTTCTCGTGGGCGCGGGCCGCGACGATCGCCTCCCGCTCGGAACCCTTGGTCCGGTGGTAGGGGGATGCGGATGCGTTGACGATCAGCTTGGCTCCGCTCGCGCCTCGTCGGAGCTCGGTGGGCCGGGGAGCCAGATGTCCTCGCAAACCGTCAGGCCGATCAGCGCTCCGTTCAGGCCGATCAGTTCGCCGACGGGCCCGGGATCGAAGTACCGGCGCTCGTCGAAGACTCCGTAGTTCGGCAGATGGACCTTCCGGTAGCGGGTGGCGATTCGGCCGTCGGCGATGACCGCGAGGCCGTTGTGAAGGGCCGCGTCGCGGATCGGGCACCCGACCATGGCGACGATCCCCTCGACCTGGGCGGCCAGCGTCTCGAGGGCCTCCTCGCAGGCATCGAGGAAATGCGGCTTCAACAGCAGGTCCTCGGGCGGATAGCCGGAGATCATGAGTTCGGGAAGCACGACCAGATCGGCACCGGCGTCACGCGCCATGCCGATCCACTCGGCCGCCAGCGCCGCATTTGCGTCGACGTCACCGACGGTGGGGTTGACCTGCGCGAGCGCAAGGCGGATGGTCGATCGGGGCTCGTCCATTGGCCGATTATCTCGCCCGACCGCACCTACGGGGTCCGACCGGTGTTGTCAGGCCGAATCCGGTGCTAATTTGCCCCGGCCCACCACGGAAGGAACACCTCTTGCGCCGTCACGTCCTCGTCACCTCCCTGCTCGCCTGCGCACTCGCGTTCGGCGTCAGCACGGGTGCCTCGGCCGCTTCGGCGCCCACGGTCTCACCGGCCGCCGCCCAGCAGGCCCTGCAGAACGCGCGGGACGTCTTCACGACCCAGCTCAAGGCCGGCGAGGCCTCCGGCAGCCGCGACGCCACGCTCGCCCTGCGCGACCTGGCCAACGCTCTGCCGGCGCTCCACGGCGCCGATCGCAAGGCCGCTCGCGCCCTGCTGGAGCGACCCACCGACAAGAACGATCGCGGCTACTTCGGCAAGGAGGCCCCCGATTCGCCGATCTGCGACGCGCAGTTCTGCGTCCACTGGACGGACAACTCGAAGAACGCTCCCGTCTCCGACCAGTTCCTCGACGACATCCTCGACGCGATGGCACTGAGCTACACGGTCGAGAACACGAACCTCGGCTGGAAGAAGGCGAAGTCCGACGGCAAGCTCGGTCAGCGCCACGGCATCGGCGGTGACGGCCAGGTCGACGTGTACGTCACCAACCTCGGGCCGCGCCTGTACGGCTACGCCTCGACCGACCCGGGCCAGCGCGGCATGAAGAAGTACGCCTACCTGGTGCTCGACAACAACTACGTCGGCTTCCCGACCCCGCCCACCGAGTCGATGCAGGTCACCGTGGCCCACGAGTACAACCACATCCTCCAGTTCAACTACGACACCTTCGAGGACACGTGGCTGTTCGAGGACACCGCCACCTGGGCCGAGGAGCAGGTCTACCCGGGCATCAACGACTACCTCAACTACATCCCGGCGTTCTCCAAGAGGCCGCAGGTGCCGATGACGGGTACCAGCATCAAGATCTACTCCGAGGCGATCTGGAACCACTGGCTCGATTACAAGTACGGCGCCGACATCATCCGGCACACCTGGGAGGTCTCGCCCTCGCAGAAGCACTTCGCGGTCGACTCCTACAACAAGGCGATCAAGGACGCGAACGGAGCCTCGTCGTTCGGCGAGGAGCTCGGGCAGTTCTTCGCGGACACGACCGAGTTCCACGTCGCAGTCCGAGCGTTCCCCGACAACTCCGAGTACCCGGATGTGAAGCGCTCGGGCACCGTCGGCGGCAGCACCAAGACGACCTCGCTGGACAACACGTCATTCCGGCTCTACGACGTGCGACCCGACCGCGGATCCGACCGTCACCTCACGGTGAAGGCCGAGAAGGGCACTCAGAGCACGATCGCGCTGGTCGGCCGCCAGGGCGGCGAGCCGGGAGTCGTCTACCGGACGTCGAGTACCTGCCGAAGGGCGGGACCGGCACCGTGACGCTCAACGATCCCGGGTCGTTCTCGCGGATCACCGCAGTGGTGGCCAACGTCGACGGTCGCAGCAAGCGGACGAACAGCAAGGGCAAGCGCGTCTACTCGTCGGACGGCTCCAACTACAAGTTCAGCCTCGAGGGCTGATCAGGCCGGAGCTACGGCGACCGGGATGCCGTTGAGCACGGCATTCCCGGAGAGGGCGTCGACGAGCTGTTCGTCGGCGAGGATGTTCGAGTTGACGCCAGGCTGCTTGCCTGCGACCTCGAGCTG
Organism: uncultured Solirubrobacterales bacterium; assembly: GCA_963791335.1. Lineage (GTDB taxonomy): Bacteria > Actinomycetota > Thermoleophilia > Solirubrobacterales > 70-9 > RHKX01. The sequence goes on from CAWBRN010000009.1 coordinate 58,891, forward strand.
CGTGCCCGCCACGTCGTGACCCCAGCCGTGGGGAATGGAGACGACGCCCTCCATGATCGAGTCGGTCACCTCGACCGGCACGACCAGAGCGCCGGCGCGTGAGCTGACGGCAGCCTGGCCACCTTCGGTCAGGCCCAGCCGCTCGGCGTCGCGTGGATTGACGTGCATCGTGCAGCGCGTCTTGCCGCGCGCGAGGTGGGGGAGGTTGTGCATCCACGAGTTGTTCGAGCGAAGATCGCGGCGACCGATCAGGACGAACGCGTCGCGCTCGCCCGCCATCGATTCCGCCAGGCGCCCCAGGTCGTCGAGCAGGGCCGGCGGGCAGAGCTCGACCTTGCCGCTCGCCGTTCGCAGCATCTCGGGCAGGCGCGGCATCAGCGGGCCGAGGTCGATCCCGTGCGGGTTCTCCTCGAGCAGGTCCAGCGACAGGGCCGTGCCGTTGCCGCGACCGGGCCGGCCCGCGATCCCGGCGCCGTACGCGCCGCAGCGAAGCATCAGGTCGAGGATCCGATCGGGCCCACGGCGCTCGCCGAGCGCGGTGACGACCTCCTCGGGCTCCATTCCATGGGCGGGGGAGCCCTCGGTGACCGTTTCGCGCCTCGCCATCTCGAGCGCGACCATGTCGTCGAGCGCGTCGACGTCGGCGTCCGGACCGGCGCCGGCGACGAGTCCGGTCATCCGCAACATCGTTCGCCACTCCGGCTCGATATCCGGATTGGGCGGCAGGATGGCGGGGCTGAAGTTCGCGATGTTGCGCACCGACAGCTGGTAGAAGGCGAGGTCGTAGTGCGAGCGCTGCAGGGGCGAGAGCACGGGCAGGACGACGTCCGCCCGGGAGGTCGTCTCGTTCAGGTAGCAGTCGATCGACACGAGCAGGTCGAGCGAGTCGAACGCCTCACCGAGCCGGCCGGAGTTCGGGGTGGAGAGGAGCGGGTTGCCGGCGACGGTGAAGAGGGCGCGAATCTGCCCATCCCCGGGAGTCGTGATCTCCTCGGCGAGGCAGGAAACGGGCAGCTCGCCGAAGGCCTCCGGCATCTCGCGGACGCGTGAGCCCCAGCGCCCGAGCTCGAATCCGCGCCCCCGGCCGGGGGCGCCGGACGAGTTCGTCTGTCCCGCTGCGGCGAGCGGGAACATGACGCCGCCCGGGCTGTCGAGGTTTCCGGTGATCGCGTTGATCACGTCGACGAGCCAGCTCGCGAGCGTCCCGAACTCCTGCGTGGTCGTGCCGATCCGCGCGTAGACGGCCGCGGTCGGCGCGGCGACGATCTCACGGGCGATCCGCCGGATCTCCTCGGCGGGGATCCCGCATGCGGCCGCCACGGCCTCGGGCGCGAACGGCGACACCGCCTCGCCGAGGTGCTCGACGCCCACGACGTTCTCCGACCAGTCGCCCTCGAGGTCGACGAGCTCCTCGTCGATCATCGTGTGGACGATGCCGGCGAGGAAGTGGGCGTCGCGGCCCGGCCTGATCGGGTGGTGCTCGTCGGCAACCTCCGCGGTGCGGGTCCGCCTCGGGTCGATCACCACGATCCGACCGCCGCGGTCGCGGATCGCCTTGAGCCTGCCGCGGAAGTCGGGCGCCGTCATCAGCGAGCCGTTCGACGCCAGCGGGTTGGCGCCGAGGATGAGCATGTAGTCGGTCCGGTCGATGTCGGGGATCGGCAGCGACAGTCCCGATCCGAACATGAGAGCGCAGGAGATCTGCTTGGGCAGCTGATCGACGCTCGTGGCGCTGAAGATGTTCCGGGTGCCGATCGCCTTGATCATCGCCCGCAGGTAGATCGTGCCGTCGAGGGTGTGGGCGTTCGGATTGCCGAGGTAGACGGCGGTCGCGTTGCGGTCGCCGCTCTCGCGGATCGGCGCGAAGCGCTGGTCGATCTCGGCGAAGGCCTCGTCCCACGTGGCCGGGACGAGCTCGCCGTCGCGGCGGATCATCGGAGTCTCGAGCCGGTCGGGGTCGGAGTGCAGCTCGCCGAGGCTGGCTCCCTTCGGGCAGATGAAGCCCTTGCTGAAGACGTCGTCGGCGTCGCCGCGCACCTTGACGACCTCGGAGCCCTCGAGCTCGACCTGCAGCCCGCACGTCGCTTCACAGAGCGGGCAGGTGGTGTACCGGGTGACGCTCTCCTCCGTCATGGCGGATTCGATCTTCGCAGATGGACCTAGCGGCGGCGGGAAACGTTCGAGACGATGACCGCCAGGACCGTGACGAGGTACATCTGGCCGATCAGAGCCTCGGTGACCGACATCGCCCGGCCGAGGTCGTTGGCGGCGCTGAAGTCGCCGTAGCCGGTCGTCGTCAGCGTCGCGAGGCTGAAGTAGAGGAAGTCGTTCGGGTTCCCGGTTGATCCCGTCGGCGAAGAAGTCGACGCCCTGGATGTCCTGAATGGCCCCGAAGAGGAAGGCGAAGGCCATCCCGAGCAGCAGGTAGAGGGAGAGGCCGCAGTAGACCGACTGGACGGTGACCCTGCCGTCCTCCCGCAGCTCGCGGACGACGCCGGCGACGATCGCCGCGGGCGTCAGCAGGATCAGGATCAGCGTCAGCACGCGCGGGGCTGCCGGGGTGGATCTGGTCGAAGCCGAAGAGCGCGATCGCGACGACGATCGCGAGCGCGGCGAAGGCGGAGATCGCCGCCTCGACGATGTGCTTGTGGAAGCCGGCAGCCCGCAGCGCGAGCACGATCACGCTGGCCTGAAGGACGATCGCGATCATCCGCGTGGCGTCGGTGGTGGGCGCGGCGAGCTGGAAGACCATCGCGATGACGATCGACGCGAGGACCAGGCCGAAGCTGCGGCGCGGCTCGGTCAGCCTGCAGGGCCGCGGGAACGTGCCGCGAGCCTGACTTGAGCTCGCGCCGCTCACCGGTGTTTGTGGATCACGTTCGTGACGATCTTCCGGAACTTCCGGACGTCGCCCCCAAGCCAGTCGACATGGTCGTTCCTCCAGCCCTCGAGGTCCTTGAACTTGGGTGAGCCGTTCGCCATCGCGTGGCCGATCACGTCCTGCATCTTGATCCCGTACTTCTGCTTGAGCCAGGCAGTCAGCTTCGTCGCCGACCTGATCTGGTCCTTGCGTTCGAGGATCGCCTTGTCGGCGGCGTGCTTGCCGGACATCCCCTCCTGGACCATCTCGATGCCGATCGCCCGGTGGTTGAGGCCGACCGTATGGCGACAGCGGACGTAGAGGCGGGTCAGCTGATGGATCGTCCCGTCCTTCTCGACGACGAACTGCGAGCAGACGCCGGGCCGCTCGCCCAGCGAGGGCGCGTTGGACGCGAAGGTGTTGAAGACGGGCGAGTACGTGGAGGTCGCCGTGTAATGGAGGACGATCACGTCGGGATCCTCGAGCCGCCAGGTCCGCTTCCCGTAATGGCGATTGGAGTAGTTGGCCATCTGCCGCTTGCGGTCCTTGCCGTAGGGAATCGGGTCGAACTTCGTCTTCGGCTGCGGCACACCGGAGTGCGGTTTCGCTGCGGTTGGCGGGACTCCGGTCCACCCGTTCGAGGCGGTCGCCGGACCGGCGAGGAAGGCCGCGATCAGCGCCCCGAGGAGCGCGAGGGATGACAGCGTGCGTGTTGTACCGCTCACCGGGGCGAGGTTAGGGCACGTCCGCAGGCTAGGTTTCCGCTGTGGCGCCGATGAACGACTTCACGCGAACGGGATTTCATGCGGCCGTGGGGACCGTCCCGGCATGCTGACCGTCGATACGGCCGACTTCCTGATCATCGTCGCCACGGCGGCCGTCGCGTCCACCCTGGTGACGTTCGGCGGCCGCTGGGTCTTCGTCCCGGTCGTCGTGCTCGAGCTCGTCTTCGGGATCATCATCGGACCCGATGTTCTCGGCCTCGCCGAGCCCGACTCGTTCATCAAGTTCTTCTCGAATCTCGGCCTGGGCATGTTGTTCTTCTTCGCCGGCTACGAGATCGACTTCGAGCGGATCAAGGGCGAGCCGCTCAAGCTGGCGGCCATCGGCTGGCTCATCTCGCTCGCTCTCGCCTATTCGATCGGCGGTCTGCTCGCGCTGGCCGGAATCGTGCTTTCACTCGCTGTTCACCGGGTCGGCGATGGCGACGACGGCGATCGGGACGCTGATCCCGATCCTTGACGATGCCGATCAGATCAAGACACGGTTCGGGACCTACCTGCTCGCCGCCGGCGCGGTCGGCGAGTTCGGACCGATCCTGCTGATCACGTTCCTGTTCTCGACCAATAGCGCCGCTCGAGAGCGGGCTCGTCCTGATGGCCTTCATCGCTCTCGCGGTTGCGGCGGCCGTGCGTCGGCGATCCGCTGGGTCGGGCTCGGCTGGGAGCAAGTTCGAGGTGTCGATGGAGACGAGCGCTCAGCTCCCGATTCGCATCGCGGTGGTGCTGATCTTCGCCCTCGCCTACCTGGCCTCGGAACTCGGCCTGGACCTGCTGCTCGGGGGATTCGTCGCCGGAGTGATCGTCCGCCTCGCGCTGAAGGGCCGCGAGGTGACGATCCTCGAATCGAAGCTGAGCGCCGTCGGCTATGGCTTCCTGATCCCGTTCTTCTTCGTGGTCAGCGGGATCGAGTTCGACGTGAGCGCCTCGTCGACGACCCCGCAGCGAGCTGATTCTCGTGCCGATCTTCTTCCTGCTCTTCCTCGTCGTCCGCGGGGTGCCGGCGATGCTTGCTCTACCGCAAGATCCTCGACTTCAGGGATCGCGCGTCGCTTGCGTTCTTCAGCGCCACCGAGCTGCCGCTGGTGGTCGCGATCACGACGATCGCGGTCTCGCGAGGGCGAGATGCGCACAACGACCGTCGGCTGCGCTCGTCGGCGCCGCTGTTCATCTCGACGGCGATCTATCCGCTGCTCGGTCTGCGGATGCGCGGCTCGAAGGCCGATCCCGAGGGGATCTGATCAGGACGAAGTGGGCGTGGACCTGGAGATGACGGCGGCCGGCGAGTCGCCGTTCGACGTCAGCTTCGGAGCCAGGGCGGCGAGTTCGTCCAGCTCCTGCTCCAGATCGGCGGCGAGCCCGCCGATTGCCGGCATGCCCTCGTAGTCGCCGATCAGGCCGAAGTTGATGCCGCCGTCATAGCTCATGATCCCGACGCAGACGGCCTGTCGCTTGGCCAGCGGGACCATCGGGAAGATGTCCTGGAGCCGGCGGCCGAGCACGTAGAGCGGGAACTGAGGTCCCGGGACGTTCGTGACGACCAGGTTGAAGAACCGCTGCCGGGACTGAAGGCGGGCCGCCTGCGACGCGATCGTCGGCGGGGCGAAGTCGGTCATCTCGGCGAGGAGATTGGCGCCGACGGCCTGCTTGGAGTTCTTGAGGTGGCCCATTGACTTACGGACGATCCCGAGGCGCTCGATCGGATCCTCACACCAGACCGGAAGCGGGGCCATCATCGCCGTGACCTGGTTCCCGAGGTCGCCGTGCTGGTCGGCGGTGCGGATGCTGACCGGGACCATCGCCTTCAGCACGAGCTCGTCGGTCGAGTGGCCGAGCGACCTCAGGTGCCTGCCCAGCGCTCCGGAGACGACCGTCAGGACGACGTCGTTGACGGTGCCGCCATACGTGTCCTTGATCCGGCGCAGGTCGGAGAGATCCCCTCTGACCCAGGCGAAGCGCCGATGCGGGCCGATGTCGACGTTGAGCGGCGAGTCGGGCGCGGCGAGCCCCTTGCCGGCCAGTGAGCCGGTTGCGCCGATCGCCTCGCGAACGGCCCCGAGTGCCTTCATCGGCCGTCGGATCAAGGCGCGGGCGCCGCGGATCACCTCGGCCGGCTGGGTGATGCGCTCCGTCAGGGCGGCGCCGAGGAGGGCCATCTCGTTCGGCTCCGGGCGGGGGATCCACTCCGGCGCCGGATCGGACGGGGCGGGGTCGGGCTCGGCGTCGAAGAGGACGGTGGTTATGTCAACCCCGGAAACACCGTCGACGAGGCAGTGATGGCTCTTGCAGACGATCGCGAAGCGGTCGCCCTCGAGTCCGTCGACGACCCACATCTCCCAGAGCGGCTTCGAGCGGTCCAGGCCCTGCGAGAAGGCGCGCGCGGCGAAGGTCCGGAGCTGCTCCTCGTCGCCGGGGGCGGGCAGCGCGGTGTGGCGGACGTGGTAATCGAGGTTCAGGTGGGGGTCGTCGACCCAAACGGGCCGGCCCTGGTCGAACGGGACGAACCGGAGCTTCTGGCGGAAGCGGGGTACGAGATGGAGGCGCGATTCGAGGTGATCGCGGAACTCGCGGAAGTCCGGGGGCGGACCCTCGAAGATCATCGTCGAGGCGACGTGCATGTGGGCTCCGTCGCGCTCCAGGTGCAGGAAGGACGTATCCAGGCCGGTCAGCCGATCGAGACTCATGCATACATCTTTTCACCTTCGTAAAGACTGTGATCAGAGCCACACATACATATGTTCGCCCCCCGTACCGTTCAGCCGGACCAGATAGATCGAAAGCAACACAGACCGCTCAATCCACGGCACCGATTCAGGGCCGGGAGCGGGGGACCCACCAGCCGGACGACGATCGAGCCGGCAGGGGCGAATCGGCCGTGATCGGCCCGTAGCCACGATCCGAACGCATCGGATCCAGCGAGCCCGACAGCTAACCCCGTCAGCGGTGAAAGCGAGGATCGAAGATGACACGCTTCCGCAACAGGCGGGGGTGGGTCGCAGCGTTCGTGCTGCTGCCCGTCACTGCATTGATCATAGGAATGACCGTCGGCTCCGCTGCCGGTGCCGGCTCAGCTGCCGCACAGGAGCGGACCTCGAGCTTTGCCGCGAGCAGCAAGAGCGTCCACCCGAACGAGAAGATCACCCTGAAGGGTCGCTTCCGCCCGATGGACACCGTCTCCGCGCCGATCGGCGAGACACAGCCGACCGAGCCGAAGGCGCAGCCGGTCGCCATTCAGTTCAAGGCGTTCGGCGCCGACCACTGGCAGGCCGCGCGACACACCCGGACCGCCAAGTCGGGGCGCTTCAGTGAGCGCCTCCAGGTCGCGCGCAGCGGTCGCTTCCGCGCGGTCAGCGCTGACGGCCGGACGACCAAGCCGAAGAAGATCCGGCTTCGCTCGGTGACGAAGGCTCGCGCCGAGAACAACGCGAAGGTCGGCCAGAAGGTGGCCATCAGGGGTCACGTCTCCCCGGGCGGCGTCCGTCGCAAGGTCACGGTCAAGGTCGGCGGCGACAAGCTGCACACCAAGACGAACAAGTCCGGCGACTTCGTGACGAAGTGGAAGCCTCGCAGCGCCGGCACCGCCAAGGTGCGCGTTCGCGCGGCGGGCAACCTGATCGCGGCCGGCAGTAAGGCGAAGGCCGGCAAGGTGTCGGTGTTCCGTCCGGCGGTCGCGTCCTATTACGGACCGGGCCTGTACGGCGGCGCCCTCGCCTGCGGCGGCACGCTCAGCCCGTCGACCATCGGCGTCGCCCACAAGACGATGCCCTGCGGGACGAAGCTGACGATCCGCTACCACGGACGCGAGGTCAAGGCGAAGGTCATCGACCGCGGCCCGTACGTCGCCGGTCGTGAGTTCGACCTGACGTCGGCGACGAAGTCGAAGCTGGGCTTCGGCTCCACGGGCACCATCCTGGTCGACCGTTAAGCCGGTCGCCTAACCCAGGGCCAGCTGAACGGGCCCCGTTTCCGCCTCCGCTTCGGCCGAGGCGGAGGCGGGGTCCGATTCGTTGGCGCCGTCGCGGACGAGATTCGACATGCCGACGCCCAGGAGGCGGACCGGCGCGTCGCGCTCGAACGCGTCGAACAGGGCGAGCGCGGACTTGGCCACCTCGCCGGGATCGGCCGTCGGCTCATCAAGCGTGCGCGACCGGGTGAATGTGCGAAACGGGGCGAGCCGGATCTTCATCGTCACCGTGCGGCCGCGTATCTCCTGCTTGCCGAGATGCTCGGCGACCGTCCGCGCCATTGCCGCGATCTCGCTGCGCATCAACGTGGCGTCGGTCTGGTCGTTGGCGAAGGTGCGCTCGCGGCTCTCGGACTTGCGCTCGCGTTCGACCGCCACCTCGGTGCTGCCGAATCCGCAGGCCCGGCGACCGAGCGAACGTGCGTGGTTGGCGCCGAGGATCGCGGACAGGCTGGACTCCGGGGCGCTCGCGAGGTCCCTGACCGTATGGATCTCCAGTGCGTTCAGTCGCTCCTCGGTTCGCGGGCCGATGCCGGGGATGATCCGCGCCGGCCGATCGCCGATCACCTCGAGGAAGCGCTCGCGGGGCAGGACGCAGAGCCCGTCGGGCTTGTCGAGGTCGGAGGCGATCTTGGCGACCAATCGGTTCGGGCCGACCCCGATCGAGCAGGTGAGCCCGGTCCGGGCGAGGACGTCGGCCTTGATCTGGCGAGCTCGCGCCTTCGGCGCCGGGGACTCGGTCAGGTCGACGTAGGCCTCGTCCATGCCGACGACCTCGACGAGGTCGCTGTAGTGGTGGAAGACCTCCATCACCTTCGCGGACGCCTCCCGGTAGCTGTCCATGTTGCGCGGAATGACGATCGCCTGCGGACAGCGGCGCCTGGCGACGGCGATCGGGAGCGCGGAGTGGACGCCGAACCTGCGCGCCTCGTAGGACGCGGTCATGACGACGCCGCGGGAGCGCGGATCCACCGGCCCGACGATCACCGGCTTACCGCGCAGCTCCGGACGGCTGAGCAGCTCGACGGACACGTAGAAAGCGTCCATGTCGACGTGTGCGACGGCGTGTTCCCAGCTGGAGGGGTCCCCGTACACGCGTTCGCTCGGCATTGGGCGGATGCTAGCCGCAGCGGGGGACGAAATCCCCGGTCCGAGGGGGTCTTAGTCGACTAGTCGGATTCTTGCGTCAGTCGGCGGTGTGGCGCTGATACCTTGGGGCCGTGGGAGCTGAGGCGAAGAACCTCGAGGCGATCTCGAGGGCGATTGATCAGCACAACTCCGGGTGCCCCTTCCCGGCGGCCGAGGTGCGGATGAACCCGTTCGAGGTCGAGCGACTCGGCTGGGACGAGATCCGCGGGTTGCCGGTCGTGCCCGACCCGGAGATCGGCACGGGCCGGTTCCGCATCGTCTGCTCTCGCGATCTCGACGGCGCCGGCCTCGAGGAGACCGAGGCGATCGGCGAGACGATCGAGGTCGGTACCCCGATCGAGGTCCCGGTCCCGGTGAAGACGGGCGACTGAGTCGGGGTTTGCGGTGGGCGCGGCCTGCCGAGGGACTTGCCGGGGGTGGGAGTCGGTTGGGGCTGTGAGAGTTTCGGACCCGGCTACTGAGGGACGGTGGCGACGAAATCCGCGCCACCGCAGACGAAACGGTTGCGGCAATCCGCCGACTGGGTCGGCAGCATCCGCCCCACCGGTCACCTGACGCCCCTGCCGAGCGGCAACACCGCGCAGGCCGAGCAGAGCGGACGCGAAGCGGAGCATCTGCTCGGAGTTATCTAAGACGCCCCTGCCGAGCGGCAACACCGCGCAGGCCGAGGGAAGCGGACGGCGAAGCCGGAGCATTCCCTCGGAGTTACTCACACCTCGTTGAAGAAGTTGATGCCAAGGCCGTCGAGGGCCTGCTGAGCCTCGATGTTGAGTCTCGTCAGCTCACCGGTGAAGACGAGGATGCCCATGGCGATCAGGACGATGCCTCCGAGGGCCATGATCGCCGGGTAGTGACGGCGGATGAAGCCGAAAGCTGTGGTCATGCGGGCGAAGGCGATGGCGGTGAGGAGGAAGGGGATCCCGAGGCCCGCGGAGTAGACGGCGAGCATGAGGCCCCCCTGGGCGACCGAGCCGGTGGTCCCGGCGAGGGTGAGGATGGCGGCGAGCGTGGGGCCGATGCAGGGTGTCCAGGCGATCGCGAAGGCGGCGCCGGCGATCATCGGCCCGCCGCTGCCGGCCCGCTCGATCAGCGCGTCGACGCGCCATTCCTTGTTCAGCCTGACGACGAAGAGCTGGGCGACGAAGAGGACGCCCATGACGATGATCAGGGTGCCGGCGATCTTGTCGAGCGTGTCCTGGTTCTGGCGCAGCGTCTGGGTCAGCCCGACGGCCGTGAGCCCGAGCAGGATGAAGATGACCGAGAAGCTGGCGATGAAGATGAGAGAGGGGGGGACCACCTTGCGCCAGCCGGCGGTCTCGAGCTCCGCGGCCGAGACGCCGGTCACCGCCGACAGGTAGCCCGGGACCAGCGGCAGCACGCACGGAGAGAAGAACGAGACGATGCCCGCGAACAGGGCGGTGAGCAGGCCGACTCCTCCGATCTCGGGCATCGGCAGTCGCTCAGGTGATGGCGAGCGATAGCCGGCGGCGGTGATCGCGCGCCAGATCGCTTGTCGGTCCCAGCTCGGTGAAGATCGCGACCATCACCCTGCGGAGCAGGTCGGTGCGGTCCGGATCGTCGGAGGCCGAGATCTCGGCCTGAAGTCCCTCCAGGGCGCTCTCGACGTCGCCGTCGTCCCAGGCTGCCAGCGAGGTCTCGGCGGAATCGTCGGGACCGAGCTCGATCCGGGCGAGCAGACCGGAGGCGGTGAAGTCGCTCTCGAACGGCTCGAGTACGGCCGCGGCGCCGGCAGCGTCGCCGCCCGCGATCAGCAACCTGGCGAGCTTCAGCGCGGCGTCCGATTGCTTCGGGTCGAGCTCCAGCGCCCGGCGAAGCGACTTCTCGTCGTCGGCCTCGGCGAGCTTGTCGGATTCGGAGGGCACGAGACCGTCGAAGAACGTGGCGACCTGAGCCGGCGGGATCGCACCGGTGAATTCATCGGCTACCCGGCCGTCCTTGAACGCCTTGACCGCCGGGATGCCCTGCACGCCGAAGCTGGCGGCGACGTTCGGGTTGGAGTCGACGTCGATCTTCGCCAGCTCGATGTTTCCATCGCGCTTGGCCGTCTCCGCCTCCAGCGCCGGCCCGAGCTGGCGGCACGGGCCGCACCATTCGGCCCAGAAATCCACGACCACCGGAACCTCATGGGAGCGGTCGATGACCTGCTGCTGGAATGTCGCCTCGTCGACGTCTCTGACCATGCTCCAAGCTTAGACGCCGCCTGCCGCCGGCCCGCCGGGCACGGGTGACCGGCGCGCTAGCCTGAGCGCGTGGAATCGTTTCGCGGCAAGCTCCTCGTCGCCTCGCCGGCGCTCGAGGACCCGAACTTCGTCCGCTCGGTCGTCCTGATCACCGAGCACGGTGAGGATGGCGCGATGGGCATCGTCCTCAACCGGCCGGCCGACGCCGAGGTCGAGGAGGTGCTGCCGGAGCTGGCGGAGATCGCGATGGCCGAGCCCGTCTTCGTCGGCGGTCCCGTCCAGCCGGAGTCGCTCGTCGTGCTCGGCGAGTTCACCGATCCCGACAAGGCCGCCTGGATCGTCGTCGCCGACGTGGGCCTGGTCTCGGCCTCGACGGACCTCGACGAGCTGCCGGAGGCGGTCCGTCGCGGCCGCGTCTATGCCGGATTCTCCGGTTGGGGCCCCGGCCAGCTCGAGGCGGAGATCGAGGAGGAGGCGTGGATCGTCGAGCCGCCGATCCCGCCGGAGATCTTCCCGGACGACCCCGCGACGCTCTGGAGCGACGTGCTCGAGCGCAAGGGCGGGGAGTACGCGCTCGTGGCGCGCATGCCGGAGGACCCCTCGCTCAACTGATCGCGCGTGAGGTCGGCGACTACGGGCAGGAGGCGCCGGCGCAGTTCCTGGCCGCATCGAGAGCGGCCTGCATGTCCGCGTAACGCTGCTGCTGGGCCGGCGTGTTGAGGCGTGGCTCGCCGTCCATCTCGCCGGGATCGATGTCCCAGTCGTACTCCTCGATGAAGGGGTCGCCACCATCGGGGGCCTTGGTCTCGATCAAAGAGCCGCGCTCGTCCTGGACGGCCTTCCACTTGACCGATTCGGTGAGCAGGAAGTCGCGATCGTTGGCGGCCGAGAAGAGCGACTTGCCGTCGACCGGGTAGCCCGGCTCGATCCCGGCGACGTCGTAGAAGGTCGGCGCGAGGTCGATGTTGGCGACCATCCGCGTGTCGAGCTGCGCCTTCTGGCCGAGCGCATCGGGCCAGCGCATGTAGAAGGGCACATTCGTTGCTTCCTGGTAGGGGAAGACCTTGCCGAGCACGCCGTGGGCGCCGAACAGGAAGCCGTTGTCGGAGATGAAGACGGCGAGCGTGTCGCGGTTCTCCCCGGTCTCGTCGAGGGTCTCGTAGACCTTTGCGATCCCATCGTCGGCGGAGAGCAGCGTCTGTTCGTAGTGGTGGTACCGCTTCGTTATGTAACCCAGCGTCTTGTCGTGGCGCTTCGCCGTCAGATAGGGCGGCTTGTCGGAGAGATCCGACTCGTTGAACGAGATCGGCGGCCGGAAACCCGGTACATCGGCGTTCTCGTAGCGCTTCGCCGGCACGAGAGGCGTGTGCGGCGACCGCAGTGCCAGGGTCATCATCCAGGGCTGCGCGTCGTCCGATTCGCTGGACTTGATGAACTGGCTGCCGCGCTTGGCCGTGATCAAATCCGCGAGGCCGCGCTCGGCGCGGTTGTGCTCGGTGCCCTTGTAGTCGTCCTTGAACTTGTCGAAGCCGGCCTTGCCGTCGGCCGTCTTGTCCCAGTTGTTCAGGTATTTGCCGAACAGGGCCGTCCTGTAGCCGGCCGCCTGGAGCTTCGCCGGGAAGGTGTTCTGCCACTGGTAGGTCGTCCCGAACTGGCCGTTCGGGTTGTTCGTGAGGATGCCGTGGTTGTGCGCGTAGAGGCCCGAGAACATCGAGGCCCGGGCCGGGCAGCACAGCGGCGTCGTCACGTAGCCGTGGTTGAAGCTGACGCCGTGGCGCTTGAACAGGCCGAGCGTCTGCGACATCGTCCGCATCGAGGTCTTCTCCTGGTCGTCGGTGATGATCAGGAGGATGTTCGGCCGCGAGCCGGAGGCGCCGTCAACGAGCTCGCCGCCGGAGCTATTGCCGTTCCCGAGCGTCGAATCCGGGCGCTGTACGACGATCTTGCGATCGGCGACGCCGCGCGTCGAGCTCAGGAAGAACGCGACGACGACGCTGAGTCCCACCAGGAGCAGCAGAACGACCGAAATTTTCCCCCGCGAGAGAGCAGACATCCCGTTTTCTTATACCGACGACCGGAAAAGGCCTCTTAAAGGGCGCTTGGCGGACCGGCCCCTCAGGCATGAGGTCTACATAACGTTGATTATCGTGCGTTGGACCTGCGAAAACGGCGGGCTGGGGCGAAGATGTGGCTTGCTACCGCTACTTCCCCCATTTGGAAGGGTTCAGGTCGATAGTGGGAGCTGCAGGGAGAACGGGAGTCGCCCTCGTCGTCGCGATCGGCGTGATCTTCACAGTGGCCGGCGGCGGCCGGACGGGTGATGCCGACGCGCGAGCGAAGGCCGGCCCCGACCGGCCGAACGTGGTCGTGCTGCTCTCCGACGATCAGACGGTCGACGAGATGCGGTTCATGCCGGAGGTCCGCAGGCTGATCGGCCGCGCCGGCGCCGAGTTCGACACGAACATGACGAACTGGCCGCTCTGCTGCCCGTCGCGGGCGACCATGCTGTCGGGTCAGTACGCGCACAACCACGGCGTGCTCGGCAACGGTCCCCCGATCGGCGGATTCGGCCAGTTCGACACCGCCCACGCCCTTCCGGTCTGGCTGCAGAAGGCCGGGTATTACACCGCCCACATCGGCAAGCTGATGAACGGTTACGAATCGAGTCCCGTCGGCGTGCCCCCCGGCTGGTCGGAGTGGCACGGTGCCAAGCGCACCTACTGGTATTACGGCGTGCAGCTGCTCGAGGACGACGGGCTGAACACCTACGGCTCGATCCATGAGGACACCGACAACCCGGCCAGACCAGAGACCTACAACACCACCGTTTTTACGGACAAGGCTGTTGACATAATCGCGCAGCGGGCCCCCAGCGACCAGCCGTTCTACCTATCGGTCTCCTACCTGGCTCCGCACGGCGGCGGCCCGAACCGCCCCGATACGGAGGAGCCCGCGCGTTGCGACGCAACCGCGAAGCCGCCGATCGACCACATGGGCGACCTGGAGACCACGCCGCTCCCCCAGCCGCCGAGCTTCGACGAGGCCGACGTCTCCGACAAGCCCGCCGCCATCGCGGGTCGCGATCCGCTCTCGGCAAAGGAGATCGCCAACGCCACCCGCAACTATCGCTGCCGCGGGGAGTCCGTGATGGGAGTCGACGACGGCGCCAGGCGGGTCGTCGACGCGCTCCGGGCCTCGGGCGAGCTCAAGAACACGCTGCTGATCTACACATCCGACAACGGCTTCTTCCACGGCGAGCACCGCATCCCCGCGGGCAAGAACCAGGTCTACGAGGAGGCTGTGCGGGTGCCGCTGCTGATGCGCGGGCCCGGCATCCCCCGCGGGACCGAGGTCGGCGACGTGACCATCAACGCCGACCTCGTGCCGACGATCCTCGACGCCACCGGCGCCCGCGCCGATCTCCCGCAGGACGGCCGGTCGCTCTTCCCGTTCATCAACCATCCCGATCGCTTCCACGGCCGGGAGCTCCTGCTCGAGCAGGAATCGCGGGACGGGGACGACGGCGAGCCGCGCGGCACCGAATACGCGGCGATCAGGACCGATCGCTACAAGCTCGTCGACAACGCGACCGGCGAGACCGAGCTGTACGACCTGCGCAACGACCCGTACGAGCTCGACAACCTGCACGGCGACCCCGCGTATGCCGAGGCGGAGTCAGCCCTCACCGCCCGGCTCGCCGCCCTCCGCAACTGCGCCGGCCGCTCCTGCCGGACCGAGCCGTCGATCGACTCCCGACTGCCTCGCAAGACGAGACGTACACGGCAAGAGCTGCATCCCGGCGGGCGGGTTCGTCTACGGCGTCCGCAGCCGGGCGCAGAGCCGGCTCGTCGGAGTCGACTTCACGGTCGACGGCCGGGACGCGGGATCCGACAGCACGCGAGCCGTTCGACCATCACATCGAGGGCCGGCTGTTGCGGGGCGAGCGGCGGCCCTTGATCGAGGCGAACGCCGAGCTCGTCGACGGTCGCATCCTGACGCTCCACGAGCGCCCGAGGATCTGTTAGGCCGTCACGACCTCGGTCATCTCGTTCGTCTCGATGTCGAGGATGAATCCGCGGACGACGGACGAGAGCAGGGACGGATCGCTGCGGACCCGATCCACCCCCTCGCGGATTCCCTCCTCGAGGGAGTCGAAGCCGCCCGGCTCCCAGTCGGGCCGCATGCCGACGTCCTCCTCGATCTGATCGAGGAACGCCCTGTCGTCGAGGCCGAGAACACCGCAGTCGGTGTGCATCACGATCCACACCTCGCGCGTCTTCAGGGCGCGTTGCGAAAGCGCCAGGGAACGCCGGACGTCCGCGGTGATGACGGCCCCGGCGTTACGGATGATGTGTGCCTCGCCCTCCTGGAGGCCCTCCGTCACCAGCGGATTGATCCGGCAGTCCATGCAGGTGACGATCGCCAGCCCTCGCGGGTCGGCGACCACGCGTCGTTCTTGTCACCGCCGGCATGGTCGGGCAATCTAACGATGGCACCCGCGAACCGCATTCGAATGAGTGTCCAGGCGCATTGCGCAGTCCCGACATTCAGGATAGGTTGCGCCGCATGGAAGCAGCAACACCACCCCCAGCCCCCGCCCCCCCACCGCCTTCAGGAGGTCAGCCGATTCAGGTCGGCAAGGTGATCAGCGACGCCTTCGACATCTACAAGTCGAACTTCGGAGTTCTGATCGCAACCGGCCTCGGAATCGCCGTGGTATTCGGCATCGTCATCGGACTTCTGAACAACTCCGACAGCGTGTTCCTCCACTTCGTCGGCTCGATCCTGCAGCTGATCGGAAGCGCGATCTACACCGGCTTCGTCGTCAAACTCGTCCAGGATGTACGTGACGGCAGGCGCGATCAGTCCGCGGGTGAGCTGATCTCCGCCGCGACCCCCGCGATCGGCGCCCTGATCGTGTTCAGCATCCTCTCGGGAATCGCCATCGGCATCGGGTTCATCTTGCTGATCATCCCGGGCCTGATCTTGCTGACCATCTGGTCGGTAGGTGCCCCGGCGATCGTCGCCGAGGGCAGAGGACCGCTCGAGGCATTCGGGCGAAGCTGGGAGCTGGTCAAGGGTCAGACGTGGACCGTCTTCGGCGTCCTCGTCGTCGTGTTCCTGATCCTGGTCGTCGCCTCGATCATCGTGGCCGTCATCGGCGCCGCGATCGGCGGGGCCGTCGGCGCGATCATCGCTGCGATCCTCGTGATGCTGCTTTACATCCCGGTCTCCGCCCTTGTGGCGTCGACCCTGTTCTTCGACCTCGGCGGCGGTTCGACCACCGCACTCTGAGCGAAGAAGCGTTTCGTTTTACCGAGGGGGCCGGTGGGTACCGGCCCCCTCGTCGTTTTCAAGGACCCATGCCACGCACCGACTTCGATCCCGCCATCACCGACCCGACTGCCTTCTACCGGGTCATCAACTCGGTGGTTGTGCCGCGGCCCGATCGCCTGGGTGTCCTCGACCTCGGCCGAGGGGGTCGACAACGTCGCACCCCACTCCTTCTTCACGGTCGCGTCCGCTCGCCCCGCCGTGGTCCAGTTCACATCGGTCGGCCACAAGGACTCGCTGGCCAACGTACTCGCGACCGGTGAGTTCGTCGTCAACCTCGCGCCCGAGCAGCTGTTCGAGGAGATCAACGCGACGGCGACCGACTTCCCGCCCGAGATCGACGAGTTCGAGGCGGTCGGCCTGGCGCGCGAGCCGAGCACGAAGGTCTCGCCGCCCCGGGTCGCCGGCTCCCCTGTGGCGATCGAATGCGAGCTGCACGGGACCGAGGACTTCGGCGAGTCGGTAGTCGTCTTCGGCCGGGTCGTCTGGATCGCAATCGACGACGCAGTGATGGTCGACGGGCGCCCGCAGATCTCCCTACTGAAGCCCCTCGCCCGCCTGGGCGGTCGCGAGTGGAGCACGATCGGCGAGATCAAGGAGATTTCTCGCCTACGGTATGAGCAGTGGGATTCCGGCTCCAACAAGCCAAAAGGCGACCGCTAGGAACCGCTCAAAACCGCTCTGTGGCATATCTGCTCGCTATGCGCGAGCGCTCCCTAGTTCTGGCCAGACGACCTACTCAGCCGGTTCAGAGCCAACCCGGGATACTGCGTGGGGGATGTCGCAGGAGAACGTGGAGATCGTGCGCAGAACCATCGAGAGCTTCGCAAATGACGTCGAGACGTGGCTTGAAACGCTCGATCCCACTATCAAGTGGTATCCCGCGGAGGAGCATCAAACCCCCTTGCTCGGTCGGGATGCTCGCCCTGAGGCGTCGCGAACGCTGGTGCGAGACATTTCAGGAGGGGACGTACGGAATCGAGATCGAGGAACTGAGGGGGAACGGGGAGAATGTGTTCTCCGACCTCCGCGAATGGGGCCGAGGTCGGGCGAGCGGGATCGTGGTTGAGGAACATGACTATGCACACTGGAAAGTGCGCAACGAGAAGGTCGTGTACTGCTACGAGTACGGGAGCCGCGACGAGGCTCTCCAAGCCGCGGGCTATCGGAGTAGGCCAGTAGCGACCGGGGTTCTGGGCACTACATAACTCCGCGTCTATAGGGGCCACGATGGAATCCGTGAGTACGCTGGGGGACCTCCGCAGCCATATTTCGCGGCGCGAGGCCGACGTCCGTGCTAGCTGCGGTTGAAGAGCTTCGAGAGGAAGCCTCCCGGCTTCACCTCGGGTAGCGGCAGCTTGCTCTCGACCGGCTTCGCGAGCTCCGGGAGCTGCGCGGCGGTGATCGAGAGCGTGACGGCGCGCTCGAAGGTGCGTGCGACCTCGGGAGCGTCCACGAATCGGACTGTGCCCTCGCTGTCGGCGATCTCGAACCCGTCGAGGATGTGCTCGTTGAAGTTGTCCTGGACCCGCCGGACCTTGCCGACGGCCACGCCCTCGGAGTCGTAGACGGCGGTGCCGGGCTCGATCGCCGTGTAATGGACGGGGGTGCCGTAATCGCTCTCGCTCATGACGCCGAAGAATACGGTCTGGCCGATCTCAGCCGGGCCGATGGGAGTCGCAGAACGCCGCGATCTCGCGCGAGAGGCGTCCCCCCTGCCAGGCGAGCGGGCTCTGACCGGGCTTTTCACTGATCAGCGTCGCGTCGGGCAGCGCATCGGCGTAGGCGGATGCGACCGAATGCGGATGACCCGGGTCGGCCTGGTCATGGCTGGCGACGACGAGCACGGGCATCTCAAGGGATCCGAGCTCGGCCATGCCGTCGAACGGGATCGAGCGCGGCACCTCGCGGATCGCCTGCGCCACGGCGCCGAGATCGCGGTGGTGGCCGAGCCGGTCGCGGGCGATCCGGACCAGTGTGTCGTGCCAGGCCGGGTCCATCCCCTCCTCGTAGGCGGCGATGAAGCCATCGATGCCTCCCCGGTCGAGTCCGTCTGCCAGCGAATCCCAGTTCGCCAGCGAATCGCCATCGAGCGGGATGCCGATGCTGGCCGGGCCGATCAGGACCAGACCCCCGTAGCGCGACGGGTCCCGCAGTACGAGGTTGACGATCGTGTGCGCGCCCATCGAGTGCCCGGCCAGGAACGGCCGCTCCTCGTCGGACAGTTGATCGTCGAGGACGGCTCTCAGGTCATCTGCGAGGTGATCGTAGTCGTAGTCGCCTTCGGGCCCGGCATCGCTTTCGCCGTGACCGCGGGCGTCGTAGCGCAGCAGTTCGTACCCGGCCCTCGGCAGTGCCCGCGACCCGTGCACGACCAGGTCGCGATGGGCCGTGAGTCCGTGCGCGAGGACGATCGGGGGACCCTCTCCCTCCCGCGCTCCGCGCAGGGTCGTCCCGCCGGCGTCTACCTCGAAGGATTCCGCGGTCAAGCCGCGGCGGTCGAGCGCGCCTCGTCGAGCGCCGACTGCAGGTCGTCGGAGTCCTCGAACCCGAGACCGACGAGAGCCACCTTGCGGTAGCGGATCACGCCCTCGGGGTCGACGACGAAGATCGCCCGGCGCACGAAGCCGCCGCCGGGAGCCAACACTCCGTAGCTGCGCGCCACCTCCTTGTCGACGTCGGCGGCGAGCGGCACGGTCAGGTTGTGCTCGGCGATGAACTTGTCGTGGGATTCGACGTCCTGGGGGGAGATCCCGACGACCTCGGCATCGAGCTCGTCGATCTGCTCGCGTCCGTCGCGGTAGTTGCAGAACTGCTTCGTGCAGGTCGGCGTGAAGTCGCCCGGGTAGAACGCGAGCACCACCCACTTGCCGCGACTGGCGGCGAGGCTGAAGTCGCCCTCGCCTGTCCAGGGCAGCGTGAAGTCGGGTGCGGCGTCGCCGATCTTGAGCTTGGACATCTTCATCCCTCCGTCGTTGCCGAGTTGATGACCACCGGCATGGTCGGGGGTCCGTCTGCACCGGGCGTGCCGAGCGCGTCGATCGCCTCGACCACGTCCATTCCGTCGGTCACCTTGCCGACGAGCGCGTAGTCGGGCGGCAGGCCGGCGTCGGGGCCGGTGACGACGTAGAACTGGCTGCCGGAGCGACCGGGCGGCTCGGCGGCGCTCTTCGCCATCGCGACGATGCCCTGCGTGTAGGACAGATCCGACGGCGGCTTCTCGTCGACCGAGTAGCCGGGCCCGCCGGTTCCCGCCTTCTGCGGGTCCGAGCCGAGCGGATCGCCGCCCTGGATCACGAAGCCGGGGACGACGCGGTGGAAGACGGTGTCGTCGTAGAAGCCGGATTCAGCGAGGTACTGGAAGGAGGCGGCCGTCTTGGGCGCCCGATCGTCGAAGGTGACGGTGAAGCTGCCGCAGCTGGTGTCGAAGACGACCCCGGCCGCCGTCGGTGCATCAGCGGTCGGCGGCTTCAGATCGGCATCGGTCTTCGGCGGCGGCGCGTCGACGGTCTCGCACTGTGCGCCCGTGGTCGCGTCCGCTGAGGTCGAAGTGTCGTCGCTCCCTCCGCACGCCGCGAGTCCGACCGCGCCTGCGGTCAGCGCGAGGGCGAGGGCGACGAGTGGCGAGATCCGTTTGAGCACGCGCGGCAGCCTAACGGGTCGCGGGGTTGCGATCATGGCACCGTGGAACCCACGCCAACCCCCAACGACACGGACGGCGGCCCCGGCACGAGGGTCAGGTTGATCGGTCGCGCGATGAACGCGACGGTCGCCCACGCGCCCTGGCTCTGGCCGGTTCTACGCGGGCCGATGCGTTCGTATTTCGACGATCTGGCGACGACGTGGGACGAGCGGACGGGCGCCCCCGGCGCCGACCATCTGGCGCCGCTCGCGATGGCCGTGACGAAGATCGACCGGCGCCCCGAGCGCGCCCTGGACATCGGCACGGGGACCGGCGTGGCCGCCCTGTTCCTCGCTCGCGAATTTCCGTTTGCGTCCGTCCGCGGCGTCGACGTCTCGGAGGAGATGATCCGGAAGGCGAAGGCCAAGGTCGGCCTCGACCCCGAGGGCAGAGTCGCCTTCCGGGTCGCCGACTCCTCCGCCCTCCCCTTCGACGACGCCGGCTTCGACCTCGTGACGCTGCTCAACACGCCTCCCTTCTTCGCCGAGATCTCCCGGGTCCTGCGCCATGGCGGTCACGTCATCGTCGCCGCCAGCTCCGGGGAGCAGACACCCTTCTACACGCCCGACTCCGTACTCGAACGGGGTTTCGGGCGACACGACATGACGAAAGTCAAGGCGGATCGGATCGGCCGCGGCTCCTACTTCGTGGCCCGCAAGGGGGACTGAGCCCTGTCGGGAACCGGTGAGGACCGTTACGCGCTGCTCGTCAACCCGTCGGCGGGCTCGGGCCGGGCCCTGAAGCGCCTGCCGGCGATTCGGGAGGAGCTGGACCGTCGCAGGATGCGCTATCGGACCGTGATGACGACGGGCCTCGACCACGGATGTCACGTGGCGCTCGAGGCGTCGGGCCGCGGCGAGATCCCAGTCGTGATCAGCGGCGACGGGTTGATCGGCAAGGTGGGCGGCGTTCTCGCGGGTTCCAGCACCCCGCTCGGAGTGATCCCCGGCGGCCGCGGCAACGACTTCGCGAGGGTGGTCGGGATCCCGACCGATCCGGCCGAGGCGGTTGCCGTTCTCGCTTCCGGATCTCGTCGGCGGATCGACGTCGGCGAGGCGAACGGTCAGCGCTTCCTCTGCATCGCGAGCTGCGGTTTCGACTCTGACGCGAACAGGATCGCCAACGAGACGAAGGTGGTCAGCGGCGCCCCGGTCTACGCGTATGCCGCGATCAAGGCGCTCTGGCAGTGGCGCCCCGCCCGGTTCACGATCACCGTCGACGGCGAGGCCGTGGAGCTGACCGGCTACTCGGTGGTCGTCGCCAACTCGAAGGCCTACGGAGGCGGGATGTTCGTCGCTCCCGACGCGGAGCTCGACGACGGCGAGCTCGACGTCGTCACAACCGCCGACATCCCCAAGCGCCGCTTCCTCTCCGGCATCCCCGATGTCTTCAAGGGCGAGCACGTCGACCACGACGAGGTTGTCGTCCGGCGCGGCCGGGTGGTGGAGGTCGAGGCGGATCGGCCGTTCGACGTCTACGCCGACGGCGACAAGATCACCGAGCTGCCCGCCCTGATCACGGTTCTGCCGGACGCGCTCGAGCTGATTGCGCCCGAGGCCCCGTGACCCCGTCCGCCGGCAAGCGGTCGCGGCTGTTCGGAGCGAAGGTCGCCGGAGCCCGCGCGATCGGGTCGCTGAGCCGCCGGACCGGACGTGGTGGCGGCACGACCCTTCCGGGCCGGATCCTGCTCCGCACCGCTCCCGATGCGATCGGCCGGCTCGGTGGCAAGCTGACCGGCGCCCGCGCCGTGATCAGCGCGACGAACGGCAAGACGACGACCGCCGGGATGCTCGCCTCCGCCCTCCACGCCGCCGGGCGGCACCCCGTTCACAACCGAGCCGGTTCGAACATGGCGTGGGGCGTCGCGACGGCGCTGCTCGAGCAACGGGGCTCGGAGGGCCTCTTCGAGGTCGACGAGGCGTGGCTGCCTCGGATCGTGGGCGAGCTCTCCCCCACCCTGTTGGTCCTCGGCAATCTCTTCCGGGATCAGCTCGACCGCTACGGCGAGCTCGAGAAGCTCGCGGACGAGTGGGCCGATGTGATCGCCGCGCGCGAGGGCGCGACCGCTCTGGTGCTTAACGCCGACGACCCCCTGATCGCCGACCTCGGCCGCGATCGCGACCTGCGGCGCCGAGAGGGCGTCACGTTCTTCGGGATCGAGGACCCCTCCCAGGCGGTGCCGGAGCTCCAGCACGCCTTCGACGCCAAGCACTGCCGGCGCTGCGGCCATCCGTACCGCTACGAGCGAGCGTTCGTCGGTCACCTGGGTCACTACACCTGCCCCAACTGCGGCGCCGACCGGCCG
Organism: uncultured Solirubrobacterales bacterium; assembly: GCA_963791335.1. GTDB lineage: Bacteria > Actinomycetota > Thermoleophilia > Solirubrobacterales > 70-9 > RHKX01. The sequence goes on from CAWBRN010000009.1 coordinate 81,165, forward strand.
GCGCCCGACATCTTCGCGACCGACATCGAGCTGCACGGCATCGAGGGCTCTGCGTTCCGGGCGCACACACCCGAGGGGGATCTGCGGATCGAACTGCCGTTACCGGGGCTCTACAACGTCTACAACGCCCTGGCGGCGATCGCTGCCGCGGGTCGGATGGGCGTCGGGCCCGAGGAGATCCGCACCGGACTGCACTCGGTGCGAGCGGCATTCGGGCGCGTCGAGACGATCCCGATCGGCGACGCCTCGCTCTCCATCCTCCTGATCAAGAACCCGGCCGGGGCGAACGAGGTGCTCCGGACGCTGCAGCTCGAGGCGGGACGGACCGAGGCCGAGCTCGATCTCTGGATCGCGCTCAACGATCGCATCGCCGACGGCCGCGACGTTTCGTGGATCTGGGACGCCGACTTCGAGCTGCTCGCCGAGAGCGTCCGCGTCGTTCGCTGCACGGGCACCAGGGCCGCCGAGATTGCCCTGCGCCTCAAGTACGCCGGTTGGCCGGTCGAGCGAATCCAGGTCGTCGAGGGGATCGGAGAGTCGCTCGACGCGGCGCTCGCAGACTCCTCGGGGCGCCTCTTCGCCCTGCCGACCTACACGGCGCTGATCGAGCTGCGGACCCTGCTCTCCCGCCGCGGCCTCGTCTCGGAGTTCTGGCGATGAGCGAGCAGGCGGAACAGGTTGTCTGGCACGACGCCGAGCACGGTTCCTACGCGGCGGACCTGCGTCTCTGGGAGCGGCTGGCCAGGGACCATCCGGGGGGCGTGGTCGATCTCGGCGCCGGAACCGGAAGGGTCTCGCTCCACCTGGCGGCGAGCGGGCATCGCGTCACCGCCGTCGACAACGATCCAGCGCTGCTGGCGGCGCTCGGTGAGCGGGCGGCAGGGCGCGGCCTCGAGGTCGAGACCGTTGTCGGCGACGTTCGGGAGCTCGACCTCGGCGCTGCATACCCGTTGATAATCGCCCCGATGCAGCTGCTGCACATCGTCGGCGGCTCGAAGGGACGCCGCGCCGTCCTCGAGGGGGTCGCGGCACATCTGCAGCCGGACGGCCGCTTCTGCGCGGCCCTTCTGGACGACGACTACGAGATCGGCGACGGCACACCCGACCCCCTCCCGGACGTCCGCGAGGTCGACGAGTGGGTGTATTCGAGTCTGCCAACCGACATTCACATCGGCCGGCGAGCGATCGAAATGCGGCGCCTGCGACAGCGCGTTGCGCCGGATGGCTCGCTCGAAGAGGAGCCGTTCTCGATCACCCTCGACCGGTTCTCCATGGCCGAGTTCGATCGGGACGTCGCCGCATCGGGCCTCCGAATCGCAGGCGCCGAGATGATTCCCACCTCGCACGAGTACGAGGATTCGATCGCAATGATGTTGGGGCTGGAGAGCGATGATGTCTGAGCTCCGGCTGCTGGCCCTCTATCCCGAGCAGATGAACATCTACGCGGACCGCGGGAACGTGCTGTTCCTCCAGCACCGGTGCGAGTGGCGGGGGATCGGCTTCAGCTATGCCGCAGCCGGTCCCGGCGAGCGGTTCGATCCCGACGAACACGACCTCTTCTACATCGGCGGAGGTCAGGACCGGGACCAGCTGATGGTGGCCCGCGACCTCCTCTCCACGAAGCGGGAGGCGCTCGAGCGGGCCGTGGCGGACGGCATGGCCGGTCTGGCCGTCTGTGGCGGCTACCAGCTGCTCGGGTCGTCCTACCAACTGGGCGAGGAGCGAATCGAAGGCCTGGGCATCGCCGATCTGCACACGGTTCGCGAGCCCGGTGATCGCCTGATCGGAAACGTTTCGATCGAGGTCGACTTCGGCGAGGGACCGAGGATCCTCGCCGGCTTCGAGAACCACGGCGGCCGTACCTACATCGGTTCGGAGGGCAAACCGCTCGGCCGGGTCCTGCACGGACACGGGAACAACGGCAAGGACGGGCTCGAGGGCATCGTCCGCAACAACCTGCTCGGCACCTACCTGCACGGGCCACTGTTGCCGAAGAACGCCTGGCTGGCGGACGAGCTGATCGCTCGCGCGATCGAACGCCGGGAGGGGCACCGGCCGGATCTCGAGCCGCTCGACGACGCCTTCGAGGACGCCGCTCACCGCGACGCCCTCAGCGCGGCCCAGCGGCGCTAGACGCCACTCGACCCGAAGCCGCCGCTGCCCCGCTCGGTCTCCGACAGTTCGGCGACCTGGACCGGGGCCAGTTCCGCGAACGGGACAACCAGCAGCTGCGCGATCCGATCGCCCGGCTCGACCTCGAAAGCGTGCTCGCGGTCGGTGTTGAGGAGCAACACCCGCAGCTCGCCGCGGTAACCGGAGTCGATCAGGCCCGGAGCATTGACCATCGAGATCCCGTGCTTGAGCGCCAGCCCCGAGCGCGGCAGGACGAGGCCGGCGTGACCGGCCGGGATCTCGACCGCCACGCCGGTGCCGATCTGGGCACGCTGCGCGGGGCCGATGGTCGCCGGCTCGGCGGCGCGAAGGTCGAGGCCGGCATCCCCCGTGTTGGCGCGCGTGGGCAGCTGCGCACCTGGCTCGAGCAGACGGAACTTGAGCTCCACGCGGTCAGGCCGCAGTGACGTCGCCGGTCGAGAACCGCGAGAACCGGTGTGAGTGGCTGCGCGGGACCCTGGCCCGGACGACGACGCCCTCCGGCCGATCCTCGCGCTCGACCTGCCCGGCGATGGCGTGCAGCTCGCTGAGCACCGAGCCGTCGTCGTAGGGAATCAACAGCTCCATGGGCTCAAGCGTCGCGGCGAATGACTCCTCGATCGCATCGAGCAGCTCCGCGATGCCCTCGCCCTTCGCGGCGGAGATCCCGATCGCGCCGCGGGAGCCGACGAGCAGGTCCCGCCGCTCCTCGTCGTCCATCAGGTCGAGCTTGTTGAAGACGAGCACTCGCGGGGTCTCGCCGGCGCCGATCTCCTCCAGCACGGAATCGACGGCGCGCATCGCGGCTGCCCGCGACGCCGCCGGCTCCGAGCCGTCCACGACGTGAACGATCAGGTCGGCGAGGGTGGTCTCCTCCAGCGTCGCCTTGAAGGCGTCGACGAGCTGATGGGGCAGCTTGCGGATGAACCCGACGGTGTCGGTCAGCAGATACTTGCGCCCCGCGTGCTCGTAGGAGCGGGTGGTGGGATCGAGGGTGTGGAAGAGCCTGTCCCCCACACCGACCCCGGCTCCCGTGATCGCGTTGAGGAGCGTCGACTTGCCTGCGTTCGTGTAGCCGGCGAGCGCAACGGTGGGGATCGCGGAGCGATCGCGCTCAGCCCGCATCGTCTCGCGGCTGCGCTCGACGACCCGCAGCTCGCGGCGCAGCGCGGAGATCCGGTCGCGCGCCAGCCGCCGATCGGTCTCGATCTGCGACTCGCCGGGGCCCCTGGTGCCGATGCCGCCGTCCATCCGGCCGGCGCCGAGGCGCTCGAGGTGGGTCCAGAGACCGCGCATGCGGGCGAGGTTGTACTCGAGCTGTGCGAGCTCGACCTGCAGCTTTCCGGCGGCGCTGTGGGCGTGGTCGGCGAAGATGTCGAGAATCACCGCGGTCCGGTCGATCACCGGCACGCCGAGAGCGCTCTCGAGGTTCCGCTCCTGGCGCGGGGCGAGCTCGTCGTCGCAGGCGACGAGGTTGGCACCCGATCGGCTTGATCTCCTTCTTCAGCTCCTCGAGTTTCCCTCGGCCGAAGTAGCGGTCCGGATCGGGCTCGGATCGTTGCTGGACCATCCAGCTGGTCGTGGCGACACCCGCCGTGCGCAGCAGCTCGCGAAGCTCGCCGAGCTCGGCGTCCTCCCCGGGGGTCCCGTTGACGACGCCGATCGCCACGGCACGCTGAAGCGCGCGGGGGTTGCGGACACCCGCTTCGACGGTCCCGTTACGGGATCGGGGCTGGTTTCCGTTGGGCTCGGCGGCCATGGGCCAAGTGTAGGAGCCGCCGGGGATTCCGGTTAGGCTGGCACCCGAAACCCTGCGAATTTCGTCCACCGGAGGCCCTGATGAGACCACGCCGCACGCTCAACTACCTGCTCTGCTTCATCGCGGGACTCGGACTCGCGGCGGCCGGCTACGCGATCGCGGCGGGCGGCAAGACGGGCGGCCAGCAGAATCCGATCACGTCGATCCGGCCGACCGGAGTCGGCCTTCCCCGGATCGGCTTCCACGGAACCGTCGGCGCCGGCGACGTCGCCGCGCAGACGAAGAGCTACCACGACTCGGGCCGGTACGAGGACGACCTCGACGCGGTCGGCAGTCGCGCGCAGAACTATCTCGACCGGCGCGTACCGAAGATTCGCAAGCAGGCGCGCCAGAGCTGCAGGGCGAACGGCGTGAAGAACTGCCCGAAGCCGAAGCTCGCGATCGTTCTCGACATCGACGAGACGACCCTGTCGAACTACCAATACCTGGCCGCCACCGACTTCACCGGGGCGACTGCCGCTCTGACGACGAGCCTGTTCGCCGCGACGGCGCCTGCCATCGACCCGACGATGGACATCTTCAACGACGCCAAGAGTATGGGCGTCGACGTCTTCTTCATCAGCGGCCGTCCGGGAACTATCCCCGCCGTCCGCGATAAGACCGAGGAGAACCTGACCGGCGCCGGCTACTCGGGCTGGAAGGAGCTGATCCTCAACCCCGGTGACGCCGGCGGCGTCGTCGCCTACAAGTCGGGAGCGCGCGAGGACATCACCGACGACGGCTACAACATCGTCGTCAACCTCGGCGACCAGGACAGCGACCTGAAGGGCGGCTTCGCCGAGAAGGCCTTCAAGTACCCCAACCCGTTCTACTTCATCGGCGACTGACGCCGGAACGTCGGCGCTCAGCGGTCCGCGGAAGTGACCTCGTAGAGGTTCCACTCCCCCGGGACGCCCTTGAGCTCGTGGGTGCCGCGCGGCTCGAACTCGATGCCGGAGCCGACGACGAGGTCGCGGACCGTCGAGGAGGCCAGGACCTCCCCGGCCTCGCCGAGGGCGCCGATCCGAGCGCCGATGTGGACGGCCATGCCGCCGACGTCGGAGCCGATCACCTCGATCTCGCCGGTGTGCAGCCCGGCCCGCAGCTCGATTCCGAGGTCGCTGACGCGCTGTCCGATCGTCTTCGCGCAGCGGACCGCCCGGGCGGGGCCGTCGAAGGTCGCCAGGAACCCGTCCCCGGTCGACTTGATCGCACGCCCGCCGTAGGCGCTGACCAGTTCACGCGTCAGCCGGTCGTGGCTCTCCAGGGTCTCCCGCCAGCGCCGGTCGCCGAGCTCGGCCGCGAACTTCGTCGAGCCGACGATGTCGGTGAACATCACGGTCGCGAGCGCCCTCTCGTCTCGCCTCACGGACACGGAGCCCCGGGTGAACTGCTCGATCGCCTCCATGTACTCCTCGAAGCCCTCACCGAACGAGATCGCGTCGCGTCCCGGGCAGCTCGACCAGTTCGGCGCCGGGAATGTGCTCGGCGAAGTACCTGGAGTGGCGGGAGTCCATCGCTCGCGCCTGGGGCCGGTCGAGGATCAGGGTCGGTGCCTGAACCTGCGGCAGGATCTCGCGAACGTCCATCTTCGCCAAGCAGGTCCATCCGCTTCTCCACGGTTCCCGGCGAGGACGACAGACGCTCCCACCTTCCCCACCACTCCGCGAACGCTGGATCCGTGCTGGCCATGATCGGCGAGGCAATGACCCCGTTCTCGCCGGTTCCCCAGCGCGCCAGCGCCGGCCGGACGAAGTCACGCATGCGGGTCTCGGCATCGGGCCAGCCCCACTCGTAGCCGGGCGCGGCGACCGTTCTGGCGATCGGGTGCATCAGGACGAGGTGGCTGACACGCTCCGGATACGTCCCGGCGAACATGACGGCGAGCATCGCGGCCTCCGCCTGGGCCTCGATCACCGCGCGTTCGGACCCGCAGGCGTCGAGAACGGCGATCACGTCGGACATCTGCTCCTCGAGCGTGCCGGGCTCCTCGACCGGGTCGGAAAGCCCGGCGCCACGCCGGTCGAAGGAGATCAGCCGGGAATGCTTTGCGGTTGCCTCCACCATCCGGCGAGCCGGTGGGTCCCCGAGGATCTCGATCGTGCCGAGGCTCGGGAGGATGATGCAGTAGTCCTGTTCGCCGGCTCCGACGGTGCTGTAGGCGATGTAGACGTCGCCTTCGCTCCGCACGTATCTGATCCGGCTTCGTTCCCATCTCAGCTCAGATGTTCCCGCATCCGCTCGACCGCCTCGGTCAGCCGTTCGTCGGGGGTCGTCAGTGAGATCCGGAAGAAGCCCTCGCCGCTCGGCCCGTACATCGAGCCCGGCGAGATGACGACCGCTGCCTGCTCGAGCACGTGCTCGCAGAACGAGGTCGATGAGTGGCCGTCGGGAACCGGGGCCCATACGTAGATCGTGCCCTTCGGGGCATCGACCTCGACGCCGATCTCGGCCAGTGCGCCGACGACGAGGTCGCGCCGCCTCGCGTAGACCGCGTTCATCTCGGCCAGCGCCTCGGGCGGGCCGTCGAGGGCCGCCGCGCCGGCGAGCTGAACCGCCTCGAAGAGGCCGGAGTCGACGTTGGTCTTGAGGCGCCAGTAGGTCTGGATCGCGTCGGCGTTGCCGAGGATCGCAGCGCAGCGCCAGCCGGTCATGTTGAAGCCCTTCGAGAGGCTGAAGACCTCCACGCCGACCTCCTTCGCGCCCGGCGTCTGCAGGAAGCTCGGGGCCACGTAGCCGTCGTAGGTCGTCTCCGAGTAGGCGTTGTCGTGGACGACGAGGATCTCGTGCTCGCGGGCGAGCTCGATGACCCGCTCGAAGAGGCCGTCGGGCACCGTTGCGCCGGTGGGGTTATTCGGGTAGTTGAGGAAGAGCAGACGTGCCCGCCTCAGCTTGTCGGGATCGATCGCGTCGAGATCGGGGGCGAAGCCGAGCTCGGGGACCAGCGGCAGGACCTCGACCTCGGCGCCGGCGAGCACCGGGCCGCCCGTGTAGACGGGGTAGCCGGGATCGGAGGCGAGGGCGACGTCGCCCGGGTCCAGGAAGGCGAAGCAGAGGTTGTAGATGCACTCCTTGGCGCCGATCGCGGGGATCACCTCGGTCTCGGGGTCGATGTCGACGCCGAACCGGCGGGAATAGAACGACGCGAGCGCGTTCCGGAACTCGGCGCGGCCGCGATTGGAGGGGTACTTCTGGTTCTCGTTGACGGCGACCGCTTCCTGCATCGCCGCGACGACGTGTGGATAGGTCGGCATGTCCGGATCGCCGATCCCCAGGCTGATCACGTCGATTCCGGCCGCGCGCTTGTCCGCGACCTTGCGCTCCAGCTCGGCGAACATGTAGGGAGGGATCGCCTCGAGGCGCTTGGAGGGATCGGTCAGGGCCAAGGTGCGGCGTCCTTTCGGGGTCGGGGCCAGGTCGCGAAGGGCTCGGTACCCAGGCTATCTAGGCTTCGGAGTCCGAGGACTACCCGCGAGGAGCCGAGATGACCGAGAGCAATGGCAAGTGGACCGCCGCCGACATCCCCGATCAGGCGGGGCGGACCTTCATGGTCACGGGCGCCAACAGCGGCCTCGGCCTGCAGACCGCGAAGGAGCTCGCCGGCGCCGGTGCGACGGTGCTGATGGCCTGCCGAAACATGGACAAGGCCGCGGCTGCCCGGGACGAGATCGCGGCGAGCCATCCTGACGCCGACCTCGAGATCGTCGCCCTCGACCTCTCCGACCTCGATTCCGTCGAGGCCGCGGCGGCCGAGGTCAGCGCCCGCCCGGGTCCTCTGGACGTCTTGATCAACAACGCCGGCGTGATGGTGCCGCCCGAGAGGAAGACCAAGGACGGGTTCGAGCTTCAGTTCGGCACGAACCACCTCGGCCACTTCGCCCTGACGGGCGGGCTGATCGAGAAGCTGCTCGCCGCCGAGGCCCCCAGGGTCGTCAACGTCAGCAGCATGGCTCACCGGGCGGGGAAGATGGACTTCGACGACCTCAACTGGTCGAAGGGCTATTCCCGCTGGCCGGCCTACGGTCGCTCGAAGCTCGCCAACCTGCTCTTCACCCTCGAGCTGGCGCGCCGCGCTGAAGCCGCCGGAACGGACCTGATCGCTGCCGCGTCGCATCCCGGCTTCGCCGCGACCAACCTGCAGACGGCCGGCATCGGCCTCGGTACCGTCGGCACCCTCCTCAAGCCCGTCATGAAGGTCGGGAACCTGGTCTTCGCCCAGAGCGATGCGATGGGAGCGCTTCCGAGCCTCTACGCAGCCACGGCCGCCGGCGTCGAGGGTGACGATTACTTCGGCCCCGACGGAGTGGGTGAGCAGCGGGGACACCCGAAGCGAGTCGGCAGGACCGGTCGTGCCGCCGACGGCGAGGACGCCAGACGCCTCTGGGAGGCCTCCGAGGAGCTCACCGGGGTCTCGTTCGGTCCGCTGGACCTCGTCCCCGCCTGAGGGGCTCTCAGCGCCTCAGAGGGCCTCGATGCGCGCCACGAAGGCGTCCGAGAACGTTCCGGCGAAGACCGGCTCGGCCGTACCGGTCAGTCGAACGCCGAGATCGGATCCGATCTCGACCTCGAGTTCGCCGCCGTCCAGCTCCACCACGATCGGGCCGGCCGCTCCCCGCAGATAGGCGGCGACCGCCGCTCCGGTCGCCCCGGTCCCGGACGAGAGCGTCTCCCCCACTCCTCGCTCGAAGATGCGCGCCCGGACCCTGGAGCCCTCGGCGCACCAGAAGCTGACGTTGGTCCGGTTGGGGAAGATGGCGGCGGACTCGATCGCCGGCCCGATCGCCGGCAGATCGAGCTCCTCCAGCCCCTCGGCGACTTCGATGGCGCACTGCGGATTGCCGATCGAGACGTGCTGGAACTCACGGTCGGTGCCGCCGACGTCGATCGTCCCTCGTCCGTCCTCAGGGCCGCTCGGGAAGTCCGGCGAGGTGGTGGTGGCCCTTCCCATGTCGACGCTGGCCGAATTCGGCCCCGTCAGCGTGGGCGCGATGTCGCCGGCCGCCGTCAGGATCGTGAAGGTGTCCTGGTCGGTCCATCCGGCCGCCCGGAGGTACAGGACCGCCTCGCGGACACCGTTGCCGGAAAGCTCGGCCTCGGAGCCGTCCGGGTTGAAGATGCGCAGTTCGGCGACGTGGGCGGTCGGATCCGCGGGGCGCGAGAGCAGGAGGATGCCGTCGGAGTGCAGACCGAAGTGCGGCTCGCAGATCGCCCGGACCCGCGCCGGGCTCAGGTCGAAGGGGACGTCGTCGTCCTCGAGCACTATGTAGTCGTTGCCGAGGGCCTGCCACTTGGCGAATCTCATGGGCGAAGTATCGTCTCCCTTCCACTCGCACGCACTCTTACTTCGACCGAGGAGGTCACCCATATGCCGATGGTCCCGATGGTGGTCGAGCAATCCGCTCGCGGCGAACGTTCATTCGACATCTACTCACGCCTGCTCTCGGAGCGGATCATCGTCCTCGGGACCGAGATCGACGACCAGGTCGCGAACCTCGTGGTCGCCCAGTTGATCCACCTCGAGTCCGAGGATCCCGACAAGGACATCTCGCTCTACATCAACTCTCCGGGCGGCGTCGTCTACTCGGGTCTCGCCGTCTACGACACGATGCAGTACGTCAAGTGCGACGTGCAGACCATCTGCTTCGGCATGGCGATGTCGATGGGCTCGTTGCTGCTGACCGGCGGGACACCCGGCAAGCGGATGGCGCTGCCGAACGCCCGGATCCTCAACCACCAGCCCTCCGGCGGCTTCCAGGGGCAGTCGACCGACATCGAGATCCACGCCCGCGAGACGCTGTCGATCCGGCGGACCCTCGAGGAGCTCTACTCGAAGCACACCGGCCAGGACATCGAGCGGATCCACGAGGACATGGAGCGCGATCGCTTCTTCAGCGCGGAGGAGGCCAAGGAGTACGGCCTCATCGATCACGTCATGGAGGATCGCGAGCAGCTCGCGGCGCTCAGCGGTCGATGATCCCGATGGCGGCCTCGGCGGCCTCGAGGTCGCCGAGAGCCGTGCGGTCGATCACCTCGACGCCCTCCATCTTGCGCAACCAGGTCATCTGCCTGCGCGCGTAGCGCCGGTGGTCGGCCTTGACCGCCTCGAGGTCCCCGGCGAGCAGGTGGTCGAACCCGAGCGCTGAACCGGCCGTGCGGGACGCACCCGCGGCGTAGGCGGCGCGGGCCTCCTCCGCGGCGCCGGCGTCAGCCATGGCGTCGACCCGGCTATCGATCCGGTCGGCGAGCGCCTCGCGGTCGACCACGATTCCGAGCAGCACCGTCGGATGACGAAGGCGAGCCGTCCAGAGCTCGGACCCTCGCTCCGGCGGGTCGAGGCCGGCGCGCTGCAGCTCGAGCGCCCTGGCGACGCGCTTGCGGTCGTTGGGATGAATGCGCTCGCCGACGTCGGGATCGAGCTCAGCGTGCAGGGCCGCCGGCCCGAGCTCCGCGATCTGTGCCTCGACGAGCGTCCGAACCTCCTCGGGCACCGGGGGCTGGAGGTCGAGGTCGGCGAGGGCGGCGCGCATGTAGAGCCCCGTGCCACCGACGACGATCGGGGTCCGTCCCGCGTCGATGAGCCCGTCGATCTCGGCGCGGGCGAGCTCCGCGAACCGGCCGGCGCTGAACTCCTCGTCGATGCCGACGATGCCGATCAGCCGATGCTCCAGTCGGTCGCGCTCCGATGCATCGGCCGCGCCGCTGAGCGTCTCGAGGCCGCGATAGACCTGGATCGCGTCGCAGCTGACCGCGACGGGGTCCTCTCCCCTGTCCCTGAGCAGCTCGGCCAGCTCGATGGCGATCGCCGTCTTGCCGACGCCGGTCGGCCCGAAGATCGCGATTACGCGCCGCGGCGGGGGCACGGGTTCAGCGGGCGCGGGAGAGCAGGACCTCGGAGCCGAGGAGGGTCATCGACGTGGCCGACTCCACCTGGACGTCGACGAGCTCGCCGGGTGCGGCCGTTCCCTCGAAGTTGACCGCCTTGTTGTGGCGGCTGCGACCTCTGAGGCGGGTCGGGTCCGTGCGGCTCGGCCCTTCGACCAACACGTCCAGCGATCTCCCGACGAAGCGCTGCGACCGCTCGCGGGCCCGTCGCTGCACCACTTCGACGAGCCGCTCCATGCGCTCCTTCTTGACCGGATGAGGGACCATGCCGTCGAGGTTCGCGGCCTCGGTGCCGCGCCGCGGGCTGAAGACGAACGTGAAGGCCCCGTCGTAGCCGACCTCCTCGACGACCTCGAGCGTCTCGGCGAAGTCGGCCTCGGTCTCGCCGGGGAATCCGACGATGATGTCGGTCGTGATCGCAGCGTCGGGAACGTGCTCGCGGATCAGCGCCACGCGATCGAGGTATCGGCCACGATCGTAGGTGCGTCGCATCGCCTTGAGGATCCGGCTCGAACCCGACTGCAGCGGTAGGTGGATGTGCTCGCAGACGGCTGCGCACTCGGCGTGAGCGGCGATCACGTCCTCCTTCATGTCCTTGGGGTGAGGGCTCGTGTACCGGATCCGGTCGATTCCGTCGACTGCGTCGATGGCGCGCAGGAGCTCGGCGAAGCTCGGATTTCCCTGATGACGCAGATCGCGGCCGTAGCTGTTGACGTTCTGGCCGAGCAGGGTGACCTCGCGGACGCCGTCGGCGGCCAACCCGCGCACCTCGGCGAGGAGTTCGTCGGCGGGACGGCTCGCCTCCCTGCCCCGGGTCGAGGGCACGATGCAGTACGAACACGCGCAGTTGCATCCCTGGGAGATCTGAACCCACGCCTGGAACGGGCGGTCGCGCTGGGTCGGGAGGTGCCCGGCGAACTCCTCGAACTCGAAGTAGCCCTGCGCGGTCAGCGACTCGCTGGTCAGGAACTCGGCCAGCTTGTGGATCTGCCCCGGCCCGAAGGCGACGTCGACGAACGGGAAGCGCTCGAAGACCTCGTCCTTGACCGACTGCGCCCAGCAACCTCCGACCCCGACGACGACGTCCTCGTCCTCGCTCTTGAGGCGCTTCGCCTCGCCGAGGTGCGCGAGGAAGCGACTGTCGGCCGATTCGCGGATCGAGCACGTGTTGAAGAGGATCAGGTCCGCATCGGCTCGCGACTCCGCCTCGCCGTAGCCCAATGAGCCGAGCATGCCCTTCATGCGCTCCGAGTCGTGCTCGTTCATCTGACAACCGAAGGTCGTCACGTGGAACCGCTTCGCCATGCCCGTCAGATTAGGCGCCTCGGGGCGCATCCGGTGCCCGGGTCAGTTCTTGGAGCCGGCGTTCTTCTCGAGGAAGCTGACGAGCGCCGTGATCTGCTCGGGAGTCAGCTGATCCTTGTAGGTCTGCGGCATGGTCCCGTCGGGAAAACCGGTCTCGACGTAGGCGCTCGGATCCTCGATGGAGGTCTGGATGAACTTGGCGTCCTTGCCGACGAGCGCCTCGTCCAGGTTCGGGCCGATCGTCCCCTGGGCGTCACTACCGAGAGCGGCGAGCGAATGGCAACTGCCGCAACCGGTGTCGACGAAGAGCGTCGCGCCCTCGTCGGTGCTCGCGCCGCCGCCGCCCGGCTTCTCGGCGGGCGTGTCGGCGGGGGCGCTGCCGACTTGCTGCTCGGACGTGTCGGAGGCGTTCGACTCTGCGTTGCCCTCGACGTTCGCCTCCTCGAGGCGATCCGCCTGCTCGGACTGCGAGAGCTTCACGGCTCCGTAGGCGGTCGCGCCGACCAGCAGCGCGACGAGCACCATGCCGATCGGGAGGAACCGTCCGGAGGGGAACTTGTCGCTGCGCATCCCGATCAGGGAGAGCACCAGGGCGATGACGATGAGGGCGCCGCCGGCGATAGTAGAAGAATGAGTCGTCCATGCGCCCGCGATCCTATCGACAGGCGTGGCGGGGAAGCCGACCGGTCGTCACTCGGCGTAGGCGGTCGACCGGCTCTCGCGGACGACCGTGATCTTGATGCGGCCGGGGTACTCGAGCTCCTTCTCCACGGCCTGCGCTGCGCGCCGGGCGATGACCGCGGCTTCCTCGTCGTCGACCTGGCCCGGATCGACCACGAGGCGGATCTCCCGGCCCGCGCGCACCGCGTAGACCTTGCTGACTCCCGGGTGCCTGCCGGCCACCTCTTCGAGGTCCCTCAGGCGGGTCACGTAGTGCTCGAGGGCCTCCCCCCTGGCCCCCGGCCTCGCACCGGAGACGGCGTCGGCGATCTGGACGATGACGGCCTCGACGGTCTTGGGCGCGACCTCGTTGTGGTGCGCCTCGATCGCGTGGGCCACGGCCTCGGATTCCCCGTTGCGGCGAGCCATCGAGGCCCCGACCTGCGCGTGGGAGCCCTCGACTTCGTGGCTCACGGCCTTGCCGATGTCGTGCAGGAGCGTCGCCCGCTTGGCGGTCTCGACGGAGACGCCGAGCTCGGCCGCGATCGATCCGGCGATCTTCGACGACTCGATCAGGTGGTCGAGCACGTTCTGCCCGTAGGAGGTGCGGAAGCGGAGGCGGCCGAGGACGTCGAGGAGCTCGGGGTCGATCCCGTGGACGCCCGCCTCGAGCTCGGCGCGCTCCCCCTCGGCGGTCATCGTGGCCTCGACGTCCGCCTTCGCCTTCTCGTAGGCCTCCTCGATCGTCGCGGGCTGGATGCGGCCATCCGCGATCAGACGCTCCAACATCAGCCGGGCAACCTCCCTGCGGACGCCGTCGAAGCTCGAGATCACGACGGCATTCGGGGTCTCGTCGATGATCAGGTCGACGCCCGTCAGCGATTCGATCGTGCGGATGTTGCGGCCCTCACGACCGATGATCCGGCCCTTCATCTCCTCACTGGGGAGCTCGATCAGGCGCGTCGTCGTCTCGCTGGCGTGTGTTCCAGCGAGGCGGCCCATCGCGATCGAGAGGATGTTGCGGGCCCGGCGGTCGGCCTCGCGCTTGGTCTCCTCGTCGATCTGGATGAGGATCCGGCCCGCCTGCCGGCGCGCGTCCTGCTCGACGTCGGCGATCAGCAGTTGCTTGGCCTGGTTCTCGGTGAGCCCGGAGAGCCGCTCGAGTTCCTTGCGCTGGACCTGCTTCTGTCGCTTCAACTCTTCGGTCTGTCCTTCGAGGTTGCGCTCGCGATCGGCGAGGGCCCGCTCGCGCCGCTCGATGTCGGCGAGCTTCAGGCGGGCGGCCTCGGCGTCGTGCAGCGCCCGCTCCTGGAGCCGGGCGATCTCCTCACGCCTGGCCCGCAGGTCGGCGGAGGGCGGCTCGGCATCGCCGGGGGGCGGTGAGATCGACTCCGCGGCGGAGATGGGCGCCGCCTCGGGCGCGGGTTCCACCGGCGAGGGGCCGGTGTCGCCGGACCTCTCACGGCCGACCAGTTTTCTCCTTCCCCGGCGCTCCATCACCTATTCGATGGTAGAGCGTCAACGTCGGGCCGCCGGGTCAGGCTGCCTGCGACCCCGGTCTCGCCGCGTCGCGGATCGCGTCGTAAGCGAGTTCGTACTCGAACCCGCGTCGCGTCAAGAACGAAAGGACGCGTGCCCTGGCGCGATCGTCGGTGAGATCCTCGCCCCGCTCGCGCGCAAGCTCGGTCGCCCGGGCGAGCTCGTCGTCGCGCGGCTCCGACGGCTGCCCGCTCGGCCAGCGAGCGGCCCAGGCCACGATCGACGAGAGCCGCCTCGATCCGCTCGGCCCCCCAACCGGAGAGATCGCGCTTGTCCTGGGCGAAGGCCTGGGCGAAACGCTCGTCGTCCAGCTCGCCGACCTCCACGAGTTCGGCGATCGCCTCCTCGGCCAGGGCCGTGGAGACACCGCGCTCGGTCAGCCACTCGTGCAGCTCGACGGTGGTCCGCTCGCGGCGCTGCAGAGCGCCGAGCGCCTTGCTCAGCGCCGCTTCGAGCTCCCGATCCATGCCCGCGGGGGTCCGGCCGCCGTGCCTGGCGGCTAGGCCGCCTCGGTGCCCTCGCCCTGAGGGGCCTCGACGATCTCGTGCGCCGGGGTCCGGGTCGGGCCGGGCACGCGGGTGACGCCGAGCGCCTCGTAGATCTTGTCGGCGATCTCGTCGGCCATGGCCGGGTTCTCCTTCAAGAACTGCTTGGAGTTGTTGCGGCCCTGGCCGAGGCGCGTCTCCCCGTAGGAGAAGAACGAGCCGGACTTGGTGACGATGTCGTTGTCGACGCCGAGGTCGAGGAGGCAGCTCTCGTTCGAGATGCCCTCGCCGTACTCCACGTCGAACTCGGCGATCTTGAACGGGGCCGCCACCTTGTTCTTGACGACCTTGACGCGGACCCGGTTGCCGACCGCCTCGGTCCCCTCCTTGAGGGTCTCGATGCGGCGCAGGTCGAGTCGCTGCGACGAGTAGAACTTCAGCGCCCGGCCGCCCGGCTGGGTCTCGGGGCTGCCGAAGCTGACCCCGATCTTCTCGCGGATCTGGTTCGTGAACAGGCAGACGGTCTTCGCCCGGTTCAGGTTGCCGGCGAGCTTCCGCAGGGCCTGCGACATCAGCCTGGCCTGCAGGCCGACCTGTACCTCGCCCATCTGGCCCTCGAGCTCCACCCGCGGGGTCAGCGCGGCGACCGAGTCGACCGCGACGAGGTCGACCGCTCCGGAGCGGGTCAGCACGTCGACGATCTCGAGGGCCTGCTCGCCGTAATCGGGCTGGGAGATGAGCAGCTCGTCGGTGTCGACGCCGATCCGGCGTGCGTAGACGGGGTCGATGGAGTGCTCGGCGTCGACGAAGGCGCAGACGCCTCCGCGTGCCTGGCACTGGGCGATGATGTGGTAGACGAGCGTCGTCTTGCCCGATGACTCCGGGCCGAAGATCTCGACGATCCGGCCCTTGGGCACTCCACCGACACCGAGCGCGAGGTCGAGCGAGAGCGCACCGGTCGGGATCGTCTCGACGTCCATGACCGTCTTGCTGCCCAGCTTCATCACCGAGCCGGCGCCGAACTCGCGCTCGATCTGGGTGACGGCCGCCTTCAGGGCGGCGTCCTTGGCCTTCGCGTCCTTGGAGCCCGCTTCGATCGGCGTGGGCTTGTTCGATGCTGCCATGTTCAAATCTCCTCTTGCCGCCCCGCGGCGGCAGTCGAATCGGCCAGGGTGCCGGTGGGATCTCCCCGGTACCGGAGTGGACAAAGCTAGAGCGCCCTCCGGACGGAACCGAACGTATGTGCGGTCCCCAGGGATCGGCCCCGCCCACGCTAGGGACGGCGGATTCACGGGTGTCGCCCACTTCGTTCCGAATCGAAGCGCGCAAGTGTCAATAGTGTGCACTCCATGCCCACCCAGCGAACGCTCCCCGAAATCGAGGGCGTGAGCCACAAGTACTTCGACCTTCCCGGGTTGCGAATGCATGTCGCGATCGCCGGTCCGGTCGGCGCAGAGCCGCTCGTCCTGCTTCACGGGTGGCCGCAGCACTGGTACGCCTGGCGACGTCTGATCGGCCCGCTCAGCGCGCACTACCGCGTCTACTGCCCCGACCTCCGGGGGTTCGGCTGGAGCGATGCCCCCGCCGGGAGCTACGAGAAGGCGACCCTCGCAACCGACGTCATCGCCCTCCTCGACGCGCTCGGCCTCGACCGCGTTCGGCTGGCCGGACATGACTGGGGCGCCTTCACCGGATTCCTGGTCTGCTTCGAGGCGCCCGAGCGCATCTCGCACTTCGCCGCCGCCGGGATGAGTCACCCGTGGATCGAACGCGAGTCCGGCGTCGGGGCGACGCTGAAGACCCTCCAGCGGCTCGCCTACATGATGCTGATCGCATTTCCGGTGCTCGGCGGACAGGTCGTGAGACGCGTTCCCGGCTTCACGCGAGCCGTCTTCCAGCGGAGCGCCGCCCACCCCCAGCGGACCTGGACGGAGGCGGAGCTCGATCAGTACGTCTCGCAGTGGAGCGAGCCCGATCGCGCGGCCGCCTGCGTCGGGATCTACCGATCGTTCCTGACCAAGGAGCTGCGGCAGATCGCGTCGGGTGCGTTCAGCGAGAACCGCCTCGAGATGCCCGCATTGCTCTTCACCGGCGTCGCGGATCCTGTGATCAGGCCGGAGGCTCAGGTCGGATTCGAGGGCAACGCTCCCCGGATGGAGCTCGTCGTGGTCGATGACGCGGGCCACTGGCTCCCCGAGGAGGCGCCCGACGTGCTCCTCGAGCGGATGTTGGAGCTCTACGCGAGCCCTAGCGCCTCAGACCGGTAGATCGCCGCCCATCAGCAACCGCCTGATCATGTGCATCGCCACGCTCGCCGAGCGGTCGCGCACGTCGCTGCGACGGCCCGGGAGCGTGGGGTCCCGGGCGAGGGTCCGGCCGTCGGCGTGGGCGACGCATATGCAGACGTATCCGACCGGCTTCTCGTCGGTTCCGCCGTCAGGCCCCGCCACGCCGGTGATGCCGACGCCGACGTCTGCCCCGAAGCGCTCGATCGCTCCCCGCGCCATCGCCGCAGCGACCTCGGGCGAGACCGCGCCCGTGGTTTCGATCAGCGATGCGTCGACCCCGAGCAAATTGCTCTTCGCGCCGTTCGAGTACGCGACCACGCCGCCGCGGAAGTAGTCCGAGGAGCCGGGCAGCTCGGTCAGGCGCGCCGCCAGCAGCCCCCCGGTGCACGATTCGCCGAGGCCGATCGAGGAGCCCGCGAAGCAGCCCCGCGACGATCTCGTCGATGCTCTTTCCGCGATCGGTGTAGATGAAGTCGTCGTGGCGCTCCCGCAGCGCCGTGAAGAGGCGATCTCGCAGCTCCAGGTCCTCTTCCCGGTAGCGGACGTCGATCTCGAGCTCGGCGCCGCGTCGCAGGCAGGTGGTGATCTCGAGCGGGGTCAGGTCGATGTCCCGCTCGATCTCCCGCAGCGTCTTGGCGAGGGTGGACTCCGGGATCCCGAACATCTTCATCGTCTCGACCGCGTAGCTCTCCGCCTCCTCCAGCTTGGCCGTCATCGGTCCGGACGCGACCGCCGCCGGCCACATCGCCTGCAGTTCCCGCGGGGGTCCCGGCAGCACGATCACGACCGGCCCGCCCGCCTCGACGACCAGCCCCGGGGCGGTCCCGGCCGGGTCGAGGGCGATCGCGCCCTCGGGAACCATCGCCTGCTTGCGAGTGCCGTCGCGGAGGCCCTCGGGGTCGAACTTCATCCGCCGGGCGAACCCGGCCACGATCTCGGCGATCCGCTTCTCCATCGCCTCGTCGAGAACGATCTCGCGACCGCTGAAGCGCGGCCACGATCTCGGCGGTCAGGTCGTCGGCGGTCGGACCGAGTCCGCCCGTGGTGACGATCAGATCGACGCCCGAGTCGCGGAGGAAGTCGAGCGAGTTCCGCAGGTCCTCCGGCCGGTCGCCGACGCAGACGATGTGAGCGACCTCGCAACCCAGCTCGAACAGCCGCTCCGAAACCCAAGGGCCGTTCCGATCCGTGACCTTCCCGGTCAGGACCTCCGTCCCCGTGACGACTATTCCGGCCCTAAGCTCATGTGGGCTCATGTGTGCTCATGGACAGTTCGGACCCGCGTAGGAGATCTCGGATATCCCCTTCGAATTGGCTTCGAAACTCGCGTCACCGGAGGCCTCGACCTTCTGCTCCTCGCTTCCGGCCTGAATTCTGACGTTTCCGCCGCCCGCCAGGTCGAGGCGGTAGGACTTCTCGCCGCTGAACTGCTCCGTTGCGCCCGCGGCGATGACCTGCGAATCGATCAGCGGGCTCTTGGAGTCGCCGACCAGGCAGACCTGCACGGTGTCGAGCGGTTCGATCGTCAGGTCGACGGGCTCGAGGCCGCCCTGTGACGAGTTGCCCGACTTGCCGTCGTTCTTCGACTTGCCGCCCTCGTGCTTGGCGCCTCCCTTCGCTCCCTCGCCCGTTCCGGACCCACCGTCATCGCCACCGGAGGCGAGCCCGATGATCGCCAGGATCACCAGCAGGGCAACGATCACCCCGCCGACGATCATGATCGGCCCACTCCGCGACGGCGGTCGGGAGCCCGGCGCGCGGCGGTTGCTCAGGACCGGCTCTCCCGGGGCGGGTCCGGCTGCGACCGGTTCCTCGTAGCTGCGCCTGTAGCGGTCGGCGAGCATCTCGCCGTCGAGACCGAGGATCTGGCCGTAGGTGCGAAGGAAGCCGCGGACGTAGGCGGGGGCGGGCAGCACCTCCCAGTCCTCCGCCTCGAGCGCGCGCAGGTACCTGGTCCGGATCTTGGTCCGCTCCTCGGCCTCCTTGATGTCCATGCCGAGGCGCCTGCGGGCGTCCTTGAGGGTGGCTCCGATCCCGGGGCCGGTCGTTTCGTCGTAGCGGCTCATGAGCGCACCAGTATTGCGAGGTACCGGTGCCGGACCGGTGCACGCGCCGAGATGGCAGGGTCGACGGCCGGGATCAGCTCGGCACGGTCTCGAGCCCGGCACCCTCGGTGCCGGGGCCACCGTCCGATCCGGCGAGGATCCGGGGGACGTCGGCGGGGCCGATCAGAACCTGACGGGGCTTGGAGCCCTCGTAGCCGGAGATGACGCCGCGGCGCTCCAGCATGTCGATCAGGCGACCCGCGCGGGTGTATCCCACGCGCAGTCGGCGCTGAATCATCGAGACGGATGCGGTGTCCGTCTCGACGCAGATCGCGATCGCGTCCGCGAGCAGGTCGTCCTCGTCGGGCGAGAACTCCCCGCCGCCGTCTCCGTCGACATCCACGGGGGCCTTCTCGACGAGGAGGTCCTGATCGAAGTTCGGCTCTCCCTGCTTGGCCCAGAAGGCGACGACTCTGGCGATCTCCTCCTCGGTCACGAACGCGCCCTGGACGCGCTGCAGCTTCGAGGAGCCGACCGGGCGGAACAGCATGTCGCCCTGTCCGAGCAGCGACTCGGCGCCGCCCTGGTCGAGGATGACCCGCGAGTCGACCTGCGAGGCGACCGAGAAGCCGATCCGGGCCGGGATGTTGACCTTGATCGTTCCGGTGATCACGTCGGTGGACGGACGCTGGGTCGCGAGCAGGAGATGAATTCCGACGGCGCGTGATTTCTGGGCGAGCCGGATGATCGAGTCCTCGACCTCGCCGGGGGCGACCATCATCAGGTCGGCGAGCTCGTCGATCACGCAGAGGATGTGAGGCAGCGGCGCCTCGCCCTGCTTGACGCGGATCTTGTTGAGCTCCTCGAGGTTGCGGCCGCGGGCCTTGCCCATGACCGTGTAGCGGGACTCCATCTCGGCCACCAGGTTCTCGAGCACGTTGGAAGCGACCCGGGCGTTGGTCACGACCGGGGTGAGCAGATGAGGGACGGAGTCGTAGTGGTTGAGCTCGACCTGCTTGGGGTCGACGAGGACCAGGCGGAGCTCGTTCGGCGACGCGTGCAGGAGCATCGAGGTCAGGATCGCGTTGACCGAGCCGGACTTGCCCGATCCGGTCGTGCCGGCGACCAGGACGTGCGGCATCTTCGCCAGGTCCATCGACACGGCCTGTCCGGAGATGTCCTTGCCCAGCCAGGACAACAGCGGGGATGCGCCGTCGGGACGCCCGCCGTAGATGTCGCCGAGGCGGACCATCTTGCGACGTGAGTTCGGAACCTCGACCCCGACGGCCTTCTTGCCTGGGATCGGGGCGAGAATCCTGATGTCGGTCGAAGCGAGGGCGTAGGCGAGGTCGTCCTTGAGCTGGGCGATCTTGCCGACCTTCGTTCCCGGTGCGAGCTGGAGTTCGTAGCGGCTCACGTGCGGTCCGGTGACCGTCCCGATCAGCTTCGCCTCGATCTTGAAGTGGCTGAGGACCTCGAGAAGCGCGCGAGCGGTCTTCTCCATCTCGCGACGGTCGGGACCACGGTCCTTGTCGTCGTTGCCACGGCGCAGCAGCTTCGCGGGCGGGTTCCGGTAGTCGAGTTCGTCGGATTCGGTGATGCCGCCGCGCTTCGCCCCCTGCGGGGTGCGGGAGATCTCGATGCTCCCCGTCTCCGCCGGTACCGGGACCGCCTCCGGCTCAGGTTCGGGAGCCGGCTCCTCGAGCACGGGCACGGGCACGGGATCGATGAGGTCGATGTCGTCGACCTCCTCCCCGTCCTGGCCGCCGTCGTCGTCGAAGGCGTACTCGTTCGTCTCCGCCTCGTTGCCGAGCGGCATCGTCAGCGCGTCGTCATCGGCTTCCTCGCTCGCCTCGCCCGGGAAGTGCTGGGTCGTCCAGCCGTCCCCGACGTGGAAGTCGTCAGCCGGTTCGGCCCGCCGGGCCTTGGCGGTGCGGGCCATCTCACCGGTTGCCGCCCGCGCCCGTCCGGCCGCCTCGGCACCCGAGCTGAGCAGGCTGACGAGCGGGCGGCCGCTGAGCAGCAGGATGCCGCTGAGGACCATGAGGACGGCGATGATGTGCGCGCCGACGCGCTGGAAGAGGGTCGTGGAGGCCCAGTACAGGGACTCGCCGAGAACCCCGCCATGGGCGGTGAAGTAGTCGGGATCGAACAGATCGCCACGGACCGGCGAATTCGGGCCGAGCCCACCGGTCTCCGCCGCGAAGGCGAGGAGCAGACCGGCCACGAGCAGGATCGCGCCCGCGTTGACCGACCCCGGGTAACGCATCAAGGGCCTGGTCACGAGGGCCAGACCACATCCGGCGAGCAGCATCGGCACCGCGTACGAGACCGCGCCGGCCGTCCAGGTGAGCCCCACCTCGAGACCGGATCCACCGAGTCCGCCGTCCCACCCCGCGTAGAGCACGAAGCCCAGGTACAGGGCCGCGGCCAGGAGTCCGAGCCCGATCAGGTCGAGATGGCGCTGCTCGAGCTCGCGCGGCCGGGCGAGGACGGGAGCAGGCTTACGCGCAGCGGGCTTCTTCCCCTTCTTCGGGGGCGACTTGCCGCTGCGGACCTTGGGCTTGGACTTGGGGCGCTTAGGACGCTTGGAGCGCCTGGATCGCAGAATGGGCTTGGTTGTCATCTGCAGGCCCCTTCGACGCCGCACCCCCGTCCCCTGCGCGATTCGTGCCTGGGGCGACCTCCGTCCTGCATGTCCGCGGTCACAACCGGAGGGCCGAACCGCCCGATCTTTAGAATTGCCCCGATGACCGACGCCGACAACCTGATCGGGCGCGTCCTCGTCGTCGAGGACGACGAGGACATCGCCGACGTTCTCCGCCGCTCGCTCCGCCAGGAGGGCCACGAGGTCCGCACCGCCGGCGACGGCGAGGAGGCGTTGACGATGGCCTCCGAGTTCGTCCCCGACCTCGTCATCCTCGACCTCGGCCTGCCGAAGCTGGACGGCGTCGAGGTCTGTCGCAAGCTCCGTGCCGACGGCGACGTCCCGATTCTGATCCTGACCGCTCGCTCCGACACCGGAGATCGGGTCGAGGGCCTCGATGCCGGCGCCGACGACTACCTCGTCAAGCCCTTCGAGCGAACCGAGCTTCTCGCCCGGATGCGCGCCCTGCTGCGCCGACGCCCGCCCCGCGGCACCGCGTCGCTCACCGTCGGCGATCTCGTCTTGAACCCCGGGACCCGAGAGGTGACGCGCGGGGAGCGCGTCCTCGATCTCACGAATCGTGAGTTCGAGCTGCTCGAGTTCCTGATGCGAAACGAACGACTGGTGATCTCGCGCGAGCGGTTGCTGGAGGAGGTCTGGGGATACGACCCGACCTCGATGACCAACACCATCGACGTGTTCATCAGCAATCTTCGGCGCAAGCTCGAAGAGGGAGGAGAGGACCGGATCCTGCACACCAAGAGGGGTGCGGGATACGTGGTCAGAGTGTGAGGCGGCGATGAGCTGGCCCAATCCCGTCTCGGGCCTCAAGCGCGTCTACCGGCGCACCCGTCGCTGGCCGGTCCGCTCGCGCATCGCCCTCGTCTCGGCGGCCCTCACAGCGGTGATCCTGATCGCCTTCGCCCTCGTCGTCGGCCGGCTCGTCAGCAACCGACTCCACGCCGACTTCGAGAACGACCTGAAGGCGACTGCCTCCGGGCTCGCCACTACGACCATCCAGCTCTCGCCGGGGCTCGACGGTGGGGTGCGCATCGACCCGCCCCTGGCCGACATCGGGGTGCCGAGCGACGTCGATCTCCGTGTCGTCAGCGCAGACGGACAGTTCGAGTCGCCCGCGGGCCTGGCGTTCCTCGGGACTCCGAATCCGGCTGCCGTCACCCAGGTCGGCACGATTCAGGTCGCGAGCGCCCCCATCTTCACCAACAACATCGGTATTCCCCTCTACCTCCAGTACGCCCGCCCCGAATCGTCCGTCGACGCGACGATCGGGCGGCTTTGGCTGTTCTTGGCCATGGGGGTCGCGATCGGGACCGTCCTGTCGGGGATCGCCGGCATGGCGGTCGCAAACCGGGCGATGCGGCCGATCTCGGCGCTGACCGCCGCGGCCGGCGAGATCGCCACTACGCGGGACCCCTCACGCCGCATCCCCGAGCCCGAGAGCGACGATGAGGTGGCCGAGCTGGCGAGGACCCTCGATCAGATGCTCCGACAGCTCGACGCGGCCCGATCGGAGACCGAGAGCACGATCAAGCGCCAGCGCGAGTTCGTTGCCGACGCCTCGCACGAGCTCCGGACGCCGCTGACCAGCATCCTCGCCAACCTGGAGTTGCTCGAGGAGTCGCTGGCGACGGAGCACGGCTCCGAGGACGACGTCGCCGCCGTCTCCTCGGCCCTCCGCAGCTCCAAGCGCATGAGTCGTCTCGTCGGTGACCTCCTCCTACTCGCCCGCGCCGACGCCGGGCGCATCGGCCGCCGCGACGAGTGCGACCTTGCCTTGATCGCTTCCGAGGCGCTCGAGGAGGTGTCGCCGGTCGCGGACGATCATCGGTTCGAGAGTCGGCTGATCGCCTCCGCTCCCGTGGCGGGCAATCCGGACGAGTTGCACCGCATGGTCCTCAACCTCCTGGAGAACGCGATCAGGCACACGCCCGCCGGCACGCAAATCGCACTGGAACTCGACGAGGACTCGGGCTTCGCCCATCTCCGGGTCAGCGACGACGGCCCGGGGCTCCCCGAGGGCTTGGAGGCGCAGGTCTTCGATCGGTTCGTCCGCGGGCACGGCCCCGCCGATCGCGCCTCGCGCAACGGGACGGGCACGGGCCTTGGGCTCTCGATCGTCCGCGCGGTCGCCGTCGCCCACGGCGGATCGGTGGTGGCGGGCTCCAGCGATTCCGGCGGCGCAGCCTTCGACGTCCGGCTGCCGCTCGAACCGGCTGAAGAAGTTTGAGCGAACAATTGACGTAGCTTGAGGACCTGTTTAGGCCCAGAGCCGAGTATCTCCCACGGACGAGACAACAGCCGTTGCGGTCCTCCCCCATATTCGACCGTGACGGCACCTGATTGGCCCAGCCTGAGCCAATTCAAGCCCGCCGGATCCCCCTCCCTGATCCGGCGGGCTCTTTTTCTGGGGCCGGGAGCCGCCCCGACTCGCAGAAACATCCACGGCGGGCGCTCGCCCACCGTTCACCCGTCTGCCGAGGAAGTTTCAGATGCGAAACCTCGCTGAGGGCGGTATATCCGCCTCAATCGAGGTTTGGATCGCCCCACCAACCGACTGACGCCCTTGCCGAGCGGTAACACCGCGCAGGCCGAGCAGAAGCGGACGGCGAAGCCGGAGCATCTGCTCGGGGTTTCCTAGACCTCGATTACCACCGGGAGGATCATCGGGCGGCGCTTCAGGCGCTTGTGGACCGTGGTCGCGACCACGTCGTGGATGTCCTGGCGGACCAGGGCCGGCTCGCGGGTGCCGCCGCGGAGCAGATCCTCGAGCTTGTCCTCCACCGCCTCGGCGAGGTCCTCGAGCAGGCGCTCGGAGTTGTCCTCGTCGCGGAAGGGGACGCCGCGGAAGGTGATCTCGGGGTCGGCGGCGACCTCGCTGTCCTCGAAGGAGACGGTCGCGACGACGATCACGACGCCGTCGGCCGAGAGGGTGCGGCGGTCGCGGAGGGCCGCATCGTCGGGCTCGCCGAGCTCGAGGCCGTCGACGAAGATCATGCCGGCGCCGATGTCGTCGCCGAGGGAGGCTCCCTTCTCGTCGATCTCGAGCGGGACGCCGTTGCGGGACTGGAAGATCCGATCCGGCGGGATGCCGACCGACTCCGCCAGGCCGGCGTGCAGACGCAGGCGCTTGAAGTCGCCGTGCATCGGCATCACGTACTTCGGCTGCGTCAGGTTGAGCATCAGCTTCATGTCCTCCTGGTACCCATGACCGGAGGCGTGGATCGGGGCGTCGGCGGCCGTGATGACCCGGGCGCCGATCTCGAAGATCCGGTCGATCGTCTCGTTGACCGACCGCTCGTTGCCCGGGCACGGGCGTGGCCGAGAAGACCACGGTGTCGCCGGAGTGGAGCTGGACGTCGCGATGCTCGCCGTGCGCCATCCGACGCAGCGCCGAGAGCGGCTCGCCCTGGCTGCCGGTCGAGATCGCGATGACCTCCTCGTCGGGGTAGTCCTCGATCTCCCGCGGCTGGATCAGCAGCCCCTCGGGCGCGTTGGCGATCCCGAGGTTCGAGGCGATGTTGAAGTTCTTCCGCATCGAGCGGCCCACGAGAGCGACCTTGCGCCCCAGCGCGTCGGCGGCGTCGACGACCTGCTGCACCCGATGGACGTTCGAGGCGAAGCAGGTGACGATGATCCGCCCGTCCGCCCGTGAGAACGTCTCCAGGAGCGCCGGACCGACGCTGGACTCCGACGTCGCGACGCCGGGCCGGTCGGCGTTGGTCGAGTCGCCGCAAAGGCAGAGCAGTCCCTCCGAGCCGAGCGTCGCAAGGCGGGCGAAGTCGGCCGGGTTGCCGTCGACCGGGGTCTGGTCGAACTTGTAGTCGCCGGTCAGCAGGATCGGGCCCAGTTCGGTGTGGATCGCGACCGCGCAGGCGTCCGGGATGGAGTGGGACATGTGGATCATCTCGATCCCGAAGTCGCCGGCCTTCTCGATCGTGCCCGGCTCCAGGTCGCGGAGCGGCACATCGCGGAGCTTGTGCTCCTCGAGCTTCGAGCGGACCATGCCGATCGTCAGCCTGCCGCCGTAGATGGCCGGCGGGATGCCGATCTCGCGGAGGACGTACGGCAGGGCGCCGACGTGGTCCTCGTGGCCGTGGGTGAGGACGATCGCGTCGATGTCGTCGAGGCGGTCGCGCAGGTAGTCGAAGTCCGGCAGGACGAGATCGATTCCGAGCATCTCGGCCGTCGGGAACATCAGTCCCGTGTCGACGACCACGATGCGGCCGCCGTATTCGACGACCGTCATGTTCTTGCCGATCTCGCCGAGCCCGCCGAGCGGCAGGATCCGCAGCTTGCCGCGACTCATGCGACCACCTCGAGGCCGAACTGGACGAGGGCGTCGCGGACGACGGCGCGCTGGGCGTCGTCGAGCGGCACCATCGGCAGCCGCATTCGTTCTGAACAGATACCAAGCATTTGAAGTGCTCCCTTGATTGGAATGGGGTTGGTGGTGACCGTGAGTGCTTCGAACAGCGGCTCCAGGGAAGCGTTCAGCTCCCTCGCCGCGTCGGTCTCACCGGCCTTGAAAAGGGTCATGATGCGGGCCATCTGGGGCCCGACTATGTGCGAGGCGACGCAGATGCCGCCGGTTCCGCCGATCTCGAGGCAGCGGAGGAAGGTGTCGTCGTTGCCCGCCAGGATCTCGAGTCCCTCGATCGGGCCGAGGTCGTCGTCGTTGGCCTGCTTGACAGCGCGGACGTTCCCGATCGTCGCGAGATCGGCGAGCTGCTCCGGCGGGACGTTGATCACGGTCCGGCCGGGGATGTTGTAGAGGATGATCGGCTTGTCGGTGCAGGCTGCGATCGCCTCGACGTGCGCCCGCATGCCGGCCGGATTCGGCTTGTTGTAATACGGCGTGACGACGAGCATCGCATCGGCCCCGGCCTCGTCGGCGGCCTTCGTCAGGTTGACGGAATGACGGGTGTCGTTGGTCCCCGAGCCGCAGATCAGCAGGACCCCCTCCCCCACCTCCGCCCGGACGGCCCTGAGCAGATCGATCTGCTCGGCGTCGTCGAGCGTTGCGGCCTCACCGGTGCTCCCGGCGATGACGAGTCCGTCCGAGCCGTTCCCCAGCAGGTAGGTGGCCAGCTTCGCTGCGGCCGCGAAGTCGACTTCGCCCTCGCCGTCGAACGGCGTCGCCATCGCGGTCAGTACGCCGCTGAATTCACTCATCTGAGGCGAAAGGTACCTGTTGACTAGCCCGCGAAGACGGGCGGAGTGCGATCGGCCCACGGAGCTGCCCGCTCGAACTGGGCCGCCACGCCTGACACAGGTCCTCACGACCGAACGGGTGCGACGAGCTGAACGCCCGACCGGCACGCCCTCGTCGGTCCAGTGCAGCGGCACGCGAGATGGCGGGTTGTCCGGTCAGGTTGAAGAGGGCGGTGAACGCGCCCGAGGGTACGCAACGCCGGTAGCCCTCGAGGTCGGGCGCCGAGGTGTCGATCGCCCCAGCGGCGGCGCGATCTCGGCCATCGTCGGCGTCAGCAGGAGGTCGTAGCCGGACGCGAACCAGCCGGCGATGATCCGCGACATCACCTGGTGGACCGCCGACGTCCATCAGGTAGCGGCCCCCATCCCGCTCCCTGCCGATCTGCGCGAGGTCCCAGGTGAGCGGCTCGACGTCGTCCGCGGTGATCGGGCGGCCCAGGACCATGCCGAGCTGCGCGAGGGTGGCCGCCTGGCCGGCGCTCCACCTCGTCAGGAAGCGTGTCCTCGATATCTGGCCCCTCCCCGCCGACGGCGGATGACGTCGGCGATCGAGCCCTCGTCGACGTTGTGGCCGAGCGATTCGATCAGCTTCGCGGCCTTCTGCCGTGGCCTCCAGGCACGGAGCGGCGATCTCGAGCCCCTCGATCAGTGCCTGGTCGAGAACGCCGACGTGAAGCCCGCCGCTCTCGTCCGTCAGCTCCTCCACGTACGGCCGCAGCGGTGCGGGTGCGACGTACGGGTCCCCCGGGGCGGAGCCGTGAACGGCATCGAGAAGCCTCGCCGTGTCCCGAACGGACCGCGAGACGCAGAGCTCGACGGTCACCCCGGACGTTGTTGTCGCCGACGAGCGGCCCCTCGGAGATTCGCTGCCGGGTCGGCTTCAGGCCGACCAGGCCGTTGTTGGAGGCCGGTATCCGGATCGAACCGCCGCCGTCGTTGGCGTGCGCCATCGGGACGATTCCGGCCGCGACCGCCGCCGCCGAGCCGCCGCTGGAGCCGCCGGGGGAGCGGGACGTGTCCCAGGGGTTCTTGGTCGCGCCCTAGGCCTTCGGCTCCGTCGTGGCGACGATGCCCAGTTCCGGCGTGTTCGTCTTGCCGAACGTGATCAGGCCGGCGTTGCGGAATCGCTCCGCCAGCGTGGTGTCGACGAAGGCCTTGAAGTCGACGTCCTTGAGCGCCTGCATGCCGATGTTGAGCGGCTGGCCGGCGTAGGCGGCGCCGAGGTCCTTGAGCAGGAACGGGACGCCCTTGAACGGGCCGTCGGGGACATCGCCCGCCGGCCTGTTCGCGCGCGGCGTCGGAGAGGTCGTGGATGATCGCGTTGATCTCGGGATTGACCTTCTCGGCCCGCGCGATCGCGGCATCCATCAACTCGACGGGCGACGCCTCGACCGGAGCTGACCAGCTCTGCCTGCGCGGTTGCGTCCATACGTGCGAGATCGTCGCTCAAGGTCCTCTTCCTTCCGGGTGGGTGCGGGAGTCAGCCTAGTTGACGAGCAGGCTCTCGAGGCCGACCGTGAGCGGATCGGGGAGCGACCCGACGCGACGGCACGCGAGCACGACGCCCGGCATGAACGAGCTCCGGTCGATCGAGTCGTGGCGGATCGAGAGCGTCTGGCCCTCGCCGCCGAAGAGGATCTCCTGATGGGCGACGAGGCCCGGGAAGGCGGATCGAATGGATCGGCTCGTGGACGTGCGCGCCGGCGGCGGTCAGCAGCTCGGCAGTTCGCGCCGCGGTGCCGGACGGCTTGTCGAGCTTGCGATCGTGGTGGAGCTCGACGATCTCGACCTCGGGCATGAACTCGGCGACCCGCTGGCCGAGCTCCATCATCAGGACGGCGCCGATCGCGAAGTTCGGAGCGACGAAGGCCCTTCCGCCCTCGCCGCCGTTCCAGTGATCGGTCGCGCACTTCTGCAGCTTCTCGAGGTCGAAGCCGGTCGTTCCGATGACCACGCTGACGCCCGCGTGCAGGCACTTGTGGGCGTTCGGCAGCGCCTGATCGGGGACCGTGAAGTCGACGACCACGTCGGCGGCGTCGAGGACCTCGCCGAGCTCGACGCCGAGCGACGGGTCGGCCCGGCCGCTCAGCTCGAGGCCGTCCGCCGCCTCGACGGCGTCGCAGACGGTCGCCCCCATCCGGCCCGCGGCACCGGCGACTGCAACTAGGATCGGCTCGGACATGCGGCGTCAGCATACGAGGAACGTTCTGGGTATCTGCTTGTGCCTCTGCCTCGCGGGCGGCGGCATCGCGTTGCGCGGCGTCCTCCCCCGTCCTCACTCGATCCCGACTTCGGCGGCACCGGACTCGTCCTGACCGATTTGACCGGCGGAGAGGACGGCGCGAACGCCGTCACCGTCGATCAGGACGGCAACGTCGTCGCGGCCGGCTTCGGCGATCTCGGCGATCCGGAGCGTCCCCACGTCGCGGGCTTCGCCGTCGCCCGGTACCTGGACGACGGATCGCCCGACCCCGGCTTCTCGGGAGACGGCGAGGCACTCGTCGACTTCGGCTTCGTCAACCAGTCCGCGGCGGCCGTCGCGGTCGACTCACAGGGTCGCATCGTCGTGACGGGGACGATCACGACCTTCGACGGGTCGACGTCGAGCATCGGCGTCGCCCGCCTGCTCGCCGACGGCACACCCGACCCGGACTTCGGGGCGGACGGCGAGGTCGTCGTCCACCCGGGCATCCTCAGCGCCGCCTACGACGTCGCCATCGATGCCGACGATCGGGTCCTGGTCATGGGTGCTGCGACCGGCGCCAAGGGATTCCGGCCGATGGTCCTGCGCTTCACGACGGGCGGCGACCTCGACGATTCGTTCGGGACGGGCGGAATCTCCCGGTTCGGCAAGGTGGCGAGGGACACGTACACCTCGATCGCGGTGGATCGCCGCGGTCGTCTGCTGCTCGCCGGCTCGTCCCTTCCGAGTGGAGCCTCCCGAAGTGCGCCGGCGGTCCGCCGGATGTCGGGGAATGGCTCGCTCGACGGCGACTTCGGCAAGAACGGGATCGCGTTTCCGCTCGGCCGCATCGACGGAGAGGCAGCCGACCTGGCGATCGACACCACCGGGTACCCCGTGATCGTCGCCACATGCAGTTGCGGACCGACGGGCGACGACGACATGGCGGTCGGTCGGATTACCGGTCGGGGCAGGGCGGATCAAACGTTCGGGCGCAACGGCCGCGCGTACGTCCCGTTCGGCCTGCGAGACGCCCGGCCGACCTCGATCGTCCTCGATCCGGCCGGCCGGATCGTAATCGCCGGCTCGGTTCGGATCGACGGCCGCAACCGAGTGGGCGATCGCACGCCTGACGGTGATCGGCGAGCCGGACCCGTACTTCGGCGACCGCGGCAGGGTCGTGGCGCCGCTCGGCGCCGGCGTCGAGGGCGTTCGGGGCGTCGCCACCGATGGCGGGTCGCGGATCCTCGCAGCCGGCCTCGGGGTGGGCCCGCTCGGCTCCGATTTCGCCGTCGCTCGCTTCCGCTAGGCGACGAGCGCTTCGCTGACCGGCGCGACTGCCTTGCGGAAGCAGTCCTCGTCGGCGCCGATGCAGGCGGCCGAGATGTTCTCGGGCGCGTAGAGCTCCTCGGCGAGCGCCGCGACGTCGTCGATGGTGACGGCGTCGATCTTGGCGATGATGTCGTCGATCCCGAGCAGCGGCAGATCGAACAGGGTCGCGTTGCCGTTGCGGCTCATCCGCGAAGAGGTCGACTCCATGACCAGGACGCTGCGACCCTTGACGTGCTCCTTGGCACGCTCGAGCTCGTCGGCGCTGACGCCGTCGGCCCGGAGCGACCCGAGCTCGCGGCCGATGATCTCGCAGGCCTCGGCGACGTTGTCCTCGCGGGTGCCCACGTACATCGCAACGGTGCCCTGGTCGGCGAACTGCGACGAGTAGGACCCCACCGAGTACGCGAGGCCGCGCTTCTCGCGCACCTCGCGGAAGAGCCGTGAGGAGCTGGAGCCGCCGAAGATGGTGTCCATGACGTTGAGGGCGTAGCGCCGGTCGTCGCTGCGGCTGATCCCCGGGGCGCCGAAACAGATGTGGTACTGCTCGGTCTCCTTCGGGTAGAAGCGGAGACGCCCGCCCGGCTCCGGCGGGCCCGCCGTTCGAGGGCTCGACTGAGCCGTGTTCGGGCTGCAGGTACTTCCCGACGAGCTCGACGATCGCGGCGTGATCGAGGCTGCCGGCCGCTGAGACGACGATGTTGGAGCTGACGTATCGCGCCCGGTGGTAGGCGGAGATGTCGGGAATCGGCACGGAGCCGATGACGTCCGCGGTGCCGAGGATCCGGCGCCCGAGCGGCGTGTCGCCGTAGATGGCGTCGGAGAGGACGTCGTGGACGCGATCGGAGGGCTCGTCCTCGTACATCGCGATCTCCTCGATCACGACCTGACGCTCGGAGTCGATGTCGGGAAAGGTCGGCTTCAGGAACATCTCGGCGAGCAGGTCGAGCGCCTTCTCCGTGTGCTCGTCGAGGAAGCGGGAGTAGAGCTGGGTCGTCTCCTTGCTCGTCGCCGCGTTCGTCGCGGCTCCGAGGGCATCGAAGTACTCGGAGATCTCGATCGCCGAGTAGCGCTCGGTCCCCTTGAAGAGCAGGTGCTCCAGGAAATGCGAGACGCCGGCCTGAGCCGGCGTCTCGTCACGTGATCCCGTCTTGACCCAGAGCCCGAGGGCGACGGAGCGGACCGAGGGGACGACCTCGGTGACGACCTTGAGGCCGCCGTCCAGTTCGGTCAGCTCGACGCCTTCGGGGAGGGTCATACGCGTGCGGTCCTAGTCGCGCCGACGGCGCTCGCCGCCACGGCCGCCACGGTCTCCGCCGCGTCCGCCGCGGTCACGACCGCCCGTCCGCCGCGATCGCCGCCACCGCCGCCGCGCGGACCACGATCGCCGCTGCCGACGGCCGCGAGCTCCTCCTTGCTCTTGCCGACGACCTGCGGGTCGTCCGAGCGGCGGAGGCCGATCCGGCCGCGCTCGCGGTCGACCTCGACCACGGTCACGTCCAGCTCGTCGCCCTGGTTGAGGACATCCTCGACGGTGTCGACCCGCTCACCCGGCTTGACGGCCGAGATGTGCAGGAGACCGTCCGTGCCCTTGACCAGCTCGACGAACGCACCGAAGGTCGTGGTCTTGACGACCTTGCCCTTGAACGTGTCGCCGACCTCGGCTTCGCGGGTCATGGCGCTGATCTGCGCGATGCAGGCCTCGACGAGCTCGCCGTTGGCCGCGTAGACGCGAATCGTGCCGTCGTCCTCGACGTCGATCTGAGCCTCGAACTCCTCGGACAGGCCGCGGATGGTCTCGCCGCCCTTGCCGATGACGGCGCCGATCTTCTCCGGATCGATCTTGATCGACTCGATCCGCGGAGCGGTCGGGCTGAGCTGATCGCGCGGACCTTCGATCGCCTCGGCCATCTTGCCGAGGATGAAGAGTCGACCCTGACGGGCCTGCTCCAGCGCCTCGCGCAGGATGTCGAAGGTCACACCGGTGATCTTGATGTCCATCTGCAGGGCGTTGATGCCCTCCTCGGTGCCGGCGACCTTGAAGTCCATGTCGCCGAGGTGATCCTCGACGCCGGCGATGTCGGTCAGGACGATGACGTGCTCGTCCTCCTTGATCAGCCCCATGGCGACGCCGGCGACCGGTGCGGACACCGGGACGCCTGCGGCCTGGAGGGCCATCGAGGAGGCGCAGACCGAACCCATCGACGAGGAGCCGTTCGACTCCAGCGTCTCCGAGACCACGCGGGTCACGTACGGGAAGTCCTCGACGCTCGGGATCGTCGGCGACAGGGCGCGCTCGGCGAGCGCGCCGTGACCGATGTCCCGGCGCTTCGGACCGCGCATGAACCCAGCTTCGCCGACCGAGTAGGGCGGGAAGTTGTAGTGGTGGAAGAACGTCTTCGTCTCCTGCAGCCCGAGGTTGTCGAGTCGCATGTCCATCCGCGTGGTGCCGAGCGCCACGTTGGAGAGGATCTGCGTCTCACCGCGGGTGAACAGCGCCGAGCCGTGAACGCGAGGCGAGATGTCGACCTCGGTCTCGATCGGACGGATCTCGTCCTGGGCACGACCGTCGGGACGCTTCTTGTCCACGGCGATGCGCTTGCGGATCGTCGACTTCTCGATCGAGCCGAACGCGGTCGAGACTTCGGAGCGACGAGCCGAGTCGGCGTCGTCGTCACCCGTGTCGGGCGCGTACTGGGCCAGGACGGCGTCCTTGATCGCCTCGATCGCCTCCTGGCGAGCGAGCTTCTCGGGGACGCTGGTCGCCTCGTCGATCGCCGTCTGATGCGTGTCGCGGATCTGCGAGAGCAGGCCCTCGTCGATCGAGGGGGCCTCGACGACGAGCTTCTCCTTGCCGGCGATCTGCTGGAGCTCCTCCATCGCGCCGACGAGCTTCTTGATCTCGGCGTGAGCGATGTCGAGGGCATCGAGGACTTCGGCCTCGGTGACGTTGTCGGCACCGCACTCGACCATCAGGATCGCGTCCTTGGAGCCGGACACGATCAGGTCCATCTCGAGGTTCTCGTGCTCTTCCTCGGGCGGGTTGACGACGAAGTCGCCGTCGAGCTTGCCGACGCGGACGGCGCCGACGTGCTCCTGGACCGGAACCGGCGAGATCGCCAGTGCGGCCGAGGCGCCGTTCATGGCGAGGATGTCGTACGGGTGAATCTGGTCGACCGAGAGCGGCGTCGAGACGAGCTGCGTCTCGAAGTGCCAGCCCTTCGGGAAGAGCGGCCGCAGCGGGCGGTCGATCATCCGGGCGGTCAGGGTCGCCTTCTCACCGGCGCGAGCCTCGCGGCGGAAGTAGGAGCCGGGGATCTTGCCGACGGCGTAGTGCCGCTCTTCGACGTCCACGGTCAGGGGGAGGAAGTCGACATCGCGGAGGTTGCCCATCGTCGCGGTGCAAAGGACCATCGTCTCGCCGCTGCGAACGACGACTGCGCCGCTCGCCTGGCGGGCGAGCTTGCCGGTCTCGAAGGAGATCTCTTCCCCGCCGATCTCCACGGAGACGCTCTTAACGTCAAACATAGTCATGTGTATTCGTTTTTCCTTCCGGGGCCGTCTCTTCCGTTGATGGCGCGGGAATCTGGGACCCGCGAGGTGACGACCCGAATGATTCGGATTGATTTATCCGGCGGGAGGTTACAGATGCCGCAAATCGGCGTGTTGCGCGGGGCGGCGCGTTCAGGAGCGTGCCCGCAGGCCGGCGACGAGGTCCCCGTCGATCAGCGTGCCTCCCACGAAGGCCGAGGGCGTTCCGACGACCCCGGCCCTGATGCCGCTGCGAAAGTCGCGCCTGACGCGCTCCTCGACCTCGCTCGACCGGCGATCCGCCTCGAATCGGTCCAGATCGAGCCCGAGATCCTCGACCCGCTGCCAGAGATATGGGTCGTCGGTGTGCGCGCGATCGCTGACCAGGGAGTCCCAGAACGGCCAGAAGGCGTCAGCCGATTGCCGGCCGACCGCCTCGGCCGCCGCGTGCAGCGCCGGGGAGCGGGGTCGCTTGCTCGTCACCGGGAAATGGCGAACGCAGATCCGGAGCGGCAGCTCGACGATCCTGGTCCAGAGGCCTGCGCAGCGCGGGCATGCGAGGTCGAAGTAGACGACCGCCGTCGGGCCCTCTCCGCGCAGATGATCGGTCTCGTCGGGCTCGGGGACGGCGGCGCTCCCGAGTTTGGGAGATGCCGCCACCGACTGGTCAGTCCGCGTCGAGGGCGTCGAAGATCAGGTTGGCGCCGGGAATCTCGAGCGGGGTCTCGGCGGCGTAGGACCACCCGACGACACCGTCTCCGTCGATCAGGACGAGCGACCGGTTGGAATGACCCCAGTCGGGCAGGTAGGCGCCGTAGGCGGATGCGACCGCGCCCTTGGGCTCGAAGTCGGCGAGCAGCGGGATCGTCACCGACAGGCGATCCCGGAACGCGGCGTGGCAGAACTGCGAGTCGACGCTGATCCCGACGAGCTTCGCGCCCCGCTCCTCGATCACGGGCAGGACCTCCTGGTAGATCGAGAGCTGGTCCGTGCAGACCGGGCTGAAGTCGAGCGGGTAGAAGGCGATCACGAGCTTGCGACCGGCGAAGTCGGCCAGCGAGACATCCTCGCCGTCCTGGTCGGCGAGGGTGAAGTCGGGAGCGGCGGTTCCGGGCTCGATCATGCTCGCACCGGAGAGTGGCGAGGGTTCGGACTAGCGGCGGAGGCCGAGGTCGCCGACCAACGTGCGGTAGCGCTCGAGGTCGGTTCGCTCGAGGTAGCGCAGCAGGCGACGGCGGCGGCCGACCAGCATCAGCAGGCCGCGCCGCGAGTGGTGGTCCTTGCTGTGGGTGCGGAGGTGCTCGGTGAGCTCATTGATGCGCTCGGTGAGCAGCGCGACCTGGACCTCGGTCGATCCGGTGTCGGCACCGTCCCGGCCGTACTTGTCGACCAGTTCGGCCTTCTTGTCTTTGGTCAGCGACATAAGTCTCTTTCAGGCTTGTTCAAGGATACGGGGCGCGTCAGCCTTGGTGGGGCGCCTCAGGGACGCGAGAAGGTAGCACAGACCTCGCGTGCTTCCTCGACATCGTGCTGCATCTGCCCGACCAGCTCCTCGACCCCGTTGAAGCGCTTCTCCCCCCGCAGCCGCTTCACGAAGGCGACGCGCAGCGGCTTGCCGTAGAGGTCCTCGTCGTGATCGATGATGTGAGTCTCGATCAGGACGCCGCGCCCGCTCTCGAAGGTCGGCCGGACGCCGACGTTGACGGCGGCGGGAAGTCCGTTCGCGAAGGCCGCGTAGATCCCGTACCCCGGGTAGACGTAGTGCTCGTCGGGAACGATGTTCGCGGTCGGGAACCCGAGGGTTCGCCCCCGCTTGTCCCCGGAGACGACCTCGCCCTCGTACATGAACGGCGAGCCGAGACAGCGCTGCGCTGTGACGACATCGCCGGCCGCGACCAGCGCTCTGATCCGGGTCGAGGAGACGGTCTCGCTCCCGACCTCGACGAGCGGCACGACGGTCGTGTCGAATTCCTCCCGGGAGGCGAGTAGCTCGGGAGTCCCCTTGGCTCGGGCGCCGAAACGGAAGTTCTCCCCCACCCTGACCTGCTCCGCGCCGAGCGTCTCGACGAGTATCCGGGTGCAGAAGTCCTCGGGTGCGATCGAGGAGAATTCTTTGTCGAACGGGATCACCACGAGCTCGTCGACGCCGAGTCCCTCGATCACGTCGCGCTTGACGGGGAACGGCATGATCAGCTTCGGCGCCGCCTCGGGATGGATGACCGAGAGCGGATGCGGCTCGAACGTGAGCACGGTGTCGGCCCCCTCGATCACCTTGCGATGACCGACGTGCACGCCGTCGAAACTGCCGATCGCGATTCTTCGCGGGCGCGGCTCGGCATCGTTGAGATCTGTGACTTTGACGTTCATGGGTCGGTTCCGCTCTAACTCAATCAGGTCGCGACCGTCGCGTCGTCCCAGTCGTTCTCTTCGGGCAGGACGACCTCGGTGACGAGCAGACCTTCGGCGATCGTCGCGATTGCGACCAGGCCGCCGGGGCCCAGGAGCCGCACGGGTCCTTCCTGCGCATCGTGAGCGCCTGGAATGCCCGGCGCTTCGATCCTGATCCCGTTGCGAACGAGCCGCTCGGAATCGGCGTCGAGCTCGATCGCGGGCAGGTATTCGACCAACTCGCCCGCGGGTCGAATCGCCTCGCGGTCCTCGCCCTCGGCGGGCAGAGTGAGTTCGCCGACGCGGGTGCGGCGGAGCGATTCGCAGTAGGCGTCGCCGAGGCTCTCGATGAGCGTCCGGACGTACGTCCCCGCCGAGCATTCGATCTCGAAGGTAGCCGTGCCCTCGCCGGCCTCGATCAGATCGGCGCGATGGACCTCGACCTCCCGCTCGGGCCGGTCCACCTCCTCACCGCGCCGGGCCTTCTTGTAGAGGCGCTCGCCGTCGATGCGGACCGCCGAGGTCATCGGCGGGCGCTGCATGATCCGACCGGTCGGAAGCTTCAGTTCGTCGGCGGCGGGTACGCGGCCGGTCTCGGTGAGCTCGCCGTCGGGATCGCCGGTCGTGGACGTCCAGCCGAGGCGCGCGGTCGCTACGTAGGTCTTGGGCAGGCCGAGCACGTAGCGCTGCAGCCTGGTGGCGGAGCCGAGGAGCACGACCAGCAGGCCGGTGGCGAACGGGTCCAGCGTGCCCGCGTGGCCGGTCTTCAGCCCGAGCTCGCGGCGATAGCGGGCTACCACGTCGTGGGAGGTGACTCCCGCGGGCTTGTCGCTGCAGATGAACCCCGACCGCGGCGACGGTGAGGGGTTGTCAGGCAAGCCCGGCGCGCGTCTCGTCGCTGAGGAACTCGACGAGCTCGTCGTAGCTGCGATCGGTCGAGAACCCGGCGGCGCGACGGTGCCCGCCCCCACCCATCTTGCGGGCGATGACGGAGACGTCGACGGAGCCGTCGGTGGAGCGAAGGCTGACCTTGCGCGCCTCGCGCTGGCTGTCGGGCTTGTCGCGGACGACCGCGGCGACGGATGTGCCTTCGATCCCGCGCACGAAATCGATGATGCCCTCCGTGAGGGTCTCGTCCGCCCCGGTCGCGGCGTAGTCCTCGGCGGAGAGGTAGGTCGTCGACAGGGCGCCGTCGAGGCGCCGGTCGATGCGGCCCAGCGCCCGGGCGATCAGCTTCAGCTTCGCCTCGGGAACCCGCTCGTAGAGCCTTCTGAAGATCCCGTTCACGTCGACCCCGGACTCGATCAGCTCGGCAGCCACGCGATGCGTGCGTGCGTCGGTGTTCTCGTACATGAACATGCCGGTGTCGGTGATCAGCCCGACGTAGAGCGCCTGGGCGATCGATTCGGTCACTTTCACCCCGAGCCGCTTGATGATCTCGAAGACGATCTCGGCGGTCGAGGATGCCTCGACGTCGACGAGGTTCACGTCGGCGAAGCGGGTGTTGTCGTGGTGATGGTCGATGTTGAGCATGCGCCTGCCGTCGCGGAGCCAGTCGATCGGCATCCGGTCGATGTTCCCGCAGTCGAGGAAGATCACCGTCCGGTCTGAGAGGTCGGCGGGAGGCTCGTGGAAGACCTCCTGAAGCGGCAGGAACCGGTACTCGACCGGGAGCGGAAACTCCTTCTCGGCGAGGAACATGACCGAGTCGCGGCCGAGCTGGGTGAGCGACTGATGCAGCGCCAGCGTCGATCCGAGGGCGTCGCCGTCAGGCCCCTCGTGGGTGGTGATCAGGAAGCGCTCGCCGGCCGAGAGCTCAGCGATGATCTCGTCCATGGCGATCTCGAGCGCCGGGCGCGAACCGTTGGCTGAAGCGCTCACGAATCCATCATCCTGGTCAGCCTGTCGGCCCGCTCGACGGAATCGTCGTAGACGAACTTCAGGCTCGGCGTCCGCTTCAAGCGGAGCTGGCTGGAGATGGCCTTCTGGATCACGCCGCGAGCGGCGCGCAGCGCCTCCATCGTGGCGTCCTTCTCCTCGTCCGTGCCGAGCACGCTGACGTGCACCTGCGCGGATCTGAGGTCGGGGCTGGTGTCTACTGCTGTGACGGTCACGAATCCAATCCGAGGGTCATGAAGCTCTGCCCCGATCGTCGCTCCGATCACCTCTCGCATGACCCCGTCGACGCGTCGCATTCGCGATACGGCCATCAGGTCCGACTATAGCCGGGAGGCGCTGGAGGGATGGGGTCTGGGACGTTCCTTGCTCCTGGTTATTCGAGCGTCTTCTCCACCTGCGTGGTCTCGAAGACCTCGAGCACGTCGCCCACCTTCGTGTCCTGGAAGCCGTCGAGCGTGATGCCGCATTCCTGGCCCTCCTCGACCTCGCGAACGTCGTCCTTGAAGCGACGCAGCGAGGCGATGCGGCCGGTCCAGACGACGGTGCCGTCGCGGACGAGCCGCGCCTCGGCGCCCTGGGTGATTTTGCCCTCTGTCACCCTCGAGCCGGCGATCGTGCCGATCTTCGACGCCTTGAACAGCTCGAGGATCTCGGCCTCGCCGAGCGAGCGCTCGACCTCGTCCGGATCGAGCATGCCCTCCATGGCGGCGCGCAGCTCCTCGGTGATCTTGTAGATGACCGAGTAGGTCCTGATCTCGACGCCCTCGCTCGCGGCCGCGCGCTTCGCGTCGGCGAGGGGTCGCACGTTGAAACCGATGACGATCGCGTCGGAGGCCGCCGCGAGCATCACGTCGGACTCGTTGATCCCGCCCGCCGCGGCGTGGACGACGTCGACGGCGACCTCGTCCTGCGGCAGCTTGGCGATCTCGTCCTGGAGCGCCTCGAGCGAGCCCGAGACGTCTGCCTTGACGAGCAGGTTGATCTGCTTGATCTCGCCCTGCTTGGCCTTCGAGAAGACGTCCTCGAGGGTGATCCGGCGCGCGTTGCGCCGAGCCTGGGCCTCGGTCTTGAGCCGGATTGCCCGCTC
Organism: uncultured Solirubrobacterales bacterium; assembly: GCA_963791335.1. Classification (GTDB taxonomy): domain Bacteria; phylum Actinomycetota; class Thermoleophilia; order Solirubrobacterales; family 70-9; genus RHKX01. The sequence goes on from CAWBRN010000009.1 coordinate 120,613, forward strand.
GCCGGCGAGCTGGCGCGCCCGGCGGTCGTTCTCGACGACCTGTGCGCGCTCTCCGGCCTCGCCGACGCCGTCGAAGCCGAGCACCTCGACGGGTTCGCCGGGACCGGCGGTCTTGATCCGCTTGCCCGTGAAGTCGTGCATCGCCCGGACGCGGCCCCACTGCGAGCCGGCGACGATCGAGTCGCCGACGCTGAGCGTTCCGCGCTGGACGAGGATCGTGACGACGGAGCCGCGGCCCGGGTCGAGGTGCGACTCGATCACGGTGCCGGACGCCTCGGTGTCCGGATTCGCCTTCAGGTCCTCCAGCTCGGTGACGAGCAGGATCATGTGGAGAAGGTTCTCGAGGCCCTCGTGAGTCTTGGCGGAGACGTCGCAGTAGACGGTCTCTCCTCCCCAGTCCTCGGGCTGGAGGCCGAGATTGGCGAGCTCGCCGCGGACCTTGTCCGGAGTCGCGCCCTCCTTGTCGATCTTGTTGACCGCGATCATCACGGGGACGTCCGCGGCCTTGGCGTGGTCGATCGCCTCGACGGTCTGCGGCATGACGCCGTCGTCAGCGGCGACGACGACGATCGCGACGTCGGTGACCTTGGCCCCGCGGGCCCGCATGGCGGTGAACGCCTGGTGGCCGGGGGTGTCGAGGAACGTGATCGTCCGGCCCTCCTGGTGGACCTGGTAGGCGCCGATGTGCTGGGTGATGCCGCCGGCCTCGCCCGCCGCGACCTCGGTCGTCCGGATCGCGTCGAGCAGCGAGGTCTTGCCGTGGTCGACGTGGCCCATGACCGTGACCACCGGGGGGCGGAGCACGAGATCGGCCTCGTCGTCCTCGAAGACCGGCTCGTCGTCGACCTCCTCACCGGCGTGGATGATCTCGACCTCCTGGTCGAACTCGCCGGCCAGCATCTCGACGGTCTCGTCGGTGAGGGTCTGCGTCAGGGTCGCCATCTCACCGTGCTGCATCAGCTTCTTGATGATTTCCGCGCTGCTGACGCCGAAGGTCTCGGAGACCTCGCGGACCGTCGCGCCGGAATTCACGTTGAGCGCCTCCGGCTCGTCGCTGCTCAGCGTCTTCAGCTCAGGTGACTCGTCGAAGGCGGGGCGGCGGCGGCGGCCGCGGCGGCGGGGCGGCCGCTGAGGCGGGCCCTGCGACATGTGGTCGCGGCGGGCGGCCTGCGAATCGATGACGACCCGGCGGCGCTTCTTGCCGGTGTCGTTGGCCTGCGCGGCGGGCGCGGGGCGCTTGGCGGGGGCCGCAGGCTTCTTCGAGGTCGCGGCCGTCGCGCTCTTGCCACCGGCAGGGGCGGCGCCCTTATCGCTGGCGGGCTTCTTCTTGGGCAGCGCGCCGGCGGCGGCGAGCGCCTTCAGCGCCGTCGCCTGGTCGACGCTCGAAGACGCCGTCTTGACCTCGACGCCCGACGCCTTCAGGGCGTCGATGACCCGGGAGCTCTCGAGTCCCAGGGCCTTCGCGATCTCATGAACACGCTGCTTCGCCATGACGACTCCTCAGCTACGCCTCCGAGCCCTCGACGGGCTCTTCCTCGGCGGTGACTTCGGCGACCTCGGTCAGCTCCTCGGCCTCCTCGACAACGTCTTCCTCTTCTGCCTCCTCATCCGCCACGACCTCGACGAGCTCCTCCTCGGCGTTGTCCTCGGCGACGGCGTCGGTGACGGCGATCTCCTCGATCCGCTGCTCGTCGTCGGCGGCCTCGATCTCGTCCTCGATCGTCTCCTCGGCGACGGATTCGACGATCGCCTCCTCGGCGGCCTCCTCCTCCTCGGTCTCGATCTCGGCCTCCACCTCGGCTTCGACCGATACGTCGGCCTCGGCCTCGGCGTCGACGATCTCCTCAGCGGTCTCGTCTGCCTCGATCTCGGCGAACGCCTCCTCGGCACGGGTCACGATCGGCCCGACCTCGTCGTCGGGGGCGTCGGCGCGCGCGAGCAGCGCGACCTCGTCCTCACTCAATGGAGTCAGCACGGTGACCTGATGGGTCGAGAACCTGGCGAGCGCCTGGTGGGTCGGCAGACCGCAGTAACGCGAGTTCGGCAGCGCGGCGTTCGGGCAACGCCGGCCGGCCGACAGGACCGCCGAGCAGCGGCCGTCGAAGGCCTCCTCCTCGTTCTCGAAGCCCTCTTCCTCGTCCGCCTGCTCGGCGAACTCGCTCTCGCCCACGATGTCGACCCGCCAGCCGGTCAGCTTGGCGGCCAGGCGTGCGTTCTGGCCCTCGCGGCCGATCGCCAGCGAGAGCTGGTCGTCGGGCACGATCACGGTCGCCTGCCGGGCCTCGTCGTCGACGAGGACCTCGCGCACCCGTGCCGGCGACAGTGCCTTGGCTACGAAGCGGGCGGGCTCCTCGTTGTAGGGAATGATGTCGATCTTCTCGCCGCGGAGCTCGGACACGACCATCCGGACGCGCGAGCCGCGCGGGCCGACGCAGGCGCCGACCGGGTCGACGCCGTCGGCGTGCGAGACGACCGCGATCTTCGACCGGAAGCCGGGCTCACGGGCGACGCCGACGACCTCGACGAGCTCGTCGGCGATCTCGGGGACCTCGAGGGCGAACAGCTTCTTGATCAGCTCCGGGTCCTTGCGGGAGACGACCACGCTGGGCCCCTTGCCGTCGGCCGAGACCTCGGTGATGACGGCCTTGATCCGCATGCCGTGGTCGTAGCGCTCGCTGTAGATCTGCTCCGAGCGAGGCAGCAATGCCTCGACGCGGTCGCGCAGCTGAACGAGCGTGTAGCGGTTGTCGGACTGCTGGATGATGCCGGTGATCAGCTCGCCGACGCGGTCCTGGAACTCCTCGAACATCATCATCCGCTCGGCCTCGCGGATCCGCTGCAGGACTACCTGCTTGGCGGTCTGGGCGGCGATCCGCCCGAAGTTCTCGGGGGTGACGTCGATCGACTCGATCTGGTCCTCGTAAGGGGCGAGAATCTCGGGGTCGAGCTCCGGGTCCTCCGGCTCCTTCAGGGCTCCGGTCGCCGGATCGATCTCCGGCTCCTGGCTCTCGACGACCTCCGCGAGCAGCTTCTCCTCCAGCTCGGCGGGCAGGATCAGCTCGAAGACACGGAAGTCCGCGGTGTCGCGATCGAGGTCGACGCGTGCGTACTTGGCAGCGCCCGGCTGCTTCTTGTATGCGGAGAGCAGCGCGTCCTCGAGCGCCGCCATCAGGGTCTCTGAATCGAGGCCCTTCTCCTGTTCCAACACCTTGATGGCATCGACGATCTCGCGGCTCACGACTGCACCTCCGACAGCTCTGGGACAAGGTTCGAGCGGTAGACGAGATCGAACGGAATCTCGGCATCTCCCCCTTCGGACTCGATGCTGATCGCTTCCGCATCAGCGGCGATCAAGCGTCCGGTGAAGTTCTTGCGGCCCTCGATCGGCTCGCTGGTGCGGATCTGCGCCTTGTGCCCGACGAACTTCCGGAAGTGCTCCGGCTTCGTCAGGGGGCGATCCAGGCCGGGAGAGGAGACCTCGAGCGCGTAATCGGCCAGCAGGTCGCGGACCTGATGGGTGACGTTCTCGCAGAGCTCGAGGCCGACGCCGTCGGGATGGTCGATGAAGAGGCGGAGGGTCTCGCGGGCAGGAACCTCGACGGCGATCAGCTCGATCCGCGGATCGAGCTCCGCGATCTCGGCTGCAATCTGTTGTTCCGTAGGTGTGGTGTCGGTCATCTGGCCTGTCCCTCGTATTTCTTCATCTTCAGTCGTCCCGGCGTCCGGGGCTCACCGATTTCCGAATCGAGGCCGAAAAAAAGGCGGGCCGCTGGCCCACCTCTCGCAACAGAGTCGAATGCGGATAAAGGTGAATGCCGAGTATAGCCACCACCAAATTGCGATCAAGTGGCGATCAGGTGTTTTTGGGCTCGGGCTGGTCGATCTCGACCAGAAGCGTCACCGGACCGTCGTTGACCAGTTCGACCGCCATTTGGGCGCCGAAACGCCCTCGCTCGGCCGCGAGCAGGTCGCAGACCAGCTCGTAGAGCGGCTCCGCGTGCTCGGGCCCCGCCGCAGCGGTGAAGCTGGGCCGGGTTCCCTTGCGTACGTCGCCGTACAGGGTGAACTGGCTGACGCAGAGGATCACGGCGATCCCCCAGCGGCTCCGACATCCGGCCGTCCGCGTCGTCGAAGATCCGCAGGGAGGAGAGCTTGGCGGCCATCCGCCTCGCCTCCTCCTCCCCATCCGCCGGCGCGATGCCCAACAGGACGAGCAATCCCGGCCCGATCGAGCCGACGGTCTCGCCGTCGACCGCGACCGAGGCCGAGCTGACCCGCTGGACAACCGCCCGCACCGCGCGCTAGGAGGCGCGCAGGCGCTGGCGGTAGACGCGGTAGTCCTCGCGGTCCGGCCGCAGGTTGGCCGCGATCGCCAGGTGCCGGCGGGCCGCCTCGGGCTGGCCGCTCAGGTCGAGCGATCGGCCGAGACAGAAATGGGCGTAGTCGTTCGTCGGATAACGCTCGACGACCGCCTCGAACTCGGCGGCGGCCTCGCCGAAGCGGCGCGAGCGGAACAGCGCCCGGCCCAACGCCTCGCGGACCGACGACTTCTCCGGCTCCCGCGTAGCCACCTTGCGCAGCGGCACTGCGGCGGCCGCGAAATCGCCGCTTTCGAGCAGCTCGACACCCCGCGTGTAGAGCTCGTAGGTCGACTCCTGCTCTGGGTTCTGGGGGCTGAGATCAGTCATGAATCAAATGTTAGGGAGGGTGTAAAGGGCTAGATGACTCCGAGCAGATGCTCCGCTTCGCGTCCGCTCTGCTCGGGCGGCGCGGTGTTGCCGCTCGGCAAGGGCGTCAGTCGGCAGGTGGGGCCGGCAGGGCGTTGCCGAAACCTCGATTTCGGCGGATATACCGCCTCCACCGCGGTTTCGTTTCTGAAAACTCCCTCGGTAGGCGGGTGAACGGTGGGCGAGCGGCCCGAATCCTCCCCTCACTGCCCTGGCCAACTTTCGCCTACCGGCGAGTCCCTCGGCAGACCACGTCACCCAAGCCTCCTAATAGACGATCGCCAGGGACAGGTAGTAACCCGCGACGATCGTGAAGAGGACGGCGTCGAGGCGGTCGAGGAGGCCGCCGTGGGGGCCGAGCATTCGACCGGTGTCCTTGACGTCGAGGTCGCGCTTGATCGCGGACTCGAAGAGGTCCCCGAGCGGGGCGAGCAGGGCGATGCAGAGACCGAAGATGAGGGCCTCGGGGCCCGAGAGCCAGTCCTGATAGAGGCCGGCGATCCAGAAGCCGAGGACTCCTCCGAGGATGCCGATCAGCAGGCCCTCGATGGTCTTGTTCGGCGAAACCTGCGGCGCCAGGGGGCGCTGGCCGAACATACGGCCCCCGAGGTAGGCGAACGTGTCGGTGAAGAAGGTTGCGACGAGGACGTCGACGAGCAGCGCGCCGCCGTGGAGCGGCAGTTCGCGGAGCAGCACCGCGTGGGCGAACGGCAGGCCGATCCAGACGACGGCGAGGACGGTCATCGCCATCGACCACGTCACGTTGGTCAGGGTCGGGCGCAGGAGCGCGAAGATCAGCATCACCGGGAAGAGTGCGACGAGGGCGAGCAGCATCTGGAGCGGGCCGCCGAAGAATGCGGCGGCGATCAGGCCGAGCGTCGCGATGAATGCAGCGGCCTCGAACGGGCGCGAACGGGCGGTCATGCGGAAGAGTTCGATCTGGGCCGCCCAGGCGAGGCCGACCATCGCGGCGGCGAAGATGCCGCCGCCGGCTACGACGATGACGACCGCAAAGAGGAGCCAGGGGATCGCCCAGAGGAGCCTCGCGAGCGTTTCCGAGCGCCTGCCACGAGGCCGCTTCGATCGTTTCGATCGGCCTGATGCGGCACGGCGGTCGCCGCGCGGCTGGGGCCCCTGCTGCGGCTGCGGTTCAACTACGCCGGACTCCGTCCCGTCCGGGGACAGAACGGCATCCCAGCGGTGTTCGCCGGTCTCGGAATCGGCGCCGAGGGGCGACGCCGCCTGATCGGCGGGGTCTCCCTCGGCCCTCTCCCGCCGCGGAAGCGACGAACCTGGTCGGGGGGGGAAGTCCATTCCCCCGAGCCTACTCGCGCGGAGGCCGGAGCGAGGCGTGGCGGCGTGATGGCTTGCATCCCCGTCGCCACGCTCCAATCAGTCCCGTTCGGCGAGGATTCCGTAGATCCCGCGTCGCGTCTCGTCGAGCAGCTCGCGGATCCGGGCTCGTTGGCCCTCGTCGGCGGCCCGGAACGCCTGTGACGTCGCGGCGGCCAACTGCTTGAACGAGTTGCCCAGCTGGACGGACTCCGCAGGGGCGCCCGAGCGGACCTGCTCCCAGGGCGCCTGCTCGCCCTTTTCCTCCCGGTCCTCGGTTGCGACCCTGCCCTCGTCGGTGAGTGAGAACAGGCGCTTGCCCTCGGCCTCCTCGCCGGCGATCAGGCCCTGCTCCTCGAGCAGCTGGAGCGTCGGGTAGATCGAACCGGCGCTCGGGCGCCAATAGCCCCCGCTCCGCTCCTCGATCTCCTTGATCATCTCGTAGCCGTGCATGGGCTGTTCGGCGAGCAGGGCCAGGACGGCTGCGCGAACGTCGCCCCTGCGGGCCCGGGGTCCGCCGCGTCCGCGTCGCGGTCCTCCGCTGCGGTGATGGTGGTGTGGCGGACCGTGATGACGTTCCGCGCTGTATCTGCGTGAGTACATGTCGTTCCTTTCTTGTGGACCGTACTAACGCGATATATCGTAATGGGTCGTTAGCGATACGTCAAACGAGGACCGACCGCTCTCATTCCCGCGCCCCGAAGCGGCGTCCGCGGGACGAGTACTCGACCAGGGCCGCTTCGAGCTCGGCTCGATCGAAGTCGGGCCACAGGCACTCGCTGAAGTGGAACTCCGAGTAGGCGCTCTGCCAGAGCAGGAAGTTGGAGAGCCGCTGCTCGCCGCTCGTCCGGATCACCAGCTCGGGGTCGCCCATGTCGGGTGCGTAGAGCAGTGCCGCGAAGGCCTCCTCCCCGCCGCCCTCGTAGCGCTCGGCGGCGTCCAGGATCTCTGCCCGACCGCCGTAGTTGAACGCGACGAACAGCGTCATGACGGCGTTCGTCGCCGTCTCCCTCTCCGCCCAATCCATCTGCTCGATCAGCCGCTCCGATACGCCACGGCGGCGGCCGACGAACCTCATCCTCACGCCCTCCTCGTCCAGTTCGGGCGTCTCGGAGACGATGAGCTCGGCGAACATCTCCATCAGCCCCGCGACCTCGTCCTGGGGGCGGGACCAGTTCTCGGTCGAGAATGCGTAGACGGTCAGCTCAGTGATGCCGAGAGCAGCGGCGTCCTTGACCGTCTGCTTCATCGTCTTTGCCCCGCGGCGGTGCCCCTCGAGCACGGGTAGACCCCGCTCGGTCGCCCAGCGACCATTGCCGTCCATGATGATCGCGACGCGGGTGGCGCCGGCGCCGCCGGAAGGCTCCGGACCGTTCACTAGACGGTCAGGATCTCCTCTTCCTTGCCCTTGAGGAGCTCGTCGATCTCGCCGGTGGACTTGTCGGTGAGCTTCTGCAGGTCCGCCTCGGCACGGCGTTCGTCGTCCTCGCCGACGTCGCCGTCCTTCTTCATCTCGCGCATGTCGCCGATCACATCGCGGCGTACGTTGCGGATCGCGATCCGGCCCTCCTCGGCCACCCCATGGACGACCTTGACCATCTCGCGCCGCCGCTCCTCGGTCATCTCGGGTATCTGCAGCCTGATCACGTTGCCGTCGTTGTTGGGCGTCAGACCCACGTCGGACTCGCTGATCGCCTTCTCGATGGCGCCGAGCGACCCCTTGTCGTAGGGAGTGACGGTCAGGAGACGAGCATCGGATGCCGCGACGTTCGCGAGCTGGTTCAGCGGTGAATCGGTCCCGTAGTAATCGACGACGACCCGGTCGAGGAGGTGCGGGGACGCTCTGCCCGTGCGAACGGTCGCGAGCTCGTTTCGTGTCGACTCGACGGACTTCTCCATCCGCTCGCCGGCATCGCTCAGCAACTCGTCGATGAGTTCGTTCAAGACGCGCTTTCCTCTCGCTGGGATGAGACCACGGTGCCGACTCGCTCTCCGCGAACGATCCTATCTATGTTCGATTCGTCCGCCATGTTGAAGACGTGGATCGGGAGATCGTTGTCCATGCAGAGCGAGAGCGCGGTCGAATCCATCACCTTGAGGCCCCGCTCGATCGCCTCGCGATGGGTGATCGAGGGCAGGAACTTCGCGTCCGGCACCTCAGCCGGATCGGCGTCGTAGACGCCCTCGACGCCGTGCTTGGCCATCAGGATCGCCTCCGCGTGGATCTCGAGGGCGCGCAGGGAGGCGGCCGTGTCGGTGGTGAAGAACGGATTGCCCGTGCCGGCGGCGAAGATCACGACGCGGCCCTTCTCGAGATGACGCATGGCCCGGCGGCGGATGTAAGGCTCGGCCACCTCGCTGACCTCGATCGCCGACATGACCCGGGTGTGCGTTCCCTGCTTCTCGAGGGCGTCCTGGAGGGTCAGCGCGTTGAGCACCGTGGCCAGCATGCCCATGTAGTCGGCGGTGGCCCGGTCCATTCCGGCCGCCGCCCCCTGCAGGCCGCGATAGATGTTGCCCGCGCCGACGACGATCGCGATCTCCAGCCCGGTCGCCCGGGCGTCGGTGACCTGGCTGGCGATCCTCTGCACGCGGCCGTGATCGGTCCCGTACTCGAGCTCGCCCATCAGGGACTCGCCCGACAGCTTGAGCATGATCCGGTCGAAGACCCTTGTTCCGGAGGATCGGTTCTCGGATTCCATCCAGTCGGCCGCTTCCAGATCCCGGTCTAGGCCTCGGCCCCGACTTCGAAGCGGGCAAAGCGGGCGATCTTGATGTTCTCGCCCGTTTTCGCGGCCGTCTCCTCGCGAAGCTGATCGATGGTCTTGCCGTCGTGCTTGTCGCCGTTGACGTGCGGCTGCTCGAGCAGCGCGATCTCCTTGCGCCATTTGGCGAGCTGCCCCTCGACGATGCGCTCGCGAACGTTCTCGGGCTTGCCCTCCTCGGCGGCCTTCTGCTCGAAGACGGTCCGCTCGGCGGCCTCCTCCTCGGCGGGGACGTCCTCGGCGGATACGTACCGCGGAGCCGCGGCGGCGATGTGGAGCGCGACGTCGTTGGCGAACGCCTTGAAGTCGTCGTTGCGAGCGACGAAGTCCGTCTCGCACTGAATCTCCACCAGGACCCCGATGCGTCCGGTCGCATGAACGTAGGACGTGACGACACCCTCGCTCGTGGACCGGCCGCTGCGCTTTGCGGCGGACGCCTGGCCCTTGACCCGGAGGACCTCGATCGCCTTGTCGAGGTCTCCCCCGGCCTCGGTCAGAGCGGACTTGCAGTCCATCATCGCCGCGCCGGTGCGCTCACGGAGCGCCTTCACGTCGGCTGCCTTGATCTCGGTCGCGCTCACTTGTCACCACCCTCGGTCGCGCCGGTGGCGGCGGGCGTGGCCTCGGGGGCGGGGGCGGAGTGCCTCTGCCTTCGGCTCAGCCGCAGCGGGCTTGGCCTGCTCGGCGGGAGCGGCTTCGGCCGCAGCCTTCGCAGCTGCCTCGGCCTCGGCGGCGGCTGCGGCCTCGGCCGCCTTGCGCGCCTCCTCCTCTTCACGCTTCTTGCGCTGCTCTTCCTCGCGCTTCTTGCGCTCTTCCTCTTCCCGCTTGCGCTTGGCCTCCTCTGCCTCCTGGTAGGCGGTGGCCGACGCGAGGATCGCCTCGCCGAGCGTGCTCACGATCAGCTCGCACGAGCGGATCGCGTCGTCGTTGCCCGGGATGACGTACTCGACCGGTCGGGGATTGCAGTTGGTGTCGACGACGGCGACGATCGGGATTCCGAGGCGCACGGCCTCGTTGACCGCGATCTCCTCCGCGTTGAGGTCGATCACGAAGATCGCATCCGGCGGGCGCTGCATGTCGCGAACGCCGCCGAGGTTGAACTCGAGCTTCTTCAGCTCCGCCTCGCGGGCCATCCGCTCCTTCGTCGGCAGCAGTGCGAGCTGGCCGCCGGACTCGAGCTCGGTGAGCTCGTGAAGGCGCTTGATCCGCTTCGAGATCGTGCCGAAGTTGGTGAGCAGACCACCCAGCCAGCGCCGGCTGACATACGGCATGCCGCACTTCTCGGCCCAGTTCTCGATCGAGTCACGGGCCTGCTTCTTGGTCCCGACGAAGAGGATCTTGCCCCCGCGTCCGGCGACCTCGGCGCAGAAGTCGCGCGCCTTGAGCAGCAGGTCCTCGGTCTGGAGGAGGTCGATGATGTGGATCCCGTCGCGCTCGCCGTGGATGTAGCGGCGCATGGACGGATCCCAGCGTCTCGTCTGATGTCCGAAATGGACACCGGCCTCGAGCAGCTCTTTGATGCCGGTATCGGCAGTGGTGTCAGTCATTCGATTTCCCTTGTTTTGGTGTGATTCCGGCCTGAGGAGCCTCGCGGGGACCCGGCGTTCGCCGGGCAGGGCCCGCGATCGCGCCTGCGACCGCCTTTGTGGATCGTCAAGTCTAGTCGACGCGCGCTGACTCAAGCGCCCGTGCGAGATCCTCAGGAAGCTCGCTCTCGAACTCCAGGTCCTCGGCGCCCATCGGATGGGCGAACTCCAAGCCGGCTGGAGTGCAGGAACTGGCGATCGAGCCCGTAGCGGCCGGCCGAGCCGGCTCCGTACTGCGGGTCGCCCACGATCGGGCTTCCGATCGCCAGCAGGTGAGCGCGGATCTGATGGGTCCGCCCCGTCTCGAGCCTGACGTCGAGCAGCGCCTCGCGGGGCAGCCGCTCCGCGACCTCGAAGTGCGTCACTGCCGGCCTCGGGCGGCGCCCGCCGACGACGACGATCTCCGGCGACCGGTGGTCGCGGCCCAGCGGCGCGTCGATCTTCCCGGTCCGTGAGGGCGGACAACCGTCGACCAGGGCGGTGTAGGACCGCGAGACCTCGCGGGCGGCGATCATGGCGCTCAGGGCGCGATGTGCCTCTGGCGACCGCGCCACGATCAACAGCCCAGACGTGTCCTTGTCGAGCCGATGGACGATTCCGGGGCGCTGAGGGTCGTCGCCTCCGCCCGGGAGGTCGCCGAGCGCCTCGACCAGCGACGGGCCGGGGTTCCCGGGCGCCGGGTGGACGATCAGGCCGGCCGGCTTGTCGACGACCGCCAGGTGCTCGTCCTCCCAGACGATCCTCGGCTCGAGGCTCACCTGGATTCCGGCTCGGGGCGGGAGGAGTCGACTCCGGTCGCCGGCGGATCGTCGCTCTCCGGCTCGGGGCCGAACGCATACATGAGGACGAGGATGATCACCCCGGCGGTGATCTCCACGTCGGCGAGGTTGAAGGCCGGCCACGGTCCGATGTCCACGAAATCGGTCACTGCCCCCTCGTGGATCCGGTCGATCAGGTTCCCGATCGCGCCGCCGGCAAGAAGGCCGATCGGCAGCCACAGGCCGCGCCGGTCCGACGCCGCCAGGAACATGGCGAGCAGACTGGCGAAGGCCAGCGCGGCGAGAACGAGCACGAGCGATCCGGCGTCGTCGAGCAGGCCGAACGCGATCCCGCGGTTGGAGACGCGCACGATGTCGACGCCGGCGAACAGGCCGACCGGATCACCCGGCGTCACCTGGCCGCGCACGATCGCCTTGGTGATCTGATCCAAGGCCACGGCGACCAGCGCCACCGCCGCCGCACGGCCGAATCCTGGTCCGGAGGCCCTCACCCTTTGATCAGGCCGACGATGATGGCTTGCAGGACGAACAGCAGGATCAGGCCGATCATCGGGCTGAGATCGAGCGACATCCCCCGCCGCCGATCGGGGGCATGAAGCGGCGCAGCGAGTTCAGGTACGGGGCGGTCGTGTCGTCGATGAATCCCGACACCGCCCGCAACGGCGTGTTGTAGGGAAGCGCGCCCCGGAAGTTCGTGTACCAGGAGATCGCCACGGAGGCGATCACGAGGATGATGTAGACGAGGAAGAGGTTGTCGACGAAGTTCGCCACGTCGTTGCGATCGATCGCGGCGGAAGAGCGGGATCATCCGGAGCCTCGCATCCGCTCGAGCGATGCCTCGACAGCGGCCTTGAACGAGTCGTGAACCTCGCGCTCCGCCAGTGCCTCCAGGCCCGCTTCGGTGCTGCCGCCCGGGGAGGCGATCGCCCGTTGCATCTCGCCGGGCTCGCGCGTCAGCAGGTGCTTGCCGACCCCTGCCGCGGCCTCGCTGACGAGCCTCGAGCTGAGCTCGTCGTCCAACCCGGCCTCCACGCCGGCTTCGATCAGGGCCTCGACCGCGAGGGCGATGTAGGCGGGCGCGCAGCCCATCACGGCCGTCGCCGGGTCGAGCTGGCTCTCTTCGACCTCGACCACGGTCGCTATCGCGCCGAGCAGTCCCAGCGCCTCGCCGATCGCGCCCGAACGGTGCTCGGACGAGACCTCGGCGTGACAGATGACTCCCTCACCGATCTCGACGGCGAGGTTCGGCATCGTGCGCAGAACCGGGGTCGGGGCGAGCGCCGGCACCAGCCGTTCCAGGGGAGTCGCTCCGAGGACCGAGATGACGGCGCCGGTCCGGCCGGCGATCTCGGCGGCGACATCGTCGAGTCCGGCGGGTTTCACGGCCAGGACGACCAGATCGGCTCGATCCGCCATCTCGGAGACCGATGCGAGCCGCTCCCCGCCGAGCTCGTCCGCGAGAGCCTGGGCACGACCCGAGCCGGAATCGGTGAACAGCATCGAATCGGGGCGCGGCGAAGCCCCTGCCCAGCCGCGCGCGAGCGCGGCCGCCATGTTTCCCGATCCTGCGAAGCCGACGACCATCGTTCAAGGTTAGATCCCTGACGAGGCGGGGAGGGTGCAGATCAAGGACGCAGGAGCGCGAAGCGGCCTCAGGCCGTGAGCCGACGAGGACGCTCAGATGCGCCTTCCCGGCCCGTCAGGACTGGTTGAAGAAGCCCTTTTCGACGAGGCGCGCCTTCTCCTCGGCGGACACCTCGACGTTTGCGGGTGTGAGCATGAAGGTCTTGTCGGCGATCTTCTGCATGCCGCCGTCGAGCGCGTAGGTGAGACCCGAACTGAAGTCGATGAGGCGCTTCGAGAGGTCGGCGCTGGTCGACTGCAGGTTGAGGATCACGGGCACGTTCCGCTTGAAACGGTCCGCGACCTCCTGGGCGTCGTTGAAGTTTCGCGGCGTGACGAAGTGGACCTGGACGTCGGCCCCGGCATCGGAGACGGGACGAAGGTTCCGGCGGCGGCGCGGGGCCGCATCGTCGGCGAAGATGTCATCGATGTCGTCGGCGGGGGGCTCGTCGCGGCGGAGTCGTCGCACGTTGGACGATGAAGAGCGACTGCGGCGCGAGGACGGCGCGGAGGAGACGGCCTCGTCGCTGATCGTGTCCGGCTCGTACGGGTCGAGTTCGTCCTCGTAGCGGTAGTCGTGATCCTCGGCGAGGCCGAAGTAGACGAGGGCTCTGTTCCATGTATCGCGTACGGCCATTGTCCGCGTTCCTTCGCCCCACCGGGGCGATCTCCTTTGCGGAGTATGACGTTTCCGGGGCGTCGGCAAAGGGTCTTGCCGCGCCTGACATGCGGCTTGCAGCCGCGGCCCCGCGCCGGCCGCAGGGCTTCGTTCAACCGAAGAGCGTGCTGCCCAGCCTGATCGTCGTGGCGCCCTCGTCGAGCGCGATCCGCCAGTCCTGGCTCGTGCCCATCGAAAGGCGCTCGAGTCCGTGTTCGGCCGCCAGCTCCGCGAGGCGGGCGAAATGCGGCCGCGAATCCTCCGGATCCTCCGTGAACGGCGGCATCGTCGACAGCCCGACGACGCGGACGGGACAGCGCTCGATCGCCGCGCCGAGATCCTCCGGATGAACGCCCCCCTTGCCCTCCTCGGCGGCGACGTTCACCTGGATCAGCACCTCGGTGCTCTCGTCGCCGTGATTGCCGAGCTGCTTCATGACACTCTCGGAGTGCACCGAGTGAATCAGGCGGACCAACGGCAGGACGTCCTTGACCTTGCGGCTCTGCAGGTTTCCGATGAAGTCCCATTGGAATTGCTGCCCCCACCGCTCGTGCTTCTCCTCGAGATCGGCGAGGCGGTTCTCGCCGACCAGATCGACCCCCGCCTCCGCCAGGGCCCCCATCTCCTCGCAGGGCACGTACTTGCAGGCGACGAGAAGCTCCGCTCCGGGCGGCATCTCGGCCCGCACCTCGGCGACGTTGGCGGCGAGTCGTGCCGGGTCGAGGTTCGCGGAACGGTTCGACCATCAGTCGGTCCTCCAGGCGATTCCGGCCTGTCGCCCCGTCTGCGGGCCGTCACCGCGATGGGAGAAGAACGTCTCGCGCTCGCAGCGCGTGCAGATGCCCGCGTCCTCGATCGCTCTCGACACCCGCTCGCTCCAGCAGGATCCGGGCCACCGTCTTGAGATCGAGCATCCGGCCGTCAGCGACCTCGTCGCCGAGGGGCGCGAAGGCCGCGAGGACCTCCTCCCCGACCTCGTAGCAGCAGGGGCCGATGCCGGGGCCGATCGCCGCGGCCGTCCCCCCGACCCGCGCGGCGCCGTCGCCGACGATGCCGCCGGCAAGCCCGCGCCAGCCGCCATGCAGCATCGCGACGCCGTCCGGCCCCGCGATCGCGATCGGCAGGCAGTCGGCCACGAACACGAGCGCCGCGATGCCGGGTGCGGTCAGGACGTGACCGTCGACTTCCGCGAGGCCCGTGCCGGGCGCGGCCCAGGGAGCCGGGATCTGCGGACCGGCATGAACCGCGATCTCGGAGCCGTGGACCTGTCGCCCGATCACCACGGATTCCGGGTCGACCCCGAGGGCTTCTGTGAGGCGTCCGCGGTTGACGACGACGGATTCGAGCCGGTCGTCCGTCAGGACTCCGAGGTTGAGGCTTTCGTAGCTGCCGGTGCTCGCCCCGCCGAGCCGGGTGGAGAACGCAACCCCGGCGCCCGGCAGGTCGGCCTCGAGCCAGCGAACGCCCCGCTTCTCGTTCCAGCGCATCCGTGGACGATCTCAGATCGGCTCGCCGGCGATTCGGAGCGCGGCCGCGAGCTCCTCGTCGCGACCACCCTCCAGCTCACCGTCCAGCTTCATCGCGAGAGCGCCGTCGAGGCCCGCGCCGATTGCGGGACCGGGTCGATGGCCGGCCGCGATCATGTCCTCGCCGCCGATCTCGAGTCGGACGTGCCGCCATTGCCGCATGTACGGCTCGACCCAGTCGGCGCCGGCCGCGCGGGCGACCAGCAGGATCGCCTCGGACCCGCCCGCGGCGAGCCGGACCCCCTCCGACGGCCTCACCGAGCCGGCGGCGGCCAGCTCGCGGGCCCGAATCACGGCCTGATCTCCCTCGGCAGTGAGCAGGATCGCCGCCGCGCGCGCCTCCGGCGACCACAGCCCGTCGCCGGCATCGGCGGCGAGATCGATCGCGCCGATCAGCTCCAGGCCCTCGGTCGGGATGTCGATCACTCCCCAGCTCTGGAGGAGCGCGAATCCCGCCGGCGCCCGGTCCTCCCCCGCGAGCCGGCCGAGTTCGGCCCGGCGCCGATCGGCCGATACCGAGCCGAGGTCCGCACGCTCGAGCAGAGCGAGGGTGGGCTCGTCGGGTTCGAGACCGAGTCGGGCGCAGTACCGCGCGCCGCGGATCGCGCGGGTCGGGTCGTCGAGGAACGAGTCCGCGTGCAGGGCTCGGAGCGTGCCCGCCTCCAGATCTGCCGCCCCCGAGAACGGATCGAGGATGTCGTGCGGCGGGTCCAATGCGACCGCGATCGCATTGACGCTGAAGTCGCGACGCGCCAAGTCGTCCTGGATCGAGGCCGACCGGACCGTCGGCAGTGCGCCGGGCTCTTCGTAGGTCTCGGTTCGCGTCCTCGCCAGGTCCGCGTGGCGTCCGCCGGGAAGCGGCACCGTCGCCGTCCCGAATCGCTCGTGACGGCGGGTTCCGTCGACGAGCTCGAGCCCCGCGAGGAGAGGGTCGAGATCCGCCTCCACCGCGATGTCCACGTCGCGGTCGGCTTCGCGGCCGGAGACAAGCGATCTCGCCACCCCGCCCACGAGGTAGGCGCCGCAGCCCTTCAGGCGCTCCTCGAGCGGTCCCAGGCCGAGCTCCTCGATCGCCGCGGCTACGCGCTCGTTCCACTGCATCGCTCCGTAGCATGCTGCGTTCGTCAGATGAAACGAATCGTGAGCATCTGGAAGTCAATGGGCACGGCGGAACGGGTCGTCGTCGTGGCGGCGGCGCTGGCCCTGGCGGCGACAGCGGTCGCGGCCCCGATCGCGCTGCTCCAACGCCCGGACGACGTGTCGAATCCCGACGCCGCCTTCGACCGGGGCGCGGGCGCGGGCGTCAAGGAGGCGAAGAAGCCGAAGAAGAAGGCGACCGTCACCTGGCCGCGGTTCGGCTACGACGTCGGGCGCAGCAAGTTCCTCGACGCGCCGGTGGTGCGGCCGCCCTTCAGGAAGGTCTGGAAGTACAAGGGCGGTGACCTGATCGAGTTCCCGCCGATCGTCGTCGGCAAGCGCCTCTACCTGATCGACAACTCCGGCTTCTACGTAGCCCTCGACGCGGAGACCGGCAAGGTGATCTGGAAGAAGCAGCTCGCCTCGCTCAACGCCTCCTCCCCCGCCTATTACAAGGGCATCCTCTACAGCGTCAGCCTCGAGCCGCAGCAGGCGATCGCGGTTCGCGCCAGTGACGGCAAGACGGTTTGGAAGAAGTCCCTACCCGCCCGGGCCGAGTCGTCTCCGCTCGTCGTTCGCGGTCGCATGTACTTCGGCGACGAGGCCGGAACGTTCTACGCGCTCGACATCAAGGACGGATCGACGATCTGGGAGGCCCAGCTCGCGGGATCGGTGAAGGCCGCACCCGCGCTCGACGACGGCAACCTCTACGTCGGCGATTACGGCGGCCAGATGAACGCCGTCCGCGCCAGCGACGGTCAGATCGTCTGGCAGACGTCCGACCTCGGTTCCGGGATCGCCGGATCGGGCCGCTTCTATTCGACTGCGGCGGTCGCCTTCGGGCGCGTCTACGCCGGCGACGTCGACAACCGCGTCTACAGCTTCGACGCCAAGACCGGCGACATCGCCTGGACGTTCTCGGCCGGCGATTACGTCTACTCGGGCATCGCCGCCGCCGACACGAAGGGAACCGGTCCGACCGTTTACTTCGGGTCGCACGATCGCAACGTCTATGCCGTCGACGCGAAGACGGGCAAGCTGAAGTGGTCGGAGGCCGCGGGCGGGCAGATCAGCGGTCCGGCGACCGTGGTCGGCGATGTCGTCTACGTATCCACATTCAGCGGCAACTCCACCATCGGGCTCGACCTCGGCACGGGTCGGCGGGTCTTCAGCTACGACGACGGCGAGTACGGACCGGTCGTCTCGGACGGTCAGACCCTGTACCTGACCGGTGGCGTCACGGTGGTGGCCTTCAACCCGATCGACATCGGCGGCTACAAGTACAAGACGAAGAAGGGCCAGAAGGGAATCGTTCCCCCGGCGGAGGCCCGCAAGGCGAAGCAGTTCGCCCGCAAGCAGGCTCAGAAGAAGCAGCAGGCGAAGCCCGAGGGCGAGACAACCACCCAACCTGCCGACTGACGCCCCTGCCGAGCGGTAACACCGCGCAGGCCGACGGGACCGGACGCGAAGCGGAGGATCCCGTCGGAGTTATCTAAGACGCCCCTGCCGAGCGGCCAATTCACCTTAGGCGCAGGCCGACGGGACCGGACGCGAAGCGGAGGATCCGGTCGGAGTCATCTCAGACGCACCGGGACGCCGGCATCGGCCATCGCCCCCTTGGCCTCGGCGATCGTGTAGCGGCCGTAATGGAAGATCGACGCCGCGAGAACCGCGTCGGCGCCGCCCTCCAGGACCCCCGCCGCCAGGTGGGAGAGCTCTCCCACGCCGCCGGATGCGATGACCGGGATCGGGATGCGGTCGGAGACGGCGCGGGTCAGGGCGAGGTCGAAGCCGTCCTCGGTGCCGTCGCGGTCCATGCTCGTCAGCAGGATCTCCCCCGCACCCCGCTCGGCGGCCTCGGCGGCCCAGCCGACGGCGTCCCGGCCCTCGACCCGGCGGCGTCCACCGGCAACGTAGACGTCCCACGACAGGGCTCCGTCGCCCCCGGCCTCACCGGCGCGGGCGTCGATCGCCACGACGACGCACTGGGCGCCGAAGACCTCGGCGAGCTCGCCGATCAGCTCAGGGCGAGCGAGGGCGGCCGAGTTGATCGCCACCTTGTCGGCGCCCGCGTCGAGGACGGCCTGGGCATCGACGACGGAGCGGATTCCGCCCCCGATCGTGAACGGGACGAAGACCTCGTTGGCGGTGCGCCGCGCGAGATCGACGATCGTGTCACGGCCCTCGTGAGAGGCGGTGATGTCGAGGAAGACGAGCTCGTCGGCACCCTCCGCGTCGTAACGGGCGGCGAGCTCGACCGGATCACCCGCGTCCCGGATGTCGACGAAGTTGGTTCCCTTGACGACGCGCCCGTCGTCGACGTCGAGGCAGGGGATGAGGCGCTTCAGCGGCATCGGCGATGCGTACGGCGGCGGTCGACGCCGCTCAGGTCTTCTTGCGGCCGGCGAAGGGGACGAACCTCGCCGTCGCGTCCTTGGCGAACATCCCGGGCTGCAACTTCTTCACGAGTTCCTGGATGCGCTTACGCTCCCGGGCGGTCAGGTTGTCGGGGCGGCCCTTCGACTTGACGAGCAAGCGCCTCAGCTCGCCGATCTCGCCGGGGGCGAGGAGATCGAGATGGCGTTTCGCGACCAGGGCGACCTCCGCCGCCGCGATGACTCGGCCCCACCACGTCCACTTCTTCGCTCCGCCTGCGGCGGTTCTGACGATTCCCATCAGCTTCCTTCCGTACTCGTTGTTCGGCCGGCAAGCGCGCCGAGCGCTTCGGCAACTGTGAAACGACGCTCGTACAGTGCCCTGCCGACGATCACGCCGCCGAGGGCCTGCGATTCGATCGACGCCAGCTTCCCAAGATCATCCAGGGTTCCGACCCCGCCGGAGTAGATCAACTCGGCGCCGGTCTCGGCGCAGGCCGCCAGAATCGGGTCGAGGCCGCCTAGGCCGGGGCCCTCGAGCGTGCCGTCGACCTCGACCGGCGTGTAGACGAAGCGGCGTACTCCGCGCCCGCCGAGCTCACGGATCGAGTCGTCGACCGCGGCCTGCGTCGCCTCCTCCCAGCCCTCGACGGCTACGCGAGAGCCCTTCGCGTCGACCGACGCGACTATTCCGTCTCCGAAGGCCCCGGCGAGCTCTCCGAGCAGGTCGGGGTTGCGCTGAGCGCTCGTTCCCAGCACCACGCGGGCGACTCCCGCCGCGAACGCCGCCTCGACCGCGGGCCGGTCGCGGAGGCCGCCACCGAGCTGGACCGGGACGTCGACGGCCGCGGCGATGCGGGCGACGATCGAGAGGTTCGCCGGTGCGCCGGCCCTGGCGCCGTCGAGATCGACGACGTGGACGATCTCGGCGCCGCCGTCGACCCAGCGCCGTGCCGCGTCGACCGGGTCCGCGTCGTACGGCGTCTCACGGTCGTAGTCGCCCTGCAGCAGCCGGACGGCGCGGCCGTCGCGGATGTCGATCGCCGGGTAGAGGATCAGCACGGGACGGCACGCTCGGCCGCGATCGCCGCGAAGTTACCGAGCATCGCGAGGCCGGCCCCACTCGACTTCTCGGGGTGGAACTGCGTTCCATAAACGTTCCCCCGACCGACGATCGCGGCGAACCGCTCCCCGTGCTCGGCTGAGCCGATCAGCTCGTCGGGCGCCGGTCTGGCGACGAGCGAGTGGACGAAATAGAACGGCTCGCCCTCGGCGATCCCGGTCGTCAGGGTGGATTCGCGTTCGCGACGCACCGGCGCCCAGCCGATGTGCGGAAGTTTCAGGCCGGGAGCGCTGACCGGTTCGACCGTACCCTCGAGCAGGCCGAGCCCGACCGCCCCGCCGTGCTCGGTCGAAGATTCGAAGAGGAGTTGCATCCCGAGGCAGATGCCGAGCAGCGGAACGCCGTCCTCCGCCCTGCTCCTGATCGGCTCGGCCAGGCCGCGTGCGGCGATCTCCCGCATCGCCTCCGGAAACGCACCGACTCCGGGCAGAACGAGCGCCTCGGCAGCGGCGATCTCGGCCGGATCGGAGCTCACCGTCGGTACGGCGCCGACGTGTTCGAACGCCTTGACCACGCTGCGCAGGTTGCCCATGCCGTAATCGGCGACGATTATCGGGGCACCTGTAGTACCTGTAGTGCCTGCGGGGCTCACGGGCGCCATGTTAGGCGCCGGGCGATGAGCCCAAGCGCGCAGACCTACCTGATGACCTTCTTGACGGCGCGGAGAGCGGGCTTCGCCTTGCCGCTCTTCGTGACGAGGCCGGCGCCCGGGCACCAGAGGCAGGCTAGCTGTCCGGCCTGGAAGTCCTTCCAGGTGTAGACGAAAACGCCACCCACGTTCCAGGCGTTGCGCTTGCGGGCGAGCAGTTTCAATCCGTCGCGCAGGCGCTTGGCCTGGCCCTGCTTGCCCACGACCGACTCACTCTTCGACGGCCCGCTCGACGCCCAGCCCAGCTCGCCGACGTATAGGCCGACGTTGCCGTCGCCGGCCTTCTTCGCGGTCGAGCGGAGTTCGCCGATCTGCTTCTTGACGTCGCCGACGTCGTGTCCGTATGGATGCGAGTTGACGGCGTCGAAGTGCTTCTCGATGCCCTTCACCTTGTAGAGCTTGGAGAGGAACTTGCCGGCCTTCATCGACTTCGAGTCGTGCGGGTACCCGAACATGCCGCCGAGCACGATGTCTGCCTTCGGATCCACCTTGCTGATGCCCTGGTCGCCCTTCGCGACGACCTTCGCATACTCCCTCGGATCGGCTTTCGGCAGCCAGTTGTTCTTGGCGTTCTGCTCGTTCCACATGATCCAGGTCTTGACCGGGAGACGATCGATCTCCGGGAACACGTCGAAGTAGTAGCCCTGCGGGCTGTAGCGCTTCGCGAGGGCCTCGCTGAACTGCTTCCACTCCTTGAGGTCCGACTTGCTGGTCGGCCCGTAGAGGCCCTTGGAGGAGGGCTTGTGGACGAATCGGGGGGTCCCGTAGACGACGGGGACCGGTCGCATGTGGTGCTTGGCGGCGTAGTAGACGCCGTAATCGGCCTGGGAGAAGTCGTAGTCGCCGTCCTTGGTCTTCTGGATCGCGGCCCAGTTGACGGGTACGCGGTAGGTGCCGAAGCCGGCTTTGCCCATGTCCTTGAACTCCCCCTTCGAGGGACCCTCCGCGAAGATTCCGAAGAAGTCGCCGGGGACCTTCGCGGCTTGGCCGATCGCCGGCGCCAGGAGGGCAGCCGAGGCGATCGCCGTGACGAGAAGGGCTCCGATCGTTCGTGCGTTCGGTCTGGTCATGTGTGTTTCCCGATCACTTTCTCAACGGCCTTCAGGGCCGGCTTGGGGTCGCCGTTCTCTTCGATGAGGCCCGCCCAGGCGCACCAGCTGCATGCCAGCATCCCGGCGGGAAAGTCCTGCCACGTGTAGACGAAGACGCCGTGCACCTTCCAGGCTTTTCGCTTGCCCGCGAGCAGGTCGAGCCCGTCCTCGAGCCGCTGTGCCTGGCCCTTCCTGCCGACGACCTCCTCGCTTCGCCTGGGGCCGTCCGAAGCCCAGCCCAGCTCGCCCACCCAGAGCCCGACGTTACCGTCGCCGGCCTTCTCGGCCACCGAGCGGAGGTCCTTGACCTGACTCTTGACGGACTTGACGTCCGGCCCGTAGGGATGCGAGCTGACGGCGTCGAAGCGATTCTTGATCCCGGGCACCTTGTAGAGCTGCTGTAGGAAGTCCGCCGCCTTCATCGACTTCGAGTCGCGCGGGTATCCGTACATGCCGCCGAGCACGATCTCGGCACTGGGGTCGAAGCTCGTGATCCCCTTCTGGCCGCGCTTCAGAAGAGCGGCGTAGCCGCGCGGATCCGCCTTCGGGAGCCAGTTGTTCTTGGAGTTCTGCTCGTTCCACATGATCCAGGTGTGCACTGGTCTGTCGGCGAGCTCGGGGTGGAGCGTCGTAGAAGTCGCCATCCGGCCCGTAGCGTTTCGCGAGCGCCTGGTTGAAGGCCTCCCACTCGCTCAGGTCGGCCTCGCTCGTCGGGCGCGTAGAGCCCGTTGGCGGGGGCGTGGACGAACCCCGGCGATGCCGGACACGTTGACGACGGGGGTCATGCCGTTGCTCGCCGCGTCGTAGACCCTGTTGTCGGCCTGTGTCCAGTCGTAGGGACCGTCCTCGCTCGGCTGGGCGACCGCCCAGTCGACCTTGACCCGGAACGAGCCGAAGCCCGCATCCCGCATGTCCGGAAAGTCCGTCGAGTCCGGGAGCTCCTGGTCGATCCCGAAGAACTCGGCGGGAACCTTGGCGGAGGCCGTGGCGGCGGGAACCAGGAGCGCCGATCAGCCGCGAGCAGCGCGAACAACGGACCGAAGGCGGCTCCGCGGCCGGGGATGCGGCGCCCGCGGGCGCTCTCTGGACCAGATCTCATCTCGTGGAGAGTAAGCACATGAAGCCGGGCGAAGTTGCGCCCCGTCACTCTCGGAACGGAGCGCACGGAAAGGCGATTCAGGAGGTCAAAGTCCCCTTGGTGGAGGGAACTCCCGTCTCCTTCGGGTCGATCTCGACCGCGTCCCGCAGCGCCCGGGCGAAGGCCTTGAAGCAGGCCTCGATCATGTGGTGGGCATTCGAGCCGTACGGGTTGGACAGGTGAAGGGTGAGCTTCGCGTTCGTCGCCACGGCACGGAAGAACTCCTCGGTCAGCTCGACCTCGAAGCCGGCGATCGAGACCGGCGGAAGGTCGGAGGAGAAGCGGCAATACGGACGGCCGGAGATGTCGATCGAGCAGTCGGCGAGCGACTCGTCCATCGGCAACTCCACGTGCGCGTAACGCCTGATCCCGGCACGGTCGCCGAGGGCCGCGTCGAGCGCCTGGCCGAAGGCGATGCCGACGTCCTCGACGGTGTGGTGCGAACCCGTCTCGAGATCGCCGTCGGCCTCGACCGAGAGGCCGAGCCGGCCGTGACGACCCACGAGGTCGAGCATGTGGTCGAGGAAGCCGACGCCGGTGCTCGCGGCCACGGAGCCGCCGTCGAGATCGAGCGACAGGGTGATCGTCGTCTCGTTGGTGCGGCGCTCGATCGTTGCCGTGCGTGAGGGCCCGGATGGCATAGAGGGAACTATTCCCCCTTCGCGGGGTCGTTCCTGCGCACGAGAGCGGACTCCCCGTGCACGGGGAAGCCCTCTGCGCGGGCGATCTCGTCCACCGCTCCCGCGAGCGCCGCCGGCCGAATCGGAGTCGATCTCGACGCGGCTGATCCGTCGCCGGAAGGTGCCCGGGCCGAGCGGCCCGGTGAACCGACCGGCGCCGCCGGTCGGGAGAACGTGGTTGGAGCCGGCCGCGTAGTCGCCGAACGCGGTCGCCGAACGCGGTCCGACGAATATGCAGCCCGGCGTCGTCAGGCCCGCGGCCAGCTCGGCGGCCCCGGCACAGATCAGCTCGAGGTGCTCCGGCGCCAGCGCCTGGGCCAGCGCGACGCCTTCTGCGACGTCGGCGACATCGATCAGGTGCGCGATTCCGTCGGCAACGCTCGGCCGCTCGGCCGAGCGCGAGGCGATCGCTTCGCCGATCCGGTCCAGCAGCTCCGGATCGGCCGAGGCGACGACCAGTAGCCCGTCGCTGCCATGTTCGGCCTGAGCGCAGACGTCGAGCGCGACCCACTCGGCCGGCGCGGTCCCGTCGCAGACGACGACGAGCTCCGACGGTCCGGCGTATCCGTCGATGCCGACCACTCGCGAGCACTGCAGCTTCGCCTCCTGGACCCACGGGCTGCCCGGCCCCGCGATCACGTCGACGGGCGCGACGGTCTCGGTGCCGTAGGCGAGGGCGGCGATCGCCTGGGCACCGCCCATCGCGTAGACCTCGTCGGCCCCGGCGATGGACGCGGCGGCGAGGATCGCGTCGGCCGGCAGTCCCGACTCCCCGGGCGGCGACGCGACGACCACCCTTGCGACGCCGGCGACACGTGCCGGGACGACGCCCATGATCACGCTCGACGGGTACGGCGCGCGGCCACCGGGAACGTAGATCCCCGCCGCCCCGACGGCGACCTCGGCGATCTCGACGCGCTGGCCCTGCGGGAGCGCCGTGGTCACCGCGGTTCCCTCCTGCGCTTCGGCGACTGCCGCGGACGTTGGCGACGCTGAGCTCTATCGCCTCGGTGAGCGCGGCCGGAAGCGACGCGGCGGCGCGCTCGATCTCGTCGGCCTCGACGCGAAGCGATCGGGCCGCCGCTCCGTCGAAGCGCTCGCCGAGCTCCACCAGCGCGGAATCCCCATCGCTGCGGATCCGTTCGATCGTGTCCGCAACGGCCGATGCGAGTCCGGGGGGATCGGGGCTGGCAGCCCGGAGCGACGCCGCCAGCCCCGGAGCGTCGGCCGGGTCGGAGGTTCGTCGCTCGATCCTCACGGCGCCGCCGCCTCCCGGAGCCGGTCGACCATCGCGTCCAGCTCGTCGACCCTGAGCTTGTGGGCCACCCTGTTGGCGACCAGTCGCGCCGTGCACACGGATATCTCGTCGACGATCTCGAGGCCGTTCTCGTCGAGCGTCCGGCCGGTGTCGACGAGGTCGACGATGCCGTCGGCGAGGCCGACGAGGGGCGCGAGCTCGACCGAACCCTTGACCTCGATCACCTCGGCCTGGCGGCCCATGCGCTCGAAGTAGTCGACGGCCGTTCGCGGATATTTGGTGGCGATCCTCATCACGCCGAGGTGGCTTTCGGCGCGCTCCAGGTCGTCGCTTCCCGAGCGCGCGGCGAGGGCCATGCGGCAACGCCCGAATCCGAGGTCGGCCAGCTCGTAGACGGCGCGATCGCTCTGTTCGGTGAGGACGTCCTTGCCGGTCACGCCGAGATCGGCGGCGCCGGACTCCACGTAGGTGGGTACGTCGGAGGGGCGGACGGTGACGATCGTCAACCCGTCCAGCTCGAAGATCAGGGAGCGCGAGGAGCTGCGGGGCTCGGCGGTGTCGAACCCGGCTCGATCGAGCATTCCGAGGCAACCCTCGAAGAGGGAGCCGCGAGGCAGGGCGAGCGTCAGCGCTCCACCGTTGGTACGCCTGCGGACGCTTCGCGTCATCGGCTTTCCTCCCGGGCGGCGATCGCCGCGGTCTGGGCGATGTGGAGGCGCTCGAGGAAGAGGGCGAATCCAGCGGCGGGGAGCGGCCGGCCGAAGCGGCCGAGCAGGTCGTCGTAGCGGCCGCCGCCGCCGATCGCCTGGCCGACGGCGGGGTCGTAGACCTCGAGGATCGCGCCCGTGTAGTAGCCGAGGTCGCGGAGCAGGCCGAAGTCCACCTGCACGCGATCGGCGATGCCCGCGGCCGCGAGGCCGTCCATCGTCTCGGCGAGCCTCGCCGAGGCGCGCTCGACGGCGGGTCCGCCGATCGCCCTGGCCCGGTCGAGGACCTCCGGCCCACCCCGCAGATCGCTGAGCGCCACGATCGTCGAACGCTCGGCGTCCCCGAGGCCGGCGAGGTCCCCCGCCTCGGCCTCGATGGCGACGAGATCGTGGGTGGCGAGGCATTCGAGGATCCGGTCGCGCGCGCGACCCTCGACCTCGAACTCGTCGAGGACCTGGCGGAAGAGGTCGCCGTCGCCGAGGCCGATCACCGCGCGCTGCGAGGCCGAGCGCTTCGAGCGAGGCGGCGAGCAGCTCGATCAGCTCGACCGTTCCCGCGGGAGCGTCGGCGCCGACGAGCTCGACGCCGATCTGGCGGAACTCGCGGAGCTGGCCGCGCTGCGGCCGCACCCGCCGGTAGACGCTGCCCGAGTAGGCGAGGCGGAACGGCCCCGCCTGATCGGCGAACCGGCCCGCCACCATGCGGGCGATCGGCACGGTCATGTCGTTGCGGAGCGCCAGCACCGAGCCCGATTCGTCCAGGAAGCGGTACGTGGCGCGTGCCCTCCGGACCCTCCCCCTGGGCGAGGACCTTCTGATATTCGATCGTCGGCGTCGCGACCTCCTCGTAGCCGCGGTCGGCGAAGAGGCCGAGCAGCGTCGACTCGATCGCGCGCAGCTCGCGCATCTCCTGCGCGAGGACGTCGCGGGTGCCGGTCGGTAGTGGCTGGCTCATCGTTGCTCCCGGGAAAGCGTCAGGCCGAGACCCGGACGGGCTCGGTGGCGACGCGCTCGATCCGGGCGCCGAGATCGCGCAGGCGCTCGTCGATTCGCTCGTATCCGCGGTCGATCTGGACGATGTTCCCGATCTCCGAGGTGCCCTCGGCTGCCAGGGCGGCGATCAGCATCGCCATACCGGCCCGGATGTCGGGGCTCTCGAGCCGCTCTCCGTGCAGCCTGCTGGGACCGTTGATGATCGCTCGATGCGGGTCGCAGAGCGTGATCCGCGCGCCCATCGCGACCAGCTTGTCGGTGAAGAACAGGCGGTTCTCGAACATCTTCTCGAAGATCAGGATGGTGCCGGTGGCCTGGGTCGCGAGCGCGAGCGCGATCGACGTCAGGTCGGCGGGGAAGGCCGGCCAGGGTCCGTCGTCGATCTTCGGGATCGCGTCGCCCATGTCGTCGCGGATCGCGAGCTGCTGGTCCGGGGGCACGAGCAGGTCGTTGCCCTCGATCAGGCTCTGCAGGCCGAGGCGCTGGAACTGACGCCTGATCATCAGCAGGTCGCCCGGCTCCACGTCGCGGATCCTCAGCTCGCCGCCGGTCGCGGCGGCGAGTGCCATGAAGCTGCCGATCTCGATGTGATCGGGGCCGATCGTGTGGTCGGCGCCGCCGAGCTTGTCGCGGCCGTGGACGATCATCACGTTGGAGCCGATGCCGTCGATGTCGGCTCCCATCTGCGCGAGCAGGCGGGCGAGATCCTGGACGTGAGGCTCGCATGCGGCGTTGGCGATGATCGTGTCCCCGGGCGTCAGCGCCGCGGCGAGGAGCGCGTTCTCGGTGCCCATCACCGAGGGCTCGTCCATGAAGATCGAACAGGCCTCGAGGCCGCCGGAGGCCTCGATCTCGATCATCCGATCGCCGGTCACGGTCGCGCCGAGGTCGCGGAAGGCGTCGAGGTGCGGGTCGAGGCGGCGTCGGCCGATCGTGTCGCCTCCCGGCGGCGGCATCGAGACCGTGCCGAAGCGAGCCAGCAGCGGGCCGGCGAGGAGGAAGGACGCGCGGATCCGGGCGGCGAGTTCCTCGTCGACGACCGTCGACTCGATGTCGGCGGCGCGGAGGCGAACGTCGTTGTCGCCCAGCCACTCGACCTCCACACCGAGCTTCGCGAGGATCGAGATCTGCGCCTCGGTGTCGCGAATCCGCGGCACGTTGCGCAGAACGACGTCCTCCTCCGTGAGCAGGCATGCGGCGAGGATCGGCAGAGCCGCGTTCTTGTTGCCGGCGGCCACGATCTCCCCGCTCAGCGGGGCGCCGCCTTGAATCACGAATTTCTCCAAAGCTTGGCTAGGGTAGACGACGGTGAGCGAGCCCACGATGAACGAGCCCGCCCGTGAGGCGGCCTGGGAACTGCTTTGCGAGTGGACCGCCTCCGACTCCCTGCGGAAGCACGCGCTGGCCGTCGAGGCCTCGATGCGCGCCTATGCCCGGATCCAGGGCGGGGACGAGGAGCGGTACGCGATCACGGGCCTCGTCCACGACCTCGATTACGAGCGCTTTCCCGACGCCGACACGGGCCATCCGCGGATGGGAATGGCCGAGCTCGAGCGGCTCGGATACCCCGCTGAGATCGTCGAAGCGGTGGCGGGGCACGCCGACTATCTGGGCGTCCCCAGGGAGACCCTGCTGGCAAAGACGCTCTACGCCGTCGACGAGCTCTCGGGCTTCGTGAGCGCGTGCGCGCTCGTGCGGCCGACCGGGATCGAGGGCATGAAGGTCAAGTCGGTGCGCAAGAAGCTGAAGCAGCCGTCGTTCGCCGCGAAGGTCGATCGCGAGCAGATCGCCACCGGTATCGAGGAATTGGGCGTCGACGAGGGTGAGCACATCGCGGTCGTGATCGAGGCCCTGACGCGAGAACGCGGAGGAACTGGGCCTGACGGCCGCTCAGGTCGGCGATTCCAACGGGGGCGTGGGATGAGGAGAGGCCTGAAGATCGCCCTGACGGTCGTGGTCGTCCTGATCGGCCTCGGCATCGTCAACGCGTTCGTTCTCGACAACCAGACGAAGCAGGCCGAGGTGACGGCCGACGGCGGCAAGATCGAGGAGGCCTCGTCGGTCGATCTGCAGGTATTCGACTCGCCGGCCACGGGATCCGGCCCGGAGGGCGCACCGATCGTCCTACTTCATTGTTTCGGATGCTCGTCGCAATGGTGGAACCCGATCCTGCCCGCCCTGAACGAGAACCATCGCGTCATCCGCATCGACCTGATCGGCCACGGCGGCTCGGAGAAGCCCCAGGGCGGCTACGAGATCGACAACCAGGCCGCCGCCGTCGCGGAGGCCCTGAACTCGCTCGGCGTCCAGGGAGCGACCGTCGTCGGGCACTCGCTCGGCGGCATCGTCGCGACTTCGCTGGCCCAGAGCGCGAGCGAGCTCGTTGACCGGATCGTCCTGATCGGCACCCCCTCGGCCCCGGGCGATTCCGGCCTCCCCTTCCTCGAGCGGATGGTCCACGTGCCGGTGATCGGCCAGGCGACCTGGCGACTCCGCTTCGACACGACGATCAAGTCGGGCTACCAGTCGGCGTTCGCGCCCGGCGTCGACGTCAGCAAGGTCTTCCCCGGCGATCCCGACCGCGTCGTCGACGACAACCGGGCGATGACCTACGACTCCTTCACCAAGGCCAGCGAGGAGGCCGACAACTACCTCGAGCAGCAGTCGATCTCCTCTCGTCTCGCCACGACCGGGGTGCCGCTGATGTTCATCGACGGCAGCGAGGATCAGATCCTCGACGCCGAGGCCGTCGCCGAGGAGTTCCACTCGGTGCCGGGGGCGATCACGAAGGTGATCGACGGCGTCGGCCATTCGCCGAACGTCGAGGCGCCGGACGAGACCGCCAAGCTGATCCTCGACTTCGCCGGCGTCGCTCCGCCGCCGGCGCCCGAACCAGCCGGCAATCAGGGTGGCAAGGCAGAAGTCCGGCAAGGGCGAGAAGGGCGGCGGGGGCAAGACCTCCGGTGGCGGTGGCTGAGGAACCGATCCGGATCGTCGTCCTCGAGGGCGACCAGACCGGGCAGGAGTTGCTCGAGGCCGCGCTGACCGTGATCGACCCCGAGGTCGTCGGTATCGGCATCGAACTCGAGCGGTACGACCTGTCGCTGGAGAACCGACGGCGCACGAACAACGGTGTCTGCACCGAGGCGGCGGCGGCGATGCGCTCCGCCGGGCTCGGGCTGAAGGCGGCCACGATCACGCCCGAGGGCGCCGACGACGTCGGCAGTCCGAACCGGCTGATCCGCGAGGGGATCGACGGCACCGTGATCGTGCGGACCGGCCGGCGCATCCCCGGCGTCACACCGATCGCGGGCATCCATCATCCGATCTCGATCTGCCGGATGGCCGTCGGCGACGCCTACGGCGCCGAGGAGCGGCGAGAAGAGGGCCCGGGCGGCGACGAGATCGCCGTGCGAACCGAGCGGATCAGCCGTCGCGTCTGCCGCGCGGTCTCCGAGCACTCGTTCCGGGTCGCCGCCGGGCTCGGCTCGGGCGCCCGCGTCTACGGCGGCCCCAAGTGGACCGTCAGCCCGGTCTACGAGGGGATGCTGAAGGAGGAGATGGACGCGGCGGCGGCTCGCCATCCCGAGATCCCCTACGAGCCGGTCCTGATCGACGCCACCTACGCCGGCCTCGTGGGCGGAGCGGCGACCACGCCGCTCGTGGTCCCCACGCTGAACCGCGACGGCGACCTGCTCAGCGACCTCGTGATGCCCATGTTCGGCTCGATCGCGGGAGCCGAATCCATCCTGCTGAGCCTCGACGAGGACATGCGTCCCGCCGTCGCGATGGCCGAGGCCCCGCACGGCACCGCTCCCTCCCTCGAGGGCAAGGACATCGCCAACCCGATGGCCATGATCCTCGCCTGCGCCGCGGTCCTCCACTACGCCGCCGAGCGCGGGCACCCCGAGGCCGAGCGCGCCTCGGAGGCGATCTACGCCGCCACCCTCGGCGCCGCCGGGGACGGCATCCGCACCCATGACCTGGGCGGCGAGTCGAGCACGTCGGAGGTCTGCGCCGAGGTGGCTCGCCGAGTGAGGGGATAACTCCGAGCAGACGCTCCGCTGGGGCGGCGCGGTGTTGCCGCCGAGACCGCTATTTGGGCGGATAGTCCGCCCTCAGCGCAGTTTCGTCTGCGGCTCCCTCGGCAGGCCAGGCCCCACGCTCAGACCTCGGTACCGCCGTCCGCCTGCCCGCCGGCCGGGGCAGCATCGTCGATCCGGCGCCACTCGACGATCTTGCCGTGCTCGATCTGGAACGAGGTCGACGCGGTCCCACCGACGCCCGCGCCGCAGTCGCCGCCGGGCCTGTCCTCGAGCTCGAAGGTCGCGGTCGTGAAGTCGCCGGCGGTCTTCGCCGAGACCACCGTCGCGCCGCAGGGCAGGGAGCGATTGAACGCGATCGCGTCGGCTCGGGTGTCGATCTTCGTCAGCAGCGGGCCGTTCTCGGCGGTGCTCGGGAGCGCGAAGTAGCCGGCGGCGGCATCGACGTCGCCCTCGGCGAGCGCCGCCGCCCAATCCTCGATCACCTGCACGTCGGCCTGGTCGGCCCCCGCGGTGTCAGGCCCTGCGGTAGTCGTCGAGCCCGTCGGATCGTCACTGCCGCAGCTCGCGAGCGCGAGCGCGCAGAGAAGCACGAGGACCCCCTTGAAAAGAGCTCCCCGTTGAGCGAACATATGTTCGCCCCGTGTGCTCCCCTCGATGACAATCGGATCCGTTCTCATTCCCCGCTTCTCCCTGCTCGCCGCTCTCGGTGGTCGAAGGGAGATGCTGACAGAGCCGACTGCCCTCGCCCCCGAGCCGGGCAGGGAACAGGCGGTGGGCGAGACGAGCGGATCGGCCGAGGCGTTCGGGATCCGCGCCGGGATGCCGATCTCCGAGGCGCTGGGCCGCTGCCCCCAACTCGCCCTCGTACCGCCCGATCCGAGCCGGACGGCGGAGTCGTGGGAGCGGATCCTCCGCAAGCTCGAGGGAATCGGCGCGGCGGTCGAGAGCGGCACGAGCGGCGAGGCATTCTTCGGCGTCGATGGGTTGCGCAGCATCTGGGGACCGCGGCGCGAGGACGTCCTCGCGAGGGCCGGCCGGGCCGTCGGGGTCCCGGCCCGGGTCGCCGGCGCGCCCACCCGCTTCTGCGCTCGCGCGGCGGCGGGGACCGTCAGGCAGAGGGGGCGCCGCGGGATCCGGGTGATTCCGGCCGGCGCGGAGCGGGACTTCCTCTCCCCCCTTCCCGTCGATCTGCTCGATCGGCCGCTCCGCGATCGGGCGGGGCGGGACGATGCCGCGGCCGGGCGACTGGTCGGCACCCTCGAGCGCCTCGGGGTCGCGACCCTCGGCGACCTGGCCGGGCTGCCGCGGATCGCCGTCGCCGATCGCTTCGGCGCGCTCGGCCTGCAGGCCCACGACCTCGCCTCGGGCCTCGACACGCCGCTGCGCCCTCGCGTCCCCCACGAGGATCTCGTCCAGGCGATCGGGCTGCCCGAGGCCGCCTACGGCACCCAGCTCGACCGCGCGCTGGACCTCCTGATCGAGCGCCTGCTCGGGGATCCGCTTCGCGAGGGCCGGGCGATCCGCTCGCTCCGGCTCGAGGCGAGGCTGGCCGGTGGTGGCAGCTGGAGCGCCCGGGTCGCCATGCGGAGCGCCAGCAGCTCCGCCGATCGGCTTCGGCTGGCGCTGGCGCCGCGCCTCGGCGAGCTCTCCGCCCCGGCGACGACGCTGGTCCTGCGCGCCCTGGAGCTGGCGGAGTCGGGAGGGTCGCAGGGCTCGCTCGGCGGCGACCCGGCGGAGCGCAGGCGCGAGCGCCTCGCCGAGGCGGTCAAGCAGGTCCGGGCGGCGGCGGGGCGCGACTCGATGTTGCGCGTCCTCGACGTCGACCCCGACTCCCGGGTGCCCGAGCGCTGGACGACGCTCGCTCCCTTCAACGAGGCCGGCAGGTAGGCGTGGGCCGCCCCGCCAACCCATACGCGCCGCGGCCGGTCGAGGTCAGCGCCGCGGCCGGGAGGCCAGTGGTGGTCGGCGGGCGGCGGGTCGAATCGGTTCGCGAGCAGTGGCTCGTCGAGGACCGGTGGTGGTCGGGGACGCCGATGCGGCGCCACTACATGGAGCTCGTCCTCGCGGGCGGCCGCTGCTCGGTCGTCTTCTGCGACCTCGAGACGAACCGCTGGTTCACCCAAAGATGAGCTGATGAGCTACGTCGAGCTCCACTCCCACTCCGGGTTCTCGTTCCTCGACGGCGCCTCCAGCCCGGACGAGCTGGCCCTCCGAGCGGCGGAGCTCGGCTACGAGGCCATGGCCCTGACCGATCACGACGGCCTCTGGGGCTCGATG
This sequence comes from uncultured Solirubrobacterales bacterium, assembly GCA_963791335.1. Lineage (GTDB taxonomy): Bacteria > Actinomycetota > Thermoleophilia > Solirubrobacterales > 70-9 > RHKX01. The sequence continues at coordinate 153,083 of CAWBRN010000009.1, forward strand.
GAGTTCGCCCAGGCCTGCCGCAACCAGGGGATCAGGTCGATCACGGGGTCCGAGCTGACGGTGTTCCCCGGCGCCCCCTCCACCCCGCTCCCCGGCTTTCGCGGCAACTGCCCGCCCGGGGCCTTCCACCTGACCGTGCTGGTCGAGGACGTGACCGGGTACCGCAATCTCTGTCACCTGCTGACGCTGGCGCACGCAGAGACCCGCGGCGACCGCATGCCCTCGCCGCCGGCGATCGGGACGGCGGACCTCGAGCGTCACGCCGACGGCCTGATCTGTCTCTCCGGGTGCGCCCGCGACGGCGCCCTCGCCGGCCGGATCGCGCGCGGGGAGCACGGGGACGCCGAGCGGCACGGGCGCGAGCTGCTGCGGATCTTCGGCGCCGACCGCTTCCGGGTCGAGATCCAGCGACCGCTGTGGCGCGGGGACCGGGCCCGCAACCGCCGCCTCGCCGGGCTCGCGGATCTCCTCGGAGTTCCCTGCGTCGCGACCGGGAACGTCCACGCCCACGAGCGGGCGCGGACCGCGCTCCAGGACGCGCTCGTCGCCGTCCGCCTCGGCGGGACTCTCGAGTCGACCGAGCCCGGCCGGCGCGGCAACGGCTCCGCGACGCTGATCGACCCGCCGCGCGCCGCCGCGCGCTTCGCCGATCACCCGGACGCGGTGGCGGAGAGCGGCCGGCTCGCGGAGCGGCTGGGCTTCGACCTCAACACCGACCTCGGCTACAGCTACCCGGGCGCCGAGGACGGGACCGCCGACCGCCGACTGGCGGAGGCCTGCCGGGCCCGGTTCGGAGAGCGCTACGACGGGACGCCCGAGCGCCCCGAGGCCGAGCGCCGGCTCGAGCAGGAGCTGAACCTGATCTCCGGCCTCCGGCTCTCCGGCTTCTTCCTCCTCCATCGCGACATGCTCGAGCTGGCCCGCGAGATCGCGGCCGAGGTCCGCGGCCCCGACAGCGCTCGCGCCCTGCTCCCCCCGGGTCGCGGCCGAGGCTCGAGCGTCAGCTCCGTCGTCTGTTATCTGACCGGCCTCTCCCACGTCGACCCCGTCAAGGCGGGCCTGTTCCTCGGCCGCTTCCTCAACGACGAGATCTCTGAGGCGCCGGACATCGACCTCGACTTCCCGCGCGACATCAGGGAGAAGCTGATCCCCCGGGTCCACGAGCGCTACGGCGCCGACCGCTCGGCCCTGGTCGCCGCCTTCCCCACCTATCGATCGAAGGGCGCGATCCGCGACTTCGGCAAGGTCCTGGGACTGCCCCCCGCCGACATCGAGCGGGCCGCCCGGTCGGCGAGCCATTACGAGGAGGCGCTGATCGACGGCGAGTCTCCGCGGTGGCGCTCCCTGCAGAAGCTGCTCGACGACGCCTACGGGCTGCCTCGCCATCCCTCCCAGCATCCCGGCGGGATGGTGCTCTCGACGCGCCCGCTCACGGACCTCTGCCCGGTCGTCCCCGCCGCGATGGAGGGGCGGCAGATCGCCCAGTGGGACAAGGACTCCTGCGCCGACGCCGGCTTCCTGAAAATTGACCTATTGGGCCTCGGCATGCTCTCGGCGGTCGAGCGCACGGTCACCGAGATCGCCCGCGTCCGCTCGGAACGGATCGACCTCTCGCGGATCCCGCTCGACGACCGAGAGGTCTACAGGCGGATCCAGGCCGCCGAGACGACCGGGGTGTTCCAGATCGAGAGCCGCGCGCAGATGCAGATGCTCCCCCGCTCGCGACCCGAGAACATCGAGGACCTCACGGTCCAGGTCGCGATCGTCCGCCCCGGGCCGATCCAGGGCGGCGCCGTTCATCCCTACCTGGAGCGCAAGAAGCGGCTGCGGGAGGACCCGGGCTACGAGATCCCCTACGAGCATCCCAGCCTCGAGCCGATCCTCTCGGACACGCTCGGGGCGATCGTCTTCCAGGATCAGGTGATCCAGGTCGCGATGGCGCTGGCCGGCTTCAGCTCCGGCGAGGCCGAGGGGCTGCGGCGCGCGATGAGCCGTAAGCGCTCCGAGGAGGCGATGCGGTCCCATCGCGATCGCTTCGTCGAGGGCGCGGTCGCCAGGGGCGTCTCGCTGGAGGTCGCCGAGCGCGTCTTCAGCCAGATCCACGGGTTCTCCGGCTTCGGCTTCCCCAAGTCGCACGCGGCGGCGTTCGGCCTGCTCGCCTACCAGTCGACCTGGCTGCGCGTCCATTACGGGCCGGAGTTCCTCTGCTCCCTGCTCAACGAGCAGCCGATGGGCTTCTATCCCCCCGACGCGCTCGTCCACGAGGCCCAGCGACGCGGGATCGAGGTGCTGGGACCCGACGTGAACCGCAGCGACGTCCTCTGCCGGGTCGAGCGCGTGGCCGGTGGAACGACAGGGGTGACCTGGCGGTGCGGATCGGGCTCGGCTACGTCAAGAGCCTGTCCGACCAGGACGCCGAGGCCGTCGTCGCCGAGCGGCTGCGGGGCGGCACCTACCGGGAGCTCGGGGAGCTCGCCTCGCGCTCCGGCGCCGGGCGCGACGGGCTCGAGCGGCTCGCCTGGGCGGGCGCCTGCGGGGAGCTCGCCGGCGTCGATGCGGCGCGCGGGGGACGGCGATCGGCGGCGGGTGCCGCTCTGGCGGCTCGGCATCGCCCGCGGCGCGCTCCGCCGTGCCGACGGCGAGCAGCTCTCCCTTCCGCTCGCCGTCCCCGGCGCTCCGGCGCTCCGGGCGCAGACGCCGTGGGAGCAGGTCACGGCCGACTACGGCGCCTACGGGATCTCCCTGGACCGCCACCCGCTCTCGCTGCTTCGCGGTGGACTGGACCCGGCCACGGTGACCTGCGAGGCGCTCCAGCGGGTACCCGACGGCAGCGAGCTGGTCGTCGCCGGGCTCCTCGTCGCCCGGCAGCGCCCCGCCACCGCCAAGGGGGTGATGTTCCTGCTGATCGAGGACGAGACGGGGGTCGCCAACGTGATCGTCACGCCGCCGGTCTACGAGCGCCACCGATTGACGGTGCGTACCGCCTCACTGGTCACGATCGCGGGCCGTCTCGAGCGTCGCGAGGGCGTCATCAACGTCGTCGCCGGGAGCGTCCGCCAGATCGAGCGCCCCGACGCCCCGCTCGCCGAGGTGCGGACGATCGAGCCCTCCCCCTCACACGAGACCGGCAAAGACCTCAGCGACCTCGATGCCGTCCTCCCCACAGCCCACTCCTTCGGCCGCGCGAGGCAGATGATGCAATTTTCCTTGCACGAACATGTGTACGTCCGGGGCGCTTCCTATCTTCCGACGCAATGAACAGCAAGACACAGACACAGAGGCGCCACCGTCAATCGGGACGGGCCTTGGGCGTCACGGCGATCAACCGGGTCGCCGACCGGATCGATCTGGCGATCGACCTCCTGACACTCGGCCAGTACGGGCTCGAGTGCCGCGAGGTCCCCGCCGGGACGAATGGCTGCGAGGGGAGCAAGGGTCGGACCCGTCACGGATCCCGCACCGCTTGGGAGGCCCCTCGTACGTCGCGCCGGCCCGGTTGCGAGTGGCCATGGCCGCAGCGTCCCGCCCCCAGTCAGGGCATCGGCCGCTCGCGCGCCTGAATACCGCTCATCTGACCCGCCGGAATCAATCCGCCTCGCCGCGATCGATCGCGGCGACCAGCTCGGCTCCGGCCTCGAGCGTCCGCGCGATGCCGTCCCGGTCGACGTTCTCGAGCACGTCGGTGGGCCAGTGCAGGTTCGGGATGGATCCGTCCTGGACGCTGATCGTCAGCGCCCTGCCCCCGGCCGCATGAATCGGGCTGCTGTCGTAGGTCAAGCCCGCCGGGGAGTCCTCGGGCGCCATGCGCAGGTCGGCCCGCCGATCCCCCACCCCGGTCGCGGCGGCGATCATCCCAGGATCGGCGTCCCACTTGGCGATCACGCCCTCACGGCGAAGGAAGCGGACGCTCCCGGGCCCACCGACGTTGTCGAAGTTGAGGAACATCCAGCCGTCCGTTTCCCGTGAATCGCGGAACGCCCGCGCGCCGAGCGTTCCCGACTCCTCACAGCCGGTGATCAGCACGATCACCCTCGTCGATTCCAGCGGTGTCGCCGCCAGAAGGGCCGCGAGCGAGACGACGACGCCGCACCCGGAGGCGTTGTCGTTCGCGCCGGGGACGTCTACTCCGCGAAGCTCACGCTCGGCGAGGAGCCCGAGTCCGCCCGCGAGACCCAGTCGCATGGCGCCCAGCAGCCTGCGGACGAGCCGCGAACGGCCGGCGAAGGGCTCGAGCAGGGCCGAGGCTACGACCATCAGGCTGTTGGCGGCGATCCATCGCGTCATCAGGGACACGACCTGCGGATGGAAGATGAGACCGCTGCGTGACGTGTCCATGTGCGCCATCAGGCAGAGCGTTCGCTCGGGCCTGCCGTCGGGCTCGATCGAAGCCACCACGTTGGCGCTGCGCCGGCGCGACAACGCGGCGGTGATCGGCGCGGTCAGCAGGGAGCCCTCGGAGGCCAGCCCCACCGCCGCGGCTGCCGCCAGGACGACCCTCGTGATCCGCAGCCGGACCGCGAGCAGCGCCGGGGCCACCGCGACGCCCATGATCAATGCAAACGGCGCCGCGAACGTCGAGTAGCCGCCGAACTCCTGCAGGTCGGCCTCGACGCCCACGGATCGCAGTTCGGAGACCAGTAGTCGTGCCGCCTCGGCCTCCCCCGGTCCGGTCGGACGGCGCCCTCCGATCCCCGCGGAGAGCCCTTCGACGACGTCCATCGCGCGCTCCAGGTCGGCCTGATCAGTGCGTCGGTGGAGGCTCATCGGCTCATCCTAGGTGCCATCGTCGCGCCTCCCTGCGATCCTCCGATCCCATGCACCCCCGGGCGACACGGACGATCGAGATCTGTCTCGCGCTGACCGTCGGGGTCGTGCTCGCCGATTCGTCGGTGGTGACCCTGGCGCTCCCGAGCGTGCTGCAGGAATACGACGCGACCGTCTTCGGCGTCTCGTGGGTGCTGACGGCGTTCAACATCGTCCTGGCGCTCCTCATCCTCCCCGCCGTCCGGATCGCGCGACTTCACCCCCGGTCAGGCTGGACCGCCGGCCTCGCGATCTTCGTCGGTGCGTCGGTCGCCTGTGCCGCGTCGGGATCACTCGGAGCATTGATCGGAGCGCGCGTCGTGCAGGCCGCCGGAGGCGCAATCGTCGTCGCCTGCGCGATCGAGTCGCTCGCACGGCTCCGGGGCTCACACGAGTCGGCCGCCCCGACCTGGGGCGCGGCCGCAACCATCGGCGTCGCCGTCGGCCCGGCCCTCGGAGGCGTGCTGACACAGGTTCTCGACTGGCAGTCGATCTTCTACCTCCAGGTACCCCTGCTGCTCGTGATCCCCGTCGCGACGATGCCCAAGCCGGCTCCACCCGAACCTGGGCCGTCAGCCGACTTCGATCTCCGACCCGAGGTCGGACTCGCGCTTCTCTCGGCCGGCCTGACAGGAGCTCTCTTCCTGTTGGTGGTGCTCCTCACGGAGGGCTGGGGAATGTCGCCGATCGCGGCGGCTGCCACGGTTTCGGCCATCCCGATCGCCGCATTCGCGGCACGCTGGATCGCCCGCAGGGCCGGTCCGCCCACTTCGGCGGCTCTGGCAGGTGGAATCGCGATCGCCGGCGGACTCGCCGCGCTCGGAGTCCTGCCGGGCGCCTCCTGGGCGCTCACCCTCCAACCCCAGTTGCTGATCGGCATCGGCCTCGCATTGGCGCTGCCGGTATTGACGATCGCCGCGATCGGGGGGCACGACCCCGAGGGCTCCCGCGCCGCCGCGACGATCGCGGCCCGGCACGCGGGGATCGTCGTCGGGATCCTCATCCTCGCTCCGCTCCTCTCCGCTCAGCTCACCGCGCAACAACAGGCAGCCACGGACTCGACGACGGCGCTGCTCCTCGATGCACCCATTCCCGCCACTACCAAGGTCGATCTCGCCACGGCGCTCGGCAACCAGATCGACGCCGCCGATGGGCGGCTCCCCGAGATCGGGCCCGCATTCGACTCCGTGACCCCGCCCGCCGGCGACGAGGCTGCATACGCATCACTCCAGTCTGGGATCGAGGACCAGCTCGAGCGGGCGGCCACAAGTGCCTTCAAATGGCCGTTCCTGGCCGCCGCGGCACTCGCCGCACTCGCTCTGATCCCGATCGCGCGCCTCGGCACCGCCGCGCAGAAGGGAGCCCGATGGGTGAGCGCAGCAGAGCCCCACTGATCGCCCTTGCGGCGTCGATCGGCCTGATCGGCGTCTACGTCGCCTTCGGCGGCGGCACCTACGAGCCGGCCGCGACCGCCGACCCGTGCGCGACCCGCGATCAGTCGGTGCTCGAGGCCCGCGGGATCTTCGAGGGGATCGCGCTCTCCGCGCTCGACGGAGCCGCGTGCCAGCTTCACGTGACCCGCGAGGAGCTAACGCTGGCCCTGGCCGACGAACAGGCCACCCAGGAGTTCGCCGATGCCCACGACATCGATTCGGCGGCGATCGACGACGCCGTTCGCGCCGGACTGGAGCGGGCCGTCGACGATGCGGCCGCGGCCGGCAAGATCGACGGCCTCGAGGAGACAATCCTCAGGCAGGTTGCGCGTTACGCCCCGGTCGGCCCGGCGATCAGCGGTCTGCAGGCGCTCTCCGACGACGACTCCGTTCAGGGGCTGCTCCAGGAGCTCGGCGGCATCACCGACCTCCAGGTGCCCGGGATCGGTCAACTCGATCAGCTGATCCCGTGATCCAATACCGCTTGAACACGCGGTATGCCGGACCCAGAACGACGACGACCCACGTCGCCAGAACGGCTACGTGGGTCGAAATCGTTTCGGTAAGGACCGGCGGCGACCTACTCTCCCAGGCGGTTTCCCACCAAGTACCATCGGCGCTGAAGGGCTTAACGGCTCTGTTCGGAATGGGAAGAGGTGTATCCCCCTCGCTATTGCCACCGAAATCGGTAGGAACCGCGTGGACGCTCAGGGCCGCAAGCGGCTCGAGCGCCCCGCCGTCCGGCGAGGCTTGAAAACTGCACGCAGGCCAACGAGGTAAAAGAAAAAACGTCAAGACCTCGACCCATTAGTACCGATCTGCTGGCACGCATTGCTGCGTTTACACAGTCGGCCTATCAACCTGATGGTCTATCAGGGGTCTTACTTCCTTAAAGGAATGGGAGAATTCATCTCGAGGTCGGCTTCCCGCTTAGATGCCTTCAGCGGTTATCCGATCCAGGCGTAGCTAACCTGCGATGCCCTTGGCAGGACAGCAGGTACACCAGCGGCCTGTTCATCCCGGTCCTCTCGTACTAAGGATGACTCCTCTCAATTCTCCAACGCCCATGGCAGATAGGGACCGAACTGTCTCACGACGTTCTGAACCCAGCTCGCGTACCGCTTTAATGGGCGAACAGCCCAACCCTTGGGACCTACTTCAGCCCCAGGATGCGACGAGCCGACATCGAGGTGCCAAACCGAGCCGTCGATGTGGACTCTTGGGCTCGATAAGCCTGTTATCCCCGGAGTACCTTTTATCCGTTGAGCGACAGCACTTCCACTTGCTACTGCCGGATCACTAACCCCAACTTTCGTTCCTGCTCGATCCGTCGATCTCGCAGTCAAGCTCCCTTATTGCGTTTACACTCTTCGCACGATTTCCGACCGTGCTGAGGGAACCTTTGGGCGCCTCCGTTACATTTTAGGAGGCGACCGCCCCAGTCAAACTGCCCACCTGACACTGTTCACATCCCGGATTACGGCGATGTGTTAGAAGCCCAGAACACCAAGGGTGGTATCTCAAGGTTGGCTCACCAGCGACCGAAGTCACTGGGTCAAAGCCTCCCACCTATCCTGAGCGAGAAGTACCAGACTCCAATATCAAGTTGCAGTAAAGGTTCACGGGGTCTTTCCGTCTAGCCACGGGTACTCGGCATCTTCACCGAGACTTTAATTTCACCGAGCCCCTCGTTGAGACAGCGTCCAACTCGTTGCGCCATTCGTGCAGGTCGGAACTTACCCGACAAGGAATTTCGCTACCTTAGGACCGTTATAGTTACGGCCGCCGTTTACCGGGGCTTAGCTTCACAGCTTCGTCTACCCGAAGGTGACTAACCGCTCCGCGTAACCTTCCGGCACCGGGCAGGCGTCAGCCCCTATACATCGTCTTGCGACTTAGCAGAGGCCTGTGTTTTTGGTAAACAGTCGGTTGGACCTAGTCACTGCGGCCTCCTCGGGCTCCACCAGCAAGTGGCTTCACCCTATTGAGGCGTCCCTTCTCGCGAACTTACGGGACGATTTTGCCGAGTTCCTTAACGAGGGTTATCTCGCTCACCTTACTATTCTCTAGTAGTCCACCTGTGTCGGTTCTTGGTACGGGCACGAGCAATCTGCCTAGAAGGTTTTCTAGGGGGCATGGCTTCAGGGACTTGCCGGCGGTCAAGCCAGCTGGCATCGCATCTCGCGTTAGAACGCCACGACGGATTTACCTATCGCGACTAGCTACATACTTGCCCCAGGACAACCATCGCCTGGGTTCCCTTAGCCTTCCCCGTCACTCCATCGGTCATAACGATTGCGACGTGGTACAGGAATATCAACCTGTTGGCCATCGACTACGCCTTTCGGCCTCGCCTTAGGTCCCGACTAACCCTGAGCAGACGAACTTTACTCAGGAAACCTCGGACTATCGGTGGAGAGGATTCTCACCCCTCTTGCGCTACTTATGCCGGCATTCTCACTTCCCAACGCTCCACGGGATCGCTTCCGCGCCCGCTTCACAGCAATGGGAACGCTCTTCTACCACTCGCATCACACGCATGCGATACGAGTTCACAGCTTCGGAGACTGGCTTGAGCCCCGTTACATTCTCCGCGCCCGAACACTTGACCAGTGAGCTGTTACGCACTCTTTCAAGGATGGCTGCTTCTAAGCCAACCTCTTGGTTGTCTATGCATTCGGACATCGTTGTCCACTTAGCCAGTACTTTGGGTCCTTAGCTGGTGATCTGGGCTGTTTCCCTCTCGCGTATGGAGTTTATCCCCCACACACTGACTCCCGAGCTGGTACGAAATGGTCTTCGGAGTTTGCCTGACGTCGGTAACCTGGTAGGGCCCCTAAGCCAAACAGTGCTCTACGGCCACAACGCACATACTCGAGGCTATACCTAAATATATTTCGAAGAGAACCAGATATCTCCGAGCTTGTTTAGCCTTTCACTCCTATCCACAGGTCATCCGCCCACTTTTCAACGTAGGTCGGTTCGGCCCTCCACGAGGTCTTACCCTCGCTTCAGCCTGCCCATGGATAGCTCGCTCGGTTTCGGGTCTACTCCATACGACTGAACGCCCTGTTCAGACTCGCTTTCGCTGCGGCTCCGCTCATCGCTTAACCTCGCCGTATAGAAGTAACTCGCCGGCCCGTTATGCAAAAAGTACGCCGTCACACCCGAAGGTGCTCCGA
>CAWBRN010000009.1:165000-239621 GCA_963791335.1 uncultured Solirubrobacterales bacterium
TCTGTCTTACTGAGAGTGTCATGCGTCTTGGCTAATTGGCCGCCGCTTACACGGGCGACGACCGACATGACAGGTTCATGTATTGAATGCCCGGTACGCCGCTGGCGACGGACCGGGTTTGGACTCGATGCATCTAGGAGATCGAAATCTCCAGATACATGCGCTGCTCAGTTTTCAAAGACCGTCGCGCTTCGGCTCGGGGTTCTCCCGGGGCCGAAACGGCGCGCCTACAAGGCGGCCGCGCACTATAGCGATCTGACGGCACCATGTCCACCCGACCTCGCGGCCGGCTGGATCAGTCCGTCGTGATCCGCGCGAATCGGCGCTTGCCGACCTGCAGCACGCTACCGGAGAGCGCGGTGCTGGGCATGTCCAGCCGCTCGGGGTCGATCGGTTCGCCGTCGATCTTCACGGCCCCCTGGGCGATCAGCCGGCGCGCCTCGCTGCCGCTGACGCCGAAGGCCTCGCGGATCAGGACCGGGCAGGTGGACGTCGCCCCCGTCGGAGATCCGGTGGACGGTGAGGTCCTCGGGAATCTCGCGGTCCCGGTGGATCTGGTTGAAGCGCTCCTCAGCGGCCTCGCCGCTCCCCGGCCCCGGCGAACCGGTCGCAGATGCGGCGTCGCGAAATCGCGCTTGGCCTCGTTGGGGTGGCGGGAGTCATCGAGGGTCTCTCCCAGCAGCAGCTCCCAGTAGAGCGGCATCGCGTCGTCGGGGACGCTCATCAGCTTGCCGAAGATCTCGGCAGCCGGCTCGGTGACGCCGACGTAGTTGCCGAGCGACTTGCTCATCTTCCGGACGCCGTCGGTGCCCGGGCAGGATCGGCAGGGTCATCACGACCTGGGGCTCCTTGCCGTAGGACGTCTGGACGTCGCGGCCGAACAGCAGGTTGAACTTCTGCTCCGTGCCGCCGAGCTCGACGTCGGCGTCGACGGCGACCGAGTCGTAGCCCTGGAGGACCGGGTAGAGCAGCTCCAGCAGCGAGATCGGCTCGGCCGCGGCCATCCGATTGCTGAAGTCGTCGCGCTCCAGCAACCGCGCGACCGTGAAGCGGCGGGCGAGCCCGAAGAGCTCGGCGCTCGGCATGTCGAGCCACTCGCTGTTGAATCGGACCTCGGTGGGTCGGGGTCGAGGATCTTGAACGCCTGCTCCTGGAAGGTCCGGGCGTTGGCGTCGATCTCGTCGTCGGTGAGCTCCGGGCGCAGGGCCGAGCGCCCGCTCGGGTCGCCGACGCGGGCCGTGTAGTCGCCGATGATCATCACGGCGACGTGGCCGGCCGCCTGGAACTGGCGAAGCTTCTCCAGCACGACGACGTGTCCGAGATGGATGTCGGGAGCCGTCGGGTCGATTCCCAGCTTGACGCGCAGCGGCCGGTCCCGCTCGAGGCGTCGCTCGAGCTCCCCGGCCGGGCAGGATGTCAACCGTCCCGAGGGCCAGTCCGGAGATGTCTTCTGCCTCCTCGAGGCCGGTTTGCCGCATCGGCGCCAATGCTAGACTCACGCGTCGCCCGGGGGCGCACGGACGCGCAGGTGGGACGTCAGGACCAACTGCATCAATCCCGATGATCGCGCCGGACGGCGCCTGTTGGTTCGACCGCCTCGACTCTCGCGCCGAATCCCCGGCCTCGTCTCTTTCGATGTCCTCAAGCAAAGACAAAACGGCGACGATCCGATCGAGCCGGAAGCGACCGACGACGCCGACCAGGCGCCGGAGGCAGCGACCGAGCCGAAGGGAACCGCGGTGGCGCCGGAGGTACCCGGCAGCGATCCCGGCGATGAGGGCCATGACGGCGACGAGCGGCGGGTCCGACCTCGATCCCAAGGAGAAGGCCAAGGAGGAGGCCCGTCGGCGCGCCCGAGGACCGCAGGCGCAAGCGCGATCAGCGCAAGGCCGAGAGGCGCGCCGCCGGCAAGGGCGTCGGCGCAGCGATTCGACCGGTTGCGACAGCGGCGACGGCTGGCGGCGGCCGCAGCCCGACGCCGAGCCGAAGCCGCGTCTGAAGAAGCTCCGGCTCCTGCTGGTGCTTCATGGGCCTGGGCCTGCTCGCGCTCGTGTCCTGGGTATTCGGGGTGATGATGGCGGTCGCGCAGGACCTCCCGGACCTCGAGGCCCGCGCTCAGTACGACCGCGCCCAGAACTCGATCGTCTACTCCAACGACGGCACCCAGCTGACGACGCTGACGGGTAACGAGAAGCGCATCCTGCTCGAGTCGGACGAGATCTCTCCCGTCCTGAAGCAGGCGGTCGTCTCGATCGAGGACGAGCGCTTCTACGAGCACCGGGGGATCGACTTCCTCGGCATCGCTCGCGCGCTTCAGCAGGACATCGTCTCGGGCGGAGCGGTTCAGGGCGCCTCGACCATCACCCAGCAGTTCGTCAAGAACGCGCTCGAGGCCCAGGGGAGCAGAACCGTGCTGCAGAAGCTCCGGGAAGCCGCCCTCGCCTACCAGATCGAGCGTCAGTGGTCGAAGGACAAGATCCTCACGAACTACCTGAACAACATCTACTTCGGCAACGGCGCCTACGGGGTCGAGGCGGCGGCCAAGACCTACTTCGGATGGAACCATCCGGGCTGCGGCAACCCCGACGACCGGTGCGCCGAGGTGGTCGAACCGCAGGAGGCGGCGATGCTCGCCGCGCTGATCTCCTCCCCGACCGCCTACGACCCCGGCACGAATCCGAACGATGCGACGACGCAGCGCAACGTCGTGCTGCAGAAGATGCGCGACCAGGGCGTGCTCGAGGTCAGCGACGAGGACTTCCAGGCGATGGAGGAGACCCCGGTACCGACCAAGAAGCAGATCAGTCCGCCGACCGAGGAGTCCGAGGCCCCCTACTTCACCGACTGGCTGCGGCAGCAGATCGTCGACAAGTACGGAGCCGGCCAGGCCTTCGGCGGCGGCCTGCAGATCAAGTCGACCCTCGACCTCGACCTCCAGAACGCGGCCGATCAGATCGTCCGGGACAGGCTGGCGGGACTCGGCCCGACGTCCGCCGTGGTCGTGATCGACAACGGGACGGGCGACGTGCTCGCGATGGTCGGTGGCCAGGACTTCGCGACACAGCCCCTTCAACCTCGCCACGAACGGCCAGCGCCAGCCCGGTTCGTCCTTCAAGCCCTTCACGCTCGTGACCGCGCTCAAGGAGGGGCACTCCCCCGACGAGGTGTTCGAGTCCGCCCCGCAGGAGATCCCCTTCACGGCGAAGGTGGAGCGCAAGGACGGCACGATCAAGAAGATCCCCAACCAGATCTTCCGACGTCAACAACTACGACGACAACTACCTCGGCAGCGCCTCGATCGCCACCGCCACCACCTATTCGGACAACTCCGTCTACGCGCAGCTCGGCATGCAGGTCGGCCTCAACGACATCATCAGGACGGCCCACGACATGGGCATCAACTCGCCGATCGACGACAACCCGGCGCATGATCCTCGGCGGTCTGAAGACGGGCGTCACCCCGCTCGAGATGGCGTACGCCTACAACACGCTGGCCAACGGCGGCGCCAGGGTGAGCGGGACGATGGCCAGTCGCGGCAACGGTGACGGCCCGGTCGCGATCGACAAGGTGACCGACGACCAGGACGAGCTCGTGCCCGACAACCTCGGGCGCGAGCGGCGAGAACGAGAAGGTCTCCAAGCAGGTGATCGACCCGACTGTCGCCCAGACGGCCACCGACATCCTCCACACCGTCGTCACCTCCGGCACCGGTAGGCGCGCCCAGGTCGGCGACGACTACATCTGGGGCAAGACCGGCACGACCGACAACAACGGCGACGCCTGGTTCGTCGGCGCCAACGAGGACGTCACGGCGGCGGTCTGGGTGGGTTACCCGGACGGCGCGACGCCGATGACGACCGAGTTCGGCGGCCTCCCCGTCGACGGTGGAACGATCCCGGCCGAGCTCTGGGCCTCCATCATCTCCGCCTACGACAACCTGAAGGCCTCGCGCGGCGCCGGCGATTCCACGGACTCGACGACGGACACGTCGAGCAGCAGCACCTACGTCGCCCCGACGACGGCCGTTCCTGCCACACCCGCCCCGACCGAGCCCGCGACTCCGGCTCCGACCGAGCCCGCGACTCCGGCTCCGACCCCCACCCCCGACACCGGGGGCACGAGCGGCGGAACATCGGCGGGCGGTGGCACGGTCCCGAGGAAGGCACCCGAGAGGACGCCCGCTTCAGCCCGCCGGCCGCGACAAGTAGTCGCTGCCGGCCCTGCAATAGCGCCACGGCAGTTCAGCAGCCTTCGTAAGGCCGATCCGTGGCCCGGCGATCACCGACGGGCGCAGGTCGTTCGATGCTCGCCCCAGAAGCGCATACGGCGCCTCGAGCGCGCTGATCCCCGACTGATCGAGGGTGATGCCGAGCGCCTGGCAGAGCTTGCCCGGGCCCCGAGCAGAGATCGCGATCGCGTCCGGACCGCGCGACGGGACCGCATCGCGTCGATGCCGTGGGAGGGCTCGAGTGCCCGGATCAGCACCGCGGCGGCGATCCCGTCGCCGTCGGTGACGACGTTGAACATCGTGTGAATCCCGTAACACAGGTACACGTACGCCCGGCCCGGCGGGCCGAACAGCGGCGCGTTCCTGGCGGTCGGACCGCCGAAGGCGTGACAGGCCGGGTCGTCGCGCTCGTACGCCTCCGTTTCGACGATCGCGCCGCCGACGCCGTCATGGAGCAGCGTGCAGCCGATCAGGTCGGCGGCGACGTCCCGCGGAGGGCGGTCGAAGAAGCCGTACTCCGAGGGGCTCCGGCTCGGCCGCGCTCATTCCAGATCCGGCGAGGCTCTCCTCGGCCAGGCGGAGCTGCGCGGAGACCGCCGACGAGGACGTGCCCGCCTCGCGAGAGCTTCGAATCCAGCCAGGACCCCTCGGCGAGCACCTCGTAGTACTCGTCGTCGAGGAGCTCCGAGAAGTCCGCGAGGCGCTCCGGTTCGATGGACGAGAGTTCGACGCCCGCGTCGATGGCGTGACGGACGAGGCCGCCGACCACGGCGTGAGCCTCGCGGAAGGGGAGCCCGCGACGAACGAGGAGGTCGGCGATGTCGGTGGCGGCGGCCATTTCGTCGGAGGCGGCCTCGGCCATCCGCTCGCGGTCGAACTCGATGCCCGGCAGCATGCCGGCGAGCGCTTGCAGGCAGAGCTCGACGGTGTCGGCCGCGTCGAAGAGCGGCTCCTTGTCCTCCTGCAGATCCTTGCTGTAGGCGAGCGGCAGCCCGTGCAGGACGCCGAGCAGGGTCGAGTGCGCAGCGACCACCCGCGGCGCCTTCGCCCGCAGCAGCTCGGCGGCGTCGGGGTTCATCTTCTGCGGCATGATCGACGAGCCCGACGAGAACTCCTCGGCGGGCCGGCAGAAGCCGAACTCCGTGGTCGACCAGAGGACGATCTCGGCCCCGATCCGCGACATGTGGGTCGCGCAAGTGGCCGCGGCGCCGAGGTAATCCAGCGCGAAATCCCGGTTGGAGACCCCGTCGACGGAGTTCTCGACCACGCCGTCGAACCCGAGCTCCTCGGCGACGGCGACGCGGTCGATGTCCCAGTTCAGGCCGGCCAGCGCGCCCGAGCCGAGCGGCATCAGCGAGGCGGCTCGCCCGGCGGCCCCGAAGCGTTCGAGATCGCGGCGAAGCATCCAGAACCAGGCGAGGAGGTGATGGCCGAGCGAGATCGGCTGGGCCCGCTGAAGGTGCGTGTAGCCCGGCAGTCGATCATCCTTGTGGCGCTCGGCCATCGTGAGGATCTCGCGCAGGCAGGCCGTCAGCAGGTCGCCGGCGACCGCCGGCCCGCTCACCGACGTACAGCGCGAGGTCGGTGGCGACCTGGTCGTTGCGGGAGCGCCCGGTGTGGATCTTGCCGCCGACCCTGCCCGCGATCTCGGTCAGGCGCCGTTCGATCGCCATGTGAATGTCCTCGTCCGCCGCCTCGAACGGGAACTCCCCGGATTCGAGCTCGGCCTGGACGCGATCGAGGCCGCTCAGCAGGTCGGCGAGCTCCGACGTCGTCGAGCACGCCCGCTCGCTGCAATGCGGCGGCGTGGGCCCGGGACTGACGGACGTCGTAGGGCGCGAGACGGCGGTCGAAGTGCCAGCGAGGCGTTGAGCCGCCAGAAGACGGGATCGGGCTCCTGCTCGAAACGGGGCATGGCGGCAGTCTACGAACGGCCGGCGATCAGCCCGGACCGCGTCCGAGCACGTCGGTCAGCTCCGTCACGACCCGCTCGAGCGACTCCTCCGGCAGGGCCGGATAGAACGGCAGCGCGAGGGAGCGCCGCGAGAAATCCTCGGCGACCGGAAACTCGCCCTCGCGGGTGCCGAACCGCTCGCGGAAGAAGCTGGACGTGTGGATGCAGGGCAGGTACGGGCGCGCGTCGATGCCCCGGCGGTCGAGCTCGGCGATGACGCCGTCGCGGTCGACGGACTTCGGCAACCTGAGCACGTAGACGAACCAGCTGCGACGCTCCCGACCCCGGTCGCGCAGCGGCAGGACGAGGTCGTCCGGGTCCCCGGCGCCGGGCTCGGCGCCCCCGATCGCGGCGAAGCGCTCCGAGTAGGAAGCCGGCGATGGCCGATCGGGCATCCATCATCGAGTCGAGGCGCTCGAGCTGGGCGATGCCGAGTGCGGCCTGGAGGTCGGTGAGCCGGTAGTTGAAGCCGAGCCTGTCGTGCTCCATGAACTTCATCCCTCCCGCCCGTGCCCTGGTTCCGCTCGCTGCGGGCGACCTCGGCGGCGGCCGCGCTGCCGGAGATCAGCATGCCCCCCTCCCCCGTCGTCATCTGCTTGTTCGCGTAGAAGGCGAAGGCGGCGGGATTGCCCCGGGCGCCGGCGTTCGACACCGTCCGCGCAGACCGTGCCGAGGGCCTGAGCGGCGTCCTCGACGATTCCGAGATCGCGCCTCGGCGGCGGTCGCCTCGATGGCCTGCATGTCGGCCGGGAAGCCGAAGATGTGCACCGGCAGCAGGCCCGCGGTGGCCGGGCCGACGGCCGACTCGATCCGCGGCGGGATCGACGGTGAGCGTCGCCGGGTCGACGTCGCAGAACACAGGCTCGGCGCCCTCGAAGAGGAGGCAGTTGGAGGACGCGATGAAGCTGAGCGGCGTCGTCAGGACCTCGTCGCCCGGCCCCCATCCCTGCTCCCTGAACGGCAAGGTGCAGGGCCGTCGTGCCGTTCGAGACCCCGACGGCCAGTTCGGCGGGCACGCCGATCCGTGCCGCCAGGTCCTCCTCGAAGCGCGGCAGCATCGGACCCAGCGAGAGCATTCCGGAGCGGATCACCTCGAGGACGAGCTCCTCCTCCCGCTCGCCGAGCACCGGCCTGGCGAGCGGGATCCGCTCGCTCGCTCACCGCGGCGCCCGGACCGGCTGGAACGCGTACTCGAGCGAGTCGACGAGCGCCTCCCAGGACGCCTCGATCACGTTCTCCGAAACGCCGAGCGAGCTCCATGCCCGGGTTCCGTCGGAGGAGTCGAGGAGCACCCGGGTCACCGAGGCGGTGCCGTGGTGCTCGTCGAGGATCCTCACCTTGAAGTTGGTCAACTCGACCGAAGCGATTTCGGGGTGCCGCTCGGTGATCGCGGCACGCAGAGCCCGGTCGAGAGCATGGACGGGGCCGTTGCCCTCGGCCGTGCGGATGTAGCGCTCGTCGCCGACCCACAGCTTGATCGTCGCCTCCGTCTCGACCTCGCCGTCGGCCCGCTTCTCGGTGACGACCCGGAAGCTCTCGAGCCGGAACAGCGGCTCGTAGCTGCCGCCCTCGCGGCGCAGCAGAAGCTCGAACGAGGCGTCCGCCGCCTCGTAGGAGTAGCCGCGGTGCTCGCGTTGCTTGATCGCCTCGATCGAGCGCCGGACGGCGTCGTCGTCGAGCTCGATTCCGGCCCGTGCGGCGCGGGCCGCGATCGAGCCGCGTCCGGCCAGCTCGGAGATCAGGATCTCGCGGCTGTTGCCGACGTCGCTGGGGTCCATGTGCTCGAAGGTACGAGCGTCGGCCTCGACGCCGGCCGCGTGCATCCCGCCCTTGTGGGCGAAGGCATTGCGGCCCACGTAGGGCTGGGACGGGTCCGGCGCGAGGTTGCAGATCTCGTCGATGAGGTGCGCGGTCGCCGTCAGCGTCTCGAGGCGGTCGGGATCGACGCACTCGGTAGCCCATCTTGAGCTGGAGGGCCGGCAGGATCGAGACGAGGTTGGCGTTGCCCGTGCGCTCGCCGTAGCCGTTGATCGTGCCCTGAACCAGGGTCGCCCCGGCGCGAACGGCGGCCAGCGAATTGGCGACGCCGCATTCGGCGTCGTTGTGCGTGTGGATACCCACGGTCGCCCCGGACTCCCGATTTGGCCAGGGCGGCGACGACCGCGGCCGTCGCCTCCTCGATCTCGTGCGGGAGGCTCGATCCGTTGGTGTCGCACAGCGTCACGTTCTCGGCGCCGGACGAGATCGCGGCGTCGATGCATTCGAGGGCGTAGACGGGGTCGTCGCGCCAGCCGTCGAAGAAGTGCTCGGGGTCGTAGACGACGCGCTTGCCCTCCTCGGCGCAGAAGCGCACCGAGTCGGCGATCATCGCCAGGTTCTCCTCGCGGGAGACCTTCGTCACCTTGTCGAGATGGAGGGCCCAGGTCTTCCCGACCAGCGTCACGACCGGAGCGAAGCAGCCGACGAGCGCCGCGAGACCGGGATCGTCGCCCGCCGAGCGGTCCCGGCGCCGGGTCATTCCGAACGCGCAGATCGTCGCCTGCTCGAGCGGAACCGACGCGAGCAACTCGAACAACTCGAGGTCCTTCGGATTCGAGTCCGGGAATCCGGCCTCGATGAACTGGATGCCGAGCCGGTCGAGGGCCTCGACGACCCTCACCTTCTCCGGCGCCGACAGCGACATTCCCTGTCCCTGCATGCCGTCGCGCAGGGTTGTGTCGTAGAGCTGAACCTGGTTCATGGGGATGGAACCTTCTTCCTGACCGATGACCACATCGGCGGGTGATCGATGCCGGCATCGTTCGATACGGCGCCGGCCCACTGCTCTCCTGCATCTGCCGCCCGCGAATTGCCGGGCGAGCGGCAGGCCTCCGCGACCGCTAGGCGGCGGCGGAGCCGGTAATTCGGCGACGTGCCGTCGCCGGCACGGGGTGAGCGGAAGATTCGACCGCGAATCGCATCAGGAAGCGACTTTACTGGGTTCGTCCACCGGGTCCAGCCATTCCGAGTACTCCGGCGCGCGACCGTGCAGCGCGTCGTCGAACTTGGCGCCGATGACGCTCGTGATCTCCCCCGGGGCCGTGATGGCATGATCGTCGATCTCGCGCACCGGCACGAGCTCGGCGGCGGTGCCGGTCAGGAAGATCTCATCGGCCAGGTACAGCTCGGAACGGCCGATGTCACGCTCGACGACGGAGTAGCCCAGGTCACGCGCGATCTGGATGACGGACCTGCGGTTGATTCCGTCGAGGATCGACGCCGTGTGCGGCGGGGTCAGGATCTCGCCCTCGCGGACCACGAAGATGTTCTCCCCCGAGCCCTCGCAGACCATCCCGCGCTGGTCGAGCAGGATCGCCTCCTGGTACCCGGCGTTGTGCGCTTCGGTCTTGGCCAGGATCGAGTTCAGGTACTGACCCGACGCCTTGGCGTGCGGGATCAGCCCGTCCGGAGATATGCGTCGCCACGACGAGACCTTGGCAGTGATGCCCGTCCGCTTTCCCTCCTCGCCGAGGTAGGCGCCCCAGGGCCAGGTCGCGATCGTCACCTCGACGGGCGACTCGGCGAACAGGCCCATCTCGCCGTAACCGCGGAACGCGATCGGCCGGATGTAGCAGGACGCGAGACCGTTGCGGCGGATCAGCTCGTTGGTCGCCGACCTGAGCTCCTCGACACCCCACGGCATCGGCAGGTAGTAGAGCTCGGCCGACTTGAGAAGTCGCTGGAGGTGCTCGCGGTGGCGGAACACGGCGGTTCCGCCCTCCGTCTCGTAGGCGCGGATGCCCTCGAAGACGCCCGTTCCGTAGTGGAGGCCGTGGCTGAGTACGTGGACCTTGGCGTCGTCCCATGCGACGAATTCGCCATTCATCCAGATCGATTCAGCCTTCTCCACGGTTCCTCCTTGCGTTTCAGGAGGGGCGATTATTGCGGATGGAGCGGTGCCTGGCGAGGATCAGAGGGCCGCGATCACGGCATCCGTCATCTCCGCGGTGCCGACCTGGCGTTCGCCGTCGGCGCCGGTGAAGAGATCGGCCGTCCTCAATCCGGCGGCGAGCGCAACCTCGACGGCGCTCTCGATCCGGGCCGCGCCGTCACCGTCGCCGAGCCCGTCGCGGAGCAACATGGCCGTCGAGAGGAAGGTCGCGAGCGGATTGGCCGCGCCCGATCCGGCGATGTCGGGCGCCGAGCCGTGGACCGGTTCGAAGACGCCCGGGCCGCCGTCGCCGAGGCTGGCGGAGGGCAGCATCCCGAGCGAGCCCGTGATCATCGCGGCCTCGTCGCTGAGGATGT
Source organism: uncultured Solirubrobacterales bacterium (assembly GCA_963791335.1). GTDB lineage: Bacteria > Actinomycetota > Thermoleophilia > Solirubrobacterales > 70-9 > RHKX01. The sequence continues at coordinate 175,471 of CAWBRN010000009.1, forward strand.
CGCCGAACATGTTCTCGGTGACGATGACGTCGAACTGGGATGGATCGGAGACGAGCTGCATCGCCGCGTTGTCGACGAGCAGGTGGTCGAGGGCGACGTCCTCGTACTCGCCGGCGAGGCCGCTGACGACCTCGCGCCAGAGCCGCGAGGTCTCGAGGACGTTGGCCTTGTCGACCGAGGTGACCCGGCCGGCGTTCGATCGCCGCCGCGCCGCCTCGAACGCGATTCGGGCGATCCTCGTGATCTCGTCGGCGTCATAGACGCATTCGTCGAGCGCCGAGGTCGGCTGCCGCTCCTTGCGGCCGAAGTAGATGCCGCCGGTGAGCTCGCGGACGACGAGCAGGTCGGTGCCCTCGATCCGCTCCCGCCGCAGCGGGCTGGCGTCGATCAGGGCGGCCTGAGGCTTGACGGGTCGCAGGTTCGCGTACAGCCCGAGGCCCTTTCGCAGCCCGAGCAGGCCCTGCTCCGGGCGAGGTTCGTCGGGATCGGTGGTGTCCCACTTGGGCCCGCCGACGGCGCCGAGGAGCACCGCGTCGGCGGCCCTGCAGGCGTCGAGAGCCTCGTCGGTCAGGGGGCTCCCGGTCTCGTCGATGGAGATGCCCCCGATCAGCTGCTCGTCGTACTCGAAGGTGCCGATCCGGTCGAGGATCTGGCGGGCGGCGGCGACGATCTCGGGGCCGATCCCGTCGCCGGCCAGGACGACGATCCTCGGGGTTTCCGTTTGCTCCGTCATTTCGCTCGCGGCACCGTATCGCTTACGGGGGCGATGCCGGATAGGGTGGCGCCGCCCGGTCAAGACTTTCAGTTCGGGTGTACCTAGTCACAACGGAGGGAATAGATGCCGAAGAAGATTTCGATACTGGCCATCACGGGCGTGCTCGCCCTGGGCCTGCTCGCCGCCGGTTGCGGCAGCGACGACGACTCGAGCACCACCTCGGTCTCGGTCGACGACACCGCTGCTTCGACGACCGTTTCCGGCGACGACACGTCGGTCACCGCCACCAGCGACAGCGGTGGGGTCGACACGGATGCATTCCTGAACGAGTGCAACGACGCCGTCGCCGGCACGCCGGCCGAGGCTGCGGGCCAGTCGGCCTGTCAGCAGGCCGCCGACGCACTCGAGCAGTGCGCCGGTGCCGCCAACGACGATGCGGCGATCGCGATCTGCCAGAAGGCGGCCGACGAGGCCGTCAAGCAGCTCCAGGCCGCGGGCTGAGCGAATTCCGGCTCGCGGTTCGCGAGCCGGGTTTGCGTGATTCAGGGCGGTGCCGGTCTCTCAGGAGGCCGGTGCCGCCCTTTTTCTTGCCGAGATGTTGAGCCGCACGTAGTCGAGCTCCGGGTCCGGGCCGAGCCGCTCGAGGACGGCATCCAGGTACGCCGCCCGCTTCGCCTCCGGCAGGAGGTCCAGGTGCGGGCCGAGACAGACGGTGCGGATGAACTCGCGCGGCTCGGGGGGCCGGACCGGCCGCGGTACCAGCCCGCATTCGATCGCCTCGAATCCGGCCTCGGCGAGGATCGCCGCCGTCTCGCCGGGATCCGCGAATCGATGCGGGTCGTAGGCCTCGATCTCCGACAGGCCCTGCTCGGCGGCCACCGCACGAGCCGCCGCGTAGAAGCGAGCGACGTTCCCGGCGCCTCCGCACTGAGCCTCGAGACGACCTCCGGGGACGAGCGCGGCGGCAAGGCGGCCGAAGAGACGCTCGTGGTCCAGGACCCAGTGGAAGACGGCGTTGCTGAAGACCGCGTCGACGCGCTCGTCGAGTTCGAGCTCGGCGAGGTCGGAGTGGACGAACGTCGTCCGCGCCGGATCGAGGTGGGTGCGGGCCTCGGCGATCATCGCGGCGGAGCCGTCGACCGCGATCACGCGGCCCTCCGGCAGGCGATCGAGCAATAGCTGCGTGACCCGTGCCGCTGCCGCAGCCGGCGTCGAGCACGGTCTCGTCGCCGCGCAGGCCGAGCCGGTCGACGACGGCGCCGGCCCAGTCCTGCTGCGGCTTGGAGACCCGGTCGTAGGTGCCGGCGTCCCAGTCCCTGCGTGGCGGAACCGCTCATCTCGATCTCCGTCAGAGCGACGTCGTCGCCGCGCCGACGGCCGGATGGCCGCTCTCGTACTCGTCGATCGCGCCGACGTTCTGGAGCGTGATCGAGATCTCGTCGTGGCCGCCGAGCAGCCGATGCTTGATCTCCTCCTCGATCTCGAAGCGGATGACGCCGCCGGCGTAGTCGACCGTCTGATCGTCGAGATCGATGCGCACGGCTCCGGCCTCGGCGATCCCGCGGCAGTGCTCCCGCGGCAGGACGACGGGAAGGAATCCGTTCTTCGTCGAGTTGGAATAGAAGATGTCCGAGAACGACGGCGCGATCACGGCCTGGAAGCCGTAGTCGGCCAGCGCCCAGACGGCGTGCTCCCGCGACGATCCCGACCCGAAGTTGGGCCCCGAGACCAGCACCGGATTGGGCTCGAGCTCGATCTCGCCGTCCCGCAGCCAGTCGTAGAAGAGGAACTCGCCGAACCCGGTCCGCTCGATCCGCTTCAGGAACTGCTTGGGGATTATCTGGTCGGTGTCGACGTCGGAGCGGTCCAGAAAGGTGACCTTGCCCTCGATGACCTCAACGGGATTCATGCGTTACCTCCATCGTTGGTCTCGGCTTGCTGCCATTCCCTGATGTCGACGAAACGGCCTTCGATCGCCGCGGCGGCTGCCATCCGCGGGCTGACCAGATGGGTCCGCCCGCCCTTGCCCTGACGGCCCTCGAAGTTGCGGTTCGACGTCGACGCGCAACGCTCCCCCTCGATCAGGATGTCGGGGTTCATGCCCAGGCACATCGAGCATCCCGAGGCCCGCCACTCGAAGCCGGCGCTGCGGAAGACCTCGTGGAGGCCCTCCTCCTCGGCCTGCTTACGCACCTGCTCGGAACCCGGTACGACCATCGCGCGGACGGTCGATGCGACCTCGCGGCCCTCGACCATCGATGCCGCGGCCCGCAGATCCTCGATCCGCGAGTTGGTGCAGGAGCCGATGAACACGCGGTCGAGCTCGATCTCGGTCATCGGGGTGCCCGGCTCGAGCGCCATGTAGGTCAATGCCCGCTCGGCGGTCTCGCCGTCGACCGGTCCCTCCAGCGTGCCGGGATCCGGGACCTTCGACGCCACCTCGGTGACCATGCCCGGGTTGGTGCCCCAGGTGATCATCGGCGAGAGCGACGTCGCGTCGACATCGACCTCGACGTCGAACTGCGCGCCGTCGTCGGAGGACAGCTCACGCCAGTCGGCGACGGCTGCGTCGAAGTCCGCCGGGGCGCCGGGGCGCCCGCGCACGTACTCGAACGTCGTCTCGTCGGGGGCGATCATCCCGGCGCGGCCGCCGCCCTCGATCGTCATGTTGCACATCGTCATCCGCCCCTCCATCGAGAGGCTGCGCACGGTCTCGCCGGCGAACTCGACGACGTAGCCGACCATGCCGCCCGTACCCGAGACGGCCGATCGTGGCCAGGATCATGTCCTTGGCGCTGACGCCCGTCGGGCAGTTCGCCCGAGTAGTTGATCCGCATCGTCTTCGGCCTGCTCTGGACCAGCGTCTGCGTGGCCAGCACGTGCTCGACCTCGGAGGTGCCGATCCCGAAGGCCAGGGCCCCGAAGGCGCCGTGGGTCGCCGTATGCGAGTCGCCGCAGACGATCGTCATCCCGGGCTGGGTGATCCCCAGCTCCGGACCGATCACGTGGACGATTCCGCGGCGATTCGAGCCCAGCGAGTACAGGGGCACGCCGAACTCCTCGCAGTTCGCCTCCAGCGTCTCGACCTGCTTGCGCGACAGCTCGTCGGCGATCATCCGGGCGACCGGGGTGTCGTCGGTCGGAACGTTGTGGTCGGCGGTCGCCAGCGTCCGGTCCGGGCGGCGCACCTTGCGCCCCTCCAGGCGGAGCCCGTCGAAGGCCTGCGGCGACGTCACCTCGTGGACGAGGTGCAGGTCGATGTAGATCAGGTTGTCCGCGACCTCGTGCCGCTGCCAGATCTTGTCGAACATCGTCTGTGGGGTCATCGTCTGCTCCTCGTCTCGTGGTTGTCGGTTCAGCTTCGCCTCAACCCCGCGGCGATCACGGCCAGGAGTTCGGCCGGATCGGCGCCGGGGTTGTGCAGGTTGTGGGGAAGATCGGCGTCGAACGTCGGCGCTGTCGCCGCCGGCCAGCGAGTGGACCTCGCCGTCGACCGTGAGCTCGACCGCTCCGCTCAGCACGACGACCGTCTCGCGGCTGCCCGGCTCGTGGATCGGCGGATCGGCCGCCCCGCCGGTCGATGCGCCCGCCGCCAGGCGATGCCTGGAGACGTCGGCGCGCTGTCCTGGCAACGGAGGTGTGAGCTCCTCGATCTCGTGCCCGGGCCGGGTGCTCTGCCTGCCGGTGCCGCGGCGGACGATCACGACATGACGGTTCTCGTCGATGCGCAGCAACTGCGAGAGGGTCAGCTCGAGGCCGTCGGCGATCCGTGCCGCGACCGCGAGGGTCGGGCTGCTCTCGCCGCGCTCGACCTGCGAGAGCGTCGCGGCGCCGACGCCGGATCGCTCCGCCAGTTCGCGAAGGGACAGGCCCATCGCCTCCCGGAGCGCCTTGACCCTCCCCCCGATCGCCACCGGATCGACGACCGCGTCGTCGCTCGGGCGAGCGTGCGGTGCGTCATGTTCGAGGGTGTCGGGTGAGGGTGATGGAGATGTCATCTTGTGCCGTCGTACGGTATCACAGACATATGTCCGTTATTCGATCACGCGCAGTTTCCCAGTCATATACAGGGAGATCCGCGCAACCGCAGACGAAACTGCTCTGAGGGCGGTATATCCGCCGAAATAGAGGTCTCGGCAACGTACTGCCGACCCCACCGGCCGACTGACGCCCCTGCCGAGCGGTAACACCGCGCAGGCCGAGGGAAGCGGACGGCGAAGCCGGAGCATTCCCTCGGAGTTACCTGGACGACATTCCCTCGGAGTTATCTGGACGAAGTCGTCGGGCGGATCAGCATCTCGTTGATGCTTACGTGCGGCGGCTGCGTGACCGCGAACGTGATCGCGCGGGCGATGTCCTCGGGTTCGAGGATCTTGTCGATCGACTTGATCATCTCGTTCATGCGCTCGACGACGAGCGGATGCTCGTTGTGGCCCTGCAGTTCGGTGTCGACCCAGCCCGGCTCGATCGCGGTGACGCGGACGCCGGCGAGCGCGCATTCCTGGCGCAGCGCTTCGGAGAATCCGACGACCCCCCACTTGGTCATGTTGTAGACGCCGCTGCCCATCGCGGCGATCCGGCCGGCGACGGAGGCGACGTTGACGACGTCGCCGCTGCCCGCGGCGCCCATGATCGGCAATGCGGCATGCGTGCAGTAGAGGAGACCGAGCAGGTTGACGTCGATCATCTGCCGCCACTGCTCGGTCGGTGCGCCGGCGACCGGGCCGAGCAGCATCAATCCGGCGTTGTTGACGAGGATGTCGAGGCGCTCGAACTCCTCATGGGTGCGCTCGACGAACGCGTTCGCCTGCGCCTCGTCGGTGACGTCGGTCTCGATCGCGATGGCATTGCCGCCCGCAGCCGCGATCCGCTCGGCGAGGTCGTCGATCCGCTCGCCGCGCCGAGCCGCGAGCGTCACGCTCGCGCCCTCGGCGACGAGCGCGAGCGCGGTCGCCTCGCCGATGCCGGACGAGGCGCCGGTGATCGCCGCCACTTTTCCGTCGAGTGCCCCATCGACCTACCGAGCCTACTAGATGCTCGGTCATCTAAGGGCCGGGTGGGAACGGCGAGGCAGCCGAGGCGGCGTCGGCGACCACCGATTCCGCCTCGCGAACGGCGGCACCGTCGAGCGCGTTCGCCAGCGCCCGCACGTAGGCGTGGGCGGAGGCCTCGATGATGTCCGTCGAGACGCCCTGACCGCTTGCCAGCCGCCCGTGTGCGCGCAGCATCACGGTCACCTCGCCGAGGGCGTCGTCGCCCTCACCGACCGCCGAGACGACGAACTGGTTGAGCTCGCACCGGGTGTCGACGGCCTTCTGGATGGCGCCGAAGACGGCGTCGATCGGCCCGTCGCCGCCCGACTCGCCCTCGACCTCGTCGCCGGCGGGAGTCGTTACCCCGACCCGGGCGACGGGATCGCGATCGGTGCCCGCCTCGACCGAGAACCAGGCCAGCTCGTACTTCTGGGACGTCTCGCGCATCTCGTCGGAGACGATCGCCTCCAGATCCAGCGAGGTGACCTGCTTCTTCTTGTCGGCGAGCTCTTTGAACCGCTTGAAGGCCTGGTTCAGCGCATTGCCCTCGACGACGAATCCCAGCTGCTCCAGCGCGTCCTTCAGCGCGTGGCGCCCGGAGTGCTTGCCGAGAACGATCTGGTTGGAGTCGAGGCCGACGTCGCGGGCGTCCATGATCTCGAACGTGGTCCGCTCCTTCAGGACCCCGTCCTGATGGATTCCGGATTCGTGCGCGAACGCATTGCGCCCGATGATCGCCTTGTTCGGCTGCACGACGTAGCCCGTGAACCGCGAGACCATGCGGCTCGTCCGGGCCAGCTCGGTGGTTTCGAGCGTCGTGTCGAAGCCGTGGTCGACGCGGCGGGTCCGCAGCAGCATCACGATCTCCTCGAGCGCACAGTTGCCGGCCCGCTCGCCGATCCCGTTGATCGCACACTCGACCTGCCGCGCGCCCGCCAGGACGCCGGCGAACGAGTTCGCGACGGCCAGACCGAGGTCGTCGTGGCAGTGGACGGACAGCCGCACGTCGGCCAGCTCCGGCAGCAGCTCGTAGAGGCGCTCCAGGTATGCCGTGTACTCGGCAGGGGTCGTGTAGCCGACCGTGTCGGGGATGTTGATCACACCGGCGCCCTCGGCGATCGCGATTCCGCAGACCTCCGCCGTGAACTCGATGTCGGCGCGGGTCGCGTCCATCGGCGAGAACTCGACGTCCTCGCAGAGATCGCGCGCATGGGCCACGGCCGCCTTGGCCTGGCCCTTGACGTCCTCGCGGTCCGTGCGGAGCTGGTGCTCGATGTGGATGTCGGAGGTCGAGATGAACGTGTGGATGCGCGGTCGATCGGCGTCCTTGACCGCTCCCCACGCCGCGTCGATGTCCCCCTTCTGGGTCCGGGCCAGACCGCAGATCACCGGGCCGGAGACGGTCCGGGCGATCGCCTCGACCGCCTCGAAGTCGCCCGGTGAGGTGATCGGGAAGCCGGCCTCGATCACGTCGACGCCCAGGCGTGCGAGCTGGCTCGCGATCTCGACCTTCTCCTGCGTGTTCAGCGAGATCCCGGGGGACTGCTCACCGTCTCGCAGCGTCGTGTCGAATATCTCTACCCGCTCTGATCCGTCGGGTGTGTGGTCACGATCAGCGTTCATTTCGCTGACTCCTTCTCTTCAAGTGGTCCGATGTCCTTTATCTCTTGCGGCTATCGCGCCGCCCAGCGCTATACCCCCCGGAGGGGGAGGAGAAGGAGAAGCGCGGGGCTGGTTGCCTGGAAGGCCATCGGGGAGGGACTGTAGCGGACACGGGGAACCCTTCCAAGCGGAGAACGAACCGCGAATCGAGAATTTGCAGATGAACGCCATCCAGATCGACTCCCGGGCCGTGTTCAGGATCGTCGCGATTGCGATCCTGACCGCCGCTGCCGCGGTACTGCTCGGGCTGATCGTGCTCAAGATCGAGACGACGATCCGATGGCTCGTCACGGCGACGTTCCTGGCGCTCGTCCTCGCCCCCGCCGTCGAGCTGATCCAGCGGATCAGCATCCGCGGCTGGAACCCTCCCCGATGGCTCGCGATCTCGATGGCCTTCGTGCTCGCCTTCCTCGCCCTCGGCTTTCTGATCCTCAACGTGATCCCGCCGATGATCGACGAGGTCGAGCAGGTCGGGACGCTCGGCCCCGGCTACGTCAAGGACCTCGAGGAGTGGGCCAACAACAACGGGCAGTTCGCGGATCTCAACGCCCAGTACCACCTGACCGCAACCCTGCACTCGCAGGTGACCCAGCTTCCGAGCGACTTCTCGACCGCCGCCGGCGACCTCGAGAGCTTCACCGTCGGCCTGCTGAAGCACCTCGTCAGCGCGATCACGGTCCTCGTCCTCGCCTTCTTCCTGCTGCTCGAGGGGCCTGGTCTGCTCGACCGGTTCCTGACCTGGGTCGGCGGCGAGCACGAACGGCGCGGACGCCTGATCGCGACCGGCGTATACGGCGTCGTCCGCGGCTACGTGACCGTCAACCTCGCCCTCGCCGTCGCCGCCGGCCTCTTCACCTGGGGCATGCTCGAACTGCTCGGGGTCGACCTCGCCGTCCCGCTCGCGATCCTCGTCGCCATCTTCGACCTCGTGCCCCTGATCGGGTTGACGATCGGCGGACTCGTCGTCGCCGTCGTCGCAGCCCTCCACTCGTTCCCTGACGCGATGCTGATCTGGCTCGTCGCCTTCATCGCCTACCAGCAGTTGCAGGACCGCGTCGTTCAGCCGCTGCTCTACGGCCGGGCCGTCAAGGTCAATCCGCTGATCGCGATCCTCGTGCTCTTCGCCGGGGCGCAGATCTCGGGCATCCTCGGAGCGCTGCTGGCGATTCCCGTCGCGGCGTCGATCGCGGTCGTCTTCAAGGTGTTCCAGGGTCAGGACCGGTCCCCGGCCCCGAGCCCGGAGAGCGCCGACGCGACTCCCTGACGTGCCGCATCGACGGCACGTGAGGCGGCTCGAACATCTTCCGGCCCTCGAACCGCTCGCGGGCACGCTCCTTCTTCTTGTCGCTGCGGTAGAACAGCCGCGCCCACGGTGAGGTCGGCCGGCCGAGGCGACATGCGCAGATCAAGGAGAGAAACGGGATCACGAGCCCGAGCAGGGCGACGCCGAACTTCTCCTTCGCGCAGTTGATCAACCCGAAGACGAGGCCCCCCACGCCGACGAAGCCGATCACGGCATGGACGGCGATCGCGACGTCGTCGGCGGCCTCGACCCAGATCGTGAAGCCGAGCACGCCGAAGCTGGCGATGATGCCGGCGACGATCACGGCATCGATCGATTTGCGGCCCTCCGCCGACCAGTAGACGTCCTTGAGCTCCAGCCAGAGCGCGAACTCGTCGAGCGTCAGTCCCGTGCCGATGCCGAACGCGGCCGCGACGATCTCACGCCCCGGCGGCTCTGGGGCGACGACGATGCCGACCCAGCCGGCGATCATCAGCAGCAGGATTCCCCAGACGAGGTGATGGATGTGGGTGCCGCCGACCTCGACGTTGCCCGGCCACCACTTGACCTGGGCGCGGATCATGTGGGCGCTCGTCCGGATGAAGGCGAACGTGCCGAGGAAGAAGACGAGGTAGATGAACGCGGGCAGCTTGTGCGCGTCGACGATGTGCTCGTCGAAGAAGCTCCCCAGGCTCGCGATCTCGATCATCGGATCGCCTATCGGCAGGCGGCGGTCATGGCACGAGCACGACCTTTCCCACGTTGCGGCGCTCGTGGATGAACCGGTGCGCGTCGCCGGCCCGGTCGAACGGGAACGATTCGGCGACCACCGGGATCAGCCGACCGGCGGCGAGGTCCTCCGACAGCGGGTCGATCGCTCGGCCCATGCTCCCCTCCCGGTCCCACCAATGCAGCATGTTGAGCCCGAAGACGCCCTTGTTCTCGTTCATGATCGCCATGCTCTTCCACCACGGCATCGTCGCCGTCGTCATCGCGGCCAGGCGCTTGAGCGCGCCGGCGACGTTGCGGCCCTCGCCGGTCTGCACCTCGCTCATGCCGTAACAGATGAGGCGACCGCCGGATCGGAGCAGGCGGTAGTCCTTGCGGAAGCTCGTCGGGCCGATCGCGTCGAAGGCGATGTCGATCCCGTCGCCCCCCGTGATCCGGTTGACGACCTCCTCGAAGTCCTCGTTGCGGTAGTCGATCGCGTGGTCGACGCCCTGCGCGCGGATCGCATCGTGCTTGGAGGCCGATGCCGTGCCGAAGATCTCGGCCCCGCGAGCGCGGGCGATCTGGGTCGCGGAAATGCCGACGCCGCCGGCCGCGGCGTGGATCAGCAACCGGTCCCCCTCGCGTACGCCTCCCATCAGCACGACGCCCGCGTAGGCGGTCGCGTAGTTGACGGGCACGGCGGCGCCCTGCTCGAAGCTCAGCGACTCCGGGAGCGTCGAGCACGTCCTGCTCGGCGACGGTGACGAGCTCCGCGTAGCCGCCGAAGCGGGTACCCGCCATGACGCGATCTCCCACGGAGACGGACTCGACGCCTTCGCCGACGCTCTCGACCAGGCCGGCGACCTCGTAGCCGACCACCGAGGGCGTCTTCGGCGCATCCGGATACATGCCGGTCCGCGCCAGCAGATCGGCGAAGTTGATTCCCGCGGCCCGGACCTCGATCCGCACCTCGCCGCTGGCCACCTGCGGGTCCGGGCGCTCCTGCACCTCGAGGACCTCGGGCCCGCCGTGACGGGGAATGACGACAGCGCGCATTGGCTCGACCCTACCGGCACAAGGCGAGGTCCGGAGCCGCCAGATCGAGGAAGAGGTCGGCTCGCGGCCAATCGGCCGCGAGCCGGCCGATGACGATGAGCCTGGCGCCTCCGGGACCGCCAGGTCAGAAGTCGACGGCCTTGCCCGCGTCGAAGTCCTCGCGGCCGGCGATCTCGTTCACGACTTCGGCGGGCACCGGTGCATCCGTCGTCAGCGCCATGACGGCCTGCGGCGCGTCGCCCTCGGCACCGACGGCCGCGGAGACGATGTTGGCCCCGTGCTCGCCGAACGTCGAGCCGACGAGGCCGATCATGCCCGGCTTGTCCGTGTACCGGAAGACGACGATGTGGTCGGCGAAGGGCAGGTAGAAGTCCTGGCCCCAGGCGCGGACGAGGTACGGGTCGTTCCGCGGCCCGACGCCGGTGCCGGCGACCTCGACCGTCTCGCCTCCGGACTCGATGCGGACCGTGATCAGCTCCGTGAAGTCGGGAGAGATGCTGTCGCTGGTCTCGACCAGGTCGATGCCTCGCGCCTCGGCGACGGTCGGCGCGTTGACGAGGTTGACCGGCTCCTCGGTGTGACCCGAGAGGATTCCGACGAGCGTCGAGATGGCCAGCAGGCGGGTGTCGTGCTCGGCGAGCCGGCCCCGGACCTCGACCTCCACGCGCTCGACCGAGCCCGACCCGAGGCCCTGCGCCAGGCGACCGAGCTTCTCGCAGAGTGGGACGAACGGGGCGAGCGCCTCCATCGTCTCGGGGCGAACGGTCGGGATGTTGACGGCGTTCGTGACCACGCCGCCGGTGAGGGCGGCGACGATCTGCTCGGCGGTGACGACGCCGGCCCGGTCCTGGGCCTCGGCCGTCGAAGCACCGAGGTGCGGTGTGACGACGACGTCGTCCCGCTTGAACAGCGGGTGATCGGTCATCGGCTCGGCCGGGAACACGTCGAGCGCGGCGCCTCCGACCTTGCCGCTCTCCAAAGCCTGCTCGAGGGCCTCGAGGTCGATCAGCTCGCCGCGGGCGCAGTTGACGATGCGGACGCCGTCCTTCATCTTCGCCAGCGCCTCGGCGTCGATCCAGTTGATCGTCTCGGGCGTCTTGGGCAGGTGGATGGTGATCAGATCCGCACGGGCGTAGAGCTCGTCGATGTCGTCCACGCCCTCGACCCCGAGCTCCTTGAAGCGCTCGGCGGAGACGAACTTGTCGAAGGCGACGACGTCCATGTCGAAGGAGAGCGCGCGCCTGGCGACCAGCTGGCCGATCCGGCCGAAGCCGATGACGCCGAGCGTCTTGCGGTAGAGCTCGTTGCCGCCGAAGCGGGAGCGAGCCCATTCGCCGGCGGCGAGGGTCGCGTGGGCCTGCGGAACGTTCCGGAAGAGCGCGAGGGCCAGGGCGAGCGTGTGCTCCGCGGCGGCTACCGAGTTGGACTCCGGAGCGTTGGCGACGACGATGCCGCGCGCCGTGGCGGCGGGGATGTCGACGTTGTCGACGCCGGTGCCCGCGCGACCGATCGCACGCAGCGAGGTGCCCTTGCCGATCAGCTCGGGCGTCATCTTCGTGGCGGAGCGGATCAGGATCGCGTCGAACTCACCGATCCGCGACTCCAGCTCGCCCTCGGGCCAGTCGGTGCCGACCTCGACGTCGAAGCTCTCACGGAGCAGGTCGACTCCCGCGTCGGCGATCTTCTCCTTGACCAGGACCTTCGGCTTGTCGCTCATCAGCCCACCGGCGCCGGCGAGCCGGCCTCGCTGAAGACGCGCTGAGCGGCCGCGACACCCGCGGCGGGCTCGACGTCGTAGCCGCAGTCGCGCAACGCCATCTCGAGGGCGCTGAGCGCGATCACGATGTCGAATGCGCCGTAGTAGCCGCAGTGGGCGATGCGGACGATCTTGCCCTTCAGGTGGCCCTGTCCGCCGGCGGCGGTGACCCCGTAGGTGTCGCGCATGGTCTTCGGCACCTTCGCACCGTCGATGCCCTCGGGCAGCCGGGCCGCGGTGACGACGTTCGCGTCGGGATCGTCGGGGCCGAAGCGCTCCAGCCCGAGACCGGCCACGCCGGCCCGCGCCGCCCGGGCGAGGATCGCGTGCCGCTCGAAGACGTTGTCGAGGCCCTCGGCGAAAATCTGCTCGAGGGCGACGTCCAGACCGCGGAAGTGGGTGACAGCAGTCGTGAACGGCGAGTCCGGCGGCGACTTCCGCTGGCCGCTCGCGGTCTTGTTCCAGTCGAAGTAGTAACGCCCGCCGGGTCCGTCGGCGGCCATGTCGAGCGCCTTCTGGGAGACCGACGCGAAGCCGAGCCCCGGGGGGCACATCAGGGACTTCTGCGAGCCGGAGACGACGACGTCGACGCCCCACTCGTCCTGGAGGAGCTCGGCGGCGCCGAGGCCCGAGACCGCGTCGACGCAGAGGACGGCGCCGTGCTCGCGGGCGACGGCCGCGAGCGCCTCGATGTCGTTGAGGACCCCGGTCGAGGTCTCCGACTGCGTCGTGAAGACGACCTTCGGCTTGACCGGCATCGCGGTCAGCACCTCGTCGACTTTGGCGGGATCGACCTTCTCTCCCCATTCGAACTCGACGTGCTCGAGGTCGGCGCCGAAGGCCTCGCACAGCTCCGCCCAGCGCTCACCGAACTTGCCGCAGGACGCGACGAGAGCGGGCTCGCCGGGCCGGGTCAGGTTGGAGACGGCGGACTCGAGCGCTCCGGAGCCGGTCGACGCGAAGCAGAGGACGTCGTTCTCGGTCCGGAAGACCTCAGGGAGCCGCTCGAGGACCCGCTGGTAGATCTCCACGAATGCGGGAGCGCGGTGGTAGAGGATCGGCTCGGCCATCACCTGCGAGACGGCGGGCGGAAGCGGCGTCGGGCCCGCTGTCATCAGGTACTGCTTGGGGTAGATATCGGCCACCGGGCTCCTCAGTTCGCTTTCTAGTCGGGTTTCCGCCGCGCGATCGTCGTCGCCGGGAGGATCGAGCCGGACAGGTTACGCGGTCGCCCTGACGGGCGAAGAGTCCGACCCTCTGCCTATATTGCCGCCCGCAGGTACAGCTACGGAGGGAGCAACAACCATGAATCCGATCCGCTTCGAGGCGGACTACGCCGAACCGAGGAACCGCCTGACGGTGTTCTTCAGGCTGATCGTCGCCATTCCCTGGTACGTCTGGCTTTCGCTCTACGGCGTCGTCGCCTTTCTCGCCGCCATCGTCGCCTGGTTCGCGATGTTGTTCACGAAGCGTTACCCCCAGGGGCTCTACGACTTCGTCGCCGGCTACGTGAAGTTGAGCGCTCAGGTGAGCGGCTTCGTGATGCTCATCACCGACGAATGGCCGCCGTTCATGCCCGATCGCGACGACTACCCCGTCCGGGTCGAGGTGGCACCCCAGCAGGTCGAATACAGGCGAGCGCACACGTTCTTCAAGTACCTCCTGAGCTTCCCGCAGCAGCTGATCCTCGCCGGGCTCGGCTACCTGTGGTTCGGGGCGGCGTTCGTCGCCTGGTGGCGGATCCTGTTCACCGGCAAGCAGTCGGCGACGATGCACGACGCTCTGCGGATGTCGCTCGCCTACAGCGTCAGGGCCGGAGCCTTCCTGCTGATGCTGACCGAGGTCCACCCGCGGCTCCTCGACCTGCCGCCGCAGCCGTTTCCGGCTGACGCACCGTCCTTGCCGGGACCGCAGCAGATGCCGATCAACGAGGCGCCGCTGCCGGCCGAGACCGCCCCGGCCGCCGACCCGCCGTCGCCACCCGCGGCCCCGGAGGCCTGACGATGTCCGAGGTTGACGTCGAGAAGGGAGACGGCTGGTCCGTCTCCTCCCTCGACGGCCTCGGTGAGGGCTACGGCTTTCGCAAGATCCGCAAGGAGATGGGTGTCGAGGCGTTCGGCGCCAACGGGGTCGTGATGCCCGCGGGCTACGACACCGGCGCCCACTACCACGACACACAGGAGGAGCTCTACATCGTCTTCAGCGGCGAGTTCGAGATCACCCTGGACGGCGATACCCGCCGGCTGGGTCCCGGCGGCATGGCGTGGGTCGACGCCCCGGTCCACAGGAGCCTCAAGAACGTCGGCGACGGTGACGGCGTCTACATCTGCGTCGGCGGCAAGGACGGCTACGTGGGCCGCGACGGGAGGAACCCAGAGGGCTGAGGGCCGGCGGCTTGAGGTAGGCGTGGCCTACCGAAGGAACTCGCCGGTCGGCGAAAGTGGGTTCGGGCTGAGAGGGAAGGATCTGGAGCGCTCGCCAACCGTTCACCCGCCTACCGAGAGATCTGCAGAAACGAAACCGCGTTAAGGGCGGTATATCCGCCCAAATAGCAGTCTCGTGCCGCCCTAGAAGGTCTTGTAGGTGGCGATCGAAAGGGTGAAGCCGCGCCCCGTCTCGGTGTCGGTGCAGGTCATGCCCGACTCGGCGCTGTCGCAGCGGAGCAGGCCGGCGGCGATCGACTGGCCGTAGGGAAGCGGGTCGCCGCCGCCGAGGGCGGTGTCGCCGGCGCAGACGAACTTCGGTGCGCCGCCGGCGGACATCTGGATTCCCTGGCCGTAGTCGACGTTCTCGTTGCAGCTCGCGGGACGGGCCGGCGGGTCCCAGTCGCGCTTGGAGATGTCGCAGCGAACCGACTTCTTGTCGATGTAGCAGCCGATGTTCCCCGTCGGTGAGGTGAAGCCCGTGAGTCCGTCGGCCTGAATGTCGGCCGGCGGCGGGCTGCCGTCCTCGGTGGTCGTCGAAGTGGAAGAGGTCGTCGAGGTCGTCTCGGCGGTGGAGGTGGATCCGGTGACGGTCTCCGTGACGGTGGCCGTCGAGTCGTCGCTGGAGCCGCAGCCGGCGAGCAGGAGGACCGCTGCCGCGGCGATCGAGAGGAGAAGTGCGGGGCGAAGCATTCGCGGCACCCTAACCATTCATCCGGCATTCGTCCGGCCTCAGTGCCTCAGACGTCGACGTAGGAGCCCATGACGATGGTGCGGTCCTCGGGCAGCCCGAAGTAC
The DNA here is from genome assembly GCA_963791335.1 of uncultured Solirubrobacterales bacterium. Classification (GTDB taxonomy): domain Bacteria; phylum Actinomycetota; class Thermoleophilia; order Solirubrobacterales; family 70-9; genus RHKX01. The sequence continues at coordinate 190,907 of CAWBRN010000009.1, forward strand.
TCGGCGGGGTTCGAGGCCGCCTGGGCGGTGGCCAGGAACAACTTCTTGCGCCAGCGCCTCATCCCCGGCGCTTCGGTGCGCACGATCTTGATCTGCGAGAGGAAGTAGGAGGCGTGGTCGACGTCGATCTTGCACTCCAGGCCCGCCTCTTCGGCGTGCCGCAGCGCCTCGGGGATGTCCGGCGAGTCCTGGAAGCCGTAGTTGATGGTCAGGTGCGAGATGCCGTCCTCGCCGAAACCGAGATCATCAACTTTCAGCCGGTCATGCGTGGACACGTGCGGGACGTTCGCGGTCTTGATCGTCGCGATGACCACGCTCTCGTGCATGACCTGGTTGTGGACCACGTTCGCCCGCAGGGCCAGTGGGGTCGTGTCCTGGTTGGAGTTCAGGAACACCGCCGTACCCGGAACCCGGTCGACGGGCGGGTCCATCTCGTTGATCTGCTCGACGAAATCGCGCAGCGGCCCCTCGTCCTTCCGGCGGTTCCGGGTGACGATCTCGCGGCCGCGCTGCCACGTGATCAGCACCGTGAAGACGATGAACGCGATCAGCAACGGGAACCAGCCGCCGTGGAAGACCTTGCTGAGGTTGGCGGCGAAGAACGAGAGGTCGACGAAGAGGAAGGCGGACGCGCCCGCGATCGCCATCCACAGCGGCTTCCTCCAGAGCGCCCTGACGACGACGAAGAAGAGGATCGTGTCGATGGCCAGTGTGCCGGTGACGGCGATCCCGTAGGCGGAGGCGAGCGCCTGCGAGGAGCCGAAGCCGATGACGAGTGCGGCCACGGCGACCATCAGCCCGCGGTTGACGGCCGGCACGAAGACCTGACCCTCCTCCTCGGAGGTGTGGAGGACCCGGAGGCGCGGCAGGAAACCGAGCTGGATGGCCTGCCGGGTGACCGAGAAGGCGCCGGAGATGACCGCCTGCGAGGCGATCACGGTGGCCAGGGTCGCCAGGATCACCATCGGGCATCCGGCTCCAGTCGGGGAACAGGAGGAAGAACGGGTTCTCGATCGAGCTCGGCGACTCGAGGATCAGCGATCCCTGACCGAGGTAGTTCAGGGTCAGCGCCGGGAAGACGAGGAAGAACCAGGCCCGGTGGATGGCCGGCCTGCCGAAGTGGCCCATGTCGGCGTAGAGCGCCTCGGCGCCCGTCACCGCCAGGACGACCGAGCCGAGCGCGATGAACGCGATGCCGAAATGCTCGGCGAAGAAGTCGATGCCGTAGGTCGGCGAGAGCGCCCTGAGGATCTCCGGGTCGGCGACGATCTGACCGGTTCCCGACACGGCGAGGATGACGAACCAGACGCCCATCACGGGACCGAAGAGCCGGCCGACGCGGCCGGTGCCGAATCGCTGGATCGCGAACAGACCGACCAGCACGACGAGCGTGATCGGCACGACGACCGAGTCGAGGCTCGGCGACGCGATCTCGAGCCCCTCGACCGCCGAGAGCACCGAGATGGCCGGCGTGATCATCCCGTCGCCGTAGAACAGGGACGCGCCGAAGATGCCGAGCGCGACCAGTGCGATCTTCGTGAACCGCCCGTCGAGGCGAACGTTCTGGATCAGGGCGATCAACGCCATGATCCCGCCCTCGCCGTCGTTGTCCGCGCGCATGATCAGCGTCAGGTACTTGATCGAGACGATGATCGTGATCGCCCAGAAGACGAGCGAGATGACGCCGAAGACGTCTCCCCGCGTCGCCTCGACGGCACCGTGATCGGCGTGGAAGACCGTCTGCAGCGCGTAGAGCGGGCTCGTCCCGATGTCTCCGAAGACGACCCCGAGCGCGCCGACCGTGAGCGCCGCCATCCCGGCGGTCCGGCCGACCGCCTGCTTTTTACCCCCCGGCTGAGGCTTCGGCGTCAGTCGTCGATCCAGGCCATCATCGACCGGAGGTCGCCGCCGACCTGCTCGATCTGTTTGCCCTTGGCCTCGGAGCGGAGGCGATCGAAGTTCTCGCCGCCGGCCCGGTTCTCGGCGATCCACTCGCGAGCGAACTCACCGGACTGGATGTCGGAGAGGATCTTCCGCATGGCCTCACGGGTGTCGTCGGTGATCACCTTCGGGCCGCGGGTCATGTCGCCGTACTCGGCCGTGTTCGAGATCGAATCGCGCATTCCCTGCAGGCCCTTCTCGTACATCAGGTCGACGATCAGCTTGAGCTCGTGCAGGCACTCGAAGTAGGCGAGGCGCGGGTCGTAACCGGCCTCGACCAGAGTCTCGAAGCCGGCCTGGACCAACTCGCTCGTCCCGCCGCAGAGCACCGCCTGCTCACCGAAGAGGTCGGTCTCGACCTCGTCCTTGAAGGTCGTCTCGATGACGCCGGCGCGCGTGCCGCCGATGCCCTTCGCGTACGCGAGCACGAGGTCCCGCGCGTTGCCGGTCTCGTCGGCGTGGACCGCCATCAGGCACGGCACGCCGCGGCCTTCCTGGTACTGGCGGCGAACGAGGTGACCCGGGCCCTTGGGAGCGACGAGACCGACGTCGACGCCGGTCGGCGGCTCGATCTGGTCGAAGTTGACGGCGAAGCCGTGGGCGAACATGAGCAGGTTGCCGGGCGCGATGCCGTCGGCGATGTCCGACTCCCAGATCTCGGCCTGCTTCTCGTCCGGCAGCAGGATCATCACGACGTCGCCGCGGCTGGCGGCATCGGCGATATCGAGGACCTCGAGGCCGGCGGCCTCGGCATCGGCACGGCTCGACGAGTCCGACCGGAGGCCGACGACCACGTTGACACCCGACTCCTTGAGGTTGAGCGCATGGGCGTGGCCCTGCGAGCCGTAGCCCAGAACTGCGACGGTCTTGCCCTCGAGGGGCTCCAGGGTCGCGTCGTCCTCGTAGATCATCGTGCTGTCGTGGCTCATCTGGCCCTTTCGTTCAGTGGCAACCGGCGGCGGAGTGGTGCCGTTTGCGGCGGTTTCGAAGTTCGGCGCGCCAGCCTACAGGTCGCCCGGACCAGGTTGGTTCAACATCCGGCGCAGCAGCTTGCCCGACGCGGTGCGCGGAAGCTCGTCGGCGAACTCGACGAGCTTCGGAACCTCGTGCGGCTCGAGTCAGCCCGCGCGCATGATCGATCAGCTCCCCGACCGCCGGCGGCCCGCCGGGCCCCGCGACGACGACGGCGACGACCATCTGCTCCCCACTCACGGTCGTCCCTGCCGACGACCGCGACGTCGGCCACGCCGGGATGCAGGCGCAACGCCTCCTCGACCCGCTGCGGGCGGACGTTCTCGCCGCCGGTGACGATCAGGTCGCCGCGCCTGCCCTCGACCCACAGGTAACCCTCGTCGTCGATCCGGCCGAGGTCGCCGGTGTGCAGCCAGCCGTCCGGCGCGAACGCGCCCGGAGCGACGGTCGGACCGCGGACGAGGATCTCCTCGTCCTCGATCGCCACCTCGATCCCGGGCAGCGGCCGTCCGGCCGACCCCGCCCGCTCTCGCGCTTCCGCCGGCGGCGAGCGTGCAGACCTGCGAGCACGCCTCCGTCAACCCGTAGGTCTGGACCACGACCGCGCCCCGCCCGAGCGCCTCGTCGAGGACGTCCGTGGGTACCGGCCCGCCGCCGAGCAGCAGCAGCCGCGGTGAGTCGACCGCCGCTCCGGCGTCGAGCAGCCTGACCAGCTGGGTGGAGACCAGCGAGACGATGCTCGCCCCGCCCTCCTCCAGCGTCGCCGCGACCCGTCGACGTCGAAGCCGTCATGGATCACGCAGCCGGTTCCGTAGATCGCGGAGCGCAGCAGGATCGTCAGGCCGCCGACGTGATTGAGCGGCAGACAGCAGAGCCACCGATCCGAGCGCTCGACCCCCAGGTTGAGCCCGCTCGCGATCGCGCTCCAGGCATGGTTGGAGGCGGTCAGCTCGACCGGTTTCGGCGCTCCGGAGGTGCCGCTGCTGAGCACACGGGTCAGCGTGGCGGCCGGATCGCGGGACGGGCCGCTCCATTCGCCGCCCGCGGACACGGGCCTCGCCGACCCAGTCGGCGTCGACGAAGACGGCGCCCGGCGCGACGTCGACTCCGTCCCGGCCCGCGGGCGGCATCGACTGGACGACCGCCCCCGCGAGGAGAGCGCCGTGCAGGGCGACGGCGTGCGGCACGCCCGCCCGCAGGTCGAGGGCGACCGGGTCCCCCGCTGCCACGCCCGACGGCAGCAAGGCCCGACGCGATCGCGCCGGCCTCGGCCCGCAGCCGTGCGTAGTCGAGCGCCTCCTCGGCATCGGCGACGGCCGTCGTCGACGGGTGGGTGCGGGCGCTGTGTTCGAGCCAGTCGGTGCGTGTTTCGTTCACGGATGACGGTTTTGGAGGATTCGGGAGGGACCGGCCCGGATCGCCGGTGGTTATCGTTGCGGACATTGTTGCGCCGGTTCGCCCGGCTCCCTCCGAAGACTGCGAGCAGATGCCCGAACGCCACAAGGACGCACCGCCCGAAGACGCCCTGTACGCCCCCATCGAATGGGAGAGCGCGGGCGACTACGAGGACATCCTCTACGACAAGACCGACGGGATCGCGAGGATCACGATCAACCGGCCCGAACGCCGCAACGCGTTCCGGCCGCCGACCCTCGCCGAGCTCCGCGACGCCTTCACGAAGGCCCGCGACGACCTCGACGTCGGGTCGATAATCCTGACCGGGGCCGGCGACCAGGCCTTCTGCTCGGGCGGCGACCAGAAGATCCGCGGCGACGACGGCTACATCGGCTCGGACGAGGTCGCCAGTCAGGGCGTCGGACGCCTGGACGTCGGCGACCTGCACGTGCAGATCCGCCGAACCCCGAAGCCGGTCGTGGCGGCGGTTGCCGGCTATGCCGTCGGCGGCGGCCACATCCTCCACCTCGTCTGCGATCTGACGATCGCCGCCGACAACGCGAAGTTCGGCCAGACCGGCCCGCGGGTCGGCAGCTTCGACGGCGGCTTCGGCGCCGGATTGCTGGCGCGGCAGATCGGCGCCAAGCGCGCCAAGGAGATCTGGCTGCTCTGCCGCCTCTACGACGCGCAGGAGGCGCTCGCCATGGGGTTGGTGAACACCGTCGTCCCAACGGCCGACCTGGAGCGCGAGACGGTCGCCTGGTGCCGCGAGATGAGTTACCTCTCCCCCCTGTCGCTGCGACTGCTCAAGTCGAGCTTCAACGCCGCCGAGGACGGGCTGACCGGCCTCCAGCAGCTGTCCCACGACGCGACGCTCCTCTTCTACATGAGCGAGGAAGGCCAGGAGGGTCGCAACGCCTACCAGGAGCACAGGGCTCCGGACTTCTCGAAGTTCCCGAAGCGCCCCTGACTCCTTGAGCGGCCTGCGCACATGGGCGATGGCCGCGAGGCCGCGGACGCTTCCGGCGGCGATCGCCCCGGTGCTGGTCGGCAGCGCGGCGGCATGGGAGGATTTCGGCGATCCCTGGCGCGTCGTTCAGCTGGGGCAACTTCGTCGCGGCGCTGATCGGCGCGATCTTCATCCAGATCGGCACCAACCTGGCCAACGACTACTCCGACGCGAAGCGCGGCGCCGACACCGTCGACCGCCTCGGGCCCGTACGGGTCACGGCGGCCGGGCTCGTCGCCCCACGCCGTGTCCTCTACGCGACCTGGGTCGCCTTCGGCGTCGCCGCGCTCGCCGGCCTCTACCTCGTCACCCAGGTCGGCCCGGAGATCCTGGCGATCGGAATCCTCTCGATCGCCGCCGGCGTCCTCTATACGGGCGGCCCGAAGCCCTACGGCTACGAGGGCCTCGGCGAGGTCTTCGTCTTCGTCTTCTTCGGCCTCGTCGCCGTCAACGGCTCCTACTACGTCCAGCTCGAGGACCTGCACGCGCTTCCGGTCCTGCTCTCGATCCCGATCGGGCTGCTCTCGGCGGCGATCCTCGTGGTCAACAACGTCCGCGACATCGACACCGACCGGAGGGCCGGGAAGCGGACGCTCGCCGTTCGCATCGGGCGCGACCGCAGCCGCGAGCTCTACGTCGCGATGATCGCCCTCGCCTACGTGATGCTGCCGATCGCCCTGATCGCCGGCGACGGTTCCGGCTGGGCCATGCTCGGACTGCTCAGCCTCCCGCTCGCGATCGCCCCCGTCAGGGCGGTGCGGGAGCGGACCGACGGGCCGGCGCTGAACGGCGCCCTGGCGGGGACCGGGGCCCTGCTCGGCGCCTACGCGCTGCTGGTGTCCCTCGGCCTGCTGATCTGAGCCTGGTGCCGGATGTCCCTGCGGGTCGGATCGCTGGAGACCTTCCCGATCGGACTGCCGTTCGAGCGCCCGTACGTCACCGCCACGGGGACGCTGGAGCGGCGCGAGATGATCATCGTCCGCATCCGTTCCGAGGACGGGGCGACGGGCTACGGGGACGCCGTCCCGATGAGCCTGCGGGGCGGACCCGGGCTCGACACCGTCCGGTCGGACCTCGCCGACATCTGCGCTCCGCTGCTTCCCGACATCGACCTCGGCGCCGACCCGGTGCGATCGATCCCGACGGCTCTGGCCCGCTGCCGGGACGGCGGCGCCGGGGCCCAGGCTCTGAGCGCGGTCGACATCGCGCTCCTCGATCTGATCGGGCAGAGCACCGGCCTGCCGGCCTGGCGACTGCTCGGAGCCTCGCGGGCCGAACCCGTGGTCTGCAACGGCACCCTCGGAGCCGACGAGCCGGCATCGGCTGCCCGAGCACGCGGCGGCGATGTGCCGTGAGGGCTTCGGCACGCTCAAGGTGAAGGTCGGCAGCGGCGCCGACCTCGAGCGGATCCGAGCCGTCCGAGCCGCGTCAGGGCCCGGGACGAAGGTGCGAATCGACGCCAACGGCGCCTGGGGCGCCCGCGAGGCGATCGCCCGCCTTGCCGATCTCGAACCACTCGGCATCGAGCTCGTCGAGCAACCGTGCCGCAAGACCGAGGACCTGGCCGAGGTCAGGGCCGCGACGGGCATGCGGATCGTCGCCGACGAGAGCGTCAACGACCTCGAGGACGCAACCAGGGCGCTCGGCATCGGCGCCATCGACGCGGCGACGCTGAAGCTCGCCAAGGTCGGCGGCGTGCACGCCGCCCTCGAGGATCGGGGCCGCGGTGCCCGCCTACCTCTCCAGCGCCCTCGACAGCGCGCTGGGAATCGCCGCCGCCGCCCACACGACGCAGGCACTGTTTCCCCGGCAGTTCGCATCCGGGCTCGCCCACGGGCTGGCCACCTCCGGGCTGTTCGCGGACAATGTCGCCGACGACGCGAATCTGCGCGGACCTTCGATCGCGCTCGGCGACGTCCCCGGGCTCGGCGTCGAGATCGACGAGCGGGCGATCGAGCGTCTCCGAATCCGATGATCGACACCACGAACAGGAACACGGCCCTCGCCTCCGCGCTGGTGGACGAGTTGGCCCGCTGCGGCACCCGGCAGGCCTTCCTCTCCCCCGGCTCCCGCTCGTCTCCGCTGGCGCTCGCGCTCGACCGCGAACCGTCGATCGACGTCCACGTGATCCTCGACGAGCGCGCCGCGGGCTTCGCCGCACTCGGCTCGGCGGTCGTGACGGGATCTCCGGCGATCGTCGCCTGCACGAGCGGCTCGGCCGCGGCCAACCTCCATCCGGCGATCGTCGAAGCCGACCAGGCCGGGGTTCCGATGATCGTCCTCACGTCCGATCGCCCCCCGGAGCTCCGTGGGATCGGCGCCGGACAGACGATCGATCAGATCGGCCTCTACGGAAGCGCCGCCCGCTGGTTCTGCGAGGTCGGCACCCACGACGCCGACGACGCCGGGCTGCTGCACATGCGCTCGACGGCCTGCCGCGCCCTCGGCGAGGCGACCGCGGGCCGCGGGCCGGTCCACCTGAACCTCGCCTGGCGCGATCCGCTCGGGCCGGACCCCGCCCCCGAGGATCTGCACGCCGGCGACCCGCTCGCGCTCGAGGGCAGGAGCGGCGGTCGACCGCTGACGGTCCCGATCGTCGGCCCGCGAACCGGGCGACCGACCTCCTCGACGCGTCTGACCGAGGCCGTCGGGCGGGCAACCCGCGGCGTCATCGTCGCCGGCCGCCTCACCGACCCGGGCCTGGCGGGACCGATCGCGGAGCTCGCGGCCGCCGCCGGGTTCCCGATCCTCGCCGAGCCGACCTCGCAGCTCCGCTTCGGCCCCCACGACCGCTCGGGCGTCGTCGCCGCCTACGACCTGATCGCTCGAACGCAGCCCGACGCGTTGGAGCCCGATCTCGTCGTTCGCTTCGGCGACATGCCGACGAGCAAGCCGCTGCGCGCGTGGCTGGCCCGATCGGATTCGTCGATCGATCAGATCGTCATCGATCCACCGGGACGCTGGAACGAGCCCTCTCGGCGGGCCGGAGCGATCGTCCGCGCCGACGCCGCCGCGGTGGCCACCGGCATCGCCGCGCGGCTGGGAGCCACCGCCGACACGGCGGGACGGGACGCCTGGGTCGCGGCCGAGGCGAACGCGCAGGAGGCGATCTCGAGCGTCCTCTCCGAATCCGATGAGACCCTCACGCGAGCCCGTCCGTCCAGCGACTTCTCGGCGACGCCTATGCCGACGGCGACCGGGTCATGCTCGCCTCGAGCATGCCGATCCGCGACGCCGAGGCCTTCCTCGCCGGAGGGGACGCCGGGGTCGCCTTCCACGCCAATCGCGGGGCGAACGGCATCGACGGGCTGATCGCGACCGGCTACGGGATCGGAGTCGGTAGCGCGTCGCCGACGTGGATCGTCCTCGGCGACCTGGCCCTCGCCCACGATCTCGGTGGCCTCGCGCCCGCCTCCGCGCTCGCGACACCGCTGCGCATCGTCGTCGTCGACAACGGCGGCGGCGGCATCTTCGACTTCCTGCCGCAGGCCGGACAGGTCGAACCAGAGCGATTCGAGCGCCTCTTCACGCACGCCCTCCGAGCTCGACGTCGAACGCGTGGCGGCGCTGTTCGGGCTCGAGTACGCACGCGTGGACACGCCGGCCGATCTCGCCGGGCTCGCCGACACGCGACCGGGTGCTCGCCCACGTTCCGGTCGAGCGGTCCGGCAACGTCGAGTCTCCATGGCCGGATCGCCGACGGCGGTCGCCGAGGCCGTGGAGCGCTGAGGCTCAGCCCTGCTTCTTGCGAATCAGCTGAACCTGGCGGATCGCCTTGCCGCTGCGGTTTCCGGCGGCATCGTCGCGCGCACGTTGAGCGTGTAGGTCGTCCCGATCCCCTTCGTCGCCTCGAGGCGGAAGGTCACCGGTGAGGTGCAGGTCTCGGTCGGAATGCGGTTGATCTTGCACTCGAAGACGACGTCCGGCTCGTCGGATGCGAGTTCGAAGGTCAGGTCGACGAACCGCTTGGTCGTCTTGATCCGGCCCTTCGGAGCGACCGGGATGCTGACGTTCGGCGCACGCGTGTCCGGAGGCGGGACGAATTCGTAGGCGCCGATGTCGGGCGCGTCCGTCGCCGATCCGCGCTCGGCGAACGATGTCGAGCAGGCCGAGCGAGGCGACCTCCGAGCTGCCGGCGTCGATCGTCGGAGACCCGAGCGCCTCCGTGAAGTCGCCGCCGGAGGCGTCCGTGAACTCCGGCTCATCGGTCTGATTGCCGTTCGTTCCGGTGGGGTGACGCTGGTGTCGATGCCGACGTCGACGACCGAGTCGTAGTTGGAGTCCGCGAGCGTCAGGTCGGCCGCCAGCCGACCAGGGCGCCCAGAGACGATGTCGGGCGCGTCTCCCATCGCGTAGGCGATCACGTTCGTCGCGGTGACCTCGAGCCCGACGCTGTTTGTCGCCCGTACGAGTAGAGCCGCGGCCGTGCCGCCGTCACCGCTGCTGACCGCGGTCACGTTGGTCATCTCGGCGGAGCCGGGGCCAGGGATCTCTGATCGACGATGACGCCGTTGCCGCCGCCGTATGAGGCGCAGAGCGAGTCACGGAGCAGGCCGCCGATCACCGGTAGCGCACCCCGCTCCGGATCCGGAGGTCGACGAGTCGAGACGGTCGCCGATGGCGCCGTCGCCGATCGCGATGCCGTCCCCGAAGGAACTCTGCCTGATCGCGAAGTCGGTGACCCGCGTCCCGGCGCCCGTGGCACTGACCGCGGCGCCGGAGGTGCCGTCGCCGTGAAGCACCGCCGGCGGGCCGGTGATAGGGACCCTGAAGGACGATCCCGTTCTGGACCTGCAGCACAGCCGCCATCTCGTAGGTTCCGGCGACGGCGGCGATCTTCGACCCCGCCGGGGCGTCACCGACGGCGTCATAGATGTCGCACGGATCGGCCTGCACGCACGGATCGGCGCCGGCGCCGTCCGGAGCTGCGAACCAGGTCGCCGCCGACGGCAGGTGAGGCACCGATCGCAAGCAGCGCGATCCCGGCCGCCGCCGCTGCCATTGCCGCCCTGAGGGCGCCTTGGTGCCACTTCGGCCATCTCGGCGATCGTAGAGATTCAGCCGGCGAGCAGCGGCAGTAGGGCGCCGAGCTTGATCTCGGTCTCGGCGAGCTCCGAGGCCGGATCCGAGTCCGCCACGATGCCCGCCCCCGCGAACAGATGGGCGGTGCGATCGCGCAGCAGCGCCGACCGCAGGCCGACGCAGAACTCGCCGTCGTCGACCGCAGTCCATCCAGCCGACCGGGCCGGCGTACCAGCCGCGATCGAGGCCCTCGAGGTCGGCGATCAGCCGCTCGCCCTCCTCCCCGCGCGGCTCGGGTCCGACGGCCGGCGTCGGGTGGAGCAGCTCGGTCAGCTCGAGAACGGAGTGGGACTCGGCGAGCTGGGCGTGGATCGGCGTCGCCAGGTGTTGGATGTTGGCGACCTTGATGACGACCGGCTCCGGCGCGATCTCGACCCAGACGGAGAGCGGTCCCAGGCGGCGCTCGATGCGGCGGACGACGATCGCGTGCTCGTTCCGGTCCTTCGCGCTGTGGAGCAGCTGCTCGCCGAGGTGGTCGTCGACTGCCGGGTCGGCGCTGCGCCGGGCCGAACCCGCGAGGGCGACCGTCGCCGCGACGCCCCCGCTGCGCCGGGCGAGGAGCTCGGGGCTCGCGCCGACGAAGGCGCCCTCGGGAGTCCCGACGCAGAAGCAGAAGCACGAGCTGAAGGCGTCGCGCAGGGCCGCGAACAGTGCCGCAGGCGAATAGGCGGCGGGCGCCGTGACCATGACCTCGCGGGCGAGCACGAGCTTGTCGGCGCGACCGCTGCGGATGATCCCGACGGCGTCGGCGACAGCGTTCTCGTAGTGGGCCGGAGGTCGGGCGGAGCGCACCTCGATCGGGCCGCCCGGCGACGGATCGAGGGGCGGCAGGGGCAGGTCCCGGAGCGACGAGAGCCGCGCGGCCGCCGACCTGCGGACATCGGCCGGATCGACCGCCGGGCCCGCGATCGCGCAGACGGTGAGCAGATGGCGGCCCTGGGACCTGACGAGCAGGACCTCGGGCATCGTCAGCAGGGCCGGCGGCAGGGACGACCAGACCCCACCCTCCCGGGCGCGTTCGGAGAATGACATTCCGCCGACCCAGAGCGGGCCGGCGCCGGAGGGCAGGTCGCTCGGGCTCGGTTGCGAGGCGGGTCCGGATCAGGGCGCTCGTGTCCTCGCGCAGGTCGGCGAACCGTCGCGACCCCGCGCGAGACGAGATCGAGGGCGCTGCCGATCGTCGCGATCGCGAATCCGTCACGGTCGGGCTCCTCCCAGCAGAACCAGCGATCGTCGGCCCGCCGTGAGGCGAACGCGACGGCGCAGGGGTCGAGGGGCTCGACGTCGATCGTCGCGCTGACGAGTCGCCGACCCTTGGCGGAGGCAGCGCGCCGTGCGAGCTCCTCGACCGAGTCGAGCAGCCCGGCGGTGTCGATCGAGGCGGTCAGCTCTCCGGTCGGGCCCGGACGATCGCGACCTCGCCCGTTCGGGCCATCTCGATCAGGCCGTGCGGGCGGACCATCCGCTCGAAGGAATCGATCTTCTCGGTCGTCCCGGTCACCTCGACGGTGATCGAGCGACGCGAGACGTCGACGATGTGGGCGCGGAAGATCTGCGCGAACTCGATGATCTCCGCCCGGTTGTCGGCGGCGGCGCTGACCCGGAACAGGGCCATCTCGCGGGCGACGGCCGTGTCCGGCTCCATGTCCCTGATCTTGATCACGTTGACCAGCTTGTGGAGCTGCTTGGTGACCTGATCGATCGGGTGGATGGCGCCGTCGACGGTGAGCGTCACGCGGGAGATGTCGGGATCCTCGGTCGGCCCGACGGCGAGCGTGTCGATGTTGAAGCCGCGGCGGCTGAACAGGCCGGCGATCCGGGCCAGCACGCCGGGGCGGTTCTCGACGAGCAGCGAGAGCAGGTGCCGGCGCCCGGTCAGCCGGCTCGAGACGCGCAGATCGTCGAGGTCGAGGACGTCCTTGGTTCCTGATTCGGCCATGAGGTGCTTCCTCTCCCTTCGCCTAGCCGACCATGTCCCGGGCGGCGGCTCCGGCCGGGATCATCGGGTAGCAATTCTCGTTCTGGGTCACGCGCACGTCGAGCAGGACGGGACCGTCGGTCTCGAGCGCCGTCTTCATGGCGCCGGGGAGGTCGTCCTTGCGATCGCAGAGCACCCCGGTCCAGCCGAAGGCCTCGGCGAGCTTCACCCAGTCGGGGCTCGGGCCCATGACGACCGACTTGTAGCGCTCCTCCCAGAACAGCTCCTGCCACTGGCGGACCATTCCGAAGTGGCCGTTGTTCATCAGGAAGACCTTGACGGGCAGGTCGTTGGCCGCGGCCGTCGCGAACTCCTGGCAGACCATGATCAGGCTGCCGTCGCCGGCGAGGCAGACGACCTGCTGGTCGGGCAGCGCGACCTGGGCGCCGATCGCGGCCGGCAGGCCGAAGCCCATCGTGCCGAGGCCGCCGGAGTTGAGCCAGCGGTTCGGCTTCGCGAAGGGGTAGTACTGGGCCGCCCACATCTGGTGCTGGCCGACGTCGGAGGTGATGATCGCGTCGCCGTTGGTGGCGCGGTACATCTCCTCGACCATGAACTGCGGCTTGATCTCCTGATCGGAGGTCTCGTCGTAATGCAGCGGGTACTGCTCCTGCCAGCCGTGGATCCGCTCCCACCATTCGTCGAGGCGGGAGCTGTCGGCCCCCAGCGCCCGGTATTCACCGGTCAGCTTCGGCAGCACGCTCTTGACGTCGCCGACGATCGGGATGTGGGCGGGGACGTTCTTGGAGATCTCGGCCGGGTCGACGTCGATGTGGACGAACTTCGCGGCCGGGGCGAACTCGCTCAGCTTGCCGGTGATGCGATCGTCGAAACGGGCGCCGATCGCGACGATCAGGTCGGCCTCGTCCATCGCGTAGTTGGCGGTGCGGGTGCCGTGCATGCCGAGCATGCCGAGCCACTGTTCGTGCGGCGCCGGGAAGCCACCGAGACCCATCAGGGTGCTGGTGACCGGGAAGTTGTCCGAGGCGGCGAGCTCGCGCAGCTCCTCGGAGGCGCCGGCGTTGATCACGCCGCCGCCCGTGTAGAGGACCGGGCGCTTCGAATTGGCCATGGCCTTCGCGGCGATCCGGATCTGCTTGATGTTGCCCTCGGTGTTCGGCTGGTAGCCGGGCAGCTTCGGGGTTCCGATGATCGGCTCGTAGTCGATCTCCATCCGCGAGAGGTCCTGCGGGATGTCGACGAGGACGGGACCGGGACGGCCGGTCTTCGCGATGTGGAACGCCTTGTGGATGTAGTCGGGGATCTGCGCCGGATCGGTGACCAGGAACGAATGCTTGACGATCGGCAGCGTGATGCCGGTGACGTCGGCCTCCTGGAAGCCGTCGGTTCCGATCAGGTCGGTGCGCACCTGGCCGGTGATGAAGACGGTCGGGACCGAGTCCATGTGGGCGTCGGCGATCGCGGTGACGAGGTTGGTCGCTCCCGGGCCGGAGGTCGCGAAGGCGACGCCGACGTTGCCGGAGGCCTTGGCGTAGCCCTCGGCCGCGTGGCCGGCGCACTGCTCGTGGCGGACCTGCACGTGCTCGAAGTCGGCGTCGTAGAGCGCGTCGTAGAGCGGCAGGCTCGCACCGCCGGGGATGCCGAATACGTGCTTGACACCCTCGGCCTTGAGGGCCTCACAGAGTGCGTCTGCAGCGCGCATCGAAAAATACCTCCGGGGTGGTTCTGAACTACGGGTGCGGTTGCACGAGCGCGGCCGACCCCGGGGTGGGTCGGCACGCGGCTGCATACAAGTGTAACAGCGCCTTTTGGGCCCAATCGCGGCCTTGGGTCGGCCTGCAGCCCACCGTTCGGCCGTCCAATCGCCACCTCGCATATTCTCGGTCGATGCCCAGTGAGGTGCGGGCGCCGGCCGAGGTACCGGCACACGACAATCGGGCGGCGATTCTCGAAGCCGCCGCGAAGATGATCGCGGCGAGCGGCGTGCGCGGGTTCAGGGTCGAGAAGGTCGCCGCCGAGGCGGGCGTCTCCCCGCCGCTTCTCTACTACCACTTCCGCGATCGCCAGGGGCTCGTCAAGGCAGCGCTCGCCTACGCCGGTGAGCAGGCGCCCTCGACCCGCCTCGACGCCGACGTCGAGGGTCGCACCGGCTACGAGGCGATCGAGACCGCGCTGCTGGCCGAGTTCGACGACGACCCCCGGGTCCACGACCACGCCGTCGTCTGGGGAGAGGTCGCCGCTTCGGCCGTGTTCGATCCCGATCTGCGGGACGATCTACATGCTGTCGTCGCCGGGTGGCGGGACAAGGTCGCGGTGGCGATCGCCGGCGGCCTCGACGACGGCTCGATCCGCCCCGACGTCGATCCGGTCGCGACCGCCGACATCCTCGTCTCGCTGGTCGACGGTCTCTGCACGCGGTGGCTGTCGGGCGGACTCTCGCTCGAGCGGGCGCGCTCGCTGATGCGCGACGCGATCTACCTCCAGCTGGACCCGGACGCCGGCCGCATCCAGCGGCGCTGACGCCGCGATCAGCGGTAGTCGGGACCCTGCCTGACCTCGGACGGATCCGGCAGGTACATGTCCTCGCCGCAGCGGTTGCAGACCTGGACGTAGAGCTTGTGGGTGGCCCCGCAACGCGGGCAACGGCGCTCCGGCTCCCCCTGCTCGCGCCGGTAGAGCATCGCCGCCACCAGTCCGAGGAACGGCACCACCCCGCCGATCACGAACCAGATGAAGAAGCTCGAGCCCTTGCTCCGCCCGATCAGGCCCGTGGCGAGGGCGAAGCACAGGCAGATGACGATGTAGGCCATCGTATCTACCCCAACGGGCGATGGCTGCCGCCGCGCTCGTAGGTCTCGTCGCTCAGCGGACGCGGATGGCCGATCGAGCCGACCTCGGCGGTGTCGCGGCGGAACGGCAGCCCGATCGTCCAGTCGGCGACGGCGCGAAGCTTGCGGGCCAGGCCCGGGATCTGGCTCACGTGGTAGGTCCGGGCGGCCCACCAGGCGGGAAACCCGGAGAGGGTGACGCCGCCGGGCATGCTGGCGACGGCCTTGTACTGACCGAGGTTCACGAAGGCTCCACGGCTGTGGTAATCGAAGGCTTCGGGGCTGCCGACGCCGAGATTCGAGGCCATGTTGCGGGCCGCGACCCTCGCCTGGCGGATCGCGTGCTGCGCCGTCGGCGGGCAGAGGCCGCCGTCGGGGTTCGGCACCGCGGCGCAGTCGCCGGCCGCGTAGACGCCGTCGAGGCCGGCGACGGCGAGATGATCGTCGACGGGCACGCGCCCGCGCTCGTCGAGTTCGACGTTCATGTTGCGGAGGCTCGGATGGGGCGCGACTCCGGCGGTCCAGACCACCGTGCGGGCGGCGATCCGCTCGCCGGTGGACAGCTCGACCCCGCCCGCGTCGACGCTCTTCAGAGTCGTCTCGAGCCGGATGTCCATGCCGCGCCCGCGCAGCTCGCGGACCGCGTAGTCGGCAAGCGTCTCGTCGATCTCGGGCAGCACCCGTGGCGCGGCCTCGATCAGGATCCAGCGCATCCCCTGCAGCCGGGCCCGCGGGTATCGCTGGATCGCGTCGGCGGCGAAGTCCTGGAGCTCGGCGACGGCCTCGAGGCCCGCATAGCCGCCGCCGACGAACACGTAGGTCAGCAACTCCTCGCGGCGGGCGGGGTCCTCGGTCGCGTTCGCCTCCTCGAGGGTCTCGACCATGTGGTTTCGCAGCCAGATCGCGTCGGCGAGGCTCTTGAAGCCGATCGCGTGCTGATCGAGGCCGGGAATCGGCAGCGAACGGCTCACCGAGCCGAACGAGAGCAGCAGCTGGTCGTAGGGAAGCTGCTCGACCTCGCCCTGATGGGTGGTCAACTCGACGGTCCGGGCGACGGGGTCGTGGCCGCTGACGGCGCCCAGCCGCAGGTAGGTGCGCTTGAGCAGGTCCCGGAGCGGCGTCACGACGTGGCGCGGCTCGAGGGTTCCCGCGGCGGCCTCCGGCAGCAGCGGCGTGTAGAGAAGGAAGTTGACGTCGTTGACCAGGATCATCCTGGTCGACTGCTTCGGCAGCAGACGCTCGAGCTCACGCGCGGCATTCGCCCCTGCGAATCCGCCCCCGGCGATGACGACGTTGTGTGCCATGCCCGCATTGTTGCACTTTGTAACGTTGCGTTACAAAGTGCCGGAGGTCACTTGCGGGCGACCGCGATCAGAGGCCGAGCCGCTCCCGGATAACCCGGGTCACCTCGCCGCCGTCGGCACGACCGCGGGTCTCCTTCATCACGGCGCCGACGAGTGCGCCGATCGCCTTGCCCTCCCCCGCTCTCACCTTGGCGGCGGCGTCGGGCTGCTGCTCGATCGCCCGGTCGACGATCGCCTCGAGCTCGCCGGCATCGTCGGATGCTCCGAGGTCCAGGCGCTCGACGATCTCAGCCGGCTCGCCGCCCTCGGCGACCAGAACGGTCAGGACCTCGCGAGCGCCACCGCGGTTGACGGCCTTCGTCTCGACCAGACCGACGAGCGCCGCGACGGCCTCCGGCTCGGCCTTCGTCCCCGTCGGGCCTTCGGCGCCGGCCTCGCGGGCTGCGGCGACGAGATCGCCCGGTGACCCACTTGGCGATCGCGGCGGCGTCGACGTCGGGCCTCGCCTCGACGGCGCGCTCGAAGAACTCGGCGAGGCCGGCGTCGAAGGCCAGCAGGTGTGCGGCCTCGGAATTGAGGCCGAGCTCGCCGGCGTAGCGGTCCCGGCGCTGCTCGGGAAGCTCCGGAAGGGCCGCACGAGCCGCCTCGATCTCCTCCGGCGTGGGGACGAGCGGGACGAGGTCGGGCTCGGGGAAGTAGCGGTAGTCGTGGGCGTACTCCTTCGAGCGCAGCGGCGTCAGCGTCCCGTTGGCCGGGTCGAAGTGGAGCGTCTCCTGCTCGACCTTCCCGCCGCCCTCGATCGTGGCTCGCTGCCGGGCGATCTCCGCGTCCACCCCGCGCTCGAGATAGCGGAAGCTGTTCATGTTCTTGAGCTCGGTCTTGACTCCGAGCTCCTCCGTGCCCGCCGGCCTGACCGAGACGTTGGCGTCGCAGCGCAGGCTGCCCTCCTCCATGTTCACGTCGGAGACGCCGAGCTGGCGGAGGGTCGTCCGCAGCAGGGCCAGCCATTCCCTGGCCTTCGCCGGGTCGTCGATGTCGGGCTCGGTGACGATCTCGACGAGCGGGGTGCCGCCGCGGTTGAAGTCGACGAGCGAGGCGCCCGAACCGTGGATGCGACCGGAGTCGCCCACGTGACTGAGCTTTGCCGCGTCCTCCTCCATGTGCACCCGATGGATGCGGACGTCGCCGAGCCGGCCGTTGACCGCAAGCGGATGGTCGTACTGGCTGATCTGGTACCCCTTCGGCAGGTCGGGGTAGAAGTAGTTCTTGCGGTGGAACGTCGAGCTCGACGCCACGTCGCAGCCGAGCGCGAGGGCGATCCGAATCGCGTAGGCGACCGCCTGGTCGTTGATCACCGGCAGGGTCCCGGGGTGGCCGAGACAGACCTGGCAGGTGTGGGTGTTCGGCTCCGCCCCGAACTCGAGCTCGCAACCGCAGAACATCTTCGTCCTCGTCTGCAGTTGGACGTGGATCTCCAGCCCGATCGTCGGGATCAGGTTCGACTCACTCATTGCCGGATCCGCCCGGGAGCTTCGGCCTGTGGTCGAAGCCGACGGCCTTCTCGATCGCATGAGCGGCATCGAAGATCAGCGATTCGCTGAAGGCCGGGCCGGTGATCTGTAGGCCGACGGGGAGCTGGGGGACGTCGGGGCCGCCGTCGTCGGGAGCGGCGAGGCCGGAGGGGATCGAGATCGCCGGGATGCCGGCGAGCGACATCGGGACCGTGCAGTAGTCGGACATGTACATCGAGAGGGGGTCCGCGGCGCGGGCGCCGAGCTCGAACGCCACCGTCGGCGAGGTCGGAGTGATCAGTAGGTCGAAGTCCTCGAACGCGGAGGCGAAGTCCTGGGCGATCAGCGTCCGCACCTTCTGGGCGCTCCAGTAGTAGGCGTCGTAGAACCCGGACGAGAGTGCGTAGGTGCCGAGCATGATCCGGCGCTTCACCTCCGGTCCGAAGCCGGCCGCCCGGGTCAGCTCGTACATCTCGTCGAGGGAATCGGCCTCCTCGCGAAGGCCGAAGCGGACCCCGTCGTACCGGGCGAGGTTGGCCGAGGCCTCGGCCGGCGCAAGGACGTAATACGCGGAGATGCCGTGGCGGGCGTTCGGCAGCGTCGTCTCGGCGACCTCCGCGCCGAGCTCCCGGCACAGCTCGATGTTGCGCTCGAACGTCTCCCGGACCCCCGACTCGATCCCCTCCGCGTCGCTGCTCAGCTCCCTCGGTACGCCGATCCGCAGTCCGGAGAGGTCCTCGCGCGTGGGCATCTCGATCCCGTCGGGAATGCCGATCGAGGTCGAGTCCCGCTCGTCGCGGCCGATCATGGCCCCGAGCATCAGCGCCGAGTCGCGGACGTCGCGGGTGAACGGCCCGCACTGGTCGAGCGACGAGGCGAACGCGATCATCCCCGAGCGCGAGATCGCCCCATAGGTCGGTTTCATGCCGACGACGCCGCAGAGCGCGGCGGGCTGGCGGATGGAGCCGCCGGTGTCGGTCCCGATCGAGCACGGGGCGAGGCCCCCGGAGACGACGGCCGCCGAGCCGCCCGACGAACCTCCCGGAACCCGCGTCGGGTCCCATGGGTTACGGACGTCGCCGAAGGCCGAGTTCTCGTTCGACGAGCCCATCGCGAACTCGTCCATGTTGGTCTTTCCGAGAACGGTCGCCCCCGCATCGAGCAAGCGCTCGACGGCCGTGGCGGTATAGGGCGGCACGTACGTCTCGAGGATCTTCGAGCCGGCGGTAGCGGGCAGGCCCTCGATGCAGAAGATGTCCTTGATCGCGACCGGGACGCCCTCGAGCGCCCGGTTCGCTCCGGACTCGGGGCCGCGTGGGGCGTCGGCCCGATCCTCGGGTCGCCAGAGATACGCGCCGAGCTCGTCGGGCGTCTCCCGGTAGGCGGAGAACCACTCGTCGGCGGAGAGGTTGCCCGCCTCGATCTCGCCGAGCCCCTCGGCGACCGTGAGTTCGCGCGGGTCGCTCACGCCTGCGGAGATGGAACGCGAAAGGAATCGGCGGCGCTGTCGGGAGCGCCGGCGAGCGCCGCTTCGCGGTCGAGGCTCGGAGTCGGGTCGTCGGGACGGGTCACGTTCTCGAGCGCGACCACGTGGGAGGTGGGTTCGACCCCGTCCAGTTCGAGCTCACCGAGCGTCTCGACGTGGTCGAGGATGCCGGACAGCTCGCCCGCCATCCGGTCTACCTCTTCGTCCGTCAGCCGCAGCCTGGCCAGGCGGGCGATGTGGAGAACCTGTTCGCGGTCGATCATTGAGCGCCGCATTGTACGAGCGCCGCGGCGAGGCCGTCCTCGGCCCCGGCCGGAACGATCAGCGGCCGCCCCGGTCGAGACCCGGGCGGCCGCTGTCCACGCTGGTGTCAGGTCGTTCCGACGCCGATCAGACGGCCGGAGGCGGCGGAGGCGGAGACGAATCGCCTCCGCCGCCGCTGACGCGGTCGGCCTGGTGCTGGAAGGAGGTGCCCTCCTCCTCCATCGCGCGCCAGCCGCCGTAGGCGATTCCGCCGGCCGCGATCAGCCCGAGGAAGACGCCGATCCCGCGATTGATCCCGATGTCGAAGCCGTCGGGAATGTCGCCGGACCCGGGCGGATCGACGATCCGGAAGAGGATCAGCAACACGCTGAGGATGCCGAGGCCGCAGGTGATCGCACTGATCGCGACGGGTGTGTTGACGCTGGTCGCGTTCGCGGTGATCACCGCTCCGCCGATGGCGACGAGGATCGTCACGAACAGGATGATGTCGATGAAGCCGAACGCCTGCCAGGCGTTTGCCCCCGTATCGATTCCATCGGTCAAGCCGAGGTTGTCGCTGCCGAAATCGACGCTGAACCAGGTGAACAGAATCATGATGATGAAGAGGGCGACCGCTGAGATTGCGGCGATCTTCTCCCCTTGGCTAAGTCGGGTGTGATCCATCGAAACTCCCTGTGGTGCGTGGGTTGTCCCTGTCGGCGTCAGCCTATACCGGGCATCAGGCGGAAACTGACGCGCGCGAGGCCCGAACCGTGTTGGCGAGCAGCATGGCGATGGTCATCGGCCCGACGCCCCCGGGGACCGGGGTGATGCGCCCCGCCACCGCCGACGCCGAGTCGAACTCGACGTCGCCGACCAGGCCGTCGTCGGTCCTGTTCATGCCGACGTCGATGACGGTCGCCCCGGGCTTGATCCAATCGCCCTTGACCATCTCGGGGCGACCGACGGCGGCGATCAGGATGTCGGCGCCTCGGCAGACGGCCGCGAGATCGCGGGTCCGGGAATGGCAGACCGTCACCGTCGCGTCGCCGTTTACGAGCAGGCTCGCCATCGGGCGGCCGACGAGGATCGAACGGCCGATCACGACCGCCTCGGCCCCCGAGAGTTCGACGCCCGAGCGGTCGAGGATCTCGATCACGCCGGCGGGCGTGCAGGGGATCAGGCCGACCACCGGTTCGCCCGAATCGACGTCGAGGGCTTCCCGTACCCCGATCCGGCCCTGGGCCAGATGGCCGGCGTTGACCGGGGTCAGACCGTCGACGTCCTTGCCCGCGGAGATTTCGGCGAGCACGACGTCCTGGTCGATGTGGTCGGGAAGCGGCATCTGGACGAGGATCCCGTCGACCGAGGGGTCACGGTCGAGCTCCGCGACGAGCTCCACGAGCTCGGCCTCGGCGACGTCGGCGGGAAGCTCGTGATGGATGGATCGGATGCCCGCCTCCTCGCACGCGCGCCGCTTGCTCCCCACGTAGACGTGGGACGCGGGGTCGTCGCCGACGAGCACGGTCGCCAGGCCGGGAGCCCTCTCCCCCGCCGCGACCCGGGCCGCGACGACGTCGCGGACCCGCCCGCGCAGCGCGACGGCGATCGCCTTCCCGTCGAGGACCTCGGCGCTCACGAGGCTAAGAGGCCTTCTGGATCGGGGCGTAGTCGGCCATCAGCTTTCTGTCTCCCCCGCTGCCGCGGAAGCGGACCACGACCACGTTGCCGGGCTCGACCGCCGTCACCACCCCTTCGCCGAAGGAGGCATGGACGACGTCGTCGCCGACGGTCAGTTCGACTGCCGACGTGGGAGTCGGCTCGTTCAGGGAGCCGGGACCGTCGGCGCCGTAGTTGCCGGAGAACCCCCCCACCGCCCCCGTTGGCGAGGCTCCGTCCGGTCCCCCAGCCGGTGCCCATCACCTGCGACGTGTGACGCTCGACCAGATGGGCGGGGATCTCCGAGAGGAATCGCGACGGGATCCCGGCGCCGTTCGCGCCGAAGAGGCTGCGGCGGCGGGCGTAAGTGAGCGTCAGGAACTCGCGCGCCCGGGTCAGGCCGACGTAACAGAGGCGGCGCTCCTCCTCGAGGTTGCCCTCGTCGATCGAGCGGGAATGCGGGAAGACGCCGTCCTCGCAGCCGATCATGAACACGGCCTTGTACTCGAGGCCCTTGGCGTTGTGGAGCGTCATCAACGTCACCTTGGTCGCGTCGTCGGTGAGCGCGTCCTGCTCGTTGATCAGGGAGATCTGCTCGAGGAACTCCTCCAGCGGGGACATCTCGCTCTCGCCCTCGAGCTCGCGGTTGGCGTCGAACTCGGCCGCCATGCCGACCAGCTCCTGGAGGTTCTCGATTCGGCCCTCGGCCTCGACGGTCCGCTCCGCCTCCAGCGCCTCGATGTATCCGGACTCCGAGAGCACCGACTCGAGCAGCTCGGCGACGGGGTCGCGGCGCTCCGCCCGCTCGGTGAGGCTCGCGATCAGCTCGGCGAATCGGCCGATGGCCTTTCGAGCGGCGGCACCGAGCCCGGGGATCGTCTCCGCCTGCCCGACCGCCTCGAGCGGCGAGACGCCGGTCGTGTTGGCCCAGCCGAGGACCCTGCCCTCGGAGGTGTTGCCGATCCCGCGGCGCGGCGAGTTGATGATGCGCGTCAGCGACACCGTGTCGTCGGGGTTGGCGAGCACGCTGAGGTAGGCGATCGCGTCGCGGATCTCGGCCCGTTCGTAGAACTTCGTCCCGCCGATCACCTGGTAGGGCACGTCGAAGCGGACGAGCGTGTCCTCCAGCACCCGGCTCTGCGCGTTGGTCCGGTAGAAGATCGCGACGTCGTCGCGGCCGATC
Organism: uncultured Solirubrobacterales bacterium; assembly: GCA_963791335.1. Lineage (GTDB taxonomy): Bacteria > Actinomycetota > Thermoleophilia > Solirubrobacterales > 70-9 > RHKX01. The sequence continues at coordinate 213,459 of CAWBRN010000009.1, forward strand.
CCCTCCTCGTCGACGAGGCGGTCGATCTCGCCGGCGATCCAGCGAGCCTCCTCGTGCTCGTCGGCGAGCTCGGAGATCGTCACCGGGGCGCCCCGCCCTGCGTCGGTCCAGAGGTTCTTGTCGAGCCGGTCGCGGTTGTGGGAGATGAGGCCGTTGGCGGCGTCGAGGATCGTCCCGGTCGAGCGGTAGTTCTGTTCGAGCTTGACCGTCGCCGCCTCCGGGAAGTCGCGCTCGAAGTCGAGGATGTTGCGGATGTCGGCGGCGCGGAAGCCGTAGACGGACTGCGACTCGTCGCCGACGACGAACAGGTTGCCGTGCTCTCCGGTCAGCAGCTGCAGGAGCCGATACTGGACGCGATTGGTGTCCTGGTACTCGTCGACGAGCACGTGGCGGAAGTTGCGGGCGTAGCGCTCGCGCAGATCGGTGAACAGCTCGAAGAGGTTGACCGTGCGGACCAGCAGGTCGTCGAAGTCCATCGCGTTCGCCGTGTGCATCCGCTTCTCGTAGAGCTCGTAGACGTCGGCGACGGTGGCCTCGAAGAACGAGCCCTGCTCCTCGCGGAGCGTCTCGGCGTCCCGCAGCCGGTTCTTGGCCCCGGAGATCTGGCTCTTGATCGAGCGCGGCGGAAAGCGCTTCGGGTCGATCTCGAGCTCGTCCATGCAGCGCTTGACCATGCGGCGCGAATCGGCCTCGTCGTAGATCGTGAACCCGCGCTTGTAGGCGAGCCGGTCGGCGTGCTGGCGCAGGATCCGTGCGCAGGCCGAGTGGAACGTCATCACCCACATCACGCGCGCGGCGGCGCCCGTCAGGGCACCGACCCGCTCCTTCATCTCCCCCGCAGCCTTGTTCGTGAAGGTGATCGCGAGGATCTCGCTCGGGCGCGCCATCCCGGTCGCCAGCAGATAGGCGACGCGATGGGTCAGTACGCGGGTCTTGCCCGAACCGGCGCCGGCCAGGACGAGCAGCGGGCCCTCACCGTGCTCGACGGCCTTCGCCTGCGCCGGATTGAGGCCGGAGAGCAGGCTCTCGACCGCCGTCGCACCGGGGCTGATCGGAGCGCCGCCACCGCTTGCGCGGAGGTCGTCGAGGGCATCGAAATCGGCATCGTCCATGAACGAGCCGAGGATAGCCCCCCGTCGCCAGGCGGGGGCTCGCCTACGCCGCCCGGCAGGTGCGTCGGGCCCTGCTTCGAGCGCAGACTGGCGGACCTCGGCCTCGGGCGGCTCGCCGTCGAGGGACTCGAGGCGCCGTTCGATCTCGGCGAGGCGCTCGGAGAGGGCCTTGATCGCGTCGGCGACGGGGTCGGGAAGGTGGATCCAGTCGGTGTCGGGGCCCTCGGGCTTGCGGCCGTCGACGCGGACGATGTGGCCCGGGTTCCCGACGACCGTCGCGTGCTCGGGGACGTCGGTGACGACGACCGTGTTCGCCCCGACCTTGGAGCCATGGCCGACGGTGATGGGGCCGAGCAGCTTCGCGCCCGAACCGATCGTCACGTTGTCCTCGACCGTCGGGTGGCGCTTGCCGCGCTGGAAGCCGGTGCCGCCGAGCGTGACGCCCTGGTAGATGGTCACGCGGGAGCCGATCTCGGCCGTTTCGCCGATCACCACGCCGGAGCCGTGGTCGATGAAGAAGTCGTCGCCGATCTTGGCGCCGGGATGGATCTCGATGCCGGTCAGCGCCCTGGTCGCGTAGACGATCACCCGCGGCACCAACCGCGAGCCGTTGAGGTGGAAGGCGTGAGCGACGCGGTGGGCGAGGATCGCCTGCACCCCTCCCCAGGAGGAGAGGATCCCGAGCGTGCTGACGTCGCGCGCGGCCGGATCGCGATCGCGCGCGGTCGCGACGTCGTCGCGGACCTCCTTCAGCACTCGCTTGAACGTGCTCATAGCCCGGCTCCCGTTCAGCTTCCGAAAAAGGGCAGCGACATGTAGCGCTCGCCCGCGTCGGCGAAGATGATCACGATCCGCTTGCCGTTCATCTCGGGGCGGCTGCCGAGCTCGATCGCCCCATGGAGGGCGGCCCCCGCCGAAATCCCGATCAGCAGGCCCTCGCGGGTCGAGGCGAGGCCGGCCGTCGCGATCGCGGACTCGTCCTCGACCTGGATGATCTCGTCGATGACCGAGCGGTCGAGGACGCTCGGCACGAACCCCGGGCCGATCCCCTGGATCTTGTGCGGGCCGGGCTTGCCGCCGGAGAGCACCGGGGAGGCCGCCGGCTCGACCCCGAGCACGTAGAGATCGGGCTTGCGCTCCTTGAGCGCCTGGCCGATCCCGGTGATCGTCCCGCCGGTGCCGACTCCGCAGACGATCGCGTCGACCTCGCCGTCGGTGTCACGCCAGATCTCCTCCGCCGTGGTCCGCCTGTGGACCTCCGGATTGGCCGGGTTGTCGAACTGCTGAGGCATGTAGGCGTTCTCGTGCTCCGCCGCGATCTTGCGGGCCAGTTCGACCGACTCGTTCATGCCGCCCATCGAGGGCGTCTCCCGCACGATGGCGCCGTAGCTGCGAAGCATCGCCGAGCGCTCCCGGCTCATTCCCTCGGGCAACGTGAGGATGCAGCGATAGCCGCGCGCCGCCGAGACCATGGCCAGAGCGATTCCGGTGTTCCCGGAGGTCGGCTCGACGATCACGGTGCGACCCGGCTCGATCCGGCCCTCGGCCTCGGCCGCGTCGATCATCGCGACGCCGATCCGGTCCTTGATCGACCCCCCGGGGTTGAACCACTCCAGCTTTCCGACCAGCTCGGCGCCGAGGCCGGCGCCGACGCGGCGCAGCGAGACCATCGGCGTCTCGCCGACGACCGCTGATGCCTCGGCCGCGATCTGCAGCGTGGGGCGCGCATGGGCTCTCGAAGCCATGGGTCAACGGTAGCGCCCGGCCGCCACACGGCAAGGGCCGTCGACGCTCCGTGCAGCCGATACCGTCAACGGATGAGCCCGAGCACCAAGCCCGGCCGGTCGCCGCGGGCCAGAGGATCAAACCGGTCACTCAGGGTGCTCGATCCGGTCACCCGCTTCCTCCAGACCGAGGCGGGCGGGGGATTCGCGCTGTTGGCCGGGTCAGTCGTCGCGCTGATCTGGGTGAACGTCTTCGGCGTGGCCGGATACGAGTCGGTCTGGCACACGCAGCTCGACATCGGGATCGGCGATTTCTCCATCGACGAGGACCTCGGCCATTGGATCAACGACGGCCTGATGACCCTGTTCTTCTTCCTGATCTCGCTCGAGATCAAGCGGGAGATCGTCCACGGCGACCTGCGCCGGCCGCGCCAGGCAGCGCTGCCCATCATCGCCGCGGCGGGCGGAGTGATCCTGCCCGTGATCATCTTCATCGCGCTCACCTCCGGCACCGACGCGACCCACGGCTGGGGCATCCCGATGGCGACCGACGCGGCCTTCGCGATCGCCGCCCTCGCGATCCTCGGCGATCGCGTCGGCGTCGGCGCGAAGCTCTTCCTCGTGACGATCGCGGTGGTCGACGACGTCGCCGCGATCCTCGTGATCGCAATCGTCTACACATCCGACGTCTCGCTTCCCTGGCTCGCCGCCGCCGTCGGCCTGCTCGGCGTCGTCGTCGCCATGCAGCGACTCGGGATCGGGCGGATCCTTCCCTACGTCTTCGTCGGTGTGCTCGTCTGGATCGCCACCCTCGAGTCCGGCGTCCACGCCACGATCGCCGGCGTCGCCCTCGCTTTCCTCACCCCGGCCAGGCCGGTGAACGGCCGCGACGTGATCGAGGAACTCGAGGAGCGGATCCACCCCTGGACCAGCTTCCTCGTCCTTCCTCTCTTCGCCCTCGCCAACGCCGGCGTGCCGCTCGGCGGCGACGCGCTCAGTGAGGGCGACGGCGCCCAGATCGCGGTCGCCGTGGCGGTCGCGCTGCTTGTCGGCAAGCTGGTCGGGATCTCGAGCGCTACTGCGCTGGCGGTCCGCCTCCGGCTCGGCGTGCTGCCGGAGGGGGTCGACATGCGAAGCGTGATCGGGATCGCCGCCCTCGGCGGCATCGGCTTCACCGTCTCCCTCTTCATCGCCTCGCTCTCCTTCGACGATCCCCTGCTCGTCGACAGCGCCAAGATCGGCATCCTCGCCGGCTCGGTCGTCAGCGCCGCGATCGGCGTGGCGATCCTCGCTCCGGGCGGCCGCCACCCCTCACGGGAATAGGCGGCGCACCTAGTTACCCTGACGACGATGTCGCAGGAGAACGTGGAGATCGTCCGCCGGGCATACGAGCACTTCATCGCCACCGGCGAGTTCCTCGCAGAGACCTACGATGCCGACTTCGTCTGGGACATGTCGACCTTTCGCGGCTGGCCCGACCGACAGACCTACCCCGGCATCGAAGGGGCAACGGAGTTCATTGCCGCCTGGGACGAGGCATGGGACGACTGGCGGTTCGAGGTCGAGGACTACATCGACGGCGGAGACGACCGTGTCGTCACCATCGTTCGCCAGCAGGGGCGCTCGAGGACCAGCGGGGTCACCGTCGATATGCGCTTCGGCCAGGTGTTCACGATCCACGATGGACAGCAGCGCCGAATGCAGATGTATGCGAGCCCGAGCGAAGCCCTCGGAGCCGCCGGGCTGTCGGAGTAGGCGATGTCGGAGACCGTGGAGACGATGCAAGGGGCCAGAATCGCGCTTGGCCCCCTCCCCGGGGGAGCGAGCCAACACAGGACGCTGGATGAGCGTCTACGCGTGCGCTTCCCTGCTTTCTTCCGCGCATTCAACGAAGCAGTCCTCCGCTTGCCTCCGCGCTCGCGGCTCCGCCGGGCGGCGCTCGCCCGAGCCATGATCCGCGCCTACGCAGCAGCCAATCGGCGTGACTTCGAGTTGATCTTCACCGGCAATGATCCAGCTGCCTACGAATACCGTCCGAGCGCCGATCTGCTGCCCCCCGACTTCGACACCGTCTATCAAGGTCACCACGGATACCTCGACTTCTGGCGACGTTGGCTGGATGCGTTCCCAGATATCCGGTGGGACCCTGAGGAGGTCGTCGACCTGGGCGACAAGGCCCTGGTCACGACCAGGCAAAGTGGACACGGGTTGGGCAGCGGTCTTGCGGTAAGCGAACAGGTATTTCAACTGTTCACGTTCCGGCGGGGCTTGGTGATCCGCCAAGAGGACTTCCTGGATCGTTCGAAAGCCCTCGAAGCTGCCGGACTCTCGGAGTAGACGTCCTTGCGAACGAACCAGTGCTTGGCCTTCTAGGTCGGGCTCTGACCGGGTTCAAATCCAAAAAAACCGGGGCGCGTATAGGCTCAGCCTGCGAATAATCGCTCGGAGAGACACGGGAGGGGTTCTTATGAAGAAGATGATGGCTGCGCTGGCGGTAACCGGCGCGATCATGGCGGCTGCGGCACCCGCCGCCTCGGCCGGCCAACAGGCTGGGATCGACAAGGCATGTGCAGCGATTACCGCTGTAGGCCTGCCGACGCAGACGGCGCAGGCCAGGCAGATTTTGAACTGCAACACCGGCCCCTAAGGCACGGTCACAAGCAGCGCGGACCTCGCCATCTCCTCGGCGTTCCGCTGACTGGCCTGCTTGGTAAGCGAATTGGAGACACGTTCGGCTACAACGGCAGCTACTCGGGGCGAGTGCACCTGCCGCGTCACGGCCATTGATCTCATAGGTTCGGCGGCCGAGACCCAGGCAGGGCTGGCCGAGGTCGGGCTCGCGGCGGCGGCTCTCGGATGGCTTTGGGAGAACCCGGATTCCAAAGTGCCAATGGAGACCCTGTCGGCGCTCTTGCGGTGCTGAGGTCGAGCCCGATAGTCCTGGCGATCACTCGGCGCTAGGCTCAGAGCATGTGGTGCAGAGTAGGTGCGCACGTACGCGCCAACTTGGTCGGCTACGTAGCGATCTTTCTCGCGCTGACCGGCAGCGCCGTTGCGGCGACGGTGGCCCGTAACACGGTCACCAGCGAGAGCATCCAAAACGGCGAGGTCAAGAGCGCCGACGTGCAGAACAACGGGCTGCGGGGTGTCTGACTTCAAGGACTCGACCCTGCACAACATTCGCGGGCCTCGGGGGCCAAAGGGTCCGCCCGGTCGAAGCTTGACCGTCAAGGACGCCGATGGTGCGACTATCGGCTCGCTGCTTACAGCCGACGATGACAGCCTGCAGGTTCTGACCGCGACCGGTTACCTCGCCTCGCTCGATTGGCAGGGCAACATCCCCGGCGACCCGAGTGGCTATTCCTGGCCGTCTACTCGGGCACGGGTTGCACCGGCACCGAATACATCCCGGCGGCGGCGGAAGACGGGGGCGGCAGCGGACCGCCATCTGCGGCCGGCAAGTTGCTGCGCTTCCGCGCGGGGGGCAACTACGTCGCAGCCGACGGTTCGGAAGAGACCATCTTGCTCGTGAACTCGTACCTTTCGGTGGACTCCGGGTGCATAGATTTCCCCGGTCCGACCACCTCTCTGGTCTGGGCCACGAAGACCCTGACACCCTCCCAGGCCGGACTTCCCGATTCGATCACCGGCCCCCTGTCGATCTCGTCCCGGTAAAGGGTCCAGCTCGCGGCGGCGGCTCTCGGATGGCTTTGGGAGAACCCGGAGTCGGAGGTGCCGATTGCCCTTTCGGCGCTCTTGCGGCCCTAGACGCCCGTCATTACGCTGAGGTCCATGTCGGAGGAGAACGTTGAAGTCGTCCGTCGGATGTGGGACGCGTTTCTCGCCGGTGACGCCCAGACCGCCTTGTCTTTCTTTGACCCGGATGTTGAATGGGACGGGACCAACCTCCCGGATGGGCGGATTGGCACGGGCCACCAGGCGATTCTTGATCACGTCGCACGGTGGGCTGAGATCTGGGACGACTGGTCGGTTGAGATTGAGCGGATCGTTGACGGGGGAAGTGGCCAGGTAATCCTCTTCATGCGAGAAAAGGGGCGGAGCGACCGCGGGCTCACGATGGATGAACTGCACTCCGAGCTTTACACGCTCAGGGAGGGCATGATCGTGCGTCGGCAGGGCTTCTCCGAACCAAACCAAGCTTTCGATGCCGCCGGGCTGTCGGAGTAGTAGTTGGGAGCGGGGCCCCCAGTGTCCGTGACGACGCTGTGGAACCGAGGAAAGCATGCTGCGGAGTAGAACGTGAGGGAGGGCAGGCGTGGCGATCCCCCAAGCTGCGTCTGCCCATTTTCTTCACGATTGGTCTTTCTGCGCCGGTCCACAGGCTGGACTGACACCTGCGTCCGTGGCTTCGGTGTCGGCGTAGCATTGGTCGCCTAAGAGGAGGGACCTGATGCTGCATCGGATCGTTGAGCCCGTGACAGCGTCGGGACCAGGCAGCTCAAAGACGATGCCGTCAGAGGCAGCAAGGTCGCAGCAGGGTCGATCAGGGTGCTCGTTCGTGTGGCGTGGTCTCCCCTTTGTGCCGGCATGTGCTGGAGCAGAAGACATGGCCCGCCTTCCGGGGGTGGAACTTGCCTCCGCAATGGAGGCATTCCCGAGAGCGCGGTTCAGCGAGCGAGTCTTTCTTACGCTGCACCTCCTGGCGGTCTTGAGCCGCATCGCTAGACACGGTTGACCCTCCCCTGGCATGTGGGGCCGCCTGAGGCGATACTGGACGGGCTATGTCGGAGGAGAACGTCGAGCAGTACCAACGAGCGGCGGAAGCGTTTGAGAGACGCGATCTGGATGCATTCCTCATGGTCTTTGACCAGGATGCGGAGTTCACCCCTCGCAGCGTCCAGGCGGACGGCGGCGCTCCCTATCGGGGCCACGACGGCATCAGGCGCTGGTGGGAAGGCATGTTCTCGGTCTTTTCGGACTACCAAGCTGAGGTCGAGGACGTTCAAGACCTTGGAGACGTGATGCTTGCGCGGGCGCGTCTGCGTGGACATGGCATGGAAAGCGGTGCGCCGATAGAGCAAACGCAGTGGCACGTCATCGAGTGGCGACGTGGGAAGGTCGTCCGCTGGCGCACTCTCGGACGCGAGGCAGAAGCCCGCGAAGCCGCGGGGCTGTCGGAGTAGGCGATGTCGGAGGAGAACTTGGAACTCGCGCAGAGGATGATCAAGTGGTTCAACCTGCGAGATGCAGAGACAGCACAGGCCCACTCGACCGATGATGTCGAGATCGTGCCGTTTCGCGCAGCGGTTGAGGGGACGACCTACCAGGGACCTGGAGCTTTTGCAGCCTTTGACGCGGGAAGTGATGCGGCGTGGGAACAGATTCGGTTTGAACCCGAGCGATTCGTGACCGGACCTGATCGGGTTGTCGCGATTGGACACCTGTCGGCCCGTGCAAGAGGCACGGGTATCGAACTGTCTCCGAGTGCGGCGACCTCTTTTGAGTTCAGGGGAGGAAAGCTGTCGAGGGTTCAGGTCTATTTCGACGTGGACGAGGCCCTTAAGGCCGCCGGGATGTCGGAGTAGGCGATGTCGCGCGACCAGGAACTCATCGCCACCATCCGACGCGCCCTCGATGCGTCCAATCGAGGTGACTTCGACGCTGCGTGCGAGGATGCCGATCCCGGCATCGAGCTGGTGACCATCGACGGTCTCACCCAGCTTCGCGGAGCCGACAAGTTCCGGGCCTGGATGGAGCCAACGACGGTAGAGAACGTCTTGGCTAAGGCCGAGCATTTTGAGGTCGCGGGCAACAACGTGCTTGTGCGCCAGTTCAATCGAGGTCGTGGAGTGACGAGCGGCATCAGCCATGAGGTGCGCTTCTGGGCCGTTTGGACGTTCAACGAGGCAGGCCTTATAACCCGAATCGTTGGCTTCCGTGGCGAGGATGAAGTCAAAGCTCGGGAAGCCGCCGGGCTGTCGGAGTAGGCGACGGCCCCGCACGAGCGACTGGTCGTCGGCGACGAGCACGCGGATCATGCGCGGTCGCCGCCGAGCGGGAGCCGGCGCTCAGGACGAAGCCCCGTCCATTTGCCGCCCCGGCGGTCATCTCGCCGCCGTAGATCTTGACGCGCTCGCGGATGCCCGACCAGCCCGTGCCCGAGGCCGTCGCTGCTTAGCGGTGCCGACGCCGTCGTCGCGCACCTCGAGCTCGCAGCTCCGCGGGCTCGTAGCGAATGGTCACGTCGGCCTGGCTGGCGCGAGCGTGCTTGAGCACGTTCGTCAGGGCCTCCTGCACGATCCGGTAGGCGGAGAGATCGACCCCCGGCGGCAGCGCCACCGGCGACCCCTCGACGTGCACGCGGACGGGCAGGCCCGCTCGGCTGATCTCGCCGGCGAGCGGCGTCGAGGCCGTCGAGGCCGGGTTGCGGTGCGAGGTCGAGGTTGTCGCCGTCGCTGCGCATCGCGCCGAGCAGGCGGCGCATCTCGGCGAGCGCGCTGCGGCCGGTGCGCTCGACGCCGCGGAGCGCGTCCGCGTCCTCGGCCAGCTCGCCGGGCAGCTTGTGGCGGACGGCGCCAACCTGCAGCACCATCACGCTCACCGAGTGCGCGACGATGTCGTGCAGCTCGCGGGCGATGCGGGCGCGCTCCTCGGCCACCGCGATCCGTGCCGTCGCGTCCCGCTCCCACTCGGCCGCGGTCGCGCGCTCTTCCGCCGCCTCTGCCTGCTCGGAGCGCTCGTGGACGGCGAATCCGGCCAGCCAGCCGATCGCGAACAGGAGCGGGATGAAGATGAACTCGCCGGGATGTGACAGGCTCGTTCGACCACGATCGCCGCGCCGCCGATGGCGACCGGCGAGTCCGACCCGCGCGTGGACGTCGTCCGCAGGCTCCCGAGCAGGAACGAGGCGGCCATTCCCGCGACGAAGATCGTGGTGGAGAACACCACGAGCTCGCCGTCCACGAACGAGAGGGTCGCCGCCACGACCCACACCGCCGCGGGCCCCGCGAAGGGAAAGCGCCGGCGGGCTAGCAGCGGCAGGATCACGAGCGCCGTTGCGGGTGGCCCAAAGCACCGCGGGATGTCCGGTGCCTCCGGCGATCCTGCCTGAGCGCCGACCTCGGCCGCGCCTTCGATCGCCGCGAGCGCGATCGCACGTCGAAGCCGTAGCGCCGGCGTATGACCAGAGGCTGCTCACGCAACGAACGTACTGGACGGCTGCGTGAGCTGCCTCCTACCTGAGTAGGAGTCGAAATCGTCGGCGGGTACCGGCGACGATCGCGGCCTGCGACGCACGGCACCGGAGGGCGACCGGCCTAGCGTCGAGGTATCCCCATCAGGCAACGAAAGGAACCTCGTGAACACTGCATCGAAGCCAGCTCTGACGATCGGCCGCATCGTCGGCCTCGTGGCGATCGGGCTGATCGCGCTCGGTCTCGGCTATCTCCACTTCGGCACCGGCGACGACCCGGTCTCCGTGCCGAGCGCTGCACGCGCGGGCCAGGTCATCCTGAAGCCGTGTCACTACGCGACCGAGAACGGCAGCTACGCGGCCGACTGCGGCACGCTCGTCGTGCCGGAGCGTCGCGCCGATCCCCGGTCGCGGTTGATCGCGTTGCCGGTCACCCGAATCCGGGCGCGCTCGGCCAACCCGGGAGCTCCCGTCTTCCGGCTCGAGGGAGGCCCCGGCATCACCAACATGGAGTTCTCGAAGGCGAGCCGGATTGCCGGTAATCACGACGTCGTGCTGCTTGGCTACCGCGGCATCGACGGCTCCGTGCGGCTCGACTGTCCAGAGGTCGTGTCGGCGCTCAAGCACTCGACAGGCTTCCTCATGGCAAAGTCGCAACGCGCGTACGCGGACGGGTTTCGAGTCTGCGCCGCGCGCTTGAAGGCGGACGGCGTCGACCTGGCCGGGTACACGCTGCCCGAGCGGGCCGACGACATCGAGACCGCGCGCGTGGCCATGGGCTACAAGCGCATCGACCTGCTCAGCGAGAGCGCCGGCACGCGCACGGCGATGATCTACGCGTGGCGCCATCCGCGAGCGTCCACCGCTCGATCATGCTCGCCGTCAACCCGCCCGGGCACTTCCTCTACGACGCGAAGACGACGGATGCGCAGATCCGCCACTACTCCGAGCTCTGCAAGCAAGACGAGAGTTGCAGTGCCCGGACGAACGACCTCGCCGCGGCGATGACGCGGACCGCGGCGGACATGCCCGACCACTTCGCGTTCCTGCCGATCGACAAGGACAACGTCAAGCTGACGTCGTTCTTTGCACTCATGGAGTCGACCTCTGCAGCCGAGCCGCTCTCGGGCCCGGAGGCGATCTCCGCTTGGCTCTCGGCTTCGAAAGGCGATGCGAGCGGTTTCTGGTTCCAGTCCCTCGCCGCCAGGCTCCTCTTCCCGGAGTCGTTCGTCTGGGGCGACGTGGGAGCAGCCTCGCGGGCCGACGTCGGCGCGGCGCAGCGCTACTTCGCGTCAGGCCCACATCGAGCCGACTCGATTCTCGGCAACGCCGCCACGGAGTTCGTCTGGGCCGGCGGCCGAATGCCCAACGTGTGGCCCGCCAATGCGAGCGACAACCAGTACAGCCGGGTGCGAACGTCCAGGGTGCCAACGCTTCTGATCGGCGGCACGCTCGACTTCGCGACGCCCGCCGGAAACGCCGCCAGGGAGCTGCTCCCGCATCTTCCGAACGGCGACCAGGTGGTGCTGTCCGAGCTCGGGCACACGACGTCGTTCTGGAACTACGAGCCGAAGGCGAGCACGCGGTTGCTGAACGCCTTCTTCGACAACGGCAAGGTCGACAAGTCGCTCTACACCAAGGCGACGGTCGACTTCACGCCCGAGGTCACGCCCGCGCTCGGCAAGGGCCTCGCCGGGACGATGGTCGGCCTCGCGCTGATCGTGCCGCTGTCGTTGCTGCTGATGTGGCGCCGCGTGCGCCGGCGCGGCGGCTACGGGCGCAAGGCGAGTGCGATGCTCCGGTCGGTGTTCCCGCTCGTGCTCGGCCTCGGTGGCTGGTTCATCGGCCTGTTGACGGTGCTGCTCGTGTTCCCGACGGTCGCGCTCGATGACGAGCTCGTCGCGTGCATCTCGATCGGGCTGCCGATCGGTCTCGGAGCCTATCTCGCCTGGGTCAACGGTGAGCTTGCCGCGCAGGCTCGGCGGATCGGCTTCGCCGGAGCCGTGGCGGGCGCGCTCGTCGGCGCCTGGATCGGGTTCAACACGACGGCCGGCCTGCTCGCCGTCGTCACTACCATCGCCGGCGCCGTCGTCGGCGCGAACCTCACCCTGATCCTGCTCGACATCACCCGAGCTCGGTCGGTCGGCGAGTCGGCTGCGACGGCGCAGGCACCCGTCGCGACGGTCGAAGCCTGATCCGTCCTCGAGGGGCTGCGGCGACCGCCATGGTTGCCGCAGCCCCTCCACGCGCTTGACCGGGACGATGGAGGGCGCACGATGCGCCCGTGGGCGAATACGGAGGGATCACCGCTGCGCTGGCGGTTCTGGTCGTCTCGTTGACGACTGCGTTCGCCGGCGGCGCGCTGCCGTCGCTCGACTCCAAGGCGACAGCGCTCGTTACCAAAGCTGCCACGTCGAAGCATGTCTCCGGGCACCGAAGCGCGCGCCGCGTACGCCAAGGCGCCCTACCGCAAGCCGGTCCTTCGCTACCTCTATGCCATGGCGTGGGTGAGCGCGGCGGGCAGCCACGGCAAGTGCCACGCCCAGCTCCTGCTCGGCCCCGATCCGAAGGTGGCCGCAGCGACGGCAATCAGACGCTCGCCCAAGTTCCTCGCTCGCTTGCGCGCGGCGCACGTCACCGTGAGCCAGGCGTCGACCGCGCTCGGCCGCGGGATGGCCGACGGCTGCGGCTGACCGACTCCCGTACGACGAGCGGCGGTCACAGAGCGTGGGGAGAGGCTTCAGCCTCTCCCCAGGGTTCCGGCTGAGCGCCACCCAGCAGGGCCTTGACATTCAACCAATCGGTTGACATTCGCGTTCCCGGTCTGTATATTCAACCATATGGTTGAACAAGAAGAGGCGATGCTCGGCTCGGTGTTTCATGCCCTCGGCGATCCCACGCGGCGCCAGATGCTCCGTGATCTCGCGGACGGCGGGCGAACGGTGACCCAGCTGGCAGAGCCGTTCACGATCTCGCTCGCAGCCGCTTCCAAGCACATCAAGGTGCTCGAGAATGCCGCGCTGGTCCGGCGCGAGATCCGTGGCAGGACCCACCTGTGCCACCTCAACCCCGGGCCGCTCGCCAGCGCCCACGAGTGGCTCGGTTTCTACGAGCGCTTCTGGACCGACCGGCTCGATGTCCTCGAACGGCTGTTGCGCGATGCGGACGCCGACACCCCTACACACGACGGAGACGACACATGACACAGATCTCGACCCACGAAGCATTTGGCGTGCTGACCGAACCGGACACGTTGACGATCCAGCGCCTCCTGCCCGGCCCTGCCGAGCGCGTCTGGGCGTATCTCACGGAGGACACGCTGCGGGCGCAGTGGCTGGCGGCAGGTCAGATGGAGATGAAGGTCGGTGCACCATTCGAGTTCGTCTGGCGCAACGAGGAGCTCTCGGACCCGCCGGGCCAACGCCCGGACGGCTTCCCCGAGGAGCAGCGGATGCAGAGTCGGATCACCGAGCTCGATCCGCCTCGCAGGATCGCCTTCACCTGGGAAGGCAGCGGAGACGTGTCTTTCGAGCTGGAACCGAAGGGCGATGAGGTACTGCTCACCGTGATCCATCGCCGCCTGCGCGACCGCACGGCGCTGCTGGGAGCCAGCTCTGGCTGGCACATGCACCTCGACATTCTGGTGGCCCGCTCGACGGGCCAGGAACCGGCCCCATTCTGGGACGGCTGGAGCCGTCTGCGGGCCGAATACGACCGCCGGCTGCCGGCCTGAAGCCGAAGTACGGAGAGGAGACGAGCCATGAGAAAGCTGATCGCCGCCATGAAGACTTCTGTCGACGGGAAGATCGAGGGCGCCGATGGATACGCCGACTGGGTCGACGCGTGGTCTGAGGACTACGGTCTCACCTCGCAGATCGACGCGTGCCTGCTCGGGGGACAGATGTACCCGGCTACGAGCTCTACTGGTCCGCGATCCAGCAGAACGAGCCGGGTGAGCCTCTCCCGATGACGGGGAGTCCGCCGACGGCGGCCGAGGTTGCCTGGGCGCGCTTCGCCGCCGAGACCCCGCACTACGTTCTGTCGAACACGCTGACATCGGCGGCCTGGCCGAACACGAGCTTCGTTCGGGGCCTCGAGGACATCGCAGCGCTCAAGCAGCAGCCGGGCAAGGACATCTACCTCATGGGTGGCGCTCAGATCACGGGGTCGCTCATCGAGGCCGGGCTCGTCGACGAGCTCCGACTGATTGTCTTTCCGTTGATCGCGGGTCGAGGGAAGGAGCTCTTTGCGGCAACTGGAAGTCGTCGCGGCCTCGAACTACGGGACGCTCAGCCGCTTCACGATGGGCGCGTCAGCCTGATCTACGAAACCGTCGGCGCTTCCGCTGAATCGTGAGCGTCGGTCACTCGGCTCCGGGTCGGAGCGCCGACTTCAATCGCAAGATCGTCGAGGAGTTCCGTGCGAACGGGGGCCGCGTCAGCGGGACGTTGGCGGGAACCACGTTGATCCTCCTCCACCACATCGGCGCGAGGACCGGCATCGAGCGCGTCACTCCGCTGGCCTATTCCGCCCAGGACGGTGACCGGCTCGTGATCGTCGCCTCGAACGGAGGATCACCGACCCACCCGGACTGGTACTACAACCTCAAAGCGCATCCCAGCGTCGAGGTCGAGCTGGGCACCGAGACGTTCACGGCGCTGGCGGAGGAGCTCGACGACGAAGCTCGCGACCGGGTGTGGCCCGAGCTCGTCGCCGAGGCGCCGTCTCTTGGTCTCTACGAGGCCATGACGACACGGCGGATTCCCGTGTTCTTGCTGACCCGGAGGCCTTGACGCCCGGCGCCTTTGGGTGCGGCGCCGGGCGTCAGCCTTCCGTTACATCCCGAAGACGATCCGCGCAGCGACGCGTCCCGCTTCGACGTCGGCGATTGCCTCGTTGACGTCGTCGAGCGAGCGTGTCTCGCGGATGACCTTCGTCTTGCCCGCTGCGTGCAGCTCGAAGACCTCGCGGAGATCCTTCCGCGTGCCGACGATCGAGCCGACGACGGTGATGCCGTTCAGCACCGTCTCGAAGATCGGCAGGGTCACCTCGTTGTCGGCCGGCAGCGCGACGAAGACGAGCGTGCCGCCACGACGGAGCGATCCGTAGGCCTGCTCGAACGCCTTCGGGGACACCGCCAGGGCGATCGCCTGGTTGGCGCCGCCGAGCTTCTGGATCGCGGCGACCGGGTCTTCCTCGGCTGCGTTGACCGTGTACTCGGCACCGAGCTCGCGGGCGAGCTCGAGCTTGTCGTCGAGGAGGTCGATCGCGACGACTCGTCCACCGGCGATCCGCGCGTACTGGATCGCAAGATGGCCGAGCCCACCGACGCCGAAGACGGCGACGAGGTCGGACGAGCGCGTGCCTGCGACCTTCACGGCCTTGTAGGTCGTGACGCCGGCGCAGGTGAGCGGCGCGGCGTCGAAAGGGTCGACGCCCTCGGGCACCTGGACGACGTAGCGGGCGTACGCGGTCGCGTACTCGCCGAAGCCGCCGTCGATCGAGTAGCCCATGTTCTTCTGCTCGAGGCAGAGCGTCTCCCAGCCCGACACGCAGTAGTCGCAGATGCCGCACGCGTAGCCGAGCCACGGCATCGCGACGCGGTCGCCGAGCGCGACCTCGGTCACTCCCGGGCCGAGCTCCGCGACGATGCCGACGGCCTCGTGCCCTGGGATGAACGGCGGCGTGGGCTTGACCGGCCAGTCACCGTGAGCGGCATGGATGTCGGTGTGGCAGAGCCCGGATGCCTCGACCTTGACGCGGATCTGGCCGGGCTCGAGCGCGAGGCGCGGAACGTCCTCGACGACGAGCGGCTCGTTGAAGCCGTGCACGACAGCGGCACGATAGGTGCCCGTCTTCGGGTCGAAGCGGACGGGTTGCTCCTGGATGGCAGACATGGAGAACCTCCTTGTGTTGGTGATGTCTCCATGCTTGCTCGGCGGCGTGTCGCCGGCATCGGGGTGAGGTACGACCGGGGTGGGGGAAAGTACGGAGCGGGTCCGCGCGGTCAGCGATCGAGCCGGAACGGTGGATACTCGTCCCGCATCAGCAGCACGTACGCGGCGACCCGGAGTGCCCAGCGGTTGATCCCGAGCACGATCGGGAAGATGTCCCGTGGATAGCGACCGGTGAAGAGCAGGCTCACGGCGGCGATCAGCACGAGGATGGCGTTCAGGCTGAACCCGCGCGACGCCCAGTGATCGTCGGCCGTCCAGCCCCAGCTGCCGACCAGGACCGAGAGGACCAGGTAGTGGGGGATCGCGAGCAGCCAGCTCTTGACGAGCACGAGCCCGCGCGAGAGGTGCTCCGGATAGGGGACATCCAGCCGGGCCGGGTAGTCGACGTCCGCGAGGGTGAAGGGCGGGTAGCGATCGCTGCCGAGAACGCTGAAGGAGTAGTACGAGACCCGCCAGCTCCACCGCAGGACGCCCACGTTGAAGTCGAAGATGCCTCGTGGATAGCGCCCCGTGAACAGGATCGCGAAGAACGCGACGATCGTCAGGACCGCGACGGCGAGCCAGAGGAACGCGAGCACGATGAAGTGTGGAATCGCGAGCAGCCATTTCACGAGCCACAGCCAACGGCTGACATCGGGATCGAGCTCACCCTCGATGCGCACGGGGTAGGCGCGCACGGGGTAGGCCGACCTGTCGTCCGTTTCCAATTCGAGCTGATCTGCCGAGACCGTCACCCCGGCCGTGCCGTCCAGCGCGCCGGTGCCCGACGAGCGGAACCCGAAGAACATCGCGAGGACGCCGGCGAGCACGAGGAGACCGCCGGCGATGAACAGGCCGAGCGCGACCCAGCCGAGGAAGTTCACCTTGACTCCGAGGGCGAGATCGGCGGCGACTCCCGCGGAGGCATCGGCGTTCATCACCACGATCGACCAGGTGCCCTCGCTGGCAGGCCAGGTCAACGAGACGTTCGTGCCTGTCGCCTGCGCCGTCCAGAACGGCTGGGCGGCGGGCGGGCCGTCCGGACGGCCGCCGGGCCTCGAGCGGTAGCTCTTGGAGAGCGGGCCTTTCCAGCCGTCCATCTCGACGTGGACGACTTCGTCGTGCGCGACGCCAGATAGATACGACGTGACGTCGGCCGCTGGAGCGATCCCGATGAACAGCGGCTTGCCGTTGCTCGAGCCGCCCTCCGCCTTGAACGTGACGATGTCGCCCGGTGAGCTGAGCGTGTCCGGCAGCCCGTTGACGAGCCGTAGTCGCTCGCTCGTGACCGCGAAGCCCGGGCTCGCGAACTGCGACGGCGAGCTGGTGAAGAAGCCACCGTCGTCGCGCTCGTTGGAGTTCGCCCAGGCGACGGCGCCTCCACCCGCGAGAAGGCCGAAGCCGATCAGCGTGAGGAGCGCCCCGATGACGCCGAGGACGATTCTGCCGCCTCCAGGCCTCCCCGTTCGGCGAGGCGTGCCCTCTGCCGTGTCGCTCGTACCCTCGCTCACTCCTCGTCGCCTCCCAGCTCGGCTGCGTCGACACAGAATCGCACGTTCTTGTCCTTTCGATCGTCGCTCTGCTGTGGCGTGCCGGCATCGGGGGGAGGCACGACAGGGCTAGGGGAAAGTACGGAGCGCGTTCGGTGCTGCTCCCGAGGCCACGTTCGACCGCTGCGCGATCCTCGAACCATGGGCGTGATGAACATCACCACCGGCGCGTCGAGACGATCCGCGCCGAGCCGCCGGTCGCGCCTGGTGCTTGCGGCGCTCGAGCTCTTCATCGGCGTCGGCGCCGTCTATGGCGGGATCGAGCTGCTCATCGATGCCGAGGGATTCGGCCTGAAGCAGGTCGTGGCTCGACGGCACGCCGTTCCCCGACTACACCGTCCCGGGCGTGTTTCTGCTCGTCGTGATCGGCGGCGGGATGCTCACTGCGGCCGCTCTCGCGCTCTCCGGCAGCGGCTGGGCGGCGCCCGTCGCGGTCGGGATGGGCGTCGTCGTGCTCGCGTTCCTCGTCATCGAGACGACGGTGATCGGCTACCACGGGGCGACGCAGCTGCCGCTGCTCGTGACCACTGCTCTCCCGGCGATGGCGCTGATCGTTCTCGGCGCACGGCTTCGTTAACGTCGGGCCAGCGGAGCTCTGGCGTAGGAGCGTCAGCGGGTTCACTCACTCGTTCTCGGAGCCGACCTCCCCCATCGGAGCGATGGTTCTGTCGTTTGCCGCCCCCTAGCGTCGGGGCGATCCGGGCGAAAGGCGCCCGCCACATCGAACGAGGGGGAAAAGGTGAGCCGCCGCAAGATTGTTGTTGTCGGTGGCCGTCGTTTCGGCGATGGCGATAAGCGCGGGAGTCGCGTTTGCCATTCCGGACGAGTCGGGTGCGATCCAAGGTTGCTACCAAAAGAACAACGGACAACTGCGGGTCGTCAACGGGGCTGCTGACTGCAGGCCGAGTGAGCTGCCGCTGAGCTGGAGCCAGACCGGGCCGGCCGGGGCAACGGGCGCCGCAGGCCCAGCCGGCCCGACCGGTTCGACCGGGCCACAGGGCCCGAGCGGCCCGACAGGGCCAGAAGGGCCGGCCGGCGCGACCGGCGCGACGGGTCCCGCAGGGGAAACGGGGGCAACAGGCCCCACAGGGCCACAAGGAACGACGGGAACGACGGGACCCGCTGGCCCTTCCGGCGCGACCGGGCCACAAGGCCCCCCTGGTGCTGATGCAACGATCACGCCTCACGAGGAGTCGCGTGTGCTGACGCTCCCGACGGGCGACAACAATGGCATCTTCGGAGGCAAGATCTGCACCACCGGCACCCTCGTCAGCGGTGGCTTCCAGCTCCTCCGAAATGACGTCAAGGTCAACGAGAGCTTCATCGGACCCGGGTTCGGACTCGACCGCGTCTACATCGTGAACGTTACGAGCATCACGGGAGGAGCGTTGAGCGCAGGAGACGTCGTCAAGATGTGGGTCACCTGCATCTGATCACGATCCAGGCCACGGAGGCTCGCCCCGACGGCGAGCCTCCGTGGGCTGCACTCGAGAGGAACGCACGCGTGATGGTCACAGCGGTCCCGGGCTCCCGGTCGATCCTGCGGTTGCGGCAGGTTGGTCGGAGCGCTTGGCTCGATCGAGGCTCACCGCCGCCGGCTCGGCCGTGCAATCCGCCCGAACGCCCGCTGCCCGCCGTCCGAGCTCGTGAACGCGCTCAGCTGGATCAGCTCGCCGTCGAGCTCGAGGCCGGAGCCGATCACGCCGGGGCCGCGTAGGCGCACGTCCTCGCCGATCCCGGCCGACGCGCCGCGGGTCGCCGGCGCATCCGCGACCTCGTCGACGAAGCCGGCGATGCGCTCGATGTCGGCCGGTCGCTGGTCGAGCCGCTCGAGCGCGTCGAGCAGGTAGCCCGCTCGGAGCTTCGGCCAGAGCACGCGTGAACGCCGCCGGCCGTGACACGAAGTCGAGGCACAGCGCGTCACCGATCGCGAGCACGGCGCCACACTGACCGGGCTCCGGCGGGAACGCGTCCTCGAGCTTCCGCAGCCGGTCGCCGTACGCCTCGAAGGTGTCGCGGGCCGCGCCGGTCGGCGAGGCGACCGACATCCGCTCCTGCTTCTCGCCGATCTCGCTCCACACCTCGTTCTGCGCCACGCCGCGGGCCATCGGCTGCGCCGCGAGCATCTCGGCCTTGCGCCGGCGCAGGTGCGCGTGCGAGATGTGCGTCGCCGAGTCGAAGTCGACCGAGGAGCGGTTCCAGCGGCCCTGCTCGACGCACGAGACGGGAATCGGCAGCTTCGCGCCGGCGCCGACGAGCACCGACACGTTGAGGATGCGGTTCTGCTTCGCGCCGACGAGCTCCTCGCCGTCGTAGAGCAGCACGGTCTCGTCGAGCGGGTTGATCACGGCGAGCTCGGGCACCGAGCCGCCGTCCGAGATCTCGGTGATCGTGAGCCCGCGCGGCAGCGCCTCGTCGAGCGTGATGTAGGCCGCGACGGGATCGCGGGCGGGGAAGAGCGGCGTGATCACGATGCCGCGGTGCTCGACCGGATCGCCGAGCTGGAAGGTGAGCGGGGTGGTCGGTGTCATGTGGTGCTCCTTTCGGGGTCGGAAAGGAGTCCGCCGGGACCGCTGCATGTCTTACGTCCCGGAGCTGCGACGATGCGCCGGTGACCACCCTCGTTCTCGAAACGGACCACGGCCCCGCGCACGCGCATCTCCACGACGTCGACGAGCCGCGAGGCGTGCTCGTGCTCGGCCACGGGGCAGGGGGAGGCATTGCCGCCAGGGACATCGTCGAGGCGAAGGACGTCGCGCTCACGGCGGGGTTCTCCGTCGCGCTCGTCGAACAGCCGTATCGCGTCGCCGGCCGCCGCTCCCCGCCGCCTGCGTGGCAGCTCGATGTCGCGTGGATGGCGGTCGTCGAGGGGCTCCGCGCGCGGTGGTTCAACGAGCTGCCTCTCGTCGTCGGCGGCCGTTCCTCCGGAGCGAGGGTCGCGTGCCGGACGTCGGGCGGAACCGGCGCCGTCGGTGTGCTCTGCCTCGCCTTTCCGCTGCAGCCGCCGCAGGGCCAGCGCCCCGAGCCGAGACCGAGCCGGCAGCCGGAGCTCGACATCGTGGCGGTGGAGACGCTCGTCGTCCAGGGCGAGCGGGATGCGTTCGGGATTCCTCCCGAGGCGCTGCGCCGCCGCGTCTGCGTCGTGCCCGGCGATCACAGCCTCCGCAGCGGACTTGGACCGGCGGCGCCGCTGCTCGCGGAGTGGTTGCGGGCTCGGTGCCGGTGAGCCTCGGCCGCTCCTCGTAAGATCCGCTCATGTCAGAGCTGACTGCCTCCTCGATGCGCGATGCGAGAGATGCCGAGGACAACCGACTGCTGGAGAACGGGGAGATCGATCTCCTGCTCGCCGGCTGGGTCGAGACGATCGACGCGCGCTGCGTCGCGAAGATGCGCGGGCCGGTCGGCCACGACGTCGCGCAGGCCGTGTGCGAGCGCCTGTGGAAGGAGCTCAAGGCCGGCAAGCATCGCACCGGGCGCTGGCCGTTCCGCGTCATCGTGCACCAGGTGATCGGCTACGTGTGTGCGGGCTGGTACGAGAAGGGCTGGAGCGAGGGCGAGCTGATCGAGATCGACGGCGCCGCCGACGACACGCTTCACGGCGACGTCGAGCTGCAGCTCACGCTCGAGGCGTTCGTCGCGACGCTCCCGCCGGGCGACGGTGAGGTGGCGCGCCTATGGCTGCTCGAGCGGCTCGAGATCGACGAGATCGCCGAGCGGCTCGGCAAGCTGCCGAACGCGATCTACCAGGCGCGCTCACGCATCAATCCGCGTCTGAGAGAGTGGCTCGAGTCGTGACGATCACGGTGGAACAACTCCTCGACGAGTTCGTCGGCCGCTGGACGCGCGACGAGCCGCTCGCGGTCGACGAGCTCCTCGTCGCGAGCCGGGCCGCAGGCGCGACGAGCTAGCGGGCCTGATCGACCGCTTCCTCGAGCGAGCACCGCGACGAGCGCCGACGCCCGACGCGCTGGCCTACGTCCGTGCCCTCGACGATCCGCCGCTCCTGCGCGCCCGCCAGGCGCTCGGGCTGAAGCTGGACGACCTTGCTGCGACGCTCGTCTCGCGCCTAGGCCTCGGTGAAATGGCGCGTCCAAAGGTGCGCCGCTACTACCAGCAGCTCGAGCTCGGGCAGCTCGACGCGAGTGGGGTGGCGGCGAGCGTGTGGGATGCGCTGACGACGGTTCTCGGCCGTGATGCCCGCGGGCTGGCGACGTTCCACCCTGCCGCTTCGGCGTCGGGGCCGATGTTCCGAGCCGTCACCGCCGACTACGACATTCCGCAGGCTGCCTACGCACAGGCTGCGAAGTCCGAGCCCGACCTGGACGAGGTCGATCGGTTGTTCACGGCGGCAGCGAGGCGGCGTGCAGCTCACGAGGGAGTCAGCGCGTCAGCAGCCCAGCGTCAAGCACGAGGCTCGAACCGGTCATGTAGCGCGCCTTGTCGCTGACGAGGTAGAGAACCGCCTCGGCCACGTCCTCCGCCTCGATCCACGGCACCGGGAGCAGGTTGCCCGCCGACCGCTCTGCGATCTCGAGTGGCGTCGATCCCTCGAGCGCCGCGATGCCGTCATTCAGTGGCGTATCGACACCGGTCGGGTGGATGGCGACGACGCGAATGCCGTGTGGGGCGAGCTCGATCGCCCACGACTTCGTCAACCCGGTCAGGCCCCACTTGCTCGCCGCGTAGTGCGACAGCCGGCCCATTCCGCGCAGGCCGGCCACCGACGAGTTGTTCACGATCACGCCTCGTCCGGCCGCGATCATGTGCGGAATCACGCGCCGGGCCACGATCCACGGGCCTTTCAGGTTGATGTCGAGCATCGTGTCCCACTCGGTCTCCGTGAGCTCATGGGCGAGACCGTAGGCACAGATGCCGGCGTTGTTGAAGAGCACGTCGATCCGGCCGAACGTCGCGACCGCTGCGTCGACGGCTGCCGATACGGCTGCGTCGTCACGCACGTCGGCGACCGCAGTCAGGCAGGCGGCGCCGATCTCCTCGCATTTGGCGCGTAATGCCTCGAGCTCCCCGCTCGTTCCCATCGCGTACCCCGGGTACGCGAGAGGCGCGGCGACGTCGAGCGCGATGATGTCGTAGCCCGCGTTGGCGAGGGCGAGGCTCGTGGCGTAGCCCTGTCCGTGGGCGGCGCCCGTGACGAGCGCTGCGGGCCGATCGCTCATCGGGGCGCGGTACTGCTCGAGGTGGGAATCCAACGGCACCTGGAGTGCGTCGTTGAACACGTTCGTCGCGATCATGATCGCGCCAAACGCCGTCAGGACGACGATCTGCTCGTCCGTGTAGCGGTCTGCCAGGCGTGCGTAGAGCTCGTCGTCCACTGCGTGAGGATCGTGAGCAAGGCGCATCCCGAAGGCGACGACAAGCTCGTCTTCCTCGTCCAGGCCGAGCGCGTCGGGATCCTCGCCCGCATCGATCAGGATCCGGCGAAAGAACGTCGAGCAGATGAGGCAGTCCGACTCGGTCGAGATCGCGTGACAGAAGAGGGTCGCGCGCCGATCACCGAGAAACGGCACGACCTGCTCGTGCAACGGGTACCACTCGAGCAGTGCACGCAGAGCCGCAGGAGCGTGCGCCAGCGTCCACTTCATGTTGGTCATCTTGGCGCCCGACACCTCGTGCGCGGATGCGAGCTCCAGAGACGCGGCTGGTGCGCTGTCTTTGTCCAGAGGTGCGATCCGAGCCATGGCGATCATGATGCCACCGCCTCTCGGTCGGGTCGACGTCGTGACCCGCTGGATGCTTGACGCGAGAACCCGCTGGGCGTCGAGTCCGCGGAGCACGATTCAGTCGGGGAAGGTGACCGTCGACGAAGCCGCGACCATGCCGGCGTTCAGTTCGTTCGCTCGCACGATCTGGCGGCCGAACGGGACGAGGGCGGCGCCGGCCATCTTGATGTCCGCGATCCCGAGCGGGATCCCGATGATCGTGATGCACAGAGCGATCCCTGTCAGGAGATGCCCGAGTGCGAGCCACCAGCCCGCGAGAACGAACCAGAGCACATTGCCGACGACGCTCAGGCCCTTGTGACGGCCGGGGCTTTGCACGAGAGCACGTCCGAACGGCCAGAGGGCGTACCGACCGAGCTTCAGCGACTGCTTCGCGAACGGCAATCCGATGATCGTGATCGCGAGCAGAATCGCCGCGATCGTGTAGGCGATCGGCGAGCCAGAGACCGGCGAGCACGAGCCAGAGGATGTTCAAGAATGTCTTCACAGCGAGGCCGCAGAGGCTATCGACGCCGGCTCATCTCTCACGAGAACAACCGCGTCTCGGCCCGAGGCCGTTGCGCCTGCTCCGGGAATCGCTTGATCCCGACCCCGTCAAGAGCACCGGTCGCAGGATGCGTCGCGAACCGCGGCATCAGCACCTTCAGATACCCCCGCGCCTGGCCGTTGCCGCGCTCGGCAGCCGCAGTGATCGCGCACACGAGATCCGCGCACTGCAGCCCGATCGAGTAGTGGCTCGGCCCGAGGAAGAGCCCCTCGACGATCCGGTCGAGCTTCGAGTACGGGCTGCCGTCCTGGGTGAGGTCGGCGAAGAAGCGGCGCAGCCGCGCGTCGTCCTCGCGGAAGCGGCTGTCGACCACGATCATCCCGACGTCGTCCTCCTGCTCGAGCAGCATCTGGAAGCGCTCGGCGAGGAACATCAGCCCGGTGGCGTAGGTGTCCTCGTCGCTGCCGAAGAACTCCGGCGCGTCGGCAAGACCGAGCTCGATGTCGAGCAGCGTCACGTAGCAACGAAGCGGGGAGCGACCGAGTGCGGCGACGATCGCGTCGGCGAGCGCGGGCGGCACCTCGCCGGTGCGGATGCCGTGCCACTTGACCTCCTTGTCGACCGGCCAACCGTGCGCGACGAGCGTCTCCTGCCAGAGGTCGCGCAGCGCGTGCCAGTCGGAGTCGCGCAGCGCGACGCCGCCGAGCGCGAAGAACTTCCGCTCGGAGAGCTGGCCCGACTCGTCGAGGAAGAGGAGGTGCATCCGCACATCGGTACGCGGCTTGCAGTCCTGTGTCAATCGCTCGCCACCGCCGAGCGCTGCCGGGCCGTCCACAACTGGCCACCCGAACGGTCTCATGGTGATGCGCGCGCGACCCTGGCTGCGGGCTTCCCACAGCTCGAATCCGTGCGACGTCCGATGCCCCGGCTCGAGGCGGGTGCGATCGTTGCAGAACAGCCGGTTTCCGCGCTGTATCGCAGGACGGAAGGAGCATCATGGCTACGATCGAGAGGGTTCTGACCTTCTCTGCTCCGGGACAGGAAGGCAGTCCCGTCGAGCTCAAAGCGCGCTACGAGAACTTCATCGGCGGTCATTGGGTCGCACCGGTGGAGGGCAAGTACACCGTGAACGTGACGCCCGCGACGGGCGAGCCGTTCACGGAGGTTCCACGTTCGACACCCGAGGATGTCGAGCTCGCGCTCGACGCAGCGCACGCCGCGAAGGGTGCCTGGGGCGAGACCTCGGCGACCGAGCGCTCGCGGGTCCTGAACAGGGTCGCGGACGCGATCGAGGAGAACCTCGAGATGCTGGCGATTGCGGAGAGCTGGGAGAACGGCAAGCCGGTGCGGGAAACCCTCGCGGCCGACCTTCCGCTCGCGGTCGACCACTTCCGCTACTTCGCCTCGGTGATCCGTGCCGAGGAGGGCTCGATCTCCGAGATCGACCGGGACACGATGGCCTACCACTTCCGGGAGCCACTCGGTGTCGTCGGCCAGATCATCCCGTTCAACTTCCCGCTGCTGATGGCAGCCTGGAAGCTCGCGCCGGCGCTTGCGGCCGGCAACACGGTCGTGCTCAAGCCCGCGAGCCCGACGCCATGGTCGATCCTCAAGCTGATGGAAGTGCTCGAGGGCGTTCTGCCTCCGGGCGTGATCAACGTCGTCAACGGCCCCGGTGCGGAGATCGGCAAGGCACTCGCGACCAGCAAGCGGATCTCCAAGATCGCCTTCACGGGCGAGACGGTGACCGGGCGGCTGATCATGCAGTACGCCGCCCAGAACATCATCCCGTCGACGACCGAGCTCGGCGGCAAGTCGCCGAACATCTTCTTCGCCGACGTGATGGCCGAGGACGACGAGTTCCTCGACAAGGCGATCGAAGGGCTCGTGCTCTACGCCTTCAACAAGGGTGAGGTCTGCACCGCGCCGTCGCGGGCGCTGATCCAGGAGTCGATCTACGACGCCTTCATGGAGCGGGCGCTCGAGCGGATCGCTGCGATCCGTCAGGGCCACCCACTCGACCCGGAGACGCAGATCGGCCCGCAGGTCTCGAAGGCGCAGCTCGAGAAGATCGAGAGCTATGTCGAGATCGGCAAGCAGGAAGGTGCAGAGCTGCTGATCGGAGGCGAGCGAAGTCACCTCGGCGGCGACCTCGAAGAGGGCTTCTACTTCCAGCCGACCGTCTTCAAGGGCACGAACGACATGCGGATCTTCCAGGAGGAGATCTTCGGTCCCGTGCTCGCGGTGACGACGTTCCGCGACGAGGCGGAAGCGCTCGAGATCGCGAACGACACGATGTACGGTCTCGGCGCCGGCGTGTGGACGCGTGACATGAGCAAGGCGTTCCGGATGGGCCGGGGCATCAAGGCCGGCCGTGTGTGGACGAACTGCTACCACCTCTATCCGGCGGGCGCCTCCTTCGGCGGCTACAAGTCCTCCGGCGTCGGGCGCGAGAACCAC
>CAWBRN010000010.1:0-16347 GCA_963791335.1 uncultured Solirubrobacterales bacterium
CCGAGCAGAGCGGACGCGAAGCCGGAGCATTCTCTCGGTTAGTTATCCCAGTAGTTTCTTCTTCTGCTCGTCGAACTCCTCCTGGCTGAGCGCACCGCTCTGCCGCAGGGCATCGAGCCGCTCGATCTGGGAGACGACGTCGTCCGAGGAGTCGGCCGCGGGAGCCGGCGCGGATGCCGAGGGGTTCATCGCTCGCATCTGCAGCTCCGCCTGGTGCTGAGCGATGACCGCCATCACCTGGGCTCCCATCGCCGGGTCGGAGGCGAAATCGAGGCGCTCGGTGGTCCCGGGCGTCAGCTCACGTCCGATCACCTTCTCGATCTTGCCCCGCAGCTCGGGATCGTTGCGGAGGTCGACCGCGGGCTCGGCCCCCGGCATCGCGGTCGGCTGCGTGAACGAGCCACCGAAGACCGAGTCGCCGCCGAGTGGATCGACGATCGGCGCGGCGCCGGCTCCGCCGACCGGCCCCTGCGCGGCGAGCGCGGCGCGGCGAGCGGCCGTCGCGGCGTCGTTCTGATCGCGGGCGCCGTCCCAGTCGATGGCGACCTTCTGAGGGTTGTCCATGTCGACCTTGACGGGCAGGGCCATGCCGAAGCCGAGCGTGCTCTTGCGCGAAACCATCCACTGGTCCTCGACCTCATAGGGCGAAAGGCCTTCGACCTGGATCTGCAGGGTCATCGCGACGTTCTGGGAGGAGGCGCTCGGGTCCAGCGCGGACATCGCAACGATCGTGCCGGTTCCGGGCTTTCCCTTCTTGAGGATCTTGCGGTGCGTGAAGGGGTTGATCATGTTGGACTCCTGACAGTTTCTTGACGCTTCGACGCCACCCTAGCGCCGCCCGGATGCGGCCGTGGATTACTCTCTGAGCGGATGAGCAGTACGCACGCCACGGACGCTGAGGAGGAGTACCTCCAGTCCCTCTTCTGGCTGCAGGAGGCCGAGTTGCCGATGACCGGCGCCAACGTCGCCCGCGCCATGCAGCTGTCGCCGCCGACGGTTCACGAGATGATCGGCCGGCTCGTCGACGACGGATATATCGCCCGCGAACCCGACAAGTCCCTCAAGTTCACCGACGAGGGGCGGGCGCACGCCGAGGCCATCGTCACGCGGCACCGGCTCATCGAGCGTTTCCTCACCGACGTCCTCGGGATCCCCTGGGACGAGGTCCACGAGGAGGCCGAGCGGATGGAGCACGCGATGTCGCCGAAGCTCGAGGAGCGCATGCTCGCGGCGATCGGCGACGCCAAGACCTGCCCGCACGGTCACCCGATCGTGCTCGAGGACCGGATTCGCGGTTCGCTGCTCGCCGACTGCGAGGTCGGCGCCAAGGTGCGCATCCTCCGCTTCGAGAACGAGGCCGAAGAGCTTCTCCACTACCTCCGCGCCGCCCGGTTCGAGCCGGGCATGGAGGCAACGGTCAAGAGCAGCGACGACGAGGAGGTCGTCATCACCTCCGCCGACGGCGATCACGCCGTCTCCCACAGCGTCGCCGAAACCGTCTCGGTCGTGGCCGACCCGGCCCCGCCCCCGCGCGCCGCGCTCCCCCAGCAGCTCGTCCTCTCCAGAGACAAATACGGGCGCTAGCCCGAGCCACCAGCAGACTGACGCCCCTGCCGAGCGGTAACGCCGCGCAGGCCGAGCAGGACGCGGACGCGAAGCGGAGGATCCTGTCGGAGTGATCTAGAAAAACCCGAGCCCGCAGGAACGGTGCGGGCTCGGGACTTCCTGTGGGGCAGGTTGTTTTTCTCACGCCGGTTGAGGAGAGTGCACCGGCGTGGGCCTCGGTGCCGTAGCACCAAGCTTGTTGACGACTACGCGATCCGCTGCTCTTCGGTTGCCGGTTCGCCGCAGATCTGGCGAAGTCGCCTGTAGAGGCGCTCGTCGCGCGGGCCGCTGGCCGGCGTCGACCGGCGCGCGGCGGCCTCGTGGTCCCGGACGGCGGCCGCGAGGGCGTAGAAGCGGCGCTCCATGTTGCGCCGCGTCACCTCGGCGCGTTGATCCGCTGGGATCCCCTCGTAGAAACTGATTGGCATGGCATCCTCCGTCGACGACCTTTGTTCACTAGAAAGGTCGACAATAGCACCATCCCGTAAGCAGGTGCTAACGAATTACGAAGAACGGGAGAAATTTCGGTGAACGAGACAACTCCGAGCGAGATGCTCCGGCTTCGCCGTCCGCTCTGCTCGGCCTGCGCGGTGTTACCGCTCGGCAGGGGCGTCAGGCGGCTGGTGGGGCGGATGTTGCAGATCCATTGGCGGATTGCCGAAACTTTCGTTTGCGGCGGACCTTGAGGCTCCCTCGGCAGGCGGGTGAACGGTGGGCGAGCGCCCCGAATCCTTCCCCTCGCAGCCCAAACCAACTTTCGCCGAGTCCCTCGGCGCGCGCAGTCCCTCGGCAGGCCACGCCCACCGCCAACCCCTACCGAACGGCAGCCAGCGCCCTTGCCAGGCGGGCGATGCCCTCCTCGACGTCGCCCGGGGGGACCGGGGCGAAGGAGAGGCGCATGCTGTTCTCGCCGCCTTCGAGCATGAAGTCGGGGCCGGCGACGAACGCGACGCCCTCCTCCTTGGCGGGGGCGAGCATCTCGCGGGTGTCGGTGCCCTCGTCGAGGTCGAGCCAGAGGAAGTAGCCGCCGCCGGGGACGACGAACTTCGCCTCCGGGATCTGCTTGCCGAGCTCGAGCACGACGGCGTCGCGCCGTTCGGCGAGCGCTGAGTTGACGAAGCCGATGTTGCGGTCGAGACCGCCCGAGCGGCAGAGCTCGTGGACGATCGACTCGGCGAGCATGTTCGGCGAGATGTAGGTCTCCCCCGCGCTCTTGGCCAGAGCCTTGATCTCGTCCTCGGGCCCGATCAGGTAGCCGACGCGGACGCCCGGGCCGACCGTCTTGGAGAACGAGGAGGCGTGGACGACCTTGGCGTCGGTTCCCTCGGCGAGGTCGAGCATGGTCGGCAGCGGCTCGCCGCCGAACCGGACCTCACGGTAGGGGTCGTCCTCGAAGATCCAGAAGCCGTGCTCGGCCGAGAGCTCGACCAGGCGGCGGCGCTTCTCCTCCGAGAGGGTGCAGCCGGCCGGGTTGTGGAAGTTGGGAATGATGTGTACGAGCTTCGGCTTGTGGCCGTCGGCGAGTGCCTGCTCGATCCCGTGGACCTCGATCCCGTCGGACTCGAGCGGAACGCCGATCCGGTCGACGCCGAGCTTCTCCAGCATCAGCAGCGTGCGGTCGTACGACGGCTGCTCGACGACGACCTCGTCGCCCGGCTCGAGCAGAGCGCTGAACAACATCCAACCCGCTTCGAGAGAGCCGTTGGTCACCATCACCCGGCTCGCGTCGATGCCGCCGTGGCGGTTGCCTATCCACTCGCAGAGCCCCGGATGGCCGATTCCGGTGCCGTAGGAGAGCGCGCGGGTGGCGTCCTCGGTCAGGGCCGTCTCAGCCGCCAGCTTGACGAGGTCGACGGGCAGCAGGTCGGCGCTGGGAGCGCCGCGGGCGAAGGAGATGGTGTCGGGCATCGATGGGCGAGTATAGGCGGGTGGGGCCGGAGCCTCGGCGATGAGTTCCGGGGCCCCGAGCGGTCTCAGAATCCGTAACCACAACCGAAGGAGGAGAAGATGGGAAGGATCGTCGTAACCGAGTTCGTCTCGATGGACGGGGTGATGCAGGCGCCGGGTGGCGAGGAGTTCAAGTACGAGGGTTGGACCTTCGACTTCGACCGCGGTGAGGACGGCGGCAGGTTCAAGGCGGAGGAGATCTTCGACGCCAAGGCCCAGCTGATCGGCCGGGTCACCTACGAGAGCTTCGCCGGCGCCTGGCCCAAGTACGAGGAGGAGTGGGAAGGCGAAATGAAGGAGTTCGCCGTTCGCTTCAACTCCATGCCGAAGTACGTGGTCTCAGCGACCCTGACCGACCCCGAGTGGAGCAACTGCACGGTGATCGACGGCAGCGGTGACGTCCCCGGCCAGGTCGCGAAGCTGAAGGAGGAGATCGACGGGAACATCCTCGTCTCCGGCAGCCGCCGGCTGGCTCAGGACCTGCTCGAGCACGACCTCGTCGACGAGCTGCGCCTGATGGTCTTCCCGGTCGTGCTCGGCACCGGCGACAGGCTGTTCGGCGAGTTCAGCGACAAGACGACCTGGAAGCTCGCGGCGAGCAACCCGGTGGGGGGCGATGGCGTCCTCACCCTGGTCTACGAGCGGGCTTAGACGCGCGGAGGGCGGGAGCTAGGAGTTGACGATGGAGGCGGCGATTGCCGCCGCCTCGCTCGGGCTGCGACCGACCTGGACGCCCTTGGCCTCGAAGGCCTTCTTCTTCGCCTCGGCGGTGCCGGAGGAGCCCGAGATGATCGCCCCGGCGTGGCCCATCTGCTTGCCGGGAGGAGCCGTGAACCCGGCGATGTATGCGACGACCGGCTTGGTCACGTGCTCGGCGATGTAGTCGGCGGCGCGCTCCTCGGCGTCGCCGCCGATCTCGCCGACGAGGACGATCAGCTCGGTCTCGTCGTCGTTCTCGTAGAGCTCGAGGATGTCGATGAAGTCGGAGCCGACGATCGGGTCGCCGCCGATCCCGACGATCGAGGAGTTGCCGAGGCCGGCCTGCTTGAGCTCGTTGCCGATCTGGTAGGTCAGCGTTCCCGACTTGGAGACGACGCCGATCGAGCCCTGGGAGAAGAACTGCGCGGGGATGATCCCGACGTTGGCCTTGCCGGGCGAGAGCGCGCCCGGGCAGTTCGGGCCGATCATCCGGACTCCGGCCTCCTTGGCCTTCCAGTAGGTCGGAAGCATGTCGTGGACCGGGATTCCCTCGGTGATGGCGATGACGGTCTCGATGCCGGCGTCGATGGCCTCGTTGATCGATGCGGCGGCGAACCGGGCGGGGACGAAGACCATGGAAGTGTTCGCGCCCGCCTCGTCGACGGCCTCCTTGACCGTGTCGAAGATCGGCACGCCCTCGACCTCCTGGCCGCCCTTCTTGGGCGTCACCCCGGCGACGAGATCGGTTCCGTAGGCCTGGTTGCGAAGCCCGTGGAAGGAACCCTCGCGGCCCGTCAGGCCGGAGACGACGAGCTTCGTGTCGTTGCCGACGATGATGCTCATCGGATCCCGCCTTCGCCAGTGCGACGACCTGCTCGGCGGCGCCGAGCATCGTTTCCGCGTTGTGAAGGCCTTCGAGGTTCGCCTCGGCGAGCAGCTTCAGGCCCTCCTCGGAGTTGGTGCCGTCGAGACGGACGACCAGCGGCACGTCCATGTCGACGCGCGAGTAGGCCTCGATGATGCCCCTGGCGACCTCGTCGCAGCGGGTGATCCCGCCGAAGATGTTGAACAGCACCGCGTCGACCTTCTCGTCGGAGGTGATGACCTCGAGTGCGTCGACGATCGCGTCGGCCTTCGAGCCGCCGCCGGCGTCGAGGAAGTTCGCGGGCTTGCCGCCGGCGTTGGCGACGACGTCGAGCGTCGACATGCAGAGGCCGGCGCCGTTACCGAGGATGCCGACGTTGCCGTCGAGCTTGACGTAGGTGAGG
Source organism: uncultured Solirubrobacterales bacterium (assembly GCA_963791335.1). Lineage (GTDB taxonomy): Bacteria > Actinomycetota > Thermoleophilia > Solirubrobacterales > 70-9 > RHKX01. The sequence continues at coordinate 5,520 of CAWBRN010000010.1, forward strand.
CCCTTCTCCTTGGCCATCCGCTCCTGGGGATCCTCGGGGGGATCCTCCTGCGCGGCCAGTTCCTCGTGGCGGTAGAGGGCGGAGCCGTCGATCGTGACCTTGGCGTCGAGGGCGACGACCCTGCGTGCGGAGGTGACGATCAGCGGGTTGACCTCGATCAGCGTCGCGTCGAAGTCGTTGAAGGCTCCGTAGAGCTTGACCAGGTTCTCGGCGACTCCGTCGACGACGTCCTCGTCGATTCCGGCGTCGACGGCCAGCGAGGCCGCGTCGTCGTTGGTCAGGCCGACCAACGGGTCGACGTGGAGGCGGACGAGGGCGTCGGGATCGCTCTCGGCGATCGCCTCGACGTCCATCCCGCCCATCCGGGAGAGGATCACCAGCGGCATCTTGGCCGAGCGGTCGAGGATTATCGAGGCGTAGTACTCGGCGTCGATCTCCGATGCCTGCTCGACCCAGACCTGATGAACCGTGAAGGGTCCCTCGCCGTGCGGGCCGACGATGTCCATCCCGAGGATGGCATCGGCATGTGTCCGGGCTTCGTCCTGATCCTTGGCGACCTTGATCCCGCCGGCCTTGCCACGACCGCCGATCAGGACCTGGGCCTTGATCACGCAGGGATAGCCGATGCGGTCGGCCGCGGCCACCGCCGAGTCGACGTCTGCAGCGGGTTCGCCCTCGGGGACGGCGACGCCCGCCTTGGCGAAGAGTTGCTTGCCTTGAAATTCGAGTAGATCCATCGGAGGGTGCGCGCCGTAGGGCCTGGTTGGGCGGCGGCCGGGAACCCTACACCGCATTTCGCCTTTTCGAAGATTCGTCTGATTACGGACGCCAGATCGGGGTAATCCTCGTCTCAGACGGGACAATCGAAGAAAGGAATTACATGAGTACCTGGACATTCATCACAAACCATGCACGCGTGATGATGGTTATTACGCAGGATCCGACGGTGCGCCTCAGGGACATCGCTTCGACGCTCGACATCACGGAGCGCGCCGCACAGCGGATCGTCACCGAACTGGTTGACGAGGGCTACCTCAGCCGCAAGCGCGAGGGCCGGCGTAACAGCTACACCGTGCACCCCGAGCAGCCGCTTCGCGCCGCGCAGGCCGGCAACACCCAGATCGGCGATTTCGTCGCCATGCTGCTCAAGAACGAGGAGTCGCTGGCACTCGCCAGCTGACCCTGCCAGGGGGGTCGGGAGAGGCCGGACGGCGCGGGCTGCCATAATCCCGCGCCGTCATGCCCCTCCCCAAGCGCAGCGAGATCGAATGGGTCACCGTAGATTGCTACGGGACCCTGATCGATTGGGACAAGGGGATCACGGACGCCTTCAAGCGGGAGGCCACCGAGGACGGACTGACGCTGGACGTCAAGGCGCTGCTGATGCGCTTCTACGAGGTTCAGTACGAGGTCATGGCCGGCTCCTACGAGCTGTACGCCGAGGTCCTGCGCCGCGCCGCCGTCAAGGCAGCGGGCGAGGTCGGCTGGAGACTCGAGCCCTCGCGGGCCCAGTTCCTGCCGGATTCGATCGGCGATTGGCAGCCGTTCCGCGAGTCGAACGCGGCCATGGATCGGCTCCGCCAGAAGTACAACATCGGAATCGTCTCCAACATCGACGACAAGCTGCTCGGCATCTCGCGCCGCCACCTGCGCACCGAGCTCGACCTCGTCGTCACCGCCCAGCAGGTCCGCAGCTACAAGCCGGAACCGGCCCACTTCAAGGAGTGCGCGCGCCGGATCGGCAAGAAGAAGGGCTGGGTCCACATCACTTCAGGCCACTACACCGACGTCGAACCGCTGATCAAGATGCGCGTACCGGTCATCTGGATCAACCGCCGCGGCGAGAAGCTCGACAGCAGCCAGAAGAAGCCGACCGTGGAGGTCAAGAACCTCCGCGACGCGGCCAAGAAGCTCGGCTGCTGAGCGACCCGGGGGGATAGGGTCGTGGAGGCAATGCCCCTCCGCAGGCTGTTTCCCGATCCGGCCGAGACCACGGTTCTCGACCAGCTGGCCGCGTTCTCGCCGTTCGAGTCGCCGCCGGACGATCGCCCGTGCGTCTTCACGAACTTCGCCCTGACCGTCGACGGCAAGGCGACGATCGACGGCCGCTCCGGCAAGATCGGCTCGGACACCGACACGGCGATGCTCGTCGGTCTGAGGACGAGGGCCGACGCGGTGATGATCGGGAGCGGGACGATGCGCGCCGAGAACTACGGGCGGGTCGTCGGCGACCCGGCCAAACGGGAGCTGCGCGAGTCGAACGGCCTCTCCCCCGACCCGCTCGTCGTGATCCTCGCCGGCGGGCTCGAGCTGCCCTGGGACGCGCCGTTGTTCACGGCCGGAGCCGGAGAGGTGCTGATCTTCACCGCGAGCGATGCCGACCCGCCCGAGACGGCGACGAGCGTCGGCGTCGTCCGCCACGAGGGCAAGGTGGACGTCGTCGAGGTGATGCGCCATCTGCGTGCCGAGCGCGGCGTCCGAGCCGTGCTCTGCGAGGGCGGGCCGACCCTGCACGCCGAGCTGGTCACCGCCGGCCTCGTCGACGAGCTCTTCGTCACCCGCGCCCCGAAGCTGGTCGGCGGCCAGGGGCCCGAGATCTTCAACGGGCTGGGCGCCAGGGAGCGCGACCTCGAGCTCGTCTGGCTGCTCGAGCACGACGGCGAGCTGTACCTGCGGTACCGGGTCGCCTGACTCAGACGGCCGGGATCCGGCCCTGATCCTCGGCGCGAACCTCGCCGCGCTGCAGCATCCGCATTCCGAGCACGGCCGCCGCCAGGAACGACGCGACGCCGAGCGAGAGCTGGATGCTGACCAGCCCCTCGCGACTCCAGTAGACGTCCTCGAGGTCGAGCAGGAGCGCGGCCTCGTCCACCGTCAGGCCGATGCCGACCCCGAACGGCACCGCGAGCGCCGTCTCGACGCTGCGGCTCTCGGTGACGAGACCGACGGCTCCGGTGACGAAGGCGATCAGGATGCCGGGGACGAAGTGGTGGATGTGGCGACCGCCGAGGTTGACGTTCCCCGGCCACCATCCTTCGCGGATCCCGAGCGTCGAGACGCGGACGAAGAGCGACGCGCCGACGAACCCCGCGAACAGGTTGAACATGGCGGTCTCGCGGCGAGACGCGGCGTTGTAGCCGGCGACGGCGACCAGCAGCGTGTCCTGGGACGCCTGTCCGGCCACCTGAAGGGCCTCCACCGTGGACTCCGGCCGGAGCAGGTGCTCCTCCTCGGGGTGGCGCTCCGCGAGCCGGCCGCGGAACCGGCGGGCGACCTCACCGACGATGACCGCTCCCGATGCGGCGAACGCCGTGATCGCCAGGCCCTTCGTGAGCCGCCCCTCGAGGACGCGGAGCTGCGAATTGCGGCGTCGAGGGCGGCGGGAAAGCAGTGCGGCCACGGTTGCCACGATCAGAGCAGGACGACGTTGTCGGCGCCGAGAGACCTCGTGACGCCGCGGAAATCGACGACCAGCGGGGCGCGCGCGACCAGTCCCGCATAGTCGACCCCGTCGTGGGCGGTGACGATCGCCACCGCGTCGGCGGCGGCCGCGGCGGGGTCGAGCTCCACCGACTCGAGGCCCTGATCGGGAAGCGCCGGCACGTGCGGATCGTGGTATTCGACCTCGGCCCCGAGCTCGCGCAGCGCGGCGATGATCTTCAGCGCCGGCGCCTCGCGCAGGTCGGCCACACCGGACTTGTAGGCGACGCCCACCACCAGGATCCGCGAGCCCTTGACCGACTTCTCGTGATCGTTGAGCGCGCGCTGGATCTTGCTGACGCAGAACAGCGGATGGGACTGGTTGATCTTCCCCGCCAGCTCGACGAACTCGGTGGCGAAGTTGTGCTCGCGGGCCTTGAAGGCGAGGTAGAACGGGTCGACCGGCAGGCAGTGGCCGCCCATCCCCGGCCCCGGCTCGAATCGCATGAAGCCGAACGGTTTCGTCGCCGACGCGTCGATGACCTCCCAGATGTCGATGTCGAGGCGGTCGGTGAGCTGCGCGAGCTCGTTGACGAGCGCGATGTTGACCGAGCGGAAGATGTTCTCGAGCAGCTTCGAGAGCTCCGCCGCCTCGGGTGAGGAGACGGGAACGACCTCGTCGCAGATCTCCTCGTAGACGGCGATGGTGCGCTCGAGGCAGGCCGGCGTCATCCCGCCGACGACCTTCGGCGTCCCGGCGATCGTGTGGTTGCTGCGGCCCGGGTCGATCCGCTCCGGCGAATAGGCCAGGAAGAACCCCTCGCCGACCCGCAGGCCGGTGCTCTCCAGTTGCGGCAGCAGCTCCTCGCGGGTCGTGCCCGGATAGGTGGTCGACTCGAGGACGACCGTCTGACCCTCGCGGAGGACCCCGGCGATGGTCGCGGCCGAGGCGCGGATGTAGGTCATGTCGGGCTCGCGCTCGGCGACGAGCGGGGTCGGCACGCAGATCAGGATCGCGTCGCAGGGCCCGAGGACGGCCGGGTCGGTCGACGCCGTGAAGCGCTCGCCGAGGGCGGCGAGGTCGGCGGAGGGAACGTCCTCGATGTCGCTCTCGCCGCGCGAGAGCCGCGCGACGCGAGCTTCCGAGGTGTCGAAGCCCGCGACTTCATGGCCCGCCTGCCCGAAGGCCACGGCCAGCGGCAGCCCGACGTATCCAAGCCCGACGATTCCGATCCTCATGCGGCCAGTCTAGGCGCGGCGCTGGCGTCGATCGGACATTGACGGGGCGGCTGACGTTAAACTTTCCCTTAATGAAGCGTCTGCTCGGACCCGCTCTGACCCCGGCCATGATGGGTGTCAACGTCGCGCGGCACGTCGCCTGGTACGTGAGCTACCAGATGTCCGGATCCAGCACCAAGGTCTGACCGCCGCGGTGGCGCCTCGGGAGGCCGCGTGCGGGTAGCAGTCGCCGGAGCCACCGGCGTCCTCGGCCGGTCCACGATGCCCGCCCTCAGCGGCGGCGGGCCACGACATCGTCGGCCTGGCCCGCCGCACGCCCGGGGACCGCGACGACCTCGTCCCGATCGACCTCTTCGACCGCGATGCCCTGCTGAGCTTCGCTTCCAGCTGGCGGCCGGAGGCGATCGTCCACCTGGCGACGGCGATTCCGGCCGAGATCAACCCGCGACGGGTCGCCCGGGACTTCGAGCTGACGAACAGGCTGCGGACGGAGGGGACCGCCAACCTCGCCGCGGCCGCCGAGGCCGCCGGCGGAGCTCGCCTGATCTCCCAGAGCATCTGCTTCGTCTACCGACCGGCACCCGGGCTCGCGACCGAGGACGATCCGCTCTGGACCGACCCGGTGATGGAACCGGTCGTCCCATCGCTGGCCGAGCTCGAGCGGCAGACACTCGCCCTTCCGGGCGGCGCCGTCCTCCGCTTCGGGCACCTCTATGGACCCGGCACGGCGTACGCGCCCGGGGGATCCATGGCCGACTCGGCGGCGAAGCGAAAGCTGCCGATCCTTCGCAGCGGGGGCGGGAGTCGACGTTCAGCTTCGTCCACACCGACGACGCCGGCAGCGCAGTCGTGGCCGCGCTCGACAGCGGGGCGACGGGAATCTTCAACGTCGCCGACGACGAGCCGGCAAAGGTCTCGGAGTGGTTGCCGGTTCTGGCGCGAGCTCGCGGAGGCAAGCCGCCCCGCTCGATGCCGGCCGCCCTCGCGCGGCCCGTGGTCGGCCCCTACGGCGTGGCGTTCATGACCGAGCTGCGGGGAGCCTCCAACGCGAAGGCGAGAGCGGAGCTCGGCTGGAGCCCCTCGATCGCGTCCTGGCGCGAGGGTTTCGTCCGCGGCTGAGTGGGCGATGAAGGGCTCGAACCTTCGACCTTGAGATTAAGAGTCTCCTGCTCTACCAACTGAGCTAATCGCCCGGGATCGGTGATGGTAGCGAGAGCGGCGAGGCGGGTGAGCCCCCGCGGTCGCCCTCCCGACTAGGGCGTCGCGCCGGGAAGCGCGCCCGAGGTGCCGCCGCTGAGGCCGGAGAGCGGATCCTGGAGTTGGCTCTGATCCGGAGCGCTCTTCTTCAGCGCCTTGACGACCAGTTGGCGCTGTTGCTGGGCCTGCTTCAGCTGCGTCTCGATCTGCTTCTTGGTCGTCGAGTCCGGCGCCTCCTTGAGCGCCTTCTGCCTTCGCCTGGTCACCCGCCTCGGTGTTGCCGGAGAGGTAAGCCCAAGTCGCGAGATCGGTGTAGGCGCCGAGGCTCGGCCGGGCTTGCGCGACGACCTTCGCCGACTCGTAGGCGCCGTTGACGTCGGATTCGAGGCTCGCGGGATCGGTGCCCGCCGACGTCGAGTAGACCTTGATCATCAACCCGGCGACGTCATCGTTGGGTTTCTTCGGATCGGTCTTCAGATACCGCTCCCAGGCGTCGGTCGCAGCGCGGTAGCTGTCGAGGCTGTCCTGGCTGAGGGTGACCCGGCCCTGGTCGTCGGTCTGCAGCGCCGCCTGGCCCTCGAGGAAGTTGTAACGGGCGAGCTTCAGCAGGGCCTTCTCGTCCTTGGGGTCCTGCTGGAGCGCCTCGTTTGCGTTGTCGATCTGCTGGCTGTACTGGGGATCGGAGCCGGAGCTGCCGCCGCCGATGCCGAGCGCGTCGAAGATGCCGCCGCTCGTCGCTCCGCCGATGCCGAACCCGACCAGGGCGATGAACATCAGACCCGGCCAGGAGCACGTAAATGACCTGGATCAGGCGTTTCCGCTTGCCGCCGAGTTCGAAGAGCATGCCGAGAGCCTAGCTTGTCGATTCTTCAGGCGGGTCAGCTCCATCGAGCTTGTCCGCGATCTCCTCGGGCGTCGATCTGCCGAGGAATCGGGCGAGGATCAGGCTGAACTCGAAGAGGAGGATCAGGGGCAGCATCGAGAGCAGCATCGTGATCGGATCGGTGCCGGGGAGCAGCATCGCGAGGACGGCGATGATCAGGATCGCGTAGCGGCGGTTCGGCCGCCAGCTGTTCCGGCGTGACGATGCCGAGCCTGGTGACCGCGAGGATGCCGATCGGGATCTGGAAGAGGATGCCGACGGAGAGCAGGGAGAGCGAGAAGAAGCTGTAGTACTCGCGCGCCCTGATCTGGATGTTGAACTGGTCGTCGTTGAAGTTGAGGAGGAACTTGATGGCGGCCGGGACGACGACGAAGTAGGCGAAGACGACCCCGAGGATGAAGAGGATCGGGATCATCAGCAGGATCGGCAGCGTCACCTTCTTCTCGCGCGGTGTCAGCGCCGGCAGGATGAACGCGTATGCCTGATAGATCAGGATCGGCAGCGTGATCAGGATCGCGCTGTAGAACGTCAGCGTCAGGGTCGTCAGGAACGGCTCCGAGGGGGAGAACGTGAGCGGCTCGACGTCGTCGGGAAGCGGCCCGTTGGCGATGTCGAGCAGCGTGTGGTTGAAGACGAAGCAGACGATCGTGACGACCACGAGGGCCACCGCACAGAAGATCAGCCGGCTGCGCAGCTCGTCGAGGTGTTCGACGAGCGTCAGGCGGTCTTCGAAGTTCGCTGCCTTGACGCGCGCCACGATCTATCCGGAGGCCGGGGGGGCGAACGCCACGCGGCGCTCAGGAGGTCGTGCGCTCGGCGGTTTCGGCCGCTTGATCGGACTTCGGCTCGGGCTGGTCCTCGGTCTCATCGGCTACGACGGCGTCGTCGGGATCCTCTTCGGCGACTCCGTCCTCGATCTGAGCCGGGAGCTCGTCGTCGTCATCCTCGTCGTCGTCATCATCGTTCTCGCCGCTGATCGAGGCCTTGAACTCGCGCATTCCGTCACCGAGCGACTTGCCGAGCTCCGGCAACCGCTTGGGGCCGAAGATGATCAGCGCGATGATCGCGACGATCGCTACTTCGAGTGGGCCAATGTTCGGCATACGTGAATCCTAACGACGGGGAGGGCCGGGCCGATCACTTTCGGCCCGGATGCAAGGAACCCGCCTACCAGAGGTGGAACTTGCGCTTCTTGACCTTGGACGTGTTGTTCGACTCGTCCGTGACCCGCAACTCCACCATGTAGTGGCCTGAAATCGGCTTGAAATGGGGCTTTCGGGCCCCGATCCGTGCTCGATTGAAGCCGACATGGGACTTGTAGGTCGCATAGCCCGCGAACTTCAGCTTGTGGTTACGGTCATAGCGGTAGTACTCGGCATCGAGCTTGCCGTCCTCGGCGATCGAGTAGGTCAACGGGCCCGGACCACGCTGTCCCACCCTGAATGCGGTCAGGCGGACGTCTCGCATCACGGGCTTCGTCAGGTCGACGTTGCTCTTCGGAATCGGGTCCGGTTCGGATGTCGGATCGCCCGGGTTGTTCGAGACGACCACGGTGCCGCCGACCAGAGAATGGATCTTGCACTGGAAGTGGTAGATGCCGGGTTGGTCGAAGGTCACCTGGTACTCGTCGCCGATGTTGTGCTGGGGAAGGTTCCCGGGATCGGAGTCCCACTGGACCGCGTTGGCGGTCTTGCCCGTGACCGAATGCATCGTGTCCGGACCCGTCCAGTACCACGTCACGTGCTCGCCGAGGTCCAGGTTGACGTCAGGATCGGACCACTGGTAGTTGCTGATCGACAGGCGCCGGTTCGAGGCGTCGGCGAGCTGCGGCAGCAACAGCGCCGCGCAGGCGAGCAGAAGGGCGAGCGCGGTGATCCGCGCTACTCGACGATGTACCAACCGTTCATTCCCTGATGCAGATGGGTGAACACGTGGCAGTGGTAGAACCAGCGGCCGGGATTGTCCTCGGTGAACCGGGCGGTGGTCACGTCCGCGGGTCCCAGCGTCACGTTGTCGACGATCTTGCCGCTCTCGTCCGGCCAGCGGTGGCCGTGAAGGTGGAACGTGTGGAAGTTGTCGTCGAGTGCGTAGACGTGGAAGGCGACGTCGTCGCCGACGTTGGCCCGCAGCGTCGGCGTGTTGCCGGCATAGGACAGGCCGTTGAGGCAGTAGAAGGGCCGATCGATGCCGGTCGCCGCCGGCTGGAAGGAGTGAAACGCCGAGAAGAACTCCTTGTCGGGCTGCGGCTTGTTTGGATCGCGAATGATCATCGGCCCCAGCAGGCCCTTGTAAAGCGGCAGGGGGTCGTTCGGGCCGTGGTCGTGGTAGAACCACGCACCCTCGCTCTCGGGGATCGCCTCCCAGATGTAGGTGACCTCGTCGCCTTTCTGGACGAAGCCGCCGGGATCGGTGTACTTGCCCTTGTAGGCGCCGTCCATGTCGTTGGAATATTGGACGCCGTGCGGGTGAACCGTCACCTGCGTGTCGAGCTGGTTGCGGAAATGAACGGTGATCGTCTCGCCGACATTGGCCTCGATCAGCGGCCCGGGGATGGACGCCGGACCGAGTGCGGCGGCGAAGTTCGGCGAGTAGGCGCGATAGGCATAGGCCGTGAACTTGGTCTTGCCCGTGACCTGCTTGCCCATCATTTGATCACGCCCCGTCGGCACGATGTTCCACTTCACGGTCTCCGCCTGGATCCAGTACTCGGGCCCCGAATTGGCCTTGGCCAGAACGGTCTGGCCGACGGGGTTCTGCTTCGCGGCGGCGACCTTCGGCGGCACCGGGATCTCCGACGCCATCTTCTCGATGTCCGCCGGCTTACTGAGGTCGAACTGCTTGCCGGCGAGCGTGCAGAGGAGTAGGCCCCCCGCCGCGTCGGCGAGTAGGGCTCGCCGACCGATCGGAGGGAGGCTCATCGGCGGCCTTCTAGTTCTTGACCTTGATGTGGATGTCCATGACGGTCGGGTGGATCGTGCAATGGAACTCGTACTGGCCGGGCTTGTTGAACTTCGGCTCGAAGTTGACGCCGATCGAGCCGGTGCCCGAGACGTTGCACTTCGTGACGTTGCCGCCGGGACACGGCTTCTTCGACTTCTTCACGCCCTTGGGACCCTTGACGAAGGTCACGTTGTGAGAGTTGGCGTTGCCGCCGTCCCACTTGAACTTGACCACCGCGTTCTTCTTGATGGTCATCTTCTGCGGTGAGTAGTAGTCGTCGATGACCTTGACCGTGGGCTTCTTCCCCTTGGCCGCGGTGCTTGCCGACGACGCGGTGCCCAACGCGGGCACCGCCATCGCCGCCAGAGCGACTACTGCTGCTGTTGTTCCGAGAGCGCGGCGCATCATGGGCAGTCCGGGTCCGGGAGTGACGTTGACGGCCTCGAAGTCCTCGAACTGAGGATGCGCATGCTGCGTCCACGTGCATTGCTGGTTCTCCGGCGGATCGGCCGTCACATAGGCGATCAACTGACCGACCATGCTGCCGTTGCCGCTGCTGGTCCCGGTGGCTCCGGGGTTCGGCGTACCCGCTGTGCCCGGGCATTCCGGGTACAGCTGATCGAGCGTCGCACTGGCGTTCGTCGTCGGCACCTTGGTGCTGGTCGTGTTGCCCGAGAAGCAGTTCGGCTCCCCCGGAGCCGTCGACCCAGAAGTCGCCGGTGCCGGTGCCGGCATCGAACGGCTGCGCGCCGTTGGCGTCGGCGCCGCCGCGACCCATCGTGTTGTTGATGACCTGGTTGTTCTGGCTGATCGCGTCGTCGCCGGTGTTGAACGGGTCGGAGAACTCGGCCACTCCCCATTTGAAGTTGCCGAAGATGTTGTTGTTCTTGACGATCCAGCCGTCGGCACCGAAGAGCGCGACACCAATCCCGGTCGGGTACTGGAGCGTCGAGTGCGCCGAGCATGCCGAGGCCGTTGGAGACGGTCTCGACGCCCGAGTTCGGGAGGTAGTAGTTGAAGTTGTTCCAGAAGATGTTGTTGTTCTGGATGGTTCCCAGCTCGGCTGGCTCGAACGGCTCCGAGTCGAGCGTGTTCGGCACGATGCCGGCGCCGTTGTTGTAGAAGTCGGAGTTCTTGATCACGACGTAC
>CAWBRN010000011.1:0-16902 GCA_963791335.1 uncultured Solirubrobacterales bacterium
CGAACGGCTGACGCAGTTGCGCCTCCAGATCGAAAGCCAGCAGGCGCAGATCGAATCCGCCCACGCGGCGATGGCCGAGGCGATGGCGGTCACGAGCATGCGGCTGGCCGAGATCGCGCGCAACGCCGACTTCAGCATCCCCCCCTGGCCGTCCGGAATCCGGCGCACGGTCGAGATCAAACTTGCCGAGACCCGCGAGGTCACCTTCAGGATCGAGACCACCGGCGGCGGCGAAAGCGACGCCGGTTCGCGACCGCTCTAGAATCGCCGCGACGAGACTGAGGAGACGGCTTTGAGCGATTACAACCCGCAGGAACCGGCAGGGCCGGGCGCACCGATGCGCTGGACCTCCAGCTCGGCGCACGTACCATCGCCGAACGTCCAGGCGACGATGCATCAGATGACCGAGCAGCTGCAGACGGTCATCGACGCCGCTGAGCGCGCCGCCGAGGCCATCCGCTACGACGCCGAGGAGCAGGCCCGGCGCCACCTGGCGGAGGCCCAGCGCAAGGCCGACCGGCTGACCGCCGAGCGGGTCGGATTGATCTCCGAGCTGACCGACGATCTCGTCCGGCACGCCGCCAACGTTCGCGACCACTCAGAACAGATGGTCCGAGCTCTCGAGGATGCGATCAACTCCGTCACCGACAAGCTCGAGCAACCGGCGATGACCGACGCCTTCCCGAGCTCGGAGCCGCCCGGCCCCTCACTGCCCTTCGGCGAGCCCATCGAAGCGCCACCGCCCGGCGCCGGCGCCATCGTCGACAGGGGCGGCTACACCGATCTGGTCGGCGACCTGCCCTCTCCCCCGCCGCCGCCGGTAACCGCTGCACCCCCGGCGCCCCCGGTCCCGGAGCCGGCGCCCGAGGTCTCCCAGGAAGCCCTTCTCCACGCGACCCGACTGGCGATCGCCGGCGAGGATCGCGAGGCGATCGGCAGCGCCCTCAGGCGGCACTACGGGGTTGCGAATCCCGACCCGATCGTCGATCGGGTTCTCGGCGGCCCGGCCTAGCCGCCCACCGCCTTCCGTCAGCCCTCTTCGACGTCCTTCGACGCCAGCAGGTAGGCGGCGACAGCGCCGCCGGCTATCGCGGCGACGAGGGCCACTCCACCTGCAACCCCGAGCTGTTTGCCGAACTTGCGGCGAACGAAGGCGACAACGAGCCGTCCGATGATTTCGTAGAAGAGCTTCATCGCTTCGAGGTTACCCCTGATCTCGATTGCGAATCCGATGGGCCATCCGCGTCTGCAGCGAGAAGAGCTCGATGAACCCGGGACTGGCCTGTTGGCTGAATTCCCCGCCCGACGCGCCGAAGCTCGCCAGCGACTTGTCGTAGAGCGCATAGGGGGAATTCCGGGCGACGACCGACGCGAGGCCCTTGAAGAGCCTGACGGTGATCTCGCCGGTCACGAATTCGTTCGCCGACTCCATGTAGGCGTCGAGGTCGCTCCGCAGCGGCTCCTGCCAGAGCCCGGCGTAACAGAGGTACGCCCAGTGCCGGTCCAGGGTCGACTTGAAGTTGTTCTGGTGGATCGTCGAGACGAGCTTCTCGAGATCCGCGTGCGCGGCGAGGATGATCGTCGCGGCGGGCACCTCGTAGAGATCGCGGACCTTGAGCCCGACGATCCGGTCCTCGAGGTGGTCGACGATGCCGATCCCGTGCCGGCAGCCGAACTCGGAGACCCGGTCGATCAGGTCGACCAGCCCGAGGGTCTCGCCGTTGACGGAGACGGGTCGCCCTGCCTCGAAGCCGATCTTGACCAACTCGGGATCGTCGGGCGCATCCTCAGGCCGGGTGACGAGATTGAAGACGTCGTCGGGTGTCGGTTGCTCGAGATCCTCGATCGCGCCGCCCTCGGAGGATCGGCCCCAGAGGTTGTCGTCGATCGAGTATGGCGGCTTCTCCGTACCTCCCGTCACCGGAATCCGGTGCTCGCGAGCGTAGGCGATCTCCTCCTCGCGGCCCATCCGCCATTCCCGCACCGGAGCGAGGACGCGAAGCTCGGGGCCGAGCGTCGCGATCGTCGAGTCGATCCTGACTTGATCGTTGCCCTTGCCGGTGCAGCCGTGCGCGATCGTGTCGCACCCGTGCTCCCTCGCCGCTTCGACGGCCAGTCTGGCGATCAGGGGCCGGGCCAGAGCGGTGAAGAGCGGATACCCGCCTCCGTAAAGGGCGTTCGCCCTGATGGCCGGCAGGACGAACTCGTTCGCGAACTGCTCGCGCGCGTCGACGACCAGGGTCTCGAGCGCTCCGAGATCCTTTGCCTTGCCGGTGACCGCATCCCAGTTCTCGCCGGGCTGCCCGAGCTCGACGGTCAGCGTCACGATCTCGGCTCCGTACTGCTCCTGGATCCAGTGCAGCATCACGCTCGTGTCGAGGCCACCCGAGTAGAGCAGCAGAACGCGGCCGACGTTCTCGGGATCCGCCTGGTAGGAGGCGATCGGCACATGTGTCCTCGAGTCGCTCACGGACGCGGCAGTGTTTCACGACCGGTCGATGCCCGCTTGCAGCAGGCGTCGCATCCATTCGCAATGATCCTGGCGTGGCCAACCGATGAGGCGCATCCTGCACATCCTCTCCGTGGCATTGATCACGGCCGGCATCGTGATCCTCGCCGACGCCGGGCTGACGCTCGCCTGGAAGGAGCCGTTGTCGGCGATCTACGGCCACTTCCAGCAGGCCGCCGCTCAGGATCAGCTCGAGAACCAGGCGCAGACGTTCCTCGCCAATCCGGAGGTCAAGACGCTCGGGCCGACGAAGGACGAGGTCAAGCGGGCCGACGAGCTGGCGACGATCTACGCGAAGCAGATCAGCGAGGGACAGGGCATCGGCAAGATCAGGGTCCCGAGCGTCGGCATCGACTTCGTCGTCATCCAAGGTACGGATACCGCCGATCTCCAGAAGGGGCCGGGCCACTACCCCACGTCGGCGCTGCCGGGACAGGGCAAGACCGTCGCGATCGCCGGCCATCGGACCACCTACCTGGCGCCGTTCAGAGATATCGCCGAGATCAAGACGGGTGACGAGGTCGAGCTCGAGATGCCCTACGGCAAGTTCACCTACGAGGTCGCCAAGACGGACATCGTCGACCCCTCGGACGTCAGCGTCGTCGAAAACACCGGGGTCGAGCGCGTCGTCCTGACGGCATGTCATCCCCTCTACAGCGCCGCTCAGCGCTACGTGGTCACGGCCGAGCTGAAGGACATCTCACTGTCCAACTGAGCCTTGGCGCACCGAGTCGAGCGTGTCCCTGAGTCCGTCACCGAGGCTTGTCCCCGGCGACCAGCCGAGCATGACCTGTGCGAGGGCCGGATCCAGGGCGACCCGTTGCACCTCGCCGGTCCGCGCGGCCGCGAATTCGGGCGTGAAGTCCCGGCCCGAGATCAGGGCGAGATCCTCGACGAGATCGAGAACCGCGGTCTCGATGCCGGTTCCGATGTTGAACGGACCGGTCAGCTCGGTGCGCTTGCGACCGAGATGGTCGGCCGCGGCGAGCATTGCCTGGACGGTGTCCTTGACGAACACGTAGTCGCGGGTCTGCTTGCCGTCCCCGAACACGGTCGGAGCATCCCCGCTGAGAAGGCGACCGCAGAGGATCGCGACGACGCCGGCCTCGCCGTGTGGGTCCTGGCGCGGGCCGTAGACGTTGCCGAAGCGCAGGGCCACGGCCGGGACGCCGTGCAGCCGCCGATACATGTCGACGTAATGCTCGCCCGAGAGCTTGCTCACACCGTAGGCCGTCTCCGGCTCGGCCTGGGCGTCCTCGCCGAACGGGAGGCTCCTACCCTCCCCCTCCCCGTAGACGGCGCCGCCGGTTGCCGCGAAGACGAAGGAGGCACCCGCCAGCCGGGCGCCCTCGAGCATGTTGATGGTGCCGAGCGACGTTCACCCGGGCGTCGAACGCAGGCTCGGCGATGGCCCTGCGGACGTCCGCCTGCGCCGCGAGGTGGAAGATCGAATCCGGACCGTAGCCCGCGACCAGGTCTCCGACGGCATCTGGATCGGCGACGTCGGCGACCCGCAGCTCGGCGCCTTGATCGACGGCTCCCGAGAGGTTGGCCTCCGAACCGGTCGAGAGATCGTCGACGACGAGGACGGAGTCACCACGCTCCAGCAGCGCGTCGACGAGGTGCGAGCCGATGAACCCGGCCCCGCCGGTGACCAGCGACTTCATGCGGGCCCCGGCTCGCCGAAGAGCTCCCGCACGAGCACCTCGGAATTCTCGACCCCGAACTCATCGCGCAGCCGGCGAGCGATCTCGGCGACGCTGCTGCCGGCGACCGACATCTGCGTCGCGAGAAGGCGCACTCCCTCGGAGACTCTTGGAGGTTCCACGGGTGCTTCTGGCGCTCCCGCCTCCTCAGCGGCTTCCGGCGCTTCCGCGGGAGCGGGGTCGCCCACTTCGATTCGCGGAGCGACGGGCTCGACGGCGCGGTTCCCGAGTACTGGGTGACGCCGGGCGCGATCCTGACCGGTGGGGAAGGGGCGTGGACGGGCGGGGGCGGATTCGGAGCTGCCGCGGCCGCGGCCGGGGTCGCCGCCATCAACGAGCGGAAGCCGGCGAGGATCCTGTTCAGGTCGTCGCAGTCGGCGGCGATCTCGCCGATTCGCGCCGTCACGGAATTAATCAACTCGTCGGCCATCTCCGAGCGGTCCCGGTGCCCGGTCTGGTCCGCCTCGATCGCCGCTACGGCGTCTCGTGCGGAGGCGGCCAGCGTGTCGACCCGGCTCGAGAGCAGGTCGGCAAGCGCCTGAGCGTCGTTGTCTGTGAGGTCGCTTCCCGGGTTCACGTCTACCTTTGTACGCAAGGTTATGCGGTCGCTCTTAAGCGGTCGTTCCGCTGATGCCTTCGGGCGCCTCCTCCAGAACCTGAATCGTGCAAGCAAGTACCCGTTCGCCGCTCGCCAGAGCGGCGGAGCGGCCGCAGGCACGCTGAAACAATCCGCGGCCCATGGCAGCTGAGGAAAGCAACCCTCCGAGGGCGGGCAGCGATTGGCTGGTCCCGTCCGACGAACGGGAAGGCCTGCGCAGCCGCGTCACGACATTGCGGGAGCGGACCTGGCTGATCCTCGCGATCACTGTGTTGGCGACGGCGGCCGCGATCGTATGCGTCGCGCTCGCGACCAAGACCTACGAGGCCGCGGCGGGAATCCTGGCCGGTCTGGTACTCGGGGTCACGGCCGCCTTCGCCTTCCAGGCGCTCGACCCGCGGCTCCGGCGCGAGGAGCAGCTCCGCCACCACTTCCGGATCCCGATCATCGGCCGCGTGCCTCGCGAGGCACGCGGATCGTCCGACATGCCGCTGAGCCCGCGGCTCATCTCCCCCGCCACCGCCGAGGCGTACCGCACTCTGCGAGGAACCGTGTCCGCATCGAGCCGGCGACCCGGCGGCGAGGTCCTGCTCGTCACCGGCTCCTCGCCGTCGGAGGGCAAGACGACCACGGCGATCAACCTCGCGGCCTCGCTTTCGGAGACCGGCCGCCGGGTGATCCTGATCGAGGCCAACCTTCACCGTCCGGCGATCAGCCGCTCGCTCGGGGTCGTGCCCAAGCGCGGCGTCGTCGGGGTGCTGATCGAGAGCGTCTCGATCGAGGACGCGCTGATCTCCGGCGACAGCCTCGGCCTCCCCAACCTGAAGCTTCTCCTGGCCGAGACCGAGGGAGGATGGATCAGCGAGCTCTTCTCGCTCCCGGCCGCGAGCGAGATGCTCGAGGACGCGCGCAAGCTGGCGGACTACGTGATCATCGACAGCCCGCCGCTCACCGACGTCGTCGACGGGCCGCCGCTCGCCCGCAACGCCGACGACGTCCTGCTCGTCGTCCGCCCCGGCACGACGCGGCTCAGCAGGCTCAACCAGCTCGGTGAACTCCTCGCCGGGAACGGGATCAAGCCGATGGGCTTCGTCGTCGTCGGCTAGGGCGTGACGCCGCCGGAGTCGGTGGAGGTACTCAGCGATCCGGTGCTCGTGGTGGTCTTCGTCGGCTCGGTGGTCGACGTGGTCGTGGTCGAGCTGGTCGGAGTCGTGGTCGTACTCGTCGTCGCCGATGTCGTGGTGCTCGAAGTCGGCGCCGTTGTCGTCGTCGAAGTCGTCGAGCTCGCGGTGCTGTCGTCGCCGCCGCTGGCGAGCGCGATCACGGCGATCACGAGGCCGATCACGACCGCGGCGACGAGACCGATCATCGCCTTCTGCCCGCCGCTCATGCCGCCCTGATCGTCGTAGCGGTCCTGTCGACGACCGCCGTCTCCGCCCTGGCCGCGACCGCCTCCCTGCCCGCGACCGCCTCCTTGGCCGCGTCCACCGCCGCCGCCA
Organism: uncultured Solirubrobacterales bacterium; assembly: GCA_963791335.1. Lineage (GTDB taxonomy): Bacteria > Actinomycetota > Thermoleophilia > Solirubrobacterales > 70-9 > RHKX01. The sequence continues at coordinate 6,313 of CAWBRN010000011.1, forward strand.
TGGCCGCCGCCTCCGCGACCGCCGCGTCCGCCGTCACCAGGACCCATCACTCTCGTCGGATCTTCATTCATGCGGCCAGTCTAAGCGCGAGGTCGGCGCCTGTGTCAAGCGATGCCGACATCTGCGTAGACGGCCGCCGTCCCCACGACCATGCGCTCGCGGGTGAAGAGCGTCGAAACCCGATCGCGTGCCGCGGCACCGAGAGCGGCGGCTCGCTCGGGCTCCGCCAGGAGCGATCCGATGCCCTCCGACAGCGCATTCGCGTCGTGAGTCGGCACGACGATCCCCGACTCGCCGTCGACGACCGCCTCCGCGGTCCCCCCGGCGTCGGTCACTACGCAAGGGCATCCGGCCGACATCGCCTCCAGCACCGCGTAGGGGAATGCCTCCGCCAAAGCAGGGTTGACGAAGACGTCGGCGGCGGCGAGAAGGCTCCCAACGCCGTCCACGTGTCCGGTGAGCAGAATCCGATCGGCGGCGGGCGAGCGCCGGTGGGCCGCCTGAACCGCCTCCTCGTCCGGGCCGTCGCCGGCGACGATCAGGCGGGCGTCCGGGTGGACGGCGAGAACGCTGGGCATCGCCTCGATCAGGACCTCGACGCCCTTGCGGGCGAACAGCTCCGAGACCGCGACGATCAGCGGCCCACCCGCGGCGAACTCGCGCAGATTCTCGGGCGGAGGCCCGGGTGCGGCCGGCATCGGATCGATGCCGTTGTGCACGACTCGGGCCTTGTCGCGGGCGCCGATACGCTCGGCGATGCGGGCCTCGGCCTCGCAGACGCAGAGCACGCGGGTCGCGAGCGGCATCAACGCCCGCTCGATGCCCTCGTAGGCCAGACCCGACGCGTTGCGGCCGCGCCCGTCGTCGAACGCGTAGCGATGCGGTGTGTGAATCAAGGGTGCTCCGGGCAGCGCGCCCCGTGCCAGGCGGGCCGTGACGCCTGCCTGGGCGCCGTGAGCGTGGATCAGGTCGGGACGGAAAGCCCGATAGGCCCGGCCCAGATCACGCACGCCGCGGAAGGCGCGGACCAAGCCGCGAGGGTCGATGTCGCGCGGGATGTCGGCGGGTATGAACCGCACCCCGAGGTCGGGTCCGTCGCCAGGCGGGCCGCAGACCGCGACCTCGTGGCCTCGCGCCTGCATCTCCCGGGCGAGGACGCCGACGTGGCTGAACGTGCCGCCGGTCCGGGGCCTGAACACCTGCAGGATCCGGGCCACCGACCCGTCCTATCCCGCGGCGGTCAGAGCCGTCCGCAGCGCTCTCGATGCCCTCGGCCAGCTGATCGGCGGTGATCGTCAGCGGCGGCAGGAGCCGGATCGTCTCGGGGTTCGGGGCGTTGACGACGACCCCCGCCTCGAGCGCCGCCCCGAAGACCTCACGTGAGTCGATGCCCGGCGCCATCTCGAGGCCGATCATCAACCCGCGGCCGCGGACGGCGGCGACTGCCCGTTCGCCTGCGAATGCCTCGCGTATCTGGGCCTCGCGCATGACGACGTCGTTCAGCAGTTCGGGCGCGGAGAGGATGTCGAGCGCTGCGAGCGCCGCGCGAGCGCAGATCGGGCCGCCGGCGAAGGTCGAGCCGTGTTCGCCGAGGGTGAGCCCCTCGCCGACGACGGGTGCGATCACGCAGGCGCCGACCGGGAGGCCGCCGCCGAGCGCCTTCGCGCTCGTCATCACATCGGGCGTTACGGGGCCCGACTGGTGAGCCCAGAGGGTCCCGGTCCGCCCCATGCCGGTCTGGATCTCGTCGAAGACGAGCAGCGCACCGGCCGCGTCGCATGCCTCTCGCGCGGCGACGAGGACGGCGTCGTCGATCGGGTGGATCCCCGACTCGCCCTGGATCGGCTCCAACATCACGGCCGCCGTCGCGGGGCCTACTGCCGCCCGGAGCGCCTCGGGGTCGTCCCGGGGAACAGCGACGAAGCCCTCGGGCAGGGGCCCGAACAGATCCTCTCGCGCCAGGCGTGGGGTAGCGGCGAGCGCGGCCATCGTGCGGCCGTGGAAGGCGAAATCGAGGACGACGATCTCGGGCCGGTCGATGCCGCGCCCGTGCGCATGGCGGCGGACCAGCTTGATCGCGCACTCGTTGGCCTCGGCGCCGGAGTTGCAGAGGAAGGCGCGCCCGCCGAGCGAGGACTCGACGAGTCGCCGGGTGAGCTCCATCGCCGGCTCGGAGTAGAAGAGGTTCGACGTTCCGCCCAGGGTCGCCGCCTGATCGGCGATGGCGGCGACGATCGCCGGGTTGCAGTTGCCGGCGTTGTGGACGGACAGGCCGCTGAACAGGTCGATGTACTCCCGGCCGTCGACATCCCAGAGCTTGACCCCTTCCCCACGAACGAACTCGACGCCGAGATCGCGGGTACGTCGGCATCGCGTACCGGGACTCGATCTCCCGCAGCTCGTCGACGCCCGCACTCACGGCGTCACCTTCGTGCCGATGCCGGCGTCGGTGAAGAGCTCCAGCAGGAGGCTGTGCGGCCGGCGGCCGTCGAGGATGTGCGCCGACTGAACGCCGCCGGATATGGCTTCGACGCAGGCGGCCAGCTTCGGCCTCATCCCGCCGCTCATCGCCGGCAGGGCGGCCTCGACCTCGCCGACGGTGGCGAGGGAGATCAGCGACTCGGGGTCGTCCGGATCCTCGCGCCAGCCCTCGACGTCGGTGAGAAAGATCGCCTTGTAGGCGTGGAGGGCCGCGGCGACCTTGCCGGCCGCGGAATCGGCGTTGACGTTGTAGGAGTTGCCCTCCCGGTCCGACCCGGCGCCCGCGATCACCGGGATGAAGTCGGTGGCGATGTGATTGAGGACGTCGACGTCGACGCTCTCGATCTCGCCGACGAAGCCGACCTCGGAAGCCTTGGCGACGGGGGCGATCTCGAACATCGTCCCGTCCTCGCCGGAGAGCCCGACGGCCGGCTGGCCCTGCCGATTGAGGCGCTGGACCAGATCGACGTTGACCTTGCCGAGCAGGACCATCTTGGCGATCTCGACCGTCTCGGCATCGGAGACGCGCAGGCCGTCGACGAACTTGACCTCGAGGCCGAGCCGCTCCATGTAGCCGCTGATCTCGGGCCCGCCGCCGTGGACGATCACCGGGTTCAGGCCCACGTACTTCAGCAGCACGACGTCGCGCGCGAACTCGTCGCGGACCGCGGGATCGCTCATCGCCGAGCCGCCGTACTTGATCACGACCGTGCGGCCGTGGAACTCCCTGATGTACGGAAGTGCCTCGAACAGCGTCTCGACGCTGCCCGCCGCCTGGCTGGCCCGTTCCTCCGCCGTGCTCCTGTCGCTCATGTCGTGTACTCCGCGTTGATCTTGATGTATTCGTGGGTCAGGTCGCTGAAGAAGACATGGGCCATCGCGACGCCCCGCCGCAAGATCGACGGAGAGCTCGACCTCGGCCAGCTCGCTCCCGACCTCCGCTGCCTCGATGTGATCGGCCCCCAGCTCCTCGAGCTCGGACCCCGCCAGGGCCTGTCCGGCCGCCTGGGCGATGCGGCCCCAGTTCGGGTCGCGTCCGTAGAGCGCAGTCTTGACGAGCGGGGAGTTCGCGATCGCGCGGGCGGCAAGTTCAGCCTCGGCAGGTTCGGCCGCGCCCAGGACCTCGATCCGCCCGACCCTGGTCGCGCCCTCGCCGTCGGCGACGATCTCCAGCGCCAACTGAAGGAGGACCGCGTCGAGCAGTCCCGTCGGAAGCTCCAGCCCGCTGACACCGCTCGCCTGCAGGAGGACCGTGTCGTTGGTGCTCATCTGACCGTCGACGGTGATCCGCTCGAAGGAGTCGTCGACCGCGGGCCGCAGCGCCGACATCGCATCCGGGACGACGGCGTCCGTCTGTACGAAGCAGAGCATCGTCGCGAAGCCGGGTTCGATCATCCCGGCGCCCTTGGCCTGGGCTGAGAGGGTTACGCCCCCGATCCGCACGCAACAGCGCTTCGGCCCCCGGTCGGTGGTCATGATCGCCTCCGAGAAGTCCTGGCCGCCTAGATCACTGAGGGCGTTTGCGGCGTCGTTGATACCCGCGAGCACCTTGCCGGTGTCGAGCGGAACTCCGATCGTGCCGGTCTCGGCTACCGCCACGGCCGACCCGTCGATGCCGAGGGCGGCGGCGCACCGCTCCTGCATCCCGACCGCATCGGCGTAGCCCTGCTCGCCCGTCGCTGCGTTGGCGTTGCCCGAGTTGACGACGACCGCCCTGATCGCGTCCTGGTCGCAGCGATCTCTGCAGACCCGGATCGGTGCCGCCGCCGCTGCGTTCCTCGTCAGCAGGAGAGCCGAGGTCACGTCCGGGGAGTCGCACGTGACGATGCCGACGTCGGTGCCGCCGCTCTCCTTCAGGCCGCAGGCGGCACCCGCGGCCCGGAAGCCGGGCGCCAGGTCGGTGCTCGCGAGCTCGGTCGTCCCGGCCGGCGGGGTGACCCAGCGGGACCGAAAGAAGCTCGAATGATCTTCCCCCTCGCTCACCGGAGTCCGGCCCCTTCGTCGATCCCGAGCATCAGGTTGAGGTTCTGGATCGCCTGGCCGGCGGCGCCCTTCCAGAGATTGTCGATCGCCCCGAAGGCGAGGATCCTGCCGCCGCCGTCCTTTGCGACGTGGATCCGGCAGAGGTTGGAATCGCGGACGTCGCGGACACCGGGGGGCGTGTCGACGACCTCGACGAAAGCCTCGTCCTCGTACCGGGCCCGGTACAGGTCGGCGATCTCGTCCATGCCGACGTCGCGGGTCGGCCTGACGTAACAGCTGACGAGCTCGCCTTGGTCGAGCGGCAGGAGATGGGGAACGAAGGTCAGGCTCGGCCCCTCGCGGTCGGCGGTGGAGGCCAGCACGGTGAGCTCCTGGGCGACCTCGGGCTCGTGGCGATGGGCGCCGACCCCATAGGGGCTGGCGTTCTCGGTCAGGTTGGCGAAGCTGAGCCGGTCGCCTCCGCCCCGCCCGGCCCCGGAGACGCCCGACTTGGCGTCGACGACGACGTCCTCGATCAGCCCCGCCTCCGCCAGCGGCGCCAGCGTCAGCACGGTGGCCGTGGGGTAGCAGCCGGGATTGGCGACCAGTTCGGCCTCGCGGATCTGGTCGCGATAGAGCTCGGTCAGCCCGTAGACGGCGTCGCCGAGCAACTCGGGAGCGACCAGCTCCCCGTACCACTGCTCGTAGACGTAGGGATCACGGAGACGGAAATCGGCGGACAGGTCGACGACCGGCAGGCCGAGCGATCGCAGGGCGGCGACGACCGGCGCGGACGCCCGGTGCGGGTAGGCGACGATCGCGGCGTCGCAGTCCTCGACCGCGTCGATGTCGAGCTCCGTGAGGACCGTCGACGCCCGGTAGCGGGGATAGAGATCGCTGATCCGGCTGCCCGCGTCGGACCGAGAGGTCGCCTGCCGCAGCTCGAGTCCGGGGTGGTTCCAGACGAGCTCGGCCGCCAGGGCGCCGGCGAAGCCGGAAGCGCCGGCGACCAGCACCCGCGCCGCGGGCTCGCCGGCGAGCGGCTGGGCGGACTCATCCACGGAGCTCGGCCCCGATCGAGGCGAGCGCGGCCACGACCTCGGAGCGGACCTCGGCGACCTCGGCGTCGGTCAGCGTCCTGTCGGGAGCCTGGAACTCGAGCCGCAGCGCGAGGCTCCGCTTCCCCTCCGGGACCTGCTCGCCCTCGTAGACGTCGAACACGGTTACCGACCGAAGCAGTCTGCCCCCGGACTCGACGATGGTCTCGCGGATCCGCTGAGCGGGAACCTCCCGGTCGGCCGTCACCGCGATGTCCTCGGCGATCGCCGGATGGCTCGTGACGTCCTCGTAGAGCTCGCGGCCGGCGACGGCGGCGTCGAGCATCGGTCCGATGCCGACCTCGAAGGCGACTCCGCTGCGGGCGTCGAGCCCGGCGAGGATCGAGGGATGAAGCTCGCCGACCCAGCCGGCCTCGGCGCCGGCGATGCTCACGTTTGCGGCGCGCGCCGGATGCAGGTACTGCCGGCTGCCGGGCTCGAACTCGATCGCGACGCCGAGGGCGTCGCACAGGAGTTCCAACAGGCCCTTGGCGTCGTAGAAGTCGGCGGGCTTCGGCTCGCCCCGCCAGTCGGCTGCGGCCAGCGGCCCGATCAGGACGGCGGCAAGCCGGTGCGGCTCCGCGATCGGCGAAGGCCGCACGCCCCGGAAGCGCCCACCAAGCGCGCCACCCTCTGCCGGCGGCGCCTGCGGCAGGTAGACGCGGCCCGACTCGAACGCGGCGAGGCGGTCGGCCCCGCGGGCGAGGTTGTGGGCGGCGACGTCGAGCAGGCCGCCGATCAGGTCCGTGCGCATGACCGACTGTTCGACCGACAAGGGGTTGTGGACGCGGACGGGCTCGGTGTGGTCGAGGCCGGCGACTCCACCGCGAGTGGGATCGACGAAGCTCCACGCGACCACCTCGTCGAGGCCGGCGTCGCGAAGCAGATCTTCGAGGCGGCGCAGCAGTTGCTGATGGCGCTCGAGGCGCCCCACAATGCCCACAGTGCCCATCGCGCCCCCGCGACCCGGCAGCGTCGCCGGCAGGTGCTCGTCCAGCCCGTGGATCCGCGCGACCTCCTCGATCAGGTCGACCTCCCGGGTGATGTCGAAGTGGCGGTCGGGCGGCACGGTGACGACGATCTCGCCCGCGTCTGCACCTGACTTGGCCGGATGCACGTCGAAGCCGAGCCGGTCGAGATAGTCCCGTGCCTGCTCCTCGGCGATCGGCATGCCGAGCAGGGCGTCGCTCTTGCTCGTCCGCATCGAGAGGTCGAACGGCGCCATCCCCTGATCCCGCGCGTCGACGTCGATCGTTCCCGGGACCAGACGAGCGCCACAGAGTTCGATCATCAGTCGGGATGCCACGCGCTGGGCGCGCATCGTCAGGTCCGGATGGAGCTGCTTCTCGAACCGCGTCGAGGCCTCCGAGCGGAGGCCGAGGAGGTTGGAGGTGCGCAGGATGTTGGTCCCGTTCCAGTTCGCGACCTCGAGCAGCACGCGCGTCGTCGAGTCGGAGACCTCGGAGACCTGGCCGCCCATGATCCCGGCGATCGACGTCGGCTGGTTCCGGTCGCAAACGACGACGGTCTCGGAATCCAGCGCCCGTTCGACGTCGTCGAGCGTCGTCATCCGCTCGCCCTCGGTGGCGGCCCGGACGATGATCTCGCCGCCGGGGACCTCGTCGAGGTCGAAGGCGTGGAGCGGCTGCCCGGTCAGCAGCATCACGTAGTTGGTGATGTCGACGACGTTGTTGATCGGCCGCTGGCCGGCCGCGATCAGACGCGCCCGCAGCCACAGCGGCGAGGGGCCGATCTCGACGTCGGTGAAGGCGCGGGCGGTGAACCGCGGACACAGGTCCGGGACGTCGACGCGGACCGACGCAACCTCGGAGACGTCGGAAACGCCATCGATGTCGCTCGGGGCCGCCGGCTCGGCGTCGGTTTCCCATGGCTCGGAGGCCAGCTCGGCCCCCGTGAAGGCATGGACCTCGCGGGCGACGCCGTAGACCCCGAGGCAGTCGGGGCGATTCGGGGTGATCTCGAGTTCGAGCACGGTCTCGGAGATCGGGAGGACGTTCGCCAGCGGCGAGCCGGGAGCGGCCTCGACGTCGAGCACGGCGATGCCGTCGGACTCCTCGCCGAGCTCCATCTCGGTCTCCGACAGGATCATCCCCGCCGACTCAACCCCGCGCAGCTTCGCCTTCTTCAGCTTCGTGCCGTCCGGCATCACTGACCCCGGAAGCGCGACGGCGACGGTCTGGCCGGCGTCGACGTTCGGGGCGCCGCAGACGATCGTCCGCGGTTCGTCGTCGCCGGTATCCACGGTGCAGACCTTGAGGCGGTCGGCGTCTGGATGGGGTCCGGCCGAGACGACGTGCCCGATGACGAAGCCGTCCGTCGAGGCGACGCCCAGTTGAGCGATCCGCTCGACCTCCGTGCCCGTCATCGACAGGCGCTCGGCCAGCTTCGCCGGTTCGAGGCCGGAGTCGCAGAGCGTGTCGAGCCAGCTGATCGGGACGCGCATCAGAACTGCTCCAGAAGGCGGACGTCGTTGTCGAAGAGCATGCGCAGGTCCGGAATGCCGTGCTTGAGCATCGCCACCCGCTCGATGCCGAGTCCGAAGGCGAAGCCCTGGACGCGCTCGGGGTCGTATCCGTGCTCGGCGACGAAGCCGAAGACGTTCGGATCGACCATGCCGGCGCCGAGGATCTCGAGCCAGCCCGTTCCCTTGCAGAGGTTGCAGCGATCGCCCTCGAACGTTCCGGTGCCGCCGCAGCGGAAGCAGGAGACGTCGACCTCGACGCTCGGCTCGGTGAACGGGAAGAAGTGCGGCCGGATCCGGACCTCGCGGTCGGGCCCGAAGATCTCGCGCGCGAACGTGAGCAGCGTGCCGTGCAGGTCGGCGAGCGTGATGTCCTCGCCCACGGCGAGGCCCTCGATCTGGTGGAACATCGGCGTGTGCGTCGCATCCGAGTCGCGCCTATAGACGCGGCCGGGGACGACGATGAAGATCGGCGCCTCCTTGTCCTCCATCCCGCGGATCTGCATCGGTGACGTGTGCGTGCGCAGGAGCACGTCGCGAGGCCCGGGCGGTACCTGCAGCGGCTCACCTTCGGAGCCGACGAGCGCGGGCGCCGGCCCGAGCGAGGCGGGATCGACGTAGAAGGTGTCCTGGAGCATCCGCGCCGGATGCCCCGGCGGGTAGTTGAGTGCGGTGAAGTTGTAGTAGTCGTGCTCGACCTCGGGACCCTCGACCACCTGGTAGCCGAGGCCGACGAAGACGTCCTCGATCTCGCGCCGCGTGCGGGTCAGCGGATGGAGGTGGCCGAGCCGCACGGGCGGCGTCCCGGGCAGCGTCACGTCGATCGTCTCGGCGGCCAGACGGGCATCGAGCTCCGTGCGCTCGTGGCGCTCCTTGGCCTGGGCGAGGAGCCCCTCGAGCTCCTTGCGGACCTCGTTGCCGGTCTTGCCCACCGGCCCGCGCTGCTCCGGAGGGAGCTCGCCGATGCCGCGCAGGATCGTCGTCAGCTCCGCCTTGCGGCCGAGGAAGCGGACCCGGGCGTCCTCGACGGCAGCGGCGTCGGGCGCGGACTCGATCGCCGCGCGCGCTTCCGTTCGTATCGCCTCTATCCGGTCAAGCATCAGATATCCCGGTCCGCTCGCCGGCCCGCGATCCGGTCGAAGATATCCGCTGCAGGGCGATCGCAGCGGCGGCGGCCACGTTCAGGGATTCGGTGCCCGGTTGCAGCGGAATCGTCGCGGTCGCCTCGCAGGCGTCGATCACGACCGCGGGCAGGCCCTCGCGCTCGGCCCCGAGGCAGACGGTCGGCCCGGCGTCTGAACCCTGGTCGACGGCAGCGATCGCCTCGTCGAGGTCGGAGCCGCCATGGGCGACGAGGGCGATCCGCGGACCGCTCGTGTCCTCCACCCTTCCCCGCCCCGGCGGCGTTCCGAAGATCGCGCCCATGCTGGCCCGGACCGCCTTCGGCGAGTACGGATCGGCGCTGCCGGCGCCCAGAATCACGCGCATGCCTGTCAGGGCAGCGGCCGTGCGGACGATCGTGCCGACGTTGCCGGGATCGCCGACCCCGTGCAGGTAGACCGCGGGACCGGAATCCTCCGGCTCCTCGGGGATCCTCCAGACCGCGATCACGCGCGTCCCCGAACCGAGCGTCGAGACGCCGTCGAGCAGGTCGGACTCGACCTCGGTCCCGTCGACCCCTTCGAACTCGACGCCCGGCGCCACGAGCACCGCGACGGGATTCCAGCCCGCGTCGAGGGCGGCCTTCAGCAGGTCCTCCCCCTCGGTCGCGAACATGCCCTCGCGCTCCCGCCACTTGCGGTCGCGAAGCTTGCGGATCAGCTTCAGTCTCTCGTTGTCGTTGCTCGTGATCATGTGAATCGTCCAGGTCGTCAGATCGTCTCGGGAACAAAAAAGGCGGCCCATCAAGGACCGCCCGGGAGAACGTCGATGCGACCGTGACTTACGCCACGGCCTCCCGGGCCACCTCGGCAAATCGGCGGAACGCTTCCGGATCGTTGACGGCGATGTCGGCCAGCATCTTGCGGTTGACCTCGACGCCGGCCTCGCTGAGGCCGTGGATGAAGACTGAGTAGCTCATGTCGTGCTGGCGCGACGCGGCGTTGATCCGCGTGATCCAGAGGCGACGGAACTCCCGCTTGCGAACGCGGCGGTCGCGGTAGGCGTACTGGCCCGAGCGCATGACCTGCTCGTTGGCGAAGCGGTAACTGGAGTGCTTGCGCCCGTAGTAGCCCTTCGCCTGGGCGAGGGTCTTCTTACGGCGCCGCCGGCGGGCGACTGCGTTCGTGGCTCTCGGCATGCCTACTTACCGCCCAACAGCTTCTTGACGCGCGAGGCGTCGGCGGGAGCGATCTCGGCCGGCCGGCCCATCTGGCGCTTGCGCTTCGGCGACTTCTTCTCGAGGATGTGGCTCGAGTACGCGTGACGACCCCGGAGCTTGCCGGTGGACGTCTTCTTGAAGCGCTTCTTGGCGCCGGAATGGCTCTTCATCTTCGGCATCGGACGGAGTATTGAAGCAGATCAGCTGCTCAGCGCGGCAGCAGCTCGCGGGCAGCGATCGGCTCGGGA